>CAWKBM010000005.1:0-1026419 GCA_963847855.1 uncultured Acidimicrobiales bacterium
GGATGATGATCCCGGGGGTCGCGCCCGTCGACTCGTTGTCGGTCACGGTCTCGACGCCGTTGACGAAGACGTGCACGATGCCTTCCGCGGTCGACGTCGAGCGCGCCGCGCCGCCGGGGAGGTCGGCGACGAGCGTCGCGGCGCCGGCGCCGATCGTCTCGGGGTCGAAGACCACGACGTCGGCGTGGCCGCCCTCGGCGAGCCGGCCCCGGTCGCGCAGCCCGAAGAGCTGCGCGGGCTGGTCGGTGATCATGCGCACCGCCTCTTCGAGCGGGACGAGCTTGCGGCCGCGGATCGTGTCGCCGAGGAACCGGGTCGTGTACGGCGCGCCGCACATCCGGTCCAGGTGCGCGCCGGCGTCGGAGCCGCCGACCATCGCCCGCGGGTCCTCCCACACCTTCTTGCGCAGCTCCCACGACGCCGCGTCGCCGTCCGGCGCGATCGGCCAGAGGATGGTGCGCGAGGTCGTCGTTGATGACGATGTCGAGCAGCGTGTCGAACGGCTCGGTGCCGCGCTCCGCCGCGAGGTCCTTGACCGTCCGGCCCTTGAGCCCTTCGTTCGCCGTCGGAGTACGTGTCGCCGAGGACGTAGTTCTTCCAGTCGGCGAGGCGGCGGAACACGCCGGCCTCCTCGCTCTGGGCCCGCTCGTTCATCCACTTGCGGGTCTCGGGGTCACGCAGCTTCTCGATCCGCTCCGGGACCGGGAGGCAACATGACCTCCTTCCAACCCGGGAGCATGAACAGCGCGCAGTAGGTCTTGAAGCTCATGTTCATCGGGACGATCACCGGCATGCTCAGCGCGACCAGCCGGCCGCCGGCCTTCGCCGCGATGCTCGACGCCTCGAGCTGGCGGGTGACCCGCTCGGGCACCCGCGAGTCGACGGTGAGCACGTTCCAGTTCAACGGCCGCTGGCCCGCGACCGACATCTGCGTGAACAGCTCGATCTCCTCGTCGCTGAACTGGTCCAGGCAGCCGTCGACGATCGCCTCGAGCGTGGTGCCTTCGTGGTCGCGCACCGCGCCGCACAGCGCGAGCACTTCGTCGTGGCTCGCCCACCGCGACGCGACCGGCTTCCCGTCACCGTCGGAGTGCGTGTACGAGAGCGTGGTCGAGAACCCGAGCCCGCCGGCTTCGATCGCGGCCTCGCAGCTCCGCGACCATCGTCCGCGACCTCGTCCTCGGTGGCTTCGCGCTCGACCGCTTCCTTGCCCATCACGTAGCGGCGGATCGCGCAGTGGCCGACGAGGAAGCCGGCGTTGACGCCGACGTTGCCTTCGAGCGCGGCGAGGTACTCCGCGAACGTCTCCCAGCTCCACGGCACGCCCTGCTCGAGCGCGGCCAGCGGCATGCCCTCGACCTGCGCCATCATCCGGCGGAGGTAGTCGGCGTCCTCGGCGTGCACGGGCGCGAGCGTGAAGCCGCAGTTGCCGCCGATGACGCTCGTGACGCCGTGGACGTTGCTCGGCGACGCCGACCGGGTCCCAGAAGAGCTGCGCGTCGTAGTGCGTGTGCGGGTCGACGAAGCCCGGGGCCACGATGAGCCCGGTGCGCGTCGATCGACCCGGTCCGCCGGCTCGTCGATCTCGCCGACCGCGACGATCCGGCCGTCCTGGATCCCGACGTCGCCCGGCCGGGCGGGCGCGCCGGTGCCGTCGACGAGCGTCCCGCCGCGGATCACGATGTCGAGCATGGCGTCGTCCCTCTCGTGCCGGGCGTCGCCGGATCTGACGGGTCGTCAGATTACCCATCCCCCGCCGAGCCGGCCCGGCCGCTCGGCGTGCGGGGCCGGGTTGAGGTGGATGGGGCGGCAGAGCATCTGCTGCCGCCGGTCGCGAGGAGCCGGCCGGACTCGCGACCAGATCGCGCCGGTGCCGCCGACGAGCCCGTCGCGCCGCCGCGGGCGAGAACGCGTCGGCGAGCAGCCACGGCTCGTCCGGCGCGAGCGCGTG
The DNA here is from genome assembly GCA_963847855.1 of uncultured Acidimicrobiales bacterium. Classification (GTDB taxonomy): domain Bacteria; phylum Actinomycetota; class Acidimicrobiia; order Acidimicrobiales; family DATKAS01; genus DATKAS01. Next base: position 1,952 of record CAWKBM010000005.1, read on the forward strand.
GAAACGCGCCTGCACGTCGATGCTCGGCGCGTAGCACTCGCGTGTTCTCCGGGTGCCCGCGGTCGGCCGCGGGCCAGAGGACGTGTCGAGCACGAGCAGGCTGCGCCCCGCGTCGAGGTACGGGTCGGCGAACGTCGCGGTCGGCCGGAACCGGTACCAGCCCTGCTGGCGGAACTCGCCCGGCGGCCGCGTGCTCCCAATCGTCGATCCAGTCGCACGGGCGCAGCTCGAGGTTCCCCAGAACGGGAACATCGGGTCGTCGTGCGGGAGCCGGTCCTCGATCGGCGGGAGCCGCTCCGGCGGCGGGACCGTCCGGCATGACGCGCGCCTGGTGCTCGAGCCCTGCGACATCGCCGACCGTCCAGACCAGCGCTTCGAGAATCGGCGCGCCGTGCTGGGTCATCGACACCGCGACGGACTCGACGCGCTTGGTCCGCCGCAGCGTCCGCGCGTGTCAGCTCGACGTCGGTGAAGTCCGCGACGCCGAGGAAGTGACCGCTGAACGACGCCGGGCGGCGGAACGGCGAGTGCGCGCCCGCGCACCGCAGCGCGAGCGCGGCGAGGTACCCGCCGTTCGGCCCCCAGATGCGCCAGTCCTCGTTGAGGTGCGCCCGGTAATGGCCGTCGCCACCGACGAGCTCGGTATCGACATCGAGCGCGCCCACGTCAGAGGTCCAGCGTGCCTGCCGACGGTGATCGCCGGCCCGGCGCAGCGCCTTGGCCTTCGTGCCGCAGCAGCAGCTCGCGCGGCACGCGGGCGATCTGCGCCGCGATCTCCGCCGTCGCCGACCGGCGAGCTCCTTCGCCGGCACGACGCTCGACACGAGGCGGAGCGCGAGCGCCTCCGTCGGCGTCGACCTTGCGTCCGGTGAAGCACAGGTCGCGCGCGACCGCGCCGCCGACCAGGTCGTGCAGCGGGGCGTAGACGACGTCACCGAACGTCACCTCGGGGTGCGAGAACGTCGCGGTCTTCGACGCGACCCGCAGGTCGCACATCACCGCGAGGTCGAACCCGCCCGCGATCGCCGGCCCGTTCACGCCGCGACGATCGGCAGCGGGAACTGCAGCACCGTCCGGTGGTAGCGGTCGCTCGACGCCCAGAGCCGCTCGCCGAACGCCGGGTCGTCGATCGCGGCTTCGAACTCCCGGAGGTCGAAGCCGGCCGAGAAGACGTCGCCGGCGCCGGTGATGCACCACCACCCGGACCGCCTCGTCGGCCGCGAGCGCGTCGAGCACGTCCGAGATCCGGTCGCGCAGCTCGATCGAGAGCGCGTTCTTCCGCTCCGGCCGGTCGAGGGTGAGGGTGGCGATGCCGTCCCAGGGCCCGTCGATCCGCAGCATGGGCGCGATCGTACGGGGAGTCGCGCCGCCGGCCGGCGGCGGCGACTCCCGCCGCGCTCAGGCGCGGTCGGATGCTGATCAGCGTCGATGTTGCCCGCCGCGTCGCGTCACCTTGAAGCGTCGCGACCCCGCTGGCGCCGTCCGCGAAGTCCACCGGGCAGGTGATCCTCGCTCCGGGCGTCCGGATCAGCCACCGGCGTCGTCCGCACGAGACCTCGCGAGGCCGGCGTGTCCGTGCTGCTGCCGTGCACGACGTCGCGAAGTCTCGACGTCTTGGTCGTGAGACGACCGCCTGGGCCTGCTCGAAGCGACTTCGCCCCGTCGTCGTCGGTCTGGCTCACCGGTGACGCAGCGGCTCGCCGTCGATGTCGAGCGTGCAGACGAAGTCAGGCCCTTCTGAGCGGGACCCGGTCCGGGCACCGGACCGCGCCGACGTCCGCGTCCGTGCTGTAGACGCCGCTCGGCGGTCTTGCTGATGGGATCGCCGCAGCACTCGGTCCAAGGACGAGCGGTCGTTGGCTCGCCCCCGCCGCACCACCGCAGGCGGCCAGCACGAGGACGACCGGACCGACAAGTGCGAGAGCCTCCGGCGGCGTCCCACGGTGCGGAGCCTACGTCGGCCGGCTCGCCATTGCACTGGAAGTGAAAGAACCTCTACGGTGCGCGCCGTGACGCAGACGGTCGACGGACGCACGGCACGATCAGCCCGAACCCGTGCCGCGGTCGTCACAGCGGTGCTCGAGCTCGTCCGCGGCGGCGACCTCCGGCCCACCGCGAAGGAGATCGCCGCGCGTGCCGGCATCTCGCTGCGCTCGGTCTACGTGCACTTCGACGATCTGGACGATCTCTTCGCCGCCGCGGGGCCCGCCAGGCCGAAGAGGTCGCGCACCTCCTGTACGCCGTCGACGCCGACCTCGAGCCGCCGACCGCATCGACGAGGTCGTCGGCAGCGGGCCGCGATCTGGGAAGACCTCGCGCCCGTGCGGCGCGCGGCGATGATCTGGGCGTCGAGCTCCTCGACGCTGCGAGAGGGCGCGCGAGCGCATGACGATCGGCGCACGGTCCGCGACCTCGCGCCGGGTCTTCGCGACCGAGCTCGACGACTCGACGCCGATCGCGCGCCCGGTCGTCCTCGAAGCGCTGAACGTCGCGACCAGCGGCGGGCGCGTGGGAGGTGCTGCGCACCGAGCGGGGCCTGTCCGTCGACGACGCGCCGGAGCCGTCGTCGACGACACGCTGACCGCCCTCCTGGAGGACCCCCGAATGAGACGAGCTGCCTGATGGACGTGCTGCGCACTCCCGACGACCGCTTCGACGGAGCTGCCCGGCTACCCGTTCGCGCCGCACTACGTCGACGTCCCCCGCGGCGACGGGAGCGGCGAGACCCTGCGCATCCACTACGTCGACGAAGGGCCGCGCGACGCGACCGAGACCGTGCTGCTGCTGCACGGCGAGCCGTCGTGGAGCTACCTCTACCGCACGATGATCCCGGTGCATCACCGCCGCCGGGTACCGGGCGGTCGCGCCCGACCTCGTCGGCTTCGGTCGCTCGGACAAGCCGACCGCACGCGAGGACTACACGTACCAACGCCACGTCGACTGGATGCGGGCGGTCATCGAGGCGCTGGACCTTCGCAACATCACGCTCGTCTGCCAGGACTGGGGCGGCCTGATCGGCCTGCGCCTGGCGGCCGAGGACGGCGACGCGCTTCGCACGGGTCGTCGCGGCGAACACCTTCCTGCCCACGGGTGACAGCCCGCCCGGCGAGGCGTTCCTCGAATTGGCAGAGCTTCTCCCAGGCGGTCGCCGGACTTCGCGGTCGGTCAGATCATCAGCTTCGGGAACGACCACGGATCTCTCGCGCCGACGTGATCGCCGCGTACGACGCGCCGTTCCCGGACGACTCTACAAGGCCGGCGCGCGCCAGTTCCCGATGCTCGTGCCGACCTCGCCCGACGATCCCGGCGTCGGCGGCGAACCGCGCCGCGTGGAAGGTCCTCGAGCAGTGGAAGAAGCCGTTCCTCACCGCGTTCTCGGACCGGACCCGATCACCGAGCGGCGGCGACGCGCGTGCTCCAGGCGCGATCCCCGGCGCGGCGGACCAGCCGCACACCACCATCGTCGGCGGCGGTCACTTCCTCCAGGAAGACCGCGGCCCGAGCTCGCCCGCGCCGTTGTCAACTTCATCCACGCCACCGCGGAGATCGAATGAGACGCACGATCAACGAGCCGCGCGCGCCTCCGGCACGACGTCGGCCGGGCCTAGGCTCGCCGGCAAGCTGAGATCAGCGAAATGTCCACGAGGGGGGACGAGGGACGATGACGGCGACGCTGGGAACGCGTGCTGCCATCCGCCGAGCGCGCGGCGGGTGGGTCGGCGTGGGTCATTCCGCTCGGCGTCCTCGCGTTCGCGGTGCGGGTGTGGCCGTTCCCGGCTCCGCTCGGCGTGATCGTCAACGGCGCGCTCGTCGGCGGCCGCGTGGCGCTCATCGCACTCGGCATCGCGCTCGTCTACCGCGCAACCGGGTCATCAACTTCGCCGCTGGTGACCTCGGCCAGCTGCCGGCGTCGCTCGCCGTGCTCCTCGTCCTGAGCCTCGGCTGGAACTACTTCCTCAGCGCCTTCCTCGGCCTGATCGCCGCCATCGTCGCTCGGCGTGCTCGTCGAGACGCTGATCATCCGGCGCTTCTACCACTCCCCCCGCCTGATCGTCACCGTCGCCACCATCGGTGTCGCCCAGGTGCTCACGGCGACGGCGCTGTTCCTCCCAAGCTGGATCGGCGACCTCACGGTCGAGCCCCGGCTCGACCCGCCGTTCGACGCTGAGCTGGTCGCTCCCGGGCGTGATCTTCAACGCGGCCGACGTCCTGACGATCATCCTCGTCCCGATCTGCTTCATCGCCCTGGGCCTGTTCATGCGGCGCTCGACCTTCGGCACCGCGATCCGCGCCGCGGCCGAGCGCGGCGACCGGGCGGCGACGCTCGGCATCCCGGTGCAAGCGGCTGCACACGGTCGTCTGGGTGATCGCGAGCGTCCTCGCGTACGTCGCGATGTTCCTGCGAGCCGGCAGCGTCGGCCTGCCGATCGGCCAGGTGCTCGGCCCGAGCTTCCTCATCCAGGCGCTCGCCGCCGCGGTCATCGGCCGGATGGAGCGGCTCCCCACGATCGCGATCGCCGCGATCGCGATCGGGATCGTCGACCAGGCGATGACCTTCCAACCCGGCAACCGCGCCTCGTTCAACGACGCGGTGCTCTTCCTCATCGTGCTCGGCGCGCTCCTGCTGACGAAGCGGCCGGGCGTCACCCGTTCCGGCGACGTCTCGACCTGGCAGGCCGCGCGCGAGGTGCGCCCGGTCCCGAGCGAGCTCGTCAAGATCCCCGAGGTCCGCTACACGCGCTGGGTGCTCGGCGCCCTCGTCGTCGCTGCGTTGCTCGCGCTCCCGCGTGGCTGCCCGAATCCAAGATCAACCTCGCCGCGGCCATCGTGATCTTCGGGATCGTGGGGATCTCGCTCGTGGTGCTCACCGGCTGGGCGGGCCAGGTGAGCCTGGGTCAGATCGCGTTCGTCGGCATCGGCGCTGCGGTCGGAGGCGCGCTCACCGCGAACGAAGGCCTGGACATCGGCATCGCCCTGATCCTGGGCGGGCTCGTCGGCGCAGTCATCGCGGTCATCATCGGGTATCCCGCGATTCGAAAGGGCGGGTTGACGCTGCCCGTGGTGACGCTCGCGTTCGCGTTGCTCACCTCCTCGTACCTGCTCAACAAGGAGTTCTTCGACAACTGGCTGCCGCTCGGCCGGGTCGAACGGACGGACTTCCTCGGGCTCATCGACATCAGCAGCGAGACTCGCTACTACTACTTCTGCCTCGCCGGCCTCGCGCTGATGTACGTCGCGCGCACGCGGCATCCGGAACAGCCGCACCGGGCGCGCGCTGATCGCGATCCGTGAGAACGAGCACGCAGCACGCGCGTACGGCGTCAACGCGACCCGCACCACGCTCGGCCGCCTTCGCGATCTCCGGCTTCATGGCCGCCTTCGCCGGCGTGCTGTACGTCCACCACCAGAGCGGGCTCGGCACCGCGTCGTTCTTCCCCTTCGAGAGCCTCACCGCGTTCTCGATGGTCGTCATCGGTGGCCTGGGCTCGCTCTCCGGCGCGCTGCTCGGCGCGTTCTACGTGCGCGGCGCGCAGTACTTCCTGCCCGGCAACTGGGCGCAGCTGGCCAGCGGGGCCGGGTTGCTCCTGGTGCTGATGATCCTGCCCGGCGGGCTCGGCGCCGCGATGGCCGACCTCCGCGACGCGTACCTGCGCTGGGTCGCCCGCCGCCGCAACCTGCTCGTGCCGAGCCTCCTCGCCGACCGCATGGCCGACGAACCGATCGGTCCTGCCCCAAGAAGACGTCGAAGCCGCGATCGAAGCCGCTGAGACCGAGCCGATGCCGGAGCACCTGCTGTGAACCGCATCGACGACCGGCCTCGCGAGAAGGACGGGTATCACCGACGGCGAGGTCCTCTACCCGCTCGTCATCCTCTTCGGGCTCAACGCGGTCGACCAGGCGGACCAGCGCACCTTCGCGCTGCTCGCCCCGAACATCCGCGACCACTTCCGCCTCGACAACGCGCAGTTCCTCCTGATCGTCTCCCTGGGGCTGGTGCTCGGCCTCCTGCTCGCGATCCCGTTCGGGTTCGCGGCCGACCGGGTCCCCCGTCTGCCGATCGTGATCGGCGGCGCGCTCGCATTCGGTCTCTTCTCGATGCTCACCGGCTTCGCGACCTCGGTGCTGATCCTCGTGATCGCGCGCGCCGGCTCGAGCTTCGGCACCGCGGTGAGCAACCCGACCCACAACTCGCTGCTCGCCGACTACTACGACATACCGATACGCCCGAAGGTGTACTCGGTGCACCGCGCCGCGCTCGCGGTCGGCGCCTGCCTCGGTCCACTCATCGCCGGTCTGCTGACCTCGTGGTTCAACTGGCGGGTGCCGTTCATCGTCATGATCGTGCCGACGGCGATCTTCGTGTTCTTCGCGTTCTTCCTGAGGGAGCCGATCCGCGGCCACTTCGAGCGCCGGGCGATGGGCTCGGACGAAGAGACCATCGCGACCGAGGTGGCACGCGCCGTCCTACGCCGAGTCGTGGCGGGTGTGCTGGAACATCGGGACCCTGCGGCGCATCTTCTACGCGCTGCCGTTCCTCGCCGTCGCGTTCATCGGCCTGGAGATCTTCGGCTCGCTCTTCTACGAGCAGGTCTTCCACCTCAACGCCCGCGACCGCGGCTACGTGTTCGCCCTCATCGCGCCGGCCCAGCTCGTCGGCCTGCTCCTCACCACCCGCATCATCACCCGCCTCTTCGTGAAGAGCGCGACGCTCATCCCCCGCTTCGTTGCGTTCATCAGCCTCGCGGTCGCCGCCGCGTGGACGGCGTTCGCGCTCTCCCCGAACCTCGTCGTCGCGGTGATCCTCAACGCGCTCGTCACCGGGATCGTCGTGCTGATCGTCCCGCCGATCTTCGCCGCGCTCTCGCTGGCGATCCCGCCGAAGATCCGGTCGTTCGGATTCGCGGTCGCTTCGCTGTGGATCCTGCCCGGCCTGCTCCTGCTCCCCGTCGTCGGCGCGCTGGCCGACGAGTGGGGCATCCGCACCGGCCTCATCCTGATGGTCCCGGTGTTCCTGGTCGGCGCCATGGTCGTCGCGTCGGCGGGCAAGGAGATCGAGAAGGACATCAAGCGGGTGTGGACCTCCGCCGCCGCGCAGTCCGAGGTGCTCTACGAGCGCCGCCAGGGCCGGGCGAAGCTGCTGCTCGTCCGCGGCGTCTCGGTGCACTACGACTCGGTGCAGGTGCTCTTCGACCTGAACCTCGAAGTCGACGAAGGCGAGATCGTCGCGCTGCTCGGCACGAACGGCGCCGGCAAGTCCACGTTGCTCAAGCCGATCGCGGGCATCGTCGACCCGTCCGAGGGCGCGATCGTCTTCGACGGCCGCGACATGAGCTACACGCCCGCCGGACGAGACCGCGGGACGCGGCGTGACGATGGTGCCCGGCGGCGCCGGGGTGTTCCCGACGCTGACCGTCCGCGAGAACCTCCAGCTCGCAGGTTGGCTGCACCGCAAGGACAAGGACCACACCCGCGAGTCGACCGAGAAGGTGCTCGACATCTTCCCGATCCTGCGCGAGCGGATGGACGAGCTCGGCGGCAACCTGTCCGGCGGCCAGCAGCAGATGCTGACGCTCGGCATGGCGTTCATCGAGAAGCCCCGCCTGCTCATGATCGACGAGCTGTCGCTCGGGCCTCGCGCCCAGCGTCGTCGGCCAGCTGCTCGAGATCGTGCGGAGCTCAAGGCCGCGGGCACGACGATCATCCTGGTCGAGCAGTCCGTGAACGTCGCGCTCACCGTCGCCGAGACGGCGTACTTCATGGAGAAGGGCGAGATCCGGTTCCACGGCCCGACCGCGGAGCTCCTCGAGCGTCCCGACGTCCTGCGCTCGGTGTTCCTCGAGGGCGCCGGCACCCACGACCAGGCGGTCGCCGGCGTCGGCGCCACCATGCCCGCCGTCGCCGGCCCGGCCCGCCGACGCAACGGCCACGACGCCGACGCCCGCCGAGCTGCGGCTCGAGGTGCGCGGACCTCACCAAGCGCTTCGGCGGCATCACCGCGCTCGAGCGACGTGTCGTTCGCCGTGGCCGCGGGCGAGATCGTCGGCTTCCTCGGCCCGAACGGCGCCGGCAAGACGACGCTCTTCGACGTCATCTCCGGGTTCACCCCCAGGACGCCGGCACGATCATGATCCGCGACACGCAGGGTGACGTCCACGACATCACGCGCACCCCGCGCAGACCCGCGCCAAGCTCGGGCTCGGTCGTTCCTTCCAGGACGGCCGCCTCTTCCCTGCGCTCACCGTGACCGAGACCATCGCGGTCGCGCTCGAGTGCAGCGTCGGGGTCCGCGACCCGATCGCCGCCGCGCTCCACCTTCCCGCGGTCATCGAGTCCGAGGCCGCGGTCGCGGACCGGGTCGAGGAGCTCATCGAGCTGATGGGGCTCGGCGCGTTCCGGGACAAGTTCGTGCACGAGCTGTCGACCGGCAGCCGTCGGATCGTGGACCTCGCGTGCATCCTCGGGCACCAGCCGACGGTGCTGCTGCTCGACGAGCCGTCGAGCGGCATCGCGCAGCGCGAGGCCGAGGCGCTCGGCCCGCTGCTGCTGCGGATCCGTGATTCGCTCGGGGCCAGCATCCTCGTCATCGAGCACGACCTGCCGTTGCTCACCTCCGTCGCCGACCGCATGGTCGCGATGGAGCTCGGTGAGGTCATCGCCGAGGGCGATCCGAGCGAAGTCGTCCACGACCCTCGGGTCGTGGCGTCGTATTGGGGACAGACGAAGCCGCCATCTCCCGTTCCGGCGGGAATGACAGGCACCACCTGACAGGGGGAACCACATGGAACCGACCAACCGCCGAGAGACGGGAACCCGACCGAGCGCGATGAAGCGCTACGGGCCGTTCATCGCGATCGTCGTGGTGATCGCGATCGTCGTCGGCGTGATCGCGATCGTCGGCGGGCGGCGGTGACGACGACAAGAAGGCGGACACGGACAACGGTGACGTCACCACCGCGGGGGCCGGTGACGATCAACGACTCGAACCGCGACACGATCGACTGGGGCCCGAACTGCGACACGAAGCTCGGCACGGTGAAGATCCCGCTTCACCTACGCCGCGCCGTGCGTGAAGCCGTTCACCGGCGACAACGGCGGCGCGACCGCTGACGGCGTCACCGCGGACTCGATCAAGGTCGTCGTCTACATCGGCGACCCCGCGAAGAACCCGTTGCAGGCCGCGAGCGTCAAGGGCGCGGGCGCCGACGTGAGCCCGACCACCGCGAAGGAGACGTACCAGGGCTACGTCGACCTGTTCGAGAAGTACTACGAGACCTACGGCCGCAAGATCGACCTGGAGTTCTTCGACGGGACCGGCGGGCCGATGGACGAGGTCGCGGCCCGCGCCGACGCCAAGGCCATCGCCGACATGCACCCGTTCGCGGTGCTGAACGGCGCCAACCAGACGCCGGCATGGTCCGACGAGCTCGCCGCGAACGGCATCATGTGCCTGGGCAACTGCTCGCTCGCGGTGCCGGAGAGCTTCATCAAGGAGCACCGCCCTACCTCTTGGGGAACGGCCCGACGCCCGAGCAGGCCGCGACGCTCACCGCGAAGTTCGTGACCAACGTGCTGAAGGGCAAGAAGGCCGAGTTCGCCGGCGACGCGTCGAAGAACAAGACGCGCGTGTTCGGCGTCGCGCACTACGACACCATCGACGGCCAGCAGACCGCCGCGTTCGCCAAGCTCAAGAGCGAGCTCAACGAGGGCGGCGTCAAGATCGCGGCCGACCTGCCGTTCCTCCTCGACCTCGCCAAGGCGCAGGAGAACGCCCGCACGATGATCTCGAAGCTCAAGGACGGCGGGCGTCACGACGGTGATCTTCACCGGTGACCCGCTGACGCCCGCTTCGCTGACCAAGGAAGCGACCGCGCAGAACTACTTCCCCGAGTGGGTCATCGGGTCGAACGTGCTCGTGGACATCGCGCTCTTCGCCCGCACCTACGACCAGGAGCAGTGGAAGCACGCGTTCGGCCTCGCGCTGACCCCGACGCGGACCAACCAGGACGCGCGTGAGTCCTACAACCTCTACAAGTGGGAGTACGGCAAGCCGCCGCCGAACAACACCTACGGCGTGATCATCGTGGACCCGATCGTGCTCTTCAGCGGCCTGCAGCTCGCCGGCCCGGACCTCACCCCGCAGACGTTCCAGGACGGCCTGTTCCGTGCACCGGTCGGCGCCGCCGCCTCGTTCGAGGGTGAAGACCCGGTCACCGGCGATGCGGCACGACGTCGAGATCGGCACGCCGAGCAGCTCGACGAAACGACGGTGGAGATCGGCCCGAGCGGGAAGGGCTTCGAGGGCGCGGCGAGTGCGCTCGTTCTGAACATGGACCCACTCGAGCGTTTCGGGAGATGCGGCTGCTTCGAGCCACCGGTACGGATCAGCGACGTCGTGACCGTGGAGGACATCGACGGTGTCGCCGCGAGGGGCGACCGGCGCGGGGTCAGGGCGAAGAGTGTGGAGGTGGGGCAGATCAGCCTCGGCCGCAGTTCGGCTTCTTGCCGTGGTTTGCCTTGTTCCGCCGCATGCGCGCCTTGCGCTTCTTCGTCTTCTTGGACATAGGGCCGACAGGCTACCGGGTCACCGTGCTCCGGCTCTGGGCGGCGGCGCCGGGGGAGTGGGGGCGGGTCTGACCAACGGACGGTTGTCCGTGATCCGCATGCCGTGCACGGGGTAGAGCTTCGGCACGCGCTGGCCGGGAGTGCGGGCCACCCACGCCTTGAACGCCGACTCTGACTCCCAGACGTCGATGACGCAGATGCCATCCGCGGTCGGGCTGCACACGTGGAGCACGAGCCCGGCGTCGGGGCCTCCCCGCTCGTCGACCGACTTCTCGTAGTGGTCGTAGGCCTCGAGCAGCTCGGGGATCGTGCCCCGAACCATGACCACGGCCATGACGGCGTCGGTGCTGCCCGCCGTGACACGAAAGGCTTTGCTCAGACTGGACGGGATGTCGATGCCCTGGCCGGGGACGGCCGAGGCTCCGGCAGGGGTCGGCGGAGCGAGAGGCTCGCCGCCAGAGACGACAGTGAGGGTGGAGGGACCGGCTGCCGCCTTGTCCTTCCTCAACTTCATGGCCACATCCTATGAATCGGCCGGTGGGGTGGCGCGGTTGAGCGATCAGGCGTGCGCGCCGGCCCACTCGAGCAGGTCGTCGGCCTCCATCGTGTTGACGATCGTGTCGATCGGCACCTCACACTCGGCGGCACGCGCACATCCGTAGGGCTGCCAGTCGAGCTGTCCGGGGGCGTGCGCGTCGCTGTCGATGGAGAAGCGGCACCCGAACTCGACGGCCAGCTTCAGCAGTCGACGGGGAGGATCGAGACGCTCCGGCCGGCAGTTGATCTCCACCGCGGTATCGAACTGCTTGCACGCCATGAACACGATCTCGGCATCGAAGGTCGACTCGGGCCGTCCCTTGCCGACGACCTTGCGTCCCGTGCAGTGACCGAGGATGTCGACGTGCGGGCTCGCCACTGCGAGGACCATGCGCTCGGTCATCGCCTGGCGCTCCATCCGCAGCTTCGAGTGCACGCTCGCGACGACGACATCGAGGCGGGCGAGCAGGTCCTCGTCGCAATCGAGGGAGCCGTCCTCGAGGATGTCGACCTCGATGCCAGTGAGGATCCGGAAGGGAGCGAGCTCGGCTCGCAGGTCGTCGAGCACTTCGAGCTGGTTCAGCAGACGCTCGCGGGACAGGCCGTGCGCGACGGTGAGCCGAGCGGAGTGATCAGTCAGCACCATGTACTCGTGGCCGAGCTCGATGGCGGCGCGCGCCATCCTCTCGATGGGTGCGCCGCCGTCGGACCAATTCGAGTGCGTGTGGCAGTCGCCCCGGATCGCCGCCCGGAACACGGCACCTTCGGCCGAAAGCGGGATGACCGTCTCCTCCTCGAGCTTCACCAGGTAGGACGGCACGTCCCCGTTCACGGCTTCGGTGATGACGCCCGCGGTGACAGGGCCGATGTGGTTCAGCTCGGTCAGCGTGCCGGTCTTCGCGCGCGCCTCGACCTCGCTGGGATCGAGCTCGGCGATCGCGTCGCGTGCGTTGGCAAACGCCTTCACTCGATGCGACGGTTCGAGGGCACGGTCGAGGAGGAAGACGATGCGATCGAGCGCGGCGACGGGATCCACGGTCAGGCGGGCCTCACCGCCAGCGGGATCGACGTGCAGCCCTTGAGCAGGAAGCTCTCGGTGCCCACGATGTCCCCGCTCAGCTCGAGCGTCGACGTGCGCTCGAACAGGACCTCCGCGGTGACGCGGGCTTCGAGCCGTGCGAGTGGTGCACCCAGGCAGAGGTGGATGCCATGGCCGAAGCCGACGTGGTCGGTGGGCTGCCGGTCGAGCCGATAGGTCGCAGCGTCGGGGCCCCACTTGGCCTCGTCTCGGTTGGCGGCCGCGAAGATCACGAGCAAGCGGCTTCCCGCGTCGAGCGCTTGGCCGCCGACCTCGGTCGGGGCAGTCGTGCCGCGGAACAGGCACTGCACCGGGCCGTCGTAGCGCAGTTGCTCCTCGAACGACGCGGCGATCTTCGTGGGGTCGGCGCGCAGGGCCGCCTCGACGTCGGGGTAGTCGACGAGCATCCGCATCCAGTTGCCGAGCAAGTTCGTCGTCGTCTCGTTGCCGGCGATCAGCAACAGGATGCAGAAGCCGACGAGCTCGTCGACCGTGAGAGGCGCCTCGCCATCGGAGCCCCGGGTCACGAGCATGCTGACGAGGTCGTCCTTCGGGTGCTGCGCACGGTCTTCGATGACCTCGACGAAGAACTCGAACATCTCTTCGGCCACGACCCGGAATCGCGCCGGGTCAGGCGAGAGGCTGAACGCGGCGACCGCGGCGTCGGACCAGTGCTTGAACTGCTCCTTGCGCTCCGACGGGATGCCGAGCATCTCGGCGATGACGGTGACGGGCAGGGGATACGACAAGTCGCGGACGAGGTCGGCACCGCCATCGGCGCCCTTCTCGATCATCGGGTCGACGAGCTGCTCGGCGATCTCGCGGACCCTCGGCTCGTAGTCATTGATCACGCGAGGCGTGAACCCGCGGTTCACGAGTCGTCGCATCGTCGTGTGGAGCGGAGGATCAGAGGCGATGAGTGAGCGTCCGAGCCCGCCCGCGTCGATCTTGCGCCCGTCGGTGGAGACCTCTTCGCTGCCGACCATCGACATCATGTCGCCCATGCCCCGCGCGGAGGAGAAGAGAAGTGGCTCGCGCAGCACTGCGGTCACGTCGGCGTAGCGGCTGACCGCGTACACGTCGAGCAAGGGCACGTAGGCAAGGCCGGGTTCGGCGCGCAGTCGTGCGTACTCCGCATGGGGGTCGGCGAGGACGGCGGGGTCGAAGACCTCGAACGTGATCTGCGCTGAATCGGTCACGGGCGAATCGTACGGGGCGCAGCCCCTACCCTGGCCCGGGTCATGGAACGTTTCGGCATCGTCGGTCTGCCCAACGCCGGCAAGTCCTCCCTCTTCAACGCGTTGACCGGGGGGAACGCCGCTGGTCGCGGCGCATCCGTTCTCGACCACCGAGACGAACATGGGCATCGCGAAGGTGTCAGACCCCCGTCTCGATGCACTCGCCGAGATGAGCCAGTCGAAGAAGGTCGTCGCCGCGACGGCTGAGTTCGTCGACATCGCCGGCATCCAGAAGGGGTCGAACGCAGGGGAGGGACTCGGCAACAAGTTCCTCGGTGGCATCCGCGAGGTCGACGCGACCCTCTACGTGCTGCGGTCGTTCGTCGATCCGAACGTCGTCGGCGGCTCCGATCCACTCGAGGACCTCGCGACGCTCGAGCTCGAGCTCGTGCTCGCAGACGCCGCGAGCGCGGAGACCCAGCTCGAACGGCGTCGCAAGGCTGCGAGGTCGGACAAGTCCTTGGTCGGCGAGGTCGCGACCCTCGAGAAGGCGGTGGGGCTGCTGCAGGCGGCGATGCCGTTGTACCGGGCGAGCCTCACGGCAGAGGAGATCGCTGCGCTGCAGCCGTACTTCCTGATCACGGCCAAGCCGGTGCTCGTCGTGGTGAACCTCGGTGAGGATCAGCTCGACGAGGCCGATGCGATCGTCGCGGCGGTGTCGGGCGAGATCGGCGGCGCGGCGCAAGTGCTCGCGGCGTGTGTGCAGCTCGAGGCCGAAGCCGCGCAGCTCGACGCAGGGGAGCGCACCGAGCTGCTCGACGGGCTCGGTCTCGGCGAGGGGGCGTTGCCCCGAGTGATCAACGCGGCGTATCACCTGCTCGGTTTGCGCACGTTCCTCACGACGGGCGACAAGGAGAGCCGGGCCTGGACGTTCCGCGCGGGCGCGAAGGCTCCCGAGTGCGCGGGCGTGATCCACAGCGACCTGCAGCGAGGCTTCATCCGGGCCGAGGTGATCCGCTGGGACGAGCTGCTGACCTTCGGCTCGTGGGCCAAGGCCAAGGAAGCGGGCAGGCTCCGCGTCGAGGGCAAGGACTACGAGGTGCAGGACGGCGACACGCTGGAGATCCGCTTCAACGTGTGACGGCTCGGTCCCGAGATATCACGTGATATCGAAGGAGGAGCCGTGCTGACCTTCTCATCAGGGACGTTCCCGAGGAGGTCATCGCCGCCATCGACCCCAAAGCCCAGCGAGTCGGCCTCTCGCGGACCGAGTACCTCCACCGGGCACTGGCTCGCGAACGCGACGGGGAATCGGTCGAGGTCTCGGTCGCCGACCTCGCCGGATTCGCCGAGACGTTCGCCGACCTCGACGATCCCGAGATCATGAGCCGCGCCTGGCGATGACCGGCTGGCTCATCGACAAGTCCGCACTCGTTCGACTCGCCGAGAGCCCTGATGCCCAAGAGTGGGCCGACCGCATCCAACGAGGACTCGTGAGGATCAGCACGGTCACCCGCCTCGAAGTCGGCTTCTCAGCTCGTATTGTCGACGACCTCCGGCGAGCGAGGGCCGCGCCGCCGCTCAGCTCGATGCCCGTGGAGTACCTCACCCCCGCGATCGAAGATCGTGCCGTCGAGGTACAGGCTGCGCTCGCCGATCGAGGTCAGCATCGTGCGCCGTCGATCCCCGACCTCCTCATCGCAGCGACCGCGGAGCTGGCTCTGCTTACCGTCCTTCACGTTGCTGAGGACTACGACCTCATCATCTCTGCGATCACCGGGCAACCCGTCGAACGGCTGAGCCGACCGTGACCGGAACGTGTACATCTGACGTGCACGAGATCGAGGGTCCTGCGGAGCTGTTCGGTCTGCACGATCGGCCCAGCGTTCTTTCCCACTACAACCGCGGGCTATCTGCAGGATCCTGACCAGGTCGAGTGGATCAAGGGGCACACGGCGTTGAAGCGGACCGCGCGCATCGACGAGCTCGACGGGCTCATCGTCTTTCTCGCGAGCGATGCCTCCACCTTCATCACCGGCCAGCACTTCCTCGTCGACGGTGGCTGGTCCATGTACTGAAATAGATAGATATCGAATGATTCGATGTCTAATCTATAGGGCATGGCAAGTCCCCCGTCGGTTGAACCCATCGGCCTCTTCGTCACGCGCCGGGCGCGGGCGCTCAGCAGAGCCTTCGACGACGCGCTCGGTGAAGCGGGCGGGACGCTGCCGACCTGGCTCGTGCTCGCCTCGGTGAGAGGAGCCCAGCACGGCATGCAACGTGACCTCGCCGCCGATGTGGGGATCGAGGGAGCGACGCTCACGCATCACCTCAGCCGGATGGAGGCCGCGGGGCTCGTGACGCGTGAGCGCGACCCGCGAGACCGTCGCGCTCAGGTCGTCGCTCTCACGCCGGAAGGTGACGACGAGTTCCGCACATTGCGGCGCCGGGTGCAGACCTTCGACCGGAAGCTCCGCGCAGGCTTCACCGACCGGGAGCTCACGACGTTGCGAAGCCTCCTCGAACGATTGGTGGCCAACGCCACCGACGAAGGGGGGCAGCGATGACCTCGCTCCACGATCGGGTCGCCTTGGTGACCGGGAGCTCACGCGGCATCGGTGCGGCGATCGCCGTGCGCTTCGCGACCGAGGGAGCGCGCGTCGCAGTGAACGGCCGTGATGCACGGGCGATCGACTCGGTGTGCAGGGCGATCGAGGGCGCGGGCGGGCTCGCCATCGCCGTGCCCGCCGACGTGACCCACTTCGATGACGTCGAGGTGATCCGCGGGCGGATCGAAGACGCGCTGGGGCCGGTCGACATCGTCGTCGCGAATGCCGGCGGCAGCCCGGTGCGCCCCGGTCTGGTGGAAGACCTCTCCGAGGAGGACTGGCACGCCTCGGTCGACATGAACCTCACGGCGACGTTCCTCACGATCAAGAGCTTCCTGCCCGGGATGAAGGAACGCGGCCGCGGCAACATCATCACCATCTCATCGGCGGCCGCTCGACGACCGAACCCTCGAAGCCCGATCGCCTACGCGTCGGCGAAGGCCGGGATCGAGCTATTGACCCAAGACGTCTCCGCGCAGGCGGGGCCGTTCGGGGTGCGCGTGAACTGCATCGCGCCCGAGACGATCCTGACCGAGAGCAACCTCGCTCAGATCCCGCCGGACATGCTGACGACGCTCGCTGCGGAGCATCCCCTTCGCCGCCTCGGCTCGCCCGAGGACGTCGCAGAGGCCGCGGTGTTCCTCGCGTCCGACGCCTCGGCCTGGATCACGGGCGTCATCCTCGATGTCGCCGGCGGTGCTGTGCTGGCCTGACGTCAGACCTCCGCGCGGGGGTCGGGCGTCGCAGGCCGGCGTGCAATCGGCGGCGTGTAGGCGATCGTGTCGGCGTCGAGCACGAAGCTCATGCCCTCGTCGATGTCTTCGGGCTCGCTCGACGCCTCGATGATGACGGCCTCGTCGTCCTTCGGCATCTCGAGGATGTCGCGGACCGCGATCATCGCCCCGGCGAGCATCGCGCCCGCGACGCCCTTGCGCTTCCGGAGACTCGCGTCGTCACCCGTCACGATGTCGAGTATGCCCCCACAGCGGCCATGCTGACACCCGTGGTCGACGTTCGGACTCCAGTGGTGCAGGGCATCATCGGGCTGCGGGTGGTGGTCGTGTACCGGCTCGACCCCTCCGTCGTCCTCGGGCTGATGCCGGCTCCGTTCGAGGCCCAGGTGGTGCACGGGTTTGCCGTGGGGACGATCTCGCTGAGCCGGCTGACCGACGTGCGGCCCGAGGGGATGCCTTCGTGGCTCGGCGGCAGCGGGGAGCATGCGACCCACTGCTTCGCCGCGAGGTGGACGGATCAGCGCCGTCCCGCGACGGGCGTCTTCGTCCAGACCCGGCACACGAGCTCGCGGCTCACGGCCGTGATCGGCGACCGCCTCTTTCCCGGCGTACGGGGTCGGGCTCGCTTCACGCTCGAAGACGACAGCGGGAAGGTGCATTTCGGCTTCTCGTCGCGTGACGGGAGCCACGTCGACGCGTCGGTCGAGGCCACCGACGAGCTGATCGGTAGCGAGCTGTTCGCGTCGACGGATGAGGCGTCGCAGCTCCTCCGCAGAGCTGCCCTGGACTACTCGTTGCGGAGGAAGGGTGGCCGGCTCGACGGCGTCGAGGTGCGTACCGACACGTGGCGTATCGAGTCCACGCGCATCAAGTACGCCCGATCGTCGTACTTCGATGACCCCACTGTCTTCCCTGCCGGGACCGCGGCCGTCGACTCCGCGTTCGTGACGCACGACATCGCGGCGGATTGGCGTGCCGCGCCCCCGCCGGTCAGCAGCAAAGGCGTCTGGCTCCACTAGGGACCGGGGAACACCGAGCGCAGCGAGTCGAGCAGCGCGGCGTCGCCCACGACCGACGGCGTGTGCTCGGGGTCGAGGCGGCCGTAGATCAATCGGACGAACGACTCGGCCGGCAGCGTCAGGTCGGGTGCGCCGCCGTCACCGGGCGCGAGCGCCACGGCATCCGGCCCGGTCGTGAGCGAGAACTCGCGAGCGGGATCTGTCGTGCGCACGGCGATCGCGCGACCGGAGGCGGACGGCTTGCCCGTGAATCGGGCGATCATCTCGAGGCTGTCGACGACCAAGTGCGTGCCCGTCGAAGAGAGCCCGACGCCGGGATCGCCCGCGACCTCGACGTCCCAGGTGTGCAGCACATGCTCGTTGAGCCGGAGCCCGACGATGCCGCCGAAGTCGAACGACACCGGGCCGAACGAGAGGGAGGCCGCCGCCCGCTCTTCGTCCGTCGTGCCGAGCATGCGGTCGAGGAAGGCGCGGTCCGCGGCGAGGCAGTCTTCGGCCTTCGCTCGCGGTGACTTCGCGTTCCACTCGTCCCACACCGCCGGCGAGAACTCGTCGGGCAGGCTCTCTCCTCGCAGGCTCGTTCGGATCCGCTCACGCATGATCAACGCGCCCGAACCGAGGTGGGACAGGACGTCGGCGACCCGCCACTGCGATGGGTACGCCTGCGCTTCGAGCTGGCTGTCGCTCATCGGCGTGACGAGCGCATGCAGGTGCTCGACGGAGACGCGCAGGGCACCGAGGCGGGCCGCGGTGCCTGCGTCATCGGTCATGCGGCCACGCTAGGGGCCGATGGCTCTGCCAGCACCGGGGTCACGGCATTACGGTCCGCTCATGATCGAGATGCTGGCCTGGGGCTTCGGGTTGATCGAGGGCCCGCGGCCAGACGCCGAGGGCAACCTCTACTTCAGCGACGTGACGCGAGGCGGCGTGCACCGCCTCGCGTCGGACGGCTCGGTGACGATCGTGGTGCCGAAGCGTCGCGGGGTCGGAGGCATCGCGCTGCACGCTGACGGCGGGCTCGTGCTCTCGGGACGAAACATCTGCCACGTCCGCGACGGCGAGACCCGCATCGTGTTCGAGCTACCCGACGTGGGCGGCTTCAACGACCTGTTCGCGGACGCTGCCGGCCGTGTGTACGTCGGCTCGTTGCGCGACGACCCGTTCAGCGTCGGAGGTGACCGCAAGGCTGGCGAGGCCTATCGCATCGATCTCGACGGCACCGCGACGCGCCTCTACGACGACGTCGGGCTGTCGAACGGCATCGGCTTCTCGCCGGACGGGACCCGCATGTACCACTCCGACTCAGCGGTCCAATCGATCTTGGTGCACACGGTCGACGCGCGGGGCGATGTCGACCCCGCGAGCCGTGCGGTGTTCGCCCGCGCCAAGGGAGGAGTCCCCGACGGTCTCGCGGTTGACTCCGAAGGCGGCGTGTGGGTGGCGGTGTACGGCGGCAGCCGGGTCGATCGCTACGCGCCCGATGGCAGCTTCGACCGCTCGATCTCGATCCCGGCGGAGTCGGTGACGAGCCTCGTGTTCGCCGGCCCCGATCTCGCGGATCTCATCGTCGTCACTGCCGACAACACCGCGCATCCCGAGCGCGAGGGCACGATCTTCCTTGTGCCGTCTGCCGAGGTCGGCGCGCGCGGCCTGCCCGCGCCGCTCGCCCGCGTCTGACGGCGGATCACGAGGACGCGTCCGCCTCGCGGCGCGGCGGGACGAAACGCGCCGCGGGGCACGGCCCGCCCTGTTCCGACCGTCCACGTCCGTTGCCAACGCCCTGCGCCGGGCGCACGATCGGCTTCCCAGCGGCGCACTGCCCACTCCGGCAGCACGAGATGGGCCGACGACAGCCGGCTCCCGCGTTGCACCAGTCGCCTCACCAGCGCGTTCGTGATGCCGAAGGGCGGGTTGGCGACCACGTGGAAGTCGCGGCGGGGAAGGCGAAGGTCGGCCGCGTCTGCCTCGACGACGGTGATGTGCGCACCGAAACGCGCCCGCAGCTGCGCGGCACGACGGGGATGGAACTCGACCGCGATGACCCGGGCTCCCGTCTCGACCAGCGGTTGGGTGAGGGCTCCCCACCCGGCGCCGACGTCGAGGACGAGGTCACCGGGGCCGACGTGCGCGTCAGTGACGAGCTGCCGTGCCCAACGGGGATCGAGCTGATGCCATCCCCATGTTCCTCGTGGCGTGGCCACGGCTTCGGACGATCATCACGCATGTCATGGGAGCGAGACTTCCACGTCGAGGGAGTCGGCAGACTGTCTTTTCGGTGGACGTGAGTCGGGGTGGCCGAAACGCTCGGGCTCGGCCCGACCTACGACGCGTGGCTGCGCGCGCTCGATGAGGTCGATCCGGCGCGGTCGTTCGCGTTGCCGAGCAGACAAGGCGCGCCGGCGTTGCTCGCTCGGCTGCGCGTGCCTGCCGATGACCTCGACAGCGTCTTGAGTGTGTGGCCCGACCCGGATCGTGACGTCGAGCTGTGGTGGCTGCTCGAGCGTTGCCACGCCCGCTTCGCCGCCGCGATGGGTGACGGGGACGCCTTCATCGACTGCCCCTCGTTGCCGCGCGACCTCGGCTTGCAAGGCCGCTGCTTCTGGGTGTTCGCGTACGCGGCGACGGTCGACGCGACGCGCGCCTTTCACCGAGAGCGCGGCGTACCCGAAGACATCTCATGGGCGACCCTCGCCGATCTCGGGCAGCAGATGGTGATCCACCGCAACCGACGTGGCTCGACAGGCCTCGACCTGCAGTGGTGGCTCGTGTCGCACTTCGTCGGCACGCTCTACGCGCTCGGTCGGCTGCAGTTCCACCTCTACCACCTGCGTCGCGGCCTGGCGGGGCCGGCGTTCTGGCTTGAGAGTGACGAGCCCGGGTTCCGCAAGGGAGACGCCGCGCTCGGGATCCACATACCGGCGATCGGACCCATGACACCGAGCGCGTGTGACGAATCGTTCGCCGACGCGCGGTCGTTCGTCCGCGATCGATTTCCCGAGCACGACTTCAAGGCGGGCACGTGCACGTCGTGGGTGCTCGACGAGCAGCTCGCCGACTACCTCCCGGTCGAGTCGAACATCGTGCAGTTCCAGCGCCGCTTCCAGATCGTCGAGGGCTCGACCGACGATGGTCGCGACATATTGCGCTTCGTCTTCGATCGGGTGCCCGAGTCGCTCGACGAGCTGCCGCAGGACACGACGCTGGAGCGGGCGATCGTGCAGCACCTCCGCAGTGGGGGACGGTGGCGTACACGCACCGGCTGGCTCGATCTGTAGCGGCTCAGCTCAGGATGGGCACCGGCTCGGAGTACGGCAGAGCGACGTAGCGCGCGTAGTTCGCGTCGCGTGCCAGAGACGCGAGGGCCTCGGCGGTGTCGACCCCGGGGAACACCGGCGGCATGAGCTCGTCGTGGTGGCAGAGCACCACGGTCTCCGGGCGCACGAGCTCGACTTCCTCGACGAGGTACGACGCGAGCGTGCCCTGGTGTGGCTCGCCGTCGACGTTCGGGCGCCCCGCGAGCGCGAGCACGGCCACGTCGGGCCGCAGATCGCGCATGATCCCTGACCAGTAGCCCGAGCTCGAGTTGAGAAGGATCGAGCCATCGGGTGTCTCGAGGAGATAGTTGAGCGGTCCGCCGTCCGCCCGCGAGGAGTGCGCATCGGAGGCGAGGAGATGAGAGGCGAGGTCAGGCGCGATGGTGGGCACCGACTCGAAGAGCTTCGCGACTCGAGCGGTGCGTTCCTGTTGGCTGACGCCGAGGTCTCCGATGCACGCCACCGCCGAGTCGGGGTCTGCCTTCGCGAACAGGCACGAGTGCAGCGAGGGGAACACCCTCACCCGTACGTCGTGCCCGCAGTCGATGGTCTCGCCGCCGGAGACTGCCAGCAGCTGCGCGGGCGGCACCGCGTTGTCGCGCAGCACGCGCATCGCCTCGTACGACCCGACGATGGTGGCGCCGGTGTGCAGCCCGATGGTGTCGGCGCCGAGCATGTGGTCGTAGTGGGCATGGCTCACGAACGCGAAGTCCGCCGAGTCGACCTGTGATGACGTGAGCCCGACGTCAGTGATGGACGGTGGCCGGTCGAGGTAGGTGTCGAAGAAAAGGGTGAGGCCGGCGACCTCGATGCGGAACGTCGTGCATCCGAACCACTCGATCGTCAAGGGAGAAGGCACGAGGCGAACTGTACGTACCTCAGAGGTGCGCGAGCCCGGCGCGCAGCTGAGCGAGGTCGTCCTCGTTCGTGACGTAGTGGGGCGACACCCTGACGGAGGGCAGCCCGGCGTCGCGGGTTCGGGCGTCGCGTGGCGTGCCGGCCGGCGTGTTGACCCAGACGTTGACGCCGTGCGCGGCGAGACGACGCCGGATGTCATGGGGTTCGAGGGTGTCGTGCGCGAACGAGACGATGCCCCGGCTGGCGCGACCGGCAACGAGTCGTCCACCCGGGACGGCAGTCAGCAGGTCGGCGACTTCGATGCTGATCTCGGCGACTCGCTCGGCGATCCGATCCAGGCCGATCTGCATCGCGTATCGAACGGCGACACCGAGTCCGAGCCTCAGCCCGATCGCGCTCTCGTACTGCTCGAATCGGCGGAGACCCGGCGCGAGCGCGAACTGGCGGGTGCGGTCATCGAACTCGGTACCGAAGGAAGGTGTGAGCGGGATCAGCTGGTCCGCGAGCGCCCGGCGCACGTACAAGATCGCCGTGCCACGTGGTGCGCGCAGGAACTTGCGGGCGGGTGCGAACGCGACGTCACACCCGATCGTCTCGACGTCCACCGGCAGCTGGCCGACGGTCTGCGAGATGTCGAGCGCGTAGATCGCGCCGGTGCCCCTCACGATTCGCCCGATCATCTCTGCGTCCGTGACCGTGCCGACATGTGTGGGCATGTGGGTGATGAGCACCAGGCGCACACGCTCGTCGAGGGAAGCGCTGAGTGCCGCAGGATCGATGGTGCCGTCCGCTACGGCGGCGACCTCGACGATCTCCACCCCGTGGGCCACGCCGACGCGACGCAGGCACGCGTCCATCGTTGCGTAGGCGTACGGATCGACCAGGATGCGGTCGCCCGCCTTCCACCCGAACGTCTCGACCATCGCCCAGAGGGCCCACTCCCACGAGGCTGTTGCGCTCTCGGTCACGGCGATCTCGGCGCCCGTCGCCCTGAGGAGCCGGCCGATGCTCTCGGTGACGGCGGCGAGCTCGGGCGCGACAGTCTCCGCCGCCTCATATCCGCCGATCTGGGCTTCGAGCTCGAGGTGCTCCTGCACGCGGGCGAACGCCGGCGCCGGTGTCAGCGACATGCCGGCGTGGTTGAAGTGCGCGCGAAGCGGCCTGATGTCTCCGCGCACCCGCTCGGCGAGGTCGGCGGGCCATGTCACGACTCGACTCGATGCACGCGCTCGGGCGAGAAGGCAGGGAGGCAGACCGACACGTACTCGGTCGGTCCGTCCGGGGTCGCGTAGCGAACTCGTTCTCCGGCCGGCACCCGCACGCCGCGCCCCTCGGGCACCGCGAGCGCACCTCCGTCGTGCTCGACCCGCAAGCTGCCCTTCAACACGATCGTGTACTCGTCGAAGTCCGGTGTCTGCGCGGGCTCTGACCAGCCCTGCGGGCTGCGCATGATCGCGACGCTCAACGCGTCTTGATGGGTCGACACCAAGCCCACGTGTTCGTCGATGAGCTTCGGGGGAGAGCCGGCGGCCTGGATGCGCACCGGCTCGGGGAGCAAGGTCGGCATGAGATCTCCGTTCCGTGGGAGGTCGGGCAGTGGGAGGTCGGGCAGTGGGAGGTCGGGCATTGTCTCGCGTTCGTAGCCGAGGGATAGGTTCGCCTCATGGCGAGCGCGCGCTCGGCGTCCCGTTCCATCGGGTGTCCTTCAGGCTCGACGAGCCACGGGTGCGCGACGTGCCCGGCCGCGTCGACGAGGCGCTGCGCACGTCCGGCGTCACGCTCGAAGCCGACACCGACGTCGCCATCGCACTCGGCTCGCGGGGGATCGTCGACCTGCTGCCGATCGTGCAGCGCGTCGTCGCGTGGGTGGGCGCACAAGGAGCGCGCCCATTCGTCGTCTCGGCCATGGGCAGCCATGGTGGCGCGACCGCCGAGGGGCAACGCGAGGTGCTCGCGTCCTACGGCCTCGACGAGCGTGGCCTCGGGTGCCCGGTGCGGGCGGGCATGGATGTCGTCGCGCTGCCGGCCGAGGTCGGTGGCGTCGCCGTCGTGACCGACGTGGAGGCGTCTCGTGCGTCGGCCACGATCGTCGTGAACCGCGTGAAGCCGCACACCGACTTCCACGGTCCCTACGAGAGCGGTCTCATGAAGATGGTTGCGATCGGCCTCGGCAACCAAGTGCAGGCGGATCGCATCCACGCGCACGGCTCGGCCGGGCTGCGCACGCTCATCCCCGAGATCGGCGCGCAGGTGCTCGCGCACGGGAACGTCGTGCTCGGCGTCGCAATCCTCGAGAACGCACTCGAGCAGGTCATGTCGATCGAGGCGATCCCCGCGGCGCGCATCGCCGAGACCGAGCCGCGGCTGCTCGAGCTCGCCCGCGCGCACATGCCCAGGCTCCCCGTCGACGACCTCGACGTCCTCCTCGTCGACCGGATGGGGAAGGACATCAGTGGCGTCGGGATGGACACGAACGTCATCGGCCGCACGATGATCCTTGGCGAATCCGAGCCCGATCGTCCTCGCATCCGGATGATCGGATGCCACCGCCTCACCGCCGCGTCGCACGGCAACGCATGCGGGATGGGGCTCGCCGACGTCGTGCCTCGAGCGTTCGCGGAATCGATCGACCATGACGTGACACGCACGAACATCGTGACCTCAGGGTTCCTGCTGCGAGGCAAGCTGCCGGTCGTGGCGGACGACGATCGCCATGTGTGGGAGCTGTGCGTCAGAGGAGCCGGCGTGATCGACCCGTCCGCGACCCGTGCGGCGCGCATCGTCGACACGTTGCGCTGCGCCGAGCTCTGGGTCACCAATCCCGTATGGGCGGAGCTGCGGGGACGCGACGCCGTCACCCTTCACGCCAGCGGGCTCAGCCTGCACGGTGAAGACGGGTCTCTCGTGCCGTTCGTCTCGCCGTGAGGGCATTCGTCATCGCGGCCGACGATCGCACCGGTGCGTTGGAGACGGCGGGGGCGTGTGCGGACCGGGGCTGCGACGCGATCGTCGTGCCGCACGGGGTCGACATCGATCATGAGCGCGGGTGTGTCGTCGTGGACCTCGCTTCCCGTCATCTGAGCCCACTCGAGGCAGGCGCCCGCGCCGCCTCGATCAGTCCGGGCGCCGCCCACAAGATCGACTCCACGCTGCGCGGCAATTGGGCGCACGAGCTCGTCGCCCGCCAGCGGACCACAGGGCGACGCGTACTGGTCGTCCCGGCGTTTCCCGCCGCCGGGCGAACGTGCGTCGACGGTGTCGTGCTTGTGGACGGCGTCCCGGTCGCGGAGGGACACGCGGCGAGTGACGTGCGGAGCCCGACCCGATCGAGCCGCCCGGCCGACCATCTGAGCGACGCCGGCGCGTCGGCGGTCGACTTGATTCGGCCCGCCACGGTCGGCGCGTGGGTCGCTGCGCCGTCAGCACCGTTCGCGGTGTGCGATGCAGCGACTGCGGAGGATCTCGACATCGTGGCCAAGGCCTGGTCGCACGGGCCCGACGTCATCCTGGGCGGGACGGCCGCGGTGATCGCTGCGGTGGCTGGCCTCGTGAGTCCGGCGGGCCTTCGTACGAGGCTGGCGCGGCCGGTCTGCGCGGCGCCGGTGCTGATCGTGTGTGGGAGCCTGCATCCCATGGCGCTGGCTCAGGTCGCAGCACTCGAGGCCTCAGGAGCTACCGCGCTGCTCGCGTCTGCTCGCGAAGGCGACGACTCGTCCGCGATCGCCGCCGCGCTCGGGGCTGGCGCGCGCGAAGCCATTGCCGGCGGCGCATATCGCACCGTCATGATCGTTGGCGGCGACACCGCCGCCGCGGTCCTCGGTGACCACGTCGTGCCTGTCGGCGGCACGGTGGCGCCCGGCGTTGCCTGGTGCCGTCCGTGGGGTGACGACGGCGCACTCCTGCTCAGCAAGCCCGGCGGCTTCGGCACTCCGTCGACACTCGTCGACCTCCTCGAGGAGCGGGGCTCGTGAGCGGTGGTCTTCCGATGGCGATCACGATGGGCGACGCGTCGGGCGTGGGACCCGAGATCGTGCTCCGCGCCGCTGCGGCTGGGCGCCTCGACGACCGGGTCGTCGTGTACGGCGACGCCAGCATCCTCTACTCCGGCCAGCGACTGATCGGCACCTCTGTCGCGATTCGGCCGATCGACTCGCCGCTCGATGCCGTCGCCGGCGAGCTGAACGTGGTCGATCTGAGGATGTTGCGACCGAGCCAGCACCGACCGGGGGAGCTGAGTGCAGAGTCGGGAGCGGCCGCCCGCGCCTACGTCGAGCGGGCGACGGTCGACGCGATCAACGGCCACGTCGCCGGCCTCGTGACGATGCCGATGAACAAGGAGGCGACACAGCTCTCCGATCCTTCGTTCGTCGGTCACACCGAGATGATCGCGGCACTCTGCGGAGCCCCCCGGGTCACGATGATGCTGACGAACGGTGCGCTGGCGGTCACGCACGTGAGCACGCATTGCGCGCTGCGAGAGGCAATCGAGCGCGTGCGGGCCGACCGCGTGCTCGACGTGCTCGAGCTGACGCATGGCGCGCTCTCGGGTTCCTCACGTCGCCGCGCATCGCGGTGTGCGGGCTCAACCCGCACGCCGGCGAGCATGGGCTGTTCGGCACTGAGGACATCCAGCACATCGCGCCGGCGATCGAGGCCGCCCGAGCGAAAGGCATCGAGGCGTCCGGCCCGCACCCGGCCGACACGGTGTTCTTCGAAGCCGTGCATCTGCAGCGCTACGACGCGATCGTGTGCATGTACCACGACCAAGGCCACGCGCCGATGAAGCTGCTCGCGTTCGAAGAGGGTGTGAACGTGACCCTCGGCATCCCGATCATCCGCACATCCGTGGACCACGGCACGGCCTTCGACATCGCGTGGAAGGGGACCGCCTTCACCGATTCGCTGCTCCACGCGCTCTCCTACGCTTGGAAGCTCGCCGGAACCTGACGATCAGTCGTCGTCAAGGGTGACGACCCGGTCGGCGGCCGCCACGAGCGCCTCGTCGTGCGTCGCCACCAGCACGCCGCCGCCGATCTCGGCTCGCAGCCGCAGGACCTCGACGACCCGGCGGGCGCTTGCCGCATCCTGGTGGCTCGTGGGCTCGTCCGCGAGCAGGAGCTTCGGGTCGACGACGAGGGCGCGGGCGAGCGCCGTCCGCTGCCGTTGGCCCATCGAGGTCTCCCCTGGCGGACGCGCGGCGAGCTCGGTCAGGAGCAACGACTCGAGCACCTCGTTCGTGCGCTCCGCAGCCGAGTCTCGGCTGACGCCGCATCCCCGCAGCGCGATCTCGAGGTTCTCGCGAGCGGAGAGCTCGCCCATGAGCGCGAGGACCTGGGGCACGACGGCGACCTGATCCCAGGCCGTGACGTCGCAACCCTCGAACGGCGGACCCCAGGTGACCTCGCCGCGGTCCGGCGCGCACCAGCCCGCGAGGATCGAGAGCAGCGTGCTCTTGCCCGTGCCCGACCGGCCGCGCACCACGACGAGCTCGTGGGTTCGGACTTCAAGGGTGAGGGCGCGCAGGCCGGAGGTCGCATCCCAGTGCTTCTCGACCCCGTCGACCGCCACGAGCACGTCGGTCATGCGACGCGCCTGCCGTGATCGAGACGGATGACCGCGTCGGCGACGTCGATGACGTGGTGGTCGTGGGTGGCCACGATCATCGTCACGCCACGATCGGCGAGGACGCGCAGCGCCTCGACCACTGACGTCGAGCTTGCGGCGTCGAGCGACGCGGTCGGCTCGTCGGCGATGAGGACCGTGGGCTCGCCGATCAGTGCGCACACGAGTGCCAGCCGTTGCTGCTCTCCGCCCGACAGCTGCCGGATGTGCTTGGCCCCGAGCCCACCGATGCCGACTGCGTCCATGAGCTCGCGAGCGGCGCTCGATCGACGGTCGCATCGCCTCGGCCGCGCCGCATGCGCGAAGCCCAGCGGACGTTGTCCATCGCGGTCAGGTGCAGCAGGAGGTTGTCGGAAGGCTGGGGGAGGACGATGCCGAGCTGCTCTCTGCGGAACCGACGTCGCGCTCGGCGTCCCATGTCGGTGACCCGCACGTCGCCGACGCGGACGCCCCCGACGGACGGACGGTCCGTGCACGAGATCATCGACAACAGCACCGACTTGCCCGAGCCCGACGGCCCGGCGATCGTGGTGAGGCTCGCGGCCGCGATCGCCACGTCCACCTCGTCCACGGCGAGCACCGTGCCCGCCGGCGTGGCGAAGCGACGGGTCAGGCGGTCTCCGCGCACGGCGAGTGAGCTCGCGTCACTCAGCACTGCGCATCGCCTCCATCGGTCTGATCCTGCCCGTGGTGATCGTGCCCAGCGCGGCCAGGACGACGAGCGCGACGACGCCGGTCGCCAGGGCAGTCGCCATGCTCGCGAGGTCGACGATGACGTGCGCGGGTGGTTGCAGGTTGCGGAGCGTGTCGAGATGGCCGATGGCCACGTGCACGATCACGATCGCGGCGACGATGCCCAAGATCGCGCCGGCGACGAACGGCACCGCGAGCTCGACGAAGATCGCCATCGCCTCCGACCGGAGATCGAAGCCCATGCGACGAGCCACCACGACGGCAGCCTGCCGTGAGCGCCGACGCGAGTCGAGCACGAGCACCTGAGCGACGACGACGACGATCCCGATGAGGATGCCGAACGCGGTCAGCACCGCGTATGACCATCGCACCGTCAGGAAGCTGGTGACCTCGAAGACGTCGCTCACGGTCTGGGCGCCTCGCACCAGCCATCCACTTGCCTGGAGCTGCTCGACCGCGTCCGGCGGCGGGTCGTGGATCCAGACCTCGGTCGCGAGCCCGAGGTGACTCGACTCCATCCCCGTGCGATCGACGACCACCATCGTTGCGCCATTGCGATAGCCGGGGAACCACTGCGCTGTCGCGACGGGGTTGACGTCGATCGACGCGTCGCGTGACGTCGGCGAGCGTGGCGCTCGCGAGCCCGCCGTGCACGACGATCGCATCCAACGGGGTGGTGGCGTTCGCCGGCCCGGCGAGCCGGGCCACGAGCGCGGCCACGTCTCGATCCGAAGGACGCGGCCCGACCACGTTGCCGAACGTCGAGGGGTCGATGCCGAGGAGATCGACTCGGGTCGCGCCGGCTGTGGTCCGCGCCCGCCGCACCACCGTCGCTCGCGACGCGAGCGCAGCCGGCAGCTCGACTCCGTGTGCGCTGTTCACACTGACGACGAGGTCGGAGCCGAGAAACGTGCCTGCCTTCTCGCGCAACATCGCGCTCGCGCTGTCGGTGAGCGTCGAGGAAAGCGTCACTGACCCGATCACGACACCGACTGCGAGGGTCGCGAGCACGGTCACGCCTGCATCGGCCGACAGCCGGCGCATGCCCACCAGGAGCGCGCTGGGCAGCCGCCGGCCTCTGGCGCGGGTGCGAATGAGCAGCCACCGCAGCGGGCGCGCGAGCACGACCAGCGCGGCGCCCAGGGCAAGCAGCGGGAAGGCCTGCGCGAGGAGATCGCCGCCCTGGGCGTCCGCTCCGACGAGGCGCACCCCTCCGGCGCGGTCGAGGCGGCGGTACGAAGCGATGGCGAGGGCGACGACGGCCAGCTCCCACGGCACCCTCCGCACCCAGTGGTGGCGTGTGCGCGCGTCGACCGATCGCGCGCTGATCGTCGAGATCACGGCGGCAACGAGCACGGTTCCCGCAATGGCGCCGGCGACGCACGCCAGCATCGCTGCGCGCACGGGGCCGGGCTCGAGCTCGGGCGTCGGCCCGAGTGTGATGACGCCCACGAGCGCAAGGACGAAGCCGGCGAAGACCCCGATCACGATCGCGGGCGCAGCCGCACCGCCGACGCGGGCGCCGACCGCGACCGGGCTGGCGCCGCGCAGCACGCGAAGACGGAGCTCGCTGGCGCGGGTGCGCGCGAGCATCGCCCCCGCGGTGATCAGGAGCAGCGCTGCCGCGGCGAGACCGGCGATCCGTACCGGCGCGACCGTGCGGGCGACGACGTCGCTGAGCGTCTCGGCATACGTGATGATCGCGGGAAGGCCGTTGCGGAACCGTGCGCCACGGATCGGGATGCCCACTGGTCCGCCGCTCGGTGCGCCGGTGGCCGTGTTCGAGTAGGTGGTGGCGAGCGCGTCGAGGTCAGCGCTGAGCTTCTTCGCGTCGGCGCGGGTCAACCCCGTCGGGTCCGGTCGCACCTCGGCGATCCGCGACAGGTTGAGCTTTGGCAACGCGCGGAGCGTCGCCGGATCCACGATGAGCATGGGCGGCGGAGGGTCGCCTTGCGGATTCGGACGAAGCAGCGTGCGCAGCCCGCACCAGTACGAGGGCTCGGGGTTGACCGGGATGCCGCGGTACTCGTCCCGGATCGTCAATGAGTACGGCGTCGCGGGCGTCGGGGGCGACGCCATGACCTCCACTCCGGGGCGGAGCCCCGAGATCGGCTGCGCCCAGTCCGGCGACGCCGCTTCCCCTCCACGGAGAGGCGAGAGCCCCAACGCGTCGTACTGCCCGGTGCGATCGAGGAGCACCGATCGGATCGGGGTCGAGTCTCCCGCCCGGGTCACGACCTGGCCGATGGTCTCGGTCACGAGGGCGGGTTCGGTGTGGGTCACGTGGGACGCGGCCTCGATGAGGTCAGCCTCCGGGCCGCTCGGGGTCCGCGCGAGTCGCACCACGAGACCCGCGTCCGTGAGGCAGGTCCTGGCCAGGCCCACCTGCACCGCCTCGCTGGCCGCCGACGACACGTAGAGCGGTCCTCCCGCGAGGCAGACACCGGCTAGTGCCGCCGCAGCCGCGACGCCGATCTGTGCCCCGACACCCGACCGCATTGCGAGGTGACGCTACGGGGAGCGGACGCGGCCCCGGTCGTCGCCGGTCACTAGCCTTTCTGCATGACCGAATTCGACCTCGTCATCCGGGGTGGCAACGTCATCGACGGCACCGGCGGCCCAGCTCGCGCCGGCGACCTCGCAGTGAAGGACGGCACGATCGTCGAGGTCGGTCAGGTTGACGGGCGAGGTCAACGCGAGGTCGATGCCGACGGCGCGCTCGTCACGCCGGGTTGGGTCGACATCCACACGCACTACGACGGACAGGCGACGTGGGACGACCACCTCGCACCCTCGTCGTGGCATGGCGTCACGACGATCGTGATGGGCAACTGCGGCGTGGGCTTCGCACCGGTCCATCCCGCCGACCACGACCGACTGATCTCTTTGATGGAAGGCGTCGAGGACATCCCGGGTGCGGCCCTCCACGAGGGACTGCGCTGGGACTGGCAGAGCTTCCCCGACTACCTCGACGCGGTCGAGCGACGTCATCACGACGTCGACGTGGCCGCGCAAGTACCGCATGGCGCGGTGCGCCTGTACGTGATGGGCGACAGGGGAGCGAACCGCGAGGCGGCCACCTCTGACGAGATCGCGGAGATGGGGCGAATCGCAGCTGCCGCGGTCTCCGCGGGTGCGCTCGGGTTCACGACCTCGCGGACCTTGAACCACCGCACGAGCACCGGCGATCCGACCCCCACGCTCACTGCCGCGCGCGACGAGCTCGTCGGCATCGCCAAGGCGATCGGCGACACGGGCACCGGTGTCTTGCAAGTGGTGTCCGACTTCATCGACTTCGACGACGAGATCGGCACGATCCGCGCGATGGCCGACGTATCGCATCGTCCGTTGTCGATCTCCGTGGCGCAGGCGCCTCGCAACCCCCTTGCCTACCGCCGCATCCTCGACGCGATCTCCGAGTCGAACGCCGACGGGCTCGAGATGCGAGCGCAGGTCGCGGCGAGAGCGATCGGCATCCTCCTCGGTCTGCAAGGTTCGGTGAACCCGCTCGCGCGATCAGCGACGTACCAAGCGCTCGCCGACCTCCCGCTCGCGGAACGCGTCGCGCGCCTGAGCAACCCGGATGTGAAAGCTGCGGTGATCGCCGAGTTTCCGGAGCACCCGATGCGCACGTTGCGGCTCGACCAGGTGTACGAGCTCGGCGAGCAACCGGAGTACGAGCCCGATCCATCGATGAGTGTGAAAGCGCGAGCCGAGCGAGCAGGTGTCGATCCCGACGATCTGCTGTACGACCTGTTGCTCGGCGCGGGTGGCACCGCCCTGCTGTACGTGCCGATCCTGAACTACGCGGACGGCAACCTCGACGCGGTCGCCGAGATGCTGGCGCATCCGCACACCGTCCCCGGTCTGAGCGACGGCGGCGCCCACGTCGGCACGATCTGCGACGGCAGCTTCCCCACGACGCTTCTCATGCACTGGGGTCGTGACCGCACGCGAGGCGAACGGTTCGAGGTGCCGTGGCTCGTGAAGCGACAGACCGCCGACACCGCCGCCGCGGTCGGGCTGCTCGATCGCGGCATGCTCGCTCCCGGGTATCGCGCGGACATCAACGTCATCGACATGCAGCGTCTCGGTCTCGGCGCACCGCACCTCGTCTTCGACCTCCCCGCGGGAGGCAAGCGCCTGCTGCAGAAGGCGACGGGATACCAGCACACGTTCGTGGCCGGAGAAGAGACGTTCGTCGACGGTGAGGCCACCGGTGCGCTGCCCGGGAGGCTCGTGCGAGGTGCTCGTCCGCGTCCCACGAACGGAGCCGTTCGATGAAGTCCCTCATGATCTCCGCCGACTCGCACATCACCGAGCCTCCGAACACCTACATCGACAACATCGACCCGACGTACCGTGACCGCGCGCCGAAGATGATCGATCACGAGAAGCTCGGCGACGTCTTTGTCATCGACGGCATGTCGAAACCGATCTCGCTCTCGACGGCCGCCGCTGCGGGCAAACCTCCCGAGGAGATCAGGTCGTACGGCGCAAAGTTCGACGACCTGCATCGGGGCGGATGGGATCCCAACGCACGGATGGCCGATCAGGTGCGTGACGGCGTCGCCGCAGAGATCATCTATCCGACGGTCGGCATGATCCTCTGCAACCTCACCGACCTCGACTACAAGCACGCGTGCTTCGAGGCATACAACCGGTGGATCGCGGAGTACTGCTCGGCGCACCCCGATCGGCTGCTCGGCCTCGGACAGACCGCGGTGCGCACCGTCGAGGACGGCATCGCCGACCTCCACGCCATCAAGGCACTCGGGCTACGCGGTGTGATGCTGCCCGGCGAGCCCGGCGTCGAGGATTACGACTCGACGATCTACGACCCGTTCTGGGAGACGGCCATCGAGCTCGAGCTGCCGCTGTCGTTCCACATCCTGACCATGCGAGCCGAGAAGACCCGAGGGCCGAAGATGGCAGGCTTCTTGAGCATCGTGCGGGGCTGCCAGGACGTCATGGCGATGCTCGTGATGGGTGGCGTCTTCGAGCGCCATCCCAACCTTTCGATCGTCTGCGCGGAGGCCGACGCCGGCTGGGTCCCGCACTTCATGTACCGAATGGACCACGCGTACAAGCGGCACCGTTACTGGTTGCCGCCGGGCCAGGAGCTGTCGAAGCTGCCGAGCGAGTACTTCGCGGACAACGTGTTCGTCACGTTCCAAGACGACTGGACCGCGTTCAAGCACGCGGATGACATGAACTGGCACCACCTCCTTTGGGCCAACGACTTCCCGCACTCTGACTCCACATGGCCGTGGAGCCAGGAGATGCTCGCCGAGCACACCGCCTCGCTCAGCGGGGACCAGAAGCGGGCGATCTTGTCCGACAACGTGAGCAAGCTCTACCGAATCGACACCGCTGCCCTGGTGTGACTGAGCCTCCGGTCAAGTCGTTCGCGACCCCGCGCTCGTTCGAGACCTGGCTCAGCCGAAACCACGCCAACGCCGAGGGCATCTGGCTCGTCATCGCGAAGAAGGGCTCCGGCATCCGTTCGGTGACCTACGCCGAGGCCGTCGAGGTCGCGCTCTGCTACGGCTGGATCGACGGCCAGAGCAAGAAGCTGGACGAGATGCAGTACGTGCAGCGCTTCACGCCGAGGCGGGCGCGGAGCCCCTGGTCGCAGATCAATCGCAAGCGAGCGCTTGCGCTGATCGAGGAAGGGCGCATGCAGGAGCCGGGCCTGCGCGAGGTCGAACGGGCCAAGGCAGATGGACGGTGGGACGCTGCGTACGCCTCGGCCAGCGTGGCAACCGTGCCCGACGACCTTGCGAGGGCCATGCAGCGCAACAAGAAGGCAGCCGCCGCCTTTGAGGCGCTCGACTCGCGCAACCGCTACGCGATCCTGTACCGAGTCAACGAAGCGAAGAAGCCGGAGACCCGCGAGCGGCGCATCGCACAGTTCGTCGAGATGCTCGGCGAGGGGCGCAAGCTCTACCCGTAGTCGGCGCGTACTATCGCCCGATGCTTCGCGAGCTCGGCATCCGCCTCGTCACGCTCGCGATCGGGTTCGCGGCGATGGTCGCGATCGTCCCCGGTGTCGATCTCAAGGGAACCGGCGCGGTCCTCCTCTCGGCACTCGTGTACATGGTGCTCAACGCGACGCTGGGCTTCGTCCTGAAGCTGCTCACCGCACCGCTCGCGATCGTGACGCTCGGCCTCTCCCTGCTCGCCGTCAATGCGGTCGTGCTCGTCATCACCGCGTGGATCGTCGACGGGCTGAACATCGACGGTGTGGGCGCGGCCATCCTCGGCACGCTGTGGCTCACCTTGGTGTCGTTCGTCCTCGAGCTCGTCTTGCGACGCATGAACCGGCGCGCTCGCCGTCGCTGACGCCGCGGCCGTGGCTTGGCTCGTCCGAGACGGCGAGGTGCTCGCCTCTCTCGAGGTCGCACGCTCGCGCTCGGCGCGCCGCAAGGGCCTCCTCGGACGTGACGGCATCGAGGGTGCACTCCTGCTCGCGCCGGCGCGCTCGGTGCACACCATTGGGATGCGATTCGACATCGACGTTGCGTTCTTGGATCGTGATCGGGTGGTGAAGCGGACGGTGCGCATGCGGCGCCATCGCATGGGCCGGCCGTGCTGGTCTGCCCACTCGGTGGTGGAGGCAGAGGCCGGGGCGTTCGCCCGGTGGAACATCGCCGTCGGCCAGCAGATCGAAGTCGTGGAGTGAGCGGCGGACTGATCCTCGTGGCGACGCCGATCGGCAACCTCGGCGACCTGTCACCCCGAGCCGTGGAAGCGCTGGCCGCGGCCGACGTGATCGCATGTGAGGACACGCGCCGCACCGGGCGCCTCCTCGAGCATGCGGGAGTCGCCAAGCCACGCCTGTTGGTGGTGAACGACCACACGGAGGCAGCCGCGACGCGCGCTGTCCTCGATGCACTCGACGCCGGCAACACGGTCGCCGTCGTCACCGACGCAGGGATGCCGGGCATCTCCGATCCCGGGGAGCGGCTCGTCCGCGCGGCGGTGGTCGCGGGCCACGCTGTCTCGGTGATCGCGGGGCCGTCGGCCGCGATCGCCGCGCTCGTCGTGAGCGGTCTGCCGACCGGCCGCTTCGTGTTCGAGGGGTTTCTTCCCCGCAAGGGCTCTGGTCGCACTGCACGGCTTCATGCACTCGCCGACGAGCAGCGCACGATCGTGCTCTACGAGGCGCCCCACCGGTTGGCCGCCACCGTCTCTGATCTTGCCTCGGCGATGGGGGGCGACCGCCGCGTCGTGCTCGTCCGTGAGCTCACCAAGCTCCACGAGGAGGTCTGGCGAGGGTCACTTGCCGACGCGGCTGCCCACGTGTCCGTGGTCTCGCCGCGCGGCGAGTACGTCGTGGTCGTCGCGGGTGCGCCTGAGTCTGCTCCCGCGACTGACGACGACGTCGAGGCCGCGCTGCGCGCCCGGCTCGCGGCCGGAGTCGATCGCAAGACCGCGGTGGCCGAGGTTGCGAGTGAGCTCGGCGTGGCGAAGCGCGTCGTCTACGACGCCTCGCTCCGCCTCGCCGCTCCCTCAACCCGGCCCCCGGCTTCTTAGCGGCGTAACCCGCCGGATATGGCGGGTTACGCCGCCGAGAACGGGGGGTGGTCAGCCGACGACGCGGAGCTCCGCGACGCGGGCCCACACCTCGTCCGTCGCCTTCGACGCGGAACCCGAGTCGAACGGCGGCTGCGGGTCGTACTCGATGAAGAGCTGCATCACTTGGGCAGTGACCGGATCGGTGAGCTGCGCCGCGAGGGTCAGTGCCATGTCGATGCCCGACGAGACTCCCGCCGCGGTGATGATCTTGCCGTTCTGCACGACACGCTGCTCCGTGTAGTGCGCGCCGAGCTCCTCGAGCGTCGTCTTCGCGCCCCAGTGCGTGGTCGCGTCGAGTCCGTTCAACAGCCCCGCAGCAGCGAGGAGCAGCGACCCCGTGCAGACCGAAGTCGTGAACAGCGAGGTCTCGTGCACCTGGCGGATCCATCCCAGGATCGTCTCGTCCTTGACGAGCGGACGAGTGCCCATGCCGCCGGGCACGACCAGCACCTCGGGGGACGGCACCTCGTCCAGCGTCGCGTCGACCATCAGACCGAGCTTCCCGTTGTCAGTGCGAACCTCTCCACGTTCGGCTCCGACGAAGATCACCTCGGCGCCGGGAAGGCGTTGCAGCACCTCGTACGGTCCGATCGCATCGAGCGCGGTCACCTGAGGGAAGAGCAAGAAGGCAATCTGCATCTCTCCATCCTTGCCATTGTTTGCATCGTGATGTCGGCTCAATCGGTGGTGGCGGTGCTCGACGCGTTGGC
This sequence comes from uncultured Acidimicrobiales bacterium, assembly GCA_963847855.1. Taxonomy (GTDB): domain Bacteria; phylum Actinomycetota; class Acidimicrobiia; order Acidimicrobiales; family DATKAS01; genus DATKAS01. The sequence continues at coordinate 38,448 of CAWKBM010000005.1, forward strand.
TGCGGCAGGCGTCGAGACCATGGTCGACGGCGGCTGGGGCGTCGATGCCTTGCTCGGCGCGCATCGACGCGCGCACGAAGACGTCGATCTGATCGTCCCGCTCGAATGCATCACTCCGGCCGTGAGCGCACTCGCAGCCCTCGGGTTCGCCCCTGTCGTCGACACTCTGCCCGTCGGCCTCGTGCTCGCCGCTCCCGGCGGCCGCCGCGTGGATCTCCACCCGACCGTGGCGAACGAGCACGGCGACCTCATCCAGGCGCAGCCCTTCGGCCGAGCCTTCGCTTACCCCTCGTCGGCGATCGACGGCCAGGGCGTGATCGGCGATCGGGTGGTGCGGTGCCTCACGGTGCAGGGCCAGGTGCTCTCGCACCTCGGCTATGAGCCCGACGACGGGGACCGCGCCGACATGGTTGCCCTCGCGGATGCGTTCGGCGCCGGGCTCGGCCTCGGCTACGCGCGGGGGATTGACGTGCGGGTCCGCGACGCCAACGTCGCGGACATCGCGGCGATGACCGAGCTGCAGCTTCGCACTTCCGTCACGGCATACACCTGGCCGGGCAACGAGACCTGGGCGGCGAGCGTGCACCATGGCGTCTTCTGGCGGCTCTGGCAGTCGCGCATCGACGCGCCGCGCACATGGACCGGCGTCGCCACCATCGGGGGTGCGATCGCCGGAACGGTGCACGTGCGTCCGTGGGCGAACGACGACCTCGATGCGGCGACGACGGCGGAGCTGAACGCGGCGTACGTCGATCCGGTCGTACAGGGGAGCGGCCTCGGACGGATGCTCAACGACGCCGCGATCGCCGCCGCGGGCGATCTCGGCTACGTGGACCTCCGTCTCCACGTGATCGAGCACAACGTGCGTGGGCAGCAGTTCTGGGAGCACCTCGGATGGACTCGTGACGGCGTCGACCGGGAGGTCGAGGGGTCGGGCGGGATGCTCGAGCACCGCTATATGCCGCCGGGAACGCGAGAGGGCGACCGGTAGCCTGCCTGGGTGGCGCGGTACTACTTGACGACTCCGATCTACTACGTGAACGACACGCCCCACATCGGGCACGCGTACCCAACGTTGATCGGTGACGCGGTGACGCGGTGGCACCGACTGCTCGGCGACGAGGTGCACTACCTCACCGGCACGGACGAGCACGGCCTCAAGGTGCAGCAAGCCGCGGAGGCGCGAGGCGTCACTCCTCGGGAGTGGGCCGACACCACGGTCGAGCGTTACCGCGAAGCCTGGCGCTTGCTCGACATCGCCAACGACGACTTCATCCGCACGACCGAGCCTCGGCACTATCGCGGCGTCGAGAAGCTGTTGCAGGCTTGCTACGACGCCGGGGACATCGAGCTCGGCACCTACGAGGGCCTCTACTGCGTCGCGTGCGAGGCGTACTACACCGAGTCCGAGCTCGTCGACGGGAAGTGCCCGATCCACGGGCGGCCAGTCGAGACGATGAAGGAGGACAACTACTTCTTCAAGCTCAGCCGTTACGGCGACCGCCTGCTGGAATGGTACGAAGCGCATCCCGACGCGGTGCAACCCGAGTCACGGCGCAACGAGGTGCTCGGCTTCATCCGCCAGGGCTTGCTCGACTTCTCTGTCAGCCGCACGTCGCTGAAGTGGGGCATCCCGATCCCGTGGGATGACCGCCACGTCACCTACGTCTGGTTCGACGCGCTCGCGAACTACATCACGGCCGTCGGCTACGGCGAGGACGAAGCGCGGTTCAAGACCTGGTGGCCGGGGCATCACCTCATCGGGAAGGACATCCTTCGGTTCCATTGCGTGTACTGGCCCGCGATGCTGCTGTCCGCCGGCCTCGAACCGCCCGAGACGATCCACGTGCACGGGTGGCTGCTGATCGGTGGCGAGAAGATGAGCAAGACGAAGCTCAACCAGATCACGCCGGCTGATCTCGTCGCCGACTTCGGCGTCGACGGCTACCGCTACCACTTCCTCGCCGATGTGCCGTTCGGGCCCGACAACGACTTCTCCTACGAGGGGATGGTCGCTCGGTACAACGCCGATCTCGCGAACAACCTCGGCAACCTGTTGTCGCGCGTCGCCACCGTCGTCGGGAAGAAGTGCGGCGGTGTCGGTCCCGCGCCGCGCCCCGACAGCCCCCTCGCGAAGATCGCGGCCGAGACCTACGCCTCCACCGCGTCGGCGTGGGAGCGCGTGCAGCCGTCCGAGGCGCTCGAGGCGACGTGGCGGCTCATCCGCGCCACGAACGCAGAGCTCGAGGCGACCGAGCCATGGAAGGCCGAGCCCGGGCCCGCGGTCGATGGCGTGCTCGGCGACGCGCTCGAGGTGCTCCGCATCGTGGCGCTGCTCGCGAGCCCCGCCCTGCCGCACGCCTCCGAGGAGATCTGGCGGAGGATCGGCCTCCCTGGCTCGGTGCTCGACCAGCGACTGCCCGACGCGGCGGCGTGGGGTGGGTACCCCGGCGGTCTCACGGTGGAGAAGGGCACGCCGCTCTTCCCGCGGATCGCCGTCGCTTCGACGTGACCCCGCCGACGTGAGCTGGACCGACAACCACTGCCACCTCGACGACGAGCGGTTGGAAGGCGGCGCGGCCGCAGTGATCGCTGCGGCGCGAGCTGCTGGTGTCGATCGGATGATCACGATCGGCACCGACGCGATCCGCAGCCGCATGGCCCTCGACATCGCCGCCGCGCACGATGGTGTGTGGGCGACGGTGGGCCTCCACCCTCACGACGCGAAGGAAGGCGTCGACACGATCGTCGAGCTGCTCCGTGAGCCCGGCGTCGTCGCGGTCGGCGAGTGCGGGCTCGACTACCACTACGACAACTCGCCTCGCGATGTGCAACGCGCGGCGTTCGCGGCGCAGATCGCGCTCGCAAACGCCCGTGACCTCGCACTCGTGATCCACACGCGCGAGGCCTGGGACGACACGTTCGATCTCTTGCGAGCGGAGGGCGTGCCCGCGCGCACCGTGTTCCACTGCTTCTCCGGCGGCCGCGACGAAGCGGCGCGGTGTCTCGACCTCGGAGCGTTCCTGTCGTTCAGCGGCATCATCACGTTTCCGAAGGCGCCCGAGGTGCGCGAGGCCGCCGCGCTGTGCCCGATCGACCGGTTGCTCGTCGAGACCGACGCCCCGTACCTGACGCCCGTCCCGCACCGCGGAAAGCCCAATCAGCCCGCCTTCGTGCCGCTGGTCGGGGCCGCGGTCGCCGAGGTAAAGGGCGTGGAGGTCGACGCGGTCGCCGAGGCCTCGAGCGCGGCAGCGACTGCGGTGTTCGGCCTGCACTAAGTTCGCCACCCGTTGGGGTTTGCCGGGGAAAGGGTGGAGCTCTGGAGGTCACACCGGCCGAGCGGCGTCGCATCGTCGCTGCGGTGCTCGTGACGCTGGTCGCCCTCGCGGTGGTGTTCGTCGCGTCGCGTCGCAGCGGAACTGACGACCACGTCGCCGCCGGTGATTCCCCGAGTGAGACGACCGCTCCTGTCGCCTCGGCGAGCACGGCGCCGGCCACGACGGCCGTGCGCGTGATCGAGCTCGCCGGAAGCCTCGGTGCGCCGCCTCCATCCCCGAGCAACGACGCGACGACTGCGCCAGCTACTGCCGCGCTCATCACACCCGCGCCAACGACTGCGGCGCCCACGACGGTGAAGCGGACGACCACCACCAAGCCGAAGCCGACCACCACCGTGACGACGCTTCCGACCACGACCGTCCTCGACACCGCGCCGCCCGCGACGGCTCCGCCAACGAGCTCACTCGTCGACCCTGGTGTCACCACGATTCCGGAGAACGCGCAAGACGGCCGCGGCACTTTCCACCGGTACGACAACACCGACTCTCGATGGGGCGAACGCCCTTGCGCGCATCGCACCCTCCCGAAGGGAACGGTCGTCACCGTCATCAACACCAAGACCGGCGCGTCGACGTGGTGCATCGTGAAGGACCGAGGCCCGTACGGCAACGCGATCATCGACCTCGACGAAGAGCAGTTCATCGAGATCGCTCCGGTCGGGGCGGGCGTCATCAACGTGCGCATCACCTGGTGACGCTCAGCGGGCGCGACGTCTCCGAGCTCCTTGCCGCGCACGGGCTGCACCCGAGCCGTGCCCTCGGCCAGAACTTCGTCGTCGATCCGAACACGGTGCGCCGCATCGCGCGCTTGGCGGAGGTCGGCGCCGGTGATCACCTGGTCGAGATCGGTGCCGGCCTCGGGTCGCTCACCCTCGCGCTGCTCGAGACGGGAGCGAGCGTGACCGCGATCGAGGTCGATCGGGGGCTCGTGCCGGTGCTGCGCTCGGTCGTCGAGCCGCACGGCGCCGTGGTGGTCGAGGCCGACGCGCTCTCGATCGATTGGCCGGCACTGCTCGGTGAGGAGCACTGGTCGCTCGTGGCGAACCTGCCCTACAACGTCGCGACCCCGCTCGTCGCCGACCTGCTCGACGGCGTGCCCCAGATCGATCGCATGCTGGTGATGGTGCAGCGGGAGGTGGGGGAGCGGTTGGCGGCGCGTGCGGGCGCCGAGGCCTACGGCGCGATCTCGGTGAAGGTCGCCTACTGGGCGCGAGCCGAGGTCGTCGGCCGCGTGCCGGCCACGGTCTTCCTCCCGAAGCCCAAGGTCGAGTCGGCGCTCGTGCGCATCGTGCGGCGAGATGTGCCTGCGGTCGCCGACGACGTCGATCCCGCGTGGCTCTTCAGCGTCATACGCGCCGGCTTCGCGCATCGGCGCAAGATGCTCCGCGGCGCGCTCGCAGGCGTCGCGACAGCCGAGCAGATCGAGGCGGCCGGGATCGCACCGACGGCGCGGGCTGAGGAGCTCGACGTCGAGGAGTGGGGACGGTTGGCTCGGGAGACTGCACCCCGTGGCTGACGTCTTGGTGTTCGTCGCTCCCGCGAAGCTCACCGTCAGCCTCCGGATCACCGGAGTCCGCGACGACGGCTACCACCTCATCGACGCCGAGATGGTGAGCCTCGACCTCGCCGATCGGCTCACGATCACCGAGGGCGACGGGCTCGAGGTCGTCGGGCCTGCGGCGGCGGGGACCGCGACCGACGACTCGAACCTCGTGAGCCGTTCGCTCGCGGCTGTCGGTCGTCGGGCGCACGTGCGGGTCGAGAAGCACATCCCGGCTGGTGCCGGTCTCGGTGGTGGGTCGAGCGACGCTGCCGCGATCCTGCGGTGGGCAGGCGTCTCGGATGTCGCGCTCGCAGCTGGCCTCGGAGCGGACGTGCCCTTTTGCCTCGTGGGCGGGCGAGCTCGCGTCACCGGCATCGGCGAGATCGTCGAACCACTCTCGTTCGTCCAGCGCACGTACACCCTCGTCACGCCGCCGTTCGGCGTGTCGACCGTCGCGACCTATCGCGCGTGGGACGCGCTCGGCGGGCCGACGGGCGAGCACGGCAACGACCTCGAGTCCGCGGCGCTGCAGGTCGAGCCGCGGCTAGCGGAATGGCGCGACCGGATCGCGGAGACGACCGGAACGCGGCCCACGCTCGCGGGCAGCGGATCGACGTGGTTCGTCGAGGGCGACCACGCTGACGCCGGCGCTTTCCTCGCGCGCGCGACCGTGGTCGTGACGCGCACCGACCGCTCCCCGTGAGGAGCGGTCGGAGACGAGAGTGGTCTGGGTTACTTGCGGCGCTGGAAGCGCGTGCGCTTGAGCATCTTCTTGTGCTTCTTCTTGCGCATGCGCTTGCGGCGCTTCTTGATCAGCGATCCCATGGCTCGCCAGAGGGTAGTGGCGCGTCGTGGGCTGGGGAAATCGCACCGGGTACCGTGAGGGCGCCCTTGGCGGGTAGTTCAACTGGCAGAACGCCTGACTTTGGATCAGGAGGTTCCAGGTTCGAGCCCTGGCCCGCCAGCTCGCAACATCCCTCTACACGGTGGCGACGACCTCGAGGTACGTGCCCGGGATGCGCAGGCCACACGTCGTCGCGGTGTTGTGCTCGCGGGCGAGCGTGAGCAGATCCTGCTCGAACCCGCTCTGCGCCGCAGCGTCGAGCGCGGCGAACACCTTGTTGGTCGGACCGTAGAACTCGCGGAACGTGTCGACCCAGTCCTCCGCCGAGCGGTAGCGGAACACGAAGTCCTTGCGGTGCATCGTGAGCTTCGACACGCTCGCACCGAGCAGCTCGTTGAGGCGTGCCTCCGTACCCCACTCGAGCGGCGAGCGCAGGCCGGCAGGTGATGCGACGTAGCGCCCGACGACCTTGAACATCTGGCCGATGAAGCCGTCGGGCGTCCAGTTGGTCAGGCCGATGCGGCCTCCCGGGCGGCACACCCGCACGAGCTCGGACGCGGACTGCGCCTGGTTGGGCGTGAACATCACGCCGAACGTCGAGAGCACTGCATCGAACGAGTCGTCCGCGAACGGCAGGGCTTCCGCGTCGGCTTCCCTGGTCTCGATCGTGAGACCTTCCGCCGCGGCGCGGGCGAGGGTGCCGTGCAAGAGCGCGGGCACGTAGTCAGAGGCCGTGACCTCGGCGCCGCGGCGAGCGGCGGCGAGCGACGCGTTGCCGTTGCCGGCCGCGACGTCGAGCACATCCTCACCTGCGACGATGTCGACCGACTCACACAGGGTCTCGCCGACGATCTGCAACGTCGTGCCGATCACCGCGTAGTCGCCTGCGGACCAGGTGCCCTGTTGGCGGGCCTTGATCGCGTCGTAGTCGGGAGTGGTCGGGGCCTCGGTCGTCGTGGACATGTGGCTCTCCTGTTGCAGGTAGCGGGTGTCAGACCTGATCCTGCGGAATCGCGTGCCCGCGCCGCATCGGCAGTCCCCGCCATCTCCGGCGGGGTGCGCGTGGTCAATCCACGCCACGCGCGGTCGTGGGACGCCGGTAGCGTCTTCTGTCGTGAGCTTGGAGGAGGCGCGTGCCGCCCTGGCTCGCCACGATTGGCGTGCGGCGTACGCGAGCGCATCGGCGGACGAAGACCGTTCCAGCGATGCGTTGATCGACGGGGCTTGGCTCGAGGTGCGAGCGGACGCCGCGTGGTGGCTCGGTCGCATGGACGACTGCATTGCTTCGCGCGAAGCGGCGTACGCGATCTACGACGCGGAAGGCGTGAACCGCCGGGCTGCGCAATGCGCGGTGTGGCTTTACGAGCACCACGTGTTTCGTGCGCAGCCGAGCATCGCGGGCGCATGGCTGAGGCGAGCGCGTCAGCGGATCGGCGACGACATCGAATGCGTCGAGTACGGAAACCTCCTCGTACGCGAAGTCGAGGTGCTCCACGGGCGCGGCGAGCTCGATGCAGCAGTCGCCGGAACACGAGCCGCGCTCGAGCTCGCTCGCCGGCTGCGCAGCGCGGACCTCGAGGCCGAGGCACAGCAGGCGATGGGGCGCGTGCTGATCGACCAGGGATCGGCCCGCACTGGGCTCGAGCATCTCGACGAGGCGATGCTCTCCGCCATCGAGGGCCGGCTCGGGCCCTACTCGACCGGCAAGGTGTACTGCAGCCTCATCAGCAGCGTGCGAGCAGCTCGGCGACTATCGCCGCGCCGCGGAGTGGACCGACGCGACGTCACGCTGGTCCGAGGGTCATCCGCACACGGTGTTCTTCCCCGGCCTGTGTCGCGTGCACCGGGCGTGGGCGTTGCAGTCCCGAGGAGAATGGACCCGAGCCGAGGAAGAGGTCACCCACGGCGTGCGAGGAGCTCAAGGACATGAGCCCCGCGCACGCGTCCGCGGGCTACGTCGAGCTCGGTGAGGTGCGACGGCGGATCGGCGACCTCGAGGGCGCGGAGCGAGCGTTCAGCGAGGCCGAGGCACTCTCTGGTCGCCCGCAAGCGGGGCTCGCGCTGGTGCGGCTTGCGCAGGGCCAGCACGCCGCGGCGACCGCGATCATCGTGCGCGCACTCGACGAGGAGGAGTGGAACCGGCTGGCGCGTGCACGGCTGCTGCCCGCTCGCGTGCAGATCGCCGTGGCGTGTGGCGACTTCGATGCCGCCGAGGTCGCCGTGACCGAGCTCGCCGCGATCGCCGCGGACTTCGAGAGCCCTGCGCTGCTCGCGGAGGCCGCCTCCGCCCAAGGACGCCTGACGCTCGCGACCGGTGACGCGGGCGCCGCCTGCGCGATTCTGCGCCGCGCTCTCGCTCGCTGGCAGGAGCTCGACGTGCCCTACGAGGTGGCGACCGCGCGGTTGCTCCTCGGCCAGGCGTGTCGCGTGGCGGGAGACGAGGACGGTGCGGTCGGTTCGCTCGCCGCCGCGCAGGCGATGTTCGAGCACCTCGGCGCGAGACTCGACAGCCGCGCCATCGAACAGCTGCAGCTGCACCGGGCTCAGCCGTCGGGGCTCACCGACCGGGAGGTCGAGGTGCTGCGCCTCGTGGCGTCGGGGCGGTCCAACAAGGAGATCGCGGCGACGCTCTCGCTCAGCGAGCGCACGGTCGCGCGTCACCTGTCGAACATCTTCGCCAAGACCGGCGTGTCCTCCCGCTCTGCCGCCACCGCCTACGCCTTCGAGCAAGGCCTCAAATGACGGCGAGCAACGGGACGAGCACCAGCAACAGGACCATGAGCACGACTCCCGCGATCAGCAGGAACGTGCAGCCTCGTCGGCCGCGCTCGGTCGAGGTCCACCGGCCAGCGATCCCGGAGTGCCTCAGCCAGTAAGCGTCCTCGTCCGGTAACGACATCGCCCGAACTGTGGCATCTCCAGGCCCGGTTGTGCCTGCTTTCGCCACAGGCGCCCCGAGCGGGGCGAAGTTGCGAACGAGCGCACCCTTTTCGGCGCGCTGGTACTCGACTTCGGTTCAGGTCAGGCCGCGGACCGCCGTGAGCAACGCGTCGATGTCGTCAGGGGTCGTGTAGCGGACCACCCCGGCGCGCACTGCGCCGCCCCTCGGGCGCAGGCCCATCGCGTCGACGAGCTCGCATGCGTAGTTGTCGCCGCTCCACACGGCGATCATGCGATCGGCGAGCTCGGTGGCGACCCACGCCGGGTCGCGTCCGTCGAGGTTGAAGATCGTCGTGGGTGCTCGCCCCTCCGCCGACTCGGGCGCGTGCACGACGACACCGGGGATCGCCCGCAGCCCGGCTTCGAGTCGCTCGAGCAGCACGGCCTCGGCCGCCATGACGTCCGCGAACGTCGCCTCGGCCATGAACGAGGCCGCGCCACCGATGCCGGCGATCGTCTCGAACGACTTCGTGCCCGTCTCCCACCGATCGGGTCCGTCGTAGTCAGCCGGCCGCACGCGGTAGGGCTCGACACCGTGAAGCAGCTCCGGCTGCAGCACGAGGATGCCCGCATGTGGGCCGTACCACTTGTACGGAGAGGTCACGAGGGAGTCGATGCCCCAGCCGTTGACGTCGATAGGGAGGTGGGGTGCTCGCGCGACCGCGTCCACGTGGAGTCGCGCTCCGGCGTCGTGCACCAACCCCACCGCAGCGCGCAGGTCGGGCGCCCAACCGGTGAGGTTCGACGCGCCCGTGAGCGCGACCCACGCGACGCCGCCGTCACGGAGCTCCCGCTCGAGGTCAACGAGGTCGAGCGTGCCATCGTGCGGATCGATCGGCAGCATCGTCGCCGTTGCGCCCGCGTCGCGCGCGGCCTCGACCCAGGGAGTGACGTTCGAGTCGTGATCGAGCTGCGTGCAGATGATCCGCTCGGATCCGCTCCATGTGCGCGCCAACGCTCGCGTGTACGCGAAGACGAGCGCGGTCGCGCTCAGCCCGAAGATGACTTGCGATCCCTGCGCACCGAGCAACGCTGCGACCTGCTCGCGCACGTCCTCCACCAGTGCAGTCGTGCGCACGCTCGCGCCGAACGCGCCGCCGGTGTTCGCTGGCGCTGAACTGGTGAGATACGCGTGCATCGCCTCGATCGACGTGTCGACCGGCAATGTTCCCGCGGGTCCGTCGAGGCGCACCCAGTCGTCGAGTCCCGGGAAGCGTGCGCGCCCTGGGTCCTGGTCACGAGTCGAATGCATGACGATTCACCATATGACGCTCGCCGTGCACGTTCCCGTTGGTAGAACAACACCATGACGCTGTCGGCCATGGTGCTCGCAGCCGGTGAGGGCACACGGATGAGGTCCGCGCGACCGAAGCCCCTTCATCTCCTCTGCGGTCGACCGATGCTGCTGCACGTGCTGAGCGCGCTGAGCGGATGCGACATCGATCGCACGGTCGTCGTGGTCGGTCACGGTGCGGAAGCGGTCACGAAGAAGGTGCAAGAGCTCGGTTCGTCGGCTCTCCGCATCGGGTTCGTCGAGCAAGTCGTGCAGCGCGGTACGGGCGACGCTGTCCTCGTCGGGATGACCGGCTTCGTCGACGACGACCTCGACGAGTCGGGCGACCTCTTGGTCCTCCCTGGCGACACTCCGCTGCTGCGGTGCGAGACCGTGGCCGCGCTCATCGCGCAGCACCGTGAGAGTGGCGCGGCGGCCACGTTGCTCACCGCTCGGCTCGCCGATCCCACGGGCTACGGACGCATCGGTCGCGATCGCAACGGCAACGTCGCTCGCGTCGTCGAGCACGGCGACGCCACGTCGGATGAGCGGGAGATCGACGAGGTCAACACCTCGATCTACTGCTTCCGCCGCGATCTGCTCGCGCCGGCGCTTCGCCGGCTGAGCCCTGAGAACAGCCAGGGCGAGTACTACCTCACCGATGTCGTGTCGGTGCTGCACGATGCCGGCTATCCGGTCGGCTCGTTCGTCATCGACGACCCGGTCGAGGTGCAAGGCGTGAACGACCGGGTGCAGCTTGCCCACGCCGAGGCCGAGCTGCGCTCCCGCACGAACCGCGCGTGGCTGGCCGCCGGCGTGACGATGGTCGATCCCAGCCAGACCTACGTGGACGTGACGGTCGAGCTCTCGCCGGACGTCACGTTGTTTCCCGGCACGATCCTGCAAGGGGCCACGACGATCGGGCCGAGCGCCGAGATCGGGCCGGGCACCCGGCTGGTCGACACGAAGGTCGGCGCGGGTTCGGTGGTGGCGAACACCGTGGCTCGCAACGCGGTGATCGGCGTCGACGCGGTGGTCGGTCCGTATGCCGTGCTCGAACCCGGCGCGGAGGTTGCTTCCGGTACCCGCACGGGTGCCTTCTACACTGCCCCTCGGAGCGACGAATCCTGATCCGGGGTCCGTCGGGGGTTGGAGGATCGATGGAGCTCGTCACCAAGAAGCGGTTCGTCCTCTACTCCGGACGAGCGCACCTGGCTCTCGCCGAGGAGATCGCTGAGCACCTCGGCGAGGAGCTCGGCCACCCGAACGTGCAGGACTTCGCGAACGGCGAGATGCGCCCACGCTTCGGGGAGTCAGTCCGGGGCTGCGACGTGTTCATCATGCAGACGCACGCCGGCACGGCGGAGATGTCGATCAACGACGCGATCATGGAGCAGCTGATCATGATCGACGCCGCGCACCGAGCCTCGGCGAAGCGCATCACGGCAGTCTGTCCCTTCTACGGATACGCCCGCCAGGACCGCAAGGCCGAGGGCCACGAGCCCATCACCGCGAAGCTCGTCGCCGACCTCTTCAAGGCTGCGGGTGCGAAGCGGATGATCTCCGTCGACCTGCACTCTGGCCAGATCCAGGGCTTCTTCGACGGGCCGGTCGACCATCTCACGGCGGCGCCGGTGCTGCTCGACTACCTGCGGGACAATGCCGGCACCGACCCGGTGATCGTCTCGCCCGACGCCGGCCGCATCAAGGTCGCCGAGCGCTTCGCGCAGCACCTCGACGCGGACCTGGCGTTCATCTACAAGACCCGGCCGAAGGGCATGGCCAACGTCGCGGTCGCTCGCGAGGTCATCGGCGATGTTCAGGGGCGCCACTGCGTCATCGTCGACGACATGATCGACACCGCGGCGACGCTCGTGGCCGCGGCCGAGTGCCTGATCGAGCACGGCGCCGCGGACGTGTGGGCGATGGCCACCCACGGCGTGCTGTCGGGTCCGGCGATCGACCGGCTCAAGAACTCGGCGATCGGGCGGATCGTGATCACGAACACCGTGCCGCTGCCCTCCGAGAAGCAGATCGACAAGATCGAGGTGCTGTCGATCGCCAAGGTGATCGCCGATGCCCTCGATGCGGTCTTCGAGGACACCTCGGTCAGCGAGATCTTCGGGGGCGAGAACCAGAGCTAGGCGCCCGGTGGTCCCGTTGGTGGGCGGCGGCTGGCGGGTCGGGGCCTTGGGTCCGTACACTGTCCTGTTCCCCCGCACGACCGCTCCAGGAGCGCGCCATGGCTGAAGTCACCCTGATCGCTGAGACCGGCCGTCCCATCGGCTCGGCCGCGTCGCGCCGCCTCCGCACGGAAGGCAAGGTGCCCGGCGTCGTCTACGGCCAGGGCGGTGACACCGAGACCGTGACGGTCGTGCGTCGTGACCTCCGGGTGGCGCTGTCGGGCCCCGCGGGCTTCAACGCGCTCATCACGCTCAACGTCGGCGGCACTCCCGTGCTGACGATCGTGCGCGATCTGCAGCGCGACCCGATCAAGCGGGTCGTCACCCACGTCGACTTCCTCCGCATCAACCGCGACGAGGAGATCGAGGTCGAGGTGCCGTTGCACCTCGAAGGTGAGCCGACCGCCGTGCTCCGTGAGGACGGTCTCGTCGATCTCGCGCTCGATCACTTCACCGTCATCGCCAAGCCGGGCGACATCCCGCCGTCGTTCACGATCGACGTCTCGGAGATGACCATCGGTGACGTCATCCGTGTGCGCGACATCACGCTGCCTGCAGGGGTCACCACCCCGCTCGATCCCGACACCGCTCTCGTGACGGCCGAGGCAACACGGGCCACGATCGAGGAAGAGGCCGCGGAAGCCGAGGCGGCCGAGGGCGAGGCCGGCGAGTCGGCAGACGCCGACAACGACGAAGGCTGACCCACCCTGTTCCGCCGCGGCGGCTCCGAGCGGCATGGGAAAGCGGCCGACTTCCTGGTCGTCGGGCTCGGCAACCCGGGCGAGGACTACGCGCGCAGCCGGCACAACTTGGGCGCTGAGGTCGTCGCGCTCCTCGCGCAGAGAAGTGGCACCGCGCTGAAGCGCTCGAAGGAGAAGTCGCTCGTCGCCGAGGTCACGATGAGCAGCAAGCACGTCGTGCTCGCCTTTCCGCAGACGTACATGAACCTGTCGGGGGAGGCAGTCGCCAAGCTCGTGCGCCGCCACAGCGTCGAGGATCCGGAGCGCCTCGTCATCGTGCATGACGAGCTCGACCTACCCGTTGGGAAGATGCGAGTGAAGGTCGGCGGCGGCCTCGCGGGACACAACGGGCTGAAGTCGATCGTGCAACACCTGAAGACCGACGCCTTCGTGCGGGTGCGGCTCGGCGTGGGCAAGCCCCCCGAGCGCGCAGCAGGGTGCGGATCACGTGCTGAAGAAGCCCTCGAAGAGCGATCGCACCGAGTTCGACGTGGTCGTGCAGGAGGCCGCCGACGCGGTCGAGCTCATCGTCGCCGAGGGTGCGGCCGTCGCGATGAACCGCTACAACACCTGACGGTCGCGTCCCAACACCACAGGCAAGGCGGAGAGCCCACGCAGCACCAGGCCGTCGCCGTGACCCCAGTGCAGCTGGTCTGACGGCACCGCGAGACGGATGTCGGGGAAGCGAGCGAGCAGCGTCGTGAACGCGATCGTGCCTTCGAGCCGGGCGAGGGGAGCGCCGAGGCAGAAGTGGATGCCGTGCCCGAAGGCGAGGTGGCGGTTGTGCGATCGCTCGACGTCGAACTGCTCGGACTCCTCGAAGTGGTCGGCGTCGCGGTTGGCGGCCGCGAGCGAGATGATCACCTGACCGCCCGCTGGGATCGTCAGCCCACCGATCTCCACGTCCTCGGCGGCGTAGCGGAACGTGGAATGAGGCACCGGCGCGTCGTAACGCATGATCTCCTCGACGAGACCGGGCACGAGTGACGGATCCGCCTTCACGAGCGCCAGCTGATCGGGGTTGCGCAGCAGCGCGGCGACCCCGTTTCCCATGAGGCTCGTCGTGGTGTCGTGGCCGGCGATGATCAGCTGCAGCAGCGTCGACAGCAGCTCGCCGTGGTCGAGCTTCTCGTCACCGTCACGGGCTTGGATCGAGCGCGGACACGAGATCGTCGCCGGGGTGCTCTGCCTTCGTGTCGACCAACTTGTTGAGATGGGCCACGACGGCGTCGGAGCCGATCTTCGCCTTCGCGTACTGCTCGGGCGTGTCCGTGGGGGAGAGCAGCGCGATGAGCGCGTCGCCGAAGGGCTCACGATCGGGCTCGGGCACGCCGAGCAGCTCGCAGATCACGGTGAAGGGCAACGGGAAGGCGAAGCTCGGCACGAGGTCGACGGTGGCGTCGGGGCCAGCCGCGGCGAGGTCGTCGAGTAGCCCAGCGATGATCTCGCGGATGCGGGGCTCGAGCGCTTCGACGCGCCGCAACGAGAACGCGGAGGCGACCAACCGACGCAAGCGGGTGTGGTCGGGAGGGTCGACAGCGAGCATGTGTCGCGCGAACGCGGGGCCGGGGAGGCCTTCGGCCAGCACACCCTCCCCGCTCGAGAACGCGGCCTGCATGTCCTTCGACATGCGGGTGTCGTTCAGCAGGAGCTTCGCCTCGTCGTAGCCGACGACCAACCACGCGGGGTGTCCGTCACCGAGGGTGATCGCGTGCACCGGCCCCATCTCGCGGACCTCCGCGAACAGCGGGAACGGGTCGCTCCTGTCGAAGCTGCCCCAGGACTTGAGTGCGTCGGCGGTATTCATCAAGGACATCATCCACCGCACGACTTCCCCGCGCCTTCCGGCGTGGGCTGGGGTCTGACTGCTTTCGTGAATTGGCTCCCCGCTGACCCCACGGGGATCCACGTCGCGGTCGTCTTCGGCGGCGCGGCACTCGTCTGCGGGCTGTTGTTCGAGGAGTCGTACATCGCGCTCGGTTTCGCATTGGTAGCGGCCTGGGTACCGCTGGGCCTCGTGGACGAGCCTCACCCAGGGGAGGAGCGTCGCCGAGCGCATCGAGTCCCTGGTCGTCACGGTGTTGACCCGCACGCACCGGGGACTCGTCAGCGAGCTCGAGCTCACTGCGAACGACGACGGAGTGCCGTCGGACTTCGTCGTGAACTTCGACAATGTCCCACACCCTTCCGCGCCACTTGTTACGACGACACGTGACCACCCTGTCGCTGGCGCGCATGGCCGAGGCCCGCCGGGTGCTCGCCGACGCCACTGGCTGCTGAGCCGTTCATCTGTGCACTGCCCACCGTTTGCTCACTCGACCCACCTGTGGCGTGGTTCAGTGAGCAAACGGTCGGCGGGGTTGGCTCGCTACCCTCGACGCAGTGCGTCTCGCTGATCTCCCCCCGCTGCTGCGCGAGGAGAGTGCAGTCGCGCACCTGCTCGGGCGCAGGGCCGGCACGGCCGCGGTCCCTGAGGCGGCGAGGGCCATCACCCTCGCCGGCCTGGCGTCACTCTCGAACCAGCGCACGTTCCTCGTCCTGCTCCCGACCAGCACCGCCGCGGAGCTCGTCGCGAACGACCTGCGAGCCTTCCTGCCGGACGACGAGGTCGAGCTGTTCCCGGCCTGGGAGACGCTGCCGTTCGAGCGGGTGAGCCCCGGCGTGGAGACGATGGGCCGCCGGCTGCGGGTGATGTGGAGGCTGCGCAAGCCCGAGCGGGCGCCGAGGTTCGTCGTGGCCGGGGTGCGCGCGCTGAGCCAACGCCTCGGTCCTCATGTCGAGGACGTCGAGCCGGTGACGATCACGACCGGCCAGCAGGTCGATCCCACCGAGCTCGTCGCCGAGCTGGTCGGGCTCGGGTACCGACGTGAGTACCTCGTCGAGCACCGTGGCGAGGTGTCGATGCGCGGGTCGATCGTCGACGTGTTCCCGTCGACCGCGGACGTGCCGATCCGCATCGACTTGTGGGGAGACGAGGTCGAGCGCCTCTCCGAGTTCAGCGTGCACGACCAGCGCTCGACCGCCGACCTCGCCGAGGTCGAGATCTTCCCTGCCCGCGAGCTGCTGCCCACCGACGACGTGCGCGCCCGCGCGAGCGCGCTCATCGCGGCCGAGCCGTGGGGCCGTGAGCAGTGGGAGCGTCTCGCAGAGGGTCTCGTGTTCGACGGCATGGAGTCGTGGATGCCGTGGCTCACCGCGGGCGAGCACACCCTCGTCGACCTGCTCGACGCCGACGCGCAGGTCGTGCTCGTCGAGCCGCGGCGGATGCGCGATCGCGCGGCCGAGATCCTCGCCGAGGAGGCCGATCTCGCCAGCAGCCTGAGCAAGACGTGGGGAGCGTCGGGCACCGAGTTCCCCCGCCTGCACGCGCCGTTCGACGACCTGCTCGCCAACACGCCCGCGGGTGCATGGACCTTCCTGCCGGTCGCCGACCGTGCCGAGACCGCGGCGATCGAGGCAACCGGCTGGGGCCCGGTTGTCGGCGACGGCGAAGGGCTCGGCCGTCGCATCGCCGATCTGCTCGGGCAGCGCTACCGCGTCATCGTCGCGGCCGACACCGAGGGCTCGGCCAACCGGCTGCACGACCTGCTGCTCTCGATCAGCCTCGACCTCACCATCGACATCGAGGCCCGCACCGACCTCACCCGCCCCGGTGGTCGCATCGTCGTCGCCCCGCTCGACCACGGCTTCGTGCTGCCCGCGGTGCGGCTCGCGGTCATCACCGAGGCCGACCTCACCGGCCGCCGCCGCGCTCATCGCAGGCCGAGACCGCAACGTCGCGACAGCGCCGGCTTCTTCGAGGACCTGAAACCCGGCGAGTACGTCGTGCACCACACCCACGGTGTGGGCCGGTACGGCGGCATGGTCACTCGCACGCTCGACGGCGTCGACCGCGACTACCTCCTCCTCGAGTACCGGGGAGGAGATCGCCTCTACATCCCGTCCGACCAGATCGACGCCGTGCGCCACTACACCGGCGGCGACTCACCCGCGTTGCATCGCCTCGGCGGCAGCGACTTCGCCCGCACGAAGGCGCGGGTCAAGGCCGCGGTGCGCGAGATCGCGCAAGAGCTCGTCGTGCTGTACCAGCGCCGGGTCACCTCTCCCGGCCACACGTTCGGGCCTGACACGCCGTGGCAGCACGAGATGGAGGAGTCGTTCCCCTTCGTCGAGACGCCCGATCAGCTGAAGGCGATCGCCGATGTGAAGGCGGACATGGAGTCAGAGGCGCCGATGGATCGCCTCGTGTGCGGCGACGTCGGATTCGGCAAGACCGAGGTCGCGATCCGGGCTGCGTTCAAAGCGGTGCAAGACGGCATGCAGGTCGCGGTGCTCGTGCCGACGACGCTGCTCGCGCAGCAGCACTACGCGACGTTCGGCGACCGCATGGCGGCCTACCCGCTGCGGGTCGAGGTGCTCTCGCGGTTCCTCACACCTGGTCAGGCGAGGCGCGTCGTCGACGGCGTCGCGAGCGGCGAGGTCGACATCGTCATCGGCACCCACCGCTTGCTCTCGGAGGACGTGACGTTCAAGCGACTCGGCCTGCTCGTCGTCGACGAGGAGCAGCGCTTTGGCGTCAGTCACAAGGAAGCGATGAAGAAGCTCAAGACCGATGTCGACGTGCTGACGCTCACCGCGACACCGATCCCCCGCACGCTCGAGATGAGCCTCACCGGCATCCGTGACCTCACGCTGCTCAACACGCCGCCGGCCGACCGGCAGCCGATCCTCACCTACGTCGGGGAGTACGACGAGCGCGCCGTCGGCGAGGCGATCCGCCGCGAGCTGCTGCGTGAGGGCCAGGTCTTCTTCGTACACAACCGGGTGCAGGACATCGAGCACACCGCGGCGACGATCCGTGACCTCGTACCCGAGGCTCGCGTCACCGTCGCCCACGGCCAGATGGACGAGGGCACGCTCGAGCAGACCGTCGTCGACTTCTGGGAGGGCCAGTTCGACGTGCTCGTCTGCACGACGATCATCGAGTCGGGCATCGACATGCCGACGGTGAACACCCTCGTCGTCGACCGTGCCGACATGCTCGGGCTCGGGCAGCTGCACCAGCTGCGCGGCCGGGTCGGGCGCGCCGGGCCAGCGCGCCTACGCGTACCTCTTCCATCCGGAGGATCGTGTGCTGAGCGAAGACGCGTACGAGCGCCTCCGCACGATCGGCGAGGCGACCGAGCTCGGCTCGGGCTTCAAGATCGCGATGCGCGACCTCGAGATCCGCGGCGCGGGCAACCTCCTCGGCGAGAACCAGAGCGGTCACATCGCCGCGGTCGGCTACGACCTCTACTGCCAGATGGTCACCGAGGCAGTGGCCGAGCTCAAGGGTGAGGAAGTGCGCGAGCCCGCCGAGGTCAAGCTCGACCTTCCCGTCGACGCGCACCTGCCCGCGTCCTACGTCGGCCGGGAGGAGCTGCGGCTCGAGGCCTATCGCCGCCTCGCGACGGTCACGAACGAGGCCGAGGTCGAGGACATCAAGACCGAGTGGGTCGACCGGTACGGGCCACCGCCGCCGCCCGCCGAAGCGCTGCTCGGGGTCGGGAGGCTGCGTGCCGAGTGCCACCGGCTCGGCATTCGCGAGGTGAGCGTGGCCCGCGGCATGGTGCGCATCGTGCCCCTCAGCTTGAAGGCGAGTGAGGAGATCAGGTTCAAGCGCCTGGCGCGTGACGGCATCTACAAGGCCGACCTGGAGGAGGTGCAGCTGCGCGCACCGAAGAAGGGCGACCTCCCCGCGATGGTCGTCGCGTTCCTGCGCGAGCTCCGGCCCCCTGACGACGGGGGCTGACGAGAGCGCGTGAAAGGCCACCGGTAGGCTCGCTCGCCGTGCATCCCCGCTTCAAGGTCCTTGCGTTGGCGCCCATCTTGGTGGTCGGCGCGCTCATCGGCTCGGCCTGCTCGACGGTCAGTCCGAGCGCCGCCACGGTCAACGGTGAGTCAATCGACCGCTCGACGTTCGACGACGCATTGCACGCCTACGCCGGCAACGCGGCCTTCATCGCGCTGGTCTCTCAGGGAGGTCAGGGCGCGGTCACAGGCAACGGCAGCGACACCGTCACAGCCGACTTCGCGAGGCAAGCGCTGCAGCGCGAGATCGTGGTGCGGGTTGCGGAGCAGGAGAACAAGGCGCGCGGCGGTCAGGTCACACCTGAGATCGAGGCTGCGGCACGCGACGACGTGCAGGCGCAGTTCGGGCTCGAGGCCTTCCAAGCGTTCCCCGCTTCGTTCCAGAAGACGCTCATCGATCAGAACGCGCAGATCTTCGCCTTGCGGGCGAAGATCGCCGGTTCGACGCTCGACGACGCGGCCCTCAAAACAGTCTTCGATGCCGACCCCTCGCAGTTCGACGAGGTCTGCGCCAGCCACATCCTCCTGAACACGAAGGAGGATGCGGACGCCGTCGAGGCTCGGTTGAAGGCGGGCGAGGACTTCGCCAAAGTCGCCGCGGACGTGTCGATCGACACCGGGAGCGCGAGCAAGGGCGGCGACCTCGGCTGCATCGCCAAGGGTGTCACGGTGCCCGAGTTCGAGACTCCGCTCTTCGCGCAGAAGGTCGGCACCATCTCCGATCCGGTGCAGACGCAGTTCGGCTACCACGTGATCAAGGTGACGGACCGCAAGTCACCGGCCTTCGCCGATGCGAAGCCGCTCGTCCTGAAGAAGGTGCTCGACGACTCGGACACCGACTTCAACAAGGTCCTGAACGAGGGCCTCGCCAAGGCGAAGATCACGGTCGACCCGCGCTTCGGCGTGTGGAACCCGTCGCTCAGCCAGGTCGTGGCGGCCAGCGTCGCCGATGTCCAGGGCTCGACCGCGACCACTGCTGCGACCAGCGGCGCTGCCCCCACGACCGGCGGCTAGGCGCATGACCCGCGCTCGGGTCGTCGTGGTTGGGCTCGGCCCGGCCGGGCCGGAGCTGGTCACACAGCAAGGGTTGGCCGCGATCGCGCGCGTCGAGGCGCGGTTCGTCCGCACCACCCGACACCCCTCGGCGTCGCTCGTCGACGGAGCGGTGAGCTTCGACGCGGTGTACGACGCGGGGTCGTCGCTCGAAGCGGTCTACGGGCAGATCGTCGAGGCGCTCATCGCTGCCGCGGCCGCGTCGGGCGAGATCCTGTACGCGGTGCCCGGATCGCCCCTGATCGCGGAACGCACGGTCGAGCTGTTGCGTGACGACGACCGGGTCGATGTGGAGGTGCTGCCGGCGTTGTCGTTCCTCGACCTCGTTTGGGCTCGGCTCGGCGTCGACCCGCTCGCCGCGGGAGTGCGTCTCGTCGACGGCCAGCGGTTCTCGGTGGAGGCTGCGGGCGAGCGCGGCCCGCTCCTGGTCGCGCAGTGCGACTCGGCGAGTGTGCTGTCCGACATCAAGCTCTCGATCGATGACGATGCGCCGAGCGCGGTCGTCGTCCTCCACCACCTCGGTCTTCCCGACGAGCGCGTGTTCGAGGTCGAGTGGGCCGACCTCGACCGCTCGTTCGTTCCCGATCACCTCACCGCGCTTTGGATCCCCGAGCTGCGCGCCCCGGTCGCATCCGCGCTCGTGCGGTTCGCCGAGCTCGTCCGCACCCTCCGCCGTGAGTGCCCATGGGACCGCGAGCAGACGCACCGCACGCTCACGCGGCACCTGCTCGAGGAGACCTACGAGACGCTCGAGGCGATCGACGGCCTCGACGGCACCGCGGAGACCATCGACCACCTCGAGGAGGAGCTCGGCGACCTGCTCTTCCAAGTGTTCTTCCACGCCACCCTCGCGGCCGAGGAGGGATGGTTCACGCTGGCCGACGTGGCGCGCGTGGTCCACGACAAGCTCGTGCACCGCCATCCCCATGTGTTCGGGTCGGTCGAGGCCGCAACGGCGGAGGAAGTGCTCGTCAACTGGGAGCAGATCAAGAAGGCCGAGAAGGGGCGCTCGAGCATCATGGAGGGCGTCCCCGGCGAGCTGCCGTCGCTGCTCTACGCGCACAAGATCCAGCGCAAGGCGGCCTCGGTCGGGTTCGACTGGGACGACGTGAACGGCGCGATGCCCAAGATCGCCGAGGAGCTCGACGAGCTGCAGGAAGCCATAGCCTCGGCCGTCGAGCGCGACATCGAGGCCGAGCTCGGCGATCTGCTGTTCGCCGTCGTGAACGTCGCCCGCCACCTCGACATCGATCCCGAGACTGCGCTGCGAGGGGCCAGCGCCAAGTTCCGCACCCGCTTTCAATCGGTCGAGGCGCAGGCCGAAGCGCAAGGCCGGGATCTCTCGTCGATGTCCCTCGCTGAGCTCGATGCCCTCTGGGACCAAGCCAAGCGCTGATCCTGGCGTATCCTCCCCACTGGCAACACAAGCAACATCAGCAACACACCAGCATTCACGGGCGGAGCCGAGCTGGCGAGGCAGTCGCACATGAGCGAGATCGAGCACGTAGTCGGGCGCGAGGTACTCGACTCGCGTGGCAACCCCACCGTCGAGGTCGAGGTCGTGCTGGCGACCGGAGCGCGCGGGCGGGCGATCGTCCCGTCGGGTGCCTCCACCGGTGAGCACGAGGCCGTCGAGCTTCGAGACGGCGGAGCCCGGTTCGGCGGCAAGGGCGTGCTCAACGCGGTCGGACATGTGAACGGCGAGATCCGCGACGCCCTTCTCGACTTCGAGGCGCTCGACCAGCGGGGCGTCGACACGACGCTCATCGACCTCGACGGCACCGAGAACAAGGCCCGGCTCGGCGCGAACGCGATCCTCGGCGTGTCACTTGCGGTTGCGAAGGCCGCGGCCGACGAGGTGGCGCTGCCGCTCTATCGGTACGTCGGCGGAGCGAACGCGCACGTGCTTCCCGTGCCGATGATGAACGTCCTCAACGGGGGCGTGCACGCCGACAACAACGTCGACTTCCAAGAGTTCATGATCATGCCGGTCGGCGCCGCGTCGTATCGCGAGGCGCTGCAGTGGGGTGCCGAGACCTACCACGCGCTGAAGAACCTGCTCCACGAGCGAGGGCTCTCCACCGCGGTCGGTGACGAGGGCGGGTTCGCTCCTGATCTCGCGGCCAGTGAAGACGCGATGCGCATCCTCGTCGAGGCGATCGAACGCGCGGGCTACGCGCCCGGCACCGACGTCGCGCTTGCGCTCGATCCCGCGACGTCCGAGCTGTACCGCGATGGCAGCTACGAGCTGAAGGGGGAGGGGCGCACCTTGCGTCCGGATGACCTCGCCGACCTGTGGGCCGACTGGGCAGACCGTTACCCGATCGTGTCGATCGAGGACGGCATGGCCGAGGACGACTGGGACGGCTGGCGTGCGCTCACCGAGGCGCTGGGCGACCGCGTGCAGCTCGTCGGCGACGACGTCTTCGTCACGAACACCGAGCGGCTCGAGATGGGCATCGTGCGCGGCGTCGCGAACTCCGTGCTCATCAAGGTCAATCAGATCGGCACGCTCACCGAGACGCTCGAGACCGTCGCCCTCGCGACGCGCTCGGCGTACACGAGCGTGATGTCCCACCGCAGCGGCGAGACCGAGGACACCACGATCGCCGACCTCGCCGTCGCAACCGGGTGCGGCCAGATCAAGGCGGGCGCGCCAGCCCGCTCCGACCGCGTCGCCAAGTACAACCAGCTGCTGCGCATCGAGGAGGACCTCGGCGAGTCGGCCTCCTATCCAGGGCGCGCCGCCCTCGCGCCGCGGCCGGGCGCATGAGCCCTCCCCGCGGCCAAGATCCCGTCGACCCACTGCTCGGAGGCCCGCGTGATGATGCCGCGGGTGCCGAGAAGTCGGCCCTCAACGGGCTTCTCGTCATCTCGCCCGACACCAAGTTGGGCCGGCGAGAGCGCAAGCACCTCGCCGCGGGCGAGCAGCACGCGGCCCGGCATCGGCATCCGACGGCGCGGCCCATCCCCGTCGTCGATCCCGAGCGCATCATCGACCCCGGGCTCCGGCAACGCATGCATCCCGAGCCGTTGGAAGACTTTGACGACGTCGACGAGCCAGAGGAGCGGTCGCCGCGCCGCATCCCACGCGTGCGTCGGGCGATCTGGCCGATCCTCGTCACGGGCCTGCTCGTCGCCGCGCTCTTCGTGTTCGTCTTTCCGACGCGCACCTATCTGGCCCAA
This sequence comes from uncultured Acidimicrobiales bacterium, assembly GCA_963847855.1. GTDB lineage: Bacteria > Actinomycetota > Acidimicrobiia > Acidimicrobiales > DATKAS01 > DATKAS01. The sequence continues at coordinate 61,398 of CAWKBM010000005.1, forward strand.
CGCGCCGAGACGCAGCGCACGCAACATCAGCTCGATGTGCTTCGTGAGCAGAACGACGCCCTCTCCGCCCGCGTGACCGCGCTCGACACCGATGCGGAGATCGAGCGCATCGCGCGCGAGCAGTTCGACCTCGTGCGGCCGGGCGAGGAAGCGTTCGCGATCCTGCCCGCGCCAGCCATCACCGACCTGCCGGCGGGGTTCCCGTTCGACCTCATTCGCAAGCTGTTGGGGCGCCCAGCGGCCGGTTGAGCCCCCGGTATGGTCCGAGCCCATGAGCATCCTGGGCACGCGCGTGTTGCGCAAGGAAGACCCGAAGTTCCTGACGACGGGTGGGGTGTACGCCGCCGATCTGAACGATCTTCGTCTCGAAGGCGCGGGTTGGGTCACCTACGTGCGTTCGACCGCCGCCCACGCGCGCATCGTGTCGATCGACGTCGAGGATGCGAAGACGGCACCCGGGGTGCTCGGCGTGTTCACCGCGGCTGATCTCGGCCTGGTACCCGCGCCCTATCCGATGCCTCTTCTGAACCAGGCGATGCTTCGCTCGGCTCTCGCCACCGACAAGGTTCGGTTCGTGGGCGAGCCGGTCGTTGCCATCGTCACCGAGCACGCGCATCAGGGCGAGGACGCCGCCGAGCGCGTGCTGATCGACTACGAGGTGCTGCCCGCGGTGATCGACGTGTTCGAGTCGCGCGACGGGTCGACGCTCCTGTTCGAGGACGTCGGCACGAACGTCGTCATCGACGGAGCGATGATGGGCGAGCAGCCCGTGGCCGACGGCTTCTTCGAGGGTTGCGAGGTCGTGGTCACGCAGCGGATCGTCAACCAGCGTGTCGCGCCGTGCCCGCTCGAGGTTCGTTCGGGCGCCGCGTCCTGGGTCGACGGACGGCTCGTGCAATGGGCGAGCACGCAGCACGCGCAAGGCACACGCGACGCGCTGCAGGCGGTCAATGGACTCGAAGCCGGCCAGGTGCGCGTGATCGCGCCCGACGTCGGCGGCGGGTTCGGGGCCAAGATCGGCGCGTATCCAGAGGAGCTGCTGCTCGGCGCGCTCGCGAAGAAGGTCGGGCGCCCCGTGCGGTGGCTCGAGAACCGCACCGAGAGCATGCTCGTCCTCGGACACGGCCGCGGTCAGCACCAGCAGGTGACGTTGGGCGGCACCCGCGAGGGCAAGATCGAGGCCTACCGGCTCGAGATCCTCCAAGACTCGGGCGCATACCCCGAGATCGGGGCGATCCTCCCGCTCTTCATGACGAAGATGATGGGGTCGGCCGTGTACACCGTGCCGAAGTTCGAGTGCACGACGAAGGCCGTGGTCACGAACACGACTCCGATCGTCGCCTACCGCGGCGCGGGGCGTCCTGAGGCGACCGCGGCGATGGAGCGCATCATCGACGTGTACGCCGCGGAGATCGGGAAGGACCCGGCGGACGTGCGGCGACTCAACCTCATCGGCAACGACAAGTGGCCCTACACGACGGTCTCGGGCGCGACGTACGACATCGGCGACTACGAGGGCGCGCTCGACCGCGTGCTCGAGGCCGCGGACTACACGGCGCTGCGTGTCGAGCAGGCGTCGCGTCGAGCCGCCGGCGGCCCGAAGCAGCTCGGCATCGGCGTGTCGGTCTACGTCGAGATCACCGGAGGCGCGCCGCCGCCGTTCGAGCACGCCCGCATCGTCGTGCATCCCGACGGGGGAGCGACCGTCTACACGGGCACCTCGCCCCACGGACAGGGACACGCAACGGCGTGGTCGATGATCGCCCACGAGGAGACGGGCATCCCGATGGATCTCATCGAGGTGATCCACGGCGACACCGACGTCGTGCCTGCCGGTGGCGGCACGATGGGCTCGCGGTCGCTGCAGCAAGGCGGGGCCGCGGTGCAGCAAGCGTCGATCGACCTCGTGGCGAAGGCGAGGGAGGTCGCCGCGCAGCTGCTCGAGGCGAACCCCGACGACCTCGTGCTCGACAAGGCTTCGGCTGCGTTCCACGTCGCGGGCACTCCAGCGACGGCGAAGACCTGGGGCGAGCTGTCGATTGCGGCGACCGACCAGGGCAACCCTCTCGATCTGCCCGCGGTGTTCACCGCGCCGAGCCCCACGTTCCCCTTTGGCGCGCACATCGCCGTCGTCGAAGTCGATGTCGACACCGGTCAGGTTCGGTTGCTGCGCCACATCGCGTGCGACGACGCCGGCAAGGTGCTGAACCCGATGCTGCTCGAGGGCCAGATCCACGGCGGCATTGCACAGGGCGCCGCGCAGGCGCTCCTCGAAGAGGTGCGCTACGACGCCGACGGCAACCCCGTCACCGCGAACTTCGCGGACTACGCGTTTCCGTCCGCGGCCGAGCTCCCTTCCTTCGAGGTGATCCACATGGAGACGCCGACGCCGGTGAACCCACTCGGAGCGAAGGGCGTCGGCGAGTCGGGCACGATCGGCTCGACCCCCGCGGTGCAGAACGCCGTGGTCGACGCCGTCGCTCATCTCGGTGTGCGGCACATCGACATGCCCGCTTCGGCGGAGAAGGTCTGGAGGGCGGTCGCGGCAGCGCGCTAGTCAAGATGTGACTAGCCGTGTGGTTAGCGGCTGCAGCGCAAGCGGTGCATGATTGCCGTCCAACTGCGAGAAGACATCGGGGGGTGATCCGGTTGCGGATCTCACTGACGGTCAACGGCGTGTCCCAGACGCACGACGTCGAGCCGCGCCTACTGCTCGTCCACTACATCCGCGACGTCGTCGGCCTCACGGGCACGAACGTGGGATGCGACACATCGTCGTGCGGCGCGTGCACGATCCACGTCAACGGCGAGTCGGTGAAGTCGTGCACGATGCTGGCCGTCCAGGCCGACGGCACCGACATCCTCACGATCGAGGGTCTCGCGAACGGGTCGGAGATGCACCCGATGCAGAGCGCCTTCCGTGAGAACCACGGCCTGCAGTGCGGGTTTTGCACGCCAGGCATGGTGATGGCGGCGGTCGGCCTTCTCAACGAGAACCCGAAGCCGACCGAGGCCGAGGTGCGCGAAGGCCTCGAGGGCAACCTCTGTCGCTGCACGGGGTACCACAACATCGTGAAGTCAGTGCTGGCAGCTTCGGGCCAGGCGGTCGACGCGTGATCCCCGCCGCGTTCGACTACACCCGGGCCGGGTCGGCCGACGAAGCGCTCTCGCTGCTGACCGAGCACGGTGAGGACGCCAAGCTCCTCGCCGGTGGCCACTCGCTCCTGCCGCTGATGAAGCTGCGGCTCGCGTCGCCGTCGATGCTGATCGACATCGGTCCCGTGAAGGACCTGTCGTACATCAAGGATGGCGGCGACCACATCGCGATCGGCGCGCTCACCCGCCATCGTGACCTCGAGATCTCGAGCCTCCTGCAAGAGCAGGTGCCGATCCTCGCCCACGCCGCCGGACAGGTCGGCGACCCGCAGGTGCGTCATCGCGGCACGATCGGTGGGTCGCTCGCGCACTCCGATCCCGCGTCTGATCTTCCCGCAGTCGTGCTCGCGCTCGGTGGCACGTTGGTCGCTCGGTCGAGCAGCGGTGAGCGCACGATCGCGGCCTCCGACTTCTTCACGGGGTTCCTCGAGTCCGCGCTCGCACCTGACGAGCTGCTCACCGAGATCCGCGTGCCCAAGGTCGCGGGCGCCGGGTGGTCGTTCCAGAAGTTCAACCGGCGCGCCCAGGACTGGGCGATCGTCGGCGTCGCTGCGGTGCGCAACGGCACCACCGGGGTCGCGCTCGTGAACATGGGCCCGACACCCGTGCGCGCGACGGCGGTCGAGCAGGCGCTCGCCGGCGGCGCGTCAGCGGCCGACGCCGCTCAGCACGCGGCCGAGGGCGCCTCGCCCTCTGCCGACCTCAACGCGAGCGTCGAGTACCGCGAGCACCTCGCCCGCGTCCTCGTGCGCCGCGCCCTCGAGCAAGCCGGCGCCTGACCCAACCGTCTGGGCGCCAGCCCGACGCATCGTCGCTCTGGTGCTCAAACGGTGAAGTTGATGACGGCGCGGCCGGCGAGATGCGGGCGAATGAAGTCCGCGCGCACCTTCTCGTGCACCGCGTCAGCGTCGTAGGCGCGCCACGCGTCGAGGTCGTCGAACTCCGCGACGATGCCATAGTCGAACGCGCCGTCCTCGCGGCCGACATCAGGGCCGTGCGTGTACGAGCGGATCTGAGGGATCTGGCCCGGCAGCGTCGAGAGTCCTGCGGTCACCGCCTCGACGTCGGCCGCGGTCGTGCCCTCCTTCCACTTCAGCAGCACCACGCGTCTGATCATGTCGTTCTCCTCTCACCGATCTCTCAGAGCAAGGCGGCATAGGTGCCGCCATCGATCTGCATCGCGACTCCAGTGATGTGCCTTGCCTGCTCGGAGCTCAGGAAGGCAACGACTTGTCCGAAGTCGGCGGGGTCGCCGACGACGCCGCTCGGCACTCCCCGCGCCGCGTCGGCCATGCTCGGATACAGCTCGGCCATGCGGGCCGTGGCATGGATGCCGGGCAGCACCGAGTTGACGGTGACACCGTCTTTCGCCACTTCGCGCGACAGCGTGCGGAGGAAGCCCGTCGCACCGGTGCGCGCGGTGTTCGAGAGGATGAGGTCATGGCGCGGCTGGCGCACCGCGATCGACGTGATCGCGACGACGCGGCCCCACCCCTGCTCCCGCATGGCGGGCACGGCGGCGTAGCACATCGCGACGACGGACAGCAGGTTGAGCTCGAGGGCGCCGGCGTAGGCCTCGAGGGGAGTGGAGGCGAAGTCGCCCGGCGGCGGTCCTCCCCCGTTGGTGACGAGGATGTCGAGTCCGCCGAGCGCCTCGTGTGCGGAGGCGACGAACTGCGTGGCGCCCCCACTCGTCGACACGTCCGCCACGAGCGGCACCGCGTTCGCGCCGAGCTTCGCGGCTGCCGTCTCGATGCGTCCCTTGTCGCGGCCGCAGATCGCGACGCGGGCGCCTTCGGACACGAGCGCCTCGGCGCTGGCGTACCCGAGGCCCGAAGACGACGCGGCAACGGCGGCTCGCTTGCCATTCAGTCCGAGGTCCATTGCTCGCCTCCGTCGCCTCGAAAGGTGGCCGACAACCTACGCTGCAAGTGATGGCATCGACGCCCGAGAAAGTCCCCGAGACAGTCGACGAGGTACGCGCCGCTCTGGCCGCGCACGAGTACTTGGCTGACGAAGGCCTCGCCACGGCGGTGTTCCTCGCCAAGACCCTGCATCGCCCGCTCCTGCTGGAAGGCGAGGCGGGGGTCGGCAAGACCGAGGTCGCCAAGGTGCTCGCCAGGTGGACGGGCGGTGAGCTCGTGCGGCTGCAGTGCTACGAGGGCCTCGACGTCGCCCAGGCCGTGTACGAGTGGGACTACTCCCGCCAGCTGCTGCATCTACGGGCTGCGGAGGCAGCGGGCAAGGTCGGCCCCGACGCCACGACCGATGCGCTCGAGGACGAGCTCTACTCCGAGCGGTTCCTCGTACGTCGTCCGCTGCTGCGAGCGATCGATCATGGGGAGGGTCCTCCCCCCGTGCTGCTCATCGACGAGGTCGATCGCGCGGACGACGAGTTCGAGGCGTTCCTCCTCGAGGTGCTCTCGGACTACGCGATCACGATCCCCGAGCTCGGCACGTTCCGCGCTGCGGTGCCGCCGCTCGTGGTGATCACGTCGAACCGCACCCGCGACGTGCACGACGCGCTCAAGCGACGCTGCCTCTACCACTGGGTCGATCACCCTGACTTCGAGCGCGAGGTCGCGATCGTGCGGCTCCGGGCACCCGACGTCCCCGAGACCCTGGCCCGTCAGGTCGCAGCGGCCGTCGAGTCGGTGCGTGGGCTCGGCCTCTACAAGCCGCCCGGAGTCGCGGAAACGATCGATTGGGCGATGGCGCTCTCGGCCCTCGGTCGCACGACGCTCGACGAGCGCTCGGTGCGCCGCGACCCTCGGCACAGTGTTGAAGTACCGGGAGGACGCCGAGCGCGTGCAGACCCATGGCATCGGCGATCTCGTGAGCGCCGCGGCCGCGCGGGCATAGCGTGATGCCCGACACGCTCGACCCCGAGCGTGTTGCCGTCGGCTTCGCCCGCGTCCTGCGGGGGGCGGGCCTCGACGTCCCGGTGGGCACCGTCGTCACGTATGCGGAGGCGCTCGCCGCGCTGGGGCTCGATCGGCGCGCCGGCGTCTACTGGGCGGGACGCACGACCTTGGTGCGCAAGGTCGAAGACGTGCCCCTCTACGACCGTGCGTTCCGCGCGTACTGGCAGGGTTGGCGCGACGACGGTCCGGCCGTCGAGCCGCAGGTCGACGAGATCACGTTGCTGCTCGACGATGACACGCTCGAGACGGAGCCCCCCGACGACGGCGACGAGGTCGAGGAGCGCGAGGTCATCACGGTGCGATTCAGCGCGCACGAGGTCCTGCGTCACAAGGACTTTGCCGCGTACACGCGTCCCCGAGCTCGACGAGGCTCGTCGCCTCATGGCCGACCTGCGGCTCGCGGGAGCGCTGCGACCGTCCCGACGCCACCGGCGGTCGCGACGCGCGAGGGGACGTCCCGACCTGCGCCGCACCGTTCGCTCGGCGCTGCGCTCGGGCGGTGAGCCGGTGCGGCGCGAGTGGCTCGAGCACGACGAGCGGCCGCGGCGCCTCGTGCTGCTCTGCGATGTGAGTGGCTCGATGGAGCCGTATGCCCGCGCTCTGATGCGTTTCCTCCACGCCGCGGTCGTCGGACGCACGAAGGTCGAGGCCTTTGCTCTGGGCACTCGCCTCACTCGCATCACTCGACAGCTCACCTCTCGTGATCCCGATGCTGCGCTGGCGGCCGCCGCCGGCGAGGTCTCCGACTGGTCTGGCGGCACGCGGCTGGGCGAAGGCCTGCGCGCCTTCAACGATCGTTATGGGCAACGGGGGATGGCCCGTGGGGCGATCGTCGTGATCTTGTCCGACGGATGGGAGCGCGGCGATCCGGAAGTGATGGCGGAGCAGATGTGCCGGCTGTCGCGGGTGGCTCACCAGGTCGTGTGGGTGAACCCGCTGAAGGCCTCGCCCGGCTACGCCCCGCTGGCAAGAGGAATGGCGGCCGCGCTGCCGTACATTGACGACTTCGTGGAGGGACATTCGCTCGCCGCCCTCCAAGAGCTCGCGCAGGTGATATCGAAATGACGGTGATCTCGAAGTGAGAGAAGTGCTGACCGACATCGACCGCTGGAAGGCGCAGGGACAGCGCGTCGCGATCGCCCGGGTCGTGAACGTCGAAGGCTCGGGTCCCCGTGATCCGGGAGCCGCGATGGTCGTCAGCGAGAGCGGCGAAGTCGCGGGTTCGGTGTCGGGCGGCTGCGTCGAGGGTGCAGTCGTGGGCGAGGCGCTGCAGGTCATCGAGACCGGGCTGCCCCGGCTCGTGACCTTCGGGTACAGCGACGACGAGGCGTTCGCCGTCGGGCTGACGTGCGGCGGCATCATCCACCTCTTCATCGAGCCCCTCGACTGGTAGGCGCGGTGCCCTCGATCTACGAGGTGCTGCGCGCCTCGCTTTTGGCCGAGTCACCGGTCGCGCTCGCGACGGTGATCGACGGAGCTCATCTCGGGGCGAAGCTGCTCGTGCAGCCGGACCAGCCGTCGATGGGTTCGCTCGGCGACCCTGACCTCGATCGTGTCGCGTCGCGTGACGCGCTCGCCGAGCTCGAGTCGGGCCGCACCGGGGTGCGCCACTACGGCGAGCAGGGTCAGGCGAACGAGACGTCGGTCAGCGTGTTCTTCGAGTCGTTCGCGCCGCCGCCGCAGATGCTGATCTTCGGTGCGGTCGACTTCACTGCGGCGCTCGGTCGCGTCGCGAAGATCCTCGGATACCGCGTGATCGTGTGCGACGCCCGCGAGGTCTTCGCGACGCCGAGGCGGTTCCCCATGGCCGACGAGGTCGTGGTCGACTGGCCGAACCGAGTGTTCGATCGCATTGGCGCGTCGCTCGGCCCCCGCGACGCGGTCTGCATCCTCACGCACGATCCGAAGTTCGATGTACCCGCCGTCGTCGGGGCACTGAAGAGCAGGGCGGGCTACATCGGGGTGATGGGCTCGCGGAAGACGCACGACAAGCGCCTCGAGCGGCTGATCGACGAGGGTGTCGACCTGGCCGAGTTCGAGGCGCGAGTGATGTCACCCATCGGCCTCGACATCGGAGCACGGTCACCTGAGGAGACGGCGGTCTCGATCTGCGCGGAGATCATCGCGAGACGCACCGGGCGCACCCCCCCGTCGTTGCGCGACCGAAGCGGCCCGATCCACTGACGCGACATGCTGGTTCTCTTGGTGAAACTCGGTGTCCGCGAGTGAGAATCACCAAGAATTCCAGCGGTCGGGGAGCTGCGCATGCCTGACGACGATCTCGAAGCCATCCGCGAAGGCGTGCGGCGAGTCTGCTCCAAGTTCGACGACGTCTACTGGCGGCGCCACGACGAGGACCACGAGTTCCCCTGGGACTTCTACAACCTGATGGCCGAGGGCGGATGGGTCGGCATCGCGATCCCCGAGGAGTGGGGCGGTGGCGGTCGCGGCATCACCGAGGCCGCGACGGTGCTCGAAGAGGTTGCGGCGTCGGGCGCGGCGATGAACGGGTGCAGTGCGCTGCATCTCTCGATCTTCGGGATGAACCCTGTCGTCAAGCACGGCACCGAAGCGATGAAGGCCGAGTACCTCCCTCGGGTCGCGTCCGGCGAGCTGCATGTCGCGTTCGGGGTCACCGAGCCCGATGCGGGCACCGACACGACGTCGATCACGACGAAGGCGACGCTCGACGGCGACCACTACATCGTGCGCGGCCGCAAGGTCTGGACGACGAAAGCCCTGTACTGCCAGAAGGTCTTGCTGCTCGTGCGCACGACGCCTCTCGAGGAGTGCAAGCGCCGCACCGACGGCCTCACGCTGCTGTTGGCCGACCTGCAGAGGCCCGAGGTCGACATACGCCCGATCCCGAAGCTGGGACGCAACGCGGTCGTCTCGTGTGAGGTGCGCTACGACGACCTGCCGGTCGCGGTCACCGACCGCGTGGGCGAGGAGGGCGAGGGGTTCCGCTACCTGCTCGACGGACTCAACCCTGAGCGCATCCTCGTGGCCGCAGAGGCGGTGGGGATCGGACGCGTCGCGATCCGCCGTGCCGTCGCGTACGCCAACGATCGCGTCGTGTTCAACCGGCCGATCGGTCAGAACCAGGGTGTCGCGTTCCCGCTTGCCGAGGCCCACGCTCGGCTTCACGCGGCGACCCTCGTGGTGTACGAGGCCGCGGCCCGCTACGACGCGGGGCTCCCCTGCGGCGAGCAGGCGAACATCGCCAAGTGGCTGGCTGCCGATGCCGGCTTCCAGGCCGCTGACCAGGCCGTCCAGACGCATGGCGGCTTCGGGTACGCGAAGGAATATGACGTCGAGCGGTACTGGCGCGAGGCTCGGCTGATGCGCATCGCTCCGATCTCTCAGGAGCTCGTCCTCGCGTACGTCGCCGAGCACGTGCTCGGGTTGCCGCGGTCGTACTGATGTGGTCGTACTGATGGGGTCGTGCTGATGTCGCTCGAACGCGGCGAGCTCGTGACCGACGCCGAGCGCGACCAGGCGATCGCGCTTCTGCGCCACCACACGGCGGCGGGGCTCCTCTCCCTCGACGACTTCGCCGAGTGCGTCGAGCTCGTGCTGGTCGCGCAGACGCGCACCGAGCTCGTCGCGATCACGTCGGCGTTGCCGGCGATCGTCGAACCGCCGCTGCCGGCTGACCGGCCTCGGCGGTGGGCGGTGGGGGTGCTGTCCGGAGAGAAGGTGCGGGGACCGTGGCGGTTCGAAGACCACCTCCACGCGGTCGTCCTTCTCGGCAGTGCGCAGATCGACCTCTGTGATGCGCAGGTCGTCGGCGACGAGGCCACCCTCTACGTGGTCGCGTTGTTCGGCGGTGTCGAGGTGCAAGTACCTGAGGGCCTCCCCGTCGAGCTCACCGGCATCGCGATCATGGGCACGAAGCAGTACAAGGTGAAGCGGTGTGATCCGATGAGTGGCATGCCCCGCGTGCGGGTGCGCGCGTTCGCTCTGTGCGGCGGCGTCACGGTGCGATCGCGGAAGTTTCGACGCGGCCTCCGCAACCGTCGCGATCACGCGTGACGATCGCGGCCGTCGTGCTCGCCGCGGGTGGCGGCACTCGGTTCGAGGGAAGCTCGCACAAGCTGCTGACCGTCGTGCGCGGACGCCCGCTTGCCGCGTGGGCGATCGACCACGCCCGGCAGGCTGCGCTCGACGAGACCGTCGTCGTCTCCGGCGCGGTCGAGCTCGACCTCGCACTCGATCTCTCGGGGGTCACGGTGATCCACAACGAGCGGTGGGCCGACGGCCAGGCCACCTCGTTGCAATCCGCGGTGCGCCACGCGCAGGAGCGCGGTCACGAGGCGATCGTCGTCGGGCTCGCCGACCAACCCGGGGTGGTAGCCGAGGCGTGGAAGGCGGTCGCCGCGTCGTCGTCACCGATCGCTGTCGCGACGTACGCCGGTCGTCGAGGCAACCCCGTGCGGTTGGCGAGCGAGATCTGGCCGCTGCTGCCGGTGGATGGTGACGAGGGCGCGAGGCCGCTCATGCGCAGTAGGCCCGATCTCGTCAGCGAAGTATCGTGCTCCGGCGATCCCGCAGACGTCGACACGCTGGAGGACCTGCAGCGATGGAGCTGACCAACGAGTTCCGGGTCGAGCGCCCGGTGGATGAGACCTGGAAGGTCCTGACCGACGTCGAGCGCATCGCACCCGCGCTCCCCGGCGCGCAGCTGCAGGAGATCGAGGGCGACGAGTACCGCGGCATCGTCAAGGTGAAGGTCGGCCCGATCACCGCGCAGTACAAGGGCAAGGCGACGTTCGTCGAGAAGGATGACGCCAACCACAAGGCGGTGCTGAAGGCCGAGGGCCGCGACACGAAGGGCCAAGGCAACGCGTCCGCGTTGATCACGGCGACGCTCGTGCCGGACGGTCAGGGCACGAAGGTCACGGTGCACACCGACCTCACCGTCACCGGCAAGGTCGCGCAGTTCGGCCGCGGCATCATGGCCGACGTCAGCGGCAAGCTTCTCGGGCAGTTCGTCGACAACCTCGAGACCATGGTGCTGGCGGGCGACTCGACGGCGACGGAAGCGCCCGCGCCGGAAGTCGCGGACGCGGGTCCCGAGATCCGCCGGCTCGATCATCCAGAGCCCGAGCCCGTGAACCTCGTCGGACACGCCGGTGCGCCAGTCGCGAAGCGGCTGGTGCCGCTCGCGATCGGCGGCCTCTTGGTGATTCTCTTCATCCGTGGTGTGCGGCGTCGCCACCGCAGCTAGGTGAACGACGTCGACGCCGTCGCAGTGCTGCTGGGCCGCGAGCCCAGAGGTGACTTCGAGGTCGTGGTGCGCGACGAGCAGGGCAGTCCCGTCGTGATCCGCAACGCGCCCTTCCTCGACGATGGCACGCCGATGCCCACGCGGTACTGGCTCGTCGGCAAGGTCGAGTCCGAGCGAGTGAGCCGGCTGGAGGCAAGCGGCGGAGTGAAGGCGGCGGAGCGAGCGGTCGACCCGGAGGCGCTGCGGCTTGCTCATGCTCGCTACGCGGCGGAGCGCGACGCGGAGATCCCCGCCGATCACGTCGGCCCCCGCCCCACGGGTGGCGTCGGCGGCACGCGCGAGGGCGTGAAGTGCCTTCATGCGCATTACGCCGCGCACCTCGCCGGCCTCGACGATCCGGTCGGCCGTTGGGTGGCGTCGGAGCTGGGCGCGTAGTGCCGTCGCTGGTGACGCCTGTCGCGGTGGTCGATTGCGGCACGAACTCGACGCGGCTGCTCGTGAAGGCGGGCTCGGTGGTGCTCGAGCGGCGCATGGTCGCGGACGCGCCTCGGCCGATCTGCGGCCAAAACAGGACGGCTCGACTCCGAAGGAGTCACACGCACGCTCGAGGTCCTCGGCGAGTACCGGGATCTCATCGAGGCTCACGGTCGCGCGCCGCGTGCGGGCAGTCGCGACACAGGCGGTACGGGCCGCGTCGGACGGGCCCGACTTCGTGGAGCGTGCGTGCGACGTGCTCGGTGTTCCCATCGACGTGCTCACGGGAGAGGAGGAGGGACGGCTCGCGTTCCTCGGCGCGACGAGCGAGATCGACGAGACCCTGGGGCCGTTTCTGGTGCTCGACATCGGCGGTGGCTCGAGCGAGCTGTCCGTCGGCTCGACATCATTCGAGGCAGCGATGTCGATGCCCGTGGGGAGTGTGTCGCTGACCGAGTCTCAGCTCTCCTCCGATCCCCCCGCACCCGAGGAGCTGAGCAACGCGTTCGCGCTCGTCGATGCCCACCTCGACGATGTCATTCGGGAGATGCCCACGGTACGCGAGGCCGCGACGCTTCTCGGCACCGGCGGCACGATCACGACCGTCGCCGCAGTCGAGATCGGGCTTCCCACCTACGACCGGGACGCGTTGCACCACTTCGAGCTGACGCGGCCCGCCGCGGAGGACGTGTTCCGCACGCTCGCCACCGAGCGACTCGCCGATCGGGTGCACAACCCCGGACTCGCCAGGGACCGTGCCGACATCATCGTCGGAGGATGCTGCGTGCTCCTCGGGGTGATGCGGCGACTCGATCTGCGGGACTGCATCGTCTGCGAGACCGACATCCTCGACGGCATCGCTGGGGAGCTCGCGGCTAGCCCTGCACCACCTGGCTGAAGAGAGCACGAAGCCTCCGTTGGCTGCGCCCACGACGCGAGACGCTTGGTGCAGAGCGAGGGCGATGTAGTCGTGCTCGTGGGGGCCAAACAGCCTGGTCGAGTCTTCGATGTCGGTGACCAAAGCAAGCCAAAAGACCCATCAGACCGAGGCCGACGCTGCCGACGGACAACGCATGGATGTCCGGCGCTTCGCCGAATGCATCGAGCGGCTGACCTCGGCAGAGATCGACACGATCGCGGTGGCCCACCGGTCGCTCGCTGATTCCGTGTCCGACGAGGTCGAGGCATGGCAGGTCCTGCTGGCGGTTGACCGAGGGCTTCGAGCCGCGCACCGCAGCCGCGAGGCAGGGTTGGCTGCCGCAACGGTTCGCAGGCTCGTCGTGCAGGCCGCGGCGCGCGATCACCGAGCGCTTCCCGATGGCGAGGTCACGGAAGTGGCGCGATTCGCGGGTGACGTCGCGCGGTCGCTGGTCGCCGAGCCCCTCGTCGACGAGTGCCTCTGCCAGGTGATCGAGCGGTGGGCCGCGATCTTCGCGAGTCGCTCGGTCGCCGTCGCTGCGGCCTGACGTCGCACTCACCGAGCACCAGTCACAGAGCCCCGGTCGACAGCCATCGGTACTATGCCGCCGTGCGTGCCCCTCTGACCGATCGCATCCTGATGGGTCCCGGCCCGTGCAACCCGTATCCCGAGGTCGTGGCCGCGCTCGGCAACCCGATGCTCGGGCATCTCGATCCAGAGTTCCTGACGATCCTCGACGAGACCTGTGATCGGTTGCGCGCGGTGTTCGGCACGGCGAATGCGCTCACCCTTCCCATCAGCGGTACCGGCTCGGCGGGCATGGAGGCGTCGTTCGTCAACGTCGTGAACCCGGGCGATGTCGTCGTGGTCGGCGTGAACGGGGTGTTCGGTCAGCGGATGACCGACGTGGCCGCTCGTTGCGGTGCAGAGGTCGTGCGCGTCGAAGCCGAATGGGGCCGGCCCATCGATCCCGAGGCGCTCGCTGCTGCTCACCCGAACCCGAAGGTGATCGCGGTCGTCCACGCCGAGACGTCCACGGGCGTGCGCAGCGACATCGAGCCGTTGCGAGAGCTCAAGGGGGACGCTCTTCTGCTCGTCGATTGCGTCACATCGCTCGGGGGCATCCCTGTCGCGATCGACGAGTGGAATGTCGACATCGCTTACAGCGGCACGCAGAAGTGCCTGGGAGTGCCGCCGGGACTCTCGCCGCTGACGATGTCCGACCGAGCTCGCGAGCGGTTCGTCGAGCGCTCGCAATCGTGGTACCTCGACTTGCGGATGATCTCGCAGTACGTCGCGTCAGGGGGCGGTCGCACGTATCACCACACAGCGCCGATCTCGATGATCTTCGCCTTGCACGCCGGGCTCGGCGCGGTGCTCGCCGAGGGCCTCGAAGCCGCTCAGCAGCGTCATGGCGAATGCGGCGCGCTCCTCCAGAACGGACTCGAGAAGATGGGCTTCCGCCTCTTCGCCGAGGAGGGCCATCGACTGCCCGAGCTCACGACGGCCTGGGTGCCCGAGGGCGTCGACGAGGCAGCCGTGCGCCGCCGTCTGCTCGAGCGCTACGGCATCGAGATCGGCGGCGGTTTGGGCGCCTACGCCGGGAAGGTCTGGCGGATCGGGTGCATGGGGCACACGGCGCGGGTGCGCAACGTCACGCTGCTGCTCGGTGCGCTCGAAGAGTGCCTCGCACGATGATCCGCTTGTTCGGACGGCGGGTGATGCTGCGTCCCCTCGTCGGAAGCGACTTCATGCAGTGGAGCGAGGTGCGCCAGCGCAACCGCGACTGGTTGCTCAAGTGGGAGCCGATGCGCATACCGGGCACTCCCGACCCCGCCGTGGACCGCGAGGCGTTCGCAGTCCGGTGCAGTGCCCGCGAGCGTGAGCGCCAGCTGGGGGCCGGCTACGGCTTCGGGGTGTTCGTCGAGGGTCGGTTCGCTGGCGAGATCAACCTCAACTCGGTGCACCGCGGGCCATTCCAGAACGCGTACATCGGGTACTGGATCGACGAGGCGCACGCCGGTCAGGGCTACACGCCCGAGGCAGTCGTCGTCGTGCTGCGCTACGGCTTCGAGGAGCTCAGCCTGCACCGCATGCAGATCGCGATCATCCCGCGCAACAAGGCGAGTCGGCGCGTCGTCGAGAAGCTCGACATCCGCGAGGAGGGCACCGCGCTGCGCTACCTCGAGATCAATGGAGAGTGGGAAGACCACGTGCGCTACGCGATGACCACCGAAGAGTGGGAAGACCGGCGCGACGAGCTGCTCACTGAGTGGACGTAGCGGCTCAGCTCTTCGACGAGATCTTCGACTGCAGCGCCGCGAGCCGCTCGCGGAACCACGGCTGCTTCGTCGACCACACCTGAGGCGTGAGCTCTCGGGCGACCGCTTCCTCGTGCGAGTCGATCGTCGCCATCGCCGCAAGCGTCGCCTTCACGGTGATGACCAGCTCGCGCGGACCGTCGGCCGCGCACGCTGCCATCGCATGAGCGGTCTCCGCGAGAGCATCGTCCTCGACGCACCGGTACGCGAGCCCGACCCGTTCGGCGGCGGCGCCGTCGAGCACCTCGCCGAAGAGCACGGAGGCGGCGGCGGCCTGCGGCCCGACGATGCGGCGCAGCATCCACGTATGGCCCCCGCCGGGGTGGAGGCCGATCTGGATGAACCGGGTGTCGAACTTCGCCCGCTTTGCCGCGATGCGCACGTCGCAGCCGAGCGCCATGTTCATGCCGGCGCCGACGGCAGCCCCATTGACGGCAGCGATGGTCGGCAAGGGCGAGCGAGCGACTCGAAGGAAGCCTTCGTAGATCGTGCGGAAGCCCGGCCCGTCGCCGGTGCCGCCGAGGTTGCCGAGGTCGGCTCCGGCGCAGAACGCGGGGGCCGCGCCGGTGACGACGATCGCGCCGACGTTCTCGTCGCTCTCGATCCGATCCATCGCCGCGACGATCTCGTCCACCATCGGGAGCGTGAGCGCGTTCCGTCGGTCTGGGTCGTCGAGGGTGAGGGTCGCGACGCGGTCAGCGATGTCGACTTGCACGAGGGTCATGCAGGGAGTCTGTCACCGCGACGTCGGCTCACGCATGGGATGGCGTCTCCGGACAGGCGTCGCGTCCTACGCTGACCGCGATGTCGGATCGTCGCCGCGAGTCTTCTGACCCTCCGCACATCGACGCCGATGGGGTCGCTCGCCACACCTTCTCCAGCGGCTTCCGCGGGTACGACACCGACGAGGTGCGGGCCTACCTGTTGGCACTCGCCGAGGACATCCGCTCGATGAACGAGCATCTGTCCTGGCTCCACGTGCAGCTCGCTGACGCGGAGCAACGGGCCACTGCGCACGTGCAGCTCGACGAGGACCGGCTCACCGCGCTGCTGGGCGAGGAGACGGTGCGCGTGCTGTCGACGGCTCGCGAGGCGGCGACGGCGATCGTGGCGCGGGCCGAGGCCGAGTCCGAACGCAGGATCAACGAGACCACAGAGCAGACGACGGCGATGCGATCCGATGCGATGGCCGAGGCGATCCGCCACCGTGAGCGCGCCGAGGCCGCGGCCATGGCCGAGGTCGAGGCGGCCAAGGCACACGGGCGCCAGCTGATCACCGACGCGCAGGCCCTGAGGGAGCGAGTGCTCGCCGATCTGTCCCGCCGCCGCAATGCGGGTCGCGCGCAGGTCGAACAGCTCCGGGCCGGCCGTGATCGTCTTCTCGGCGCGTACGAGGTCGTGCAACGCACGCTCGACCACGCCGTCGAGCAGCTGCGCATCGCCGCGCCCGATGCCCAGTCGATCTCCCCGACCGAGGCGCGCTCGTTGGCGTCCGAGTTCGAGACGGGGCCTGACGATGCTGACCCGCCCGAGGGCATCCGCATCCTCACGCCACCCGCACCGCCTGTGCCCGAGCCCGAGCCCGAAGCGATCGTGGTCGTCGAGGAGATCGTGGTAGTCGACGAGATGGTCGTGGTCGATGAGATCGTCGTCGAAGCTGCGGCAACCGAGGAAGTGACCGAAGAGGTCACCGAGGAGACGCCGATCACGCCGGGCGACCCGACGCTCGACGAGTCGGTCGACGACCTCTTCGCTCGCATCCGCGCGAGTCGAGCCGAGGAGGTCGCGAAGGCCGAGGACGTGCTGGCCGAGCCCGACGCCGATTCTCCTGGCGCCGAGGATGCGGCGACCGAGGAAAGCGCTACGGAAGCCAGTGTCGAGGACAGTGTCGACGTGTTCGACGCGCGGGCGGCGGCGCTCGCTCCGCTCGAGGTGTCGCTCGCCCGCAAGCTGCGACGAGTGCTGGCAGACGACCAGAACGAGGTGCTCGACCGTCTCCGCCAGGGCTCCAAGCTGCCCGACCTCGACACGCTCGTCGGCAGTGGGCCGGAGCATGCCGCGCGCTTTGCCGATCCGGCTCGGCCGGATCTCGACGGAGCCGCGCGGGCCGGGGCGGAGCTCGTGTCAGAGACCACCGATGGCGAGCCCTCGGATCTTGACGATGTCGTGACAGATCTGGGCATCGCGGTGACCGAGCCGCTTCGCGAACGACTGACCGCGTGCCTGACGGACAGTGCCGGAGACGTCGACGAGGCGACCGAGCTCGTGCGGGCCGCCTATCGAGAGTGGAAGACGCAGCGCATCGATGCCGCGGTCGCAGACGCCGTCGTTGCTGCCTTCAACCGGGGCGCGTACTCCGCAGCGCCGGTCGGCTGCACGTTGCGATGGCTCGTGGCACCCGATCAGCCGCCGTGTCCCGATGCCGACGACAACGCGCTGGCCGGTGAGGTCGCCCGCGGATCTGCGTTCCCGACCGGCCATGTGCACGCTCCCGCGCATCCTGGGTGCCGATGCCAGGTGGTGATCGCCTCCCGTTAGGCTCCGGATCCAATGCGTGCCCCGAGTGAGCTCCGCCGTCGCAAGGCACGCCCGAACCGCGGTCGCATCCTCCTCATCGTGCTGGCGATCGCGCTGGTGCTCTTCATCACGTCGCTTCGAGGGCTGGCCGGGTTCTACACCGACTACCTCTGGTTCGACTCGCTCGGCATGTCGGGTGTGTTCAAGCACGTGCTCGGGGCCAAGATCGCGCTCGCCTTCATCTTCACCGGCATCTTCTTCGTGCTGTGCTGGGTCAACCTCTGGATCGCCGACCGGATCGCGCCGCGCTTCCGGCCCGCCGGCCCGGAAGAGGAATTCGTCGAGCGCTATCAAGAGCTGATCGGGCGACGCACCGGCCTCGTCCGCATCGTCGTATCGTTGCTCTTCGGCCTGATCGCGGGTGTCGGCACCTCGAGCCAGTGGAACGACTGGATCTTGTTCACCCACCGCGTCAACTTCGGCCAGAAGGATCCGCTGTTCCACGCCGACGTCGGCTTCTACGTGTTCACGTTGCCGTTCCTCCGGTTCCTCGTGAACTGGATGTTCGCTGCGGTGCTGATCGTCATCATCATCACGGCGGTTGCTCACTACCTGAACGGCGGCATCCGGGTGCAGACGCCCGGACAGCGGGTGACGCCCCAGGTCAAGGCCCATCTCTCCGTGCTGCTCGCCGCGCTCGCCTTGCTCAAGGGGGCCGCGTATTGGCTGCAGCGCTACGGGCTCACGTTCTCGACGCGAGGGTTCGTCAACGGCGCCGGGTACACCGACGTCAAGGCACAGCTCCCAGCCATCAACCTGCTGATCCTCATCTCCTTCGGTGCGGCGATCTTGCTGCTCGTCAACATCAGGCGCCGCGGTTGGGTGCTCCCGGTCATCGCTCTCGGGCTCTGGGCGTTCGTCGCGGTGATTGCAGGCGCGGCGTATCCCGCGTTCATCCAGCGGTTCCAGGTGCAGCCGGCAGAGTCGACGAAAGAGCTGCCCTACATCGCCCGCAACATCGAGTCGACGCGCTCCGCGCTCGGGCTCGACAAGGTCAACACGCAGGACTTCCCCTTGTCGCAGAACGTCACCGCAGCTGACCTCGCCACCGATGACCCGACGCTGCAGAACGTACGGCTGCTCGACCCGAACATCGTGCTCCCGACGTTCCAACGCGTGCAGGGCATCCGCAGCTTCTACCAATTCAACGACCTCGACGTCGACCGCTACACGGTCGACGGCAAAGAGCAACAGGTCGTGCTCGGTGTGCGCGAGCTGAACTCGTCCGACCTTCCTCAGGACACCTGGGAGGGCCGCCACCTCGCCTATACCCACGGCTACGCGCTTGCGGCGGCGTCAGCGAACACCGTGACGGTCGACGGCCGGCCCGACTTCGTTGTGAAGGACCTGCCACCTACCGGTGACCTTCCTGTGGAACAGGCTGCCGTGTACTTCGGCGAGAACCTGAGTGCGTATGTCGTGGTTGACACCGATCGCGACGAGGTCGACTACGTCAAGGAAGACGGCACCACGCAGACCACGCGCTACAAGGGCGACGGTGGAGTGAGCATGGGCTCGTTCTTCCGGCGCGCTGCCTTCGCACTTCGCTTCGGCGACATCAACCCACTGATCTCGAACTTCATCACCCCCCAGTCGAAGATCTTGTACGTCCGCGACGTGAGTGAGCGGGTGCGGCTGCTCGCTCCGTTCCTCAAATTCGATTCCGATCCGTATCCCGTGGTGGTCGACGGCAAGCTCGTCTGGATCATCGACGCGTACACGACCACGGCGGAGTACCCCTACGCGCAGCGGGCGGTCACTGGCCAGCTCCCGCCAGGCAGCGATCTCGGTGGAAAGTTCAACTACGTGCGCAACTCGGTGAAGGCGGTCGTCGACGCCTACACCGGCGCGGTCACGTTCTACGTCGTCGACCCGTCCGATCCGGTGATCCGCTCATACGAGAAGGCTTTCCCGCAGCTCTTCACCGACGGCTCGAAGATGTCCGACACGCTGCGCGCCCACCTGCGGTACCCAGAAGACCTGTTTCGCCTGCAGACGAACATGTGGGGCCGCTACCACATCCAGGACGCCGCCGAGTTCTACAGCCAGAGCGATGCGTGGAGCGTCGCGCAGGACCCGGGCACGGTCGCCGGTGTCGTGAACACGACGCAGACCACCGACTCGCAGGGCCGCATCGGCCCCGGACGCGAGCAGCGCATCGATCCCTATTACCTGTTGATGCAGCTGCCGGGCGAGAGCCAAGTCAGCTACGTCTTGCTCAGACCCTTCGTGCCGTTCTCCGACAACGACAGCCGCAAGGAGCTCGTCGCGTTCATGACCGCGTCAAGCGATCCGAACGACTACGGGCAGCTGAAGGTCTTCGTCATGCCGCGCAACCGGTTACCGGATGGCCCCGCGCTCGTCGCGGCGAACATCGCGTCCGAGGAGCAGATCTCGTCCGAGCTCACACTCCTCGACCAGCAGGGCTCACAGGTCCGCCAGGGCAACTTGCTGCTGGTGCCAGTCGGTGACTCGCTGCTGTACGTGCGCCCCCTCTACACGCAAGCGGCGGGACCGACTGCGGTACCGGAGCTGAAGAAGGTCATCGTCACCTTCAACGGCAACTCGTACATGCGCGACACCCTGGGTGAGGCGTTGCAGGCCGCCTTCGGTGAGGCCCCAGCCACCGCGAGCCCGACACCGAACGAACCCGGCACGGGTTCGCCGGGCACCAGTACGCCTCCGAACTCGAACCAGAGCGTCGCGAGCCTGCTGTCGCAGGCAGACGCGAAGTTCCGTGAAGCCGATGCGGCCTTGACGAGCGGCGACCTGTCGGCGTATCAGAAGGCGATCGACGACGCCCGGAACCTGGTCGAGCAAGCGGCGGTCGCGTCCGGAGTCTCGGTACCGAGCACTACGGCGCCGTCGTCGACCACGACAGAGTCGGTCAACGCAGCCACCACGACGGTCGCCTCGGCCTGAGCCCGCTTACGGGCTTGCTCGCGGGCCTACGGGTAGGTGTGGCGGGTCTCGGTGAGGTCGAGGACCTCGAGCTCGAGTGGCTCGAGGATCATCGTGTCCGCGTAGGGCTCATCGAGGGGCCCGTTGCCGTTGCCGATTCCGTTGCCTTCGGCATTGCCGTTGCCGTTCGCGGCCTGTGAAAGCCGCACCGCGTCGACGGCCTTGGCGAGCTCCTCGCGCAGATCGATGGAGAGCCGGGCGAGATCACGGGCGAGGCGGGCGCTCTGCTCGCGGAGCTCGTCCATCTCGACGCGGCTCGGCGCGCTCGACATCATCAGCTCGCGCCCTTCGATCCGCTCCTCCATGACGTCGACCCGCTTGCGGAGCTGGGACGTGTGCGTCGCGAGCGAGACAAGGGCGCGTTCCATCCTCGTCGTGCGAGTGAGGACAGGGCAGGTCGCGTCGTTCCACGGCGCGAGCAGCTCGGCCAGAGTCGGACCGGGCGGCGCGGGCGACTTGCGACGACGCCACACCATCGCCGTGAGGCTACTGACGGTCCTTCTCGAAACGGGGGACCGTGGTGAGGTTGAATAAGGGCATGAGCCCGATCGTGCCGTTCACCGACAACTTCAGTGATCTCTCGAACCTCGAGGGCTACCAATTCGAGTTCCACTGTGAGCGCTGCGGCAACGGCTACCGGTCTCCCTACGTGAAGAACATCAAGGAGCAGGGCAAGGGGTTTCTGCGGGCCGCGAACAGCCTCCTCG
Source organism: uncultured Acidimicrobiales bacterium (assembly GCA_963847855.1). GTDB lineage: Bacteria > Actinomycetota > Acidimicrobiia > Acidimicrobiales > DATKAS01 > DATKAS01. The sequence continues at coordinate 82,667 of CAWKBM010000005.1, forward strand.
GTGGCAAGCTCAACCAGATCAGCGGTGCGGCCGAGACGCTGTCGTACGACCGAGGCACGAACTCGAAGCAGAAGGACAAGGCGCTCGCCGACGCGGTCGACGCGGTCAAGGATCAGTTCAAGCAGTGCCGCGGCTGTGGCAACTGGGTCTGCGTCGACGTCTGCTGGAACGCCGAGGTCGGGCAGTGCTCCATGTGCTCGCCGTTCGTGACCGAAGAGATCTCGCGGGCCCAGGCGGCTGCCCAGGTCGAGCAGATCCAGACGAAGGTGCGCGAGCAGGACTGGACATCCGACCTCGACCTGACCACCAGGGCGAAGGTCAAGTGCCCCGAGTGCGGTGCGGCCACCGACGGCGGCAAGTTCTGCCCTGAGTGCGGTCACAAGCTCGCGTCGTCGGGCTTCTGCACCGGCTGCGGGGCCGAGATGAAAGAAGGCGCGAAGTTCTGCGCTGAGTGCGGCGCGAAGGTGTGAGCGAGGCCTATCGCTGTCGATTCGGTGGACGCGACACGACGGCGACGATCACCGCCGACGGCCTGAGTGTCAACGGAGCGCTCCTCGCGACGTGGCTTGACGCTGATGTCGTGCGGGAGATCGATCATTCGGTCACGTTGGTGCTGCCGAACGGCGAGACGACGGTGACGCACCTCGGCGCCGGCTTCGATCGCTTCTGCTCCGAGCTGCGCGAGGCACGCGCTCGCGTGCGCCGCCCCGCTCTCACCCAGTCGACCGGTGCACCCATCGACTCGTACCTGTCGCACGACGCCGACAAGGTCATCGACATCGCGCTCTGTCAGGGTGCACTGGTCGTCGAGCCCCGCGGTGGCAGCACGATGGGGGTGCCATTGCCTTCGATTGTGGACGTGACCCGTGACGGGTGGACGGTCACGATCCGCCAGCGAGTGTTCGACCCGGTCGTGATCCGTGCGCTCGGCCAGCGCACCGACGAGTTCCTCGAGGATCTACGTCGAGCGCGTGAGGACCTGTCCGCCGCGACTCGCGCCGCGATCGGGGGACTGCCCCTGGACGACGGGTGGGCGGTCGAGGCGAAGGGCGAGGTACGGGCCGCAGTCATGTCCGGCGACCGCGCTGAGGAGGCCGAGGTCCTCGCGGGGCTTGCCGGCGATCGGTTGCGGGTCGGGATGTGGACCGACGGCGGCCGCTTCGTGATGCCCTTTCTGCTGGCTCCCGTCGGCGGGTTCGTCGCGGTCGAGGCCACGGATGCGGACGACCGAGCGACGTACATCTTCCGCACGGACGACGTCGAGCGACTGAACGCCGTGCTCGTGCTCACGACGTTTCGTCGCGAGGTGTACTCGCTCCGTGATGACGAGCTCGGCCGATGGGCGACCGCGGTGCGTGTGCTCGAGCCGGTGCGTTGGCTGCGCGGCGCCCTCGCCGCGCGCGTGGTTCACGACGAATCGTGGCCAGACAAGGTGCGCGCCGCGCTCGGCCGCTAGGCGAGGGGAACGAACCTGCGCTGCTTGCCGGCCGCCGAGCGTTCGATCGACTCGACCGCTGTGATCGTGACGGCCGGATCTGCCAGACCCGCGTCCTCGAGGTCTCGCTGGATCATCTCTGCGAGTGACGCGAGATCGAGCTCGCTGTCGAGCCGTACGTCGATGGCGGCGCCGCACTCGGTCTGTCTGACCTGGTACTCGATGATCTCGGTCCGGCGGCTGAGCGGTGAGCGAAACACGTGTGGATGGATCACGACGCCGTCGTACCGGAAGACGTGGTCCAGTCGGCCTTGCACATCGTCGATCCGCTGGAAGGCACAGCCGCACGGGCACGGCTCGGGCAGCACGCGGATTTGGTCGGTGATCTCGTAGCGGATGAGCGGGAGCAGGGGGTTGAAGAGGTTGGTGAGAAGGATCTTGGCCGAAAGCTCGCCCGGCGCGACGGGCCGTCCTTCGAAATCGATCGGCTCCACGATCACGAGGTCTTCGCTCAGATGCATCCCTGGCCCCATCAGGCAGCTGGAAGCGGTTGTGGCGGCCTCGGACGTGCCGTAGGCGCCGCCGACCGGCGCTCCCCATGCCCGCTCCATCGCGTCGCGCATCTCAGGAAGGAGGGGCTCGCCATCGGGGGCCACAGTCGTGGGCGCGATGTGAAGCCGGCCGGCGAGCGCTTCGCGGGCCAGCTCGTAGACCGACGACGCGTACCCACGGAGCTGGGTTGGTTGGATCTCGTTGAGGCGGTCGACGATCTCGCTCATCGGCATCGTCACGGGAAGCCGGTGGGCCTCGACTCCATGTGTCGCGAAGGTCTGCGCCATCGCGCTGCTCATGTGGGTGGGCGCGATCGCGGCGACCACCGCGACGACGATCGGCTGTGTCATCTGCTCGGGATGCTCGAAGGTGTGGCGCGCCGACCACCGTACGGTCGCAGCGAACGCGATCGCCCAGGCGTCCCATCCCCACACGAAGACACCTCGTCGCCCGCTCGATCCGCCGGACGCGACTGCGTGGTACTCGTCGAACAGGTACTCGTCGTGCTGGATGGACTGCAGGTGCGAATCGACGGCCTCCAAGGTGAGCCGAGGATCGGTGACGATCCGATCCCAGTTGCTCATCAGGTCGTCCTTCGTCATCACCGGCAGCGACGTCAGACCGTCTCGCGTCAACGAATCGACTTCCACGTGCTCGAGCCGCTCGGCGTGCCACCGTGCGTTCTCGCAGGAAACGGTCACGAGGTCGCGGAGGCGGTGCGTCTGCTCGTCCTCGATCTCCTCGCGCGACCATCCCAGGTGCGCCAGCGAGTCGCCGACAAGCTCGACGAACCGGGCCGTCTGCCGCTCACGGAGTGTTTGGTAATCGGCCACCGCCGGCTCCTCAGGGCAGCGCCCAGACGCCGTCCCAGGTGTCGCTCACCGCGGCGTCGGGGTTCTCGACGATCCGGATGGGCGTGTCGAAGTCCATCGTCGGACGGGTTGCCGGGTCGTGGCGCGGCCACGCCGGGAGGGTGCCGCCGTTCGGATCACCCGTCTTCGCGAAGCGCACCCACGCGCCGTGGATCTCCTTGGCGAGGTCGGCGGGCGGGTTGTCACCGACGAACGCGGCGATGTCCATCCGGTCGAACACGAACGGGATGTCGAGCCCGTGGCACGCGCCGAGCATCCCCGTGCCCGCAGGCGTGCGCCATGACAGCCGGTAGCTCCACACGTTCTCGTTGTGGGCGCGCTGAGCGTCGGCGAACCTCGCCGCGGGGATCGTGAACAGGCCGTCGGTCCAGGTTGCGATGTCGACCTCGCGGTCGTCGAGGTGCGGCCGAGCCTCGCTGTAGACCTTGCGGATCTCGTCGTCGCTGCGGCCGCTCGAGGCGAACCATTGCGTCGGGGTCGGGATCGGCATGACTGCCTGCAGCGCCTCGGGCATCGCCCAGATGAAGAGGCGGCACTCCTCTGCGCACGTGCCGATGAGCATGTCGACGTTTGCCGCGTTGCCCGCCGCCACGAGCTCTGCCGCGGTCCGGTCGCGCGTGACGCCGTCGACGACAGGGAGCAGGAGCATCGCCATCGCGAGGTCGTCTCCCAGCAGGGCGCGGGTCTCGAGCATCGACAGCTGCTGGCTCACCTCGACGAAACGTTGCACCGGCACCGCGCGGAGCGCCGTCCAGTCGCCCGGTTCGACGTCGAGCAGCTCGAGCACGCGCTTCGCGACACGGGTCGCGGTCTCGGCCTTGATGTTGTGGCTGCCTGCACCCGACTGGGGGATCGCTCGCGCGAAGAGCCCGTTCGCACTCGGTGTGCCCATGAGCGTGCCGACGCTCATGCCGCCGGCCGACTCCCCGAAGATCGTGACGTTTCCGGGATCGCCCCCGAACGCGGCGATGTTGTCGCGCACCCATTCGAGGGCGCGGACCTGGTCGAGGATCCCGAGGTTGCCCGTGCCCTTCGCCCCCTCGAACAGCTCGTCGAGGTACAAGAACCCGAGCGCGTGTAGGCGATAGTTGATCGAGACGAAGACGACGCCGTCACGCGCGAAAGACGTGCCGTCGTAGATCGGCGTCGATCCACTGCCACCGGTGAACGCGCCGCCGTGGATCCACACCATCACGGGCAACGAGCCGTCGAGCGCGGGCGTCGTGACCGTCAGCGTGAGGCAGTCCTCGTCCTGCGGCTGGGTCGCGGAGATCACATCGGCGAGGGGGCCTTCGAGCGGGAGCACGGCCTGCGGGCAGATCGGCCCGTCGACAGTCGCGTCACGGGTGCCCTCCCACGGGACGGGCGGCTGCGGGGGAGCGAACCGCAGGTCACCGACCGGCGGCGCGGCGAACGGCACCCCTCTGAAGTAGTGGATCCCGCCCTTCTCGTAGCCGTTGATCTCGCCTGCGGTGGTGCGCACGATCGTCATGGCGAGACGTTACGTCTGCCGCAATCGGCCTGCCCGGTGCGAGACTCAGGGCATGTGCCGGAGCATCATCACGTTGCGTCGTCCCGAGCCCGAGGTGTCGTGGGAGGAGTGCGAGGCGGCCGCGCGTCAGTACGTCCGCAAGATCAGCGGCTTCCGCACGCCCTCGAGGGCGAACGAGGAAGTGTTCGAGCGCGCCGTCCACGACATCGCGCACATCACTCAGGATCTCCTCGCCGGCTTGGTCGTGGGCGGCGCGAAGCGGTGATCTGTCTCAGCTCAGCGCCGCGCTGATCTCACGGTGGCGCAACAGGAGCGCGTTCTCGTCGAGTCGCTTACGCCGCAGCCAGCCAGTGACCTCGTGGTTGCACTTGCTCGTGTTGCACGAGCGGCAAGCCGGCACGATGTTGTCGAGTGTGTAACGCCCGCCCCGAGAGAGCGCGAGCACGCAGTCTCGCTGGAGTGGTTTGTCCTTCACTCCGCAGTACGCACAGCCGCCCCATGCGGTCTTGAGCGCAGCCCATTGCTGATCGCTGAGATCGTGCTCGACGCGATCCATGCGCCGTTTGCGCCGACGAGCAGCCCTGGCCTTGCGGGTCCTGTTGACCGCCACCGTCTCAGCGTAGGGAGATGCGGGTTTCGTTCCGAGGGATCGTCCCTCGAGACACCACCAGTCGGTAGCCCGCGTCGATCTCTGACGCGGTGAGCAAGCTCTCGTGCGTCGTGTGCCAACGACCCGAGGCGAGATCGGCGGCTAGGCGCGCCATTGCCTCGTCTACCACGTCGGTCGGTAGGCGAGCGATGCCCGAGATGCCGGCACGGACCCCCGCGTCGAGGTAGGAGTCGGGCCGCCGCCACGACGCGTGGCAGAAGCCGTCGCGGCAGTCGGCGGGCACGGGGACGACCGATACCTCGCCGCCGCCCAGCGCGTCCGCGATCGCCGAAGGTGACGGGACATCGACGTCGAAGTCGACCATCGCGGGCAGGTAGTCGGTCACGAGCCACTGGGTGGCGTGCACGGCGTGATCGAAGGTGAACACCACCACAGGACCTGCGGTCACGCGGCGCACTTCGCGCAAGCCCGCTGCGGCGTCGGGCCAGTGGTGCACGGTGAGCAAGGCCATCGCCGCATCGAAGGCCTCATCGTTGAACGGAAGCTCGCTCGCGAAGGCCCGGACGACGATGTGACTCGCTTCGGCAGGCCGCTGGTCGATCATCCGCTGGGACGGCTCGACCGCAACGACGACCCGGTCCGTCGGCTCGTACGACCCGGCACCGGCGCCGATGTTCAGCACTCGCGTCGCACTCCCCAGCGCGGCGTGGATCTGTCGCTCGATCCGTGGATCGGGCTGCCGGACTCGTGCGTAGCCAACGCCGATCGAGTCGTAGATCGCGTCCGCTGTCACCCGCCCACGCTATCGACGGGTGCGCTAGCCAATTCTCATGCCGTACGAGTTCGATCAGATCCCGTATCCGCTCGTCTACGAGGAGCAGGCCGCGTTCAAGGACACGTATGGCGGCGCAGAGGGAGTCGTCGTCTGCGAGTCGTACCTCCTGAAGCCGAAGGTGGAGTCCGACACGGTGCTGGTCTTCATGCACCCGGTGGGCGGTGGTGCCTACCTGCCCATGGTGCGCCATCTCGCGCGCTCCGGACATCACGTCATCTACTGCAACAGCCGCTATCGATCCGATGTCGCACTCATCATGGAGAAGGTCGTGCTCGACCTCGGCGCATGCGTGCGCGATGCGAAGGAGCGGCTCGGCTACGAGAAGGTCGTGCTCGCCGGGTGGAGCGGTGGCGGCGCGCTGTCGCTCTACTACCAGGAGCAAGCCGAAAGGCCGTGGGTCACCTCAACGCCTGCGGGCGACTCGCCAGATCTGACGACCGCTGGTCTCGTGCCCGCGGACGCAGTCATGTTGCTGGCGGCACACACGAGCCGCCACGGTGTGCTCACGTTGAGCCTCGACCCCTCGATCCTCGACGAGAGCGATCCCGATCGAGCGCGATCCAGAGCTCGATCTCTATGGTCCGCACGCGCTGACTCCGCCATACGAGACCGCGTGGCTCGCTCGCTTCCGCGATGAGCAGATCATGCGGAACCGTCGGATCACGGCGTCAGTGAAAGGAGCGCTGGATCGCCTCGGGCCCGGCGAGGAACGCGGCTTCGTCGTGCACGGGACGATGGCGGATCCGGCCATCCTCGACGTCACGATCGACGCCAACGAGCGACCGGCCGGCACCAGCTACCTGGGCGATCCTCGACTGGTGAACAACGGGCCGGTCGGGCTCGCTCGGTTCTGCACGCTGCGGTCGTGGCTCTCGCAGTGGAGTCACGACGATGCCTTGGGCGACGGCATTCGGGCCGCTGCGGCGATCTCGGTGCCTGTGCTGGTGATCGACAACGGTGCGGATCCCGTGTGCTATCCGAGCCACGCGACTGCGCTCTACGAAGCAGTCAGCCACGGCGACAAGGAGCGGCACACGATCGAGGGCGCCACGCACTACTACATCGGCCCTGGACAGCGGGCGAAGCTGCAAGAAGCAGTCGACGTGAGCACCGACTGGTTGGCTCGCCACGACCTCGCGCCCGCGGTGCTCAGGTCCACATCACTTTGAGCGGTCGACCGGAGAAAGTGACGCCAGTGGGCCAGCGCGCATCGTGGACCATCGTCGACGGGCGAACGCTTCTGACCGTCTCAGGTCACTTCCTGGATCCTGAACTCGAGGACGAGCGCCGTGCTGATCTCCCGATGGCGCAACAGGAAGGCGCTCTCGTCCAACCGCTTGCGGCGTAGCCAGCCCGTGACTTCGTCGTTGCACTTGCTCGTGTTGCACGAGCGGCATGCCGGCACGATGTTGTCGAGCGTGTAGCGGCCGCCACGAGAAAGCGCGAGCACGCAGTCTCGCTGCAGTGGCTTGTCCTGCACCCTGCAGTATGCACACCCGTTCCACGCGGTCTTGAGCGCCGACCACTGCTCGTCGCTGAGATCGTGCTCGACGCGATCCATGCGTCGCTTGCGCCGACGGGCCGCCCTGGCCTTGCGGCTTCGGTCGACTGCCATCGTCTCAGCGTACGGAGATGTCGCGGTCGGTCCCGGGATCGTCCGCGAGCGTGGCGGCGCGCGAACGTGCTCAGATGCTCACGGAGTGACGCTGGAGGACACATGCCCTTGACGACCACGCCGGATCTCCTCGATGAGGACTTCTACGCCGATCTCGACGGGATGCACGAGGCGTTCACGTACTTGCGCGCGAACGATCCGGTGTACCGCGACCCGAAGACCGGGATGGTCGGCGTCACGCGACACGCCGACCTTCTCGACGTGGAGCGGCGGGCGAAGGTGTTCGTCAGCAGCAGGGGCTACCGCTCGATGTGGTCGCCACAAGAAGACAACATGATCGCCCAGGACGACCCTGGCCACGCCGAGCAGCGCTCGCTCGTCGCCCGGCGGCTCACGCCGAGAGGGGCCGCGCGCGAGGAGCCGCTCGTCCGCGCCGTCGTCGACGAGCTGCTCGCCGACATCGCCGATCGCGGCGAGATGGAGGTCGTGGACGAGCTCGCTGCCCGCTACCCCAGTCGCCTCACGTGCGAGCTGCTCGGGTTCCCCCAGGACCGCTGGCGCGACCTCAAGTCGTGGTCAGAGCGGATGATGCGGATCGACTCGATCATGCGCGACCCGAGCGGCCGCGTCCTGCAGGACGTGATGATGGCGATCGGGGAGTTCCAGGCCTACCTCGACGACGCGGTGCCGAAGCTCCGTGACGAACCGAACGCTTCCTTCATCTCGGTCTGGGCGAACGCCACCGTGAAGGGCTGCCCGATGACCGACTCCACGATCATGAACGAGACGGGGCTCTTCATCTCGGGTGGGGCAGAGACGACGCGCACCGCGATCGCTCGCGGCCTGCGCATCTTCTGTGACCACCCGGACCAATGGGACCGCCTCGCGCGCGAACCGGATCTGGTGACGAGCGCGGTCGAGGAGGTCCTCCGATGGGTGTCGCCCCTGAACCAGATGTTCCGGACTGCGGCCGTCGATGACCGCATCGGTGACACGCCGGTGAAGGCAGACGACCGCATCGTGCTGCTGTACCCGTCGGCGAACCGTGACGAGTCGGTCTTCGTCGATCCCTTCCGGTTCGACATCACCCGGGAGCCCAACCCCCATCTCGCGTTCGGGTTCGGTCCCCACGTGTGCGTCGGCCAGTCGCTGGCCCGTCTCGAGCTGCAGGTTCTCTTCGGCGAGATGGCGCGGCGGTTCACGAACCTGCGGGTGATCAGTGAGCCGGTGATCGAGCGGAACATCTTCGCTGGCGCGGTGCAGCGGTTCGGGCTCGCCTTCGATCGTCGGTAGCGCGCGTCCCTAGACCTGGACGGGCATCCCGGCTGCAGTCGCCGCGGTGTGCTTCACGTCGCTCTCGTCGAACTTCTTCGTCCAGCACGCGAACTCGAGCAACGTGCCGTTCGGGTCCGCGAAGTACATCGAGCGGACGAACACGTCGTCGTTGTCGGTGGCGGGGTCGTAGTCGGGCTTGTGGCCACCGTCGAGGGAGTCGCAGTGGTTGATGATCTGCGTGACCGCGACGCCCTTGCTCTTCAGCTTCGCGGCATAGTCGTCCATCTTCTCGGGCGGGACGTCGAACGCGATGTGGTTGACCGTGCCGATCGCCGTCACGCCGTTGCGATCCTGCAGCGACTCGCCGCGTACGCCCTCGGGTGCATCGGGGAACCAGAAGAACGCGATGCCGTCGACACCGTTGCCCATGTCGAGGAAGAAGTGCTGCCCCCGACCGCCGGGCAGCTCGAGCGTCTTCACCAGCTTCATGCCGAGGACGTCCTCGTACCACGCGACCGTCTCGGCCATGTCCCGAGCGACGAGCGCGAGGTGGTTGAAGCCCCGCAGCTCGAACTCGGTGTTGGTGCTGCTGGTGGCGCCCATGGCACTCCCCATTGCACACCATCGACCCAGAGGGGTCAACAAACGGCCCTCGGTGGCCGTGGCATACAGTCCCGTTCGTGCCCAGACTTCACGAAGATTCCTCGTGCCGATGCGGAAGCGCCGATCGTTCTGTCGATGTACAACCGGTTGTTCGGCGACCGAGACCCGGTGGCGGAGCCGGGCACCGCGACCGGCACCCCGGGCGACTGGTGGACCGTCTTCGCCAACTCACCCGACGTCCTCGACCACGCATGTCGCGGCTTCGGTCTCTACGCCAGCCCCAACCGCAAGGTGTCGGCCGCGCTCCGCGAGCTGGGCCAGACCCGGGCCGGCTGGCTCGTCGGCAGCCAGTTCGTCTTCTCGCAGCACTGCAAGTCGTGCCGCGCACTCGGCTACTCCGAGGAGAAGATCGAGGCCCTCAAGGCGTGGGGCGTGTCAGACCTGTTCTCGCCGCTCGAGCGGGCGTTGCTCGCCTACACCGATGCGTTGGTGCTCGGCTTCGGCCGCGTCGACGACGCCGTGTTCGACGCGATGAAGGAGCACCTCGACGACGAGGCGATCCTCGAATTCACCTACATCACGATGATGTACACGATGCACGCGGTGATCTCACGCGCCTTGCAGCTCGAGTACGACGACCGTGACGATCCGATCGTCGAGATCGCCGCGCCCGCCGACTACAAGGCCGAGAACCTCGGCCGTCAGATCGGGATCGCCATCGACAAGGACGAGTGACGAGTCACGCTGCGACGACAGGCGCCGGCGCCGCACGGCGCGACGCAGCTGCCATCACCGCGGCCGCCGTCGCTGCTCCAACCGCGAGCTCGGCGACTGCCCAGCCCAGGCCGGCTCGGCGGCGGGTGACGATCCCGTCGACGGCCAGTGCGCCAGGACCCGCGGCAGCGAGCGCGAACGCGACAGCGATGAGCACCGCGTTGTACTCGTAACCACGATTCGTGATCCAAGGGCCGTTCTGGCCGTGCACCTTCGCGATCGCGACGGTCATCGTCCCTGTCACTGCCGCACTCGCGGCGGGCGTCCACATGCCCAGGATGCTCGCGACCCCGCTTCCCACCTCCGTCGCGCCGGCCAACAGCGCGTGGGGCCGTCCGGGCGACAACCCCAAGTAGTCGAAGGCCCCGGCGGTGCGATCGGTGTCTCGCAGCTTGTGCAGTCCATGGCCGACCATGAAGCCGCCCATGACGCAGCGCAATGCGGTCAGACCCAAGTCGCCGCGGCGACTTCCCCCGAGTGGACGCATGTTGCCTACGCTACGGCGGCTCGCGACGTCGAGCACACGGCACACGCCGAGGAACGGGGGATCCACATGCCCGACGGGCCGAACACGTTTGTCCAGAAGTCAGTCTCTGCGGCGCTGACGCGACGCCTGATCGAAGCGGGAGCGGCACACGCCGCCGAGATGGGCAAAGCGTTCACGATCGCGATCGTCGACGCCGGGGGAGTGCTCAAGGCGTTGGAGCGGATGGATGGTGCGCCGCTCATCAGCGTGCAGATCGCGCAGGACAAGGCGTACACCGCGGTCGGCTTCGGCATCCCGACTGCGGCGTGGCATGACTTCATCAAGGATGACCCGCCGCTCGCCGCGGGAGCGACCGCCGGCATCGACCGGCTCGTGATCTTCGGCGGCGGCTTCCCGATCACGATCGACGGTGAGCTCGTGGGTGGCATCGGCGTGAGTGGCGGCCACTACTCCGAGGACTCCGACGTCGCCGAAGCCGCGCTCCGCGCGTTGGCGTGAACGGACCGCCGGCCCGGGCGCCAACGGTTCTCGTGCGAAAACCCAGCCAGATCTGGCCGCCTTTCGACACGAGAAGCCGGGGCGGCCTGGTGCATCCAACGACGCTGCCGCTACCATGTGAGCCCCACCGCGGGGTGGAGCAGTCTGGTAGCTCGTCGGGCTCATAACCCGAAGGTCGCTGGTTCAAATCCAGCCCCCGCCACCAATCGAAGCGCAGTTCCGAGGCCCCGCCGAGTGCGGGGCCTCGGCGCGTTCGGTTGCGGCATGCCGGGCAGGACGAGTGGTAGGTCGCCACGAGATGGCCCGCGGACGCTGAGGGGATCGCGCCACGGATGTGCGCGCTCGCTTCGACGACGTCGATGTCGAGCCGGAGTCGGAGCTCGTCACCCGATCCTCTGCGAGGACCTCTACCGGCTGTGAGCGGAATCCTGACCGCGGTTGGTCGGTCGCTTCGAGGTCACTGGCTGCGTGTCGAGCTGGGCGGCAGCCCAGTGGGCCCACTCTTCGTTGGCCGCGGTGACGCGCAGGCCGTTCTCGAGCGCGAGACGACTGAAGCGGTCGAACTTGGTCTCGTCCCAGTGCGTCTGCTCATCGACAGCGGTGAGCCGGTCATGGAACCGGCGGTAGACGTCGGCCTCGCGTTCGAGGTAGTCGCGCGCCGCGGTGCGATCGACGGCCCACAAGAAGAAGACCCGCAGGAGAGCGTCGTTGCGTCGGTTCCGGTCAGGCTCGACGTCGGTGATCCAGCGGGCCAGCTCGGCGCGGCCGGCGTCGGTGATGGCGTACTCCTTGCGTCCGCGGGCGCCGGCGGCGGTGACCTCGACGAGCTCGTCATCGGTCATTCGGCCCAGCTCGGTGTAGAGCTGGCTCTGGGTGGCCGGCCACACGAACGCGAGCGACGTCTCGAACTGTTTCAGGAGGTCCCAGCCGCTGCCGGGATGATCGGCGAGCAGGCCGAGGAGGGCGTGGCGGAGGCTCATGGTCCGATGATATTCCACTCTTGACATGTCAGTCGAGTCTTGTTTCAATATTGACCTGTCAACTAGTGACATGTCTGAAGGAGTGAACCATGCCCTACCTGCGGAGCTTCGCCCCCTGGATCGTCTACGCCGCGGTCTCGAGCGTCACCGACTGGCGCGTTGCCGCCATCGCCGCCGTCGTCGTCGCCGGGCGGGCCGTCACCGACCAGCGCCGCCAGTACGGCGCCGCCGACGACCTCACGCTGACCACCCTCGTGTTCTTCGCCGGGTTGAGCATCCTCAGCCTTCTCCGACCCGACTCGATGCTGCATCACTTCACCCCTGCGCTCTCCCTGGCCGCGCTCGGCCTGGCGTCGGTTGCGTCGCTGGTACGCGGCCGCCCCTTCACGCTCACCATCGCCAAGCGGACCACCGCCCGCGAGCTGTGGGATCTCCCGGCCTTCGTCGACGCGAACGTCACCATCACCACCGTGTGGGCGGCGAGCTTCCTCGCCACCGCCGCGGTCTGCGCGACCGTCCTCGCCGTTGCCCCGCACGCCACGCCCGTGTGGGTCACCGCGGAGATCCTCGGCTTCATCATCCCGGTGAAGTTCACCGCCGCGTACCGCGAGCGGGTACGAGCCCGCTTCGCTGCGGCCTGATCGTCAGTTCGTCGCACCGAATCCGAAAGGACACCAACGATGACCGCGACCGATTCGACCACCGTCCCCTTCCACCTCGCCGGCAACTACGCACCCGTCGCTACCGAGGTCACCGCATTCGACCTCCCCGTCACCGGCGAGCTGCCCGCAGCGCTGCACGGCTCGTTCCTCCGCAACGGACCCAACCCGCACTCCGGCAGCTCACCGCACTGGTTCTTCGGCGACGGCATGGTCCACGGCATCCGCCTCGAACAAGGTCAGGCGCGCTGGTACCGCAACCGCTACGTCGAGACGACGTCGCTGCGCGACGGCGCCACGATCTTCGACGCAGACGGCAACCGCGACTTCGCCGCCAGCAAGGCGAACACCCACGTGATCCGCCACGCAGGCCGCATCCTGGCCCTCGACGAGAGCTCCTTCCCCTACGAGATGACAGCCGAACTCGACACCCTCGGCCCGTACGACTTCGGCGGGCAGCTCCGCACCGCGATGACCGCCCACCCGAAGATCTGCCCCACGACCGAGGAGATGCACTTCTTCGGCTACGGGTTCACCCCTCCTTACCTCACCTACCACGTCGCCGACGCCGCCGGGCAGCTCATCGTCAGCCGCGAGGTCGAGGTGCCGGGCTCGACGATGATGCACGACTTCAACCTCACCGAACGGTTCGTGATCTTCATGGACCTGCCCGCCGTCTTCGATCTCGACCGGGCGCTCGCCGGCACCATGCCCTACCGGTTCGACGCCGCGTACGGCGCGCGGCTCGGCGTCCTTCGCCGCGACGACCCCCACGGCAACGTGCGCTGGTTCGAGGTCGACCCCTGCTACGTGTTCCACCCCGTGAACGCCCACGACGACGGACGGACAATCACCATCGACGTCGTCCGCTATCGCGAGCTGTGGGCGCAAGGCGACAACCCCGCAACGCTGTGGCGTTGGACGATCGACCTCGCCGCGGGGACGGTCACCGAGACGCAACTCGACGACCGACCGTGCGAGTTCCCCCGCGTCGACGATCGCCAGATCAGCCTGCCGGCGAAGCGGGGCTGGGTCACCACCATGCCTTCCCGCGACGCCCATCACGGCCATGGCGCGCTCACCGTCTACGACCTCGAGACCGGCGGCGCCGCCACGCACGAGTTCGGCCCCGGCCGCGTCCCCAGCGAAGCGGTGTTCGCGCCCGCCGACGACCAACCCGGCGGACCCGGCTGGCTCCTCGCCTACGTCTACGACGCCGGCAACAACACGAGCGACCTCGTCATCCTCGACATCGACGACGTCACGGCACCACCCGTCGCCACCGTCCACCTCCCCGCCCGCGTCCCGTACGGCTTCCACGGCTCCTGGTTGGCGGACTGAGCGTCACGGACCGCCACCCGATCCGCGACATTCGGTCCGACCCCCACATGGCAATACAGCTATGCGCTCCCGATCAACGTTGCTGTCGCGGATCGCGCGCGGCGGACGCAAGGCTCTCTGCGGCAATGCGAATCGCAGCGAACTCGGCTGCGGTTGCATCCGGAAGATCGATTGACGCGAGCGCTCCGGCGAGCCGCGCGGTAAGCGCGGCAAGATCCGCGATCAACGGCGCCGCGTCGTCGGCCTTGACGTCGACTCGTGAGAAAGGAAGCGCGAGCGTCACCGTCGGGCTCCCTTGCCGACCGAAAACGGTCATCCCCCGTCGCTCCATCCCATGCTCTCCCTGATCACTTACACCATCGCGTTCGACCATCTTCGACCTCCCTCGTCGGGGAGCATCGTGACACTGACACCCGTGAACCACCAAGGCTCGACCGCCCTCGACCGCGTCGCAGCAGAACCCAACGGGTCGGAGGGCGGATTGGCTCACCGATCTGGTCGTGCTCGCGTGAGAGTTGCCCTTGGACGGTCCGGAGACATCCGATCGCGCCGACGGCTGCTCTCTCGCTCCGGTCGCTGTTGGTGAAGGCGCGGTGTGCGAACAGGTGCCGGCGTCCTCGGGGAGGACGGAGCCGAGACCGCGATGACCGGGCACGCGCTTCCTGCTGCTCGGGCGCTGCGCCGGCACCAAAGCGGACGAAACATCAGACGAACGACGTGCGCTCATACAAGTGATCCTCCCCAGCCCACGACCCACAGCCGCGGACCCTCAGATCACGCCGAATACACAAAATTTCTGACAGACCCGGTCACGGGTGCGCGACGCCGATACTTCGGTGCGAACGTTGGATGCTGGACGCTGTCAACACCGGCTGAATTCTGACCCTGTTTCACCGGCTGAAAGTTGACCCCTCCGGCCGGGTTGGTGGTCACGCTGCGTCGTCGGTGGGGCACCCTCCCGAGGTCGCGGTCCTTGAGCCGGTAGCTGTCGCCTTTGAGCGAGACGACCTCGGCGTGGTGGACGAGCCGGTCGATCATGGCTGCGGCGACGGTGGCGTCGCCGAAGACTTCGCCCCAGCGGCCGAACGGCTTGTTGCTCGTCACGACCACCGACGCGCGTTCGTAGCGGCTGGAGACGAGTTGGAAGAACAGGTTCGCGGCCTCGGCTTCGAAGGGGATGTAGCCGACTTCGTCGATGACGAGCAGCGGGATGCGACCGAGGCGGCGGAGCTCGTCGTGGAGTCGTCCTTGGGTGTGCGCGTCACCGAGGCGTGCGACCCATTCCGCGGCGGTGGCGAACGCGACGCGGTGTCCGGCTTGGCAGCGTGGATGGAGATCCCGATCGCGAGGTGGGTCTTGCCGGTGCCGGGCGGGCCGAGGAACACGACGTTGGCGCGTTCCGCGACGAAGTCGAGGGTCCCGAGATGCGCGACGACATCGCGCTTGAGGGAGCGTTGGAAAGAGAAGTCGAAGTCCTCGAGGGTCTTGCGGGCCGGGAACCGAGCGGCGCGGATGCGGCCCTCACCGCCGTGGTCTTGACGCGCCGCGACTTCACGTTCGAGACACGCGGCGAGGAACTCCTCGTGCGTCCAGCCGTCGGCTCGGGCGCGTTCCGCGAGCCGTTCGAACGACCCGGCGAGAGACGGCGCCTTCAGCGCGCGGCACAGATAGGCGATGTCGGTCGCGGGCCTCGTCGTGGTGGCCATCACGCGACTCCGAGTGCCCGGTCGTAGTCGGCGAGGTCGCGTTCTTCGACTTCATCAACCAGCGTCGCGGCGAGCTGAGCCTCCGAGCGCATGGCGCGCAGCACGCGGGAATGGTCAGGAGCCAACAACGTCTGATGCTTCGCGAGGCAGCGGCGATGCCGGGCGACTTCGGTGCCATCACAGGTGGCGATGACCTCGTCGAGGGTCACGCGGACGTCGACGCGTCGCCCGACGAAGCGCGGGTTGACCGAGTAGTCGTTGGTCGCGACCCGGACGTAGTGATCACGAGGCAGTCGCGTGGTGAACCTCCACGACGGGTCGGGCAACACCGGCGGGAACGCCATCATCGCTCCGCGGTCCTCGAAGATCGCTTCCGAAGGCCGCTGGCGGGTGGTGCCGTGGATGCGGTTGTTCGCCGCGTCGCAGCCAGCCGGTGAACTGCCGGTTGAAGTCGTCGACGTCCTCGAAACGCCTTCCCGGCAAGAAGCTCGTCTCGTAGTAGTGATGCGTGCGTTCGACCATTCCCTTGGCCTCAGGGTCTGCCGGCCCGCACAGTCGCACGCCCATGCCGAGCGTCCCACGGAACGCCTGACACTCCGCGGTGAGGACCTGACGGCCTTGGCGCCACTGACCAATGCAACCCTCCTGGTCCCACACCGCGGTGCGTGGCACCGCGCCGAACCACTCGAGGACGTGCAGCATGCCGCCGAGCACGTCGTGCGCGGCGCGCGACGGGACCATCCAGCCGCCGTGCGCGCGCGAGAACCCGGTCGTCCCCGACACCACCCACAACTTGTCGTGCTGGCCGAAGCCGAGCGGAATCTCGACGTCGGGCTGCCACAGATCCCACTGGGCGAGCTCACCCGGCGCGTAGCTCGTGCGCTGACACGGATCCGGTGGCACGAACAACGGGCGCAGCTCCCCGACACGGTCGCGCAGGATCGTGATCCCACGCTCCCAACCGATCCGCTCCGCGATCACCGTCGCCGGCATCGTCGGGAACTCCGCCAACAACGCCCGGATCTCCGGCTCGAACGCGTCGACCACCGAGCCTGACGGTGCTCGTTCGTAACGCGGCGGCTCGTCACTGCGCAGCGCATCACGGACCGTGTTCCGAGCGAGCTTCAACCGCCGTGCGATCGCCTTGATGCTCAGACCCTCAGCTCGATGCAGCCGCCGGATCTCGGCCCAGTCCTCCACGTCGATCACGCCCTTCCTCCCCAGCTCGGCATCGAGCCAGGGTTCGAGTTCCAACACTCCAAGTGGTGGACCCGACCAAAAGGGCGTCAGTTTTCGACCGGTGATAAGGGGTCAGTTTTCACCCGGTCGCGACAGACGCCACGCCGCGCCATTGGGGGCGGCCATCCCGAATCATCGCCGATAACGTCGCCAGAACGCCTATGACGACCGTGCACGACGCGACGCTCGCGATCCTCCTGCGCTTGTTCGACGAGCCGGTGATGCTGAACACGGTCCGGTCCGACTACGTCGAGGTTCAGGTCGGGGTGCTGCTGGGCGACCGCTGGCGGCACGTCGGCCAGTGGGACGGCTGGGACTACGAAACCGGCGATGGCGCTGAGCTCGTCCGGCTCGAAGTGAAGGCGGGCGCGGCGAAGCAGGTGTGGGAGCAGAAGGCTCCCTCGGTGTGCTCGTTCGACATCAAACCGAGGACCGGGTACTTCCGCGCGGCGCCGAGTGGGTCGAAGGGGTCGGTCGCAACGCGGACCTCTACGTCCTCGCCTGGCACGACCGATACGACGATCCCGACCAACGCGACGAGGGCCAGTGGATCTACTACGTCGTCGCGACTACGAAGCTTCCGGACTCTCAGAGGGTCGGCCGCGCTGGCCTCGACGAGCTGGTGCGCGAGGAGGGGGCTAGGTGCGTGGGTGCCTCGGACCTTCGCGGTGCGGTCGATGCGGTCGCCTTGGAGGTCCTCACCCGTCGACGCGAACGCGCCGGGCTAGCAGCCTTTGGAGTCGTCGTCGTGGCGCTGACCACCCGCCAGCGCATCGGGCTCATAACCCGAAGGTCGCTGGTTCAAATCCAGCCCCCGCCACCAACGAATGAGTGAAGGCCCAGGTCATCGACCTGGGCCTTCGGTCAGCGGCGCACCCGATAGCGCAGGTGCAGCACCCGGTTGCCCTGAATCACCACGTCAGGATCCTCCAACAGGTGCTGCGCGCCGATCGACCCGAAGTAGCGCTTGCCGGACCCGAACATCACGGGTACGACGTCCATGCGCACCTCGTCGATCAGGCCCGCGGCCAGCACCTGGCCACCGACGTCGCCCGCGGCGACCTCGACGATGCGGTCACCCGCGAGCTCCTGCGCCTTGGCCACGGCTGAGTCAACGCCGTCGACGAAGTGAAACGGCGCCTCGGGGTCCCAGCCCTCGGGCTCCGGCCGGTGCGTCACGACGACCACGTGGTCGATCCCGCTGGGCGGCGTTCCGTCCCAGCCGTCGGTGAGGTCGAAGACGTGCCGGCCCACGATCGTCGCCCCGATCTGGTCCCAGTACGGCCGGATGTAGTCGTAGGACGTCTGCGACACCTTGAGCACGCCGCTCTCGTCCAACGGCACGTCACCGCTGGACAACCAGTCGAACAGCGGTCCGGGCTGGTCATTCTCGTCCGCGACGAAACCGTCCACCGACACCGAGCTGTACATCACCACCTTGCCCACGGGCTCTCCTCTGCTTCGCGTGCGGGGATGATCGTGACTCAGCCGGCTCTCAGGACGAAGAACAGGAAGGTCGGAGCGGTCGCGATGAGGTCGAAGTCCTCGGGGAAGAGATCACGAGCTTCTGGTTCGGGTTGTGGCTCGCTGATGACGGAGATCTGAAAGTCGGCTGCGGTGAAGGCGTCAGTCATCGCGTGGAGCGGTCGGCTCCAGAAGCTCATCTGGGCCGTGTGACCGCCCATGGTCCATTCATCGGTCCAGCTGGAGGTTGCGAAGTAGTCGGGTCTGCGCCCGGCGAGACGTTCGATGCAGTAGTCGGCGGTGGGATGGTGGACGGAGGCGATCAGCCGGCCATCGGGCCTCAGCACTCGGTGCATCTCAGCGAGCGTCGGTCCCCAGTCCTCGAAGTAGTGCAGCACGAGCGACGCGATCACGTCGTCGAACGAATCGTCGCTGAACGGCAGCGGGTCGGTGAGGTCGGCCAGCGTCAGATCTGCGTCGGGGCCTAGCCGCCGACGGGCCTGCGCGAGCAACCCGGCGCTCAGATCGACTCCGGTCACGATTGCGCCTCGATCGCGCAACGCCGCGAAGAGTGGCCCTGATCCACAGCCGGCATCGAGCACCCGCCGACCCGTCACCTCTCCTGCCAGCCGCAGGATTGCCGGCCGTTCGTAATAGGCGTTGTTGAGACTTGCCTCGTTCTCGGCTGCGTACGCGTCGGCGAAGCTGTCGTAGTCGTTGACCTCAGGCGGATTGGACGCCACCGCGCTCGGGTTCGCACTCGGCTCCATGATCGAATGTTGTCAGTCGCGCCGTCAGTACTCGCCTTTGATCACGAAGTAGGAGCCACGGATCGTTCCGGCGAGCTTCGACTTCTGCCGCGCGAACTTGAACTTCGAGAGCTCCTCGGGGATCTCCATGCCTTCGGAGAGCTTGAATCCGACGGCTCGCTTCTTGGGGTTGTCGAGTGGGTAGAGCACGTTGATGGCGAGCCCGCTCTCGTAGAAGACCTCCGGCCATCGGATGTTCTCGACCTGGATGTCAGTCGCCTCCAACGCCGGGGACGCGATGACGATGTCGCGCTCCTCCTTCAGGATCTTGGCGACCCACGCGATCGTCTTCTTCGCCCTCGCAGCCGGCTGCGTGGTGTAGACGTGGTCGTACTTGTTCTTGAAGTAGCGGGCCTCGTTCGCTCGCAGGCCCGCGAGGGCCTCGGCGACGGGCGACGACTCGAGCCCCACCGTCGACACGTTGACGAAGTCCACTTCGTAGGCCATGGCAGTCGAGCGTACGCTGAGCAGGTTCGCGTCGAGCAACGGGGGATCAGATGCGCATCGTCGATGTCGACGCTCACCTGCACGAGCCTCTCGATTGGGTCGCTCGCACGAATCCGGCACTGGCTGCGGAGATGGGGGAGCCGGCGAGGTTCATGGAGATCGCTGGCGACATCTTCGGAGTCGCCGACCGGGCCTTCACGCAGCTGCCGCAGGCCCAGCAACCGCGCGACCGATGGGATCTGATCACACCAGGCTTCGTCCACCACCTCGAGATGACCGACGAGCGCCAGCCCGACGACCATGCCGACGACAGCGACCCCCGGTTTGGGGCCGCCGGCAGGCTGGCGTGGTGCGATGAGCGCGGCATCGACGTGCAGTTCCTCAACCCGACGTTCCTGGTCGGGCCGATCATCCAGGTCGCGCGACTCGGTCGCTTCGACCTGATCCACGAAGTGCAGTCGACCTGGAACCGCTGGGCGATGGGGGCCGTCGGCGGCCACGCCGACCGGCTGATCCCTGTCACCCAGATCGACCTCCACGACATCGAGTGGTCCCTCGGCGAGATGGAGCGGATGCGGGAGGCCGGCAGCCGGGCGTTCATGATCCCCGAGGCGCCCGTGGGCGGCCGAGGGCGAGCTGCTGATGGCAGCCGTGCCGTCGGCCGATCGATCAGCCATCCCGACTTCGATCGGGTCTGGTCGGCTGCCGAGGATCTCGGCATGGCCGCCTTCGCCCACGTCGGCTTCGGCCGCGAGCACATCAACGCGGGATGGGCCAACAACGGTTCCGACGACCTGCTCACGTACAACGCGCTGAACATGCTCGTCGGCTCTCAGATCGCGCCGCAGCTCCTCCTCGGATCGCTCGTCTTGGACGGAGTGCTCGAGCGGCACCCTCGTCTCGTGGTCGTCGTGGAGGAGGTCGGCATCGACTGGCTCCCACACCTGGTCACCACCCTCGAGCTGATGGTGGGCCGCGCGCCGGAGGTCCTCCACGACGGCGAGTACCGGCCGGGCAACCTCGAGCGGGGCGGCTATCGCCTCCCGCTCACGCCGACCGAGTACCTGCGACGACAGGTGCGCGTCTCACCGCTGCCGGCATCGCAACCGATCGCCGGAGTGATCGAGCAGGTTCCGCAATTGCTCTCGTTCTGCAGCGACTATCCGCACGTGGAGGGCACGGCCGACGCGGTGGCGATCTGCGAGCGTCAGCTCAAGGGCGTGGACGCCGCCGTCCGCGACTCGTTCTTCGCGGGCGCTGGAGACCTCATCGGCGTGTGAACCGATCGCGGCTCGCCCACAAGCCGAGCGCGGGCTTGTCGATGAAGAAGGACGCATCACCGGCCCTGTCGATCCGAGCCAGCTCAGGCGCGAGCGGCCGCCACTTGAAGCCGACCGACTCGATCTCCTCTCGGGTCAACCCGCCGTGGTCGGGGTCGGTGCAGTACACGATGTCGAACCGGCCCTCGCTGCTGCCGTGCACCAGGTGTGCCGCGGCGCCGAGGCTGGTCGCGAGCTCGGGATCTGCCTCGAGCGCCGCGGTCGTCGCTGCCGTGCCGCGGTATCCGTGGCGGCGGATGAGGGCGTCGACCCTCGGATCCTCGCCGAAGCGAGAGACGCCGGGCGCGAGCACCACGAGCTCTGCCCCGTCGGCCAGCGCCATCCGCGTGCGGTACACAGCTTTGTTGCCGAGCCAGGTGCTGTGGAACTCAGCGGGGTCGAGCCAGCACACCACCCGCGTGAGCGGCTCGTCGACGAGGTGGATGTTGCACGTGGCCGCGAGCTCGGCGGCGGCCCGGAAGGCGGCACCGCCCGATTCGTCCGAGCGTCCCCGTCCGACGAAGAGCCCGCGCTGCACGACCTCGTCGGCAGTCGACTCCATCACCGTCAGGACCCACATCACGTGCGCTCGGTCGGCGACGAATCGATCGAACGCCGCGTCGACGACAGCGCGCACCGGTGTCTCGGTCCGGCCGATCACGTTCTCGATGCCGCACTGCGCGCCGAGGTAGTGGGTGAGGTTGATCGTCGGCGGTCCGCCGAGGCCGATGACGAGGTTCTTCGTGAAGTTCGCCATCCCGATCACCTCGTGCGGCACCACCTGGCCGACGGACACGACGAGATCCCACGGCTGCACGAGCACGGGGTCGACCTCGATCGGGATGGCCTCGATCTCGCCCAGCCGCGCCATGCCGTCGGTCCACCGATGCTCGAGCACTCGGTCGGCCGGCACCCGATCGGAGAACATCGACGACAGGTCGGCGGCGGTCATCGCAACGTGCGTGCCGAGCGCAGGCAGCACCCAGACCTCGCATCCTCTCTCGGTGAGGTACTCGTAGAGGAAGGCGGTGATGCGACCCGCACCGGAGTGGAGGCGGGTGTGGTCTGGCGGCACGAGCAGCACACGCCCTGGATGTTCGGCGTCGAACACGTCGACGAGATGTGCCTCGACTTCGCGTTCCGGAAGGCGGACCTCACGACCACCGACCGCGAGCATCGGGTGGGCGTCGCTCACGTCGCGCCGAAGCCGAAGAACCCGCCGCGTTCTCGACTGACACGTCGCGCACCAGGGTCGCCAGCATCTCCGGGTCGTCGGGGATCAGCCCGGCCTCGACGTCGCGCCCGAGCCAGTCACAGAAGATCCTGCGGAACAGCTCGTGGCGGGTCGTCGAGAGCAGCGAGCGCGAGTCGGTGAGCATGCCGATGAACCCGCCGATCTGGCCGATCTGGCCGAGGTCGTCGAGCTGGCGGCGGATGCCGTCGATGGTGTCGTTGAACCACCACGCCGGGCCCCACTGCACGAGGCCTGCGACGCCTGGGCGCGCGTACGCACCCGCGATCGCGGCGAACAGCGCGTTGTCCGCGGGGTTGACGTTGTAGAGCACCGTCCGCGGCAGCGTGCCTGCGCGCTCGAGGTCGCCGAGGAATCGGCCCAGCCCGGGTGCCTGACGCGCCGTCGCCGATGACGTCGGCACCGGCATCTCGGCCGACGAGGTCCATCAGCCGAGGCGAGACGTTGCGCAGCGGCCCGAGGTGGAGCTGCAGCACGGAGTCGTCGGCGAACGCGAGCCGGGCCGCGAGCGACACGACCTCGAGCATCACCACTTCCCGCTCGTCGTCGATCGCGGCTCGCCCGTCGCGCGCGCCGCGCACGACTTTGTCGGCGAGCGCGGGATCGCGAGGACGATCGGGTACGAATGCGAGGCCGTGGTCTGACGCTCGACAACCGAGCGCGGCGAACCGCGCGTGCGCGCTCGTGAGGCAGGCGAGCAGCGACTCGAGATCGGTGATCGCGCTGCCTTCGGTGTCGGCGAGCCGGTCCGCCCATGCGTTCCATGCCGCCGGGTCCGTGAGCAGCGCGTATGCCTGGTCGGGACGGAACGTCGGCACCATCCGCACGTCGGTTGCTTCGGTCGCGAGCCGGCGGTGTGCCTCGAGTCCATCGCTCGGGTCGTCGGTCGTGGCGACGAGCTCGACCCGGAACATGGCGAGCATCTGCCGCGCGGGCAGGCTCGGCAGCAGCCGGTTCGCCTCGTCCCAGATCTCCTTCGCGCGTGTCCGCGTCGAGCACCGTGTTGATGCCGAACACCCGTCGCAGCTCGAGGTGCGTCCAGACGTACAGGGGGTTACGGACGAGGCGCGGCATCGTCGCCGCCCACGCGCTGAACCGATCCCACGGGTCGACGTCGCCGGTGATGCGCTGCTCCGGCACGCCGGCGAGGCGCATCGCTCGCCACTTGTAGTGATCCGCCGACAGCCAGAGCTCATCGATCGTGGTCCACACCCGGTCCGACTTGATGTCCTCCGCGCTGAGGTGTGTGTGGACGTCGACGATCGGCAGCGCGGCAGCGACGTCGTGGTACAGGTGCCGCGACATCGGCGTGGTGAGCAGCACGTCGTCGTGGAGGAACCGATCGCTCATCGCGCCTCAGATCGTCATCGCGCCGAAGCCACCGTCGACGACGAGCTCTGCACCAGTGATGAACCTTCCCTCGTCGCTTGCGAGCAGCACGACCGCGCCGGCGAGATCGTCAGGGTCGCCGAAGCGCCCGAGCGGGGTGTGCTCGAGGATCGCGGCACGACGATCCGGTGTGAGCACCGCGCGGTTCTGCTCGGCGGGGAAGAAGCCCGGCACGAGCACGTTGCAGCGGATGCCGAGCGGTCCCCATTCGCGAGCGAGGTTCTTCGTCAGGTTGTGCACCGCCGCCTTCGTCATCGAGTACGTGAAGACGCGCGACAGCGGCTGGATCCCCGACACGCTCCCGATGTTGATGATCGCCGCGCCGACACCTCGGTCGGTCGCTCGCTTCACGAAGTAGCGGCCGAACTCCTGGCACGCTCTCATCACTGCGAGCTGGTTGACCGTGACGATCCGTTCGAGCTCCTCGTCGTCGATGTCGAGGAACGGGGTCGGCGAGTTGACGCCGGCGCCGTTGACGAGCACGTCGATCTCGCCGTGGATGCCGAGCACCGTGCCGACCAGCTCGCGCAGCTGCGCTCGGTCGCTCGCGTCGGCGCGCACGAACGTGACGTCCAGTCCCTCGGCGATCAGCTGCGCGGCGGCGTCGGCACCCCGGTACTGGTCGCGTCCGACCACGACGACGCGGGCGCCGGCCCGGGCCAACGCCGCCGCGATCCGCCGCCCGAGGACTCCGGAGCCGCCGATTACGACGGCGACGCGTCCGTTCAGGCCCCCAGGGCCCTCCGTCACGCGCGGAGCACCTTCGCCATCGTCTTCCCCTTTGCGAGCTCGTCGACGAGCTTGTCGAGGTAGCGGATCTTCTGCGTCAGCGGATCCTCGATCGTCTCGACCCGCACGCCACACACGACTCCTGTGATCGACGAGGCCTTCGGGTTCACCTTGGCATCGGCGAAGAACGCGTCGAACGTCGTGCCCGCGTCGAGGTGCTTCTGCAACATGGCCTCGTCGTATCCCGTCAGCCACTCGATCACCTCGTCGAGCTCGGCCTTTGTGCGTCCCTTGCGCTCGACCTTCGCCACGTAGTGCGGATAGACCGAGGCGACGCTGGTCGTGAAGATCCGATGCATCCCGCTACTCGCGGTCGAGCGAGACCGCGATGTCGGGCAGCGCGACCCAGGGCTGGCGGTCGACGCACCACACCTCGACGCCCGGGAGAACAGCCGACTTGTCGTCGAGCGTGCCCGCCTTCACGGCGACCACGCCGGCGGTCTTCGCGAGCCTCGGACACGATCGGCGAGCCGCACGAGGGGCAGAACCGACGGCGGACGTACACGTCGTCGCCGTGCTCGCCGCGATCCTCGAACGTCTTCAGATCGCCAGTGATCGAGAGCTGCGAGTCGAGCGCGATCAGGTTCACGGAGAACGCCCCTCCGCTCTGGCGTTGACAATGGTCGCAGTGGCAGATCGCCGTGGCGATGAGGTCGCCGCTCAGCTCCCAAGTCACTGCACCGCAGAGACAGCGTCCCGTTTGCATCGGGCCGTCAGTCGGCGACTTCGAGGATGCGGATGGGCAGCTCACGCGGTCCGCGGACCTGGCCCACGCTCCAGCGGACGTCGCCAGCCAGCTCGAACCGCGGGAAGCGAGCGACCCACTCCTCGATCGCGATCTTGAGCTCGAGCCGGGCGAGGTTCGACCCGAGGCAACGGTGGATGCCGAGCCCGAAGGCCGCGTGCCGGTTCACGGCGCGGTCGATGACGAACGTGTCCGGATCCTCGAACTCATGAGGATCGCGGTTTGCCGCCGGGAACGGCAGCAGCACGAAGTCGTCCTTCTTCATCGGATACCCGAAGAAGTCGATGTCCTTTGCGACCAGGCGAGCCATGGTGACCGGCGCATACGCGCGGAGGAACTCCTCGAGCGCGAATTTCATGACCCCGGGATCTTCGACGAGGCGCTTCTGATCTTCCGGATGCTGCGCGAGGTGCCACAGCGACGACCCGATCGCCGACCAGGTGGTGTCGACGCCGGCGACGAGGAGCAGGATGATCATCCCGCCGACGATGTCGTCGTTGATGGGCTGTCCGTCGATCTCGACGGTGAGCAAGTGGCTGGTGAGGTCGTCGCGAGGGTTCGCGCGGTGATCCTCGACTTGGGCTCGGATGTAGTCGCCGAGGTCGTCGAATCCGTCGCTGGCGGTCGGGTCCTCCGCGATGCGTTCGAGGACATCGTGGACGAACTTGCGGAAGAGGTGCTCATCCTGGGCCGGGAAGCCGAGCATCCGTCCGATGACATTGACCGGGATGTTCTGGGCGTATGTGACCGCAGCGTCGATCACGGTCTCGCCGGGCGTGATGTCGGTGACCCGCTCGAGCAGCTCTCGGCAGAGCCGGCGCACCTCTGGCTCCCACGGCTCGATCTGCTTCGGGGCGAACGCGGGGAGCAGCAGTCGACGCGCCATCCCATGGAATGGAGGATCGCTCGTGATCGGCGGCGCGCCGCCGATCGGGGCGGGCATCGCGAGATCGCCGGGTCGGCCGACCGTCACCACGACCGCGCGGCTGGTGAAGTTGTCGGTGTCGTACGCGACGGCGTTGACGGTGTCGTGCGTCAACGGCACCCACATGCCGCCGTAGCGATCTGAGTGAGCGACGGGGCACCCTCCCTCGCGCAACTCCTTCCAGACCTTCGGAGCGTTGGCGTTGTACGCGGGATCAGCGTGGTCGAAGTCGGTCGCGAAGTCGGACACGGGGCCGTAGTCAGCCGGGTCGTACGGCACGCGCAGCCACACGTCTGTGCCCTCGGGTCGGTCACCGATGACCGGCACGTACTGCTCGCTGCTGCGCGAGGTGGGGGTGGTAGCGACTTTGGTTGCATCGATGTGGTCGGTCATGTTGGCACTACTCCGTGATCGTGATCGCGTACTCGGGGCAGTTCGATGCTGCGAGACGGGCCTTGCTCTCCAGATGCTTCGGCACGTCATCCTCGACGAGGAGGATGGCCTGGCCGTAGTCGTCGACGTCGAACAGCTCAGGCGCCAAGGCGTAGCAGCGGTTGTGCCCCTGGCACTTGCCGGAGTCGAGGTAGACCCGCATAAGCCGACGATAGATCGTCTCAGGCATAGCGCAGGCAGCCGTCGTCGAGGTCAGCGGCAGGGGGGGCGTCCTTCTCCGTCCGGTAGTCCTGTGGCGTACGCAGTTCCTCGCCGACGCGGTCCGGTCGAAGCGCACGAACAGCCAGCGAGACCGTGTTGCGGACCGTTGTGTGCACTTCTGCGGCGAGGCGCTTGAGCTTGCTCTGCCGAGGGCAGGTCAGCCCACGATGAGCGTCGCTGCGAGTTGAACGTCAGACGGTCGACGAGCTGCCCGCAGCGGCCCGGATCATCCGCACCGCGATGGCGGTTGCTTCGGCGTCGCCGATCTCGCCGGCGTCGACGGCGTCGGCAAGAGCGAGCAGCGCACTCGAGGTAGCCCACACGACGGCGGCCCCCGTCTGGGGAGCGGCGAGGTCGCGCCAACGAGCGAGCTCGTCGGCGAGGAAGCGCTTGCGCATCCGGTCGAGGGCGCGGATTCCGACGTCGGCAACGAGGAGCCGGACGACGCGCCGGTCGGTTGGTGGGATGGTCAAGAGGTGGCGGAACAGCGTCTCGGCCGCTTCGCCGGGTCGGAGCGACGCGATGTCGGGCACGGGCGTCGCGGTAGCGAGCGAGACGGTCCTCGACGAACCTGACGTAGAGCGCGTCGAGGTCGGCGAAGTGGTCGTACACGAGTTGTCGGCTGACGCCGGCTTCGGCGGCGAGCCCGGCCATCGTGATCCCGCCGAAGCCGAAGCGGTCGAAGAGCCGACCTGCGGCGTCGAGCAGCTGCCTGCGGCGGTCGGCGGCTCGGAGGTACGGACGCTTGACGGGGGCGGACACCAGTGATGTTGACGTAGTGTACAGTTCTCGTCCATGAAGGTCATGAACACCGTCGTCCCCGATCCTGCCGTCGCTGCCGACTTCTTCGCGGCACCCGACGACGGGCGGTTCGTGATGGTGAACCTCCTGCGGTTCCGACCAACGGCGGAGTACCCGGACGGCAGCGACGCGCACCTCACCGGTCGCGAGGCCTACGACCGCTACGCCGTCGGTGGTCCGGACGCTCATCGAAGGGCTCGGTGGGCGGGTCGTGTACTCCGGTGCAGTGACCGGTCTGCTGCTCGGCGAGGTCGAGGATCTGTGGGATGCCGTCGGGTTGGTCGAGTACCCGTCGTTGCAGGCGTTCCAAGACATGATCCGATCGCCGGAGATGCGTGCGATCGAGCATCATCGTGCAGCCGGCCTGGCCGGACAGCTGAACATCCGCACGAGACCGCAACGATGACGTCCCCGGATACGAGCGTTCTGCGCACGCCGCTGTGCGAGCGCCTCGGCATCGAGCTGCCGATCATCTCCGCGGGAATGGGCCCGATCGCGGGACCCGACCTGGTCGCTGCGGTGTCCAATGCCGGCGGACTCGGTGTCCTCGGGTGTACGTCGATGTCGGCCGAGGAGGTCAGGCGCGTGGTCCGACGCACGCGCGAGCTCACCGATCGACCCTTCGGCGTCGACCTGATCCTGCCGGCCCGACTCGAGCAGTCCGGCGTGCGGGCCAGCGACGTGGCCGAGCGCATTCCGCCCGAGCACCGGGAGGTCGCCCGGCGGATCGCGCGGCGAGCTCGGCGTCGACGCCCCCGCCGCGGACCGAGAAAAGGGCCGTGACCGGAACGCGCTCGGTACTGACGCCGAGGCGCAGATCGCAGTCGTGCTCGAAGAGCACGTGCCGGTGTTCGTCGGCGCGCTGGGGACGCCGGCCTCGTTCGCCGGAAGGCTGCACGACGCAGGCATCCTTGTGATGTCGGTCGTCGGGAGCACGAAGCAGGCCGCGCAGGTTGCGCGCGACGGTGCCGACGTCGTCATCGCCCAGGGCACCGAGGGCGGCGGTCACACCGGTCACGTCGGCACGATGGCGCTGCTGCCCCAAGTGCTCGACGCGGTCGACGTGCCCGTCGTCGCTGCCGGCGGCATCGGAGATGGCCGCGGGCTCGCCGCCGCGTTGGTGATGGGCTGCCAGGCCGTGTGGGTCGGCACCCGGTTCCTCGCCACCGTCGAGTCCGGCCTCGCCGATTGGCAGAAGCAGGAGCTGCTCGCGGCAGCCGACCAGTCGCCCGTGATCAGCCGCGCCTACACGGGCAAGCGGTTCCGGTTGCTGCCGAATCGGTGGACTGACGCGTGGGAGCACGCCGAGGTCGACCCCTTGCCGATGCCGCTCCAGCCGGTGCTCACGGGGATGGTGTTGGGCGCGGTGGCGACAGACCGAGGAGGCAAGCAGGGCGTGTCGATGAACGGCGCCGGCAACATCGCCGGCCTTCTCACCGAGGTGCTCCCGGCCGCGACCGTCGTGCAGCGGATGGCGGCCGAGGCGACGGCGCGCTCGACCGCGCGCGGTTGACGGCGCGGTGAGCGACGCCACGCCTCCGTTTGTCCGCACCCCGGACGCGAACTTCGACGGGCTTGTCGAGTTCGGGTTCGCACCGCACTACGTCGATGTCGGCGGCCTGCGGATGCACTACGTCGACGAAGGCCCCGCCGCGGCGCCAGTGGCGCTCATGCTTCATGGCATGCCGACGTGGAGCTACCTGTACCGCAAGATCATCGTTGTGCTGCGAGAGGCGGGCTACCGGTGCATCGCGCCCGACCACATCGGCTTCGGCCGAAGCGACAAGGTCACCGACCCCGCCTGGTACGACATCGCGCG
This sequence comes from uncultured Acidimicrobiales bacterium, assembly GCA_963847855.1. Taxonomy (GTDB): domain Bacteria; phylum Actinomycetota; class Acidimicrobiia; order Acidimicrobiales; family DATKAS01; genus DATKAS01. The sequence goes on from CAWKBM010000005.1 coordinate 112,053, forward strand.
CCACACCGCCAACCTCACCACGCTGATCGAAGCCCTCGACCTGCGCGACGTCACGCTGTTCGTGCAGGACTGGGGCGGCCCGATTGGCCTCGCTCAGGTCTGCGCCATGTCCGAGCGGTTCTCGAGGCTCGTCATCATGAACACGTGGCTGCACCACGACGGCTACGAGTACACCACCGCCATCCGCAACTGGATCGCACAGAACGAGCCCGGAGGGCTCCTCCGCGAGAACGTGCCCTCGCGCTTCGGCTGGGGCACCGTGATGGTGATCGGCACGCGCCGCGCCGAGCCGCAGCAGGCACTGCTCCCCCTACTGCAAGGAGACGAGCCGTCGTTGTCGTCTGAAGCATCGGCGATCAGAGATGCCTATGACGCCCCGTTCGTCGGCCTGGGCGACGCGGGCGTGACCGGGGCACGGCAGTTCCCGCTCTGCATCCCGCTTCACGACCAGCGCCGCGGCAGCGGCGACATCCAGGCAGCGCACTTCGACGCGATCAACGACACGGCCCTGCCGGTTCACTTCGTCTGGGGAGGGGCTGACGAGGTCTTCACCCCAGCGTGGGGGGAGCGCTGGCACGCTCGCATCCCGCACTCGACCTGGGACGTGCTCGACGACGCCGGCCATTTCCTCCAGGACACCCACGGTGAGCGGGTCGCCGAGCTGATGCTGGAACGAGCCGCCCGCCACTGACTGCTTTGCCCGTACCGCCGCCGGGACCGAGGGTCGCAGCCGGTGGGTTCTCCGCCTTCGTGTGCGAAGCGTTCGGCGAACGCGCGCCCCATGCCACTCGCCGCGCCGGTGATGACAGCGGCATCCCAGCGTCACGCGGCAGTGTCGTGCGATGCCGCCGGAACGAAGACGAGGAGGGCGAGCGGTGGCAGCACGAGGTTGAGTGACCATGGCCGGCCGTGGAACGCGACGGGTGCCGCTTCGACGCCGCCGACGTTGCCTTGGCCGCTGCCGCCGTAGAGGGTCGCGTCGCTGTTGAGCACCTCTCTCCACAAGCCGCCTGTTGGCACGCCGACTCGATGGTTGTGCCGCGGCACCGGCGTGAAGTTCGCCGCGACGAGGACGACATGCTCGGGATCGTGGCCGTGGCGCAAATAGGAGAGCGTGCTGTTCGCCGAGTCGTTCGCGTCGATCCACTCGAAGCCGGCGGGATCGCAGTCGAGCTCGTGCAGCGCGGGGAGCGAGCGGTAGGTGCGGTTGAGGTCCTCGACCCAGCGCCGGATGGCCTCGCCGTCAGGCTCGGCTCCGCGTTCCCACTCCACCGAGCTCTCGTGGTTCCACTCGGATCGCTGCGCCACCTCTCCTCCCATGAAGAGGAGCTTCTTCCCTGGCTGCGTCCATTGGTAGCCGTAGAGGAGGCGGAGGTTGGCTCGCTTCTGCCAATCGTCCCCGGGCATCTTCCCGTAGAGGGAGCCCTTGCCGTGCACGACCTCGTCGTGCGACAGCGGGAGCGTGAACCGCTCGGAGTGGAGGTAGAGCACGCGGAAGGTGAGCTGGTTGTGGTGGAACGACCGGTGGATGGGATCGTGCGAGAGGTAGGCCAGGGTGTCGTGCATCCATCCCATGTCCCACTTCGAGTCGAAGCCGAGCCCGCCGAGCCAGGTCGGTCGGGACACGCCTGGCCACGCCGTCGACTCCTCGGCGAACGTCAGGGCGGCGGTCGGCACGTCGTCGTGCACGGCGTCGTTGAGCTGTCGCAGGAGAGCGATCGCCTCGAGGTTCTCGCGCCCACCGTGCGCATTCGGGATCCACTGGCCCGGCCGGCGCGAGTAGTCGAGGTAGAGCATCGACGCGACCGCGTCTACGCGAAGCGCGTCGGCGTGATATTGCTCCAGCCACCATCGGGCGCTCGACACCAGGAACGCGCGCACCTCATGGCGGCCGTAGTTGAAGATCAAGCTGTCCCAATCGGGGTGGTGGCCCACCCGGGGGTCAGCGTGCTCATAGAGATGGGTGCCGTCGAAGTAGCCGAGCCCGAACTCGTCAGCGGGGAAGTGTGACGGCACCCAATCCAAGATGACGCCGATGCCGTGCTGGTGCAGTGTGTCGATCAGCGCCATGAAGTCTTGGGGGCGCCCGTAGCGGCTCGTCGGTGCGAAGTATCCGGTCACCTGATAGCCCCAAGACCCGTAGAACGGGTGCTCCATCACGGGAAGCAGCTCGACGTGCGTGAAGCCGTTCTTCACGCAGTGCTCGGCGAGGGCGTCTCCGAGCAATCGGTAGTGGGGGCGCCCGGTCGTGGGGTCGATGCCCCGACCCCACGAGCCCAGGTGCACCTCGTAGATCGAGATCGGCGCGTCGAGCGAGTTCACGATCGGGCGTCGTTGCATCCACTCGCTGTCGTGCCACTCATAGCCGTCCACACGCCACACGACGGAGGCCGTGTTCGGGGGCACCTCGGTGTGGAACGCAAATGGATCGGCCTTGTCGACCTCGTAGCCGCGATGCCGCGACCGGATCCGGTACTTGTAGGCGGTGCCCTCGGGGACCGAATCGAGCACGCCACTCCAGATCCCGGACGTGCCGACCGGCTCCAGTGCCGGTCCCGCGCCGGACCAGCCGTTGAAGTCTCCCAGAACCCCGACGCGCTCGGCGTTCGGCGCCCACACCGAGAAGCGGGTGCCCTCGGCGACGACGTGGGCGCCGAGCTTGTCGGCCAGACGTGAGTGCGTGCCTTCGTTGAACAGATGGACGTCGAGGTCGGAGAACGCCGCGGTCATGCGGGTGTTTCGCCCCACTCTGGGAACGAGGTCACGAGGTCGGCGAGCGCCTGGAGCGGGATGCCCACCCAATCCGGTCGGTGATCGAGCTCGTACCGCACCTCGTAGCACGCCTTCTCGAGGAGGAACAGATCGAGGAGCAGGCGCATGTCGGCGGATTCGGACGGCAGGAACACCTGGCCGTCCGCGGCGTCGAGGTAGCCCGCGAGGTAGCACCCACCGACGTAGGTGGTCCACAGCCGCGTCCACTGGCCGAGGCGGCTGGTTGCCGTTGGCAGGTCCGGCAAGAGGCCCCGATCGACCTGCTGGCGGAGCGCCACATTGGCGGCGTAGTGGAAGCTGCGCAGCATCCCTGCGACGTCGCGCAGAGGCGACCGCTTGATGCGCCGTTGACCGACCGAGCGGGCCGGCTCGCCTTCGAAGTCGATCACGAAGACGTCGCCCCCGTTCCACAGCACTTGGCCGAGATGGAAGTCGCCGTGCAAGCGGGTGCGCATCGCTGCGACCTTTTGGTGCTTGAGGAGATCGAGGCGTTTGGCGACTGGGGCCTCAGCCACCGTGTCAGCGAGGGCCGCGAGGTCGTCGCCGAGGAGCGAGCGACGGGCGCGCAGCTGTCGCACCGTCGTGCGGATCTCGTTGAGAAGGCTTTGGTACAGCGACCTTTGGTACAGCGTCGTGTACGGCTCGGGGGCAAACGCCGGGTCTTCGGTCGACACGAGGGCAGCGTGCAGCTCGGCGGTGCGACGGCCGAGAAGGTCGGCGAACGAGATGAACGGCGTGAGCAGCTCGTCGATCGGCGGCGGGACCACACCGGTGGCCGAGTGGATGTCGAGCGGGATCACGACTTGGTCGAGCGCATCCGGGTTGGCGAGCGCTTCCTCGTAGAAGCGAGTCAGGCGGTCGAGGATGTACGTCCACGCGTCCCCCTTGTTGGGGACGAATTCGTGGATCACCGCGACGGTGATCGGCTCGCTCCGGTTCCGCTCGTACTCGAGCGAGCCGAGCAGGGGAGGCGTGTGGTCGAATCCCACGCGTTGGAGGTGGCGTCCGATCTCGAGGTCCGGGCTCGTGCCCTCACCGAGCTTGCGGTACAGCTTCAGGATCGCGGCGTGGCCGAGCAGCACCGAGGTGTTCGACTGCTCGGCGCCGAGTGGCGAAGCCTTGAGCTCCCTGTCTCGAACGATGTGCCGCAGTGCCGGGCTGCTTCCACCTCGCAGCTGCCCCAGCCCGCCAGCTCGGGGCCGCCCGCGGGCGGCCAGCTGCGCGAGCTCGATGGCGATCGAACGGTCGACGAGCGCGTCGACGAGCAGTCCGGTGTCGTCGCCGTCGCGCCACCGCGCTTCCGCGATGACGCTGCCGGGGTGTTCTTCCCTGATCGCGTCTGCGGGCTCGCCCTTCACGAACTCAACCGGTACGCAGTAGATCTCGTTGTCGCCTTGAGTGAACTCGATCGACACGAGAAGCAGCTGTGACGGAGCGGAGGAGCTGTCGCGAAGCTCGATGGAATCGACGAGGGACACCGATCGGATGACCCGTGACTTGTCCGCGAACCAACGAACCGTGGGCAACCACCGACTGAGCGCTGCCGCGAGCTGCACGCGAGCTCTGCCGTCGAACCACGCATCGGAAACACCGAGGGTCACGGCAGGCAGCTTGTCGGTCGGGGGTCGCACAACCGGCTCGACGACCTTCGAAGCGAGTCGCAGCCAGTAGAAGCTGTAGGGCGCGAGCGTGACGTAGTACGGGCTGTCGGTCACGGGAGCGAACGGTGTCTGCCCGAAGAGCTCGATCGGCGTCGCGCCCGCGTACGCGCTCAAGTCGAGCTCGGTTTGTTGGGCAAAGCGCGACAGGTTCGCGACCACCAGGATCGCCTCGGACTCGTCCTCGGATCGAGAGGTGCGAACGAACGCGAGCACCTTCGAGTTCTCGGGGTGCAGGAACTCAATGCCACCCCGTCCGAAGACCTTGTGCCGCGTGCGGAGCGCGATCAATCGGTGCATCCACCACCAAAGCGAGCTCGGGTTCGCCCGCTGCGCCTCGACGTTGACGGTCTCGTAGTGGTGTTGCGGGTCGATGATCACCGGGAGGTACAGCTGCTGTGGGTTTGCTCGTGAGAACCCGGCGTTGCGATCTGCGGTCCATTGCATCGGCGTTCGCACACCGTTGCGATCGCCTAGATACACGTTGTCGCCCATCCCGATTTCGTCGCCGTAGTAGATGATCGGCGTGCCGGGCAGAGAGAACAGGAGCGCGTTCAGCAGCTCGATCTTGCGACGGTCCTTCTGCAGGAGTGGAGACAGCCGTCGTCGGATGCCGACGTTCACGCGGGTCTGCGGGTCACTGGCGTAGGCCCGATACATGTAGTCGCGCTCCTCGTCGGTCACCATCTCGAGCGTCAGCTCGTCGTGATTGCGGAGGAACATCGCCCATTGGGCGGCGGGAGGAATCGAAGGTGTCTGCTCGAGGATCTCGACGATCGGTCGGCTGTCTTCCATCTGCAGCGCCATGTAGAGCCGAGGCATCACCGGAAAGTGGAAGGCCATGTGGCATTCGTCCCCGTCACCGAAGTACGCCACCGCATCCTCAGGCCATTGGTTGGCCTCGGCCAGGAGAAGTCGATTGGGGTACCGCTCGTCGACGTGAGCGCGGAGCCGCTTCAGGAGCTGGTGGGTCTCATCGAGGTTCTCGCAGTTCGTGCCGTCCCGCTCGTACAGGTACGGGATCGCGTCCAACCTGACTCCGTCGACGCCCATGGCGAGCCATTTGTCGAGCACACGGAGCACGGCTTTGTAGACGGCCGGGTTGTCGAAGTTGAGGTCCGGTTGGTGGGCGTAGAAGCGGTGCCAGTAGTACTGGCCCGCCACGGGATCCCACGCCCAGTTCGACGACTCGAAGTCCTGGAAGATGACCCTGGCCTCAGAGAATCGATCTGGTGAGTCGCTCCAGACGTAGAACGCACGGGCCGGACTTCCCGGAGGGGAATGCCGCGCCTTTTGGAACCACGGGTGCTCATCCGAGGTGTGGTTGATGACGAGCTCTGTGATGACGCGCAATCCCCGGTCGTGAGCTTCCCTCAGGAACCGGCGGACGGCGGCCATGTCGCCGTACGTGGGATGCACACCCTCGTAGTCGGCGATGTCGTACCCGTCGTCTCGGAGAGGTGACGGGTAGAAGGGGAGGAGCCAGATGGCGGTGACGCCCAGGTCCTGCAAGTAGTCGAGCCGACTCGTGAGCCCCGCAAAGTCCCCGACCCCATTTCCGTCGGAGTCGGCGAAGGCCTTCACGTGCAGCTGGTAGATGACCGCGTCCTTGTACCAGAGCGGGTCGTCTCGGCTGTCAGCGGTCATGGGCTCTCACAAGAAGTAGTCGAAGTCGTGCTCGGTCCGAACGTGGCGTCGGAGGGCCATGACGTGCGCAGGCATCGAAGACGGATCGAGCTGCACGAAGTTGCGCGCGCCACGCCAGAGGTAATGGGCGCCGCCCAGCTCGTCGTGGACTTGGAACGTGGCGTCCGGATCGATGCCCAGGACCTCGAGGTCGAGATCGATCCACCCCGAGTGCGTGTGATGCGGATCGAGGTTCACCACCATCAACATCACCTCGCCAGGATCACCGTCGCGAGGGTGAAGTTCGGACTTCGACCAGCACAGCAGCTGCTCGTTGTCGGTGCGGTGGAACGCCAGTGTGCGATTGTGCTGAAGCGCAGGGTGGGCTCGGCGGATCTGGTTGATGCGAGTGATCACTGGCCGGAGGCTGTCGCGACGGTCCAGGTCCCACACGCGGATCTCGTACTTCTCGCTGTCGATGTACTCCTCCGCGCCAGCACGCGCAACGTGCTCCATGAGCTCGTAGGAAGGACCGTAGATGCCATAGCTTGCCGACAAGGTCGCCGCGAGCACGAGGCGACTGAGGAACACCGAGCGAGTGCCTATCTGCAGCTGCTCTGTGAGGATGTCGGGAGTGTTCGGCCAGAAGCACGGTCGCATGAAGTCCGCGACGTCAGAGCGCGTCAGCTCGGTGAGGTACTCGATCAGCTCGTCCTTGGTCTGACGCCACGCGAAGTAGGTGTACGACTGTGAGAAGCCGAGCTTCGCGAGCTGATACATCACGTTCGGTCGCGTGAACGCCTCCGCGAGGAACAGCGTGTCGGGATGCTCGGCTCTGACGCCGGAGATCAGCCACTCCCAAAAGCTGAACGGCTTGGTGTGCGGGTTGTCGACGCGGAAGACCCGGATGCCTTGATCGAGCCAGTGGTCGACGACTTCGCGAAGCGCGGCCCACAGCGACCGCCAATCAGCACTCTCGAAGTCGAGCGACACGATGTCCTCGTACCGTTTGGGCGGATTCTCCGCGTACTGGATGGAACCATCGGGCCGGTGCCGGAACCACTCCGGGTGCTTCGCGATCCACGGGTGGTCGGGGGAGCACTGGAACGCGAGGTCGAGCGCGACCTCGATGCCGAGGCTCCGCGCCTCCTCAACCAGCGCGCGGAGATCGCTCAGAGTTCCGAGCTCGGGATGGATCGCGTCGTGGCCGCCCTCCTCGCTCCCGATCGCCCAAGGGCTGCCCGGGTCTGTCGGCCCGGTCGTGAGCGTGTTGTTCGGCCCCTTGCGATTCGTCACGCCGATGGGGTGGATCGGGGGCAGGTACACAATGTCGAATCCGAGCTCTGCGATGTAGCCGAGGCGCTCGCGGCAGTCGTCGAGCGTCCCGTGGCGGTCGACGTCGCCAGAACATGACCGGGGGAAAAGCTCGTACCAGGCCGAGAAGCGGGCGAGAGGCCGTTCCACCTCCACGGGCAGCTGTCGCGCGTAGGTCACTTCGCCCGAGCGCGCTCCCCATGAGCGCATCGCCGTTTGGAGCGGCCCGCTCGAGAGCGTCGAGTCGAGCTCTCCGGCTTGGAGCGCTGCTGCAGCTGCCTCGATCAGCGGACCGTCGTGTCGATCCGCACGCTGGACCGCAGCTTCGATCAGCTTCGCTCCGATCGTGCGATCGATCTCGGTGTCGACGCCCGCGGCCCTCTTCTTGGTGGTGTCGCGCCGCCAAGTCTCGAACTCGTCGATCCATGCCGTGATCGAGTACTCGTACCGACCAATGGCCTCTGGCGTGAACTCCGCCAGCCATCGGTCGTTGCCCAGCGGACGCATCGGCTCAGTCGTCCACGCCGCGTCGCCCCCACTTCGCCAGAGAAGATCGACGGCGAGCGCGTCATGGCCGTCGACGAAGACGTCGGCTCTGACCTCGAAGCGCTCACCGACCGTGCACTTGGCGGCGAATCGGCCCCCGTCGACCTCGGGTGAGGCCCTCGCGATGACGACACGGGACTGTCGGTCGAACACGAATGACGTGTTCACAGCACCCGCGTGTAAGCAACGTCTGGACCGAAATTGTGCACCTGTCTGACCCTACCCACTGAGGCTTGCGAGGAACCGTGTGTCCGGCACTGGTCGAGAGCCACCGCTCAGGCCGCGACGGTGTCGATGTGGAAGACGGGGTGGTCTGGTGCGATTCGCAGCAGCTCCTCGTCGGAGGAGCTGGCGTCGACGCCGTCGAAGAAGACGCCCACTTCCATCTTCCAGCGCTTGAGGTACGCGCGCAGGATGTCAGGCTTGTCGGCGTCAGCGAGCTCGAGGGCGTGGAACCGCTGGGTGTGTCGGCCAAGACGGAGGGCGCCTTCCTTGGCGACGCGCAGGTTGCGGACCCATTGGGTGATCCCGCGTGGGGCGAGCAGATATGTCTGGCCGTCGTAGGTCAGGAGGTTGACCGGGGTCTCGTGGATCTCGCCGGTCTTGCGTCCCGGGACCTGCAGGATGCGTGAGCCCCAGATGCTGAGCCCAAGACGGGTGGCGAGGGCGACGCCGCGGTTGAAGATGTTGCGGGTGAACCAGCCGGGCTTCTTGTAGTGCTCGTCGGCCATTGGTGGGGTGCTCCTTTCTCGATTCGACGGTGCGATGGGCATGTCGTCGTCAGGTGGGCGCACGGGTGGCGGGTTCCTGTCTTGAGCAGCGTTCCGCCAGTCGACACGACGGCACTCCGTGGGGTTCGGGCTCGACCTCGGCCCCCGGGGCCCGGGGCCCGAAGGCGCCTCAGGAGGTGCGAGGAAGGCGCCTCGAGCGACGACATCGACTCGCGCAGGCGCGTCATCGGTGTCGGCTTGCAAGGGCCCCGGGGGCGTATGGACTCACTGTTCCCGACCCAGGAAACGTTGCGGACGCGCCCAGGTGACGCTCTGGTGACGTCTGCTCCGGGGGGTGTCGCTCGAGTTGAGGCTCAGGGAGTGGTGCATGGGCTGAGGGCCTCGAGGGTCGCTCAGCCGACGACCTTGTAGCCGAGGCCCCGTACGGTCAGAAGGTGTCGCGGTTTCGCCGGGTTTACCTCGATCTTGCTGCGCAAGCGGTAAATGTGGACGTCGACGAGCTTGGTGTCGCCTACGTACTCGTAGCCCCATACGGACTCCAGCAGCACCTCACGGCTGAAGACGCGACCCGGTGATGCCACCATCTCGCACAGGAGTCGGAATTCAGTGAGAGTGAGATGCGCCTCCTCGCCATCCACCCGGACGACGCCCTCGTCGGGGATGACTTCTACCCGATCACCGAGGGTGAGGATCTTGGGGCTGCTGTCGAAGCCCTGGACGCGCCGCAGCATCGCCCGGATCCTGGCGGTGAGCTCCTTGGGCTCGAAAGGCTTGGTGACGTAGTCGTCGGCGCCTGCCTCGAGCCCCGCGACGACGTCGTAGCTGTCTGCCCGGGCGGTGACCATGATGATGGGGACGTCGCTGCGAGACCTGAGGCGGCGGCAGACCTCGAAGCCGTCGATGTCGGGGAGCATCACGTCCAGCAGGACGCAGTCCACCGCTCGCCGGTCGAAGCTCGTGAGACCGGCCTCGCCACTCGGTGCTTCGTCGGTGTCGTAGCCTTCGTCGCGCAGCAGCGCGACTGTCTGCTCTCGAATGCTGTCGTCGTCCTCGACGAACAAGATGCGCCTGGGCACCCACTCATGATGCCCCGGCGCAGCGGCCGCTTCTCACCGGAGCAGGTTGGCATAGTCGTCGCGAGAGACAGGCCCCGTTGTGAGCGAGCCGTCGCCGGTCGGAACATCGATTGGGAAGCCCTCGAGAGTGAAGGACACCAGACCGACACCGGGACGGCCGGTGAGCGTGCACACCAATTGCGCCACGGCGATCAGCTGCTCGTCGCCTCCCAGCGAGGTGATCGCCGGCAACAGGTCGACCTGGGCGACTCCACCCACGACCCGCATGTCCGCGACGAGCGGCGGGTCGCTCACCGCGCTGCGCAACGCCTTATCCTGCGGTGGCTTCGCGAGCGCCGCGACGACGTCGAACAGCGTGACCGGCGCGTCCAACAGCGTGCTGACGACGGCCAACGCGCCGTCCTGGACGAAGCACAGCGCGACCGGCTCGGTGACGGCCGCAGGGACCGAAGGAAACAGGGGCGGCGCGTCCGCATCGAGCAGCCCGAACGGCACGTCACCGTCGGGCTGCTGCCGCGCGTGGTTCTCGGCTCCCACCGAGCAGGCGCCACAGACGACCACCACCACGGCGAGCAGCCATCTCGACGACGATCGGGTTCTCACGGCACTCCCGTCGGGACTTCGAGGACAAAGCGGGCGCCTCCGTCGGGGTTGTCTTCGACCCATACGCGGCCGCCGTGCAGGCGGACGTGCTCGGCGACGAGGGACAAGCCGAGGCCGGCACCCGACGTCGCGCCGACCGTCCTGCCTACCTCGCCTCGGGCGAATCGCCCGAAGATCGCGTCGCGCTCTTCAGGCGCAACCCCCGGGCCGCGATCGTCGAACACGAAGCGGACGCGGCCTGGATGCGGCGCACTGACCGTGATCTCGGTAATGCCTCCGGCGTACCGATCGGCGTTCTCGATGAGGTTTCCCATCGCTTGTGCGAGGCGTCGTCGATCACCGATGAGCTGGGTTGGCGCACCATCGATGAACGTGATCGTGGCGTCTTGTGAATCGTGCCGGGCCAGGACGCGCGGAAGGAGGTGCTGCAGGTCGATCAGGTCTTCGGTGAGAGTGGCGGTGCCGCTGTCGACTCTCGAAATCTCGAGCAGATCGAGCACCATCTTCTGGAACATCGCGACCTTGGTGGTGAGCACCGCGAACGCCTCGATGACTTGAGGTGGGAGCTCCTCGCGCCGCCGCTCGATGACCTCCAATGCGGCCGCCAGCGCCGTCAGAGGGGAGCGGAGCTCGTGGCTCACGTCGGCCGCGAACCGAGCTTCGCGGTTGATGCGCTCTTCGAGCGAGCTCGCCATTGTGTTGAACGCGTCGGTGAGACGCCGCAGGTCCGGGTCGTCGATGTCAGTGAGGCGCGTGTCCAGCGCACCGTCGGCGATCCTCTCGGCAGCGTCGGCGATCGGGACCAATGGCTGCACCAGTCGTCCCGCCGCCGCTCGGCCGACCAAGGCCGCGGCGAGGGCCGCGCCGAGGACCCCGAATGCGAGGGCTCGAGCGAGCAGGTCCAAGGTGCGGTCGAGCTCGTCGAGGGCGAACAGCTCGAAGTACGACGCCCCGGAAACGGCGATGGGCACGCCGGCGGCGAGGCGGAGCCGCCCACCGGGGTCCCGGTAGCGCTGATGGGCGGCATGGCCGTCGCTGACAACTTGGACGAGGTCCTCGGGGAGCGCGTCCGGCGCCGACGTGAGCGACGTCGCGAACCACTGGCCCCGGTATCGCAGGATCGAGTCCGACGCTGTGCCTCCGCCGAGGCTGGTCAGAAGACCACGGATGTCAGGGTCTGTCGTGCGGAGCACGGCGCGGGTCAAGCGGGCATTCACGTAGGTCTGTTGCTCGGCTGCGTTCTGCCGTTGGTCGACGAAGTAGCCGCGAGCCACGGAGTACGTCACGGCGGCCAGGACGACTGAGACGACCAAGCCGGTGACGCCGAAGCCGATGGTGGCCCGCGTTCGCAAACCGACCCGCGGCCGCCGATCCCGCCGAGCTTCCACGCCGCCATGGTCGCGCCTTCGTCGGTGCTCTCTGTGCGCGACTGTGGGGGACAGCTGTCAGGGGGCCCGGTCAGGCGGGCTGCTGCCACTCGGCGGGTGGCGCCGCCGGATCCCACCAGTTCGCGAGCCGGTGCCGAGCTCGGTCCCGATCTCGATCGACCATCACCTCGTAGCGGGTCGGGGCGATCTCCTCGGGCGGCGGCAGCATCGCGGCGCGCCGGTGGTGCCACAAGGAGACCAACCCGACTGCGAACCCAGCCGCGGCGCCGATCACGACGCCCCACGCGATCAATGGCACGACCGACTCGAACAGGGCCTTCGCGCCGATCTCGCGGCCCACGGCCACGACGGCCATCGACGCGGCACCGGCGATGAGCCCCACCCATGTCCACTGGGACAGCGAGGAGCGATCTGGGTGCGGGTCGATGACCTCGAAGTCGCGCGGAGCGATCCCGACGTCGCGCTGGTCGTAGCCGAGGCTGATCAGATGGGCGACCGCTCGCGCGGCACCTTCCAGTGTGGTGTAGGTCGCCACCGCGTCATCGTCTTGCTTGATTCGCAACGTGTTCATCTCGACTCCCCTCGACCGACCGACGAGTGAACCGTGCCCCGCAGGTGTCGCGGGCACTGCGCCGTGGGGTCGCGATCTGATGACGAATGCTCATGCTGCCGCGTGACCGCAAGGAAGCACGCCGTGGGCCGTGGCCCACTTCAGCGGTACGGCGTCAGATCCGCCCGGGGGTAGCGCGTTTGAGTGTCCGCCAACGTTTGCTCGTCCCAGTACGGGTCGCCCGGAGCGGGGAAGCCGAACACCGACCGCTCGCGGGGAGAGGCCCGCTCGATGATCTCGAACCAGTCTGGACCCGTCGCGCGCGCGGCCCAGGCGACTCTGCCGGTCCAGCGCGGTGCCCACACGTCGTAGTCGGCGAGGAGCGCGAAGCGAGTTGATCGTTCGCCGGTCATGCGCGACCCACGGTGGAGGACGTCGGCCCGAAAGGCGATCAGAGTTCCCGCGGGACCTGTCATCGACACCTCCTCCTCGGCGAACATCCCGTCGGGGAGGGAGTTCGTGATGTCGTGATTCCCCGGGACCGGCCAGTACGGCACGGTGTCGCCGACAGACAGCGGCACGATCTTGGTCGGGCCGTCGTCGTCGCCTACGTCTGACAGGAGGATCCAGCCCAGCATCTGCGTGGCCGGCTCTGATCGCTTGGGCACGACGAGGCTGTGGTTGACGAAGTCGCGGTGGTGGCGCTGGTCGTAGTCGACGGCGCCGGCGTACTTGGCCCACAGCTCCGCCTCATAGAGCCGCAGGTCGGCCGAACCAAGGAAGCGCTCTGCGAGGTCGAGCAGGTCGGGGTGGAACGCCACCCGGTTCAGGTCCCACGATCGCCACGGGCCGCCGACGATGCCGGCCCACTGGTCGCCTGCCAGCCAGGCGTGCGCAGCCGGGTCGGCGAAGTATTCCTCGGGCCGCGGGTAGTGCAGCCACAGAGCCTCCTGAGCCGCCGCCAGCTCGTCGGCGTCGAGGAAGCCCTCGAACACCAGATAGCCCGAGTCCCGAAGGTCGGTCACGCAACGGTCAGGCACCCTCATCGCCGCGACACGTTAAGGGGCTCGCGGTGCGCCACGGTCTCCGCTGCGCGTCTAGACAACTCCCGATGGCTTCTCGACTGAACGACCCCAGGATGAGCGCCTTGCTCGACCGGCTCTTCGCCCGTGCCGATCGCGACGCCGAGATCCGGCCTGCCGTGTCGGCCGACCTCACTGCGCAGGAGCGCGCCGACGCAATGGCCGAGGTCGCCATGCCGGTGTCGCGCGCCGGAGGCCGACTTCTCTACTCGCTCGTCCGAGCGACGCAGCCCGACACCGTCGTCGAGTTCGGCCTCTCGATGGGCATCTCGACGCTGTTCCTCGCCGCTGGGGTTGCCGACAACGGGCGCGGCCGCGTGATCTCCACCGAGCTGAGCGCGCGCAAGGTGGAGCTCGCGACGGCGCACCTCGGTGAGGCGGGGCTGCTCGATCACGTCGAGATCCGCCACGGCGACGCCCTCGAGACGCTGGCCGACCTCGATGCGCCGATCGGTGTCGTGCTCCTCGATGGATGGAAGGACCTGTACCTGCCCGTGCTCCACCTGCTCGAGCCGAAGCTTCCACCCGGTGCGCTGGTCGTTGGCGACGACAGCACGTTCCCGGCTCTGGCCGACTACCTCGCCTATGTCCGCGACCCGGGGAACGGTTACGTGACGACGAACTTCCCCGTGGAAGACGGCATGGAGGTCAGCTGCCGTGCCTGAGCGCGCACCGGGGCTTCGCGCTATCGGCTGAGCTCCTGGGCGAGCCCGATGAGAATGCCTTCAGGTCCGCGCACGTAGCAGAGCCGGTACACGTTCTCGAACTGGACCACATCGCGGCTTACGAGCTGCCCGCCGTGCTCGACGAGACGGTCGAGGGTGTCGTCGATGTCATCCACTGCGAACATCACTCGGAGGTAGCCCAGCGCGTTCACCGGGGCATTCCGATGATCGTCGATCACCTGCGGCGCGAGGAAGCGCGAGAGCTCGAGCCGACCGTGGCCGTCCGGGGTGCGCATCATGGCGATCTCGACGCGCTGATCGCCGAGCCCCGTGACACGCCCTGCCCACTCGCCCTCGACCAGCCCTTGCCCTTCGAGCTCGAGGCCGAGCTCGCGGAAGAACTCGATCGCCACGGCGAGGTCTTCGACGACGATGCCGACGTTGTCCATCCTGACGGCCATCTCCTGACCTTAGGGACTTAGGCCCGGCAGCGAAGCGGGGGCGTCGATCGAGCGGTACGTTCCTCCGATCGAGGAGCGTGGATGCGAGATCGTGCGACGGTTCTTCACCGCGTTGAGCGAAGGCGACCTCGAGGCCATGCGCCCGATGCTCCATCCCGACGCGACCTGGGAGGTGATGCGCGCCGTGCCTGGCGAGCGGTTGACCGTCGGGCGCGACGCCATCATCGACGAGTTCCTCGCACCGGTCCGCGGCCGGTTCGCTCCGGGCGACCCGAAGGTCACCGTGCGCACGCTGTTCGCGTCGGGTGACCGAGTGGCCGCCGAGACCCACGCCGATGGCACCATGCGCGACGGCAGCGAGTACCACAACCGGTACGCGTGGGTGATCGAGCTCGACGGCTCTCTCGTGCGCAGCGTCCGCGAGTACATGGACACGGCGTACGCGCGCGCTTCCTACCGTCCGTGAGCTCGTGGCCTTACCGGGTGCGCTTCAGCTCCAGCACCGGGATGGTGCGCCGCGAACCGTCGAGTCAGGGCGCGATCTCGAGCTCGGAGATGAAGTTGTCGGCGAGCACGAAGCGGTAGCGCAGATCGACGACGCCGCCGGGGAAGTCACCTTCGAGGTGGTTGGTCACGAGCCAAGTGTTCGCATCGACGGCGTTCGCGCCCGTGAGCGTCCGGGTGTAGTTGAACTTCGTCGACCCAACGGACAGCCAGTCACGGATCTCATCGTGGCCGTGGTACTCGTGTCCGTCATCCGTCACCGTCGCGCTCGGCGTGAAGGCCGCGAGAGCGGCCTCGACATCGCGCCGATCATGTGCGTCCTGATACTGACCGACAACGCCGGGGACCTGACTCATCGGGGGAGCTACCGCAGCCCGACGAAGAGGTCCGTCTCCGGGAGCGGCGCCCCGGTGGAGTCGTTGGCTCTGATGAAGGCCTCCTCGCCGAAGAGCGTGCCGAACGCCTCGGTAGGAAAGCGACCCCAGAACGACTCCTGGATCTGGCTCGCGTGCGTCTCGAGCGCGACGCGCTTTCGCTCGACAAATCGACTGACGTCGACGACGGTCGTGATGCGGGCTTCGACCGCGTCCATCATGCGCACCTGCTCGGGATCGGGCTGCGGGAACTCCGACACGTCGACTCCCTGCTCCTCGAGGATGGCGCGGAACCGCTGGAACATGCTGCGCCGGAACGCGGTGAAGTAGGCCTTGTGAGGAATTCCTGTTCGTGCGACCGCGGCCATCGTGACGCGGCTGGCCTGGACATGATCGGGGTGGTCGTAGCCGCCCTGCTCGTCGTAGGTGACCACGATGTCAGGTCGGTACCGGTCGAACAGGCCTGAGAGGCGTTGGGCCGCGTCGTCGACGGCGACGTTGCAGAACGCGTCGGGACGACCCTTGTGCTCCCAGTCGACCATGCCCGAGTCGTGGTACCCGAGAAGCTCGAGGTGCGCGACGCCGAGCGTCTCGCACGCCCGCTCGAGCTCGCCCAGACGGATGCGCGCGACCTCCGCCTCGTCGTGGCCCTCGGCTCCGGGCTTGATCCCGCCCGGCGCGTCGCCGAGCTCGCCGTTCGTGCACGTGACGACAACGGTGCGCACGCCTTCGTCCGCGTACCGCGCCAAGATGCCGCCGGTGCTCGACGACTCGTCGTCGGGGTGCGCGTGCACTGCCATCAGCGTCAGCGGCGTGCTCATCCGGCAACTCTGTCACGGCCGGATGCGGCGTCAGGCCGGCGGGGCGTCGGCGGGCACTTGCGCCGGCGCCGGGCACTCGCCCGCCGTCTCCCAACGCTCCCGCCACTCGAAGTGCCACCACTCCCAGGCGAGGGTGCGGCAGAGGCCGAAGCGGGCGCCCTCCTTGGAGAGCCAGTCGGCCGCGGGCCCATCGCCGACGTCGATCGCGAGACCCTTCACATGCATCGACTTGTCGGGCCGGAACACCCACCGCTGCGCTGCCGCGACGGACCCCCGCTTGAAGACCTCGGCGTCGAACAGGGCCGCCTGCTCCGCGGCGGTCCGAAACCCCGAGGTGATCGAGAGATGGTGGCCGGCGTCGGCAGCCGCGGCCTGTGCCCGCGCGAACGCGGCGACGAGGCCGGGGTTGAGACCGGTCGCCACCGATGTCGTTGTCGAGGCGATCGACGTTTTGGCGGTCGACGTGGTGGCACTGTCCGTCGACTTTGCGCTCGCGGACTCCGTGCTCGCATCGGCGAGGACCCGGGCGCCCAGGAGAGCCGCGGGCACGGCGAAGAGCGCGGCGGTGGTCAGACGTCGGCGGCGCGCTCGTCGGTGACGCGCGGCTCGGAGCTGTTCGGCGATCGGGGGCACCTCCCGATCGTCGGGCACTGAGGGGGTGGGCCGCATCGGCCGTCAGACTCAACGAGAGGGTGGAGCTCGCGTCGACGCGGTCCGTCGAACGACGGAGGCGCGAATGGCCATGTGGCGGATGTGGGCCGCAGGACCGCCTTGGTACCTTGAAGCCGTGACCGCCTGGTGGCGACGATGTCCGTCCGTCGTCCAGGACCTGCTCGCCGGCAGCGCTGTCGCCGTCGCCTGGTTCACCGCGTTCCATCTGTTCCGCCAGCATGGGTGGTCGCCGAGGCAGCCGGAGACCTTCGTGATCGCCGGGATCTGGACGGCTGGGGTCGTCGCTCTGCGGAGGGTGCACCCGGCGTGGGTGTTCGCCGTTGTCGTGGTGGTGTATCCGATCGCCTACGGCGCGACGTTGCAGAGCGAGTTCCACCTGCTGCCGGTGCTCGTGGTCGGATACACGGCGACGAGCTCGGGGCGGGTGCACCCCGTCGTGGCGTCGATCGGCTGCATGGCGGCGAACCTCGTCCTGTTCTGGAACCACGACGTCGGCACTCCCGGCCGCGTGCTTGACGCCCCCGGCCGAGTGCTCGGCACCCGCGCCTTCGACTGGCCCAGCGTGCTCTTCATCGAGCTCGCGACGGTGAGCGTGGTGGTGCTCGGTTGGCTGATGCACCGGCAGGCGGAGATCAGCCGCGACCTCGCGCTGCGCAACGCCGAGCTCGAGCGGCTGCGCGCCGCCGAGGCCCAGCGGGTCGTCGCCCAAGAGCGCACGCGCGTCGCGCGCGAGCTGCACGATGTCGTCGCCCACCACCTGACCGCCGTCATCATCCGCGCGCAGGCCGCTGACCGCGTCAAGGACACCCGGCCCGAGGTCGCGTCCGAGAGCATCGGGTGGATCGCCGAGACAGCCAAGGATGCGCTCACCGCGATGCGGGGCACGGTGCGGATGCTCCGCGCCGACGGTGACGCGGTCGACCTCGCACCCGAACCGACACTCGCCGACCTCCGGTCGATCGCGACGCGCGTCGGCGAGGCCGGCTTCGAGATCGAGCTCCGAATGCCTGATCTGCCGCCGGATCTCGAGCCGCAAGTGGAGCTTGCCGCGGTCCGCATCGCGCAGGAAGCGCTCACCAACGCCATGCGCCACGGCGGGGCTCGCCGGGCGATCGTGACGCTGCGCTGCGACCCCGACGGAGTGATGGTCGACGTCGACGACGACGGCACGAGCGGCCCACCCTCGGCGCGGCGACGCGACGGTAACGGGCTGGTCGGCATGCAGGAACGGGCAGCGGCGTGCGGCGGTCGACTCCGCATCGACACCAGCTCGCTCGGCGGCTGGCGGATCCGCGCATGGCTCCCGACGCAGGCGGCGTGGTCCTGATCCGCGTCGTCGTCGTCGACGACCAGGCGGTGATCCGTACCGGTTTACGCACGATGCTCGAGCACGAGGCCGATCTCACGATCGTGGGCGAGGCGGGCAACGGCGCTGAGGCCGTTCGCCTCGTCGCCGACGCGACTCCGGATGTCGTCCTCATGGACGTGCGGATGCCGGAGGTCGATGGCATCGAGGCGACTCGCCGCATCCTGGCGGGTGGGAGACCGTCTCCGCCGGCCGTGCTCGTCCTCACGACCTTCGACGACGACGAGTACGTGTTCGGCGCGCTCCGCGCCGGTGCCGCCGGGTTCCTGCTGAAGGACGTGGGCCCGGACGTGCTCGTCGCCGCCGTGCGCACCGTCGCCGCCGGCGACGCCCTGGTCGACCCGTCGGTCACCCGCCGACTGGTCGAGCGGTGGGTCGCGCTCGAGGCATCGAGCGCTCCGACTTCCTCCTCGGTGCCTGCAGCCATCGCGACCCTCAGCACCCGAGAGCGCGAGATCCTCGTCGGCCTCGCTCGGGGCCGCACGAACCGCGAGCTCGCGGACGAGCTGTTCGTCAGCGAGGCGACGGTGAAGACACATGTGAGCAACCTCCTCACCAAGCTCGGCGTCCGCAGCCGCGTCCAGGCGGTGGTGATCGCCTATGAGGCCGGCGTCGTCAAGCCCGGCGAGCTCAGCTGAACGGAGCGGCGGTGGAATCCGCATTCGAGATCCGAGGCTTGAGCCGGACCGAGCTGCCGCGCGTTGCGGAGATCGATCGTAGGGAACGCATCGCCGTGCAGTACGTCCAGCGCGGCACCGAGCTCGTCGCACGGCACGGCAGCTGGAACTCGTCGGCGTGGGACCCGGTCGGTGAGGGCGAGCACTCCGTCGTGGCCCAGATCCACATGCTGGAGCACTACGTCGACGCCGGCGGGATCGCGCTCGGTGCGTTCGCCGGCGAACATCTGGTCGGCATAGGTGTCGTCGTGCCCCACCTTCGGCCCACGATCGCGCAGCTGGCGTACCTCATGATCAGCGCACCGTTCCGCGCGACGGGCATCGGCAGCCGTCTGTGCGAGCAGCTCTACGAGATCGCCCGCACCGCCGGCGACTCCTCCATGGTCGTCACGGCGACGCCAACCGAGAACACCGTGCGCTTCTACCGCGGTCGCGGCTTCGAGCCCATGGCCGAACCGCTGGCCGAGCTGTTCGCACTCGAACCCGAGGACGTGCACATGCGCAAGGTGCTTTGATGACGGCATGAAGGCTGCGCGTGTGCTGAACGGTGAGCTCGGGATCCACGACGTCGACTCGCCGACACCGGGTGTCGATCAGGCGCTGCTGCGCATCACTGCCTCGGGTGTGTGCCACTCCGATCTGCACCTCGCCCGCGGGGATTGGTACGGCATGCAGCCGCCCAGCCTGGGGCACGAGGCGATCGGCATCGTCGAGGATCTCGGGCCTGGCGCCGACCGGTTCGTGAACGTCGGCGATCGCGTGATCGTCGGCCTCGGCGGCAGCGGCGGTGGCTTCTGGTGCGGCGCGTGCGAGTTCTGCCTGAGCGGTCAGCCTCGCCTCTGTGCGCAGACGCAGAACGTGATGGGCACGTTCGCCGAGCAGTTCGTCGTGTACGCGCCGGGCCTCGTGGTGCTGCCCGACAGCATCCCCGACACCGAGGCGCCACTCGCGTGCGGCGGTCTCACCGCGTACGGCGCGGTGAAGAAGGTGTTGAAGCACGGCGTGCTGCCCGGAAGGCCGGTAGCCGTCATCGGCGCGGCCGGCGGACTCGGTCACTACGCGGTGCAGCTCCTGACCGGATTCGGGTATCGCGTCATCGGGGTCGACATCGGTGAGGCCCGCCTCGACTTCGTGCGCTCACTCGGTGCCGAGGTCGCGGTGGATCCCGATCACGCGGTCGAGGTGATCCAGGGCGAGCTCGGAGGCGTCGACGCGGTGCTCGTGTTCTCGGCCCGAATCGCCGGCTACGACCTGGGTCTGCAGCTCCTGCGCAAGGCGGGGCTGTTCGTCGGCGTCGGTCTGCCGCCGACGAGCGAGGGTGGATTTTCGATCGACGTGTTCCGTCTGTTCGCGATCGAGCCGACGATCATCTTCTCGGCGGTCGGGAACGTGCAGGACATGCGCGAGCTGGTCGATCTCGCTGCCCGAGGCAAGATTCGGACGCACGTCGACCGCACCGGCCCGCTGTCCGATCTCGACGCCATCTTCGAGGAGCTCGAGACCGGCAAGTTTCTCGGCCGCGCGGTGATCACCGACCTCGCTCACTAGTCACCTCACCCGCTCACGCCTGCGGGGCGTCCAATCCCCAGCACCAATCGAGTGCAGTTCGGGGGCCAGGTGCGAGAGCGCCGGAAGCGAACCGACGTTCCCGTTCAGTCCTGAATACCGTTCCAGGACCAACGCGGGAACGGGAGGCCATCGGGGACGTCGTCGGCCGATTCGTGGTAGCGCGCCATCGTCGTGGTGGTCGCCCAGGCGAAATAGTCGTGCAGCACCTGGCGTAGCTCACCGTCACCGAGGCCAACGTCATCCATCGCCCGATCGAAGCAGGCGATCGCGCGTTGATCCATCTCCTCGTGTGGGCCGTTGCCACTGTGCATCCGTACGACCGTGGTCTCATCGCCGTGGCGCTCCGTGAACGTG
Organism: uncultured Acidimicrobiales bacterium; assembly: GCA_963847855.1. Lineage (GTDB taxonomy): Bacteria > Actinomycetota > Acidimicrobiia > Acidimicrobiales > DATKAS01 > DATKAS01. Next base: position 132,862 of record CAWKBM010000005.1, read on the forward strand.
GTGGGGCCGCCGAGCACCTCACCCCAGTAAGTGGCCAGTCGTTCGGTGTGCTGCGGGTGGAACCCGTGGCTGAAGGCGTGGCTGACGATCTCATCGGCCATCACACGCCGATGCCACGCCTCGGCCAGGCGGTACAGCCCGTCGGACCCGCCCGCTGCGTCGTACACACTCAACATGAACGCATCGTAGGAACCTTCAAAGCACCGGTTACAGCTCTCCCTCGGGAGATCGTTTCCGTCTACCTAGTCGGGGCGGACGTCATCGCGCGGTTCGAGGACGATCACCGGCGTCTCGGTCGACCGCCTGACCGCATACGCGTCGAGCCTCGGATCGACCGTGACCCAGCGCTGCCACAGCCGATCACGCTCCTCGCCCGCCGAAGCGCGTGCGCGCACCAGGCGCGGCTGCTCGTGCGCCAATCGGATGACGGCGTCCGGGTGCGCCTCGAGGTTGTGCCACCACGCGGGATGGCCCTCGTCCCAGCCGTTCATCGCGATCGCGACGAGGTCAGGACCGTCTTCGAGGTAGCCGATGATGACGCTGCGCTCTTGCCCGGACTTCCGCCCGATGGTGGTGAGGCGCAGCGCGCCCCAGCCGCGCTTGTTCGACGTGATCCACAGGAATCGGCCGCCACTGAGCCGGTACAGCCAGCGATGTACGCGCCAGGCCGTGTGCACGAACCACGGCGGCGGGTGTTTCGGCGGCCGGGCTGCTGCATCGCTCATTTGCGACTCCTCCCGCACGGGGCGAGTCTCCACGGTACGCCGCAATGAACGGTTCGAGCTCAGCCCTTCGACGTTCTTCACGGCCTCCGTGATCTACGTTCGACCGCGAATGAACGAGGCCGAGGAGCGTGGATGCGATCTCGTGCGGCGCTTCTTCGCCGCGTTGAGCGACGGTGACCTCGAGGCCATGCGCCCGATTCTCCATCCCGACGCGACGTGGGAGGTGATGCGCGCCGCGCCCGCGAGCGCTTGACCGTCGGGCGGAACGCCATCATCGACGAGTTCCTCGTTCCGGTCCGCGGGCGGTTCGCGCCGGGCGACCCCAAGGTGACTGTGGACACGCTGTTCGCGTCGGGCGATCGCGTGGCCGCTGAGACCCATGCCGACGGCACCATGCGCGACGGCAGCGAATGCCACAACCGATATGCGTGGGTGATCGAGATCGACGGCCTTCTGCTGCGCAGCGTTCACGAGTACATGGACTCGGCATACGCGCGCTCGTCTTACCGTCCCTGATCTCAGCCAGCTTTGAGAGTGTGTGGACGGCTAGCGCAAGCCGACGAAGAGGTCGATCTCAGGGAGCGGCGCGCCGGAGGTGTCGTGCGCTCTCATGAAGGCCTCTTCGCCAAAGAGCGCGGTGAACGCGTCGGTGGGGAGGCGGCCCCAGAACGACTCGTCGATATGGCTGGCGTGCGTTGCCAGCGCGGTGCGCTTGCGTTCGACGAACGGACTGACGTCGACCACGGTCGTGATGCGCGCCTCGACCGCCTCCATGGTGCGCAGCCGTTCCGGGTCCGGCTGTGGCATTTGGGAGAGGTCGACTCCTTGCTCCTCGAGGAGGGAGAGGAACCGCGCAAACATGCTGCGCCGGAACGCGGTGAAGTAGGCCTTGCGAGGAATACCCGTGTGTGCGACGGCGGCCATGGCGACGCGGCTGGCGTGGACGTGATCGGGGTGGTCGTAGCCGCCCAGCTCGTCATAGGTCACGACGACGTCGGGTCGGTACCGCTCGAACAGACCCGCCAGGCGTTCGGCCGCATCGTCGACGGCGACGTTGCAGAACGCGTCGGGACGGTCCTTGTGCTCCCAGTCGACCATGCCCGAGTCGTGGTACCCGAGAAGCTCGAGGTGCGCGACACCGAGTGTCTCGCACGCCCGCTCGAGCTCGCCGAGTCGGATGCGAGCGACCTCGGCCTCGTCATGACCCTCGTGTCCGGGCTTGATCCCGCCCGGCGCGTCGCCGAGCCTGTCACGACCGTTCGCGGTCGACGACATCGATGACGTCGTTGCGCGCCGGCGCCTCGGCGCCGAGCTCGTCGGCGCTCGGCGCAGTACGAGGACATCTATCGTCTGTGTCCGTCCGCGGCCCGGAGGGCCTCATCGTGGGACTGGCTGAACAGCTCAGGTGAGCGAATACCCGCTGACTGGAGATCCCCATGACGACGGTGCTGCTCTGTCCGGTCATGTTCAATCTCGCCGAGACGACGCGGATGATCCAGGTCGCCCGAGCGCTCGACGACCTGACGCCGGTGTTCATGGGCTACGAGCACGACTACGTGCACCTGGTCACCGATGCGGGTTTCGAATATCGCGCCGGCGAACCGGCCTGGACCGACGCCCAGCGCGACCAGGCCATGGCCTTCGACCAGGGCCGGTCCCTCAAGAGCCCCTTCACCGGGGACCTGGTCACCGCTCGTGTCACCCTCGAACGGGCGATGATCCGCGAGGTCGACGCGAAGGCCGTGGTGACGGGCTCCAACATGACGTCGTTCCTTGCCGCCCGTGCCGAGCATGTGCCGCTCTTCTACCCGGTGCCGTTTGCATTGACCCAGCCCCAGGTCGCCCAGGCCAAGCGCATGTGGATCGTCAGGGGTGACAGTGCCGTTGCCGCGCTCACCGATCGGGTGGCGACCATGGCGATGCGGCTCGCCTACAACCGCCTGCCTCTCTCACCGCGTGCGTTCGCGAAGGTGGCCCGGGCCAACGGCGTTGCTCAGCAACGAACGATCGGGTCCCTCATCAGAGCCGACTTCAACCTGCTGACCGAGATGCCCTGGGAGCTCGATGGCTTCGAACTTCCCGAGGACTTCCAACGTGTCGGGCCCATCTACGCGCACATCGACTCGCCGATCCCCGATGTCGCCCGCGAGCTGGCGGCAGACCCCCTGCCGCTGGTGTACCTCGGACTTGGCTCGTCGGGAAATCGCGAGCTCACCCTCGAGTCGGCTCGCGCCCTCGGCACGTTGCCGGTCAATGTGATCGCCCCGGTCGAAAAGTACCTAGAGCCCGGCGACGCACTGCCACCGAACGTGCGTGTCACCGGGCTGTACCGGTCCACCTGATGGGGGACATGCTCGACGCGGCAGTGCTCCACGGCGGTCAGGGCACCGTGCAGACGGCGTGCGCGACCGGGGTGCCGTTCGTGGGCATGGGCTTGCAGCCGGAGCAGACGTGGCACGTGAAGCTCTGCGAACGCCGTGGCAACGCGATCTCGATCCCGCCCAAGCGCGCCGGGAGCGACGACTTCATCGCCGCCGTCCGGCGGTCCTCGACGACCCCGGCCTTCGGCAAGCAGCCGACGAGGTCAAAGAGGCGTACACGCGTGAGGACGGCGCAGCCGCGACCGCCAAGATCATCGAGGCAAACCTGGTCGGGTGACGAGTCCGCGCCGATCGACGGCGCGGACTAGGTCATCGCCGCCTGGGTCATCGATGACCAGATGCGGCGCTCCTCTTCGAACGGCGCGTGCGTGATGCCTGACTCGCGCCCGAACATCATCGTCGGGCGGGACGTCAGGGTCGTACGCCGGGCCAGTCGCCGATGCCGGGGTGACTCGGGTCGCCACGGCGGGCGAAGGCGATCCACGCGTCCATCATCTGGTTGCTCAGCCGTTCGGCGTCGGGACCGGTCCCGCTCATGCGGTCGTCGCCGGTGCGGCCGAGCGTGCCGAAGACGAACGGGAGCTCGATCGCGTGGCAGGCACCGAGGGTGCCGCGCCGGGCCGGTGACTCCCAGTCGACCTGGTAGAGGAACGTCCGGGCCTGATGGGGGAGCTGCGACTCGGCCAGGCGGATGGCCGGCACGCGGAATCGTGAGGCGGTGACGACGGCATCGACGAGGTCGACGTTCGCGGCGGGCAGCCCCCGCTCGGCGCGCGACGACCGGTACACCGCCGCCACTTCACCGGCGCGCTCGGCGGCGCGGCGGGGGATGTTGGCGCGGATCTGAGACTCGAGCTCGGCCTCGTCGATGGCGTCGCGATCGGGCCGGACGTAGAGCTTGTGTTCGTCGCGTGCGGTCCCGACCATCAACGGGATGTCGCGAGCGACGCCATCACGGACTGCGTCCATCGGCGGTGCGGGCAGGGAGTCACCGTCGACCACCGGCCGCAGCGCGCCCCGGTTTCCTTGCGCTCGCAAGATGGCCTCGACGTCTGCCTTCAGGAGGGCGTCGTGACCGGCGTCGGGGATGCCGAGCCGTTCGAGGTAGCGGGTGGCCACGGCCGTCGCAGCGTCGCGAGCGCCGAAGCCGAGGGCGGTGCCGCTCTGCGCAATCGCTTTGGCGAACAGGCCGCGCGCCGCTGGCATCGCCGAGCAGGGTGTGCACTGCGAGCCCGCCTGCGGACTGCCCGAAGATCGTGACGTTCGCGGGGTTGCCGCCGAACGCGGCGATGTTGTCGTGCACCCAGCGCAGGGCAGTGATCTGGTCGAGCTGTCCCGCGTTGGTCGCGGCGCCCCACGCGTCGCCGCCGTGGCCGCCGAGGTAGAGGTAGCCGAGCGCGCCGAGGCGGTAGTTGATCGTGACGACGACCACGTCGCCACGCTCGGCCAGCGGCCCGCCGTCGTAGACCGGTTGCGACCCGGCGCCGCAGCTGAGTCCGCCGCCGTGGATCCAGAACAGGACCGGACGGCGGCCGTCGTCGAGTGAAGGTGTCGCGATGTTCAGGAACAGGCAGTCCTCGCTCTCGGGGCCGGCGGCCCGGAACGGGTAGGGAACGAGCGGGTCCTGCGGGGCCACCGGCCCCGGCGCCTGCGTGTCGCGGACCCCGGACCACGGTGCGGCGGGGAGCGGGGGAAGGAAGCGGCGACTGCCAATGGGCGCGGTGGCGTAGGGGATTCCGTCGAACGCGAGGTGCCGCTCGCGCGGCGCCCCGCACTCGGCCGGACGTGGTGTCGATCTCGAAGTGCATGCTTCGGCTCCGATCGTTGGGTCAGTGGGTGCGGTAGCGACCCGCGAGCTCAGGGCATGGGCTACTGCACTCCCATCAGCCCGTACTGCATGGCGTACATCGCGGCTCCGGCACGATTCGACACGCCGAGCTTGCTGTAGACGCGCTCGACGTGGTTGCCCACCGTCTTCGGGCTGATCCCGAGCTCGCGCGCGATGCCCTTGTTGGGAAGGCCCCGAGCCAACAGGGCGAGCACCTCGCTCTCTCGCGGTGAGTCCGGCCGGTCCTCCCGCACACGCTCGGCTCGCCGCGGTGCCCGGCGGCGGCGAGAACCGCGCCGGCGGCCACGGGATCGAACCGTCCGGCAGCGACGTCCTCCTGCATCGCGAGTGCGGCGGCTGCTTCGCTGAGCGGTTCCCGGTAGGGACGCGCTTGCCGCATCGCGCTGTACGCGTCGGCGGCAGCGAGGATCCGCGCACTGGACGAGAGCATCGTCCCTCCGACTCCGCGGTGATAGCCCGAGCCATCCATCCGCTCGTGGTGCGTCGCCGCCACTCGGCCGACGCGGCGCAACGGGTCTGGTCGGTCGAAGATCCGCTCCACGTAGTACACGTGCAGCCGCGCCTTCTCCGCCTCGTTCGCCGTCAACGGTCCCGGCTTCCCCCAGATCGTCGCCGGCACCCCGAACCGACCGACGTCGTGCACGAGCGCGGCGCGGTACGCAAGGCGGGCCTCGGCCGCGGGCATCTGCATCTGGTCCGCGGCACCTCTGACGAGATCGGCCGTCGCGCGGGCATGGCCCACGAAGAACGAGCACCGAAGGTCGCAGAAGTCGCCGATCGCGCCGAGTGCTGTGTCGAGCTCGTCGTCGGTCAACACGCCGCGTTCGGCCGGTTCGATGGCGAGCACCTCCTCGACGGTGTCTTGATCGAGCGCGTCGAACAGCGACTCGGGGTCGGTCGACACGAGCTCGGCGATCTCGGGATCGAAGTGGGTTCCACTGCGGGAGTGGACGACCTCGACGGCGGCCTCAGGTCCGCCCGTGCGGTGGAACACCTCGCAGGCCTCGGCCACGTGTGAGATCCGCGCCGCGAGGGACACCTGGGTGCCCGAGAGATCGCTGGGAAAGCCCCGACCGTCCCATCGCGCGTAGGCCTGCTCGATGCCCGCCCGCACATCGTCGTCGAGGCCGAGGCGGTTGGCGAGGACGCCGGCCGCCGAGCAGTGGCTTGCCATCTGCTCGACCACCTGGCGTCCTCCGGTCGCCATGAACGCCGCGGCCTGTCGAGCTCGGTTGAACGCCGACGTGCCCGTGCCGGCGCGCCGCAGCATGAAGACCATCGCGGGGAAGCCGGCCAGATCGACTTCGAGGGCATTGGCTCGGAAGTCGATGTCGTCTCCGAAAGGAGTGCGGACTCGTTCCCGAAGATCGGGCAGCCCACGTAGGTCAGGATGCTGACGTCGTAGAGGTTGGCGAGGTCTTTGGCGTCGAGGCCCAAACGGTCGCCGAGGCGCATGCCGATCAGCGCCGACCGAAGCATGTGCTCGGGCGGCTGTCCGAAGCCGAGGTCGGTGGCGAGGGACAGCGAGACGAAGAGATCAGAGAGATGGACGCCCGAGTCCGTCATCGGCGGGGATCGTAGGCCATGGGGTGAATGCCTCATCTCAGCCGAGCCGCGTCTTCGTACGGTCGTCTCCAAGCAAGCACGCCTCGTGCAGAACGGAGAAACCACATGCCCAAGTACGTCATCGAGCGCACGGTCCCCGCCGCCGGTCAGATGGATGCGGCTGCACTCGCCACGATCGCGGAGAAGTCCAACGAGGTGCTCCGCGGCCTCGGCCCCGACATCCAATGGCTCCACAGCTACGTCTCCGACGACAAGATCACCTGCGTCTACATCGCGGCCAACACGGACATCGTCCGCGAGCACCGCGCGGTGTGGTGGCTTCCCCGTCGACGAGGTGCTCGCGGTCCGGACGATCATCGATCCCACCACCGCGGAGATGGTCCGATGACGAAGGCGGCCATCAGTCTTGCCACGGGTCTCGAAGACCCCGAGAAAGTCACCGTCGCGTTGCTCTTCGCGGTCGGCGCCGCCGAGTCCGGGCGGAGCACCCTCACGTTCCTGACCAAGGAGGCGGTCCGTCTCGCGACCGAATCCTTCGCCGTCGGGGTCGCCTGCGAAGGCTGCCCGTCGATCCCCGAGCTGATGAAGCGCTACGAGGCTGCGGGCGGCGAGTTCCTCACCTGCCCGCTCTGCTTCAATGCGAAGGCGCTGGACGAGGCGACGCTGCTGTCCAACGCGCGGCTCGGTGGCACCGTCCCGCTGTGGGAGTGGATCGGCGACGGCGCGACGACCTTCAGCTTCTGAAGAAGGAGGGGTGATGCGATCGTTGGACACCGACTACCTGGTGGTGGGCGCAGGCGCGATGGGGATGGCCTTCACCGACGCGCTGATCGACCACGCCGACGTGCACGTGACGCTGGTCGACCGGCGTCACTTCGCCGGAGGTCACTGGAACGACGCGTATCCCTTCGTCCAGCTGCACCAGGCGTCGGTGTTCTACGGCGTGGCCTCCACCGTGATGGGGAGCGGCTCATTGCAGATGATGGGACCGGAGACGGGGCTGCAGGAGCGGGCGCGCCAGCCACAGGTCCAGGCGTACTTCGACGACGTGCTGCACCGCCGCTTCACCGGGTCTGGTCGGGTCACCTTCCTGCCCGGCGCGGACTACTGCTTCGACGGCGCGTCGCACCTCGTCACGTCGCTCGTCTCGGGTGAGACCGTGGAGGTGAAGGTCCGACGTCGGATGGTCGACGCCACCTATCTCTCGCCCACGATCCCGGCGACAACCCCGCCGCCCTTCGGTGTCGACGAGGGCGTCGCGGTGGTGCCTATCAACGACCTCGCCCGCTTGTCGGCTGCGCCGCGCCACTACGTCATCGTCGGCTCGGGGAAGACGGCGACTGACGGGATCGTCTGGCTCCTCCGCAACGGTGTCGATCCAGATCGCATCATGTGGGTGCGCCCTCGCGATCCTTGGATGCTGAACCGAGCCGTCGTGCAGCCCGATCCCGTCGTCGCGTTCGGCCTCGCCGCCGACACCATGGCCGCCGCAGAGGAGGCGCGGTCGCTGGAAGAGGTGTTCCTTCGCCTCGAAGGCGCCGGTGTGATGTTGCGGATCGACAGGGACGTCACGCCGACGATGGCCAAGACTCCGACCTTGGGCCTGTGGGAGCTCGAGCTCCTCCGCACGATCAGCCGAGTCGTCCGTCACGGCCACATCAAGCGTGTGTCTCGGGACGAGATCGTGTTCGACGACGGACGAGTCTCGCTCCCGGCCGATTCGTTGGTCGTCCACTGCGCCGCGTCGGGCCTCACGTACCCGCCGATGGTGCCGGTATGGGAGCCGGACCTGATCCGGTTGCAGACCGTCCGCGCCGGCTTTCCCTGCTTCAACGCGGCGCTCATCGGCTACGTCGAGGCGACCCGCGGCGACGATCGTGAGCGCAATCGGCTCTGCCCACCGAACACCCTGCCCGACGACCTCACCTCGTGGGCGCGGATGCAGGTGCGCGGCGTGCTGGCGACGCGCGCGTACGCCAGCGAACCCGACATCGCGAGCTGGGCAGACAGCTGCGCGCTGAACCCGGCGCGCATTGGCGACACCCAGCACGCGACCCCTGAGGTGAAAGCAGCGACGGCGCGCCTCGCGGTGCACGCCGAAGCTGGGCTCGCACGCCTCGCGGTCCTGGCGAGCGGCTGAGCGATCAGCCGAGGCCGACGGGCGGCGGTGGGTTCTCCGCGGCGAGGATGGCTTGGTACCGCGGTTCCAAGCTCTTCACCATGTCCATGTCGGTGAAGACCCAGAAGCGCTCGTTCACGACGGCATCGTGCACGAGGTCAGCGACCTTCGCGGGCTCCATCCCGCTCTTCAGCTGGTCGAGCACGAACTCGCGCATGAACGTGTCTCTGGGGTCCTCCGGCTGCTCGTCGAGCGCACGAGGGGCCGCCCACTCCGGGCGGTTGCGGTCGGCTTCCCCGATGTTCGTGGCGACCCACCCTGGGCACAAGCACGACACTCCGACGGTCGAGCCTTCCATCCTCAGCTGTTGCAACAGCCCCTCGGTGATCGCGACGACAGCCCACTTGCTCGCTGAATAGGCGCTGTGGCCGGGGAAGTGGCCGGCCATGGACGCGGTGTTGACGATGTGACCGTCGCCGTGCTCGAGGAGGTGGGGAAGGAACGATCGGTGCCCGTGGATGACGCCCCACATGTTCACGCCGATGACCCACTTCCAGGCGTTGAGGTCCAGGTCTCCGCGGCTCATGCCACCGGCGACTCCAGCGTTGTTGCACACCAGGTTCACCCGGCCGAAGCGCTCGAGCGTGGCATCGCGCAGCTTGTCGACGGCTTCGGCGTCGGACACATCGGTGGGCACGGCGATGGCCTCGACGCCACGGCTCTTCACGCTCTCGATCGCCTCGTCGAGGCGCGGCACTTCGACGTCCGCGAGCACGATGTTCATTCCCGCATCTGCGAACCGTTCGGCGAACGCGCGCCCCATGCCACTCGCCGCGCCGGTGACGACGGCCGTCTTTCCCGCGAGATCCTTCACGCTGCCTCCGAGTGAGATGGTGTGTGCAGCCCGCAGCATCTCACCTGCGGGTCGCGTCCGGCTCTGTGCCTCATAGGAGCAGCGGTACCGTGCCGGGCATGAACCTCGCATCGTCCCCTGGATCCACGGCGCCCTCGCGAGCGGTGTGGGAGCTCGTCCTGCGAGCGTCCAAGGCGTGGTCCAGTCAGGATCCCGAGGGCATGGCAGCCTGCTACGAGGAGACGGCGTCACTCACGATCAACGGCGGGACGCCATCGACAGGACGAGCGGAGCTGGCGGCAACGGCACGGAGCTACATGGATGCCTTTCCGGACCTGAACGTCAGCGTCGATCATGTGCTCGTCGCGGGCGACGCTGTGTTCTGGGGGTGGACCCTCACCGGGGCGAACGATGGACCGGGTGGAACGGGGCACCGGGTTCGTGTGAGCGGGATCGAGGTGTGGACCATCGGCTCGTCGGGTCTGGTTTCGCACTCGATCGGCTACTACGACGCGGACACCTACGAAAGTCAGGTCGCGGATGGAATCACGGAATAGAGAGGGGACCATCCACTCCGAGCGGTCGTGAGCTCCAAGTGACGGCCAACCCACGTGTGCAACGAGCTGGCCAAGGGCAAGCCAATGGAGAAGTGCTGCGCGCCTAACGGGAATGGGCGGTAAAGAACTCCCAGATGACGGCGGTCGCGTCGATGGCGGTGGAAGGAGGATCCGCCCCGAGCACTTGCGCGGCGGGGTTCGGCTTCGAGCCCGGCCATTGATGACCCGCTCCGGCGATCGAGATCAGCTCGACCGTGCGGCCGGCCGGGCACGTCGAGGTCGACGTGGACACGACCCCCTCGACCTGTGATGTGGGCGCGGCGCACGCATCGATCGAGCGCCACCTCGCGATGTCGGCTTGCACTGAAGGTCCGTCGACCCGCGGGGCGCCGGTGACCGTCTCCGCCTTGCCTGGTCCACCCACGTAGGGCACGTTCTCGTCGGCGACGCCGTGGATGTGCAGCACCGACGTCGGCTTCGCCGCGTTGCAGTCGACCAGGATCGTCCCTGCGACGGGTGCGACCGCGGCGAACACGTCGGTCTCGCACGCGAGGCGGTACGCGAGCATCGCTCCATTCGACATCCCCGTCGCGTACACGCGGCTCGAGTCGATCGCCGAGTCGGCTTCCAACGACTTGACCGCGTCGACCACGAAGCCGACGTCGTCGACGTGGGTGGCCGCGGGGAGGCCGCAGCATGTCCCCGCGTTCCACGCCCTCGACGTGCCATCCGGGTAGGCGACGATGAAGCCGCTCTTGTCGGCTTGCTCGTCCCAGCCGTAGCTGTTTTCGGCCTGCTGGGCATTGCCGAACCCGCCGTGCATCATCACGACGAGCGGCGCCGGTGCGTCGATGTGCTCGGGCCGGTAGAGCAGCACGGTGCGCTCGGCGCCATCGACGGTGAACGTGCGGGTGGAGTGGCCGACGGGGATCGTCGACGTCGCCGTGGTCCCCGACGCTGTCGGCCGGCACGAGGCGAGCAGTGCGACGACCGCCACCGCGATGAAAACACGAACTCAGCGCGTCGGCGGGCATAAGTCGAGGGTAGGACAGGGACCCTCGACAGAGCGGTCTTCCCTGACTGTTCGTCCTCGACGTGAAACGATTCATCGACACCATCCAAGTGTGAGCTGAGCGGAAGCGGACCGGATGCCCAGTCGTATCGAGGACTATGCGCTCATCGGCGACACTCACACCGCCGCACTCGTCGGGATAGACGGTTCGATCGACTGGTTGTGTGTGCCGCGCTTCGACTCTCCCGCAGCGTTCTCGGCGCTTCTCGGCACGGATGAGAACGGCCGTTGGAAGCTTGCGCCTGCGGGTGGCATCCAGAGCGTCGAGCGCAAGTACCGCGGCGACACCCTTGTCCTCGAGACCACCTTCCACACCGACGACGGCACCGTTCGCGTCATCGACTGCATGCCGATTCGACGGAAGGTGGTCGAGCTGGTCCGTGTCGTCGAAGGGGTTTCCGGCAGCGTGCCCATGCACATGGATCTGCTCGTTCGCTTCGACTACGGCTCGATACTCCCCTGGGTCGAACGTCGTGACGGACGCCTGCACTGGACCGCCGGAGCGGACTCGATGGTGTTGACGACCCCCGTGGTCATCGAGCGCCTCAGCGACCGCACGGTCGCGGACTTCGTCGCGCGTCCAGGCGATCGGGTTCCCTTCGTGCTTGCCTGGCATCCCTCGCACGAGCCGGCACCGCGGACCGGCGACGCGGAGCGGCTCATCCGAGACACGGCCGCATCGTGGAGACGATGGGCGAAGACGTGCCGTTACGACGGCGAGACCCGCGACCTCGTGATGCGGTCTCTCGTCACGCTCAAAGCATTGACCTATGCGCCCACGGGCGGCATCGTCGCGGCTGCCACCACCTCGCTCCCCGAATGGATCGGCGGTGTCCGGAACTGGGACTATCGCTATTGCTGGTTACGAGACTCGGTGTTGACGCTGTTGGCGCTCATGACGTGCGGCTACCAGAGCGAGGCCCGGGCCTGGCGTGATTGGTTGCTCCGAGCGGTGGCCGGCGACCCGTCGGACCTGCAGATCATGTACAGCATCCTCGGCGAGCGCAGGCTCGCGGAGTACGAGCTCGACTGGCTTGAGGGCTACGAGGGCTCGTCGCCCGTCCGCGTCGGGAACGCGGCGAGCGGGCAGTTCCAGCTCGATGTGTACGGCGAGACGCTCGGTTCGCTCTACCTCATGCGGGAGCTGTTCCCACCCGACGAGGCGCAGACCGCGGACTCCTGGCCGCTCGAGACCGCTCTGCTCGAGTTCCTCGAGGGTGCTTGGGAGCATCCCGATGACGGCCTGTGGGAGATGCGCGGCGAGCGCCAGCACTTCACGCACTCGAAAGTCATGGCTTGGCTCGCGTTCGACTGCGCGGTCCGATCAATCGAGCAGTTCGGGCTCGACTGGCCCGGTCGACCGTTGGCGCGCGGCGAGGGACGAAGTCCATGCGCTGGTCTGCGCGGAAGGCTTCGACGCCGAGCTCGGGTCATTCACACAGGCGTTCGGATCGAAGCAGCTCGACGCGGCAGTGCTCCAGATTCCACTCATCGGCTTCCTCCCCGCGACCGACGAGCGCGTGATCGGCACCGTCGCCGCGATCGAGAGAAGCTTGCTTCACGACGGCTTCGTGCTGCGGTACGACACGAGCTCAAGTGACGACGGGCTTCCTCCGGGAGAGGGAGTGTTCCTCCCGTGCTCGTTCTGGCTCGTTGACAACTACGTCCTTCAAGGTCGCAATGACGAGGCCCAGCGGCTCTTCGACCGACTTGCCGGGCTCGCGAACGATGTCGGTCTGTTCTCGGAGGAGTACGACCCCGTCTCGAAACGCCAGCTGGGAAACACGCCACAGGCGTTCACCCACCTCGCGTACGTTCAAGCCGCGCGCGTGACCACCCAGGGACCACTTCCCGGCCGTCCGTTCTGAAGGCGCTCGCGCCCGGCTCCGGGGGATTCAGGTGCGTCCCATTCTCGGGAGGCGGGGTGCCGTCAAAGCACAGAGGCAGTCCCGCAGCGATCCACGTGCTCGGGCGATCCATCGCCTGGACGTGCACATGGGGTTCGGTGGAGTTGCCCGAGTTGCCGCAGGCGCCGATGACTTCACCAGCCCGCACCCGCTCGCCAGACTTCACGCAAACTGAATGGTGTTGCAGGTGGGCAAGCAGCACGCACGCGCCGTCGTCGCGCTGCACCACCACGTGGTTGCCGAGCACGCCGACCGGCCCGATCAGCTCCCGAATGCTCTCGACGACGAAGTACAAGAGAGCCGGAGGTGAGGTCCGCGACCAGTGGTCGCGCATCGCGTCGACCCGATGGACCACGGTCCCGTCGATGGGCGCGGCGATCGGTCGTCCGAAACCCGGAAAGTCCTCGGGGCGACGTGCCACTGGCCACCAGCCAAGCCCGGGCCGAGTCTCCGCTGGCGGGTCCGCGACGAGATCGACCGCATACGTCTGCGCCCAACCGTGAAGGTGGTGGCTGGGAACGCGACTCGTCGGGCTGTTCATCGCCAGCCACCGACCGTGGACCGGAGGCATGACGTCGACAGGTTCCCCTTCGGGGGTTCCGAGACGGAAGTAGAGAGCGAAGCCGATGACGACAAGCGCCAAGCTGCCGGCTCTCCACCACCCCGGCACTGCGACGAGGAGCCCGACGATCAGCGTGACCAATCCCAGGGCGAGCAGCGGCATCCGGATGCGTGCCGCGAGGCGGTTGTGCGTCACCAACGGTGCACTCATGACCATCGCGTACCCGGAACGCAAAGGTCGAACACGTTGACATCGGGCATCGCGTCAAACCAGGTCGTCATCTCCGACTGGTTCCGGCGCGCCGGGTCCGGCCATCGCGCGGACGTGACGGACGTCGAGCGGTTGTTCGCACTCGCTGCAAACCACGACGGCGTGCATGTCGTGCCCGCACGCCGTGTGGTGCAGCACGAGGGGCGTGCCTTCCGGCCCGACGAGCCAACGATCGCCCCACGCCGCCATGGCCGCGAGGATCGGATAGACGTCGCGGCCCTTGTCCGTGAGTCGGTACTCATGGCGCTGCGGGCGCTGCTGGTACGCGACGCGGGTGAGCAGTTCTTCGTCGATGAGTCGCGCGAGACGTTGCGTGAGGATGTTGCGCCCGATGCCGAGCGCGGATTGGAAGTCGTCAAAGCGACGGGTGCCGAGACAGGCCTGGCGGATGATCAGCAGGTTCCAGTGGTCGCCCAGGATGTCGGCGCTGCGGGCGATGGTGCACGGCCAGTTGGACGTGTCGGTGCGCTTCACGAACCCAGCGTAGCGGAGTAAGTTGCATGATGTAACTCATTCTCGTACTGTCGGTTCCATGATGGAACGAGAAGGGGAGGTGCAGGCCGTGGAACGTCATGCGCACGGGCAGGTGCACGCCGAGGTCGTCGCCGATCGCATCCTCGCGATCACCGTCGACCGCGTCGAGAAGAAGAACGCCTTCACCCCGAAGATCAGCAGGGAGCTCGCGGCCGCTTACACCCGGCTCGACGACGATCCCGAGCTGTTCGTCGGCGTGCTGACCTTTGCCGGTGACCACACGACCGCGGGGTTGGAGATGCCGCTGTTCTTCGGTCCCGACGCTGATCCCGGTCCGGGGCACGACACCGTCGATCCGTTCGGGCTGCGACGCCGGTTGACCAAGCCGCTCGTGACCGCGGTGCAAGGCATCACCTTCACGATCGGGATCGAGATCGCGCTTGCCGGCGACATCGTCGTGGCGGCGTCTGACGCGCGCTTCTGTCAGCTCGAACCCAAGCGCGGCCTCGCACCGCTCGGTGGCGCGACCATCCGCTACGTGCAGCGCGCCGGATGGGGCAACGCGATGTATCACTTGCTGCGGGCGGACGAGTTCAGTGCGGAGGAGGCGCTGCGGATCGGGCTGGTGCAGGAGGTGGTCGAGCCCGGTCGTCAGCGAGATCGTGCGCTGGAGGTGGCGCGCGAGCTGTTGCAGTGCGCGCCGTTGGCGCTGCAGCACACGATCGCGAACGCGCGACTTGCGCTCGACGCGGACGCGCCCACCGCGATCGATGCGATCGCCGACATGAGCAAGGCGGTCATGGCGACGGCGGACTTCGAAGAGGGGATCGCGTCGTTCATCGAACGGCGCCCGGCACAGTTCACGGGACGCTGACATGTCTGACACCGAAACGACCACCGCCGACACGACTGCGTGGCATCCGACCGCGTGCATCCTCTGTGAGTGCAACTGCGGCATCGAGATCCGGCTCGGCGCGGACGGCCGCACGTTCGAGCGCACCCGCGGCGACAAGGCGCACCCCGCGTCGAAGGGCTACACGTGCGAGAAGGCGCTCCGGCTCGACTACTACCAGAACGGTCGCGGTGAGCGGCTGCTGAGCCCGCTGCGCCGCCGTCCGGACGGCACGTTCGACGAGATCGATTGGGACACAGCGATCCGGGAGGTCACCGATCGGCTGGCGGCGGTGAGGGACGCCCACGGCGGCGAGTCGATCGTGTACTACGGCGGCGGCGGGCAGGGGAACCATCTCGGCGGCGCGTACGGATCGGCGACGCTCAAGGCGCTCGGCGTTCGGTATCGGGCGAATGCGATCTCGCAAGAGAAGACCGGCGAGATGTTGGTCATGGGCAAGATGTTCGGCACACCGCTGCGCGGCAGCTTCGAGCACTGCGAGGTCGCGTTCTTCGTCGGCAAGAACCCGTGGATCTCTCACGGGATCCCGCATGCCCGCACCACGCTCAAGGCGATCGCCGCCGATCCTGGTCGAGCGATGATCGTGATCGATCCGAGGGTCACCGAGACCGCGGCGATGGCCGACTTCCACCTCAAGGTGCGGTCTGGTCGAGACGCGTGGCTCGTCGCGGCGATGGCCGCGGTGCTCGCGGACGAGGGGCTCATCGATCGCGACTGGCTCAGCCGCCACGCGTCCGGCCTCGAGCCGGTCCTCGCCGCCCTCGCTGAGGTGCCGATCACGCGGTACTGCGAGATCAGTGGTGTCGACGAGACGTTGGTCCGTGCTGCGACGCGTCGGATCGCGGCGGCGGCGAGCGTCGCGGTGTTCGAAGACCTCGGCGTGCAGATGAACCGGCACTCGACGCTCGTCAGCTATTTGGAGAAGCTCGTGTGGCTGCTCACCGGGAATCTCGCGATCCCGGGCGGCCAGTACGCGATGTCGAACATCGGCAGCCTGCTGCGGATGAGTCGAGCCGAGGTCGACTCGAGCACTGCGCCGGTGTCGCCGGTGGTCGGCGCCCGGCTCATCGGTGGCCTCATCCCCTGCAACGTGATGGCCGACGAGATCCTCACCGATCACCCGAACCGGTATCGAGCGATGATCGTGGAGTCGGGCAACCCGCTGCACTCGGTCGCCGACAGTCAGCGGATGCGTGAGGCGATGCGCACTCTCGACGTGAGCGTCTGCATCGACGTGTTCATGACCGAGACGGCGCGACAGTCGGACTACGTGCTGCCGGCCACCACGCAGTACGAGAAGTTCGAAGCAACCTTCTTCAACTTCGAGTTCCCCAAGAACGTGTTCCACCTCCGGCGGCCCGTGCTCGCGCCGCCCGCCGGGCCGCTGCCCGAACCGGAGATCCATGCCCGACTCGTCCAAGCGCTCGGCTTCCTCGACGAGGCAGCGATCGAGCACCTACGCGCCGCTGCCACCCGAGACCGCGACGAGTTCGCGACCGCGTTCGCACATGCGATGTCGAGCGATCCGAAGCTGGCCGCGGTCGCTCCCGTGGTGCTGTACCGCACGCTGGGGGAGACGCTCCCGCACGGCGCCGCGGCTGCAGCCGCGCTGTGGCCCCTCGCGATCCGGTGCTCGCAGCGAAATCCCGATGGCGTCGATCGGGCCGGGTTCGGCTCAGGCCCCGACGCCGGCGACCGCCTCTTCGACGCGATCGTCGACTCCCCTTCCGGTGTCGTGTTCACCGACGACACGTGGGAATCGACGTGGCAGCGCATCCAGACCGACGACGGCCTCGTGCACGTCGACATCCCCGAGCTCCTCGACGAGCTTGCCGAGATGCGCGACGAGACACCGCCCGGCGACGACCCCGAGTGGCCGTTCCTGCTCTCGGCCGGTGAACGCCGCTCGTTCACCGCGAACACGATCCTTCGCGACCCGGCGTGGCGGAAGAAGGACGGGGATGGAGCGCTTCGCGTCTCGCCGACCGATGCCGACGGGCTCGGTCTCGTCGACGGCGATGCTGCGACGCTGACCACGAAGCGAGCGAGCGTCTTGGTCACGGTCGCGGTGGACGACACCGTGCAGCCGGGCCACGTATCGCTTCCCAACGGGCTCGGCCTCGATCACATCGACGCCGACGGTCGGCACAGGACTGGGGTGGCGCCCAACGAGCTCACCGCGAGCGAGGACCGCGATCCGTGGGCGGGGACGCCGTGGCACAAGACCGTGCCCGCTCGACTCGAGCGGAGCACCGCATGACCGCGACCACCGAGATCCCGCCGTTTGACGTTGCCGATCAGCGTGCGAACACCAGCGGACGACGATCGATCCACGGGCTCGCCTGCTCGAGCTGGCCCGCGAGTCGAAGCAACGTCGCCTCGTCGCCGTAGCGACCGAGGAAGTGCATGCCGACGGGCAAGCCGTCCTCAGTCCAGTGCAGTGGCACCGACATCGCCGGTTGACCGGTCAGGTTCGCTATCACCCCGGAGTACGCGACTGAAGCCCCACCGACCGCGAGCGCGTGGAGCGGATCGTCGGGCGTCGACACCATCTCCCCGAGCGGGAGGGGTGGGAGCGACATCGTCGGGTTGAGGAAGACGTCGTAGTCGACGAAGAAGGCTGCGACGCGAACGCGAGTAACGCTGCAGCGATTCGATCGCGGCCAGGTACCGTCCCGCTGACACTGTCCGGCCCATCTCCCAGTAGGCCCGGGTGAGCGGCTCGAGCTCGTCCGGCCCGGGCTCACGGCCGAGATGGCGCACCCAGTACTCGACGATCCACGACGTGGCCGCGTTGAAGACGACACCGATGGCCTCTCCGTCCTCGGCCGTCAGGGCCGGCAGGCTCGCTTCCTCGACGTCGTGTCCGAGCTCGGCCAGCAGCACGGCTGTCTTCTCCAAGCCGGTCACGCAGTCTCGGTGTCCGGGCTCACCGCCGCCGGTGAGCGAGGTGAACCCGACGCGCAGGCGCTCCGGGTCGACGCCGACCTCACGACCAAATGGCCGGGCGGGCGCCGGGGCGACGACGGGGTCGCCAAGCATCGGTCCGCTCGTCGCGTCGAGGACGGCGGCGCTGTCGCGCACGCTGCGCGTGACGACGTGCTCGACCGCCCACCCGCTGACCGCGTCGCCGTATTCGGGACCGAGCGGGTTGCGGGCGCGGGTCGGCTTCAACCCGAACAGACCGCAGTTGCTCGCGGGGTAGCGGATCGAGCCGCCCAGATCGTTCGCATGGGCGATGGGCACGATGCCCGCGGCGACCGCAGCCGCCGATCCGCCACTCGAGCCGCTCGTCGACCGCGTGACATCCCAGGGGTTGCGGGTCGGTCCGAAGAGGGCGCCCTCACAGGAGGGAGACATGCCGAACTCGGGTGTCGCCGACTTGCCGATGATCACCAGGCCGGCCGATTCGAACCGTTGCACGAGCTCGGAGGTGTACGTCGAGACGTTGTCGGCGAGGAATCGCGAGCCCTCGGTGAAGCGCACCCCTTCGACCTCGGCGATGAGGTCCTTCAGAAGCATCGGCACGCCGGCCAACGGTCCGGTCGCAGCGCCCGCATGGCTGAGCGCCCGTTCGAACATCGGGGTGACCAGCGCGTTGAGCGTCGGGTCGAGGTCCTCCGCTCTGCGGATCGCAGCCTCGACGAGCTCGGCGCGCGTCACCTCACCGCGGGCGACGAGCTCCGCCTGACCGATGCCATCCAACCGGGCGAGCTCGGTCATCGCAGCACCGACTGGTTCATCGTGGCGAAGTGCACCTCGCCGAGCACGTCGATGCGCGGGCGAGGGAGGCCGACACGATCGAGGGTGCCGAGGAACTCGGGGCTGACGACGAACGCCTTGTGGGTGGCCAGGTCGGGACAGGCGTCGAAGACCGTGAGGCCCGCATCGGTGGTCACGGCGATATGGAGGTCGAGCGCGGTCGGCGGGAAGAGGGACATCATCTCGTGGTGCTTTTCGACCAAGGCGGCGGGGTCGCCTTCGAACGTGTAAGTGGCGAGGATCATTGGGGGCTCCCTTCGGGTGATGCTGTCAACCGGAAGGCGCGAGATCGGATCTCGCGACCGCGAGACCGCCGCGCGTAGCAACATGGGAAGCCGTGGGTGTCGTCTCGCGGTCTCCGCTGGTCGGCCGTGACCTGCCGCTGCGACAGGTGGTCCGGGCGCTGGACGACGCCGGCGCGGGCATGGGACGCCTCGTCCTCATCTCTGGCGAGCCCGGCGTCGGCAAGACCAGCCTGGCCGCGGAGGCGTTGGCCGAAGCCGAGCGCCGCGGCGCCCGCCTCGCGACCGGCACCTGTTGGGACGGCGCCGGCACCCCTGGACTGTGGCCGTGGATCCAGCTGCTCCGGGCGCTGCGATCAGCGGTCGGTCCCGACGGGTGGAGCAGAGCGAGTGGCTCGGGTCAGGAGGCGCTCGATCGACTGATCCAAGCCGACCCGCAGCGTGCGACGAGCGCAGTCGAATTTCACGTCTTCGACGCGGTGCTGCAGCTGCTCGTCCACCTCACCTCCGAGGAGCCGATGGCGCTCGTCGTCGACGACCTGCAGTGGGCGGACTCGGCGTCGGTGCAGCTGCTCGAGTTCGTGCAGCGCCACGCGGGGAATCTCCGGCTCCTGCTCATCGCCACCTACCGCGCCGACGAGCTCGCGAACGCCTCGCATCCACGTCGCGATGCAGTCGCAGAGCTGGCACGAACTGCCCGAACGATCGCGCTCGGCGGTCTGGACAACGAGGCGATTCGACAGCTCCGCGACCGACTCGGCGTGCCGACCACAATGGCAGAAGCCGAGCACCTCCGTCGCCTCACCGGCGGGAACCCGTTCTTCGTCATCGAGTCGACGGCCTACCCCTCACCGATCGAGTCGCTCGGCGTTCGGCGCGCCATCGACCATCGCATCGACGCGCTGGGTGCACGCGAGCGCGCGGTGCTGTCTGTGGCGTCGATCGTCGGTCGGGTGGTGCCCGACGCCGTCATCCATTCGGTCGTGGGAGACGATTCGGCCGCAGCGCTCGCCGTCATCACGCACGCGGGACTGATGGATGCCGCGAAGGGAACGCACGCGTTCGTGCACGACCTCGTGCGGGAGACGATCCTCGCCCAGCTCACTGACGACGAACGTCGGTCGCTGCACGCGGCAATCGTGCGTGCTACATCTGATGAAGCGGTGGCGATCACCCTGCTGCCCGCGCAGATCGCATGGCAGGCCGCGCAAGCAGTGCCTGAGATCCCGGCCACCTACGCGGTCGAGCTGCTCGAAGCAGCGGCGCTCGACGCGTCGCGCCGCCAGACCCATGAGGCCGCCGGGCGGCACCTCGAAGCGGCGGCCGCCCTCGCTGCGGATCGCACCGACGCTGCCCGTCTCACCCTGGCCAGCGGCCAGGCGTACCTGCGCGCCGGTGAGCTCAACCTCGCGCGCGACCGCTTCGCCAGCCTGCTCGACCAACCACCCGAGGTGCGCGCACGCGCCCTGCTGGGTCTGCACTCGCTCGGCGAGCTGGCGGCGAGCTCGGATACGACCGACGTCGTTCGAGGTCTCGACGACGTCGACCACGCGCTCGGGCCTGACGCCGATGCCGCGCTGCGGGCCGAGGTGCTCGCAGCCCGAAGTCGCTCGCGCACTCATCTGCTCGCCGCCGACCGCTCCGAGGCGAAGCACATGGCGGCTCACGCGCTCGGGCTCGCCCGCGCCGCAGGCCATGAGCCGACCCTTGCGTCATGTCTGCTGGCGCACCACGACGCGATCTGGGAGCCCGGCAGCGAGCCGGCCCGCTTGAGTCTCGCTACCGAGCTGGCCGCGCTCGGCCGCACCCTGCACGACCCCGCCGTCGAAGCCCAGGGTCTCCTGCTTGCGATGGTGGCTGAGCTCGAGCTGGGTGACCCGACCTTCCGACAGACCCACCGCCGGTTCGATGCCGTCGCCGAGGCCTCCCGATCGCCTCGGCTTCGATTCTGGGCCGCGTCACGTCGAGGGACAGTCGCGCTCTTGGACGCGAGGTTCGGCGTGGCGATCGAGGAGATCGACGCGGCACGCGAGCTCGGCAACCGCATCGGTGAAGCCGACGCCGTCAGCGTCTGGTGCGACCAACGGTGGCAGGCCGCCCGCCACACGGGCGACACCGAGACGATCGCCGAGCTCTCGCAGGTGCTGCGTGAGAAGGGCGATCCGCACTGGGTGTTGTATGAGGCGCTCCTCGCGGCCGACGCCGGTGACGTCGAACGAGCCGAACGCTGGGCTCCCCAGGTCGAGGCCTTCGAAGAGCAGTGGCCGCGTTGGGCGGCTCGTCTCTGGCTCACCTTCCTCGCTCACCTTGCGGTCATCCGCGGCGATCACCCGGCGCTCGAGTGGTTGATCGATCGCCTCACGCCTGAGGCTGACCGTTGGGCCGTGCTCGGCGGAGCGGTCATCGTCGATGGCCCGATGAGCATTTGGTTGGGGCGACTCGAAGCGGCTCGCGGCGAGCACGCTCGCGCTGCCGGCTGGTTCGTACATGCCGAAGCCAGCGCCCGCCGGCTGGGAGCCGCCCTCTGGGACATCGAGGCCGGCGCCGAGCGGCTTCGCACTCGACACGTGTTGGGCGAGGCGACGACTGCCGAGCTCGGGTCGATGATCGACCGAGCGGGAGGGGCCGGGCTGCGACCCATCGTCGAGCGCCTCCAACGACTGACCTTCAGTCGAACACCCAACGTGTTCCGCCTCGACCGCGACGTGTGGACCCTCGCGTGGGACGGAGTCGAGATCCGCATGCCCGATGCGAAGGGGCTGCGCGATCTCCAGACGCTCGTCGCGAATCCGGGTGTCGAGATCTCGGCCGTTGACCTCGCCTCGGGCGGCGCGGCTGTCGTGGCCTCAGCGCCGCCCGTGCTCGACGCGCAAGCCAAGGACGCCTACCGACGTCGACTCGACGAGCTCGACGAAGAGCTCGACCGGGCGGCCCTGCGCCACCGGAACGACCGGGTGCGCGAGCTCGAGATCGAGCGCGAAGCGCTGCTCGACGAGCTGCGCAGGGCCACCGGGCTCGGTGGCCGCGACCGGCGCGTGAACGACGACGCCGAGAAGATGCGCAAGACCGTCACCGCGCGCATCCGCGACTCGCTCCGGCGTCTCGACGAGCGTCACCCGAGCCTGGCCACACACCTCCGGGCCTCATTGCGCACAGGAGCCCGGTGCTCGTACACGCCGGCGGACCCTGTGACATGGGAGCTGTGACTGCGTCGGTCCGGGCGTCACCGGGACCTTGTGCCCTGGCGAACGCCACCGTGTTGTCGGACGCTCATTTCGACAGCGTGCCTCGCGGGACAGAAGGGAGGCGATGGCATGCCAGCGCTCGTCGTTCGCGGACCGAGCCGCCGTAGCGCGGCTCTCGTCGCCACGGCAGGTGCGCTCGTTGGGGGCGCGATCATTCGGAGGGCGACGCACAGGTGGGGTGCGACCAACGCTGAGCACCGGGAGCTGCTGCCCGGTGATGAGCTGGTAACCGATCCCGCCATCGTGGCGAGCCGCGCGGTGACCGTCGATGCGCCCGTGGGCGAGGTGTGGTCGTGGCTGGTGCAGATCGGGCAGAACCGCGGCGGCATGTACAGCTACGACGCTCTCGAGAACCTCCTCGGGTTGCGCATCCACTCGACCGATGAGATCCGCCCGGAGTGGCAGGTGCTCGAAGAGGGCGATCGGGTCGTGTTGGTGCCCCCGGGGTGGGGAGGGCTGAAGTCCGGCTATGCGCTGCCTGTCGCTGTCGTCGATGCGCCGAGCACTTTGGTGCTGCGCCAGTCGCCGCCGGAGCATCCATGGGACGCCGTGTGGTCCTTCCACCTCAGCGCCCTCCCGGACGGCCGGAGCCGACTGCTCTCCCGGAGCCGGAGCCGTCGTCACCGCGGAGGGAGGGGGGTGGTTGACCTGGCCGTCGATGCGCTCATGGATCCAGTGACCTGGTTCATGACCCGCAAGATGCTGCTCGGCATCAAGCAGCGGGCCGAACACCGCGTCCCGGTCCGCGCCACAGGATCGTCGCTGGAGCGACGCCTCGAACGCGATGTCGCACTGCTTCACCTTCCCGACTCGGGCGAAAGAGCAGTCGGCCTCGATCTCTACTGGATCCCCCTTGGTGCGGGCGCCCGAGTCGTTCGCACGAGCGGCCGGATCTACGAGACGCTCGCCGCTTGGCGCGAGCACCGTCCGCGATGCGACTTGTTCCACTCGGCGCTGGTCGCTCGCCTGCCCGGTTGCACCTACTTCGTCGAGATGACGCCGGTTCCGGCCGCGGGCGATGATCGAGGTGTCGTCGGAAACGGCGCTGTTGGTTCTCGCCGGCTCGGAACCTTCCGTGTCTTCAGCTACGAGATCCGCCGGTGGCGAGGCGGAGTGATCCCCGACATCGGCTTCGCCGTCGCCAGCCCGGTCCGCGTCACGAAAGACGAAGAAGCCGTCCGTCAAGCGATGGCCTGGGTCGAGTGGGTGCCCACTCCGGTGTGGGGGCGTGACGAGCTCGCTACGGGCGAGATGTGGAACTCGAACTCCGTGGTCTCGTGGGTCCTCGAACGCAGCGGCCTGCTCGACGCGGCTGGGAGCCCACCGACTGGAGGCCGGGCGCCGGGCTGGAACGCGGGTGTCACTGTCGCTCGTCGCGACGCGGCCGGGACGCGCGCGCACGACCGGGCGCTCGGAGACCCGTCACCCTCAGCCGAGTCGGTCGATCAGCGGGCGCACGACCAACGTGTAGGTGTCGGCCAACGCTGGTTCACGGTGAGCTGACTGCGCGGCGAGGCGCGCGGGGTCGGAGACGACCGCCATGAATGCAGCCCTCGACGGAAAGCGATTCAGCCGCACCTGGTCCCACTGGCGGCCGTCGCCCACGATCGTGCCCTCGACGTCGAACCACGCGGCGATCCGCACACCGTGGGGGACAGCGGTCTTCGCGGCTTGTGCCGCATAGCGGCTCATCGCCCCGCGGCCTTCATTGTCGGAGTAACGAGTCACATGGATCACCATCACCGGCCCGTCTTCGTCTGTCGGCGGATGAGGGACGTCGGCCCAATCGGGACCATCGGTCGCGAGTGGGGCCGCGAGATCGCCGACGGCTGGATGGCAGCCCATCACGATCGTGCGCGCCATCCCCGCCTCCTTGTGCACGTGGCGAGCCTGGAAGTCGGGACGGCTTTGCATCTCGATGAAGGAGCGACGTGTCGGGTAGCGGACGATCCCCACGCGGTCCCAGGGTTCGCCCTCACCCAGCAGCTGGTTCTCGACATCGCCGGCGAACACGACCTCGGCGCCGATGCTGGCGAGGACATCGAGCGGCGCGTAGCGATCGTCGGCCTCCCGCCCAGACACCGGTCGGCCATCGCTCTCGCCCTCCGCGTAGGTCGCCACGGACTTGTACTGCATGAGGTTGACCATCCACACGGGGCCGTCGTCGACCGGGTCAGTGGTGGCGAGGCGGATCGCGTACTCGCGGTCGACTTGCCCGTAGCCGGGGCGCTTGTTGGTCATGATGCGACCGTAACGTGGGCGAGGTTCACTCGGTGCCGCTCGTCGTGGCTCCCGATCCGTCTCGGCGTGGAGCAGGAGATCGCCCGCATCGAACGCGACGGTCAAGGCTGAGCGGTCTGAGCCGTGCACCGGAGTCCGCCTCGAGGGGGATGTCCACGTGACGACGGTCATCCGGCGGTCGGATGCCACGACCGACCCCTGGGCCGACGACGTGGGCTCCTGGCAGGCGCACGATGGCGTCATGACCATCACGCGTCGTACGAACCGCTGCGACATCGTGCTCGCACTCATCGACGAGTGTCTCGGCGAGTACGAGCAGATGATCGCAGTCAGTCACGTCAATCCCCCCACCCAGAGCCGGAAGGAGACCCAGACATGTTCAGTCTCATGAGTGACACCACGCTTGCCCAAGTGCTCGCACATGACCGTGCAGCACGGCTGTCGAGGCCGCGCCGGGCGCGCTCCATCCGCTGGACCCGTCCCCGCCGCCGATAGCGCTCGCCAGTGTCGTCAAGGACGGCTCATCGTCACACCGCAGCCGTCGCCTTCGAGCAGCCCGCCGTCGTCGTCCCTCACTCCGCCCGCGTCGACCCATCGGCCGACGCCCGGTGGATGACGATGTCGCCGAACGACGACCGAGCGCGCACCTCGATGGTGCCCTCGGACCCATCGGGGCCGTCGGCACTGTCGAGGCTGTTGCGCACCATCCCGAACCGCGTGCTCACGTCCAACCATGCGGCCACTCCTGCAGCGATGCCCACCTCGAGCTCGCCGGTCGCCGTCTCGATCACGACCGCGCCCCGCTCGACCTCGGCCACCCGCACGTCGCCGTTCGCGGTGTGCGCCGTGACTCCGGCACCGGCGTGGCCGATCAGCACGTTGCCGTTCGACGACTTGGCACGCACATCACCGCCGACCGAAGCCACCTGGGTGCTGCCGTTCGAGTTCTTCACCACAGCCGTGCCGTCGATCGCGCCGAGGCGGATGTCTCCCGACGACGTGGTCACATCGGCGTTGCCGGCGACCCGATCCACCGTCACGTTGCCGAAGGACGTCTTCGCGCGCAGCTCACCGGTCAGGTCGAGCCGGACGTCGCCCATCGACGTCTTCACCTTGGTCGTGCCGAGCTCGCCCTCGACGTGGAAGTCGCCCAGCGCCGATGTGCCGTCGAGCGTCGATCCGGTCGGCACCTCGAGGGTGACGACCACCGTCGGGCTCCCGCTGAAGGGGCGCCAGCTCCTCGGCGACTTCACCAACAGCCGGCCGTCGGAGTAGTCGACCACCGTCTGCTCGGCGGCCTTCACGTCGGACGACCTCGACGGGTCCCTCGGCTCGACCGTGATGACGGTGTCGGTGCGGTCGCTCGCCGTGATGTGGGTGTTGCCGACGATGTCGATCGTGATCGAGATCGGGTTCGGGGATTCGAATGTGGGCATGGAGGTTCTCCTCATATGAACGCGGTGAAGGGCGGGCGCCGTCAGCGGGCCCAGCCCGTGAAGCTCTGGCCGCCGACCGGACTCGACCGCAGCATTGCGTCGCTGCGGCGTCGGTCGCCCCGACCGAGGCGGAGATGGTGCGCACCAGCCAGGAGTTGACCGACACGCCGTCGCGGCCGGCGGCCTCCTCGATCCGGGCCTTGAGGTGCTCGGGTAGGCGCAACGTGATGCGCGACGGCCCGGTGTCATCGGCGTCGGCGAGGGGCGGGGTCACCGCGTTGCTCGCGACGCCGTCTCCCGGATGGTCAACCGGCGGTGGCGTCACGACGAACTCGGGGTCGCGGCCGCGCAGGCGCACGTCGACCGAGCCGGGCGCGAGATCGAGCGTGATCTCGGCGGCGGCAGCCGAGATCGCGTCCAGCAGGACGAGGCGCGCCGCCGATTCGAGCGCGGCGGTGAGCCGGCCGGCGACGACCCGGGCGTCATCGCCGCCCGCCTCGGCGGCCAGCTCGAGCTGGTGGCGCAGCTCCTCGACGTGAGGCGTCAGATCCATGACGTCACAATGACGTCACTACGGCGTCAAGGCAACGTGAACGATGTCACGATGACGTCACGCCGCGGGTACCAGGTCCTTTGACCATGGTCAGCACACCTGCACACGGCCACGATGAGAAGGTGAACGACGAGGAAGCGGCACCGGCGTTGGCCGGTGAGGCACGCCTGACGTATGCGCCACTGCTTCCCGCCCTCACCGCGCTCGGTTCCTGTGCCGTGAGGACGGTACGGCTGTTGGCCACGCGCCGCCTGCGGCAGCCGGGCACCCACGTGGGCTGGCGTCTGGGGTTTGCCGACGGTACGACCGCCGCCGTATACCGCGAGACGATCGCCGTCCGCCCGCCGTCGAAGGATCCGGTGGTGCTTGTTGTGCAGTTCCGCCTCCGGCTGGGGCGTCACCCGTTCTTTCACACGCTGTTTCGGTGGGAGAGCGTGCTGAACACCGTGCTCTTCGCCGGCTTCCTGGGCTTCGTCTCAAAGCTGTGGATGCGCGAGGACGAGGAGGGCCGCTACCGCGGCCTGTACGACTGGGACTCCGCCGAGCTCGCCGAACGCTATGTGAGGGCGCTGTGGTGGCCGCTCATGGTCGTCGCCGAGCCGGCCTCGATTGACTACGCCGTACTGCCCGCATTGCGCCGCGACGAGGTGTTGTCACAGCCGTCTTGCACTGCCGCAGTGGCTCCCGCTTAGGGGCGGGCGTGGTGGCGACTCGTCACAGCCGAGCGCCCTGCGGCGTGAACCGGCTCGGGCCGGAGTCGGTCACCGACATCCGACCTACGGTCGGGAGATGGCTCACCCGCCTACGCAGCTCGCGTCTTCCCCAGGAACCCACAGCGCCGTCTCGTGCGATCTGGGAGCCCGTACTGCGAGCGTCGACGGCGTGGTCCAATCAGGATCCGGAGGGGATGGCGGCCTGCTACGAGGAGACTGCATCGCTCACGATCAATCCTGCCGACGAGCGTGACGTGCGGCAGTGTGTCGGCATGACTGCACTGCTCGAAGGCGCGACCGAGATCATCAGGCTCTGGCCGGACGGACCGCCGACCCGCATCGAGAACGTTCCCGACGAGGTGGAGTACGTGGTGTCCGCGGGCGTCGCGGTGGGCACGACGTTCCTGCGCAACATCTCCGACCCGACGCTCACGGTGTTCACGCCGACGGGTGCGAGCAACGGCGTCGGCGTCATCGTCGTGCCGGGTGGCGGCTGGACGATCAGCGCGTGGACGCACGAAGGCCTCGACGTCGCTCGGTGGCTCGCGGTGCTCGGCTACACGGCCTTCCTTCTCAAGTACCGGGTGCAGGCGTCCCCGGCCGACCAGGCGACCTTCGAGGCGGTGATGGGAGCAGTCGATGCAGGTCTTGCCGTGCCGCGGCCCAAGGCCCAGAAGCCCGCCGCGATCGGCGACCTCATCGCGTCCCCCGAGTACCTCGCCGCGCGCGACGCGTGCGCGGACGACGGCAGGCAGGCGATCAAGCTCGTGCGTGAGCAGGCCGACCGGTTCGGCTTGGTGCCCGGCAACATCGGAATGATCGGCTTCTCGGCCGGAGCGTTCCTCGCCGTTGACGTCGCGCTCGATCCTCGCGGCCCGCAGCTCGCGTTCATCGCGCCGATCTACGGCGGGGAGACGCGGGAGCAGCCGTGCCCGCGGACGCCCCGCCGCTGTTCGCCGCCGTCGCGCAGGACGACATCCTCGTCAACATCATCGAAGGGCTTCACGCCGACTGGTCGGGAGCAGATCGCTCATCGGAGATGCACGTCTTCGCTCGAGGCGCGCATGGCTTCGGCATGGTGCAGCAGGGGATGCCGTCCGATCGCTGGACCGACCTGTTCTTGGCCTGGCTGCAGGACGTGCTTCACGCGTGAGAGCCGTGGTGATGACCGGGCCGGGCGCGATCGAGGTCACGACGATCGACGATCCTGTGCCGGGGCCGCGCGAGGTAGTCATCGAGGTCGCCGCCGTCGGGCTCTGCGGCACCGACCTCCACATCCTCGCCGGCGAGCACGGCGTGCTGCCGGTGGTGCCAGGTCACGAGGTGACCGGCACCGTGGTCGAGGCCGGGGGCGACGTCGCCGGGCTGCGCGTCGGTGATCGCGTCGCCGTCGATCCATCGCTGCCGTGTCGCGCCTGCCGGTTCTGCCGCCGCGGACGTGAGAACCTGTGCCTCACGCTCGGCGCGCTCGGTGTGACGACCGCCGGCGGCGCGGCTGAGCACATGTGCGCTGACGCGAGCCGGTGCATCGTGTTGCCCGATCACGTGGACCTGCAGGGCGCCACGCTGATCGAGCCGCTGTCGTGCGTGCTGCGGGGCTACGACGTGTTGCGGACCGCGCTCGGCGCTTCGGTGCTCATCTTCGGCGCGGGAACGATGGGCCTTCTGCTGCTCGAAGTCGCGAAGCGCACTGGGCCGCGTTCGGTGCATGTCGTCGACCACAACAACGAGCGGGCGACGCGGCGCTGTGGCATTCGGGTGCACGGCCTCCGCCGCGTCGGTCGCCGCGCTCGACATCGCCGAGAAGTGGGATGTCGTGATCGACGCAACCGGCAACGCCGCCGCCATCCAGGACGGCCTCGCGCGAGTGGCGAGAGGTGGCACGTTCCTCCAGTTCGGCGTGGCCTCTCCCGAAGCACGGGTCGCGATCTCTCCCTACGAGATCTACAACCACGAGGTCACGATCACCGGTTCGATGGCGGTGCTGCACAGCTTCGAGCGCGCTGCGGATCTGTTCGCCGCAGGCGTCGTCGACTGGCGGGCGTTCGTCACCAGCCAGCGGCCGCTCGCCGACTATGCCGATGCGCTCGCGTCATTCGGGCGCGGCGAAGGCGTGAAGACGCAGGTGCTTCCCGCCGTGTAAGCGGCAGACTGTGCCGGTGCGCATCCGGTTCTGGGGCACGCGTGGGTCGGTGCCGACGCCGGGACCAGGCACCGTGCGATATGGCGGCAACACGTCGTGCGTCGAGGTGCGCACCGATGGCGGCACGCTGCTCGTCCTCGACTGTGGCACTGGCGCTCGCGGGCTCGGCGTGCGCTTGGTGCAGGATGCAGAAGACGCGGGTGAACCACCGCCGGCGGGCGCGATCCTCATCGGCCACACCCACTGGGATCACATCCACGGGCTGCCGTTCTTCGCACCGATGTTCGTCCCCGGCAGCAGGTGGGAGGTGTTCGGCCCGCGCGGGCTCGGGGGAACGCTCGACAGCGTGCTCGCCGGGCAGATGGAGTACCAGTATTTCCCGATCGGCCTCGACGAGGTCAGTGCGGAGGTGCGCTACCACGACCTGGTCGAAGGCGAGTTCCGGGTCGGTGACGCCACGATCCGAACGCAATATCTGAACCATCCCGCGCTCACCCTCGGGTACCGGATCGAGGCCGATGGCGCCGCGCTTGTGTACGCCTCCGACCACGAGCCCCATGACGCGTCTCTTGCAGGTGGCGGGCTGCCGAGATCAGGCAGTGCTGACGATCGCCATGCCGACTTCCTCGCCGACGCCGACGTGGTGATCCACGACACGCAGTACGACGCCGCGAGCTACGCCGCGAAGGTCGGTTGGGGCCACAGCACTATGGAGTACGCAGTCGCGCTCGCCGGAGCAGTCGGTGTAGGTCGGCTCGTGCTCTACCACCACGACCCGCAGCGTGACGACGACGGGGTCGACGACCTGCTCCGGAGAGCGCGTGCACTCGCGGCGGCCGACGGGTCGGGTCTCGAGGTCGATGCGGCCGCCGAAGGATCCGTTCTCGAGGTTCGGGACTCGGATCGGC
Organism: uncultured Acidimicrobiales bacterium; assembly: GCA_963847855.1. GTDB lineage: Bacteria > Actinomycetota > Acidimicrobiia > Acidimicrobiales > DATKAS01 > DATKAS01. The sequence continues at coordinate 163,353 of CAWKBM010000005.1, forward strand.
CTCGCTGGCGCACGACGGGCGCATCGGCCACCGTCGTGCCCGCAGTGGCTGACCTCGCGGTCGGAGTCGCCATCGCGACGAGCGACTCTGAGCTCGAAGCGGCGGTCGGGGACGCCGCGCTCGCTGAAGGGCTCACGGTGCGCATGCTCGCGGCCGACCTCTCCGACGCTGTCGTCGTGGTGGATGTGGACGACGGCGTCGGCGCAGCACGTTCGGTTGACCGCAGCGGCGGCATGCTCGGCGTCACGCGGCACGCCGTCCCATCGTTTCCCACCGCCGGCATCATCGACTGGATCGTGTTGCCCGCGTCGATCGCCCACATCCGTACCAAGCTCCGCGCCGCCGTCCTTCGAAGGGCGTGCCGGTGGCTCGCGGCGCCCGTCGCGCCCGACGAGGCGCATCGCCTCGCGGCCCTGCACGGCCTCGACATCCTCGATACGCCGCGTGAGGCGCGCTTCGACCTCCTCGTCGAGCGGGCCCGTGAGATCGCCGCGACGCCGATCGCATTGGTGTCGCTGGTCGACTCGCAGCGACAGTGGTTCAAGGCCACAGCCGGCTTCGACGTGAAGGAGAGCCACCGAGACCAGTCGTTCTGCGCACATGCGATCCTCGGCCCCGATGTCCTGCAGGTCCCCGACGCGTTGGAGGATCCACGGTTCGCTGACAACCCGGCGGTGGCGGGGGCGATTCGGGTGCGGTTCTATGCCGGAGTGCCACTGGCCCTCGCCGACGGCAGCCGGGTCGGCACCCTGTGCGTCGCGGATCGTCGACCTCGCCTGCTCGACGACCGCCAGCTGGAGGCGCTCCGCGATCTCGCGGCCCTCGTCGTCGCGGAGCTGCAAGCCATCGAGTGATGTGAGCATCGCTGGTAGAACCTGCCGGCGTGGCGGCCAAGCGCAGGCTCGAGCTGACTCGGGCGCAGATCCTGGCGTTCCGACGACACGCGCACGGTCTCGACACGCGGCTCGCTCGGGGTGCGAAGTCCCTCAGATCGGCCGCGCGGACGGGCTTGCAGGACAGCATGCCGCGAGCAGCGCTTCTCTCGATTCACGCTCGTCTGTCGGGAACCAGGCCTGACACGTGGGAGGACCCGTCGCTCGTGCAGGTCTGGGGCTTGCGCTTCAGCGCCTACGTCGTGCCGGAACGAGACCGCGCGCTGTTCACCGTCGCGTGGCTCCCCGATGACCTCGCTACCCGCAACGACCTCGAGCACTTGGCCGATCGCGTTGAAGCCTTCCTCGACGGCCAGCCGATGGACTGTCGCGAGCTCGCCCGAGGGCTCGGGCGGGCACCGGGGTCGTTGCGCTATGCCGCGCTGACCGGCCGAGTCGCCATCCGGTGGGATGGCGCGCTGTCAGCCGACTGTGTGGACGGTGCCCCGACCAGCCGTCGATCCGTTCGCCGCCCGAGTCGAGCTCGCGCGCCGCTACTTCCACGCCTTCGGGCCGACGACGGTCGACGCGTTCGCAGTGTGGGCCGGGATCAAGCCAGTCCGCGCTCGTGCAGCGTTCGACACGCTCGCCGCAGAGCTGACGCCGGTCGGCACGCCCATCGGCGACGCGTGGATCCTGAGCGAGGACGAGAAGGCGATGCGTGCCGCCTCGAGTGGTGTCGTCACGTCTGTTCGGCTGCTCCCCAGCGGTGACACCTACTTCCTTCTCTGGGGAGCCGAACGCGAGCTGCTCGTCCCCGACCCTCGCCGCCGGCCCGAGCTCTGGACACCGAGGGTCTGGCCCGGGGCTGTCGTCGTCGACGGAGAGGTCGTCGGTACGTGGCGACGCGGGGGAGCCGTCGTGTCGATCCAGCCATGGCGGCGTCTGCCGCGGGCGACTGTCGAAGCGGTCGAGGCGGAGGCGCGGTCCTTCCCTCTGCCTGGTATCGACGGGGAGATCAGCGCGCGTTGGGAGGCTTGATGTCGCTCTAGGTTCGCGATGTCGAAGGGGGCCCCAATGATGAATGCATGGCGAGTAGGGCGAGCCACGATCACGCCGATCGTCGAGGTCGAGTCAGTGACCTCGCCTCGGTTTCTGTTCACGGGGCTCGACAAGGCAGGTGTGATCGACCTCGCTCATCGAGCGCCCTGGTTGCAAGGTGCGTTCGTCGACGACGCGGGATACCTCCTGCAGCGCATCCAGTGCCTGGTCATCGAGGTCGACGGCGTGCGAATCGCGGTCGACACGTGCGTCGGCAACGACAAGCAGCGAGCGAACCCCGGCTGGCACGAGCAGCACCTTCCGTTCCTGACCGATCTCGAGGCGGCGGGCTTCCCTCCCGCCACGATCGACGCGGTCGTGTGCACGCACCTCCACGTGGACCACGTGGGTTGGAACACCACGCTCGTCGACGGCGCATGGCTGCCCACCTTTCCGACCGCTCGGTACCTGCTCGCGCGACCCGAGTTCGAGTACTGGCAAGCGACTGCGTTTCCTGACGGCGACGACTACTTCGTTGACTCGGTTGCTCCGGTGCACGACGCCAGCCAGGCCGACCTCGTCGCCGTCGACCACGTCGTCGACGCGAGCATCCGCTTCGACTCCACTCCAGGGCACACGCCCGGTCATGTCTCGGTGGTGGTGGAGTCAGCGGGGGAGCGGGCGGTCATCACCGGCGACATGATCCACACGCCGATCCAGATCGCCGACATCGGTCGTTCCTCGGCCTTCGACTTCGATCAGCAGGCGGCGGCCGAGACCCGTGCGAGCTTTCTCGAGCGATACGCCGACGATGCACTGGTGATCGGCACTCACTGGGGAGGTCCGGGCGCGGGCCGCATCGTGGCTGACGGCGAGGGCTGGGCGATCGAACCGGTCGCCGCCTCGGCCGAGTCGCCGTGAGCGTGCTGGTCGGCGTCGGCCTGCCCATCGTCGGTCCGTACGCGAGCCCCGCGGACGCTCAACATCGTCGGGCGCTCGCCCACGCAACATGTCGACGCGTGGACGCGGCTGTCCGCCGTCCAGGGATTCGGCTGAGGCCGGTCAGCGCCACTTCTTCGACGACGGAATCCTGATCGTCGTGGCGATCATGATCATGCAGCTCGAACGGGCGACACCCTGACGGGGAGGTTGCTGAGGCCGTGCAGGGTGTTGTTGCGCAGCCACATGGGTTCGCCTGCGAGCTCGAAGCGCTCGACATGGCGCACAAGTGCAGTCAGGTAGGACAGGGCTTCGAGCTTGGCGAGGTTGATGCCGACGCAGAGGTGGATGCCGCGGCCGAAGGCAAGCTGATCGACCGGGTTCCGAGTGACGTCGAACCGATCGGGCTCGGGATAGTGACGCTCGTCGCGGTTGGCGCTGCCGTACATCACGAGCACGCGCTGCCTCGCAGGCACTTCGAAGCCCTCGATGTCCACTGGCTCGGTGGTGAGTCGCGTGAAGAAGTGGACCGGCGCATGCAGGCGGAGCACCTCGGCAAACGCGCTCGGGATGAGCGACGGGTCGTTGCGCACGATGTCCCACTGATCAGGGTGCTTCGCGAACAAGTAGACGGCGACACCCAGCGCGTTCACGGTGGTGTCGATGCCCGGCCACGTGTACGCGACGATGCCCTCCGGGTGGCCCGTCTCGACGAGCTCGGCCGCCCTTCGACCGGGGCAGAGCTGACCGGACTGCGCGACCTCGAACGCGTGCACGAAGATCTTCTCGAGTGCGGGGGCCGCGGTCGAGAGGCGCTCGTTCGCGGGGCCAAAGACGTTGAAAGCCTGCTCGGCCAGGTGCGGCAGCGGCTCACGGCCGTCTGTGGGCAAGCCGATGAGGTCGCCGACGACGTTGAGGCTGTAGGGGCGGGCGAGGTCGGCGACCGCGTCGAACGAGCCGCGGGCGACGAGCGTGGCGATGAGCGCATCCGCGGCGCGTTCGATGTCGCCAGTGGCGCGCACGAGCGAACCGACCGAGAGCTGCGAGGCGAGCAAGCGGCGGTGCTCGTCGTGCGCGGGCGGATCGCTTTTGATGACGCTGTCCGGCTGGGCCGCGTTTGCCAGCTCGTCGACTCCGACACCCGACGCGGACGAGAACCGCTGCCAGCTCGTCAGGACCGATCGCACGACGTCGAACCGGGGGAGGGCGATGAGGCCGGGTCGCTCGAGCCACACCGCTGGTCCGAGATCGCGCAGCGCGCGATAGGTCGGGTACGGGTCTTCGAGGGTGGCGTCGTCCCAGAGGTCGAAATCGGAAGTGGGGAAGCCGTGCAACGTCGCCATCAGGCGACATCATCGCTCGGATCCCTGAAGTAGTGGCCGGCCTCGAGGTCGTCGAGGAGTGTCGGCCCTTTCGGTTGCCACGCGAGCTGGGCTCGTGTGATCGCGCTCGACGTGGGGACGTCGATCGACCAAATCAGTCCCAGCCAGCCAAAGTGCGTCATGGCGTCGTCAGCGGGAATTGACTCGACGGGAAGCCCGAGGTGCCGTCCGATCGCCTCTGCGATCGCGCGGGTCTGCGCACCTTCCTCGTCGAGTGCGTGGTACACCGCCCCCGCTGGTGCCTGCTCGAGCGCGAGGTGGAACACGTGCGCGGCATCGGAGCGGTGCACGGCCGGCCACCGGTTGGTGCCTCGCGGTGGGTGGAAGGCGGACGACCGCAGAACGCACGCCGCGCATCGCCAGGTCGACAGTCATCACGGACGCGTCTGATCGAGGGACCTCCGGCGCGGGTCGATCGCGGCGCGGTCGGTTTGGTTGGCGGCGTCGTACTGGTCGAAGTCGTGGATGAACGCGAGGTGGATGACGCCATCGCTCTCGGCTGCCCCGGAGCGGAGGGAGTCGAGGTCCTCGAGCGACCCGAGGTGCACCTCTGCTCCGGCGGCCGCGAGCGCCTCGGCTGAGGCATCAGAGCGCGCGAGACCCACGATTTGATGGCCGGCCGCGATGAGCTCGGGCACGACGGTCGAGCCGACCCAACCGGACGCGCCGGTGACGAACACACGCATGACAGACCTCCAGTTACTTCAGATGCTGACATCAGTGGCGCGGCCGGCGAAGCGCAACCTCCCCCGCTTGATCCGACAAGCCCTCGACGACCTGCGGACTGTCACCGCTCGTCGTTGAACCCTCGCTCAGTCGCTCGGCGCCAGTCTCTCGAGCGCCGTCCAATCGAGGACACCGAAGCCCTCGGTCGAGAGCGGCTGGATGCACACATGGTCCGCGCCTGCGTCGTGATGTGCCTGGATGCGGCCGCGCACCGCGTCCTCGTCACCCCAGGCGACCAACGCGTCGATGAACCGCGAGTCGCGGTGCTCGATCTCGTCGTCGGAGAACCCGAGACGAAGCCACGTGTTGCGGTAGTTCGGCAGCCCTGCGTAGACGCGGAGAGCTGCGTTCGCGGCGCCCCGCGCAGCCTCGGCGTCGCTCGTCAGCACCACCTTCTGCTCCACGCACAGCAGCTTGTCGGGGCCGAGGATCGCTCTCGCCTCTGCGGTGTGCTCTGGCGTGGTCCAGTAAGGATGCGCGCCGTCTGCGTGCGTCGCCGCGAGCTCGAGCATCTTCGGTCCGAGCGCGGCGAGCAACGTGGGTGGTTGCTCCGCCGGCGCGGGTGCTCCATACGGCGAGCCGTTCATCGTGTCGAGGTACTCGCGCATCCTGGACAAGGGCTTGGAGTAATCGAGCTGTCGCAACCCTGCGACCATGGGCGCGTGGCTCACGCCGAGCCCGAGCACGAACCGCCCTCCGGTTTGCTCGGCGAGGGTGAGTGCGGCCTGCTTCATCGGCCCGGGGTGACGGTGGAAGATGCTGGCGATCCCGGTCGCGAACACCAGCGACTGCGCTTGGGTCGCGAGATAGGCGATGTGGGCCATCGGGTCACGGCCCACCGTGTCCGGTAGCCAGAGAGTCGAGTAGCCGAGCTCCTGGACTCGCACCGCGAACGCGCCTGCCGTGTCCAGCGTCATGCCGTCGGTGAAGTACCAGACGCCCGTCGTCTTGAGTCGCTCCCGCACGTTCATGCGGGCATTCTGTCGGAACGAGTTCCTCCGGTCGCATCAAAATAGATTGATTCAATCTGCGGCGACGGGTACGGTCGCGACGTGGCATCTGAAGCGCCGCCGATCCTGCGGCTTGCGGCACACAGGGTGCGTTGGCGATTGCTGCAAGAGCTCGTGCGCAGTGACCGGGCCGTCTCCGAGCTGACGCAGCTCGTCGATGAACGGCAGAGCTTGGTGTCGTATCACCTCACCCAGCTGCGTGAGGGTGGTCTCGTGCGGGCGCGAAGAAGCTCCGCCGACGCACGGGACACGTACTACGCCGTCGACCTCACGAGCTGCGGCGAGCAGCTGCGCGGCAGCGGGCGGCGCGTTGCATCCCGCCCTCTCCGTCCCGCCACCGCCTTCGAGCCGCCGCCCGCTCGGTCGCTCGCGCCGCCGGCCTCAGATCCTGTTCCTGTGCACCGGGAACAGCGCCCGGTCGCAGATCGCAGAGGCATTGCTCGTGCAGATGTCCGAGGGAACGATCGGAGCTGCGTCGGCGGGCAGTCACCCAAAGCCTCTCCACCCGAACGCAGTGCGGGTCATGAAGAGGCGCGGGCATCGACATCAGCGCGAACCGCACCAAGCACCTCGACGAGCTCGTGGCCCAGCGCTTCGACTTCGTGATCACCCTGTGCGACCGCGTCCGCGAGGTCTGTCCCGAGCTGCCTTCGCACCCAGAGCTCATCCACTGGAGTGTTCCCGACCCCGCGCTGGAAGGGCCCGCGGGCGGGTCGACGCTCCCCGCGTTCGAACGCACCGCGGACGAGCTCGAGACACGCATCGGGTTCCTGCTCCAGATGATCGAGGAACCATCGACCAGGAGGTCGGCACATGCCCAACGATGAGACAGTGAACGTCCGCTACATGGTCGACGATGTCGACGCGTCGCTTGCCTTCTACACGAAGCTGCTCGACTTCGAGCCGTTGATGGCCGGAGGGCCCGCGTTCGCCGATGTCAAGCGCGGCAACTTGCGGCTGCTGCTCTCCGGGCCGCAGAGCTCCGCAGGCCGTCCGATGCCTGACGGCCGCCAGCCGGGGCCCGGAGGCTGGAACCGCATCCACCTCATCGTCGACGACATCGAAGCCGAGGTGACCCGACTCCGCGACGCCGGCGCGACCTTCCGCAACGACATCGTGACGGGACCGGGCGGCAAGCAGATCCTGCTCGAGGACCCTTCGGGCAACGTCGTCGAGCTGTTCCAACCGGCGTTTCGCTGACGACGCCAGCGTCGGAGGTCGTGAGGCTGAGGACGATCGCCCTCCAATGGGGGCGGTTGGGCATCACGGGCTTCGGTGGTCCTCCGGCGCACATCTCACTCTTGCGGCGGCTGTGTGTCGACGATCGCGGCTGGCTGAGCGCGCACGACTTCGAGGACGCGGTCGCTGCGACGAACCTGCTGCCCGGCCCCGCCTCTACTCAGCTCGCGATCTTCTGCGCCTGGCGGCTGAGGGGACGGCTCGGTGCTTTCGTCGGAGGGCTGTGCTTCATCGTTCCCGGGCTGCTGATGATCCTGCTGCTGTCGGTGCTGTTCCTCGGTACGGACCCGCCGCGTTGGGTGCTCGGCGCCGCTGCCGGCGCGGGTGCCGCGGTGCCGGCGGTCGCAGTGAGCGCCGCGGTCAGGTTGGTGCCGCCGAGCTGGACGCGCGTGGGCGCGAACCGAGCCGCGCGAGTCCGTTGGATGATCTTCGTCGCCGTGGGGGGAATCGCGGCGGCGACGGTGGGCGCGTACCTCGTGGTGGTGATCGCCTTCTGTGGGATCGCAGAGATCGTGACTCGGGTGCGCCCGCCCGATGTCATGCCCGGCCCCGGTCGAGTGGCGGTGTTGGCGGCAGTGCCGGCAGCCGCGGGGTCCGGCGGCATGGCCGCGCTGGCGTGGGTCGCGCTGAAGGTCGGCGCCTTCTCCTATGGCGGTGGCTTCGTGATCATCCCGCTCATGCAGCGCGACGCGGTGCACACCTATCAATGGTTGACCGGACCGCAGTTCCTCAACGCGGTCGCGCTCGGACAGGTGACTCCGGGCCCCGTCGTGCTCACCGTTGCCGCAGTGGGCTACGCAGCGGGCGGGCTCGCGGCGGGAGTGTTCGCGGCGGCGATCGCGTTCGGGCCGTCGTTCCTCTATGTGATGATCGGCGCTCCACACTTCGATCGTCTGCGCCACGACCTGCGGATCCAGGCCTTCCTCGTCGGGGCGGGCGCGGCGGCGATCGGGGCGATCGCTGGTGCTTCCATCCCCCTCGCCAGGTCGCTCGGTCAGTCGTGGCAGATCGCCCTGCTTGCCGGCGCGGCGGTGTGGTTGCTCGGGCTGCGCAGAGGTGTCGTGTCCGCGCTGTTGATCGCCGGCGCGATCGGCGCCGTCGCGGTCGCCGCGGGTGCCCCGCTGCCGACCTGACACGAGATCGCGGCTCGTCGAGGTCGACTGAGTAGCGCGCTCGCTAGTCCCGCTCGACTCTTTGCAGTCCGCGCTCAGGCGTCCACCACTCGACGACGAGCTTGGTGGCCGCGGCGTCGAGCGCGGTGATGACGACCTCGGTGATGTCCGCAACGAACATCTCGTCTGTGGGCACGGCCCGCCCGGAGATCTTCGCTTCGCCCGGCCACTCACTCTCCTTGCCCTCCTGCGGATGGAAGGTCGGTCCGTGGATCGCGAAGTGCGGGTCGCGTGCGAGGTCTTCTCCCTTGCGTGCGTTGGGCATCGAGCCAAAGCGCAGGTCGCCCTCGACGAACTCGCACTCGATGCCCGAGATGCGCGGCGAGCCGTTCGATCGGAGCGTCGCGATCGTCTTGTGTCGTCCCGCGTCGAACAGCGTCCGCACGCGCCGGGCGAACTCGGGTTCCGACTGTTCGAGCTCCTTCCAGGCGGTCACGTGGACGCAGCGTATCGACGTGGGATCGAGGAGCGTGGCGCACCCGACATCTGGTCGGTGCCGGGGACGGCGAGACTCACCGCGTGATGATCTCGAGTCGTCAGCGTGCGCTCTCGCTGCTCGGTCTCGTCGCGCTCGTCGTCGCCGGCTGTTCCTCGACCTCGACGCCGCCGCCGACCGTCGATGCAGAGCTCGGGTCCAAGCTCGAAGGGATGACCGCGATCGCTGCCCTTGGCGACTCGGTGCCCCACGGGTCAGCCTGTCGCTGCACGCCGTATCCCGAGCTCACGGGCGATGACATCGCGGCGGCTGCTGGTCATCGGGTCGACGCGTCGAATGAGGCCGTTCCGGGAGCCGTCAGCGGCGATGTGCTCGCGCAGCTCGAGAACGACTCCAAGGTGATCCGGCACGTGGGAGGACAGCCAGGCCGTGCTCGTCGAGGTCGGCGCGAACGACGTCGCGCACTCGTCTGTGTGTGGGAACGACGTGGCTTGCTACGACGCGAAGGTCCCACAGCTTGAGACCAACCTGGATGCGATCGTCGTCCGGATCCACGAGCTGACCGCCGGCCACTCGGTCGCGATCGTGCTTCTCGACTACTGGAGCGTGTGGTTGGGCGGCGAGTACGCGACGGCCGAGGGTTCGGCCTACGTCGATGCCGCCTCGGCCGTCACGACGACCGTGAATGATGCGATTCGGTCGACCGCGGGATCGAGCGGGTCGATCTATGTCGACCTGCGTACCGCGTTTCGTGGTCCGGACGACACGTGGGACGAGACGCATCTGCTCGCGTCCGATGGTGACCATCCGAACGCGGCCGGCCACGAGCGGATCGCGGAGGCGCTCGAGCAGGCAGTCATCGCCTTCCAGCGCTAGCGCGCTCGGCCTACGCCTTGTCGCATGACACCGGAGGAGCTCGCCGACCTCGCGCACCTGCGTCCGGGCGCGCGACCTCATGGATCGCGACTACGCGCAGCCTCTCGATGTGCCAGCCATGGCGCGCGTCGCGCTGATGTCTCCCGCGCACTTCTCCCGCCGGTTCCGGGCCGCGTACGGTGAGACGCCGTACTCGTATCTCATGACGCGGCGCATCGAACGCGCGAAGAACCTGCTGCGTCAGGGTGCGTCGGTCACCGACACGTGCTTCGCCGTCGGCTGCACGTCACTCGGCTCGTTCAGCTCGCGGTTCACCGAGATCGTCGGCGAGACGCCTTCGCAGTACCGAGCGCGCGATCACCGGGATCTCGAGGTCGTGCCACCGTGCGTGAGCAAGGTCGCGACTCGGCCCCGTCGTGCTCCCGTCTCGACCTGAGCAGGATCGGAGAAGCAGTCCTTCAGAGGTGCTCGTACGGTCGTCTCATGGAAATCAACCTCTCCTCAACGTTCATCCCCATCAACGATCCCGATGAGGCGCTCGGCTTCTATCGAGACGCGCTGGGCCTCGAGGTCCGCAACGACGTCGCAAACGGGGGCTTCCGCTGGGTCACCGTCGGCGCTCCCGGCCAGGACGTCGACATCGTCCTCTTCCAGCCCCACGGTGGCCTCTCTCAGGCCGAGGGCGACGCCCTGCTGGCGCTCGTGACGAAGGGGTCACTGCAAGTCGCGATCTTCCGTTCCGATGATCTGGACACGACGTTCGAAAAGATCCGGGCGTCGGGCGCAGAAGTGCTGCAGGAGCCAGTGTCCCAACCCTGGGGCGCCCGTGACTGCGCCTTCCGCGATCCCTCGGGAAACATGGTCCGCGTCGCGCAGGCCTGACCGTCGTCGCGCCCCGAGTGCTCCGAGCATGATGGGCGGATGACGACCTGGGGAACCTTCGCCGAGGCCGAGCCGGAGCTGGCGGCGTTCGTCGCGGACCGGTTGCTCGCGGCGCCCTGCTATCTCGCCACCGTGCGTGCGAGCGGCGCGCCGCGGGTCGCCCCGGTCACGCCGATCCTCACCGCCGATGGGCTGTACCTGTTCATGGAGCCGACGTCACCGAAGGGCGCCGATCTCCACGAGCGCGGGACGTTCGCCCTCCACAACGGTGTCGCTGACAACGCCGGGACCGGCGGCGAGGCATCGCTCAGTGGCATCGGCCATCTCGTCGACGACGGTGACACGCGGGCCACGGCCGCCGCAGCCGCGAGCTACGACCCGGCCGACCGCTACGTGCTGTTCGAGCTACGTCCGACCGAGGTCCGTTGCAACGGCTACGGCGATGTCGTCCTTCCTGAGCGTCGACTGTGGCGCGCCGAGAGCTGATCCGGAGCCCCGATGACCAAGCCTCCTGCTGACAGCCAGGACCTCATCCGCGTGCAGGGGGCACGCGTCAACAACCTCAAGGACGTCAGCGTCGAGATCCCCAAGCGTCGGCTGACGGTGTTCACGGGCGTGTCGGGCTCGGGCAAGAGCTCACTCGTGTTCGGCACGATCGCCGCGGAGTCGCAGCGCCTCATCAACGAGACGTACAGCGCCTTCGTGCAGGGGTTCATGCCGACTCTGGGTCGGCCCGAGGTCGACGTGCTCGAAGGGCTGACGACCGCGATCATCGTCGACCAGGAGCGGATGGGTTCCAACCCTCGCTCCACCGTGGGCACCGTCACTGATGCGAACGCGATGCTGCGCATCGTCTTCAGTCGGCTCGGCAAGCCGCACATCGGGTCGCCGAAGGCGTACTCGTTCAACGTCCCGTCGGTCAGTGGAGCGGGCGCAGTGACGGTGGAGCGCGGCGGCAAGACGGTCAGGGAGCGGCGAACCTTCAGCGTCACCGGTGGCATGTGCCCGCGCTGCGAGGGCATGGGCAACGTCAACGACTTCGATCTGACCCAGCTCTACGACGACAGCAAGTCGCTGAACGAGGGTGCGCTGACGATCCCGGGCTACAGCATGGACGGCTGGTTCGGCCGCATCTTCCGCGGCTGCGGCTTCTTCGACCCGGACAAACCGATCCGCGAGTTCACCAAGAAGGAGCTCAACGACCTGCTCTACAAGGAGCCTACGAAGATCAAGGTCGAGGGCATCAACCTCACCTACGAAGGGATGATCCCGAAGATCCAGAAGTCGATGCTCTCGAAGGACCGCGAGGCGATGCAGCCGCACATCCACGCGTTCGTGGACCGGGTCATCACGTTCACGACCTGTCCTGAGTGCAGCGGCACTCGGCTCAGCGAGGGCGCGCGCTCCTCGAAGATCAAAGGCGTCAACATCGCCGACGCCTGCGCGATGCAGATCAGCGATCTGGCCGAGTGGGTCAAGGGGCTCGACGAGCCCTCGGTCGCGCCGTTGCTCGAGGCACTCCGGCAGGCGCTCGAGTCGTTCGTCGAGATCGGCCTCGGCTACCTCACCCTCGACCGGCCGACCGGCACGCTGTCAGGCGGCGAAGCGCAGCGCACGAAGATGATCCGCCATCTCAGCTCGTCGCTCACCGACGTCACCTACGTCTTCGACGAGCCCACGATTGGCCTGCATCCGCACGACATCGAACGGATGAGCGCGCTGTTGCTGCGGCTGCGGGACAAGGGCAACACGGTGCTCGTTGTGGAGCACAAGCCCGAGGCGATCGCGATCGGCGACCGCGTGGTCGACCTCGGTCCCGGCGCCGGAGCCGCAGGCGGCACGATCTGCTTCGAGGGCACCGTCAAGGGCCTGCGCGCCAGCGGCACCGTCACCGGCCGCCACCTTGACGACCGAGCGACGCTGAAGGAGACGGCGCGTACGCCGGCCGGCGCGCTCGAGATCCGCGGCGCGACGCTGCACAACCTGCGCGACGTCGACGTCGACATCCCGCTCGGGGTGCTTGTCGTCGTCACCGGCGTTGCCGGGTCGGGGAAGAGCTCGCTCATCCACGGGTCGATCCCGGCTGGCGCTGGTGTGGTATCGATCGACCAGGGCGCGATCCACGGCTCGCGAAGGAGCAACCCCGCGACCTACACCGGATTGCTCGATCCGATCCGCAAGGCGTTCGCGACAGCCAACAAAGTGAAGCCGGCCCTCTTCAGTGCCAACTCCGAGGGCGCGTGCTCGAACTGCAACGGGAACGGTGTCATCTACACCGACCTGGCGATGATGGCGGGCGTCGCGACCACCTGCGAGGACTGCGAGGGAAAGCGGTTCCAGCCCGCAGTCCTCAAGTACCGCCTCGGAGGACGTGACATCAGTGACGTGCTGGGGATGTCGGTGACCGAGGCCGAGGCATTCTTCAGCGATGGGAAGGCGCGGACGCCGGCCGCGCACGCGATCCTCGACCGCCTCGTCGACATCGGGCTCGGCTACCTCACCCTCGGCCAGCCGCTGCCGACGTTGTCCGGCGGCGAGCGTCAGCGGCTCAAGCTCGCGACGCACATGGCCGAGAAGGGCGGCACGTACATCCTCGACGAGCCGACCACGGGGCTGCACCTCGCCGATGTCGAGCAGCTGCTCGGCGTGCTCGACCGGCTCGTCGATTCGGGCAAGTCGGTGATCGTCATCTCGCACCACCAGGCGGTGATGGCGCACGCTGACTGGATCATCGATCTCGGCCCCGGCGCCGGCCATGACGGTGGCCGGATCGTGTTCGAGGGCACTCCTGCCGACCTCGTCGCCGACCGCTCCACCCTCACGGGCGAACACCTCGCGGCCTACATCGGGTGAGTGCCGCGGCGTGATCAGCGTTCGCGGTGCAGAGTGGCCAGATGTACACACCGACGCGTGACGACGAGATCACCGGCCTCGTCCGCTACATCGACCAACAGCTCGATGCGATCAGGGCCTCGGCGATCGGGCTGACCGAAGAACAGGCGCGCATGCGTCCCTGCCGCAGCGCCCTCTCCATTGGCGGCCTGATCAAGCACACGACGTACGTCATGGTCGGCGCGACCAGTCGACTCACGAACGGTGATGGCCCTCCGCCCGCGATCAACGACGCTGCGTTCACGGCCCACGAGTCGAGCCTGGTGCTCGCGGACGACGAGACCACCGGCGATGCAATCGTCGCGTTCGACGCAGCGCGCGGCCCGTACCTCGCCGCCGTTGCGCAAACCGACCCCGGCGCACCGACACTGGTGCCTCCCGCCCCGTGGTTCGGCGTCCACGACGCCAGGCCGGCGAACCGCCGGTACGGCCTGGTGCATCAGATCGAGGAGATGGCCCGACACGCAGGGCACGCCGACATCATCCGCGAGCAGATCGATGGCATCTCGGTGCCCGCAATCGTGCTCACTGAGGACGGTGCGCAAGCCAACGACTTCTTCCAGCCGTACGTCGCGCGGCCGGGCACCATCGGCGCGAGGTAGTCGATCTGATCGTCTCGTTCGACACACGCCACACTGGTGCATGGCATTCGCGCAGAACGGCAAGACAGAGATCTTCTACGAAGAGTTCGGCGACGCGGGCGATCCGACGCTGGTGCTCGTCAATGGCCTCGGGAGCCAGTGCATCAACTACCGGGAAGAGTGGTGCGCCCGGTTGGTCGCGAAGGGCCTGAGGGTCGTGCGCATGGACAACCGAGACGTCGGGTTGTCGACCCACTTCTCTGACGTGCCGTCCGACGAGGTGGCGTACACGTTGTCAGACATGGCCGCCGACGTGATCGCCGTGCTCGACGCGCTCGGCCTCGATCGAGCCCACGTCATGGGCCTTTCGATGGGCGGCATGATCGTGCAGACGCTCGCGATCGAGCACCCCAATCGGCTGTACTCCATGACGTCGGTGATGTCGACGACGGGTGAACCCGATGTCGGCCGCGCGTCCGATGAGGCGCAGGCTCGACTCTTCGGGCCGGCGGCAACCGATCGTGCGAGTGCCATCGCGAACCACCTCGAAGGGCTGCGGATCTGGGGAAGTCCCGGGAAGGTCGACGAAGCGGCGCAGGCAAAGCACGCGGGCGAGGCATTCGATCGCGCCTTCGATCCGCCGGGTGTCGCGCGACAGATCATCGCCGTGATGGCCAGCGGTTCACACGCCGAGGCCCTTCGAGACGTCGGGCTGCCGACGCTGGTGTTGCATGGCAGCGCGGACACGCTCATCGATCCGAGTGGCGGCCGGCGCACGGCGGAGCTGATCCCCGGCGCGCGCTTCGTCCTCATCGACGGCATGGGTCACGACTATCCGGAGGCGTATTGGGACGAGTGGGTCGACCTCGTCGCAGGGCACGTGGCCGGCGCGACGCGTCGTTAAGGTCGAGCGATGGCGCGAGAGGTGGTCACTGGCTATTGCTGGCCGCAATCCGCTGCACCTGGCGAGCAGGTCGGCCTGCACATGTCGTCGTCGGGTGCGAGGCCGGTCCGCGTCGAGGTGGCGCGAGTCGGAGAGCGGCGGGACGTCGTGTTCCGCTCTGACTCGGTGGCGGCCGACGAGCACGAGACGCCGAGGGATGCCTCATCGAAGGGGTGCGGCTGGCCGGTGGCGCTCACGCTCGATGTCGATCCGGCGTGGCGGTCTGGGTACTACGAGGTCGTCATGGAGATCGACGTCGGCGACAAGGTGCGGCGCGACCACGCGTTCTTCGTTGTTCGACCGACCTCCCGCGCGGATCGTGCTCGCGCCGGCGACCAACACTTGGTACGCCTACAACGACTTCGGCGGCCCGAACCTGTACACGGGCGGCACGCACGTCGCGATGCAACGGCCGATGGCGGCGGGCTACCTCTACAAGCCACCGGGCAAAGGTCGTCGCGTCACCGGCACCGGCGCACCCGATCCCCAGAACGCCGCGCACGTCGGCTACCTCCAGCTCAACCACCTCTCCGGCTATGCGGGCTCGGCGGGGTGGCCGGACTGGGAGCTGCCGTTCATCGAGTGGGCCGAACACGACGGCTTCGAGATCGGAGTGTGCACGAACGCCGACCTCGAGCATCACCCAGAGGTGCTCGATGGCGCGAGCTTGTACTTGTCGGTCGGGCACGACGAGTACTGGTCTCGAGGCATCCGCGACACGGTTGAAGCCTTCATCGCGCGCGGCGGCAACGCGGCGTTCTTCTCTGGCAACACCTCGTTGTGGCAGGTGCGCATCGAGGGGGATGACCACGACGTGATGGTCGGCTACAAGGGCTTCTTCAAGGACGATCCCGTGATGGGCACCGACCGTGAGCCTGAGGTCACGACGTTCTGGTCCGACGTGCTCGTCGCTCGTCCCGAGAACCTCATGACAGGCGTCTCGTTCACCCGCGGTGGCTATCACCGCATCGGTCGCAACGTGACCTCGGGACTCGGTGGCTACACCGTGCACCGCGCCGGGCCACTGGATCTTCGATCGCACTGGGCTCGGCTACGGCGACGTGCTCGGCGCCGGCGCAACGGTCGTCGGCTATGAGTGTGACGGCTGCGTGTTCACGTACCGCGACGGGCTGCCGTACCCGACCAGTGAGGACGGCACCCCAGCGACGTTCGAAATCCTCGGTACGTGCCCGACGCAGCACTTCACGCGTGAGTCAGCGCCGCGCCCGCCGAAGCCCGGAGAGCCGAGCGAGCTCGAGTACATCGCCTCTCGCGTCTTCGGCACCCGTGACCAAGAGGCGATCGAGCGCATTCGCCACGGCCACGCGATGCTCGGCGCCTACACCAATGATGCCGGCGCGACCGTGGTGACGTCAGGGTCGACCGACTGGGCTCATGGCCTCGCGGCGCGAGACCCGCAGATCGAGCAGATCACGCGCAACGTGCTCACACGCCTGGGGTAGCAGCCCCGGTTCGGCGCGCGCATGTGGCCGGGCCCTTGTGGGACCCGGCCACGCGGTTGCGATTCTCAGGCGGCGAGGCTGCGGTACTCGTGCATCTCGTTCTCCGCTGCCATCTCCTCGATGATCGGGGAGGGACTGAAGCCTTTGACCACGAGCCACACTCCGAGCGAGAACTCCCAGGCGGCGATCGGCAGGGCCAGGAAGAAGGCTGCGGGCGAGACCTGGTCGAACATTCCGAACAGCGTCGCCGTCGATGAGATGAGGAGCAGGGGAGCGCCGATGAGTCCCACCGTCGGGATGATTCGGGGGACGAGGCGGGACCGATACATCACGGTGCCGAGGAAGAAGGCATTGATGGCCGGCATGACGCCTGGCCCGAGCAGGAACGTCCAGTTGTGCATGGCGACGAGCGACCTGCCCGTGGTGGCCAGCGAGGTGGCATCGGTTCCCGTCACGCCAGCAAAGTCCTGACGCAGCGTCACCAGGGTGAGGAGGCTCACGACTCCGACGACGATCATTGCGGCTTCGAGACCGCGGGAGATGGCGAAGCCGAGCGCGGCACCTTCGCTCTGCCGCTTCGCAACCGGGAACAGCGCGATGGCGGTCCCGATGCCGGCGAGCGCCGTGACGACGTCGAGGAACCCGGCGAGCAGAACGCTCGTCTCGCTGCCGTGGCCGAGGATGAAGTCGACGTTGTGCAGAGCGGGGCCTTTCAGCGCGAGGGCCGGGATCGAGGCAACGAAGGTCACGAGGTAGAGGCCGCCTGCGACGAGCGCGGTCTTCCTCATGGGGCTCATCGGGATTCGCTTGCCTGCGGTGGTGTGCACATCAGCTGCCATTTCGGTTCCCCTTCGAGTTCGGAGCCTTCGAGGCTCGTTCGTGATCTGGCTCGACCATGCGCCCGGGCTCTGACCCGGGGCTGACCGACCACTGATCGTCCGGGTCAGCGGTCATGCCCCGAAGGTCCGCGAACCGGCGGCGCACGAGGGTCGGAGCCCCCGTGCGGTCGATCGTCTCCGCGAGCAGAGTGACGATCTCGTCGTCGTGGCCGAAGTCCGAGAAGTGCAGGAAGGCCAGGTCAACGGCGCGCCCGACCGCTCCAGAGCGGCACAGCTCCTGAAGCTCGTCGTGTTGTCGTTGGGCACGGGACACATCACGACTGTGCGCGACCGCGCTGACCGCCGCCTGTTCTGCAACTGATTCGGTACGGTCGGACAGATGCGGGTTCTCCTCCTGGGGTCGATGGAGGTGGAGGGCAGCGACGGCGCACCCATCGCGGTGCCCGGTGCGAAGCTCCGGGCCCTTCTGGCGATCCTCGCCCTCGAGTGCGGGCAGGTCGTCTCGACAGATCGCTTGATCGCGCTTCTGTGGCAGGAAGATCCGCCGGTTGGTGTCACGAATGCGCTGCAGCGCCTGATCTCCAAGCTGCGCAAGACGCTCGGGTCGAGCGAAGTCGTGCGGATGCGCCCGCCTGGATACGTGCTTTCGATCGAGCCCGACGACGTCGATCTGCACCGGTTCGAGCGCGGTGTGGCCGAGGCGCGTGCCGCGCTTGCGAATGGGGACATCGACGCCGCCGCTTCGCGCTTCGAGGCGGTCGACTCCCTGTGGCGTGGGCCGGCTCTCGCGGACTTCGCGTACGAAGACTTCGCCCAGCCCCACATCGTCCGCCTCGACGCGGTGCGCCTCGCCGTCCGCGAGGATCAGGTCGACGCGGAGCTCGCGCTTGGCCAGCACTCCCGGGTCGTCGGTGATCTCGACGCGCTGGTGGCCGCCAACCCGCTGCGCGAGCGGATGCGCGGCCAGCTGATGTTGGCGCTCTACCGCTCGGGGCGGCAGGCCGACGCGCTCCGCGTCTACCAGGAAGGTCGGGAGGTCCTGGCCGAGGAGCTCGGGCTCGACCCCGGCCCTGAGCTGCAGCGGCTCGAAGCCGCGATTTTGAACCAGGATCCCGCGTTGCGGGCGCCAGCCGCCGTCACCACGACGACGCGCCCGCGGACGAACATCAAGGCGACGATCACCCCGCTCTTCGGTCGGGAGGATGAGCTCGTTCAGCTGTCCGAAGCGCTCGCGAGCCATCGTCTGGTCACGCTGGTCGGGCCGGGCGGCGCGGGGAAGACGCGGCTCGCTGTCGACGCGGCCCGGCGCGCCGTCGACGCGTACGCCTACGGCGTCTTCCTGATCGAGCTCGCGCCGGTCAGAGAGGCCGTCGCTGTGGCAGAGGCCATCGCCGCTGCGCTCGAGCTGCCGGACAACGAGCTCTCGCCAGCGGCGCGCGTGCAGCAGTTCTGCGCGGACAAGGATCTGCTGCTCGTGCTCGACAACTGCGAGCACGTGATCGACGCCGCGGCGCGCATCGCTGAGGACCTGCTGACAGCTGGTGCACGCGTCCACGTGCTCGCGACGAGTCGCGAAGCGCTGCGCGTGTCGGGCGAGGCGGTTTGGTCGGTTCCTCCGCTCGATGAGCGCGACGCAACCGAGCTGTTCATCCAACGGGCGATCGCGCTCGACGCGTCGTTCTCCGCCGACGAGGTCGCGTCGGCCGTCATCCGAGACATCTGCGTCCGCCTCGATGGCCTTCCGCTGGCGATCGAGCTCGCCGCGGCCCGCACGCGCGCCTTCTCGGTCGCGCAGATCGCGGAACGGCTCGACGACCGGTTCCGATTGCTGACCGGTGGCTCCCGAACGGCGATGGCGCGACAGCAGACGTTGCGCGCTGTTGTCGACTGGAGCTACGAGCTGTTGTTCGCCGACGAGCGTCGGGTGTTCGAGCGGTTGGCGGTGTTCCCCGGAGGGTGTGTCATCGGCATGGCCGAGGCTGTCTGCAGCGCCGGCGACGTCGAGCCTGCGGATGTCGCCGAGCTCGTCGCGGGCCTCGTGGCCAAGTCCCTCCTGTTCGTCGATCGCTCAGAACCCGAGCCCCGCTATCGGATGCTGCAGACCCTGAGCCAGTACGGACGAGAGCGGCTCGTCGAGCGCGGAGAGGCGGACGCCGCCAACGGCCGGCTCGCCGCGCAGATCGCCGACCTCTGTGCTCGCAGTCGGCTCGCGCTCCAGGGGGTCGGCCAGCGGCGGTGGCACGAGGCGATGTACGCGGAGCGCGACAACGTCCGAGCGGCTTTCGAGTGGGCGGTCGGCGCGGAGGAGAAGGAGGTCGCGGTCGCGATCGCGGCCGACACGGCGTTGCACCGCTGGGTGACGGGCGGGTCCCGCGAGGGCTTCCGATGGCTCGGCGCCGCGCTCTCGCTTCCCGGCGACATGCAGCCCTTCGTCCACGGTTGGGCTCTGGTTTGGTTTGCCTTCCTCGGCTATCTCACGGGGCACGGAAGCGACTTCGACGCGGAGTTCGACCAGGGCGTCGACCTCATGCAGGCCCAGGGCGACACCCTGTTGGCCACCTACGGACTCACCTTCTACTCGCAGGTCGTCGCGGAGTCAGGGCGTCGTGAGAAGGCGGTTGAGATCAACGAGATCGCGCTCGGACAGCTCGAGGCCGCGGGTGATGCGCCCTGGGTGTGCGCGGTCCGACCGTGGCTGCGCGCCGGTCTCGCCTCGCAGCGCGACGGCGACTCCGACGCGTTCGGCGTGGCGGTGCGAGACGTGTTGCCCCGGTTCCGGGATGCGGGCGACGAGTTCATGACGGCCGTCTGCCTCGATCTCGTGGCGGAGCTCGACGAGCTGATCGGCGATGTCGAGGTTGCGAGGACACTTCTCCGAGAGGCGCTCGAGATCGTGTCGAGTCTGCGCATGAGTCGGTTCGAGGTCGCGCTGCGGTCGAGGCTCGGCGTGTTGGCGGTGCTGGCAGGCGACCACGCCGCCGCGGAACCGTTGCTCTTGGGAGCGTTGTCTCGTGCCGCGGAGCTGTCAGCGCTGCCCGTCCGAGCGCAGGCACTCCACGCGCTTGCGGATCTACGGCGGCGGCAGGGCCGCCTGGACGAGGCAGAACGATCCGCGGTCGAAGCGCTCGAGCTGTACCGCGGCGCCGGTCGACGCTTCTCGAGCTCCTTCGCTCGGGCGACCTCGCCTCTCGACGTGCCGGCAGGGCTCGCTGCGTCGTGCTCGGTCTTGGGGTTCGTCGCCGAGGCTCTCGGAGATGCTCCGCGGGCATGCGACTGGCACCGCACCAGCTATGAGGAGGCGCGTGTGGTCGCGCATCCGAGGGCCGTGCCTCGGGGTCTCGAAGGACTCGCATCGGCAGCGGCGCGATCCGGTGACGCGGTGCAGGCAGCGAGGCTGCTCGGGTGCGCGGATCACATGCGGATCGATCGACGCGCGGCCCGAGCCCCGAGCGAGCAATTCGACGTCGATCGAGCGCGAGACGCCGCGACGGCTCTCGTCGGCGAAGGGTTCGCGGGGGCGTATGAGCACGGCTTCCGATCCCCGGCCGACGCCGTGATCGAGGACCGCTCCGGGACCTGAGTCACGCCTCCGGCCGCCCTACGATTCGCACGTGACCTTGACCGATGACACCGCCCGCACCGACGGCGACCTCCTCGCCGAGCTTCGAGACTGGCTCGCCGAGAGCTGGGATCCCGATCTCACCGTCGGTGAGTGGTGGCAACGGCTCGGCATGGCCGGCTGGGCCGCACCACTCCTTCCGGCTGACGCCTACGGCCGCGGGCTCAATCGTGCTGACGCCATGGCCGTCGCTCGCACCATCGCCGAGTTCGGCGCCTTGGGCGCACCGTTCGGGATGGGGATCGGGCTCGTTTCGCCGACGATCGTCACCCATGGCACCCGCGAGCAGATCGACCGGTACTTGCCCGACATCGTCAGCGGCCGAGTCTGGTGGTGTCAGCTCTTCAGCGAGCCAGGCGCAGGATCCGACCTCGCGGGCCTGTCGACGCGCGCGGTGCAGGACGGGGATGTGTGGGTCGTCAATGGCCAGAAGGTGTGGACATCGGGTGGGCACTGGGCCGACCTCGGGATGCTTCTCGCCCGCACCGACTCGACTGCACCGAAGCACCAGGGCATCACGTGGTTCGCGATCGACATGCACCAGCCGGGCGTCGAGGTGCGGACGCTTCGGGAGATGACCGGCGGTGAGATGTTCTGCGAGGTCTTCTTCACCGACGCGGTCGTGAGCGACGCCGCCCGCATCGGCGAGCGCAACCGGGGCTGGGAGGTCGCCAACACGACGCTCTTCCACGAGCGCGCCGGCATGGGCGCGGGCGGCGAGCGCGGCGGAGTCGGCCTGATGGCACGACCCGGGACAGTTGCGAACGATCTCGGCAAGCGCGCGGGCGACTTCGTTCGTACGCCATCCAAGCGACCTGCGGCGGACGCGTCTCCCATGCCGAGCGGAGCGAACGTCTACATCGAGCTCGCTCGAAAGCTCGGCCTCGATCGCGATCCCGTCGTACGGCAGGACCTCGCGAAGTCCTACATCCTCGGCGAGCTCCAGCGGATGAACGGGCAGCGGCACAAGGCCGTGCGCGCGGCAGGCGGTGACATCCCGGGCCTGCCGAACTTCGGCAAGCTGCTCACCGCAAAGATCCTCCGGCACAACCGCGATCTCTCGATGCAGCTGCTCGGAGCGCGGGGGATGCTCCACGGCTACGACGAGGATCAGCGCGCGTCGCTCGCCGATGCGCCGGGCGGTCGCGTTGCTCATCTGCTCACCGCCCAAGCCCTGCAAGCGCAGGCGTTGCCGATCTTCGGCGGCACCGATCAGATCCAAAAGAACATCGTGAGCGAGCGCGTGCTCGGGCTTCCCAAGGAACCGGGCGACCTCTCGCGTGCCGTTCAACGAGCTCCCGAGGAACGGCTAGCCCGGCGGCAGCTGCCAAGTCACGCCGTCGAACCGGGAGAAGTCGTTGTCGAACGACACGATGCCGCATCGATGCTCGACCGACAGTGCGGCGAGATGAGCATCGTTCACGAGGTTGCCGCCCGAGCCGAGCGTTCGGAGCAGGCCGCGGACGATCCGCGGATGGTCGACCGTTGGCTCGAGGACGACGGAGGGTGCAGCGTTGAGCCACACGTCGACCCGATCCATCGCTTGCTCGACGTCGAGCGGTGCCGGGAAGAGGTCGACCTTCGTGGAGAGCCGGACGAAGGCGAGCAGGGCGACCCATGCGAACGCCACGGTGTCCGATCCCGACAGCGCCGAATCGAGCCACCTCACCGATCGGGCGTGGTGGCGAGCGTCAGTGTTGACCGCGTACAGCAGGACGTTGGCATCGACGAGCTTCACGAACCAATGCGCATCTTGCGTACGAGCTCATCGCTTTCGAGGTCGCCGGCGATCTGAAGCGCGCGATCGAGGCTCACCCGCGACTCGCCCATGGCGGCCGTCTCGGTGCGAAAGGGTGCGGGCGCGTCGGCTGACCGGACTCCACTGCGGATGGCATCGTTCAACGCGTCTTTGAACGAGAGGCCTCGCTCGACCATGCGGCGCCGGATGATCTGCTCCGTGTCCGGATCGAGGGTGACCGTCGTCCGCATGACGACATCTTAGCATCAGCTTGGATGATGCCTAGGCATCAGAGGCGCGGGGTCAACCGACGGCGTTGTGCTGGAAGGCCCACAGCGCAGCGGCGGCGCGGCTCGACACCCCGATCTTCGTGTACACGTGCTGGATGTGGTGGTCGGCTGTCTTCGGAGAGATGAAGAGCCGGTCGGCGATCTCTCGCGTCGTGAGCCCTTGCGCGACGAGACGGAGCACCTCGGCCTCTCGACCGCTCAGGGCGCCGCCTGGGCCCGAGAGCGTGGCAGCGGGAACCGCTAGGTCGGTACACGCGATCTCGATCTGGTCGCGCGCGTAGCTGGCCGCGCTGTTGAGGTCCATCGATGCCCCCGCCGAGGCGCACTCGTCGAACCGAGCTGAGCCGAGCCCCACGCTGACCCGAGCCTTGATCTCCGGGAGCTCGGGCACGTGATGGTCGGCCCCGTGATGGCTCATCGCTCCGTACAACGTGGCCGCGGCTTCGGGGCGCCCGACTCGTTCGAACAGTGAGATGACGCTTGCGACCGTGATCGTGAGCTGGGCGACGTTCCCGGTGCGGCGGAAGGAGTCGATGGCGGTCTCGAAAAGGGCGAGCGCTTCGTCTCGATCGGCGTCGACCCGAATCAGGAGTGCGGCGTCTCGCGCGATGAATCCTTCGAAGAAGTGCACTCGGTGCTGCTGCACGTAGGCCAACGCTTCCCGCCACGCCGCCAATGCTCGGACAGGATCAACGCACGCGTAGGCAGTGCCACCGCGTCCAGAGCGCATACGCGATCCACCATCCGTTCCCCTCTCGCGCGCCGTGGCGACGGCGTCGTCGGTGAGGGCGAGCGCTTCGTCGACGAGCCCGGCTGCTTGCAGGCCGTCGACCAGCCCGGGCTTGCCGTACACGGGCGCGCCGCCCGGGAGGCCGGCGACCAACCACGCGAGCTCGACGTAGCGATCGAGGTGTCCGCAGTAGACCTCCGCGAGCGCCTCGATGAAGCACGACAGTCCGAGCTCGAACCCGTCGTACTTCGGATCGCGCTCGAGCCGTTGCGCCGTCTGCGCATGCAGCACCGCTTGCTCGGCGCGCCCGGTGAAGCAGCTGTACCCGGCAGCGGTGTACACGCGAGGAAGCCTTGGCACATCCGCGACCATTGCGGGGTCGAGGATCTCCTCGACCCACCCGACGCTCTCGAAGAGCTCGGCTGAGACGCCGATCATGGCCGCGTGCGCCGCGATGTCGACCGCGGTCTCGGCATCGAGCTGAGTGGCGCTCCAACGGAACGCAGCCCGCAGGTTCGCGAACTCGGTCGCGACCCAATCCATCGCCTCCCTGAACCCGGGGCCGCCCCATTGCTCCCACCTCCCGACGACCTGCGCGGCGAAGTGCGCACGTGCCGGCCCCGCACACGGGTGAGCGACCCGCACGCCGAGAGCTCGTCCTCGGCGAACTGGCGGATCGTCTCGAGCAGTGCGTACCGCACCTGCCCGTCCGATTGGCTTGTCGTCACCAAGGACTTGCGTACGAGCGAATCGAGCAGCTCGAGCACGGCGAAGCTGTCCGCAGACTCGATGACGGCAGTGAGCGTGTCGAGGTCGAACCCTCCCGAGAAGACCGAGGCCTGCTGGAGGACCTCGCGCTCGTCTTCGTTGAGTAGCTCGTACGACCAACCGACGGTGTCCTGCAAGCTCCGTTGCCGCTTCGACCCCGTGAGCATCCTGAACCGGTCGGCGAGGAGTCGCTGCTGCAGGTCGACCGGCGTGAGCGAGACGACGCGTGCTGCCGCCAGCTCGATTGCGAGGGCGATGCCGTCGAGGCCACGACAGATCTCGGTGACGGCTTTGGCGTTCGCGACATCGATGAGCTCGAAGGCCGGATCGACGGCTCGGGCGCGGTCGAGGAACAGCTCGACGGCTGGGGAGGCCGGGCCCGCATCGACCGCGAGAGTGGGCACGGGGAAGAGACGCTCTCCGGCAACCCTGAGTCCCTCCCGTGACGTCGCGAGGACGGCTGCCGTGCCCGACCGGTTGAGGATCGACTCGGCCACGTCCGCCGCGGCATCGACCACGTGCTCGCAGTTGTCGAGCAGGAGGAGGACACGTGCTCCCGCGAGCGCGGCGGCGATGGTGTGCGTCGCCGGCACGCCGGACTGCAGGGTGATCCCCAATGCCGTCGCGATGGCATCGGGCACCGATGCCGATGCACCGACGGGTGCGAGCTCGACCAGCCACACGCCATCGGGGAAGTCCCCGGCGATCGCGGTGGCCGCCGCGAGCGCGAGTCGCGTCTTGCCCACACCACCGACCCCGGTCAACGTCACGAGTCGGTTGGCTCGGACCAGGTCGGTGACCTGCGCCAGCTCCTGGCCACGTCCGATGAGCGTCGTGGACAGCACCGGGAGGTTGCCCCGGCGACCCTCGAGGCCCCGCGGGGGAGGGAACTCCGAGTGAAGCCCTTCGGCGCGCACCTGGAACAGGCGCTCGAGTCCGGGCAGGTCTGTCAATCGTTGCTCGCCGAGATCGACGACTTCCGATGCGTCGAGCAACGCGGCGGTGGGGGCGCCGACGAGGATCTGGCCGCCACGGCCCGCGGCCATGATGCGTGCGGCGCGGTTCAGCGCCGATCCGAAGTACTCACCGTCGCGCTCTGCCGTCTCTCCGGTGTAGAGACCCATTCGCACCGTGACCGGCTCCTCCGTGGGCCACTCCTCCCGTGTGAGCGCTCGCTGCGCGACGACGGCTGCATCGAGCGCATCGCGCGCACTCGAGAACGCGGCGGCGAAGCCATCCCCGGTGGTGGCGAACACGTATCCGCCCCGACCGTCGATCGACGTGCGCAGGATCTCGTCGTGGCGCTCCGACGCTGTCTGCATCTCGTCGGGTTGCTCTTCCCACAACCGGGTCGATGCTTCGACGTCGGTGAACAGGAACGTCACCGTCCCCGTCGGCCGCCCGTCCACGGGCGCAGTCTCGCATCGGTGTGTGGAGACCGCGCCCGCAGCGGACGTGTTCGATCTACTGCCCGACCTTCTCGCGCCAGGCCATGGCTTGAAGCTCGACGTCGACGGCATCCATGACGTCGATCACGGGCTCGAGGCGGAAGGTGAACGCGGCGAGCGCGGTCGTCAGCAGGTGGATGTCGGCGAGGTTGTCGGCCTCGATGACGGCGTAGCCGCCCCAGTCACCGACGCGCACGACGAACTGGTGGAACGTGAGGCCGTCCGGTGCGTTCCACTGGCGGAACACGTCGAGGATGCGGAACTGCGCCGCCTCGTACTCAGACGGGCCGGCGCCCGGTCGCTCGTCCCAGCGCAGGACGTACTTGCGGTACTCGGGGGCTTTGGTCGCGGGGTTGCTCATGATGTCCTCCTAGGCCTCGTACTGTCCGCCGGAATTCGCCCGGCTGCGGCCGGCCGACATGGCCTGCTTCTTGCAGGATCGGGGGGACCTCGGGGTCGGACACGAAGCTCTTCCAGCCCTCGGCGTCCCAGTCGAAGAGCACCCCACGCGGTCTTCCTCATTGGGATCGCGGAACACGGTGGCGCCCTTCGAGCCGTGCTGCTTGCGCTTCTCGGCGCCCTTCGTCGAGAAGATCTTCAGGAAGCGGTCGTAGTCCTCGACCTTCGTCGTTGCCAGGATCATCTGTCCTCCTCAGTCAGGACCGCGGTGAACATCGCGGTAGGAGGAAGGTACGAATTCGGGCTCCTCCGACGCATCGGGAGGATTCCCCATTCGAGATCCGGGGCTATCGGAAAGTGGGCTTGCGCTTCTCCAGGAACGCGGCGACCGCTTCCTTGTGCTCGGGGGTGGCGTAGGCCTGCTGCAGCGCCTCGATCTCACACGTCTGGATGGCTCGCGTGTCGACCTCGTTCGCGTTCTGCGTGATCAATTGCTTGATCCACCGGAGCTGTGGCGTCGGGTTCTCGGCGTAGGACTGAGCCGCGTGCGATCGCTGCGTCGAGCACGGCGTCGTCGGCCACGCACTCGTCGGCAAGGCCGAGTGCAACCGCTTCGGGACCGAGCACGGTGCGACCCGAGAGCATGAGGTCGTTCGCCGCGCCGAACCCACACCGCTGGGGCAGGAACGACGACGAAGCGAGCTCGGGAACGAGTCCCATCTTCACGAACCGCACGCTCGAGCTTGGCGCTCTCGGCGACGACGATCCGGTCGAACGGCAAGATCATGGTGAGGCCGACACCGATCGCGGGGCCGTTCACTGCCGCGACGATCGGCTTGGTCGAGCGCACGAGCTCGACCCAGTCGCGGGTGCGGGTGGGAGGCAGCGCTCGACGAGGCCGTGTCCGACGAGTTCGTGCCCGACAGCTGCGCGTCGAACACCGCCGAGATGTCGGCTCCGGCGCAGAACCCGCGGCCGGCCCCGGTGATCACGACAGCGCCGACCGACGCGTCGTTGTCGGCGGCCTCGATCGCGTCGACGAGCTCGGCGCTCATGCGCGGCGTCCAAGCGTTCAGCTTTTCGGGACGGTTGAGGGTGAGCAGCACGATCTCGTCGCGCTGCTCGCTCAGGATCTGCTCGTAGTCCACGGTGCGGACGCTAACCCGGCTCGGTGCGATGATGCCCTTCGAGCACGGCGCAAGGAGAAGCCATGGAGATCTCACCGAAGAAGCCGTCCACCAGGGCCCCTGCCGAGTGGTTCACCGGCGACGTCTGGATCGACTCGGCCGCGCAACCACAGGATCCGTCACGCGTGTCCATGAACATCGTGCACTTCTCGCCAGGAGCGCGGACTGCGTGGCACTCCCACAGCCTCGGCCAGATCCTCTACGTGACCGAGGGTGAAGGTTTGGTGCAGTCGAGCGGCGAGCCGATCGTGCCGATCCGTCCTGGTGACGTCGTACGCACACCGCCCGAGGAATGGCATTGGCACGGGGCGACGCACGATCACCTCATGACCCACATCTCCATCACGGAGGGCGCGGCGAGCTGGGGGGCACACGTCACCGACGACGAGTATCCCGGGGGCGCGTAGGGTCGCCGCGCATGGCGAGCTTCGACCGCGTCCACCAGACGTTCCAGGGGTTCTGCGAAGCCGATCCGACCTACAGCGCGCAGCTCGCGGTGCACGTCGGCGCCGAGCGCGTCGTGGATCTGATCGGTGGGCAGGGGATGGGGCCTGACTCGCTGCTGCCCGTGTACTCGAGCAGCAAAGGCGCCACCGCCGTGGTCGTCGCGTTGCTGGTGCGAGCGCGGGCAGCTCGACCTCGACGCGACGGTCGCGTCGTACTGGCCCGAGTTCGCGCAGGCCGGCAAGGCGTCGGTCACGGTGCGTCAGCTGCTGTCGCACCAAGCGGGCCTCGTCGGGGTAGATGGCGGATTCAGCTGGGAGGAGCTCTTCGCGCACGCCCCGCTGGCCGAACGCCTCGCCGCGCAGCGTCCGTTCTGGCAGCCGGGGCAAGCGTTCCTCTACCACGGGCTCACGATCGGCACGCTCGCCGACGAGCTGGTTCGTCGCATCGACGGCCGACGCGGTGGCCCAAGCGCTGCGCGACGACGTGACCGCGCCTCGGGGCATCGACGTCTGGATGGGGACGCCGGCATCGGAAGACCACCGCGTCGTCGACGCGCAGGCACCGACGGGGGAGGAGCTCATGGCGTTCATCGCCGAGTCTCCTGGAGGGCTCGACCTCGGCGACGACCTCGGCGCGCTCGTCGGTGCCGCGCGGCAACCCGCTCGAGCTGTTGAGCCGGGTCAATGACGAATCGTTGCGCCGAGTTGGTCCGCCGGCGGCGGGTGTGCTCGCGAGCGCGCGGGCTCGCCGCGCTCTACACCTCACTCCGCCACGAGGTCGGAGGCGAGCCGCGGGTGCTGACCGACGACACGATCAGCCAGATGTCGCAGATCCAGGCCGCGGGCGAAGAGCTCGGCACTGGGCTGCAGGCCCGGTTCGGAGTGATGTTCCAACGGCCGTGCTCGCCGCGGTGGGCGTTCGGCAGCGTGCGGGCGTTCGGCCACGATGGCGCGGGTGGCTCGCTGGCGTTCTGCGACCCGACCTATGACGTTCGCGTTCGCATACACCGTGCAGCGTCTCCCGCTACCGGGAGGCATGGACGCCCGTGCCGTCGAGCTCACTCACGTGGTCCGCGACTGCCTGCGCTGAGGTTCAGACGCTGCGGGGTGCACCGGGCAACGGTGCGGTCGCAATGATCACCGTCCGCTCGAGCCCGGCATGGCGGTGCACACGGCCACGCTGGTAAATCGAGTCGCGAGGGCAGAAACGCCGGCATCGTGCAACGGGTACAGGACGAGGGCGACCGGCGCATCGTCGTCCCTTCGACGCCACGAGGACCTTCCGCCGGAGGGAAGGGCCTCGTGCTGGCTCGGGATCTTGCGGGGTCAGCCCATGCTGTCGATCGTGCTGGTGACGTGGAAGCTCGCGTCCAGCTTCACCGTGACGACCGAGCCGTCGGCCTTGGTCATGTGGACTCGTCAGGCCGCACCTTCGGCGTCGGTCTCGGCCCGTCGGCGTGGCGGCGGGCTACGGCGCCCGGTCCGATGAGACTGGCGCCGCATGTCACCGCCGACGAGGACGGCGATGCGTGGCCTCGCGGCACCCAAGGCCAGCTTGCGGAAGGAAGTCACTTCGTCAGGCTCCTTGGCTCATGGCCCGAACCATTTCGGGCATGGAGCCACGGTTCTCGAACCGGTGTAAGCCGTTCGGCAACCGGTCGTGAGAAGTCCGCAAGTGCAAAGTGAATCGGCCGACGCGCGTGTTCGTGCGTGTCAGGCCTCGACCGTGGTGCCTTCCGCCGCCCAGTGCCGGTGCATCAGGGTGTGATCGGTGTGCACCGCCATGATCCCTCCGACGGTTCCATCTTCGCCCAGGGCGCACCGGGGATCTTCGACGCGAGCTGCTCGTCGTCGAGCTCGGCGAGGAGCGCAGCGTGTCCCGTGGACCGCACACCCAATGCGCACGAGCTCGTCGAGCGGCTTGTCCTGGTTCTCGACCTTCCACCCCTCTGTGAACCGGTGGACGTAGGCCATGATGTCGTCGAGCGACCGCAGGCTCGCGCCGGTCTCGTCGACCAGGTTCCGATCCATCGCCGGCTCCCCGCGGAGGTGCTTGCGCACCATCTCGTTGAACTGCCGCTCGATGAGCGTGGTGTGGATGAAGTGGTCGGCATGGCACCACCAGGAATCGGGATCGTGCTCACTCCGGGTGCGCGGCGCACGCCGCTCCTCCTCGCTCATCGCGGCGATGGCTTCCAGCGCGTCGGCACGGCCCCGATGGAGCTTGATCTCGATCTCGATGCGATCCATTGAGAAACCGTAAACCCTGCGGGCTGATCTGGACTAGATCCAGAATCCGGGGTACGGTCCCCACGTGCCCGACGACACCGAGTCAGTCCTGCGGCGTCATGGCCTGCAGATCACTGCGCAGCGTGTCGCCGTGCTGCGTGCGGTGTCCGGTCGACCCCACAGCACCGCGGATGATCTCGACAAGATCGTGCGAGCTGAGCTCGGGAACGTCTCGCGCCAAGCGGTCTACGACGCGCTCGACGCGTCTTCACCGACAAAGGTGTGCTGCGGCGCATCCAGCCCGCAGGGTCGCCGCGCGCTACGAGGACCGCGTCGGCGACAACCACCACCACCTCATCTGCCGAACCTGCAACCGCATGATCGACGTCGACTGCGCGGTCGGCTACACGCCATGCCTGATCGCCTCCGACCCCGCCGGTACGAGATCGACGAAGCCGAAGTCATCTACTGGGGCCGCTGCCCCGACTGCGTCGCGGCAGCCCCCGACCAGAGCATCACGAAGCCGTGAGAGGAGAAGCACCGACGTGTCTGCGAGCAGCGAGAACCCAGCGATCCCCGCCCCGACTCCCGAGCGCACTCGCCCCACACCAACCAGGACTGGTGGCCGAACCAGCTCAACCTGTCGGGTGCTCCACCAGCACGACCGGGCCAACCCCATGGGCGAGGACTTCGACTACGCGAAGGAGTTCGCGACGCTCGACCTCGATGCGTTGAAGCGCGACGTGATCGAGGTGATGACGACGTCGCAGGACTGG
Source organism: uncultured Acidimicrobiales bacterium (assembly GCA_963847855.1). Lineage (GTDB taxonomy): Bacteria > Actinomycetota > Acidimicrobiia > Acidimicrobiales > DATKAS01 > DATKAS01. The sequence goes on from CAWKBM010000005.1 coordinate 194,276, forward strand.
TGGCCCGCCGACTACGGCCACTACGGGCCGCTCTTCATCCGCATGACCTGGCACGCCGCGGGCACCTACCGCATCGCACGACGGCCGCGGCGGTGGCGGCAAGCGGCACGCAGCGCTTCGCGCCGCTCAACAGCTGGCCCGACAACGCGAACCTCGACAAGGCGCGCCGCCTGCTGTGGCCGGTGAAGCAGAAGTACGGACGGAAGATGTCGTGGGCCGACCTGCTCGTCTTCGCCGGCAACGTCGCCCTCGAGTCGATGGGCTTCGAGACGTTCGGCTTCGGCTTCGGGCGTGCGGACGTCTGGGAGCCCGACGAGATCTTCTGGGGCCCAGAGGACACCTGGCTCGGCGACGAGCGCTACAGCGGCGAGCGCGAGCTCGCCAACCCGCTCGGCGCGGTGCAGATGGGCCTGATCTACGTGAACCCCGAGGGCCCGAACGGCAACCCCGACCCGCTTGCCGCAGCGCAAGGACATCCGCGAGACGTTCGCGCGCATGGCGATGAACGACGAGGAGACCGTCGCGCTCATCGTCGGTGGCCACACGTTCGGCAAGTGCCACGGCGCGGTCAGCCCCGACTTCGTGGGCCCGGAGCCGGAGGGATGCCCCGTCGAGGCGCAGGGCCTGGGTTGGAAGAACACCTCCGGCAGCGGCAAGGGCGTCGACACGATCACGAGCGGGCTCGAGGGCGCGTGGACCAACCACCCGACCACAGTGGGACAACGGGTTCCTCGACAACCTCTTCAAGTACGAGTGGGAGCTGACCACGAGCCCCGCGGGCGCGAAGCAGTGGACTCCGACGGATCCCGCTGCCCAGGACACTGTGCCCGACGCGCATGATCCGTCGAAGCGGCACGCGCCGATGATGCTGACGACGGACCTCGCGCTGAGGCTCGACCCGATCTACGAGCCGATCTCGAAGCGCTTCCACGAGCACCCCGACCAGCTCGCCGACGCGTTCGGAAGGGCCTGGTACAAGCTGCTGCACCGCGACATGGGTCCTCTGTCGCGCTACCTCGGCCCGTGGATCCCCGAGCCGCAGCTCTGGCAGGACCCGGTGCCCGCCGTCGATCACCCCCTGATCGGCGAGGCGGACATCGCCGCGCTCAAGGGCGACGCTCCTCGCTTCGGGGCTGTCGGTCTCGCAGCTGGTCTCCACCGCGTGGGCTTCGGCCGCGAGCTTCCGGGGCACCGACAAGCGCGGCGGTGCGAACGGCGCCCGGATCCGCCTCGCGCCGCAGAAGGACTGGGAGGTCAACGAGCCGGCCGAGCTCGCGAAGGTGCTGCAGGCGCTCGAGAAGATCCAGCAGGAGTTCAACGGCTCGCAGTCCGGCGGCACGAAGGTGTCGCTTGCCGACCTGATCGTGCTCGGCGGGTGCGCAGCAGTCGAGCAGGCCGCGAAGAACGCCGGGCACGACATCACGGTGCCGTTCACGCCCGGCCGTACTGACGCCTCGCAGGCAGCAGACCGACGTCGACTCGTTCGAGGTGCTCGAGCCCGAAGCCGACGGCTTCCGCAGCTACCTCCGGGCCGGCGACAAGCTTCCGCCGGAGCAGCGCTGCTGCTGGATCGCGCCAACCTGCTGACGCTCACGGCTCCCGAGATGACGGTGCTCGTCGGCGGGCATGCGCGTGCTGAACACCAACCACGGCCACACCGCGCACGGCGTCTTCACGGATCGGCCCGGGACGTTGACCAACGACTTCTTCGTGAACCTGCTCGACACAGGCACGGAGTGGAAGACCTCGGTCTCCGAGGAGCACGTGTACGAGGGCCACGACCGCGGCAGCGGCGAGCGTCAGGTGGACGGCGACCGCCGTCGACCTCGTCTTCGGTTCGCACTCGGTGCTCCGGGGCCTCGCCGAGATCTACGCCGCGGACGACGCGAAGGAGCAAGTTCGTTCGTGACTTCGTGGAGGCGTGGGCCAAGGTCATGAACCTCGACCGCTTCGATCTCGCCTGATCAACCTGCGCGATCGCCGGGAGGTGGCTAGGGGACGAGCACGATCTTCCCCGCCGCCTCCCGGTTGAGCAGCTCTGACAGCACAGCCCGCGCTTCGGCCAGTGGCCTCTCGGTGGGGGTCACCGGGTGAAGCGTGCCGTTCGCGATCGCGTTGACGATGTCGCCGATCATCTGGCGGTTCTCCTCCATGTGGCGCGGCACCCATCCGCCCCACTCCACGCCGATGATGGTGCGGTTGTTGAGCAGCACGAGGTTGAGCGGCACCCTCGCGATGCCGCCGGGGAAGCCGATGACGAGGAAGCGCCCGCCGAGCCGAAGGGCGCGGAGCGCTGGCTCGGACACGTCTCCGCCGGCCACGTCGTAGACGAGATCGACACCGGCTCCGTCGGTCAGCTCACGGGCTCGCGCCTTGACGTCTTCGGTGAGCGGGTCGATCGCCGCCTCCGCTCCCATCGAAATCGCGAGGGCGCGCTTCTCGTCGGAGGACGCCACGGCGATGACTCGTGCGCCGAGCGAGCGAGCGACGTCGATCGCCGCGAGCCCGACGCCACCGCCCGCACCGGTCACGAGCACGACCTCGTCGGGCCGGACGATGGTGCGCTTCGTGAACGCAAACCACGCCGTGCCGTACACCTGCATGAACGACGCGCCGATGCTCACTTCGATCGCGTCGGGAAGCCGCAACAGCTGTTGCGGACCGACGAGCATGCAGTCGGCGAAGGCGCCTTTGCCGACCGTGGCCATCACGCGGTCGCCGACCTGCCATCCCTCGACGCCGTCACCGATGGCGTCGATGATGCCCGCTGCCTCCCCGCCCGGCACGTACGGCGGCTGCGCAGCGAACTGGTACTTGCCCGCAGCCTGCAGCGCGTCGACAAAGCTCGCACCCGCGGCCTTGACCGCGACCCGCACCTGGCCCGGCGCGGGATCGGGTGTCGGCGCGTCCTGCACGACGAGGTTGTCTTCAGTGCCGTAGGCGGTGCAGACGATCGAGCGCATGTGCGCCACCGTATTGCGCCCGGTCGCAGCAAGGCGAAAGGTGGAGTGATGGAGACGCAGCTTCGCGACCACGTCGAGCGGGTGCTCGGCGTGGCGGTCGCCGACGCGATCCGTGTACGCGGGGGAGACATGGCCGCGTCGTTCTCACTCCGCCTTGCTGACACCCGTCGCGTCTTTGCGAAGACGCACCCGTCCGCGCCGCCCGGGTTCTTCACCACCGAAGCGGCGAGCCTGAGCTGGTTGCGCGAACCAGCGGCGGTGCTCGTGCCCGAGGTGCTGGCCGTGTCTGATGAGCCGCCGCTGCTCGTGCTCGACTGGATCGAGGAAGGACGCCCAGGGGCGAGCACCGACGCCGACTTCGGTGGAGCCCTCGCCGCTCTCCACGCCTCCGGGGCATCCACGTTCGGGCGCGAAGACCGTCGTACGACCGGCAGCCGCGGTCTGCCCAACGAGCCGTGCGAGGACTGGGCCACGTTCTACGCGACCCAGCGCATCGTGCCGCTCGCCCGCCTCGCCGGGGCCGCAGACGCCCTTCCGTCCTCGGCGCTCGACGGCTTGGAGCGTCTCGACGCGGCCCGCTTGCGCGAGGTGGGTGGATCGCCCGAGTCGCCGGCGCGCCTCCATGGAGATCTGTGGGCCGGCAACCGCCTCGTCGACAGCGGCGGTCGCAGCTGGCTCATCGACCCCGCAAGCCACGGAGGTCACCGCGAGTTCGACCTCGCGATGATGCGGCTGTTCGGCGGCTTCGGTCAGGAGTGCTTCGCCGCCTATGCCCGGGTGCTTCCGCTCGCGGAAGGGTGGGAGCACCGGGTGTCGCTGCACCAGATCGCACCACTCGTGGTGCACGCGATCAAGTTCGGAGGCGGCTATCGCCGTGCCGCTGCAGATGCGATCGCGCAGTACGCGTAGCCCCAGTCAGCTGAAGTCGAGGTCGGCGGTCGCGACCGTGCCGCCCGAACGGCCCGGCGCCTCGGAGTACGTCCAATACAGGTTGGTGTGGGCGATGACTTGTTCGGCGTTGAGGGGCGCACCCCACTGGCTCGGATCTTCGGTGGTGTGCGCGTCAGAGACGAGCACGGCGTCGTACCCGCGGACGAGCGCGCCGTGCAACGTGCTGCGCACGCACGCATCGGTCTGTGCACCGGTGACGACGAGCTTGCCGACCTTGCGCTCAGCGAGGAGCCGTTCGAGGTCGGTCTCCTCGAACGAGTCGCCGTAGTGCTTGTGCACGAGCGGCTCGGAGTCATCGCGCTTCAGCTCATTCACGTACTCCCAAACGTCGGAGCCCTTCACCAGGTTGTCATCCCAGTGCTGGATCCAGATCACCGGAACCCCGGCCGCTCGAGCCCGGTCGAGCACGGTGTTGATGTTGGCGATCACCGCATCGCCCCCGTAGGAGCTGTCGACGACGCCGCGTTGCATGTCGATGATCAGGAGGGCGGTGTTCGGACGGTCGGCGAAGGTGGTCATTCGTTACCCTTTCCGCGTGTCGACTCGAAGGGGTGCTGGGAACGTACCCTCCAAGCCGGTGGTCGATCCGTTCGTGTGGCGCTGCCAGCGAGCTTTGGCTCGGATCGACCGGCAGGTCGACGCCATCGTCGCTGAGCACGCCTCGTCGTACTGGCAGAGAGGCGCGGCGCGGCACGAGGACTGGCCGAGCGTGCGGTGGACGATCGACAACGAGGTGGTGCTCGAGCTGCGTGTTGCGGTGAGCGGACCTGCGGAGCTCGTCGTGCACGACTTCAGCCTCATCGACCCACTGCGAGCCGCGGTGAGAACCCGGCACGTGCGCATCCGCTACGCCACCTCCCGGGACGTCCGGGCATGAGGTACGACGAAGGCCCGACCGCGGAGGTCGAGCTCCACATCAACGCTCCGCCTGAGCGAGTCTGGGCCCTCGTGACCGACATTTCCCTCCCCGCGGGTTCTCGGGGGAGTTCCTCGGGGCTGACTGGCTCGATCAGGGACCCGCCGTCGGCGCCAAGTTCGTGGGCCGAAGCCAGCACAAGGCGATGGGGGAGTGGGAGACGATCTCGTTCGTATCTCGCTTCGAGCCGAATCGGGCGTTCGAGTGGCACGTGAGCGATCCTGACAACCCGTCGTCGACGTGGTGGTACGAGCTCGAGGAGGAGGACGGCGGCACGCGCCTCATCCACGGCGGCCGCATGGGCCCCGCTCCCTCCGGGCTGAGCATCGCGATCGAGGCGATGCCCGAGAAGGAGGAGCGCATCATCGCCCGACGGCTCGAGGAGTTCGAAGCGAACATGCGCGCCACACTCGAAGGCATCAAGCAGATCGCCGAGGATGACGCGTGACCCTGCGAGTCGGGGTGTGGGCGACGCCCTTCAGCCCGCACGGCATCGAGTTCGTGCGCGAAGGCGAGAAGCTCGGCGTGGACTCGGTATGGGTGCCCGAGTTCTGGGCCGGCGACGCGCTCACCCCGCTCGCCTACCTCGCCGCGCAGACGTCGACAGTTCGGCTCGCCACGAGCATCGTGCAGCTCGGTGCCCGCACGCCCGCGATGCTCGCCATGTCCGCGCTGTCGATGCAGGCGCTGTCCGGAGGGCGGTTCGTCCTCGGGATCGGCACGAGTGGGCCGCAGGTGATGGAGGGTTGGCATGGTGTGCGGTTCGACCGCCCGGTGCGTCGCACTCGAGAGACGATCGAGATCATCCGCAAGGTCACGGCCGGCGAGCGGCTCGAGTACCACGGCGAGGTCTATGACCTGCCCCTTCCCGGTGGCGAGGGACGCCCGATCCGATCGCTCATGCCCCCGGCCCACATCCCGATCCATGTCGCAGCCCTGGGGCCGGCGAACCTGCGGCTCACCGGCGAGCTCGCCGACGGATGGATCGGCAACTCGTTCTTCCCCGAGACGGCCGATGCGTTCTTCGATCCGATCCGCGAAGGCGCTGCCATCGCCGGTCGTCAGATCGAGGACCTCGACCTCACGGTGTCGGTCGGCATCGAGTTCACCGACGACGTCGACGAGGCGGGCCGCCGACACGCGGAGGGCTATGCGTTCACGTTCGGTGCGATGGGCTCGGCGACCACGAACTTCTACAACAACGCGTTCGATCGGCAGGGCTACGGCGACGATGTCCGCGAAGTGCAGCGGTTGTGGCAGTCGGGGGACAAAGAAGGGGCTCGCAAGCGGGTGCCCGTTGCCATCGGCCTCGGCACGAACCTGATCGGCACCGACGACCTCGTCCGCGCTCGCCTGCGTCTGTACCGCGACTGCGGTGTGACCACGCTGCGCACCGGGCTGCAAGGCGACGACCTCGAAGCAAATCTCTCTGATCTCGCTCGCCTGCTCGATCTCGTTCGCGACGTCAACAACGAGGAGAGAGGTGCTCCATGAAGTACACGAAGCTGGGATCCACCGGACTCGACGTCTCCCCGATCTGCCTCGGGTGCATGAGCTACGGCGTGCCGAGCCGGGGAGGCCATCCCTGGTCTCTCGACGCAGAGGCGAGCCGTCCGTTCATCCAGCGCGCGCTCGAGGCCGGCATCAACTTCTTCGACACCGCGAACGTGTACTCGGACGGCACGAGTGAGGAGATCGTGGGTCACGCCCTCGCCGAGCTCGCTCCCCGCGACGAGATCGTCCTCGCGACGAAGCTGCACGGGGTCATGCGTCGAGGACCGAACGGCCGCGGCTTGTCGCGCAAGGAGATCATGCACGAGCTCGACGCGAGCCTTCGAAGGCTCGGCACCGACTACGTCGACCTGTACCAGATCCACCGATGGGACTCCCACACCCCGATCGAGGAGACGATGGAGGCCTTGCACGACGTGGTGAAGGCCGGAAAGGTCCGGTACATCGGTGCGTCGTCGATGTGGGCGTGGCAGTTCTCGAAGGCGCAACACGTCGCGGAGCGCAATGGCTGGACCAAGTTCGTCTCGATGCAGAACCACTACAACCTCGTGTACCGAGAAGAGGAGCGCGAGATGCTCCCGCTCTGCCTCGACCAGGGCGTCGGTGTGATCCCGTGGAGCCCGCTGGCGCGCGGCTTGCTCACCCGCGATCCGGGGACGTCGACCGAACGGGCCGAGACCGACGAGTTCGGCAAGACCCTCTACCGAGACGCGAACGTCGGTGTGATAGAGGCGGTCGCGGCGATCGCGGCGAGCCGCGGCGTCCCCAGGGCACAGATCGCGCTGGCCTGGGTGTCGAAGCATCCTGCCGTGAGCGCTCCGATCGTCGGGGCGACGAAGCCGCATCATCTCGACGACGCGATCGCGTCGGTCGACATCGAGCTGACGTCGGCCGAGATCGCGGCACTCGAGTCGCCCTACACCGCCCAGCCCGTGCAAGGCTTCATCTGATGCACGTCCACTTCGCGAACATGTGGCAGACGATCGCTGATGAGGTCGGGGAGCGCACCGCGCTGATCCACGGCGCTGACCGGGTGTCCTGGGCTGAGTACGACGACCAGGCTGCGCGCCTCGCCGCAGCCTTCGTCGAGATGGGCCTGAAGCCCGACTCGAAGATCGCGCTCTACCTCTACAACGGCATCGAATACGTCACCGCGCAGTATGCGGGATTCAAGATGCGCGGTGTTCCGGTCAACGTGAACTACCGCTACACGGACAACGAGCTGCTGTACCTCCTCGACAACTCCGACGCCGAAGTGCTGTGCTTCCACGCGAGCCTCGGCGACCGTGTCGAGCGCGTGCTCACGAAGGCCACCAAGCTCAAGGCGATCATCGAGGTCGACGACGGTGGCCCGCATGTCGACGGGGCGCTGCGCTGGCACGAGGTCCTCGCGTCGCACGCACCCCTCGAGCGCATCGAGGGCCAGCCCGACGACATCTACATGCTCTACACGGGCGGCACCACGGGCATGCCGAAGGGCGTGATGTACACGCACGGCATCTTCCCCATCGCGCTCGGCGGGTTCGGCGCGGCCATCACCGGCGCCGGGGCGCCACCCACGAACGGCGACGAGCTGCTCGCGCTCGGAGACAACCTCGACGTGCCGCCGGTCTGGCTCGCGGCGTGCCCGCAGATGCACGGAACGGGCATGTGGCTCGGCACCATTGCGCCATTGCTCATGAAGGGCACGGTCGTCACGCTCACGAACCGCTCGTTCGATCCGCACGAGCTGTGGCAGACCGTCGAGCGTGAGGGTGTGACCGCGGTGGTGATCGTGGGCGACGCGTTCGCGAAGCCGATGCTGCGGGCGCTCGACGAGAAGGGCTACGAGGCCCCGACGCTGAAGGCGATCGTGTCCTCGGGAGTCATGTGGTCGACCGAAGTCAAAGAAGGCCTTCTCAGCCACCTCGACGTCATGCTCTACGACGGGCTCGGTTCCACCGAGGGGTCGATGGGCACCACGATCAGCACGCGCGCCGGCGTGGGCACCACGGCGAAGTTCACGACGAACCCCGCGGTGAAGGTCGTGACCGAAGACGGCCGCGTCGTGCAGCCCGGCTCTGACGAGATCGGCATGGTCGCCGCACTCAGCGCGTCCCTCGGCTACTTCAAGGACCCCGAGAAGTCGGCTCGCACGTTCATGGTGATCGACGGCGTTCCCCACTCGCTCCCGGGCGATTGGGCCAAGGTCGCAGCCGACGGCTCGCTGATCCTGCTGGGTCGCGGGTCGAACTGCATCAACACGGGGGGTGAGAAGGTCTTCCCGGAGGAGGTCGAGGAGGCGGTCAAGGCGCATCCCGCGGTGTACGACTGCCTGGTGGTCGGAGTGCCCGACGAGCGGTTCGGCGAACGGGTGGTCGCGATCGCGTCGCTCCAGGAAGGCGCGTCCGCGGACGAGCCGTCCATCATCGAGGCCGCTGCCGACCACATCGCTCGATACAAGCTTCCGAAGCGGGTGCTGATCGTCGACCGCGTGCAACGCGCGGCGAACGGCAAGGCCGACTATCCGTGGGCCCGCGAGGTCGCGAAGGCCGCGTCCGTCGAGGCCTGAGCTCCGGCGCCTACTGTTCGGCCGTGGGCATCGTTCGAAGCGGGATGCGGGGGGTCGCGGCCGGCATCGTTGGCACTGTGGCGATGGACGCGTTGTTGTACCGCCGCTATCGCGCCGGCGGTGGCAACGAGGCCCCTGCGGCGTGGGAGCTCTCCTCGTCCGTGACGAGCTTCGAGGACAGCGCCCGCGCCGGCTCGAGTCGCGAAGCGCATCGCGGACACTCTGGGGATCGATCTTCCCGAATCGTCGGTCGCCTGGGCGAACAACGTCGTGCACTGGACCACGGGCGTCGGCTGGGGCAAGGTCGCCGGCCTCGCGAGCGCGGCACTCCCGCTGCCGCCGTTCGTGGTCGGAGTCGTCACCGGGGCCACGGCATGGGGCACGTCGTATGCCGTGCTCGGTGCGGTCGGGATCTATGAGCCGATCACCGCGTACGACCGTGAGGAGTTGTGGAAAGACCTGAGCGCTCACCTCGTCTACGGCGCCGCGATGGGAGCGGTCCTGTCCATCCGGAGGTCCCGCCGAAGGTGAGTCACGCGGGGGCCTAGGTCGCTCCCGGCGCGACGACGCCGGCCTCGTACGCAAGCATCACGAGCTGTGCCCGGTCGCGTGCGTTGAGCTTGGTGAGCAGCCTGCTCACGTGTGTTTTGGCGGTGGCATGCGACATGAACAGCGCCTCCGCGATCTCGGTGTTCGAGAGACCGCGGGCCACAGCGACGAGCACCTCGCTTTCTCGTGGTGTCAAGAGGTCGAGTCCGTCCGGCGTCCGTGAGGGCGCCGCCGCTCGTTGGACGAAGCTCTCCATCAACCGACGGGTCACGCTCGGCGCCAGGAGCGCGTCGCCGCTCGCGATGACCCGCACTGCGGTGAGGAGATCGTCGGGAAGGGTGTCCTTGAGCAGGAAGCCGCTCGCCCCCGCGCGCAACGCGTCGAACACGTACTCGTCGAGATCGAAGGTCGTGAGGATCAGCACGCGCGTCGCGGACAGCCGATCGTCGCTCGTGATGCGGCGCGTCGCTTCGACGCCGTCCATCTGCGGCATCCGGATGTCCATCAGCACCACGTCGGGTCGCTCACGCGACACGAGGTCGAGTGCGGCCTGCCCATCCTCCGCCTCGCCGACCACCTCGATGTCCGCTGCGGTGCGCAGGAGGACCGCGAAACCACCGCGGACCAGCGCCTGGTCGTCCGCGATCGCGACCCGGATCATGTGACCCGCTCCTCGTCGTAGGGGATGCGCGCCGTGACGCGAAAGCCGCCATCGGGGCCGGGGCCTGCATCGAGGGAGCCGCCATAGACCGCGACTCGCTCACGCATGCCGACGAGCCCGTGGCCGCGCGGGGTCTCTGTGTTCGGACCGCGGCCGTCGTCGGTGACCTCGACCAACAGGTGACCCGACCGGTTGTCCAGCCGCACGACCGTACGGTCCGCGCTCGCGTGCCGCATCGAGTTCGTCAGCGCCTCCTGCACGATGCGATACGCCGCGAGCCCCACGCCCGGCGGAACGGTGTCGAGGTCACCCTCCACTCGTACGTCCACGGCGAGGCCCGCGGCAGTGACCTCGCGAGCGAGCTTCGGGAGGTCGGCCAATCCGGGCGCCGGCGTGTAGCTGGGCGCTGCTTCGCCGGCGCGGACGACGCCGAGGAGCCGGCGGATCTCGGCGAGGCTCGAGCGGCTTGCCTGGGAGATGTTCTCCAGCGATCGGCGGGCTTCGGCGGGATCGGTGTCGATCACGTGGATCCCGACGCCGGCCTGCACCGCGATCAACCCGAGGGAGTGGGCGACCACGTCGTGCATCTCTTGCGCGATGCGCAGGCGCTCCTCCGCTGCGGCCCGATGCTCGGCTTCCGTGCGCTCCCGGTCGAACGCTGCGATGCGGCGTCGCCGTGACTGCATCGACCAGCCGATGAGCATCATGATCCCGAACGCGCCTGCCGTGACCACGAACTCGACCCGGCCGAAGTTGGGGACATGGCTCACCAGCAGGACGACCAGCAACGCGCCCATTGCCGCGCCCGCCACCACGACCTCGCGCGCAGGGCGATAGGCCGCGACTACGAACGCGAACATGGTGAGCACGATCGGCGCGACGCCCACCGTGTGCCCGCCCAGCATGAACGCCGCGACGGCCGAGCCGCAGGCGAGGAACACGATGACGAGCACCCACGGAGGGATGCGCTCGAGCTGGCGCGAACTGCGCGTCGCGAGCGTGTTCATCGGCACCTCTCGACCGTACCGACACGCCGATCGACGCGCATCGGTCTCGAAGCCGATCCTCAGGTACATCCCGAGATGTATGCGTTGCGGGACATCGATGCCCGCTCGGGCGACGACGGGGAGCGCGCTGCGGCGCATCGTCGCTGCATGAACTCCTCACGCACGACCTTCGCAGCCGCAGCGCTGCTCGCCACGCTGACAGTCAGCTCAGCGTGCTCATCGACCCAGACCACTTCAGCGCCCACGTCCGCGGCAACGACAACCACGGTGGCGCCGACGCCTCCAACGGTCCCCGCCGCGCTCGAGCAGAAGCTCACCGAGATCCTCGAGGCGCATCACGCGAACCACGACTTCGTGGGCGCGACGCTCGCTCTGCGCACTGCCGACGGCGCCGCCGTGACGCTGACCTCCGGCACTCAGGACCTCGGCCCGACCAGCGACGCGGTCGACCCGACCATCCCCTGGGGGATCGGCAGCATCACGAAGACCTTCGTGTCGGTTGTCGTGCTGCAGCTCGCCGAAGAGGGCGTCATCGACCTCGACGCGCCGATCGGCCCCCACTTCCCCGATCTGCCTTCGATCGCGGCGCTCACCCCGCGTCAGCTGCTGCAGCATACGAGCGGCCTGCACGAGTACCTCGACGAGCCGGTCGTGCAGCAGGACGCGCATCGACCGTGGTCGTCGGCCGAGCTGGTCGGTGTCGCCGAGGCCGCCGGTCGCGTCGGCTCGCCGGGTGCCGGCTTCCACTACGCCAACACGAACTTCATCATCCTCGGCGAGCTCGTCGAGCGGGTCACCGGCAAGTCGTGGGAGGACGAGGTGCGGCAGCGAATCCTCGAACCCCTCGACATGCAGAGCACTGCGCTCATCGAACCCGGCGGAGCGCGTGGCTTCGGTGTCGAGAACGGCGCCTTCGTCGACTACACGAATCATCTCGACGTGTCCCTCGGCAGCTCTGCCGGAGGGCTGCAGTCCACCTCCGCGGACCTGCTCACCTATGTCGAAGCGCTCGGCTCGGGCCAGCTGCTCTCGTCTCGCAGCCAGGCCGAGATGGAGTCCTTCATCCCTGCGGACGACCTCTCGCAGTTCGGCATCGTGTACGAATACGGGCTCGGGCTCGAGAGCTACACCAACGATCAGGTGGAGGTGGTCGGACACCTCGGCGGTGGGGCAGCGCATTCGGCCTTCATCGGGTTCGATCGCAAGACAGGCAACACGGTCGTCGCGATGATCAACTCCGCGAACTCAGGACCGCAGGGGATCATGGCGATCGAGGCGCTGACCGCCGCGGCGGCGTCGAGCTGATTCAACTCAGCCGGGCTCGCCACGCCTCCTCAGCCGGCCACCGTCTCGCCCACTCGGACGTGACGAAGCCGTAGGAGGTTGGCGTGTCCGGCTGGGGACGCAGCTCGATCAGCTCCTCGATGATGAAGCCGTTCGCACGCAGCAGCCGGATCCAGTCGGCGTGGCCGAGATGGAACTCGACGGTCGGATCGCTCGGCCACTCGAACCGATGCATCCCGAAGTGATCGCGCAGCAATCGATCCGAGGCCGGGACATCGTCCTCGTCGGGTGCGCAGATCATGAGGAGCGAGCTGTTGCCGAGGAAGACGAGCTCTCCTCCCCGCCGGAGCAGCCGGGCAGCCTCCGGGATCCAGGCATACGGGTCGGCCCAGATCGCGGCGCCGTACTCGCTGATCACCAAGTCGAATGCGTCGGTGCGGAGCGGGACATGCTCGCCGGCCGCTCGGATCAGTGGGAACGCGAGGCCGGTCGCGCGCTGCTGGTTGCGGGCGATCTCGAGCTGCGTCGGCGTCGGGTCGACCGCGACAGGCTTCGCGCCGCGCTGTGCAAGCCACGCGGACACGTACGCGGTGCCGCAGCCGAGCTCGACCGTTGCCTTGCCCTCGAGGTGCGGTGGAAGCAGGCCGACCTCCGACTCGGGGATCCCGAAGATGCCCCACGTCGGCTCGGCCTCGGCCCACGCCCGTTGCGCGAGCGCCGCCTGCTCCTCGCGGCGGGCCGACCACCATTCGACGTTGGCGCCGAGGTGTGCGAGCCCTTCTGCCATCGGGTCGACCGTATCGGTCAAGGGCGCTCGACGCGAGCACGTACGCGACGCCACGCGCTGGCGCTGCAGCTCGAGGCCGATCGCGCCGACGGCGATGAGGATCGCGACGTTCAGCAGCAGCTGGACCAACGAGCCTCGGGCCTCAGACCAGTTCTCGAACGCCCCCGAGACTCCGATGTCGGCCGCGGCCGGAATCGTCGTGACGGACACGAACACGCCGATCAGTGCGCCCGTGCGCGCCTCGACGAACGACACGACGCCGACGATGCCGGCCAGCGCGGCGACGATGACCGAGAACGCGTTCGGCGAGTTGATGAGGTTCGAGACCGGCCGGATGCCCTCGCGGAATGCCGCTGACTCCCAGCCGAACGCGCGCACGACGAGGCTGAACCCGAAGGTCACGGCGATCGCGAGCAGGAACCCGATGACCAGCACTGTCATCCCGGTGCGGATCGGCAGACCTTCGTGCTTTTCAATACCCAACGCCACGGCGATGATCGCCGCGTACTCCGGTCCGACGACCATGGCGCCGACGACGAGGATCTGTGAGTTGGTGAAGATGCCGACTGCAGCGATCATCCCCGCGATCGCGAGCAAGACGAACCAGCTCGGTGGATACCGACCGCCGGCTCGGATGCGGGCTTCGGCCTGGTCCCAGATCGGGGCGAGCCTCAGTGCCCGCGGTGCGCTGGCCTCGGCGATGGTCGCTCGATCCGAGAGCTCGGCCACGACGTCTTCGATGACGACTGAGCCACGGTGCGTGAGGCCGCGCGCCCGGAGATCGTCGAGCACGGCGCTCGCTTCCGCTGTGATCACGTCGAACTCCAGCACATCGCCGTCAGGGTTGCCGCGCGACCCCGTTGAGGACGATGAGGTTCAACACGCCTCCGCTGCTCGCCAGCGCGTCGACGAGGTCAGGCGTCGTGTCGGATGGGCTCACGGCCCGGATGTGGATCACAGGCCCACACTCGCGCGCTGCACCCCTGCAGCAGCGAGGCATAGACCGCGTCGGGGTCGTTCGCCGCTACCACGCCCTTCGCAGCGAACCACGTGCACACGTTCAGCACGTCGCGGTGCAGCAGCTCGTACGCCTGCGTCGAGCGATGGAGGTCGACGGCTTGGGGCACGTCGATCAGCCAGACCCGGTCTTCCCACCACAAGAGGTTGTAGGGGGAGAGGTCGGCGTGCACCCAACCCGCGTCGACGACGACGCCGAGTGCGTAGAGGAGCTGTTGCCATGCTGACCGGAGCTCCGGCGCGGTGAGCCGAGCCTGGGCGAGTCGCGGCGCGGCACCGGTGTCGTCGCCCAAGTACTGCAGCAACACCGAGCTGGACCGATCGGTCGACACCGGATACGGCACCGGGGCACCCGCGGCCCACCATGCCGACAGCACGTCGAACTCGTGGCCGACCCAGTCGTTGCGCACGATCTCGCGTCCTCGGCGCGACATCTTCGCGACGGCGCGCCGATCCCGCGAGTTGCGAATGGTGCGTGCCTCTCGGTAGGCGATATCGTTGCGGAAGCCTCCCGCCGTGGCGAACCCGAGCGCTTGCAGCTCGCCCTTGTACGCCACGGTCTTGGGTCGGTACTGCTTGTCGGCGAGCAGATGGCGTCCGGTGCCATCGAGCGCGGTGCGCTCCACGATCCGAATCTCTGCCTCCTTGCCGGTCTTCAAGGTGCCGAGGTCGACGTCGACGAAGTCGTCGACGAGCACCCAGGCGGGGATGCATCGGGTCATTTCCGTGAGACTCCCGAGTCGCGTCGATGGGCGGGGGACAGGTACCCGCCGCGCTCGCGCCGGCTCTGAGCTAACGAGCTCGGGAAGGCGCGAGGGGGATGCGGCAGGCGTGGGTGGTTGTGTTCACACGTGCCTCCTCTCCTCGCGGGACGTGCGCACCCTCGCATGATCGCTGGACTCACGCAAGAGGATTGACCGGTCAGGTCGCGGCGAGCTCTTTCAAGAGTGCGCGGGTGCGGGCTCGTGACGCGGAACGGTCTTCGCCGACCGGGAACGGTGCGGCCCACAGGTCGGTGGCTCCGGCCTCGAAGAGCGCCTCGATCTCGGCGGTGACCGAAGCCTCGTCGCCGACGATCGCCGCGTCGCCGGGGCCTGGCGCGCCGCCGATGTCGAGGAGGCGCCGGTAGTTGGGCAGCACGCCGTATCCCGCGAACGTGCTCGCCGCAGTCGCCCGCGCCTCCGCGACGTCATCGTGGACAGCCAAGGGGAGCCCGGCGACGATGCGCGGCGCAGGCCGACCGGCCGCAGCCGCCGCAGCATTGATCTTCGGCGCCACGTGCGTCTCGATCGACTGGGCGTTGCCCATCCAGAGGATCGTGCCGTCGGTTTGCTCGCCGGCGACGCGGAGCAGACGAGGCGCGAGTGCCGACAGCATCAGGCTCACGGGTTGGGGCAAGGGGCTGACGACCGGGATCTCGACATGGAAGTGCGCCCCGCGGTGGCTGACGCCCTCGCCGCGAAGCAGTGCCCCGAGCACCGTCATGTACTCCTCGGTGTGCGCTCCGACCTCGTTGTACGACAGGCCGTAGGCACCCTCGATGACAGGCTGGTGTGAGGGGCCGACGCCGAGCGTGAACCCGGACCGGCCCATCGCCGCAGCGGTCGACGCTCCCCGGTTGGCCTGCAGCACAGGGTGGCACGTGTACGTCTGCAGCACCGATGTGCCGAGCTCGATCGAGGAGGTCGCGCGTCCCGCGAGAGCCATGGCGACGAGCGGATCGCCGAACACTGCGCTCGCGTACCAGAGGCTCGTGAAACCGTCGGCTTCGGCGTCGATGGCTTGCTGGACGATGCGGTCGGCCGTCGAGCCGCCGCCGGTGAGACCGATGCGCATGGCGAGAACCTATCGGCGCACGCCGCGCTGGCCGACGGCTCCGCGCAGGCCGACGCACCCCACGCAGCCGATGCAGTCCACGCAGTCGACGCACGCGATGCACGCGACACAACGTCGACAACGGACGCAGGCCACAGTGGCGACACAGGCGCTGAGAGCGATACCGAACAACGTGAGGACGCTGGCGACGATCGCAAGGCTCCCCGAGGTCGCCACACTCCCCGCGACGGCGACGCTGCCCGATGTTGCCACGCTTCCGGCGACGGCCACGCTTCCCGCGGTTGCGATGCTCCCGGCGACGGCCACGCTTCCCGCTGTTGCGATGCTCCCGGCGACCGCCAGGCTCCCGGCGGTCGACTGAGTGCTCGCGATCGTCTCCGGGTTCGAGGGCTGCATCGGGGCGATAATGCCTCATGCAGATCTCGCCGGTGTACGACCGAGCGCTCTTGACCTTCGACGGCGGCCCGCCCGTCGGACCGGCGATGGTCCGCCAGCGTCGCCGCTTCCTCTCTCTTCTCCGAGGGCTCACGGAAGACCAGTGGGCCGCGCCGACACGGTGTGAGGACTGGACGGTGCAAGACGTTGCCGCGGATCTCGCCGGCGTCGACGGCTTCTGGCACGCGTCCATCGTCGCCGGTGTCGCAGGCGCGCCGACGCGCTGATCTCCCGGGCTTCGACCCCAAGACGGTGCCCGCAGCGATGGTCGACGCGGAGCGGGGGAAGTCACCTGCACAGACGCTCGTCGAGATCGACAGGTCGAGCTCGGCCCTGTGCGACCTCGTCGCCGACCTGCCAGATTCCGCGTGGTCGATGCTCGCGGAGTCGCCCGCGGGGCATGTCAGCGTCGCGGCTGTCGTGCAGCATGCGCTCTGGGATGCCTGGGTGCACGAGCGCGACGTCGTCCTCCCGCTCGGGCTCACGCCGGTCGAGGAGGACGATGAGGTGCTGGCCTCGCTGCAGTACGCGGCAGCGGTGAACGCGGGCTTCGGGCTGATGGCGGGCATTGCCGTGCCGGCGACGCTTCTCCTCGAAGTCACCGACCCGACCGCGCGCATTGCGGTGACCGTCGGCGACGCGGTGCACACCACCTCGCTCGTCGAGGACGTGCCCGCCGATGCGGTCGTGCTCGCAGGTCGGGCCGTCGATCTCACGGAGATGCTCAGCACGCGCCTCCCGCTCGACCAACCGGTCCCTGCGGACAAGCGGTGGCTGGTCTCGGGCCTCGCTGAGATGTTCGAGGTCGCGTGACGACGTCTACCGTGAACGCCTGAACGACCGGGAGGAGAACACGGTGCCTGTCCCCGCCATCACCGCCGAGCCCAAGGACGTCGGATTCGACGCGGATCGGCTCGCCCGCATCACTGACCACTTCAAGTCCTACGTCGACGACGGCAGACTGCCCGGCTGGCTGATCGCAGTGTCACGCAACGGCGAGACGCCGTATCTCGAGACGTACGGGAAGCGCGACATGGAGTCGGGGGCGCCGGTCGAGCTCGACACGGTCTTCCGCTTCTACTCGATGAGCAAGCCGATCACGTCGGTTGCCGCCATGATCCTCTTCGAGGAGGGAAAGCTCGAGCTGACCGACCCGGTCGCCAAGTTCATCCCGTCGTTCGCCGACACTCGCGTGTACTCGAAGGGTCCGTCGACGAACCCCGCGACGGTTGCGCAAGAGCAGCCGATGACGGTGCACAACCTGTTGACGCACACCTCGGGTCTCACGTACGGCTTCTTGTACTCGAACGGCATCGATCACCTGTACCGGCAAGCGGGGTTCGAGTGGGGCACGCCGGCAGGCATGGACCTCGCGGGCGCGTGCGATGTGTGGGCCTCGATCCCGCTGCTGTTCCAGCCCGGCACGGAGTGGAACTACTCCGTCTCGACCGACGTGCTCGGCCGGGTGGTCGAGGTGGTGTCAGGCATGTCGCTCGGGGAGTTCATCCGCACGCGCATCTGCGATCCGCTCGGCATGACCGACACCTCGTTCTGGTGCAACGACGAGCAGGCCGATCGCTTCGCGGCGCTGTACATGCCGGCTCCCGGCACGCGGAAGGCCGTGCGCCTCGACGCGCTCGGTGGCAGGGGGAAGTCGGAGCCGTTGTTCCTCGGCGGGGGCGGCGGCCTCGTGGGCACCGCGCACGACTACATGCGCTTCTCGCAGATGATCGCGAACAATGGCGTGCTCGATGGGGTGCGCATCCTCGGCCCGCGCACCGTCGACTACATGGGCCAGAACCACTTCCGCGGCGGCGCCGACCTCACCGAGATCGGCCGGCCTCTCTTCTCCGAGTCGACGTACGACGGCACCGGCTTCGGGCTCGGGTTCTCGGTCGTCGTCGATCCCGTCAAGGCCAAGACGCTGTGTTCGAAGGGCGAGATGGCGTGGGGTGGTGCCGCGAGCACCGCGTTCTGGGTCGATCGCAAGGAGGGCATCACCGCTGTGTTCCTCACGCAGCTGCTGCCGTCGAGCACCTGGCCGATCCGGGCCGAGCTGCGCAAGCTGGTCTACTCCGCAGTCATCGACTGACCCGTAGGCCTGTGAACGAGCGACCTTCGATCCGCCTCGCCGAGCTGGTCGCCGCCCTGTCGCTCGGCATCGATCTCGGGTTCGGCCAGCCGATGGAGCACGTCCTGCGGCAGTGCCTCATTGCCTTGCGCCTCGCGGAGAGCGTGGGGCTCGACGACGACGACCGAGCGGCCGTCTATTACACCGCGTTGCTGGTCAACGTCGGCTGCCACACCGACGCACACGAGCAGGCGAAGTGGATGGGCGACGACATCGCGCTGAAGTCGAAGAAGTTCGACCCACCGATGTCGTCGTTTCGCGAGATGTCGGAGATGATGCGGATGGTCGGCGCCGGCTCCCCGCCGCTGCATCGCATCCGCACCGGGTTCGAGTTCGCGATCGGCGGTCGGAAAGACTTCGACGACATGATCGCTCAGCACGCGCGCGCATGGCGCGGGCGCTCGGAATGGCGCTCGAGCTGCCGTCGAACGTGCTCGACGGGCTCGGTGGCTCGTACGAGCGATGGGACGGAAAGGGCTGGCCCGGCACGCTCGCGGGTGACCAGATCCCTATGCCATCGCGCATCGCCCAGCTCGCGGAGTACGTCGAGGTGGCGCACCGATCCGACGGCGTCGAGGCCGCTCGCGCGGTCGCTACCGGGCGATCAGGCACGCAGTTCGATCCTTCACTCGTGGCGTTGCTGTGCTCTGGCGCCGAGAAGCTGTTCGATGGCCTCGACGAGGTGAGCTCGTGGCGAGCGGTCATCGATGCCGAGCCATCGCTCGCGATCGTGCTCACCGAGAGCGAATGCGACGCGGCCCTGCTCGCCATCGCCAACTTTGCCGACATGAAGTCTCCGTACACCCTGGGGCACTCGCACGCGGTCGCCGACCTGGCCGCGGCGGCAGGCACATGTCTGGGCGCATCCGAGGAGGAATGTCGCACGCTGCGGAGGGCAGGACTCGTCCACGACCTCGGACGTCTCGGCGTCTCGAACGCGATCTGGGACAAGAAGGGGCCCCTCGGCGCCGGGGAGTGGGAGCGGGTGCGGATGCATCCGTATCTCGCGGAACGCATGCTGCAGCAATCGGACACGCTCGCCCCGCTCGCTCGCATCGCCGTGCAGCACCGCGAGCGTCTCGACGGGTCGGGGTATCCGCGCGGCCTTGCGGGGAACGCTGTCTCTCGCCCGGCCCGCATCCTCGGTGCGGCGGACGCGTACCAAGCAATGCGTGAGCCCAGGCCGCATCGACCCGCCCGATCCCCCGAGGATGCGGCGCGCGAGCTGCGCAGCGAGGTGAAAGCGGGGCGCCTCGATGGCGAGGTCGTCGAGGCCGTGCTCACCGCAGCGGGCCACCGGGTCGTGAGACGGCGGGAAGGGCCCGCCGGGCTCACGGCGCGCGAGGTGGAGGTGCTCCGACTTCTCGCTCTCGGTCTGTCCACGAAGGAGATCGCCGCACGGCTGGTGATCACTCCGAAGACCGCCGGCAACCACATCGAACACATCTACCGCAAGATCGGTGCGTCGAACCGCGCGACGGCGAGCCTCTTCGCGATGCACCAGGGCCTGTTGCCGGAGGAGGGCTTCGTAGGGACGGCCTGAAGCGATCCTCACAAAGATGAGGAGATCCCCTCATGACCCCCGGTGCCCTCGTGCCGCACCGTGTGTGAACCAAGTCATCAGGAGGTCGCCATGTCCGTGCAGACAGCCAAGACCGACCGCGGCGGTGCGTTCGTCCATGCCAACGGCATCGACATCCACTACCTCGAAGCGGGGAAGGGCGAGCCGCTCGTGTTGCTCCACGGCGGAGTCGTGTCGACGAGCGCCGTGTGGCGGAACCATCCGTTCTCCTACGCGGACCATGTGGAGGCGCTCGCGAGGCACTTCCGTGTGATCTGCCCCGACACCCGTGGAGCGGGTGCGACCGAGCCCGGCGACGGCACCGCGTCCTTCGCCGTGTTGGCCGAAGACGTGCGAGCCCTCATCGGGGAGTTGGGTCTGGAACGACCGATGATCGGCGGGTTCAGCGAGGGGGCGACAACCGCGACGGTGCTCGGCATCATGTACCCCGACTCGGTCCGCGCCATCGTCAACGACGCTGGCTACGACATGTTCAACCCCGAAGCCTCGTCGTTCATGATGATGCGGATGATGCTCGGCGGCAGCCCGGACGCAACCATCGCTGACCCAGACGCGGCTGAGCGCTTCTTCGGCGCGGCTCCCGAGATGCGGGCGACGTTCGAGACGTTGAAAGCCGACCATGACGGTGCCCAAGGGGCGGGCTACTGGCGCACGTACCTCACCAACGCCTTTCCCCGCACCACGCAGCCGATCGGTTACACGTTCGCCGATCTCGCCGGGCTCACCGCCCCGACGCTCGTGCTGGCAGGGGATCGCGATCAGTTCTGCTCCGTCGAAGAGGCCGTCGTCGCGTATCGCAGCCTGAAGAACGCCGAACTGGCCATCCTCCCCGACACCGAGCACCTCATCACGAGTCGCGCGGTCGAGATGACGATCGACTTCCTCGAGCGCCACCAGTCGGGATAGCCAGGCATACTTCGGCGGATGGCGGACCCAAACGGCGGGCTCGACGCTGATCTCCGCGCTGCCTACTTGGCGCGGCTCGCGCTCGAAGCGGAACCACCGTCCGCCGACGCGCTGCAGCGACTCCACCGAGCGCACGCCGAGACGGTTCCGTACGAGACGATGTGGATTCGGCTCGGAGAAGCCTGGGATGTCGATCCTCTTGCATCAGCGGAGCGAGTCGCGTCTCGCGGTCGTGGCGGCTATTGCTTCCATCTCAATGGCGCGTTCAGCGAGCTGCTCGCGTCGCTTGGCTACGACGTGACGCGCCACTTGGGCGGCGTGCATGGTCCCGACGGACCTGAGGTCGATGCCCTTGGAAACCATCTCGTGCTCACCGTCTCCGGGCTGCCGAGCGCGGACAACCCCGGCGGGGATTGGTACGTCGACGTCGGTCTGGGCGACGCGTTGCACGACGTCGTGCCGCTCGTGCCGTCAACCTTTCGACAGGGCCCCTTTCGGCTCTCGCTCGATCGCACCGACGACGGCGTCGGCGACTGGCACCTGACCCACGACCCGTCGGGTTCGTTTCCGGGCATGAGCTGGCGCGCCGACGCGGTGTCGATGGACGCGTTCGTCGCCCATCACCGCACGCTGTCGACCTCCCCAGAATCAGGGTTCGTCCGAGTGGCGACGGCCCAGCGACGTGACGCCACGGGAGTCGATGTCCTGCGCGACCTGACCCTGACCCGGGTCGGCGAGGGCGCAGCGCCGACCGAGCCGGTCACCGAAAGAGCGGAGTGGTTCGCCGTTCTGGCCGACATGTTCGGCCTCCACTTCGAGGGGATCGAGCCTCGATCACTCGACCAGCTGTGGGAGAAGACGGTCGCGTCGCACCACGCCGCCGAAGCGTCGCGTCAGTGAGGGCCGCGACTCAGCTGCCGTCGGGATAGAAGCCTCGATGGGACACCGCGGGGTGATGAGGCAGGACGTCAGGCCTGCGCACATCGGCCCGCCAACCACCTGGCATCGGCTCGACCGCGCTCGCGAGGGGCGAGTCTTCGAGCTCCGTCGTCGGCACGAGGAGCTCGAGCACGCTGCGTAGCTCGGTGAGCGCATCCGCGCCGTAGCGCGTGCGCCACACGCGTTCGACCTCGGCCGTACGCGTCGCATGCTCGCCCTGCATCGCCTCGCCCGACGTCGTGAGGCGGACCGCCTTGGCGCGCCCGGCGCCCTCGATCACCAGCGCGCCTGCCTTGACGAGCCAGTTGAGCATCACCTGGAGCGACTCCTTGGCGACGCCGGTGCGGGCGCGAAGGCTGCCCATCGAGACGCCATCGCTGTCGAGCACCCGGAGTGGATTTGCCGCGTAGCTGAGCGAGGACGTCGACAGCTCCTCGAAGTCGCGCGTGAACGTCAGCAACACCCTCGCGAGCACCGCGTCGAGGTCGGCGTCTTCCATGGATGGCGCTGTACACGGCCGGCGGGGGATGCCGACCCGTCCTCCGTGCGCGACGTTCTCGGGGAGGTAGTCGGGGAGCTCTTCGTTGATCTGTCTCGCGAGCGCAAGGAGCGCAGGGCGCATGTTGACCGCTCCCGTGTAACGCCCGAGCCACGCTGACTCGACCTCTCGGGGAAGCGGAGCCCAGATCTCCTGGGCGCGGGAGCCCGCCACGGTCGGCCGCACGAGTCCGTCAGCGCCGACTGTCACGTATCCCCATCGCACCATTCCGGGGTTCGCGCCTCGCAGGTCTGTCTTCCCCGCGCCGGCGCGTGCTTCGAGCTCGGCGATGGCGATACCCGCGGCAGGGACGAGGCGCATGAAGTTCGCCCACATCGCCAGAGAGACGAGCCACGGCCGTCGGGCGGGGCGAGACATGCGTTGCTCGAAGTGGTTGTCGACCTCGATCGTGAACGCGATGAGCACCTGCGACAGCAACGTCGAGAGCGGCGTCTCCGAGAACACGCCAGCGGAGAATAGGTTCTGTCGACGATGGGCACGCTGCGCGACGACGGGCACTACGAGATCGACGACCGCGACCGGAAGCGGTTCGCGGAGGACGGGTTCGTGCACCTCGCCGGAGTTCTCTCCGAGGCCGAAGTCTCGGAGCTCGAGGTCGTGTACGACCGCTTCCTGCGGCGAGAGATCGAGGTGCCCGGCAAGGACTATTGCGACATGGCCGGCGACTACGGCCGCCAGCCGGAGGACTTCTCGATCATCAACGTGATGCTGCCGCGGCGCTACTACCCGTCGTGGCAGGGCAACGTCTACGAGCGCCGAACGACGGATATCGCGGCCCAGCTCTGCGGCGAGGGGATGACGATCGATTACGACCAGTTGCTCGCGAAGCAGCCCTACAAGGACGACGCCATCTTCGCCTGGCATCAGGACATGGCGTATTGGCCCGACACGCCTGATCGGCGCACGGCGACGTTCTGGCTCGCGGTCGACGACTCCACGGAGGACAACGGCTGCATGCGGTTCGTGCCTGCGACCACTCATGAGCGCACGTTGCGTCCGCACGCGCCGGTGTACGGGGGCCGCGGCACGTCGCATGCCCTCGGCGCCGAGCTGCTTGCTGGCGACGAGGTCGTGGTCAAGCCGATCGCCCGCGGCGACTGCACGGTGCACAACGAGCGCGTGATGCACGGCTCGGGCGGCAACCAGACCGCGGGCTACCGCCGCGCCTACATCGTCGCCTACCGCTCGGAGGACACGGTGCGGATCGAGCGCGAGCTCGGCTTCACGCACAGCCACAACGACGAACGTGAGGTGCTCGATGCGGTCGGCGTGGAAGGACAGACCGCGTAGCGGCCCATGCCTGTCGGATACCTGATCACGACGGTCTTCATCGCCTTCTGCACGTGGTGTGCGGTCTTGCCGGTGCGCCAGCCGGTGTCACTCGGTCGGCTCAGCTGGATGATCGGGCTCGTGCCCAACGAGATGCCGTCCCTCGTGGGCCTCTACCTGGCCGCGTCGACCGCGCTCGCTGCCGTCGAGGGTGATCTCGGGTCGCCCGCCGGGCGGACGGCGTTCGGGATCGCGATCCTCGCAGCCGTTGCCCTCGCGAGCATCGTGCGCCGTTCGCTGCGCACCAAGAAAGTCGTCGAGGGGGTGCTCCGCGAGGAGCTCGGCGTCCCCTTGCCGCCGCGACGGCTTCCGCTGCTTCGCATCTTCGTGGCGCCGTTCTGGGTCACGGACCGAAGCGTCGAACGGATCCGCGACGTTCGCTACGACGATGCGGGAACGCAGAACCTCCTCGACATCTATCGCAGTCGCCGCGTGCCGCCGACCGGCGCGGTCCTGATCCACTTCCACGGTGGCGGCTTTCGGAGCGGCCACAAGAACCGGGAGGCTCGCCCGCTCATCTATCGGCTCGCCGGCCGCGGCTGGCTCTGCGTCAGCGCGAACTACCGCCTCCGCCCAGCCACGTTCTCCGACCACGTCGAAGACGCGAGGAAGGTCGTGGCATGGGTACGCGCCCACGGCCACGAGTACGGCGGAGGGGACGGCGCGCCCGTGTTCCTGGCGGGCAGCTCCGCGGGCGGGCACCTCGCGCTGACGACGGCCCTGACTGATCCCACGATCGCGGGGGCGATCTCGTTGTACGCCTACTACGGATGCGCCGACGACACCGACCCCTCGACCACTCCTGCTGCCTACTTCGGCGCCGAGACGCCTCCGGTCCTCGTCGCTCACGGCGACAACGACTCCTACGTACCCGTGGAGTCGGCGAGGGAGTTCGTCGGGAAGGCTCGCGCGGCGTCGCCGAGCCCGGTCGTCTACGCCGAGCTCCCCGGCGCGCAGCACTCCTTCGACCTCTTCCACTCTGTCCGGTTCGAACGGGTCATCGACGGCATCGAGGAGTTCGCGGCGTGGGTCATGTCACGCGCGTGACCGAGACGAGGTACGGTCGCCGCTCGATGGGCCGGTTCCACAGGCACGCGGACGGCACGGTGCACGAGCACGACGACCACGAACACGTTGGCCCCGACCACGATGTCGGTGATCACAGCGGCTATGTCGAGACCGGGGTGTCCCGGGTGGCGGTGCTCGAGGACATCCTCTCCGAGAACGATCGCATCGCCGATGCGAACCGTCATGACTTGGCGCACGCACAGGTCCGGTCGGTGAACCTCATGTCCTCACCGGGAGCGGGGAAGACCACGCTTCTCAAGCGGTCGCTCGCTCGCCTCGGACAAAGCGTGCGCGTTGGCGTTCTCGAGGGCGACATCGCGACCAGCCTCGACGCCGACCAGCTCGATGGGCTCGGGGCCGCGATCGCACTCGTGAACACCAGCGCCGGATTCGGGGGAGAGTGCCACCTCGACGCGGTGATGGTTCGTGCCGGCCTGCAGCGACTTCCACTCGACGACATCGACTTGCTCGTCATCGAGAACGTCGGCAACCTCGTCTGCCCTGCCGAGTTCGACGTCGGCTCCGACGCCCGCGCGATGGTCTACGCAGTGACCGAGGGGGAGGAGAAGCCGCTCAAGTACCCGGTGATGTTCCGGGCCGCGGACGTCGTTGTCGTCAACAAGATCGATCTTCTGCCGCACCTCGACTTCGACCTCGACCTGTTCCTCGGCAACCTCGCCGATGTGAACCCCACCGCGCGCGTGATCCACGCGAGCGCTCGTACGGGTGAGGGCATCGACGAGTGGTGCGACTGGCTGCTCAGGCTCGCGGACTGACTGCGGGTGTACAGGCTCCTGCGCTGGTGCGTGCTCGTCACGGCCGGGTGGGGCATCGTGACGACCCTCCCGAGCGTGGGCCGCTACCTCAAGATGAGGTCGATGTCGGATCCTCACCACGGAGAAGCCGACGAGCCGCCTCCACCACATCGCCCACGTTGACCGCCTGCCCTTCGTCGCGCAGCCGCCGTGCCACTTCTTCGAGCGTGTAGCCGACGTGCGACCTCAATGCCTGCGCGAGGTCGCGCATCTCTTGTGAGTCCCGGAGACGGCGCAGCGCCGCCGTGACGTCCTGATAGCCACGCTCGCCGGTGCGGGATCCCACGACCCAGCCAGCGAAGAAAGCAGCGAGGATCCCCATGGCGGCGAGACCCTACTTCCACCTCAGCCTGGCCGGGCCGGGCGCGCCGACGTTCGATATCGTGCGGGCGCGGTCTCGCGCGGCGTGACCGCCGAGGGGACCGCCGTGCACGAGCTCTCGCTGTGCGAAGCCATCGCCGACACCGTCCGTCGTCGGGCGGACGGCCGACCGGTGCTCCACGCGTCTGTACGCATCGGCTATCTCCGCCAAGCGGTTCCCGCCTCGATGTCGTTCTGCTGGGATGTCCTCACCGGCGGCACCGACCTGGGGGATTGCGAGCTCGACATCGAGCACGTGCCTGCGGTCGTCCTCTGCTCGGCGTGCGGTGAGCGCACCTCGCTCGATCTGCCGGTGTTGGCGTGCGCTTTGTGTGGGACGAGTGACGTGATGCTCGAGAGCGGCGAGGAGCTCATGCTCGTATCGATCGAGCTCACCGCGGTGTCGTGATGGGTGCCCGCCGCGACGAGCTCCTCTCTCGGTTCGAGCTGGCACCACCGCGCCACTTCTTGTTGCCCGCCGTGCTGCTGCTGCTCTCAGAAGAGCCGAGCTACGGCTACAACCTCGTCAAGGCACTGAGCGCTCTCCGCTTCGGTCCCGTCGATCGCCCGAGCGTCTATCGCACGCTCGCGCAGCTCGAGAAGGATGAGCTCGTCGAGTCGTGGTCGGTTCCTCCGACCGCGGGCCAAGAGCGACGGGTCTATGGGCTCACCGCGAAGGGGGATCGAGCGCTGCGCACGTGGATGGGCGTGATCAGAGAGGAACGCGATGTGCTCGATCGCGTGCTGCGGCGGTACGCGGCGACGGGGAAGCCTGATGCGGTCCTTGCCGAGGCTGAGCGCGAGCTCGGCAACGCGACGCCGCTCTCGACAGTCTCATCGACCACGAGGCTCGGGCCGGTGTTCCGGGTGATCAACCGTCCGGATGAGCACCCATGGGCCGATGGACCCGAGAGCGACGTCGTTCGCATCCAGCGCTACCGAGTCCTGCCGGAGCGGTCCGCAGTGTTGATCGAGGCGCGGTCGACGGTCGGGCCAATCACCTTCGGAGCGGTGGGTCTCACCGGGTTTCTCGAGGCAGAGGTGCGAGGCGGAGTGATCTGGCCGCACGACGCCACGGTCGCCAGCCTCGACGTGCCGGTCACCGGGCTGTCGTCGGGCAACAGCCTCTACGACGCGGAGCTCCTTCGCCGCATCGAGGCCCGGCGATATCCCGTTGCCCGACTCGAGCTCCGTGACTGCCTGGTGGTCGGCGGGGCAGGCAGGTACCGACTCACCGGCGAGCTGGACTTCCACGGCGTGGTGCGCCCGCTCGAGGGCACGGTGAGCATCGATCCGCGGACCGACGACACGATCGTCGTCACCGGCGAGCACGCGTTCGACATCCGCGACTTCGACATCGCGTCACCGACCGTGCTCATGCTGCGCATCTACCCCGACGTGACCGTGAAGCTCCAAGTCGAGGCCGTGCCGACGGGACACGCTCGCTCGGTGTCATGAAGCTGGCGCTCGGCTTGGTCGTCGGGTACTTGATCGGGTCGAAGGTGCTCGACAGTGACTATGGCGACGTCACGCGAGCACTTCGGGCCGTGCGCCAGTCCGACGAGCTGCGTGACGTGATCCGCACAGTGCGCGTCCACGCGGGTCAGACCCTGCGCGACGTCGCGGACTTGCTCGAGCATCCGGGCGGGGAGCGCGATGACGATCTCGTCGACCGCGTCACCGATCTCCAGGCCCGCCGAGGTCGCTGACGACGTCTCCCGGCCGCTCGTCGGTGACATCGCGACAGTCGCCCCGCAGGCCGATCACACTGCCGGTCGAGCTCACCGTCACCTCACCACGCGCGTAGAGCGCCCGAACCTCGCCGTCTGCCCGTACGACTCGAAACTCGGCGTCGAATGGCCGCCCGATGTGCACCGACCTGTCGAGCGCGGCCCTGACCCAGTCGCGGTCGTCTACGTGCACGCGGGCCAGATGCGCCTCCAGTGTGCCTTCGAAGTCCATTGGTTCGATCCCGAGGATGCGGTGCAGCTCATCGCTCCACTGCACCGCTCCGGTCGCGACGTCCCACAGCCAGCGTCCCGTGTGCGCGAACGCCTCGGCTTCACCAAGCCGAAACTCCATCTCGGCGAGGTTCGCTTGAGCGAGCTGCTGCTCAGTGATGTCCCGGGCGACCGAGGCCATCCCGACGACCTCGGCATCGGGCCCGAACACCGGGCTCACCGAGAGGGAGACCGGAATCGGCATCCCGTCCTTTCGCTGCATCTCGATCTCGACATGGTCGACTCGGTCGCCGCTCGCGACCGAGTCGATGACCAGAGCGAGGCGATCCCGGAGATGCGCGGGGAAGAGCATCACCACCTGACGGTCGAGGATCTCGCTCGCGTCGTATCCGAAGATGCGCTCCGCGCTGCGATTCCACGACGTGACGTGCTCGGTGAGGTCGAGTCCGAACACCGCGTCGGACGACGTCTCGACGAAGGCTCGCAACGTCGCGGTCTCGACGTCGTCGTCGCTCGATCCGACAGGCATCCTTCCCCCCAAGGGACGCGCCGACCCTACCCTGCGCGCCTGCGCTGATGCAGGGGTACCCTCCGATCGTGGCGTTGACCATCGGTGCGTCTCGCCTCGACCCCGACGCCGACGTTGCCGGTGCCGCGCTGGCCGTGGCTCGCCGCTTCGCGGCGGGGGCGACGATGTGGTGTCTCGCCCCGCGATGGCCTGAGCATGCGCGCCATGTCGCGGTCGAGTTCGTGCATCCCGTCATCATGGGGAAGCGGGCGTTGCCGTCGGTGTCCGTCGACGGAGCGAATGCCGCAGCCCAGCTGCGCTCGAGCGCGCGACCAGGAGACGTGCTCCTCGCTGTCGGGAGTGCAGACGACCAAGTCGTGCGGGATGTCGTGCGCCGCGGCGCGGCGTGGGGGTTGCTGACGCTGTGGATCGGTTCCGGACCACAGCCTCCCCAGGGATCCTGCGACTTTGCGCTCTGGGCACGCGACGCCTCGCCCCTCGCGCGCCACGACGGCTCGATGGTGCTGGCGTATCACCTGCTCTGGGAGCTGGTGCACGTGTGCTTCGAGCATCCCGGGCTGTTGACGCCGCAGCGCGTCGACGACGAGCGCGCCGAGGAGTGCACGATCGACGGCCTTTGCGTCACTTGTTCGGACGAGGGTCGGGTCGGCGAGATCGCAGCGCTCGTCGGCCCCGGGCTCGCCTCGGTGCGCACGGCCCGGGGTGTCGAGGAAGTGGACACGACGCTCGTCGATCCGGTCGAGACCGGTTCGCTCGTGCTCGTGCACGCCGGCGTCGCCATCTCGCTTCTCGAGGCACTGCAATGAGTCGTGAGCAGACCGACTTCCTCTATCCGTTCATCGATGCCAACGAGCGCGACTCGACCGCATTGCTCGAAGACCTCGCGCGCTCGGCG
Organism: uncultured Acidimicrobiales bacterium; assembly: GCA_963847855.1. Taxonomy (GTDB): domain Bacteria; phylum Actinomycetota; class Acidimicrobiia; order Acidimicrobiales; family DATKAS01; genus DATKAS01. The sequence continues at coordinate 223,819 of CAWKBM010000005.1, forward strand.
CTGGCCAAGTCCGACGAGAGTGCGGACCTTCGTCGAGCAACGCTCGAGTCGCAGGGGCCGGCGTTGGCCGCCGCGGCCGACGCCATGACGTCGAGGTTTGCGACCGGAGGGCGACTGTTCACCTTCGGCAACGGCGGCAGCGCGACCGATGCCGCGTCGGTTGCCGCCCTCTTCGCGGCCCCACCCACGGGTCGTTCGCTCCCTGCCCGGAACCTCGCCGAGGACCCGGCCGTGCTGACCGCGCTCGGCAACGACGTGGGGTTCGATCTCATCTTCTCGAGGCAGGTCATCGCCCATGCCCAGCCGGGCGACATGGCCTTCGGCATCTCCACGAGCGGCGGCTCGCGAAACGTGCTCTCTGCTCTGGCCGAGGCACACAAGCGCGGTCTGCTCACCCTCGGACTGGCGGGCTATGGGGGCGGTGAGCTCGCCCAGTCGAGCGATGTCGCGCACTGCTTGGTGGTCGACGCCGACAGTGTGCATCGCATCCAGGAGACCCAGGCCGCACTGGCGTGCGCCCTGTGGGCCAGGGTGCAGGAGCAGTTGGCGGCCCTCGACGGGGATGAAGATGGCTGACGCGGTGCCGAGCGATCGCGAGGCAGCGGTCCTCGACCGCATCGAGGCGTTCCGCCGTCGCCGGCCGACGCTGAAGGACCAGGTGGTGACGCTCGCGCACGGGGCGGGCGGCAAGGCCTCGGCGGCCCTTGTCAGCGACGTCTTCCTCGATGCCTTCGAGGTCGACCCTGGGGATGCGCTTCCCGATGCCGCCACGCTCACACTCGCCGGCGGTCAGCGCCTCGCGTTCAGCACCGACTCCTTCGTCGTCAAGCCCCTTCGGTTCCCCGGTGGGTCCATCGGCCACCTCGCGGTGCACGGGACCGTCAACGACCTCGCGATGCAGGGCTCAGTCCCGACCTGGTTGTCGGCAGCATTCGTGATCGAGGAGGGCTTTCCCGTCGAGGAGCTGCGAGCCGTCGCGGCCGACATGGCGGAGGCGGCACGAGCAGCCGGCGTCGCGATCGTCACCGGCGACACGAAGGTCGTCGGCAGAGGTGCCGCGGACGGGCTGTTCATCACGACCGCGGGCATCGGTGTGATCCCCGCCGGCCGCGAGCTGTCACCGTCCCGCGTGCAGCCCGGCGACGTCGTGCTCGTGTCGGGGACGATCGGTGATCACGGGATGGCCGTCATGCTGGCCCGCGGCGACCTGGCGCTCGAGGCCGACATCCGCTCCGACACCGCGCCACTGGGTGGGCTGGTAGCTGACCTGTTCGCCGCCGCACCATCAACACGCTGGCTGCGAGACCCCACTCGCGGCGGCGTCGGCACGGTGTGCAACGAGCTCGCCCGCGACTGCGGTCTTGCGGTCGTGCTCGATGAGAGCGCGCTCCCGGTGAACCCGGCGGTCATGGGGGCGTGCGATCTCCTCGGCATCGACCCGCTGTACGTCGCGAACGAGGGGAAGCTGATCGCGGTTGTGGCGGCCGGCGAAGCCGAGGCTGGGCTCGACGCGATGCGAGCTCACCACCTGGGAGCCTCCGCGGCCCGCATCGGGGAGATCGTTGCCGAGCCACCACGGATCGTCGTGCTACGCACCACATTCGGCGGCACACGCATCGTCGACATGCTCGTCGGCGATCCGCTCCCGCGCATCTGCTGACGCGTCCGAGCCATGACCATCACCCGCCGTCTGCTCCGCGTCACCGGGACGGTGCAGGGCGTTGGCTTCCGTCCGTTCGTCTACCGACACGCGGTCGATCTCGGACTCACAGGCTGGGTGCGCAACGACAGCGCAGGTGTGCTCATCGACGTCGAAGGGGAGGCGGCCGGGATCGACGCGCTGCAACGACTCCTCATCGACGACGCGCCTCCCCTCGCTCGCGTCGCGAGCGTGACGTGCGAAGTCATCGAAGCGTCGGGCTCATCTCGTCTCGGCTTCGAGATCGTGGAGTCAGAGCAGTCCGGTCCGGCAGCGGCCCCGGTCAGCGTCGACAGCGCGACATGTGCCGACTGCGTCGCGGAGATCTTCGATCCCCACGACCGCAGGCATCGCTATCCCTTCACCAACTGCACCAACTGCGGTCCTCGCTACACGATCGTGCTCGGCGTCCCGTACGACCGCCCCGCCACGACGATGGCTGGTTTCAACATGTGCGCAGCGTGCCTCGCTGAGTATCACGACCCCACAGACCGCCGTTTCCACGCCCAGCCCAATGCGTGCGCCGAATGCGGGCCGACGCTCGCCTGGACCGACCTCGGGTCCGGCTCCGTGGCCGCAGGCGACCCAGCCCTCGTGGCTGCTCTCACCGCGCTGCGAGGCGGGAGGATCGTCGGCGTGAAAGGCGTGGGTGGCTACCACCTCGCCGCCGACGCAACCGACGCGCGCTCAGTGTTCGATCTGCGCCGGCGCAAGGCGCGCGATGACAAGCCGTTCGCGGTGATGGTCGCTGACCTCGCGGCGGCAGAGGTCCTCGTCGAGCTGACTCCGGCCGCGGTCGACGCGCTCACCTCACCGCGCCGGCCGATCGTGCTCGCTCCCCGGCGTGCCGGCGCCCGAGTCGTCGACGCCGTCGCTCCCGGCCTGCCCGAGCTAGGGGTGATGCTGCCGTACACGCCAATGCACCACCTGTTGCTGGCCGAGATGGGACGGCCGCTCGTGATGACGAGCGGCAACCTGAGCGACGAGCCGATCGCACACGAGGACGGCGACGCGGCGGCTCGCCTTGCGCCGCTCGTCGACGGGCTGCTGGCGCACGACCGTCGGATCCACATCCGCTGCGACGACTCGGTCGCGCGTGCCGGTACCCGGCGTGTCCAGGTGTTGCGTCGCTCGCGTGGGTATGCACCCGAACCGCTGGCCCTTCCGTTCGACCCCGGGCGGGCGATCCTCGCGGTGGGCGCAGAGCTGAAGTCGACAATCGCGGTCACGAGGGGCGCGACCGTCGTGCCGAGCCACCATCTCGGCGACCTGGAGCACCTCGCCACGTACACGTCGTTCCTGCAGGCGATCGAGCACTTGCCGGCGCTCTACGGGGTACGTCCGGAGGTCATCGCGCACGACATGCATCCGGAGTATCTGTCCACGAAGTACGCGCAAGAGCTCGATCTGCCCACGATCGCGGTGCAGCACCATCACGCGCATGTCGCGGCGTGCATGGTCGAGCACGGCCGGGTCGACCCGGTCGTGGGCCTTGCGTTCGACGGGCTTGGCTACGGGCCAGACGGGACGATGTGGGGCGGCGAGGTGCTGGTCGCGGACCTCGGCGAGTCTCGCCGCGTGGCTCACCTTCGCGCCGCGCCGATGCCCGGCGGCGTGGCCGCGATCCGCGAGCCGTGGCGAATGGCCGCGGTCTGGGCGGGTCTCGCCGGGCTCGATGTCGAAGCCGTGCTGCCCGACATCGACCCGGGGACTCGCGACGCGATCGTCGGGCTCGCTGCCCGACCGAACGCGATCATCACGACGAGCGCGGGCCGGCTCTTCGACGCGGTCGCGGTCCTCCTGGGTGGCCGCAGGCGTGTGAGCTACGAGGCGCAAGCAGCCATCGAGCTGGAGGCTTTGGCCCGCACCGTGGCCCGGGAACGGGCGCCGAGGTACGACCTGGACGACGAGCTCGTTCTCGATCCCGCGCCGCTGCTGGCCGCGATCTGGCGCGATCGCGCCGCCGGTGTCGAACCAGCAGTGCTCGCCGCCGGCTTCCACGAATCGTTGGGACGAGCGGCGGCCAGACTTGCGGAGCGAGTCGCGCGTGACGCCGGACTCGACACCGTCGTCCTGACCGGAGGTGTGTTCCAGAACTCGGTCCTCACCGAGGTCGTCGAGTCAGCTCTCCTCGACGCCGGGATCAGGGTGCTCGTCCATTGCACGATCCCACCGAACGACGGGGGGATCAGCGTCGGGCAGGCGGCCATCGCCGGCTGGCTCGGGACGAGTCGCTGAGCGCAGCGAGGCTCCGCCGAGGTGGGCGCGGTTGCGCACTCGTTGAGCGGAGGTGCGTAGACCGGTCTCGTCGAACTCCTCAGGAAGGCGTGGGCGATAGGCGTCGGCCAGCAGACTCGTCGCGTCGCCGCCTGCCTCCATCACGAGGCACGGTGCGAGGAAGGGGCATCGGACGCACCGTTCCGGTGACGGAGAGGGCGGCACCGCGACCGCAGGATGGATCATCGCGATGACTTCGCGCGCGATCTGCTGGCCGACGACGTGGAGCACGCCGTGCCCCCGCCGTACCCACGTCCGCCTGATCTGCTGAGCCTCCTCCCGATGGACGATCTCGTCGGGCCGGTCGAACGCTGCTCCGAGGATGCGTTCCTCCGGTGTCAACGGACTGCGGCGGAGGTTCGTGTGTCGCACCCCCGCGGACATGTCACGCCGATCGAGCTCTGCGCCATCGGGTGGAAGATCGAGGACCTGGGGGTCGACCGCAGCAGGATCGGCTTGGTCGGACTCGGTGACGAGGAGCTCGTTGTACACCGTGCCGGCCACGTGGATCTGCGGGTACGCGGTCTCGAGTGCCCACAACGTGCGGACGGCGAGCAGGTCACCGAGGAGATCGGCGTCGGTTGCCCAGGCATCCCACGAGAGCCGATGGTCGACCACCCACCACTCGTCGTCCGGGTCGGCGATGAGCTGATCGAGCCGGCACAGGTAGCGGGTCGGCCTCCCGTCGTGCGTGCCGAGCTCCCTGCCGACGTCCTCAGGATCGGGAACCGGCGCCCAGAGGTCGTCCTGGGCGATCACGGAGTCGAAGTCGTCGAACGCCGCCGCGAACGCGAAGTAGCGATGCAGCAACAGATCACCGAGCCGCCAACCCCACGACCACGCGTCCGCGGTGGCCACGTCGAGCGCGGTCACGAGCTCGTACGCGGTCCGGCTCTCCCTCATCGCCCGGTGAAATCCCTCGAGAGCCAGAGGTCGCACGATCGAGCGGCTCCAGTCATCCATGGCCGGGAAGGAGTAGACGGCGAGGCCGGCGTGGATCGCCGCGTCGAGGTCGAACGGCGGCGGGACGCGGGGCACGAGGTTCCGCCGCACCCTCGAGCCGAGGTCCCACGCTCTACGACACGAGCGGAAGGTCGCCATCTCTGCGGGCCGGAGGACGAACGCCCAACTCACCGGTCAGGCATACCGCGAGAAAGCAAAACGATCGAGGGGGTGCAAAACCCACCCATTGAGGGGCACCACGCCCCGGGTTAGACCCCTCGCATGGGGGGTGGACCGCCTCCCAGGGGGAGGCACGCATGTCCACGACTCAGGCCGAGGCCGAAGAGACCGTCATCCATGTCCTCTGGATCAACGCCGGGCTCAGCTGTGACGGCGACTCGGTCGCGCTGACCGCGGCGACGCAGCCGAGCATCGAGGAGATCGCCATGGGTGCCCTCCCGGGCCTCCCGAAGATCGCGGTGCACTGGCCGTTGATCGACTTCGAGTGCGGACCGGTCGGTGGCGCCGACGACTTCATCGAGTGGTTCTTCAAGGCCGACCGCGGCGAGCTCGACCCGTTCGTCCTCGTCGTGGAGGGCTCGATCCCGAACGAGGCCATCAAGAGCGAGGGCTACTGGTGCGGCTTCGGCAACAACCCCGACACCGACCAGCCGATGACGACGAGCGAGTGGCTCGACCGTCTCACTCCCAAGGCGTTGGCGGTGCTCGCGGTCGGCACATGCGCGACCTACGGCGGCATCCACGCGATGGCCGGCAACCCCACCGGCGCGATGGGCGTGCCCGACTACCTCGGTTGGGGATGGAAGTCGAAGGCGGGCATCCCGATCGTCTGCGTGCCGGGCTGCCCGATCCATCCCGACAACCTGTCCGAGACGATCCTCTACCTCCTGTACATGGCGACCGGGCAAGCGCCGATGATCCCCCTCGACGATGCCCTGCGACCCCAGTGGCTCTTCGGCAACACGGTGCACGAAGGATGTGACCGAGCCGGCTACTACGAACAAGGCGACTTCGCGACCGAGTACGGATCGCCGAAGTGCATCGTGAAGCTCGGGTGTTGGGGTCCGGTCGTCAACTGCAACGTCCCCAAGCGCGGGTGGGTCAACGGAGTCGGCGGATGTCCGAACGTCGGCGGCATCTGCATCGGCTGCACGATGCCCGGGTTCCCCGACAAGTTCATGCCGTTCATGGACGAGCCGCCTGGTGCTCGAGTGTCGACGATGGCCGCCGGCGTGCTGGGTGGTGCGATCCGCAAGCTCCGCGGCATCACCCAGCACACGGCGAACGAAGAACCGAAGTGGCGCTCCCGGGGCGATCAGCTCCTCACCGGCTACAAGGGCAACTGGAGGTAGACGACATGGCCACCACCACGAAGGTCAGCGGCGATGTCGTCGAGATGGCGTGGGACCCGATCACGCGCATCGTCGGCAGTCTCGGGATCTACACGAAGATCAACTTCGGTACGGGACGGGTGGAGGAGTGTCACAGCACCTCCTCGATCTTCCGCGGGTACAGCATCTTCATGAAGGGCAAGGATCCTCGGGACGCGCACTTCATCACCAGTCGCATCTGTGGCATCTGTGGAGACAACCACGCCACGTGCTCGTGCTACGCGCAGAACATGGCCTACGGAGTGCATCCTCCGGCGCTTGGTGAGCAGATCATCAACCTGGGCGAGGCGGCCGAGTACATGTTCGACCACAACATCTTCCAGGAGAACCTGGTCGGTGTGGACTTCTGCGAGAAGATGGTCGCCGAGACGAACCCGGGCGTGCTCGAGCGGGCGAACAACACCGAAGCGCCCCACGCCGCGGACCACGGGTACAAGACCGTCGGCGACATCATGCGCGCGCTCAATCCGTTCTCCGGCGAGTTCTACCGCGAGGCGCTGCAGGTCAGCCGGTACACCCGGGAGATGTTCTGCCTCATGGAGGGGCGCCACGTGCATCCCTCGACGCTCTATCCCGGCGGCGTCGGTACGACCGCGACGATCCAGCTCTTCACCGACTACTACACGCGGCTCATGCGCTACGTGGAGTTCATGAAGCGCGTGGTGCCGCTCCACGATGACCTGTTCGACTTCTTCTACGAAGCCCTCCCCGGCTACGAGGAAGTCGGTCGACGTCGGGTGCTGCTCGGGTGCTGGGGCGCGTTCCAAGACCCCGATGTGTGCAACTTCAACTATCGCGACATGACGCGGTGGGGGCGGGCCATGGGTGTCACTCCCGGCGTCATCGTCGACGGCAACCTCATCACGAACGACCTCGTCGAGATCAACCTCGGCATCCGCATCCTTCTCGGCAGCTCCTTCTACGACGACTGGGAAGGCCAGGAGATGTTCGTCACGAAGGATCCCCTCGGCAACCCCGTCGATCGTCGCCATCCGTGGAATCAGCACACGAACCCGCAGCCGCAGAAGCGTGACTTCGACGGCAAGTACAGCTGGGTCATGTCCCCTCGTTGGTTCGACGGCAAGGACCACCTCGCGCTCGACACCGGCGGCGGACCCATTGCGCGTCTCTGGTCCACGGCGCTCTCGGGCCTCGTCAACACCGACCATCTCAAGGCGACCGGGCACTCGGTCGAGATCCACCTGCCCCGCACCGCGTTGAAGCCCGAAGTCACGTTCGAGTGGAAGATCCCGCAGTGGTCGAACGCGATCGAGCGCGATCGTTCACGCACGTACTTCCAGGCGTACGCCGCGGCGGCCGCCCTCGACTTCATCGAGAAGGCACTCGCCGATGTGAGGGCCGGCAAGACGAAGACATGGGAGCCGTTCACCGTTCCCGACGAGGGCATCGGCTGTGGCTTCACCGAAGCAGTTCGGGGGGTCCTGTCACATCACATGGTGATCAAGGGCGGAAAGATCGCGAACTACCACCCGTATCCGCCGACGCCATGGAACGCCAACCCCCGTGACGTCTATGGCACGCCCGGTCCCTACGAAGACGCAGTGCAGAACACCCCCATCTTCGAGGAGAACACGCGGGAGAAGTTCAAGGGCATCGACATCATGCGCGCGGTGCGCAGCTTCGATCCCTGCCTCCCCTGCGGCGTGCACATGTACCTCGGAAAGGGAAAGGTGCTTCGCAAGATGCATTCACCGACGCAGGTACCTGACCCAGCGGAATTCGACTGAGCATGAGCCTGCTGCCGGAAGGGGGAACCGTGGCCGCATCGTCTCCCCACCCTCGGCCACAGAACCTTCGGGCAGTGGGCGATCGAATCGAGCGTCTGCTCGACGAGCTTGCCGCATGCGGTGATCCCAAGCCGCAGGCGATCGCCGAGGAGCTGATTCGCCAGATCACTGAGCTCTATGGAGCCGGCCTCGCGTGGATCCTCGACCTGGCCGGCGAGACGTCGCCGGATCTGGTCGGGCAGATCGCCGAGGACGAGCTGATCGGCAACCTGCTCGTGGTGCACGGGCTCCACCCCCGCCCGCTTGTCACCCGCGTCGAGCAGGCGCTTGATGACGTCCGTCCGATCCTCGCCGCGCACAAGGGCGACGTCGAGCTGCTCGACATCGATGTCGACGCGGCCGCGGTGAAGCTCCGACTCCTCGGGAGCTGCGACGGGTGCCCGTCCTCGACGGTGACGCTGCAGATGGCCGTCGAGAAGGCGATCCTCAGCGCCGCTCCCGAGATCGAGATCATCGACGTCGTGCAGCCCACGGCTGCGCGGGTGGGGACGCCTGTGCAGCTCACAACCAAGCCCGCGTTCGAAGACTGTCCCGCGGAGATCGCATCCCTGGAGAAAGTGCGGTGAGCGCCGAACCCCTCGGCGTGTTGCGACGCATACGCGAGAGTCCGCTTACGACCGCCAAGCCTCGGCCGGGCGAGCGCTGCGAGCTCTGCGGCGAGGAGATCCGCGACGAGCACGATCACCTGGTCGACCTCGCGGCCCGCAGCCTGATGTGTGCCTGCCGTGGTTGCTATCTGCTGTTCACTCCCGAAGGCGCGGGCGGCAACCATTTCAAGGCCGTCCCCGACCGGTATCTCGGGTTCCCCGATCTCGAGCTCACGCCAGAGCAATGGGACTCGCTCCAGATCCCCGTCTCGGTCGCGTTCTTCTTCGTGAACTCGACCCTCGAAAGGGTCGCGGCCTTCTATCCCAGCCCGGCCGGCGCCACCGAGTCGTTGCTCTCGCTCGACGTGTGGGACGACATCGTCAGAGACAAGCCCGAGCTCGGCACCCTTCTCCCGGACGTCGAGGCGATCCTGGTGCGCGCTGATCGCGACGGTGCGCCGGCTGAGGTGTACCTCGTCCCGATCGACGCGTGCTACGAGCTCGTCGGCCATCTCCGTCGCCTGTGGCAGGGCTTCGACGGTGGCAGCGAGGCGCGTGAGGCATTGGACCTGTTCTTCTTCGGCGTGCGAGACCGGGCTGGGCTGTGACCGAATCCGACTTCTCGTTCGAGGTGCTCGACGCTCGGGCCGAGCCCTACGCGGCAGTGCCGACGATCATGTTGCGTACTCGGATCACCGAGCACACCGGCGCCACCGTCCACGCTCTCGCGCTCCGGTGTCAGATCCGCATCGAACCCCAACGTCGAAGGTACGAGCCCAAGGAGGAAGAGCGGCTCGTCGAGCTCTTCGGTGAGCCGAACCGTTGGGGCGACTCGCTCCGGCCGTTCCTGTGGACGCACGTCGCGACGACCGTCACGACCTTCACGGGCCAGACCGAAGTCGACCTGCCCGTCACCTGCACCTACGACTTCGAGATCGCGTCGACCAAGTACCTGCACTCTCTCGACGAGGGCGATATCCCCCTGGTGCTGTTGTTCGCCGGATCGGCATTCGGTCGAGGCGAGTCGGGGATGAGCGTGGCGCCCGTCGCGTGGCATGCCGACACGACGTTTCGACTCCCGGTCACGGTGTGGCGTCAGATGATGGACGTCTACTTCCCGAACAGCGGTTGGGTGATGCTCAGCCGCGAGGTGCTCGACAAGCTCACCGAGTACAAGGCGGCGCGCGCGCTCGCCAGCTGGGACCTCACGTTCGAGCATCTCCTGAAGGAAGCCCTGTGAAGGAAAACCGACTGACGGGCGATCGGTTTGCGTCTGCACGCGGAGTCGCCGACGCGGTGCTCTTCGAGGGATATGTGCTGTACCCCTACCGAGCGTCGGCACGGAAGAACCAGATCCGCTGGCAGTTCGGCGTTCTCGTGCCGCCCGCGCAGGTGACACACGATCCGTCCGAGCGAGCGTGGATGCGCACTGACTGCATCGTCGATCCCGGTCCGTCCCCCGTGCTCCACGTGCGCCTTCGATGCTTGCAGGTGCAGCGCCGCACGCTCGAGCGCGACCTGGTGCCGGTCGACGAGCTCGTAATCGGCGATGCCAAGTGGGTTCCGTGGCACGAAGCGGTCGAGCGCGAGATCGATCTGCCCCCGATCGCGCTGCTCCCGCTCGGCTCGTCTGATGCAGTGCCCTTCGGGTTGCCGTCCGGGGAGGACGTGGAAGAGCTGAGCCACGAGGGCCGCGTCGTCGGACGCGCGATCCGGCGTCGTGAGCCGGTGTCCGGCGTCGTCCGCGTGATGAGGAGCTGGGCGGAGGGTCCCGGAGCGTTGATCGCGGTGCGCGTCACGGTCGAGAACACCACCGAGTGGGATCAGCCCGGCGCGAGTCGAGACGAAGTGGTGCTGCACTCGCTCGTCGCGGTGCACACGTTGTTGGCCGTCGACGACGGTGCCTTCCTGTCACCGCTCGATCCGCCTGACGACGCCGCGGTTGCGATCGCGGCCTGCGACAACCAGGGAACGTGGCCAGTGCTCATCGACGACGACGACACCGTCGTGTTGTCCTCGCCGATCATCCTCTACGACCATCCCGCGATTGCTCCGGAGAGCCCGGGTGACCTCTTCGACGCCACCGAGATCGACGAGATCCTCGCTTTGCGGGTCCTGACCCTCACCGACGAAGAGAAGGCGGAGGCGCGTGGCACCGACCCCCGCGCTGCGGCCATCGTCGATCGATGCGACGACATGCCCCCCGAAGTGTGGGAGCGGCTCCACGGCGCAGTGCGCTCCCTCGGCCCATCGGACCCGGTCGACGAACCGGTGCCGTGGTGGGATCCGGGTTCGGACGGCGCGTTCGATCCGTCGAGTGACACGGTGTTCATCGGCGGCGTCGAGGTGGGTGCAGGCACGCGTGTGCGGCTCCGGCCGTCGCGCCGGGCCGATGCCCACGATCTCTTCCTTGCGGGGCTGACGGCGATCGTCGCAGGCGTCTTCAACGACGTCGACGGCGGCGTGCACATCGCAGTGACCCTCGAGGACGACCCAGGCTCGGCCGAGCTCGCATGGCAGGGCCGTTATCTGTACTTCCAGGCCGACGAGCTGGAGCTGCTTGCGGACGCGTCGAGCGAGTCGCGGACATGAGTGGTCGCCGTGTGCTCGTTGCAGGGATCGGCAACATCTTCTTCCGCGACGACGCCTTCGGTGTCGCGGTTGCGACGCGGCTCAGGCAGCAGGCGATGCCGGACGGGGTGAAGGTCGAGGACTTCGGGATCCGCGGCGTGCACCTCGCCTACGAGCTCCTCGACGGGTACGACGCGCTCGTGCTCATCGACGCGCTTCCCATGAGGGAGGCGCCCGGCACGGTCGCGGTGATCGAGCCAGAGATCTCGCCCGTCGCTCGCGATGAGCCCGTCGCGCTGGTCGAGGCGCACAGCATGAGCCCGGCAGTTGTCCTCGGGATGGTCGAGGCGCTCGGAGCGACGTTGGGCCGGGTGCTCATCGTCGGATGCCAGCCGGGGGTCGTCGACGAGGGCATCGGCCTGTCCGAACCTGTTGTCGCCGCGATCGAGGTCGGGGTCGAGGCGGTCATGGACGTCCTCGAAGAGCTCTGTGCTGTCGCAGAGACCGTTGTCGCAGAAGGGGAGAGCTGATCATGTTCCGTCGGATCGTCGTCGCCTCGTTGCTCGCCGGGCTGGCATTCCTCGCGTCTCGGGCGCTGCCTGACGTGTTGCGCTATCTCAAGATCAGGGAGATGTGACCGTGGAAATCGTCGGGTATGCAGCACTCGGAGTGCTGGCCCTCGTCATCGTCGTTGCCCTCATTTTCTTCGTGCTGGCGATCCCGGACATGTCGCGGTATCGCCGGCTGCGCAAGATGTAGGGCATGCGCTTTCGCATCGTGCCCGAACAGTCGGCAGTGCACATCGAGGCGAACTCGAGTCTCCATCCGATACACACTCGCACCGAGGGGTTGGAAGGCTTTGTCGAGCTCGACCTCCATGACGACGGCACTGTCGATGCGCGCTCTGACGCGAAGGGCGAGTTGTCTCTCCGCGTCGACCGCATGTCGTCCGGCAATCGGCTCGAAGACCGGGAGCTGCAGCGCCGCATCGATGCTCGCCGGTACCCGACGATCGACGGCCGTATGACCGACATCCGGACTACGGGCGTCGCGGGCCGTTACCGCGTGACCGGGGATCTCACGTTCCGCGGCGTCACCCGTAGGTGTGAGGACGAAATCGTGCTCACCGCGGTCGACGAGCGCACGGTCGGTCTCGCAGGCGAGTCGACCTTCGACATCCGCGACTTCGGCATGGAGCCACCCCGCATCCTCATGTTGCGGGTGCATCCCGACGTCAGGGTTCGCATCGAGCTGATCGCTGAATTGGAGGAGAGCTAGCCATGTGCCTGGGCATTCCCGGTCAGCTGACCGAGTTCCACGAGAGCCACGAGCACCTCGCGGCGTAGACGTCAACGGGGTCACCCGCCTGATCAACATCGGCCTGCTCGAAGACGAGGGCCTCCAGATCGGCGACTGGGTGCTCATCCATGTCGGCTTCGCGATGGCGAAGATCGACGAGGACGAGGCGAGACGTGCGTTCGAGGGGCTGCAGCTCATGGGCCGGGCGTACGACGACGAGCTCCTCGCGATGGACGAGTCTCCGGTCATCACCATCGAGCCGGTGATCTCGTGAAGTTCGTCGACGAGTACCGCGACCCCGTGGCCGCACGCGGGCTCGTCGAGCGCATCACCTCACTTGCGGGCGATGACCACGTCAAGTTCATGGAGGTGTGCGGTGGCCACACGCACACGATCTACCGCCACGGCATCGAGCACGTCCTCCCCGCGACCGTCGAGCTCGTGCACGGCCCGGGCTGTCCGGTCTGCGTCATCCCCATGGGACGCGTCGATGACGCGATCGCAGTCGCGGAGACCCCGGGCGTGATCTTCACGTCGTTCGGGGACATGATGCGGGTGCCCGGCGGCAACGGGAGCCTCCTCGAGGCCAAGGCCCGGGGCGCGGATGTGCGGTTCGTCTACTCGCCACTCGACTCGCTCAAGCTTGCTGCCGACAATCCCGACCGCGAGGTTGTCTTCTTCGCAGTGGGGTTCGAGACCACCGCTCCCTCTACTGCCGTGACCCTCTTACACGCTCGTCAGCTGGGACTCGCGAACTTCACGGTTTTCTGCAACCACGTCACGATCGTTCCCCCGATCAAGGCGATTCTCGAATCGCCCGACCTGCGCCTGGATGGGTTCCTCGGCCCGGGGCACGTCTCGACGGTCGTCGGGAACCGCCCATATCGATTCGTGCCCGAGCAGTACGGCAAGCCGCTCGTGACCGCGGGCTTCGAGCCGCTCGACATCCTTCAGGCGATCGTCATGTTGCTGACGCAGATCCGCGAGGGTCGATGCGAGGTCGAGAACCAGTACACGCGCATCGTGCGTGACGAGGGCAATCCCCGGGCGCTGCAGGTGATGGCTGACGTCTTCGAGCTTCGCCCGCACTTCGAATGGCGAGGCCTCGGCTTCATCTCGCAGAGCGCGTTGAAGATCAACGAGGCGTTCTCGGCCTTCGACGCCGAGCTGCGGTTCGAGATCCCCAACGTGCGGGTCGCCGACCCGAAAGCCTGTCAGTGCGGTGAGGTCTTGAAGGGCGTCATCAAGCCCTGGGAATGCAAGGTCTTCGGCACTGCGTGTACGCCCGAAACGCCCATCGGCACGTGCATGGTCTCGTCCGAAGGCGCGTGCGCGGCCTATTACAACTTCGGCCGCCTCCACCGCGAAGCCGCGGTCACGATCGGTCGCCGACCCGCTGCCCTCAAGGTGTGAGCGCTCGCTCGTAGGTTGCGACGGGGCGCCGCGAGGCCCATGATCGCGGGAGACCACACCTGGGAGGGTCACATGTTCGTGCAGATCATCGAAGGCAAGACGAAGGATCCTGAGGGCCTGTTGCGGCGGGGCGACGTTTGGCAATCAGAGGTACGTCCGGGCGCAGTCGGCTTCCTCGGAGTCACTGCCGGCGCCACTGCTGACGGGCGAGCGATCACGATCGCCCGGTTCGAGTCAGCAGAAGCGGCAACGGCCAACAGCACTCGGCCCGAGCAGTCCGCGTGGTGGGCCGAGACTTCGAAGTACTACGACGGCGAGCCGACGTTCACCGGGTCGAGCGACGTCGAAGAGCTCCTGGGCGGCGGCTCGAACGACGCGGGCTTCGTGCAGATCATGAAGTCGCGAGGTGTGGATCGCGCTCGGGTGACAGAGCTGGACGCGGTGTTCGACAAGTTCTCCACCCTGCGTCCCGATCTCCTCGGGTCGCTGCGCATCTGGACGGGACCCGACGCCTGCGTCGAGGCGAACTACTTCTCCTCCGAGGCCGCCGCGCGAGGGCGAGAAGAAGGAGATGCCTGCCGATGTGCAGGCGATGGTCGTCGAGTTCAGTGACGTCATGAAGGACACCGAGTTCTTGGATCTGACCCACCTCGCCCTCAGGTGACGCCGGGCGGCGAGCAAGTCGAAGCGTCGCCCTACAACCCGAGGCTGGCCCTTCTGCTGGCGATGGCGATGTTCGTCCTCGTCGTCGACACGTCGCTGATGAACGTGTCGATCTCGGCCGTGGTGCAAGACATCGGCACGACCGTGAGTGGTGTGCAGTCGGCGATCGCGCTCGAGGCGCTCGTGTCGGCTGCGTTCATCCTCATCGGGAGCAAGGTCGGCGATCTCTTCGGGCGCAAACGCGCGTATGTGCTGGGGCTGGTCGGCTACATGATCGGCGCGATCGCGATGACCGTGGCGCAGAGCCTGACCGTGATCATCATCTTCTGGGCGATCATCGGCGGGCTGGGTGCGTCGTTGCTGCTGCCTTCGATGCAGTCGCTCATCCACGGCAACTTCGAAGGCGCGGCGCAGCGCAAGGTCTACGCGCTGGTCGGCGCGTCAGCCGCGATCGCGGCTGCAGTGGGCCCGCTGCTCGGCGGGTTCATCACCACGTTTCTGTCGTGGCGAGTCGCGTTCGGCTTGGAAGCGCTCGTGATCTTGATCGTGCTCTTGAACATCAAGCTCGTGCGTGACGTGGTCTACACAGGGTCTCGTGCCATCGATCCCGTCGGTGCGGTCCTCTCGGTGCTCGGCATGGGCGGCATCGTGCTCGGGATCCTCGCATGGCAGGAAGGCGCCGAGTCGGTCGGGATCCTCATCGGGGGCGGCGCGATCGCGATGGCGCTGTTCGCGGCGTGGCTCGTGCGCCGCAAGCGGGCCTACAAGCCGACGTTGATCGACCCCGACCTGTTCAAGTCGAAGCTGTTCCGCCTCGGCATCTCGGGTCAGCTGATGCAGCAGATCGCGCTCGGCGGCCTGATGATCGCGTTGCCGATCTACCTGCAGATGGTGCTCGAGTACAACGCGATGGAAGCGGGTCTCTCCTTGGCGCCGCTGTCGTTCAGCATGTTCGCGGTGGCGGTGGTGGCCGGCAAGAAGGCAGACAGGTTTCGTGCGAGCAGCATCATCCGCGCGGGCTTCGCGTGCGCCACCGTCGGCGTGGTGCTGATCCTGCCGATCGTGCCCCGCGCGCACTCCGGTTGGTGGCTGGTCGTGCCGCTCATCATCGCGGGCACCGGCCTCGGCCTTCTCGTCTCCCAGCTGAACAACTACACCCTGTCCCCGATCTCCGAGGAGCGGGTGAGCGAAGCCGCGGGCGTGAACTCTGCCGGTGGCTCGTTCGGTCTCTCGTTCGGCCTCGCGTTTGCCGGCGCGATCATGCTGGCGACGCTGTCGTTCGCGTTCACGCACATGGCGAACGAGAGCAAGGTGCTTCCTCCCGAGGACAAGCAACAGGTCGCCTCCGTCCTCGAGGACGACGCGCAGATCATGAGCAACACCCAGCTTCAGGAGCTGCTCGCGGACGAGCCCCCCGACATCCAGGCCGAGGTCATCCGCATCAACACCGATGCTCGCCACATTGCGCTTCAGGTCGCGCTCATCGTGCCGCTGGTCGCCGCGCTCCTCGGGCTCGCCGTTTCGATGCGGATGATGGGACAACCGGACCCCGAGGCGTCAGGCGCGGGCGAGATGGTGCTCGGAGGCTGAGCCTGACCTGTCGAGCCGAGTTGGGCGTCAGGCGCTGGCCTTTTGAATCGCCTGCCAGACCCGCTCGCCCGTGCAGGGCATGTCGATGTGGGTGACGCCGAGGTGGCTCACCGCGTCGACCACCGCGTTCTGGATCGCGGGGGTCGAGCCGATCGTGCCCGACTCGCCGATGCCCTTCGCTCCCAGCGGGTTGCGGGGGCTGTCGGTCTGGGTGTTCGACACCTCGAAGCTGCAGAGCTCGGCGGCCGAAGGCATGGCGTAGTCGGCCAGGGTGGACGTGATCGGGTTGCCGTCGGCGTCGTACTGCATCCACTCGAAGAGCGCCTGCGCGGCGCCCTGTGCGATGCCCCCGTGCTGCTGTCCGTTCACGAGCATCGGGTTCAGGATGCGCCCGCAGTCGTCGACCGCGATATGCCGGAGCATCGTGACTTCACCCGTCTCGGTGTCGACCTCGACGACCGAGACATGCGAGCCGAAGGGGTAGGTCGAGTCGGTGCCGTCGAAGTCGAGCTCGTGGCGAAGCGCCGCCGGCTCGAGCCCCGCCGGAAGACGCGATGCGTCCTTCGATGCTGCGGCGAGATCAGCCCACGAGAGCGCGTTCGCGGGCACCCCGGCGACGTGCACCCCGCCTTCGCCGGCGACGATGTCGTCGGGCGAGGCTTCGAGGAGATGTGCAGCGATCTTCTGCGCGCGGGCGAACACCTCGTTGGACGCGACATGGATCGCGCTGCCCGCGGTCTGCAGTGACCGCGAGCCCATGGTGCCGGCACCGCGGGGCACGCGGTCGGTGTCGGAGTTGACCAGCGTGATCTTGTCCATCGGGATGCCGAGGACGTCACTCGCGAGCATCGCGAACGCGGTCTGGTGCCCTTGGCCGTGCACGCTCGTGCCTGCGTAGACGCTGGCCGTGCCATCGTCGTGCACCTCGACCGCACCGAACTCGACGTGGAGGCCCACTGGGGCGGTGACCTCGACGTAGGACGACACGCCGATTCCGATTTGCAACGGATCGTTGTTCGCGCGGCGGTGCGCCTGTTCGGCGCGGAGGTCGGCGTAGCCCGAGGCCTCGAGGGCCGCGTCGAGCGCCTTCTCGTACTCGCCACTGTCGTAGTTCGCACCGGTCGGTGTCGTGAGCGGGAACTGCGCCGGTTGGAGGAAGTTCACCCTGCGGATCTCGGCGGGGTCCATTCCGATCTTCTTCGCGGCCACGTCGATCACGCGCTCGATGAGCTGCGTCGCCTCGGGGCGGCCGGCTCCGCGGTACGCGCCGATCGTCGTGTTGTTGGTCAGCAGCATCACCGACTTGAACCGCACCTTCGGGATCGCGTACACGCCGACGGACATCATCTGGGTGAGCATCGGCAGGATCGCCCCGATCGCCGGATACGCACCAGCGCACGCGGTCACCGACCCGTCGAGGCCGACGATCTTGCCGTTCGCGTCGACGCCGAGCCGAGCGGTCATCACGTAGTCGCGGCCCTGGACCAGAGACACCATGTCTTCCGAGCGCGTCGCGACCCACTTGACCGGTCGCCCGAGCTTCATCGCGGCGGCTCCGGCGACGAGGTGCTCGACATACGTCGCGGCCTTCGGGCCGAACCCACCGCCGACCCACGGGCACACGACTCGCAGGTTCTCGGGCTCGAGGCCGAGCATCGGCGCGTAGGTGCCGTGGGCAGCGTGCGGCGCCTGGTGCGAGACCCACATCGTGAGGCCTCCGTCCTTCGGGACGGCCAGGATGCCGTTTGTCTCCATCGGCACGCCGGCGAGGCGCTGGCTCACCATGGTCACCTCGGCGATTGCCGCCGCGCCTTCGACCGGATCGGAGTCGTCGCCTTCGGGGAACTCGGTGCCGAAGCAGATGTTCGAGCCGTGCTCGGGGAACAGCAGCGGAGCATCGGGCGCCAGGGCCTCGGCTGCGGTCAGCACGGCGGGCAGCGGGTCGTACTCGACCACCACCGCTTCTGCTGCGTCGCCGGCCTGTGCTCGGGTCTCGGCCACCACCGCGGCAACGATGTCGCCGACGAAGCGCACCGTGTCAGTCGCAAAGACGGGCCGGTTCAGGGTCAAGGGCATCATTGCGAAGCCCTGCAGGCTGGGCAGACCCAGGTCATCGCCGGTTCCGTGGTAGATGGCGATCACGCCGGGCATCGAGGCGGCGGCGCTGATGTCGACCGACGAGACGCGGGCGTGCGCCATCGGCGATCGCACGAACGCGACGTGGGCCATGTTCGGCTCGACCAGGTCGTCGACGTACTTGCCGTCGCCGGTCAACAGCGTGGGATCCTCGAGCCGGCGGACCGCGTTGCCGAGAATCGAACCCGATGCAGCCATGTGCATACCCCCCGATGAGAAGACCCGGGGGAACGATACTCAGATTGTGGCTAGCTCCCCGGCGGCCGGTAGGTGACCGAGCGCTTGAGGGCCGAGTCGACCTCCTCGACGGTCATCAGCTTGACCGTCTTGATCCCGACCGTGCCGGCGCTGCTCACCGCGAACGACGCCGCGGCTGCAGCCTCATCGTCGGGGAGGTCGCAGATCGCGATCACGTCCACGTCGCCGAAGGCGAAGTGGAACGACTCGAGCGATCCGCCCAGCTCGGCGCACATCGCGCCGATCGCCTTCGGTCGACTGGCCGCTCCGGCCTTCTTCAGGGCCTTGGCCGCCTCAGGGGAGAACGTTCCCTGGAACAGGTACTTCGGCATGACTGCCTCCTTCGCCGCCAGGTCTGAGCGCGGCCCGCGGCGAGCCTCTCACATCGCTTCGCGGATCGTCACGAGGCCGGTGGAGCCGTCGACGGTGACGATCGCGCCGTCCGGGATCGTGGTGCTCGCGCCCGTGACGCTCACCACCGCCGGGATGCCCAGCTCGCGCGACACGATCGCCGCGTGGCTCTGCTGGGCTCCCACGTCGACGACCACGCCGGCCGCGGCGAGGAACAGCGGCGTCCACGCGGGATCGGTGATCGGTGCGACGAGGATGTCTCCCGCACTCAGGTCTCCTGGCTGCGTCGGGTCGAGCACGACCCGCGCCCTGCCTGTCGCGCGACCAGAGCACACGCCCATCCCCGAGAGCGTTCGCCCGCCGGTGTCGTGACGCGGGCGCTGAGAGCGACTCGGCCACGTCGACGGAGCGGGGATGTCCCCCTCGAACCAGAAAGGAGGGACCCGGGCTTGGAGGTAGTCGCGCCGTTCCCGGCGTTCGTGGATCTCGGCAGCGGTCGGCCCCTTCCCCTCCATCACCGCGGGCAGCTCGCTCATCGTCAGGAGGAAGTAGTCGCTGTGCTCGAAGCCCGCCCGACGTGCGAGCTCGGCGAGGGCGAGGCGAGTCGGGTAGAGCGCCCTTACGTACGCGGCCTTCGTCGCCTCGCGTTGAGAGCCGTACGCGCTCGTCGCGCGCGTCGCCCTGTCGAACAGCGAGTGCCGGTACCACGGGAGCCGTCGGCGAGTGTCGATCGTGAGCGAGGCCCGTTCGTGGGCGAGTCGTGCGCCGACGACCATCGGATCGCGGTCCTCTGGCGCGCCGCGGAGCCGATCGATCATCGCGAGAGCGATGGATGGGTCGGTCCCCCAGGTCGGCGACGCCAGCTCCCACTCGTCGGGGCCCCTCGCGCCGTGCCGCGCCGCGAACCCGTCGAGCCCGCTGAGCAGCTCGTCGGCCTCACCGGTCATGGCGTGGAGGCGGCCGTCGAGCGCGTCGAGCCCATCGTCGAACAGACGGGTCAGGGCTGGGCTTCGTGCGACGACGCGTCCGAGATCCCACAGCTCGCACGGCGGCTCGGCGGACTCCACGCTGCCGAGCCCGGCAGTCAACCGGTTCTCCAACCCGGGCTCGTCGAGTGGCGCGACCGCGCGCTCGAGCATCGCTCGCGCGATTCCCGCGGCCGCGCTGACCCCGAGCAGGTGGTGCATCATCCGCTCCGCCCACGGCGGCAGCGATCGGGCCACACCGAGCAGCTCGTCGCTCGACGCGGACGAGACACCGGGCTGCGAGCTCACGTAGCGCGAGATGTCGGCCTGGTCGGCGCGCAAGCGATCGTCATGCGGACGTCCCAACGCTGCAAGCAGCTTGCGCACGGTGCGGGCCGCGGCGCGTACGTCGCGCTCGCCCTTGCCTCGTCGATGATCGGGAGCATCGCTGAGCCCGAACATCTGCTCGTCGACCATCTCGACTGTCAGCCCCGGTGACCGAGCGACGGCGGTGCGAGCGAGGGTCACGTTGCCGTAGAGGTAGCCGCCGAAGACCCCTGTCGCCCACGCATCCGAGGGATCGAAGGCCGCGTACTGCTTTGCGGTCACCATTCCCCACTCGCGAGCGGAGATCGCCTGGCCGCGCCCAATCGCTTCGAAGTACAGCGAGAACGTCAGCGGCGTCATGACGTTCGGGAAGACCTCGCCGACGTTGCCGCGGCACCAGAGAGTCCGCCCGTGCACGGGTACGTGATCGGACAGCGACCACCGGCCGTCGGGGTATGGCTGCATCGCGTCGCTCACTCCGTGAGCGCCTCTCGTCCGAGCACGTGGGCGCTCGGACGTACGTTCCGATCGCGATCGATGATCCCGAACGCCACTTCGTAACCGTGCAGCCACTCGTAGTTGTCGACTGCCGTCCAGTGAAAGAAGCCCCGCACGTCGATGCCTCGCTCGATGGCCTCGTGGGTCGCCTCGAGCCCGCGCTCCAGGTACGCGGCCCGCTGCCCATCATCGTCGGTGCCGATGCCGTACTCGGCGACGAGCAGGGGAGTGTCCGGCACCTCGGCGTGCAGGCGGTCGAGCACCAGACCGAGGCCGTCGGCCCAGATGCCGTAGCCCAGCGGAGACACCGGCGCGCCCGGAGGATGGACGGCGAGGTGGCCTTCGGCGATGCCCATCGCCGAGTAGTAGGAGAAACCGATCAGGTCGAAGGCGCCCGCGAGGTCGGGCCGCTCGACCGGATCGCGGTGACGGACACGCAGGACGCCGTCGCGGAAGAGGCCGAGCCCCGGCGCCCACAGCATGTCGTGCATCACGTCAGCGAAGGAGCGCGACCTCTCGTGGTCGTCCTGCGTCACGATCGCCGACAACCCGAAGATCGACGACACCGGCACGCCGGTCTGACGCAGGCGCACCGCAGCCTCGGCGGTCGCGAGCTGGATCGCCTCGTCGACGATCGCGACCTGCTCGCGATCGCGGGTGCCCGGTGGCCATCGACCTCCTCCGTACGCAGCGCGGGCGTAATAGTTCGTCTCGTTGACCGGCTGCCAGCCGCCGACGAGGTCGCCGAACGTCTCGGCCACGAACTCGACGTGGCGCGTCCACGCGCCCGTGCGGCCGGACGTCTCGAGGAAGCCACCCTCGCCAGCGAACCATCGCGGGAGGGTGAAGTGATGCAGGCAGACCCACGGCATCACGCCCGCGGCGCGCGCCGCCGTGAGCATGCCCCGGTAGTGGTCGACCGCGGCTTCGTCGTGCCGTCCCGGTTCTGGTTCGATGCGAGCCCACTCGATCGACAGTCGATGGTGCGTGAGGCCGAGCCCTGCCAGCAGAGCGAAGTCCTCGGCGTGGCGCGTCGCGAAGCCGTTGCCGTCGCCTGAGAGGGGAGCGCGTCCGGCCCGCTCCCAGTCCCACCAGTCTGATGCCGGCGCCGCGCCCTCGCATTGCGTCGACGACGCCCCCGTTCCCCACATGAAACCTTGAGGCCAGCGCATCACGCCTCCAGGAACCCGTCGAGCTCGCTGAGGAATTGCTCCCAGGCCGGCTCGTCCGCACGCATCAGGTGGTTGCGGCTCGGGAGCGGGACGAGGCGAGCACCTGGGATCGCAGCCGCGAGCGCCCGGCCTTGCTCCCAGGGAATCGAGACGTCGTCACGCGCGTGAAGCACGAGGGTCGGCACCCTGATTTCCTTCGCCACGTCCATCACGTCAAGGTTCGCCCATGTCTCGATGAGTCGAGCGGCGTTCTCGGCTGAGGTCGTGCGGCGTAGGAGCTCGGCGAACGACTCCCACAGCTCGGGCTCGGCGTCGGGGATGAAGCGGGACGCGAAGAAGCGCCGAAATGCGGCGTCCTCTCGACCCCAACCCACTCGCACCATCTCGACCTGGAGCGTCGCCTCGCGCCGCTCCTCCTCAGTCTTCGCTCGGCGAGCTCTACCCTGTCCGTAGGCGCCGAACAGGATCAGGTGGCTGACGCGTCCCGGGTGCCGGGCTGCGTACGTGATTGCCACCGCGCCCCCCTGCGACAGGCCGAGGAGGGGGAACTGCTCGAGCCCGAGGTCGTCGACGACGGTCTCGAGGTCCTGGACCATCGCTTCGAGCGAGAGATCTCGGACGTCGTGATCGGAAAGGCCGTTGCCTCGCTCGTCGTATCGGACCAGGGTGCGGCCACGTGCGAGACCGACGAGCCAGTGCCTCCACACGGGGCTCTGCCAGTCGTAGTCGAGGTGCGTGATCCAGTGCGCGGCGCGCACGAGCGGAGGCCCCGACCCGACCGTGGCGTACACGAGGCGCGTGCCATCGACAGTGGTGCAGAAGTGGATCTCTTGGCGAAGCTCGTCGGGCACCTCGAGCCGCGGCCGCTCCACCTCGTCGGGCACCTCCTCGACCGAGGCGACGAACCGATAGCCCCGACCGTGGATGGTCTGTACGACGCGTTGGTCCTTTCCGTTGTCGCCGACCGCGTGGCGGAGCTGCTTGATGCGCGTCGTCAGCGCCGACTCGGTGACGAACTGGTGCCCCCAGACCTGGTCGAGCAACTCGATCTTGGACACGACTCGATCGCGGTTTTGGACGAGATGTGCGAGTACGTCGAATACCTGAGGCTCGACATGCTGCATCTGCTGGGCGCGGCACAGCTCATATCTCGTGGTGTCGAGCACGGTGTCGCCGAAGACGTAGCGCACCCGGTGATTGTTGCTTGTCCGAGCCTCAGCTGAAGTCGAAGCCGGCGTATCCCTCGTTTACGACCGCTCTGCACCGCTCCTGGAACTTGGGGAAGCCGCCCGTGTAGAGCAGCACCGTGCGTCCCGCGGCCTTGTGGCTCTGCGATCGCGTGCCGGTGAACCACGAGTCCACCTTCGAGAACAGCATGCGTTCGGCCGCGCTGAGCACCTCGGCTGTCCATTCCTCCTGCCGCGGCGACGGTGGGGGCGACCCGGGTCTGCCCTGCCGCCGCGCATCTCCTCGAGCAGCGACGCGATCCATTCCACGTTGAACTCGACGCAGCGGGGCATGTTGCAGAAGCTCGCAGCGCTGTGGGGCCCGACCAGCATGAAGAGGTTCGGGAAGCCCGCAACGCCGATGCCGAGGTATGTCCTGGGGCCGCCGGCCCATGCATCGATCAGGCGCTCACCGTCGACGCCGACGATCTCGATGCGGTCGAACCCGCCCGTGACCGCGTCGAAGCCCGTCGCGAAGATGATCACATCGAAGTCGCGCTCGGCATCGGTGGTCGCGATGCCCGTCTCGGTGATCGCGCTGATCGGTGCCTCGCGCACGTCGACGAGGTCGACGTTGGCTTGGTTGAACACCTCGTAGTAGCCCGACTCCATCGGAACTCGTCGCGTGCCGAACCCATGGTCGGTGGGGATGAGCGTCTCGGCGATCCGAGGATCATCAACCCGCTCCCGGATCTTCTCGGCCATGAACTCGCTCACCGTCGCGTTCGCCGCGCTCGTCGACCAGCACATCGCGGAAGTTGCCCATCCAGATGGCGAAACCAGGTTGCGCGTAGAGCTCCTCGTACAGCGCGAGACGCTCCTCATCAGACACCTCGAGCGCCTTGCGCCTGTCGGCGTCGTGGATGAACCCGCCGTACGTGTTGCGGCACCGCTCGAAGATCTCGGGGTACTTCTCCCGGATCGACGTCTGCTCCTCGTCACCGATCGGACCGTTGTGCAGCGGAGCGCACCAGTTCGGTGTGCGTTGGAACACGGTGAGGTGCCCGCACGTCTTCGCGATCTCCTGGATGACCTGCACTCCGGTCGCGCCCGTACCGATGACCGCCACGCGCTTGTCGGCGAAGTCGATCGGCACGCGCGGCCAATCCGCCGTATGGAAGGCCTGCCCGCGGAACTGCGTGATGCCAGGGATGTCCGGGAGGATCGGCACGGACAGCGGGCCGATCGCCAGCACGACGAACTCCGCGGCCACCTCGTGTCCATTGTCGAGCTCGACCGTCCACATCTGTTCGGCCTCGCTCCACGTCATCCGTGTGACACGCGTGTCGAACGTGATGTCGCGGCGCAGGTCGAACCGATCGGCGACGTGCTGCAGGTAACGCAGCGTCTCGGGCTGCGCCGAGAAGTGCTCACTCCAGCGCCATTCGTCGAGGAGCTCGTGGGAGAAGGAGTATCCGTACGAGTAGCTCTCGGAATCGAACCGTGCACCCGGATACCGGTTCCAGTACCAGGTGCCGCCGACGTCACTGCCAGCTTCGTACGCGTGCACCGACATGCCGCTTTCGCGCAGCCGGTGGAGCTGATGCAGCCCTGAGACCCCCGCGCCGACGACGACCACGTCGAATGTCATCGGCTTTAGGGTACGTACCGGCATGAGCACATTCGACAAGACTCGCCTCGCGACGCTGCACGAGGTCCTGGCCGACCACGTGGCTCGAGGAAACGCCGGCGGCCTGGCGTGGCTGGCCGCTCTCGACGATCACGTCGAGGTCGGCGTCGCGGGTGTCTTGACCCGCGGTCAGGACCGGCCCGTCGCCCGCGACTCGATCTTTCGCATCGCGTCGATGACCAAGCCGATGGCCGTAGTCGGCACGCTCATCCTGATCGAGGAGTGTCGGCTGCGTCTCGATGACGCCGTCGACGAGCTGCTCCCCGAGCTGGCGAATCGCCGTGTGCTCGTCGATCCACGAGGTCCTCTGGATGGTGAGACCGTGCCGGCCGTGCGCCCCATCACGGTGCGCGACCTCCTCACGTTCCAGCTCGGCATCGGCATGGACTTCGAGGCGCCCTGGCCGCAGCCGCTCCTCGAGGCGATGGCCGGTCTCGGGTTGGGTAGCGGCCCACCCGACGCTCGCGGGCCGGAGCCCGAGGAGTGGATCCGTCGGTTCTCGACGCTGCCGTTGCTCTATCAGCCGGGCGAGAAGTGGCTCTACAACGTCGGGTATGACGTCCTGGGCGTCCTCATCGCCCAAGCGTCGGGTCAGCCAGTCGATGTCTTCCTCGGTGAGCGCGTGTTCGAGCCGCTCGGGATGGGCGACACGGCGTTCTTCGTCGAGAGCGCAGACCGGCTCACGTCCTGTTACGCCGTCGACCCCGCCACCGGGGCGCGCTCCCTCTACGACGCGCCCGACGGCCAGTGGAAGGACCGGCCGGCGTTTCCTTCCGCTGCCGGAGGTCTCGTGTCGACGGTCGACGACGTCCACACGTTCGGGAAGATGCTCCTGCGGGGAGGACGGCTGCCCGATGGCACGCGCCTCATCTCCGACGCATCGGTGCGGGCGATGACCACCGACCACATCGGTGTCTCTCAGGGTGCCGCGGGCCCGACTCCTGACGGGTCTCAAGGATGGGGCTTCGGCGTGAGCGTGCAGCTGCGCCGCACGGGTTTGGCCCGCTCGATCGGCAGCTACGGGTGGGACGGAGGGCTCGGCTCATCATGGGCCAACGACCCGAGCGAGCGACTCGTCGGCACGATCCTCACGACCGACATGTTCACCGGCGCGTATCCGGCTCCCGCGGTCATCCGAGACTTCTGGACCTGCCTGTACGCCGCCCTCGACGACTGACCGATCTCAGGCCGGGTCGGCTGTGTAGACGACACCGATCTGCGCGCGTATGTCGTCCATGGTGCGTGCGAGGGCGATGGTCTCGTCGAGCGGCACGACCTCGCTCTCGATGCGGCCCGCCGCGATGCAGGCCTGCACCTCTTCTGCTTGGAAGCGGAGGCCCTCGCCGTCGTACGGCACGTCGATCCACTCCACGGATGTGCCTGAGCCCACGCCAACGCGAGTCGGTCGGTGCATCATCGCCGGCAGCTCGATCCAGCCGTCGGTGCCGGAGATTCGTGCGGTGCACGACAGCCCGACACGCGTTGCGGCCTTGATCGCTCCGAGTCGGCCACCGGCGTGGTGCAGCACCGCGGCGACCTGCTCGTCCGCGCCGGTCTCGCCGACGTGCCCCTCAGCGACGACCGAGTCGGGCGAGCCAAGCACCATCGAGCAGAGCTGCAACGGGTAGATGCCCAGGTCGAGGAGCGCGCCGCCGCCCTCCGCGAGGTCGAACAACCGGTTGTCGGGCACCAGCGGCGCGCGAAACCCGAAGTCGGCCTCGACCACCATCGGCTCGCCGATCCTTCCGTTGCGCAGCACGTCCGCCATGACGCGGTATCCCGGGAGGAAGCGGCTCCACAGGGCCTCCATCGCGAAGAGCCCACGCGAGCGGGCCGCCTCGACCATGCAGGTGGCCTGCGCCGCGTTCAGCGCGAACGGCTTCTCGCACAGCACGTGCTTCCCGGCTTCGAGCGCCATGAGCACCACTGCCTCGTGCTGCGCGTGAGGCGTCGCCACGTAGACCACCTCGACCGTCGGGTCGGCCATCAGGCCCTCGTACGACCCGTGCCGATTCGGGATGTCGAAGCGGTCGCCGAACGCGCCAGCGCGCTCGATCGAGCGTGAACCGACCGCGACGATCTCGGCGCCGTCGACGAGTGCGAGGCCGCCAGCAAACTCCGCGGCGATGCGTCCCGGTGCGGCGATGCCCCATCGAACCGTCATCTCCGGGACCGTAATCGTCCTCGTCTGACAGCATCGCCGCTTGCACATCAGTGAGCTCACCAGCGCTGACCGATCACAGGCGGTCGCGCTCTGGGGCGCCTGCGGCCTGACCCGACCGTGGAACCCGCCCGAGGCCGACTTCGATCGCGCCGTCGCGGGTCCGACGTCAGCGGTGCTCGGGATGCTCGACGGAGCACGCGTGGTGTCGACCGTGATGGTCGGGCACGACGGACACCGCGGGTGGGTGTACTACCTCGCGGTCGATCCGCACGAGCGTGGTCAGGACCTCGGGCGCCGCATGATGCGCGCAGCGGAGGAGTGGCTCGGCACGCGCGGTGCGGTGAAGGTGCAGCTCATGGTGCGAGCGACGAACACCGAAGTGCTCGCGTTCTACGAGCGCGTCGGCTACTCGGCTGAGGACGTCACGGTGCTGTCGCGATGGCTCGACTGAATCTCTTCAGGCGCTGAGCGCCTCGGGGTTGACGACGTTGATCGGGTGGCCGTCCGCGAACGCGTTGATCTGACGGAACACATCGTGGAACTGCAGTTCCCACTCGTCGAGGGTGACGTATCCGATGTGCGGCGTGCAGACGACGTTCGGCATCGAGATGAGCGGGTCAGCGGGATCGGTGAGCGGCTCGGTGTCGTACACGTCGAGCGCGGCCATCCCCGGCCGGCCCGATCGCAGCGCGTCCACGAGCGCGCCGGGCTCGACGAGACCCGCACGGCTCGTGTTGACGAACAGAGCGGTCTGCTTCATCGAAGCGAGGTCGTCGCGCGTCACGATGCCGCGCGTGGCCGGGAGGAGCCTCATGTGCACCGACACGACATCGCTCGTCTCGAAGAAGGCGGCCTTGCTCGGGGCGATCCCGTAGCCGTCGGCCTCGGCTCGTGCGAGGGACTCGGGCCGTGCCCACGTCTGCACCTTCATCCCGAACGCCTTGCCGTATCCGGCGACGACCGCGCCGATGCGCCCGTACCCGTAGATCCCGAGGGTCTTTCCGATGACGCTGCGTCCGATGTCGACCTGCCATTCGCCGCGCTTCAGTGCGGCGACCTGCTGGGGGATCTGCCGCATTCCGGCGAGCACGAGCGCCCAGGTGAGCTCGGCGGTGGCGAACGAAGGCGAGCCCTGGTGCGTGTCCGACGACACGATGATGCCGAGGCGCGTGCACGCGTCGATGTCGATGTGCGGATAGGCGCTGCGTTGGCTGATCAGCTTCAGCCGCGGGAGGCGCTCGACCAGCGCCCCGGGGATCTTCGTCCGCTCGCGGATCAGCACGAGCGCCTCTGTGCCTCGGAGGCGAGTGGCGAGCGCGTCGAGGTCGTCGGTGTGGTCGGTCCAGACTGTCACGTCGTGTCCGTCGAGCTCGCCGAAGCACGCGAGGGTGCGGAGCGTGTCGAGGTAGTCGTCGAGGATCGTGACGTTCAACGGGATTCGCTCAACCTCGGCGTCCGGCTCCGATCACGGCGGTGATCCCGCCGTCGACCGGATACGCGCCGCCGGTGATGAAGCTGGCCTCGTCACTGCTCAAGAACGCGACGAGCTCGCCTACCTCGGAGGCCTGCCCGACCCGGCCGATCGGATGGCCCGCCCCGAGCACGTCCAGGATCTCCTTGTTCTCGTGGGCGGGGCCGAGGATCGGTGTGTCGATGACGCCCGGGCAGACCGCGTTCACCCGGATGTGCTGCGGCGCTAGGTCGGCAGAGGCGCACTTCACGAGGCCGATCACGCCGAACTTCGAGGCGCAGTACGCGCCCATGCCGTAGCCGCCCAGCAGCCCCGCGCCCGAGGAAGTCACGACGATCGATCCTCCGCCGCTCGATGCGATCGCCCGTCCGAAGGACTGCATGCCGAGCAAGACGCCGCGAAGGTTCACGCTCATCGTCTGGTCCCAGTCCTCGAGCGTGATGTCGAGCACCGAGCCCATTCTCCCGATCCCGGCGTTCAGGTGAGCGATGTGCAGCGCGCCGAGCTCGTCGACGATTGCCTTGGCGGCGGCGTTGTTCGACTCCGGGCTCGTCACGTCGACTTCGACAGCCATCGCGGTCGCTCCTGACGCACGGATGCCCTTCGCCGTCGCCTCGGCCGTCGCGAGATCGAGGTCCGCGCACGCCACCGCGGCACCGTGGCTTGCGAGCACTGTGGAGGTGCCGGCGCCGATGCCTGATCCTGCACCCGTGACGACTGCAACCTTCCCGTCGAGCTTCCCCATCGGAACCCCCTGATCATGGACGACTCGTTGGACTACTGAGTCTCACATGAACAAGGTGAGTTGCTCGATGCCGAGCCGAGCCTTCGCGAACCGCTGCATGGCCACGGGACTGAAGTACGCGTGTTGGGAGACGGCGTGGATGTCGCGGAAGCAGCGCTCGATCGGATGCGGCCGCACGACGAACGACCCCGCGAGGGTGAAGGAGGTGTCGACGGCCTCGATGGAGCGCCCAAGGCGGTGTTGGATGTCGCGGTCACAGGTGACGACGAGCCCGTCGCAGTAGTCGATCGTGACTTCATCGCCCACCTCTGCGAGTCGATGCCCCGTGCTGCGCCGGTGCAGGTCCTTGCGCGCGATGGCGGCGCCGCCGCGGCTGACGCCGCGGGTGTCTACGCGCAGACGCGGGCCGAGATGCCGCACGAGATGACGCTCTTCGCTCGCAACCTCCACCAGACCGGGCAGCTCAAGGTGAGTGCGAATGAGGCGCGGGACCTTCTGCGGATGTACTGCTCGGCCGAGGTCCACGAGCTGCTCGGGCTCGAACGAGGCTGGTCGACGAAACGCTACGGTCGCTTCCTGGCCGACGTCGTCATCGCGGCGCTGGTCGAATCGAGCTGAGCGCAGGGGGCACCACATGGACATGCACGGCCAGGCCGTCATCGTCACGGGATCATCGAGCGGCATCGGCGCCGCAATCGCGCGGCGTCTCGACGAGCTGGGTGCCGGGGTGATCGTCAACTCGTCGTCATCGGCAGAAGCCGGGGAGACCGTCGCCGGCGCGCTCCGGGACGCGGTCTACGTGCAGGGCAGCATCGCCGAGCCCGAGACGGCTGAAGCGCTTGTCCGCGCCGCGACCGATCGATGGGGGCGGCTCGACGGTCTCGTGAACAACGCCGGGTGCACGGTCGACGTCCCGCTCGCCGACCTCGACTCGGTGCGGGTCGAGCACTGGGAGAAGGTGCTGCGCACGAACCTCATCGGCACGTTTCTCGTGAGTCAGGCGTGCCTCCCACTCCTGCGGGTGGCGCCCGAGGGTTGGATCCTGAACATCACATCGCTCGCCGGCACTCGCCAGACCGGGAGCTCACTTCCCTATGCCGTGTCGAAGGCCGGCCTCGACCACATGACGACGCTGCTCGCGAAGTTCGCCGGTGGCAACGTGCGCGTCAACGGTGTCGCGCCTGGTCTCGTCGCGACGCCGTGGACGGAGACGTGGGGAGAGCGACATGAGGCGGTGAAGGCGATGGCGCCGCTGCATCGAGTGGCGTCCGCGGAAGACATCGCGGACGCCGCGCTCGCGGTGATCAGCTGTCGCTACGCGAGCGGCTCGACGCTCATCGTCGACGGAGGCCTCGGCCTCGTCATCTGAGGGTCGCGATCAGTCGACGTCGATCACGATGCGACATCCCGCACGCTTCGGCGGCCGGATCACGAGATTGGTGACCTTCGGGCCGTTCCTGCCCCTCTCGACCAACCCCTCGGCGAGGCCCCGATGCAGCTGGCACACGATCTCGGGTGCGCTCGCGGCCGACGCGACGAACGGGCAGCGGTCGAGCACGACGTCGACCCCGCCGCGTCGCTCGACGGTACGGGGCTCGAAGCCGAGTCGGCGGGTCAGGGTCTCGAGCAGCTGCACGGGGTCGCGCTGGTCGCGGGCGGCCTTTGCCAAGCGGCGACCGGCGGCGCGGCCGACGGTGAGCGGGTCCTTGCCCGTCTGCAACATCTCGACGAGCAGCGCGGCGAGCTGTTCGTAGGGGCTCGAGCTCTGCCAGCGTCCGGCCGCGCCCGGGTTCGGCCGGTAGAGAAGCCGGGGACGACCGGGGCCTGTCGGTGTTGCGAGCTCCTCGATCACGAGGTCGGCGTCGCGCAGCTTCGCGAGGTGCTGTCGGATCGCGTTGTGGTTCAGACCGAAGTGGTTCGTGAGCTCGGCGACGCCAACCGGGGCCGGCGCTTCGTCGACGTAGCGGAAGATCGCCTGGCGCGTGGGGTCACCGAGGGCCCTGGCCTGCTCGGTCGCCCGGTCGAGGGTCGACGTCGTCATCGGCTCAGCAACGGCGCGACAGAGAGGGCCACGATGAGCAGGAAGACGCCGACAAGGAGGAGGATCGCAGCGGCGTTGGGATGAGCCGGTCGGTCGGAGCTCGGGTGACTCACGATCGCGCCGCCTGACGCAGGGCCTCGAGCTCGGCGCGGAACTGTTTACGTTCCTGGAACCTGGCTGTCTCGTCCCGGATCACCGCGGCCACACCCGCTACCCCGGTCTCGCGCCGCAGCAAAGTGACGGTGAACGCGATCGAAAGCGGACGGCCGTCGCGGTGCGAGGCGGGCACCTCGAGCAGCTGCTTCCCGTATTTCGACTCTCCCGCAGCCATCGCGTGACGGAATCCTTCGTTGGGGCGCTGCTGCAGCCGCTCGGGGACGATCAGATCGAGCTGCGACCCGACCGCCTCAGCTGAGGTCCAGCCGAACAGACGCTCGGCGGCTGTGTTCCAGAAGACGATCCTCCCCGTCGGGTCGGCGATCACCACCGCGTCCGCCAGTCTGCGCACCAGTGTCGCCAAGGTCTCGTCCGTCAGCACATCGTCCTCGAACAGGTGCGCCCAACACGGCGCGTCGCCGCCTTCGTCGCTCATCCGCCGAGAGTACTTCTATCGCATGCTAGAGAAAAGATCAGCCGCTGACTTCCCGAACACGGCCGGTCTCGACTTCGTAGACGAAGCCGCGGATGTCGTCCTTGCAGGGCAGGAAGGGGCTCGCCGCGAGACGGGCGACGGTCTGACGCACGTCGGCCTCGAGATCGTTGAACGCTTCGAGCGAGAAGCTCGGCCGGATGCCGGTGTCGGTCTCGATCTGGTCCTTCTCCCGCTGCTCGTCGAGGCTGAGCATGCCGCAGTCTGTGTGGTGGATCACCATGATCGAGATCGTGCCCAGCCGCCGCTGGCTGAGCATGATCGACCGGATCGCATCCTCCGAAGCGATCCCGCCGGCGTTGCGGAGGACGTGGGCGTCGCCCGGCCTGAGTCCGAGGGCGCGTCCAGGGTCGAGACGGCTGTCCATGCACGTGAGCACGATGACCTTCTTCGCGGGCACCACGTTTACCGACGTGCCGTCGAAGGTCGCCGCAAATTCCGTGTTGTTCTCGAGGAGGTCGTCGATGGAGGCCATTGTCACTTGACGTTAATAAGGTGCGGCCGTGCCAGACGAAGGAACCATCACCACATCTGACGGGCGCAGCATCGGGTTCAAGGACTACGGGCCGGATGGGGCAATCGCCGTGCTCTGGTGCCACGGTGGGCCCGGAAGCCGCATGGAGCCGTCGGGTCTCGCACCCGATGCGGCTGCGGCAGGCTTCCGCGTCGTGGGCATCGATCGCCCTGGCTACGGGCTGTCGACTCCGCTCCCGGGCCGATCGATCGCCGACTGGGTGCCCGACGGCATCGCCGTTGCTGACCGTCTCGGCATCGATCGGTTCGTCGCCGTCGGCGTCTCGACTGGCGGGGCGTATGCCCTCGCGCTCGCCGCCATGCACCCCGACCCTGTGCTCGGGGTTCTGGCCTGCTGCGCGCTCACCGACATGCGGTGGGAGGAAGGTCGCGAGCTCATCCCCGGTCCGGCGACTCACGGCATCTGGGATTCGCCCGATCGCGAGACGGCGCTCGCCGTCGCGACCGAGGTCATGGGCGCCGACGGCACGAAGATGGCCTCGATCGCGGCAGACGGACCGCCGTTGCCCGCTGCCGACCTCGAGATGTTCTCCGATCCCGAGTACATCGGGGAGATGCTCGGCGGTCTGCAGCACATGTTCGCCTTCGGTCCGCAGGGCTACACCGACGACCGCATCGCCGACGGCGTCGGCTGGACCTCGTTCGACGTGTCGAAGGTGCAGTGTCCCGTGACGGTGCTGCACGGGGACAGCGACACGATCGCTCACCCGGCGTTCGCGCTGCACACGGCTGAGATCGTGCCGAACGCGAACCTCGTGATGTGCGAAGGGCTCGGCCATTTCAGCGTCACGTTGAGGATCGTGCCGACCCTCAGTGAGATGCCGCTGCCGCCGCGCCCATGATCGGGCCGATGTGCGCAGGGTCGAAGGACTCGATCGGCGACATCGTGCCGGCGACCATGCTCACGAACGCATCCTGCGCCGCGGGGCTCTGACTCACAGCGCGGCCCAGCCCTCAGCAAGGCGATCATCACCGGCCGGGGCCACACGCTGATCATCGCGCCTCAGCTGAACGAGGAGACCGAGACGAGCTGGATCTTCCGCTGCTCGATGACCGCTCTCACCGCCGGGTCGCACAACGCGGCCAGGTCGCGCACACGGATCGGCTCGGCCCACACCGTGTTCTCGTTGCTCGGATCGGTGATCGCCCGCAGCTCCGCGCCCCCGACGGCAGGATGCGACAGCACGAAGTGGGTGCCGTCTCCGATGGTCTCGAGCTTGTCGACGAGCCAACCCGCGCGGTCGTCGTCGGGAGCGGTGCTCAAGACGATCAAGGACGTCCACTCGTGGTGTGGCTCGATGCCGCGGTAGATGAACCTCGCGCCGAGCCGTGCGCACATCGCCTCGTACGCGGCTCGCACCGACACGCCCATGTGCGGATCGACATAGGTGAGCGTCAACCCGAGCGCTTCGGCGCGATCAGCTTGGGCATGTGCCTCGGCGACCGCATCCGCCGGATCTGCAGCGCTCGCCGCCTCGACCGTGCGGTGGAACGTGCCGTCACTGCCGCGCAACGTCGGAGCCGCTGACAGCGGGGACCATCTCAGGTAGTCCCACTCGCAGGTCAACGTGACGTGCAGCCCGACTGGCAGCTCGATGCGCTTCGCCATCACCGCGCCCTCGGCGAACCAGGGCGTCGGCGCCATCACCGATGCTTGCGTGAGGATGCCGTCGGTGCGGGCGAGCGCGATGCCTTCGTTCACCGCTCGGCACATGCCCAGGTCGTCGCCCTGGACGACCAACCTGATGTCGCTCACGGGTCGACCCGTCCATCGAATGAGGTCGCTGCCGCTGGTCGCACGAGCCCATAGATAGCAAACGCCTGCCCGCCCGCTGCCTCGGTCGTGGGCGAAGGCCCGCGCATCCTGCTCGCCGGCCGCCTCCGCACGCTTGGTCGGCCATTGCGTCCACGTCTGCGGTTGGGGTGTAGATGTCGAGCGATTCGAACGGCAGGGGCGGGGTCACCGCGGCCTAGACATCCCACGGCGGGAAGGTGTCAAGCGGCGGCGGTGATCCGGTGAGCCCAGGCGGTGTGTTCGTCATAGAGGGTGCCATGGCGGAGGCAGCCGTGGAGGATGCCGACGAGGCGGTTGGCGAGGGCTCGCAGGGCGCGTTGTGGGTGTCGCCCTTGGCTCGTCGCTCGTCGTAGAAGGCTCGGGCGCCGGGACTGGCGGTCAGCGCGGCGAACGCCCAGAGGAAGCAGGCGTCGGCCAGTCTTTTGTTGCGGGCGTAGCGGGCGAGCACGACGTGGTGCTTGCCCGACGCTCGGGTGATCGGTGACATGCCGGAGTAGTTCTTGCGAGACTTGGCGTCCGGGTGCTGTTCAAAATGTCCGCGAGCTCCTGCTCGAGGACGGCGATCTGGGCGACGAGCTCGGCGGTGACAGCGACGAGCGCGGCGACCGATGCGCCCATGGCATCCGCGATGATCGGCGGCGCTTCGAGCTGCTCGGTTCGCAGCGCCGTTTGGATCTCGGCCGCTCGTTCCTCGACCCGGCGTTGCCGACCGCCGCGTCGGAGCGCGGCGGCGATCTTGGACCGCGACAGGCCTCGCCCGAGCGCAGGTGTCGGAGCGATCCTCAGCACTGCGATCGCGTCGCCGCTGCTCAGGTCGTCGAACGCTTGGAGCGCTCCGGGATAGAACTCCCGCAGCGTCGAGCGGATCTGGTTGGCGTGCCGCTGCCGAGTCCAGATCATCGTCTGATGGGCGCGGGCCAGGACCTTCACTGCTTCGGCCAGATCGCTGTCCCCGGCGATCGGGCGGTGGTTGTGCCCATCGAGACGTGCCAGCTCAGCCAGGACCCGAGCATCGCCTGGATCGGACTTCGCGCCCGACGTCGAGAGCCGTTCCCGATAGCGCGACGTCGACATCGGGTTCACGGCCAGCACCCGATACCCGACCGCGACCATCGCTCCCACGAACAAGCCACGATCGGTCTCGGTCGCGACCGTGACCTCGCCGGGTTCGTCCGCGTGCGCGGCCACCAGCTCATGGAACCGACGGACACCTTCGAGTCCGTCGGGCAACCGGCCCGCTGCGAGCCGCCTGCCGGTCTCATCTTCGACGAACACGTCGTGATGCGCCTCGGCCCAATCGTGGCCCACGAACACCTTGCCCAACTCGCACCTCCTGGTCGTCATCCGGTTCGAGCCCGAGGCGACCAGCAGCTCGCTAATGGTTCAGTGCTCCAAGCACGTCATCCCACCAGCCGTCCAAGGCCGACCTCACCGACCAACAGGCGCACCATCTAGACCTAGAGCTCAACGCTCAGCGCAAGTAAGTGCTGACCTGCCGGCGGCTCGGGACCATCTTCACCGATCAACGGCCGAGACGATCGCCCCCCATTAGCGTACGGACGTGCTCACCGACGCCGTTCGCACCGCACTCTCCTCGGGGCATCTGGCGCATCTGGTCACGATCAACGCCGACGGAAGCCCTCAGGTCGCGATCGTCTGGGTCGGTCTCGACGGTGACGAGGTCGTGAGTGGACATCTCCGCATGCAGGAGAAGATCCGCAACGTGCTGCGCGACCCGCGTGTCGTGCTCTCAATTGAGACCGGCGTCCGCAACGAGATCGGTCTCGACGAGTACATCGTCGTCCGCGGTGCCGCGCGGGTGACGGAGGGCGGCGCGCCGGAGCTGCTGCAACGGCTGGCTCACGCCTATCTCGGTCCCGACGTGAAGTTCCCGCCCATGGACGACCCGCCGCCCGGCTACGTGCTGCGCATCACTCCCGAGAGCGTCGGCGGCGTCGGTCCCTGGTCCTGAGGGCGGAAGTGTTGCGATGAGCGCCCTATACGGGCGGCGCGCGCAACACATCATTCAGACGGGTGGGCGACGTGTCGTCCAGTCGTCCGCGTCTTGCAGCTGCACCGCCAGGTCGAGCAGCAGCTCATCGTTGCCGCGACGAGCGACGAGCTGGGCACCGACGGGGAGGCCGTCCGCCGACCAGCCTGCGGGCACCGACAGCGACGGCTGGCGGGACAGGCTGAACGGAGCGGCGAGCGTCCCGAGCTCGCGCGGACCGGGGCTGCCGCCGAGTGGCCAAGCCGGCTGGAACGTCGACGGAGTCAGCAAGATGTCGAAGTCCTCCCACCATTCGTCGAGCGGCGCGACGACCCTCTCGATCGTCTCCTGGGCCGCGCGCACGTCGTCGTCAGATCGGGCTGCCGCGCGATCCGCGGATTCGAAGACGGTCTCGGCGAGCTCTCCGCGCTCCACCGGACGGCCGAGGCGTTCGCCGACCCAGGCGATCATCGTCGGCCGAGTCGAGTCGGCTGCGACCGAGAGAGCTGCGAAGGTGTCTCTCCACAGATGGTCGAGCACAGTCGGCCAGCCGGGCTCGACGTGGTGTCCGAGCGACTCGAGCAGCCGCCCGACTCGGTGCATGCCCTCGACACATGCGCTGTCGACCGCGATCCCCATCTCCCGGTCGTGGTCGAGCACGCCGATCCTCAACGGCGTGTCGGAACGGACGACGTGGGACCCGGCGAGCGCCTCGAACACCATTGTGAGGTCCATTGCGTAGCGGGCGATCACGAAGTCGCGCCACGCGTCGATGGGCGGCTGGCCCGCCGGCGGGACGCTCGCGATGCGACCGCTCGTCGGGTTGAGGGTGATGACGCCGCACACTGCAGCTGGACATCGCAGAGAGCCGGTCGCGTCAGAGCCATGCGCGACGGCAACGGCGCCTGCAGCGACTGCCGCCGCCGAACCCCCGCTCGATCCACCCGCCGAGCGAGTGACATCCCACGGGTTGCGTGTGGGTGGGAAGCCCGGGGGTTCGGTCGTGATGGCCGTGGACAACGCGGGACACGCGGCCTTCCCGATGATCGAGAACCCGAGCTCCTCGAACCGGGCCGCCAGAGCAGTGGTTGTCGACGAGCGCGACCCCGAGTCGCGCAACGCCGCGACCCCGACGTAGTGGGGGGTGCCCGCGATCTCCTGGCCGGCGTCCTTGAGCAGCATCGGCACGCCTGGCGGGGCGCGATCGAACAGTGGTGTCACGAGGAAGCCCAGCGCGGGGTCGAGCGCTTCGCATGCCGCGATTCCCGCATCTCGCAGCTCCCCAGCGGTCACGTCCCCGTGCTCGAGCAGCGTGCGCTGCTCCACCGCGCTCATCCAGCTGAGGTCGCTCACATCGGTCATCTTGACCGGCTTGACCGACCTCGGTTCCGGATATATAACTAAATAGTTCTGGAACTGAGGGGTTATGGAAAGGGGGCATGCATGGCCACGACCGCGGAGCAGCTCGATGCGACGTTCGCAGCGCTGGCCGATCCGACTCGTCGTGCGATCCTTGCCCGGCTGAAACGGGGCGAGGCGTCGGTGACCGAGCTCGCCGCGCCGTTTGCCATGAGCCAGCCGGCGATCTCCAAGCACCTCAAGGTGCTCGAGAAGGCGGGTCTCGTCGCCCGCGGCCGTGACGCGCAGCGTCGTCCGTGTCGCATCGTCGCCGAGCCGCTGGCTCACGCGGACGAGTGGCTGCAGACCTACCGAGAGTTCTGGGACGGCAGCTTCGACCGGCTCGATGACTTGCTCGTCGAGCTCCAACCCGGCAAGCGACCAACGAAGAAAGGACGACATCGATGAAGAACACCGGAACCTTGAAGGTGGAGGCACGCGGGGACCGCGAGATCGTGATGACCCGCGTGTTCGACGCGCCGCGTGACCTCGTGTGGAAGGCGATGACCCAGCCCGAGCTCGTCAAGCGCTGGTTCGGCCCGCACGGGCACGAGCTGATCGAGTGCGAGATCGACCTGCGGTCCGGAGGCAAGTGGCGCTACGTGATCCTGCAGCCGGACGGCTCGACCATGGGGATGTTCGGCGAGTACCTCGAGGTCGAAGCGCCCGAGCGAAGCGTCCATACCGAGAGCTTCGACCAGTTCGCCGAGTTCGGGGCCGGCGTCATCACGACGGTGCTCACCGAGGACCAGGGGAAGACGACGCTGACGGCGGTCGCAGTCTCCCCGTCCGCGGAAGTGCGCGACGCCATGATCGCCTCGGGCATGGAGCATGGTGCGGCTGAGACGTACGACCGCCTCAACGATCTCTTGCTCACCCTCTGATCGCTTGCGCGGCCGCGTAGGCTGCGCGGGGTGATCGAGACGTGCGCTCAGTGCGGCTTCGATGGCAGCGAGTACACACACCTCGATCTCCTCGGCACAGTGCGGGCGATCACCCCCATGTGGCGCACGATGACCGAGGGGATGCCACACAGCATCCTCAGCGCTCGCCCCGCCGCGCACACGTGGTCGGCGATGGAATACGCCGCTCACTCGTGTGACGTCACCGAGGTCATGGGTCGGCTCGTGCACTTCGCTCTGACGAGTGACGACCCGCGCATCGACGGACCGTTGCCGGAGCCCCCGACTCCTCGGCCCGCGCCGACTCTCCCTGAGACGCTCGCCGTGCTCGAGACCAACCTCGCCCGACTGCACGAAGCCGCGCAGAAGCTCCGCGACGAGGAGTGGAATCGAACGGTCGAGCTCGGCACCGACTCCGTCGATGTCACGTGGATCGTCGCGCACGCGGTGCACGATGCGACCCATCACCTCCGCGATGTCGGACGAGGGATCGCGGCGCTCGGCGCGGGCGCGGCGCGCCAGCACGGCACGGTGGCGCAGGTGAGCGCCTCAGGGGGAGGCGTCCCGAAGGTTGCGGTCCCGAGCGCGGTGGTCGGCCGCCGCGGCCTTGAGGGTGACGCCCAGGCGGAGCGCCGCCATCACGGCCGGCCGTGGCAAGCGCTGTGCCTGTGGGCTGTCGAGGTGATCGACGACCTCCGAATCGAGGGCCACTCGGTGCACGCGGGCGCGACGGGAGAGAACATCACCGTGTCCGGCATCGACTGGGCGACGATCCGCCCCGGTGTGCGAGTGCAGATCGGAGAGGTGTTCGCCGAGATCTCAGCGTTTGCCGAGCCGTGCACGAAGAACGCTCGGTGGTTCGCAGGTCGCAACTTCCGTCGCATGGATCACGCGCTCCATCCGGGCTGGAGTCGGGCCTACGCGTGGGTGTTGCAGCCCGGTGAGGTGACGGCCGGCGACGTGGTCGTCGTCGAGCCGAAAGCCCCGCGGGGCGCTGCGATGACCGATGCCGTGCGTCAGGCGCGCGTCAAGGCGTTGGCGAGGGGCTCGACGAGGCGCACCTCGTAGGGGCCGCGCATCGAGAAGATCACGAGCTGGACGCCCGCGCTCGCGAAGGCCGCGGCTTGATCGGCGAGGTCATTCGGGTCCGCGTCGACTGGCCACATCACGTGCACCGAGCGCTTGATCCCGCGCTGCTCGCGCCCGATCGCCTCGCAATGGGAGATCAGCACCTCGTTGAGACCCTTCCACTGCACTGGGTTCGCCCCACCCGCGACATCCCAGTGGTCGGCCCACCGCGCGACCGTGCGCAACGTGCGCTTCGGGCCCTTCCCGCCGATGACGATCGGGATGTGCGCCTGCAATGGCTTCGGGTTGCAGCGCGCGTCGGTGAGTGTGTAATAGCGACCGGCGAAGGTCGTCGTCTCGTTCGTGAGGAGCGATGAGATCACCTCGACGCCCTCGTCGAAGCGATCGAACCGCTCGGTCAGCGTGCCGAGCGGGATGCCGTACGCCTGCGATTCGGGTTCGAACCATCCCGCGCCGAGGCCGAGGCTGAACCGTCCGTTCGACACGTGATCGACGGTGACCGCCGCATTCGCGGTCACGGCCGGATGCCGATAGTGCATCCCGTTCACCATGCACCCGAGCTTCAGCCGGGTGGTCAGCGCCGCGAGCGCGGCGAGCATCGTCCAGCTCTCGAGGTGAGTGCCGTCCATCGGCGGCGTGAGTGGGTAGAAGTGATCCATCGTCCAGGCGGACTCGAAGACGTCGATGCCATCTGCCGCCTTCCAGACCTCGAGGAACTCGGCCCACGTTCCGTGCTGCGGAGGGGTCTTGATGGCATAGGCGACCATGGCCGTCAGGCTAGATCCCGCCCTGCGCCCGGCGTCAGGCTCGAGTCAGAAGATCGAAGTGGTTCGTTCATCTCGCGTGAATGCACCTGACATCGACGGCGCTTAGGTTCACCGCTCAGGTGAGCCGGGAAGTCTGGTCGGCACGTCGCGGGCCTCGCGACGGATCATTCATCAACAAGCCCTGATGGTTCTGCTCGGAGGGGTCCCGAGCAGCCGTGAAAGAGGTTGTGGTGAAGTCCCGCGCCCTTGCCTGCGCCGCGCTCTGCGGCGGGGCTGTCCTTCTGCTCGCCGATCCAGCCTCAGCGCAGGCGGATCTGACCATCGAGTCGGTGAAAGCCGACATCGACAACGTCTTCGTACTTCTCGCCGGTGTGCTCGTCATCTTCATGCAGGCCGGGTTCGCGCTGGTCGAGGCCGGCTTCACGCGAGCCAAGAGCGTCGCCAACATCATGATGAAGAACATGATGGACTTCATGGTCGGAGTCCTCGCGTTCTTCGCAGTCGGCTTCGCCTTTGCGTTCGGTCCCGGCAACGATTTCATAGGGACGAAGGGCTTCTTCCTCGGCTCTGGCGCTGAGAGCTACACGTCGGGACTCACGCTGAACGTCTTCGTGTTCTTCGTGTTCCAGCTCGCGTTCGCGGCGACCGCGGCAACGATCGTCTCTGGCGCAATGGCCGAGCGTACGAAGTTCAAGTCGTACTTCCTCTACAGCCTCGTCATCACGGCGTTCATCTATCCCGTCGTCGTGCACTGGCTGTGGGGTGGGGGATGGCTGTCGCAGCTCTCGACGGTGCCCATCGACTTCGCGGGGTCGACCATCGTGCATGCCACCGGCGGTGTCGCGGCGCTGATGGGCGCCATCGTTCTCGGGCCTCGCCTCGGGAAGTACGGGCAGGACGGAAAGCCGCGCACGATCTCGGGGCACTCGATCCCGTTCGCGGTCCTCGGCACCTTCATCCTCCTCGTCGGCTGGTATGGCTTCAATCCGGGTTCGTACCTTGCCGCCGACGGCGCCGCGATCGGTTCCATTGCGACGACCACGACGCTGGCAGCGGGTGCGGGCGCCGTGATCGCCATGCTCGTCTCGCTGTGGCCGACCCGTGGGAAGTTCGACGTGGGAATGGCGGCCAACGGTGCGCTGGCGGGTCTCGTCGGCATCACCGCCGGGTGCTACGCGATGAGCACGATCGGCGCCATCGTGACGGGGACGATCTGCGGCGCAGCGGTCGTCGGGAGTGTCTCGCTGCTCGATCGCTTGCGCATCGACGATCCCGTTGGTGCGGTGTCGGTGCACGGGACATGCGGCATCCTCGGCACGCTGCTCGTGGGCTTCCTCGCCGCGGGCAACGCGGGCGACGCCGGCGTCTTCTATGGCGGCGGATGGGACCAGCTCGGAGCCCAGGCGATCCTCGTCGTCTCGGTCGTCGCCTGGGTGGCGGTGCTCGCAGGAGCGTTGTTCCTCGTGCTGAAGGCGACCATCGGTCTCAGGGTGAGCGCAGAGGAAGAGCACGAGGGCCTCGACCTCGTCGAGCACGGTGTTCGGGGATACAACCCCGAGATCTACACGGCCGACTTCGTCATCGAAGCCGACAACGAGCGGGTCGCGGTCGGCTGACAGAGGTCGCCGTCACGACGGCGATCCCCGAGGGTGCCAGGGCGGAGAGGAAAGCGCCTCCCGCTGCCTCACGGCCCTGCCGAGCGAACCTGTCGCGCCGCCCTGGCCCTTCGACCGTGCTCCCGCCGTCCGCGACCTCGTACGATGCCCGAACACTGCACCACGGCCGGAGGGGACCGACCTTGTCGACTGACACCGCACCGAGCACCGCTGATCCGACGCGCCCGTTCGACCCGGACGCGCTGCGCCGCAAGTACCGGGAGGAGCGCGACAAGCGCATCCGCCCGGACGGCAACGAGCAGTACCAGGAGATGGTGGGCGGCTACGCCCACTACCTCGAAGACCCGTACGTCGCGCCGATCGACCGCGCACCTCTGTTCGACGAAGTCGATGTCGTCGTCATCGGCGGTGGCTTCGGCGGGTTGCTCGCCGGTGCCCGCCTCAAGCAGGCCGGCGTCGACGACGTCCGCATCATCGAGAAGGGTGGCGACTTCGGCGGCACCTGGTACTGGAACCGGTATCCCGGGCGCGATGTGCGACGTCGAGTCGTACATCTACCTCCCTCTCCTCGAAGAGGTGGGATACGTCCCCAAGGAGAAGTACTCACACGCTCCCGAGATCCTCGAGCACAGCCGCGCGATCGGCGAGCGATTCGACCTCTACGACAACGCGTGCTTCCAGACCGAGGTCACCGACCTGCGCTGGGACGATCAGATCGACCGTTGGATCGTGCACACGAACCGTGGTGACGCGATGCGCGCGAAGTTCGTCTGCATGGCGAGCGGCCCGCTGCACCGCCCGAAGCTGCCCGGCGTCGCCGGCATCGACGAGTTCAAGGGGTACACGTTCCACACGAGCCGTTGGGACTACGGGTACACCGGCGGCGACAGCGACGGCAACCTCACGGGCCTGAAGGGAAAGCGAGTCGGCATCATCGGCACCGGCGCCACCGCGGTGCAGGCCATCCCCCACGTGGGTGAGGCCGCCGAGCATCTCTACGTCTTCCAGCGCACGCCCTCCTCGATCGATGTGCGCGACAACCGACCCACCGATCCCGACTGGGCTGCGTCGCTGCAAGAGGGTTGGCAGAAGCACCGCATGGACAACTTCAACACGCTGGTGTCCGGCGGCTTCGCGTCGGAGGATCTCGTCAACGACGGCTGGACCGACATCATCGGGAAGCTTCTGCTGCTGATCCAACAGGGTGCAGCCGGCGAGATGACGGCCGAGAGCCTCGCGGCCACGATGGAGATGGCCGACTTCGAGAAGATGGAGCAGATCCGCTCGCGGGTCGACGAGCTCGTCGCTGACCCCGAGGTCGCAGAGTCGCTGAAGCCGTACTACCGGCAGTTCTGCAAGCGACCCTGCTTCCACGACGAGTACCTCGACACGTTCAACCGCGACAACGTCACGTTGGTCGACACGAAGGGAAAGGGCGTCGAGCGCCTCACCGAGCGCGGTGTGGTCGTCGAAGGTGTCGAGTACGAGGTCGACTGCCTGATCTTCGCTACCGGCTTCGAGGTCGGCACCGCGTTCACCCGTCGAGCCGGCTGCGAGCTCTACGGGCGCGACGGCGTGAGCCTCACCGAGAAGTGGGCGGACGGCACGTCGACCTTCCACGGCATGCACGTCCGCGGCTTCCCGAACCTGTTCATCTTCAGCATCGTGCAGTCGGGGTTCTCGGTGAACTTCCCGCACATGCTCGACGAGCAGGCGCGCCACCTTGCGTACATCCTGAAGCACGCCAAGGAGAACGACATCAATGTCGTCGAGGCCTCACAGGAAGCGGAGGATGCCTGGGTGCAGACGATCCTCGACTCCGCGTTGAACCGCATGGACTTCCTCGAGTCGTGCACGCCGGGCTACTACAACAACGAAGGCCATCCGAACGCCCGGGCCTTCCGGGAAGGCCCGTACGGCGGAGGGTCGATCGCCTTCATCCAGATGTGGGAAGCCTGGCGCGCGAAAGGCGACCTCGAGGGGCTCGAGCTGACGACCTGAGGTGTGACACGCGGCCCTGTCCGTGACCGCGATCGTGCGCGTAACGTAGGCGGACTCGGGGGGACTGATTTCCCGGGGTGATCCCCGAGACCAGCAGCGAAGGAGAACACCAACATGGCCCAGACCACATCGCCCGTCGACAATGGCGTCAACGTCGAGGCACTGCTCGGCGCACGCGAGGCACTGACCGCAGCGCCCGAGGCGGCTCAGTTCAAATGGCGGGCATCATGCACGTGGGTCAACGGCACCCACAGCAACACCACGGTGAAGAGCTTCTTCGGTCTGGGCGCAGAGCAGAGCCACAAGGTCGAGTACAGCTACGACGCCGACCATCCCGAGATCTTTGCGTCGGAGGACAAGGGAATATCGCCTGTCGAGTACGTGCTCGTCGGGCTCGCCAGCTGCCTCACCGCCGGGGTCGCCGCAGTCGCGCAGAACCGTGAGATCCAGCTCAAGTCGGTGTCGGCCACGCTCGAAGGTGACATGGACGTGCAGGGGATCCTCGGCATCGACAGCGACGTCCGCAACGGCTTCAGCGCGATCAGGGTGACCTACAACATCGACGCCGATGCCTCGCCCGAGGACATCAAGGCGCTCGTGGCGCAGTCGCAGAAGCGCTCTGCGGTCTACGACATCATCACAAACCCGACGAACGTCACCGTCGAGGTCGTCTGAGCCCGTCGCGCTCCACCACCGCCGTCGTCATCG
Source organism: uncultured Acidimicrobiales bacterium (assembly GCA_963847855.1). Classification (GTDB taxonomy): domain Bacteria; phylum Actinomycetota; class Acidimicrobiia; order Acidimicrobiales; family DATKAS01; genus DATKAS01. Next base: position 268,492 of record CAWKBM010000005.1, read on the forward strand.
GCGCCGGCCACGCTGGGCTCGCGATGAGTCGATGCCTCGCAACGCGGGGCATCGACCACGTCGTGCTCGAGCGTGGCAGCGTCGCGAACACATGGAAGACCGAGCGTTGGGACTCGCTGACGCTCCTCACTCCCAACTGGCAGAGCCGCCTGCCTGACTATCGCTACGAGGGCGACGACCCCGACGGGTACATGACGATGCCCGACGTCATCTCGTTCATCGAGCGCTATGCCGACACCATCGGCGCGCCAGTGCAGACCGACACGACCGTGACCGCGGTGCAACGGACCGACGCCGGCTACGTCGTCGCGACCGATCAGGGTGACTGGCAATGCCGCGCCGTCGTGGTGGCGTCGGGCCATTGCAACGTCGCGCGGATTCCCGAGCTCTCGGACAAGGTGCCACCGAGCATCACCACGATCACGCCGTCGCAGTACCGCAGCCCCGGACAGCTCGAAGAGGGCGGAGTCATGGTCGTCGGGGCCGCGGCGACGGGCATCCAGCTCGCCGACGAGATCCACCGTTCGGGCCGGCCGGTCACGCTTGCGGTCAGCGGGCACGTGCGGTCTCCCCGCGTCTACCGAGGCATGGACATCCAATGGTGGATGGACGCCTCAGGGTTGAACAACGAGCTCTACACCGAGGTCGACGAGATCGATCGCGCCGCGCAAGCTGCCCTCGTTCCAGCTCGCCGGCACGGCCGACCGCCGCACGATCGATCTCAACTCGCTCACCGACATCGGCGTGAGGCTGGTTGGCAAGCTCGCCGCCATCAACGGCGAGGGCAAAGCCCAGTTCTCGGGATCGCTGCGCAACCAGTGCGCGCTCGCGGATCTCAAGCTCGGACGCCTGCTCGACACGATCGACGAGTGGGCCGCCGGCAGCTCGATCGATCGCGAGATCGAGCCACCCCATCGGTTCGAGCCGACGCGAGTCGAGGAGTCTCCGCCGCTCGGCTTCGACCTCACGAGCGGCGAGATCCGGACGATCGTCTGGGCGACAGGGTTCCGGCCCGACTACTCGTGGCTCGACATCCCGGTCATCGATCGCAAGGGCCACATCCGTCACGACGGCGGCGTCGTCGACGAAGCGCCCGGCATGTACTTGATGGGCACACCATTCCTGCGTCGCCGCAAGTCGACTCTCATCGACGGGGCTGCCGATGACGCAAACGACCTCAGCGATCACCTGAAGTCGTTCCTCGAATCGCCGGCCTCGCGCTTCTCACCTGCCTGACCCCCTCGGGCCGCTCGTTAGGAGCGAGAGAAGAAGGCCGCGTTGCCGGGCGGGAGACCGATGTCGAACACGTTCAGCGTGAACGACACGAGCACGTAGTAGCCGCACAGGGTCACGAGCTCGACCATCCCTCGGTCTCCGAGCAACGCCTGCGCTTCGGCATACGTCGTGGCGGCGAGGTGCCCGTCGACCCCGAGCTGGTGAGCAACGGCGTGGACGATCCGCTCATCGTCATGGGGACAGGTCGGCATCTCGCCTCGGCCGATCGCCTCGATGACCGGTTCGGTCACACCGTGCTCGCGCGCCATCGCCACATGGGCCCACCACTCGAACTCGGCCTTCCAGCGCGCGCCGACGGTGATGATCGCGAGCTCGAGCAGTCGTCGGTCGATCGAGGTGCCGAAGCGGAGGTGCGCGCCGAGGTCGGCGGCGCGCCGCCCGACATCGGGAGCGTGCAGCCACGGGTTGAACGGACCGCGCAGCCCTCCTTGCTCGTCGATGACCGACGAGGAGCGAGACGACGTGATCGCGTCCCAGAGCGCGAGCCCTGCTTCATCGAGGTCGTCGTGGCGCAGGGCCGGAAGTCTGCTCATGACGCGATCATCGCAAACGCACGGACCGGGAACGTGCCGAACCCGCTGACCTTTGGTGGCACCGCGAAGAACCGGGCGCCGCGCTCGGGCAGGTCGCCCAGGTGGGTCAGGTGCTCGACGATCGGGATGCCGGCGCGCAGGAAGCCGCTGTGGGCCGGACGGGTCGCATCGGCCATCGAGTCGATGTTGACGGAGTCGATACCGACGAGCGCGATCCCTTGCTGCACCAGGGCGTCGACGAGGGCTCGCGTCACGTGCGGCGCGGGATCGCCGTATCGGGAGCTGCGCCAGTGTTCGTCCCATCCCGTGTGGAACAGGACCGCATGGCCCGGGAAGCTGCCGGAGGGCATCGCGTCGAGGTCGATCGCTCCTGCGACTCCGGGAACGTGCACGACGAGGGCGGGCAGGTCGGCGAGCTGGGTCAGCGCGAGGCCCGCAAGGTCGGGGCCGTCCGCGTGGAAGTGCCAAGGGCTGTCGATGTAGGTGCCGGTGTTGGCGATCATGTCGATGCGACCGATCTGGAACGACACCCCGGGCGCCATCCTCGCCGCGGTTTCCTCCCTGCTGAGATGGGTCGTGATGGCCGGACCGGGGAGCCCCGGATAGGTCGTCATGCCATCGACGACCTCGTGACTGCAATCGACGAGCCGAGTCATCCGGCGACTCTAAGGTGCGCCGAGTGACCGACCGCGTCCCGTATCTCGCGTCGCGCCTCCAAGGCTTCGGCACCACGATCTTCGCCGAGATGTCTGCGCTTGCCGTCGACACCGGCTCGGTGAACCTCGGCCAGGGCTTCCCCGACACCGACGGTCCGCCCGAGGTCCTCGAGGCGGCGATCGACGCCATTCGTCGCGGCGAGAACCAGTACCCGCCCGGCCCGGGCATCGCCACTCTCCGCAACGCGATCGCGGAGCACCAGCAGCATTGGTACGGCCTCGACTACGACCCCGACACCGAAGTGCTCGTGACGGCGGGCGCGACCGAGGCGATCGCGTCAGCGCTGCTGTCGTTGTGTGAGCCCGGCGACGAGGTGATCACGTTCGAGCCGTACTACGACTCGTATGCAGCGTGCATCGCGCATGGCTGGGGCGACCCATCGGCTCGTGCAGCTGACGCCACCCGGTTACGGCTTCGACCCTGACGCGCTCCGCGCTGCGATCACACCGCGGACAGCGCCTCATCCTGCTCAACTCGCCGCACAACCCCACCGGCAAGGTGCTTTCGAGGGAGGAGCTCGAGGTCGTCGCCGCGGTGTGCATCGAGCACGACCTCATCGCAGTGACCGACGAGGTGTACGAGCACATCGTCTTCGACGGCGAGCACATCCCGCTCGCCACGCTGCCCGGCATGCGCGACCGCGTCGTCACGATCTCATCCGGCGGGAAGACGTTCTCGTGCACGGGATGGAAGATCGGTTGGGTGTGCGCTTCGCCGCCGCTCGTGCGAGCGGTCCGCACCGCGAAGCAGTTCCTCACCTACGTCAACGGCGGTCCGTTCCAGCATGCGGTCGCCGTCGGCTTGCGGCTTCCCGACGTGCGCATCAACGCGCTCGCGCTCGCGCTGCAAGAGAAGCGTGACCGGCTGTCGGCGGGGCTCATCGAGCGCGGGGTTGACCGTCTACCCGTCGGCCGGCACGTACTTCGTGACCGCGGACATTCGCTCACTCGGCGAGCACGATGGCTACGCGTTCTGCCGTTCGCTTCCCGCTCGGTGCGGTGTCGTCGCGGTTCCGAACGTCGTGTTTTACAACGACGCACAGGCGGGGTCGCCGCTCGTACGATTCGCCTTTTGCAAGAAGCTCGAGGTCATCGACGACGCCGTGGACCGGCTCCAGAAGCTCAGGACGTGATGCGATGAAGGTTGCCGCGATCCAGCACGACATCGTGTGGGAAGACCCCGAGGCGAACTTTGCGCGTCTTGCGCCGATGATCGCCGCCGCAGCAGCGCGGGGTGCGCGCCTCGCCGTGCTCACGGAGATGTACTCAACCGGCTTCTCGATGGCCGCCGATCGCATCGCTGAGCCGGCGGGCGGGCCTTCCGCTCAGTTCCTCATGGATCAGGCCGCGGCGAACGGCTTGTGGGTGTGCGGCTCCCTGCCCGAATTGGCGAATGGCGCAGTGCGTCCGTCGAACTGCCTCGTGCTCGCCGGACCGGACGGCACCGTCTTGCGCTACCGCAAGATGCACCCGTTCTCGTTCGCCGGTGAGCACGAGCACTACGACGCGGGCGACAAGCACGTGACCGTGATGGTCGAGGGCGTCAGGCTGAGCTTGTTCGTCTGTTACGACCTCCGGTTCGGCGACGAGTTCTGGGCCGTGGCAGCCGACACCGACTGCTACGTCGTGGTCGCGAACTGGCCGGCGCCCCGCCGCGAGCACTGGATGACGCTACTTCGCGCCCGGGCCATCGAGAATCAGGCCTACATGGTCGCGGTGAACCGGGTCGGCTCGGGTGACGGGCTCGCCTACAGCGGAGACAGCGCCGTCATCGGCCCGTTCGGCGAAGAGGTCGCGGTCGCGGAGGACGGCGAGGCGATCCTGATCGCCGACGTCGAGCCGGCGACCGTGACCGACATTCGAGCGCGTTTCCCGTTCCTCGTCGACCGACGGTGAGCGCTCGCTAAGGTTCGCGCTTCGACCGAGGGGGTTGACGTGGAGTCGTTCAACGGGTTGCTGGCAGTGGTCACCGGCGGGGGCACGGGCATGGGCAGTGAGCTCGTGGTGCAGCTCGCGTCGCAGGGTTGCTCTGTCGCCGCGTGCGACGTCAACTCCGACACGTTGGCCGACACGGCCAAGCGTGCCGAGAACGAGGCACCCGCGGGCACGAGGGTCACGACGCACATCTGTGACGTCGCCGACGCCGCACAGGTCGATCGCTTCCGCGACGACGTGGTCGCCGAGCACGAGACCGACCACATCAACCTGCTCTTCAACAACGCGGGCATCGGCGGCGGCGGCTCGTTCGTCTCCAGCAAGCGCGAAGAGTGGGACCGCGTGTTCGGCATCGACTGGGGCGGCGTCTACAACTGTGCGCGCGCGTTCGTTCCCTTGCTCGTCGCGAGCGACGACGCCTACCTCGTCAACACGAGCAGCGTGAACGGGTTCTGGGCATCGCTCGGCCCCGGCAACCCTCACACGGCGTACTCCGCGGCGAAGTTCGCGGTGAAGGGCTTCTCCGAGGCGCTCATCGAGGACTTCCGCGTGAACGCTCCTCACGTGAAGGTCGCGGTCGTCATGCCCGGCCACATCGGCACCGACATCGTGGTCAACAGCCGCCGCGTCCTCGGCGGCCCCGACCCCGATGAGATGACCGCCGACGACATCGCGCTCGCTCGCGTCGAGATGGGCAAGCGCGGCATGCCGACGGAGTCGATGAGCGACGATGACATCCGCGGGATGATGAACATGCTCGGCGAGGGCTTCAAGTCGATGGCGCCGGTCTCGGCCGCGCAAGCTGCGACCGTCATCCTCGATGGTGTGAAGGCTGGGAAGTGGCGCATCCTCGTCGGTGAGGATGCCCATCGACTCGACGAGGCCGTGCGCTCTGACCCCGAGGGCATCTACGCCGAAGGTGGCGTCAACCTGCTCTCGGTCATGCGGCCGGACGCTTGAGCGCTCTGCCTTCCTTCTTCTTGGCTCGCCAGGCGGTGCGCGGGCCGAAGGTCGTCGACGTCGAGGCACGCATCGCAGAAGCGCTCGGCTCGCTCCACCTCGGCGATCGGGTGCGTGCCGGGGAGCGGGTCGCGGTCACCGCCGGTAGCCGCGGCATCGCGAACTACGCGGTCGCAGTGCAGGCCACGGTGGAGCACGTGCGCTCGCTCGGAGCTGAGCCGTTCATCGTGCCGGCGATGGGAAGCCACGGCGGGGGAACGCCCGAGGGCCAGATCGCGCTGCTCGCGTCATTCGGAATCACCGAGGAGTCGTGCGGGTGCCCGATCGACGCCCGCATGGAGGTCGTCACGCTCGCGGATTCGAAGCTCGGGTTCCCGGTGCTCTTCAGCCGCGCCGCCAGTGAAGGCGATCACGTGATCGTCGTGAACCGGGTGAAGACGCACACGATGTTCACCGGCCCCGTCGAGAGTGGCATCGCCAAGATGGTGACGATCGGCCTCGGGAAGCTCGACGGCGCAGCGCTCTACCACCGGGCGATGCTCGAGCACGGCTGGATGGACGTCATCGACGACGTGTTGCCCATCGTCGTCGAGAAGGGGAAGGTGCTCGCCGGCGTCGCGCTCGTGGAGCGCGGTGACGAGCAGACCGCGCGCGTCGAGGCGATCGCAGCCGATCGCATCCGCGACGAAGAGCCATTGCTCCTCGCCGACTCGCAGCTGTGGATGGCCTCGCTCCCCTTCACCGACGTCGACCTCTTGCTGCTCGATGAGATCGGCAAGAACATCAGCGGCACCGGCCTCGACCCCTCTGTCGTCGGACGCAAGGACGCGCTGCACCACGCCGAGCCCGAGCGCGAGATGCGCGTGCGCTACATCGCGGCGCGCGGGCTCACGGAGGAGACGCACGGAAACGCGGTGGGAATCGGATTCGCCGAGTTCTGTCGGTCGCGGATCATCCGCGAGATGGATGTGGCGACCACGCGGCTCAACGCATTGACGGCGGGCGATGTGCCGGCCGCGATGGTGCCGGTCGACTTCGAGACCGACATCGAGATCATCGACGCCGCGCTCGCGCTCATCGGGCTGCGCTCGGCTGCGCAGGCCCGGGTGATCTGGATGCGCAGCACGCTCGACCTCGCTGTGGTGGCGTGCTCTGAGGCGTTGTTCGAGGAGGCGAAGCTTCGGGACGACGTCGAAGTGCTCACCGGCCTGATGCTCATGCCCCTCGGCGCCGACGGCAATCTTCCCGACCTGCTGCCGATCGGTGGCTGGTAGCGGGCACAATCGTCACACCATGACTGCTGACGAGGTGGGCGCGGCGATCGCGGCGAGCGTGGAACGCGTGGTGCTGGGGAAGGGTGAGCAGGTGCGACTCGTCGTCGCTGCCCTGCTTGCGCGAGGGCACGTGCTCATCGAAGACGCCCCGGGGGTCGGCAAGACCCTGCTCGCGAAGGCGGTCGCTCGCTCGATCGGCGGCACTGTGGGACGAGTGCAGGGAACCGCTGACCTCCTGCCGGCCGACATCACCGGCGTCACGATCTTCGACCAGCAGCGGCGTGATTGGGAGTTCCGGCCCGGGCCGCTCTTCAACCACGTCCTCCTCGTCGACGAGATCAACCGGGCGACGCCTCGAGCGCAGTCCGCACTGCTCGAGGCGATGGCCGAGGGTCATGCCACGGTCGACGGCTCGCAGCACGACCTCCCCGAGCCGTTCCTCGTGCTCGCGACACAGAACCCGTTCGGCGACGCGGGCACCTTCCCGTTGATCGCCGGCGAGTACGACCGCTTCGCGATCTCTGTCTCGCTCGGCCTTCCCGGGCGCGAAGTCGAACGCGAGCTCTTGCGCGGCAACGGGGGCATCGCGAGCCTCGACACGCTCGACGCGGTCATCGATCCGAATGGGCTGGCGGAATGCCAGAGCGCGACGGCGTCTCTGCACGTCGCCTCGGCCGTCGAGGACTACGTGCTCGACATCGCCGAGGCGACCCGTGCGAGCGCGGTGGGGGACAGCGGCATCAGCCCGCCGCGACGCAATCGCTGCTCGCCGTGGCCAAGGGCTACGCGATGGTCGTGGGTCGCGCGTGACGTCACGCCCGACGATGTTCAGGCCGTCGCGCACGCCGTGCTCGCGCACCGGATGCAGGGAGAGACCACCTTGGGCCTGACCGCCGCCCGGTCCGCTGTCGAGCAGATGCTGATGTCGGTCGCCGTCCCGGCGGTCTGACGGTGGCGCCGGTCTGACGATGGCGCGCGGCACTTCCTCCGGCCTTCAGGTTCGTCCCGCGCTGGTCGTCGCGGGAGGGGCTTGTCTCGCGCTGGGTCGGTTCGGCGGAACCGCGGGCCAGGACGGAGCGAGGCTCGCCCTCCTCGTGCTCGCGGCCGCGGCCATCGCCAACTTCCTCGCCGCCTTCGTGGTGGTGCGCCGCACATCCACGGAGGTCGTGGACAACCCGACCGACAGCACGGTGGGCGAGTCCGCCGGCGTGCAGGTCTCGGTCAAGGGCATGCGCTCTGCGGTGTCGGTCCGGATGCGCTCGGCACCCGACCCGACCTGGGTCACGGCCGTGCCGCCCGATGTCGGATCGGTGCCCGGCGTCGCTCACTTCCGCGGCCTCGCGACGCAAGCCGACATCGAGGTGTGCTCATGGGGACCGCTCGGCCTCGTCGGGTACTCGGCCACGCGGACACTTCCATTGCGGCGCACGCTCTGGATCGGCCCGCGGCCGGTGGTGCCCGATCAGCCGGTCGACCTCGAACCCCGATCGGGTGTGGCACGGCTCGGCAATGCGGTCGAGGCGGGCGACGGCGAGACCACGCGCAGTGTCAGGGAATACGTGCCCGGAGATCCGCTGCGAAGGGTCGCGTGGGCCATCACCGCGCGTACCGGGCGCCTCGTGACGCGCGAGCTCGAGCGTCCGGCCTCTCGCGTCGTCTGCATGGCCGTGGACCTCGGAGCTGAGCCAGGCCGGGCAGCGGAGCGAGTCGCCGGCGTCGCCGCGTGGGTCGGACGACAGGTCCTCGCCGGCGGCGCCCAGCTCCTGCTGGTGGCCATGGCCGCGGACGGTCCGTCGTCGACGGTCGTGAACACGATCGGGCTGCAGCGAAAGCTCGCGGTGGCGATAGGCGGCACCCCGCCCCTTCCCGAAGATCGGCCAGTGCTCCTCGTGTCGCGCGACGGGATCTCGTGGTGTTGAGCCTGCGCCAGCTCTTCACGCGGTCGCCGTTGTCGATCGTCGGACTGGCCTTGGTCGCGATCGCCGCGGCCGGCGCCGCGCCTCCTGAGCTCGTGCCTGGGGTCATCCTCGCTTTCGGGCTCGTCGTCACCGCGCTCGCGATGCGATGGCGTGAACCGTGGCCCGCCGTCGGGTTCGTCGCGCTCGGACTTGCCGTCACGGCGCGGGGTTCGTCGGTGCGCACGGGTGAGTCGCTCGGCTGGATCGCGCTCTGGGTCGTGGGCGCGGTGGCGGTCTGGGCGGGCGTCGAGGTCGCCCGGATGGGCTCCGAGCGCCGGCTTTCCGGTAGCACGCCGCGGGCGCGGATGACTCGCTTCGACAAGGGGGCAGCCGCAGTGATCGCGACGGTTTGTCTCGTGGCGTTGTTGCTGAGCGCAGTCGCGAACTTCGACCTGTCCTCGTCCCTCGCGCGACCACAACAATCGCGCCCGGGCAAGGCCGCAGGCCAGGTCGGCACGGATCTCGCTCCCTACGTCGGGCTCAACGACCAGCTCGACACATCGGCGCGAGGGAAGCCCGGCAACGACATCGTGCTCCGCGTGCGCGCGGCAGCGCCGGACTTCTGGCGAGGGTCCGCGTTCGACCAATACGACGGCCGGGTTTGGCATCAGTCCGCCGCCCTGCAGGCGGTGGGCGTCGGGGACGACGTCTTCGGCTTCAACGGGAACGCCGCTCGGCCGGGGCTCGCGAGACCGGGCGAAGACTTCTTGCGGCAGTCGGTGCGAGTCGAGGCTCCCGCCATCGGCCTCGTCTTCGGCGCCATGCGCGTCGGGCAGGTGAACCTGCCCGACGACACCTACGAGTTCCGCGCCGACGGCTCGATCAGCCTCGACACCCCGCTCGGCAAGGGCGCGGAGTACACGGTGTCGAGCATGCGCGTGCTGACGACGAGCGACACGTTGCGCACGAACGATCCGCGGACGTTCGGCATGTCCTCCGAAGTCGAGCGCCTCTACGTGCAGAGCGGCGGCGCGACACCGAAGGTTGCTGCGCTCGCTGCGCAGGTCGCCGGCGATGCTCCCAGCACCTACGACGCGGTGCTCGCCCTCGAGGCGTGGCTCGGCGAGAACACGAAGTACACGTTGAACATCCCCCCGCTGCCGCAGGGGGCCGATGCCGTGGAGCAGTTCCTGTTCGTCGACAAGCGCGGGTTCTGCGTGCAGATCGCGAGCAGCCTGACCGTGATGCTGCGGTCGCTGGGCATCCCCGCTCGGCTCGCGTCGGGATTCGTGCCGGGCAAGGAGTCGCTCGCGGGCGGCGAGTTCACCGTGCGGGCCTCGGACGCGCACGCGTGGGTCGAGGTGTGGTTCCCGGGCGTCGGCTGGCAGGGATTCGATCCGACCGCACGCGTCCCCCTCGCCGGTGAGTACTCGAACTCGTCACTTGCGCGGATCGGGAGGTTCCTCGGCCGCATCGCCGTCGTCCTGCTCATCGTCGGGCTCGTCCTTGCCGCGGTCGTCGCCGCGATCTGGTTCTTCCGTCGGCCGCGACGGCGCCCCCCTCCTTGGGTCTCTCGCTTCTACGGCCAGGTCGAGAAGGAGGGAGCAAAGCGCGGACGTCCGCGAGCGCAGGACGAGACACCGCAGCGCTACGCGGAGGCGCTCGCCGCGTCGGTGCTGCCGCATCCCGAGCTCGTGACGGTCGGCGCGATCGTGAGCGCGGCCGCGTACTCGGGCGAGGAGCCGAGCGAAGAGGAGCGGGCGCGGGCCGAGTCGATCCTGGCGTCAGCCGTCACGCTTGCGCGCCGCGAGAAGGTCGGATTAGAAATACCCGACTAATCCGATCAACTTTATGGAGATTACGCTGATGCATGCCCGCCGGACGCTCTTGCTCGTCCCCCTGCTCCTCGTGTTCGCCCTGCTCACGGCGGCGTGTGGCGACGACGGGGGGACGGCCTCCGCCGCCGATGGGACGGGAAGCACCGGCGATCCCACCACGCTTCACCTTGGCTACTTCGCCAACCTCACCCACGCGACGCCGTTGATCGGGGTGGGCAACGGCACCTACGCCAACACGCTCGGGAGCAAGGTCGAGCTGAAGACGTCGATCTTCGGCTCGGGTACCGAGGAGATCGAGGCGCTCTTTGCGGGCGCGATCGACGCCGGGTACATGGGCCCGAACCCGGCAGTGAACGGCTACGTGAAGTCGAAGGGCGAGGCGTTGCGGATCGTCTCAGGCGCGACCTCTGGCGGAGCGGCACTCGTCGTGAAGCCGGACATCAACTCGGCCGCGGACCTGAAGGGCGAGGTGCTGGCCACGCCGTCGCTCGGCAACACGCAGGACGTTGCGCTGCGCACCTATCTCAAGGACAACGGGCTGAACGCGGACACGAGTGGGGGTGGCGATGTGTCGATCCGCCCGCAGGGCAACGCGCAGACCCTCGACGCTTTCAAGGCGAACACCGTGCAGGGAGCGTGGGTGCCTGAGCCGTGGGCGACTCGGCTCGTGGTCGAGGGTGGCGGCAAGGTGCTCGTCGACGAAGCCACGCTCTGGCCTGAAGGAAAGTTCGCGACGACCGAGCTCATCGTGAGCACAAAGTTCCTCGACGACCATCCCGATGTCGTGAAGAAGCTCATCGAAGCCCAGATATTGACCGAGCAGTTCATCAGCGCGAATCCCGATGAGTCGGAGCAGATCGCGAACGCGCAGATCGAGACGATCACCGGCAAGAAGCTCGCCGACGGCGTGCTCGGGCCTGCGTTCAAGAACCTCGCGTTCACGAACGATCCGGTCGCGTCGTCTGTGCAGCAGTCGGCCGCGGACGCCCACGATGTTGGGCTCCTCGATTCGGTGCCCGACCTGAAGAGCCTCTTCGACCTCACGATCCTGAACGAAGTGCTCGCCGCGAAGGGCGAATCCCCGGTCTCCGGCCTCTGAGCCCACGGGTCCGGGGCTACGGTCGGCGGGATGACTCTGACGGAGCCACGGATCACGGTGCGGCCGAACGGGCCGTACCACGTCACCGGTGACGTGCCGGTGGTCGCCAAGGCCCAGGTCGAGACTGAGCTCGGTGAACCCATCGTGTGGCAGACCGGCCCGGAGCTGGCGCACAAAGATCGCTACGCGCTGTGCCGTTGCGGTCAGTCGAGCCGTAAGCCGTTCTGCGACGGCACGCATCTGCGGGTCGAGTTCGAGGCCGAGGATGCGCTGCGCGAGCGCAACGCGAAGGAGTATCCGGGCACGGGCGTGACACTGCTCGACGACCGCGGCATCTGCGTGCACTCCGGCTACTGCGGCAACACGATCACGAACGTCTGGAAGATGGTGCGCAAGACCGACGACACGACGGTGCGGTCGATGCTCATCGCGATGGTCGAGCGCTGCCCGTCAGGAGCGATCACCTACTCGCTCGACGGGGGAGCGACCGAGAACGAGCCCCGCCTTCCTGCCGAGATCGGGGTGATGGTCAACGGACCGCTGTGGGTCACCGGCGCGATCGCGGTCGAGGTAGGCGAAGAGGGGACGCTGCAGACCCGCAACCGCGTCGCGCTGTGTCGGTGCGGCGCGTCCGCACGCAAGCCGTTGTGCGACGGCACCCACAAGGCGGTCGGCTTCACGGACGACCCGCGGGAACGCGCCTGACTGTGCGCCGCACCCGTTTCGACGAGTGGCCGTGCCCTGTCGCGCGGACCGCCGACCTTGTCGGCGACTGGTGGACGCCCCTCGTGATGCGCGACGCGTTCGCCGGTGTGCGCCGCTTCGACGACTTCGTCGACCACCTGGGCATCCCGCGTGCCGTGCTCGCGGCGAGGCTCGACCGCCTCGTCGAGGAGGGCATGTTCGATCGCGTCGCGTACGAGGAACGCCCGCTCCGCTACGAGTACCTCCTCACGGCGAAAGGCCGCGCGTTCTGGGACGTGCTCGCGGCGATGTGGCGCTGGGGCGAGGACTGGCTCTGGCCCGAAGGTGAGGCGGCACCCGTGCAGCTCGTGGATCGTGAGACCGGCGACGAGATCCGTCCCGTCATGGTGGACGAGCACACCGGTGCCCGCCTCGACGTCCGCCGCACCGCGATCTGCCGCCGCTGACTGGATTTCTTGGTCTTTCTCACTCCATACGAGCGAGTTCCACCAAGAAATCGCGGGCGCTACTTGCCGTTCAGGGAGAAGTGCTGGAAGTCCTTGAGCGAGCTCCAGGTGCCGCCCCACGTCCAGCCGATCGACTTGAACGCCTTCACCACGACGTCGTTCGGCTCGATCATCCCTCGCCGTACGTTGCCCCGATCCTTGTAGGCCGACGCGAGCTCGGGGATCACGATGTCGTTCTTCACGTACGGGTTGTGGAACGGGTTGATGTCGATGGCGAGGCCGTACGCGTGCTGGGACCACGTCTGCGTCGTGGTCACGACAGGGCGACATGCGAACGCGGCGGTGTCGTTGCCATCACCCGTCGGTGCGGCGTTTGCGAGCGCGGGGTCGGGGATGCGCATCTCCTCGATCGGGAAGCGCGCGGCCTGCAGCTTGCGGAACACCTCGACGATGCCCGGGGCGACGTTCGCGTGGATCAACAGCTCGCCGGTGTGGAACTTGCCGTCGAACCCGAAGAACGAGACCTTGACGTAGCGCAGGTCCTTCAACGCGACGGGACACGCGGGGGTGTAGGTCGATCGTGCGACGACATCGGGTGGCACGGGCTCGATCGACGAGACGAAGACGTCCGAAGGTGGCGGCGGCAGGTAGTCGATCGTCGCGAACTGGCGGTCGACGAGCTCGGGGGGAGTGGGTTGGATCTGGCCGAGGCCGTCGGGACGGAGGGGGAGGGCACGGGTGCCGAGCCAGTCCGGACGTGGATGCACGCACGAGGTGACCAGCACGACCAAAAGCCCGAGGGCCGCGAGCCGAACCCAGAGCCGACGAGCCACGAGTCGACGGTACCCGTCAGTCGACCGTATCGAACAGCACCGCTCGAGCGGCGTTTCGACCGTTGAGCGCGATCACCGAGCCTGCAGGGTGCGTGGCCGCGCCGCAGAAGTAGAAGCCCGACACTGGCGTGCGGCTCGACAGCCGCTTGTCCCACATCTGGTTCGGCATGGTCTCGCCCTGGAAGATGTGCCCGCCGGTCAGGCCGACGCGTTCCTCGATGTCGGGGGGGCCGAGCACCTCGCGGAACTCGAGGCACTCCTCGATGTCCGGCGCGAACACCGAGATGAGGTCGATGAACTGCTGAGCGACGACGTCGCGCTGCTCATCCCAGGTCGTGCCCTTCAACGTGTAGGGCGCGTACTGCCCGAACACGCTCATCAGATGTCGGCCGAGCGGCGCGGGCGTCGGGTCGTACCCGGTCTGGAAGTAGACCTCGCCGTAGCCGATGTTGACCTTGCCCCTCGTGCAGTCGGCGTACGCCCGTTGCGCTTTGTGCAGCCCGTGCGTGACGCTCACCATCGAGTGGTAGGGCCACTGCTCTCGCTTTGCGGCCGTGAACGACGGCAGCCGTGACAACGCCGCGTTGAACTTCACGACGGGGCTGCGCACGCGCCAGCGCTCCAATCGCCGGCGGAACGGCGCCGGCACGGGGTCGCCCTCGGGAAGCATTGCGAGCGCACGTTTGGGATCGGCGTTGCAGATCACGGTCGACGCGCGGATCACCTCGCCGCCCTCGAGTCGAACCCCTTCGCCGGGGAGGATCTCCGCGACCGACACGCCGCAGGCGAGGACGGCCCCCGCTTCGGCCGCCGCCTCGGCGATCGCGAAGCTGACCATCCCCATGCCGCCCTTGACGTATCCCCACACGGGACCTTGCCCAACGAGGTTGCCTTGGTAGTGCATCAGCTTCACCGACGCGGTGCCCCAGTCGCGGGGGCCGGCGTAGGCGCCGATGACCCCCTGGCCGAAGAGTGCATCCTTCAGCCGCTGATCGTCGATGTAGTGGTCGAGCACCTCGGAGATCGACGCCTGGAACAGGATGTGCGTCATCCACTCGTCGTGCCCGAGCATCTCCTCGAGCTCGGCGCGGGTCGGAGACTCTCCGATCCAGCTGTCTCGTCCTCGCACCCGCAGAAGCTGGCGCATCTCGTCGAAGACGTGCTCGTAGGCCCAATACCCGTCGATGTCGTGCTTCGAGAGGCCCATCGCGTCGAGGCTCGCCTGCGTCTTCGCGTCGTCGAGCCACTGTGCGAACGAGCCTCCCTCCGGGAACGGCGCCCACAGGTTCGGGTCGGCGACGTACACCTCGAGGCCACGTCGCCTCAGGTCCAGCTCATCGATGACCACCTGGTCCAGCAGACCTACGACGTATGCGCACGGGCTGACCACATACCCCCGGTCGGGGAAGGGGCGCTCGAGGGTGCACGCTCCGCCCAAGCGATCACGCTGCTCGAGCACCAACACGAACTTGCCGGCACGAGCGAGGTATGCCGCGCACGTGAGCCCGTTGTGTCCGCCACCGATGATCACCGCGTCCCATCGGCGCGATGCCAGCGCCGAGATCGGTTCCGGAAGCCCGATCTGCCCGAGCCTCGCTGTGATCGATCCCACCGTCTCTCTCCCGTTCCTGACTGCTTCCTGAGTGGCGGTTCAGGGTAGTGGTGCGAGCCCCTGACATAGGGTGCCACCGTGGACGGCGCCCACGACATGGGGGGCATGCACGGCTTCGGCTCCGTCAGCGGGGTCGTCGAGGTCGACGAGCCCACCTTTCACGAGCGATGGGAGGCGCGCACCTTCGGGTTGATGATCACGACCGGCCGGCTGCGGGCGGGCGGCCTGCGACCCCACATCGAGTCCATGCCTCCCGTCGACTACCTCGCAGCGAGCTACTTCGAGCGATGGGCGTTCGCTGTCGAGCGCGGCCTGCTCGCTGGTGGCACGTTGACGATGGCGGAGATCGACGCACGAGTCGCCTCACCGGTCGAGGTCGAGCCCACCCATGACCCTGAGGGGGCAGCGGCGCTCGTTTGGGCCCTCACCTCGCCACCGAACCAACCGACCGTCGAAGTGACGCCTCGGTTCGCGGGTGGCCAACGCGTGCGGGTGCGCCACATGGCCCCGGCGCACCACTCCCGCTGTCCCCGATACGTGCGTGGCGTCGTTGGCACGATCATCGCGATGCACGGCGGGTGGCCTTTGCCGCACACCGACGGCCAGGGTGAGCCCGAGGCGCTCTACACCGTGGCCTTCGCGATGCGCGATCTCTGGGGAGACGACGCCGAGGATGGCACCACCCTCTTCATCGACCTGTGGGAGAGCTACCTCGAATGAGCGACCAGCACGATCACGACGAGCACGATCACGACGAGCACGATCACGACGAGCACGGGCATCATCCCGCTCCGCTCACCGACGTCGAGCGCCGCGTCGCCGCGATCGAGTCGCTGCTCGTCGAGCGCGGGCTCGTGACCACCGACGCGATCGACGCGGTCGTCGAGGCCTACGAACACGACCTCGGCCCGATGAACGGCGCAACGGTCGTCGCCCACGCGTGGACCGATCCCGAGTACCGGGCTCGCCTTCTCGACGACGCCACCGCAGCCATCGCTGAGCTCGGTTTCGGAGGCGCGGAAGGGGAGCACATCGTCGCCCTCGAGAACACCGAACGCGTGCACAACGTGGTTGTCTGCACGTTGTGCTCGTGCTACCCCTGGCCCGTGCTCGGCCTGCCGCCGCGGTGGTACAAGAGCTCGGCCTACCGGTCACGCGTCGTCCGTGAGCCGAGGGCAGTCCTCGCCGAGTTCGGCACCGTCCTCGACGACGAGGTCGAGGTGCGTGTGTGGGACTCGAGTGCCGAGATCCGGTACCTGGTGCTGCCCCTCGCGCCCGCCGACGTCGCCGGTCGCTCCGAGGAGGAGCTCGTCGGGCTCGTCACACGCGACCACATGATCGGCGTCGTGCGGTGATCGCAGACCTGCCGAGCGATGTGCCGCGGCGGAACGGAGAGCTCGTCTTCGAGGCTCCGTGGGAGAGTCGGGCGTTCGGCATGGTGGCCGCGTACCTCGAGACGTCGGGCCTCGAGTGGGAGCACTTCCGGGCGCACCTGATCGCGGCGATCGCTTGCGATCCGGACGACACGCCGTACTACGAGTCTTGGGTCCACGCCCTCGAAGAGATGCTCGCCTCCGACGGAGTCAGCGCGTCCCGATGAACCGTCCGAAGGGAGCGGCCCGACGCGAGGAGATCCTCGCTGTCACCTGTGAGGTGGTCCGCGAGCGAGGCTTCGCGCACACCCGAATGAGCGACGTTGCCCACCGTCTCGGCGTGTCCCCGCCACTCGTCGTGTACCACTTCGGATCGAAGGACGCCCTGCTCGCCGAGGCGTTTGCGTTCGCATCCCGCAACGAGATCGAGGACCTCGACGCGATTGCCGCATCGACCGACTCGCCGATCGACCGGCTCCACGCGCTCCTGGTCGCCGGTGTGGGCCCGAGCACGCGGGCCTCGTGGGCGCTCTGGATCGACTCGTGGGGCGAAGCGCTCCGGTCGCCGGTCCTGCGCAAGACCTGGCGTCAGCTCGACGATCGTTGGCGCGCGGCGCTCGAGCTCGTCGTGCAGGACGGCATGGTCACCGGGGTGTTCCTACCAGGCGACGCTGCGGACCTCGCGTCGGTGCTCGCCGCACTGATCGACGGCCTCGGAGTGCAGGTCGCGCTGAGCTCGTCGCGCAGAGCGGCGTCGCTGGAGCAGGCGCGCCGTGTGGCCGACACACTGCTCGGGGTCAGCGCGGTACGCCCCCACCCCTGATCGCCTCGCCGCGATAGCCGCGAGCAACCATCGTCACGAACCGGTAGACGTCACTCTCCTGCTCTGCCAGGACGCCGGGGACGAACGCCGGATGCGAGAGGCCGCGCTGCACGGACTCGACGGCAGCCCAGTCCTGGCGGTTCGTGAGATCCCAGAAGTCGACCGCGTACGCGGGGTCGAAGCCATCGGCCTCCACCGTCTCGGGTGGGAAGAGCCACTGGCACTCGACGACGGTGCGGCCCGCTGCGACGGGCTCCATGCGGTGGGTGAGCACGTAGTCGGGATGCAGGCTCACCAAGAGGTTCGGGAAGACCGCGAGGTAGAGCACCTGCCGCTGCTGCTCCGCGGTGAGCGCGCGCATCGGCGCGCAGCGAGACACCCCGGTGAGCGACATCGTCGTTGCGAAGTCGGCGAGGTCCATTGTGCCGCCCACCCACGCGCCCGGACCCTCGTGGTTGTCGCCGGAGTCGGGCGGGCTGACCCGCGCGAGCTCGGGATGGATGAGCGCGCAGTGGTAGCACTCGTTGTAGTTCTCGACTGCGATCTTCCAGTTCGCGGCGAGCTCATAGCGATGAGAAGCCGCGACGACGAGCCGGTCGCACTCCCAGTTCGCGAGCTGCGTGGGAAGACAGCCGACATGCTCCTCGAAGGGGGGAGCGTCGCCCGACAGGTTCACGAAGAGCCAGCCACCCCACTCGGCATGACGCACGGGCAGCAGCGACACCGAGGACGGGTCGAAGTTCTTCGCGTCGAAACGAGGCGCGAGCCGCAAGCGGCCGTCGAGGTCGTAGCTCCACGCGTGGTACGGGCACTGCACGACGCCCCTGTTGACGACACTTGTGTTGACGACACTTGTGTTGATCGCGCCGTCACACGGCAGCAGCTCGTGCCCGCGATGCCGGCACGCGTTCGCGAACACGTGCAGCACGCCCGACTTGTCCCGAGTGAGGAGCAGGCCGGCACCGCCGATTGCGCGCGCTCGCTGGTCGCCCGGCACGGGGAGGTCGGTGACCCGGCCGGCGCACACCCATCCGCCTTGGAAGAACGCCTCGTGCTCCCACGCGAGCACGGCCTCGTCGATGTAAGCCTCCCGCGGCAGCATGTTGCTCTCCCCGAACGGAGCGAGCGTGCGGGCGAGCGCGGCATCGTCGAGCGGCGCAGGCCGGCGAGCGCTCATGACCTCATCGGGGTCGAGGCTAGACCCGGGCGCGGGTGGCGAGATCTAGCCGAGTGCCGCCAGTTGGTCGCCATAGCCCTTGCAGTCGAACAGCCGGTTGTCGTAGTTGTTCGTGAGCCGACCGTTGGTCGACTCGTACGTGAGCGGAGCGCACACCTTCTCGACCGCGGCCATCACGCTGCTCGCACTGTTCTCGTTCAGGGTGATGCGTGGGCCTCCGCCGAACCCTCCTTGCACGCCGACCTGGGGCGGTCTTGTAGGCCGGGGAGGCGTCGGCTTTGCCGTGTTCGCTCCCGGGCTGCCCTGCAGGCTGTTCGGACGGACGAACGGGCTCGGGCCCGTGAACCCGCCGGTGCCACCGATCGCCGCGCCGAATCGGGGGATGCCCGCGCCTCCGGCAAGGAAGAAGCGCACCTCGCCCTTCTTCACGAGCTCCGCGACCTTCGACACCGACGTGGCCGGATCGCTTCCGAGGAAGCCGCCCATCGCCATCACGGAGAGGTCGTCCTGCGCGATGAGCCCTGAGGCGGTCATCGCGCTCGTGGTCGCGAGATCCCACTTCTCCCCGGCCGCTTCCTCGCGAAGGAACTCTGCGAGCGTCGCGTCGGGATCGAAGGCGGCCGATCCGAACGTCGTCCCCGACACGCCGATGCGCGGGCCGGCCTGCGGCAGCGTCGCGTTGAGCACGGGTTGCGTGACCTCGCTCGATGCCCACGCCGCAGGACCGATGAGGAGGCCGCCGATCATGACGAGGAGGGCGACCCCGGCGAATCGACGGACCCGTGGCACAAAGGCGGTCACGAACAGGGCGACGAGGCCGATCCCGACGATGACGGTCATCGTCGGCTCCGCCCACGCGTGGAAGTTCGGCGCGCGGTTCATGATGAGCCTCTGGGCGGCGACGGTCACGCCCACGGCGGCGGCGACCGCGAATGACGCTGCGGGGTTGCGGCGGATGGCGCGCACGGACGCGACGGTGCCGATGCCGACCAGCGCGCCCACCGCGGGCGCGAGCGCGGACGTGTAGTACGAGTGGAAGATCCCCTTTGCCTCGCTGAACACGATCGCGTACAGCCAGAACCAGGTGCTCCAGAGGACGACGGCCGCGAGACGGTGCCGGCGCTTTCGATACGTCCAGAGTGAGAGCACGGTGGCGCCGACCGCGAGCGGTAGCAGCCATCCGATCTGCGAGCCGACTGCATCACTCAGCAGCCGCAGCTTTCCGGGCGCGCCACCGAACACTCCACCGGCGCCTCCGATGCCGCCGATCCTGCTCCCCGGGCCGAGCTGGCCGTCCCCGTCGACTCTGCCGAGGCCGTTGTAACCGATGAGCAGGTTCAGCTCCGTGTCGTTGTGACTGCCTCCGACATACGGGCGCATGGAGGAGGGGACCGCATCGACCACGACCACCCACCAGAGCGATGCCGCCGCGGCCACCCCCGCGAGCACCGCGGCCCGGATGATGCGGGTCCTCCAGGTCGGCGAGCCGAAGAGCACCGCGAGGCCGAACGCGGGGAACGCGATCGCGGCGGCGAGGGTCTTCGTGTTGAACGCGAGGCCAGCGAACCCGCCCGCGACCGCGAGCCAGACGAGGGGCCGTGCTGCGTCAAGGGAGCGCAGCACGGCCCACGCGGCGGCAACCAGGAACAGGATCATGAAGGGCTCAGGGAGGTTGAGCCGATTCACCGACACGCTCACCGGACTCACCGCGAGCACGAGCGCGGCAATCGTGGCCGCGACCGCGCCGAAGTGGCGCCGCACGATGGAGAAGAGGAGCGCAACCGAGGCCGTGCCCGCCAGGGCCGACGGCAGCAGAAGCGACCAGCTCGAGTAGCCGAAGAGCCGCACGCTCGTCGCGTCGATCCACAGCGCCACCGGCGGCTTGTCGACGGTGATGAAGCCGCCCGGATCGAACGAGCCGAAGAAGAAGTTGCGCCAATTGATGGTCATGCTTCGGCTCGCGGCCGAGTAGTAGGTGTTGCCGAGCCCGTTGCGCGACAGGGCCCAGCAATTGAGGACGAAGGCGATGCAGACCACGCCGCCGAGCGCGAGCCGCACGGGAGTGGGGGTCCCGGGCCGGCGCTCGGCGGGCGTGGCCATCTCGGTCGCCGGGGGGGCGGCGACCATGGTCATGCTCACGATGTCGCTGTCATGCCGCGTGCTCTGTCACATGGCCGTTCGTCGTGGGTCGGATGGTGGTGAGGGCGCGGCGCGACCGGAGCCGCCTGTGCATCCGGGCGACGCCCTCGAGGTCGTGCCACACCGTGCGCGCGATGCGCACGCGGCTGTCGGTGTCCTCCACCCACTCGACGGGAACCTCGTGGAGCCGGAGGTCCATCGAGGACGCAAGGAGGAGGAGCTCGGTGTCGAAGAACCAGCCGTCGTCTTCGATGAGGGGCAGGAGTGCCGCGGCCGCTTCGGCGCGCAGCGCCTTGAACCCGCACTGCGCGTCGTGGAAGGGGGGTCGAAACGCAGCCCGTAGCAGGGCCATGTAGCCGCGGCTGAGCACTTCGCGCTTTGCCGAGCGCAGGACCCGGGAGTCGGGCGACATACGCGACCCGATCGCGATGTCGGCATCGTCGGAGGTCAGCGGCGCGACGAGCTTGGTGAGTGCGGACAGGTCGGTGGAAAGGTCGACGTCCATGTAGGCGACGACCTCCGACTCGCTCTCAGACCAGACCCGTCGCAGCGCGCCGCCCCGCCCCGCCGACTTCATCGACACGAACTTCACCTCGCGCAGCTCCGCGGCGAGCCGCTGGCCGACGAGCCGGGTGCCGTCCGTGCTCCCATTTTCCGCGATCGTGATCTGCCAGGAGTAGGGGAAGTGCTCGGTCAGGTGTTGGTACAGACGCATGACCGTGCCTGCGAGCACACGCTCCTCGTTGTGGACGGGGAGCACGATGTCGACTGCCGGTGTTGCGGACCGGTCCGGACGAGGATGGTGCAGGCGGCCTTCTGCGGAGGGACTCTCTGCAGGCATGGGCGGATCCTGCACCCCATCCCTCGGAGCACCCTGTGACGTACCTGGGAAGTCTGTAAAGACACGACCCGGTCAGATCAGGGGTCAGATCAGGCCGTCACGCGCACCGCGCGGGGTCGAACCCGAACGGGAGCTCGAGGCGGTTCGCGCGCATGAGCTCGGCATCGCCGAGGATCTCCCGCGTGGGGCCGTCGGCGACGATGCGGCCCTCGTTCATCACTGCAGCGCGGGGGCACAGCTCGAGGGCGTAGGGCAGGTCGTGGGTCACCATCAGGGTTGTCAGCCCGAGCGACTTCACGATGTCGGCGAACTCACGGCGGGCCATCGGGTCGAGGTTCGAGGACGGCTCGTCGAGCACGAGGATCTGGGGGCGCATCGCCAGCACGGTCGCCGCGGCGACCCGTCTGCGTTGCCCGAAGCTCAGGTGGTGCGGTGCTCGGCTGGCGAAGGCCTCCATCCCGACGGCCATCAATGCCTCGAGCACCCGGGCTTCGAGCTCGGCGCCTTTGACCCCGAAGTTGGCCGGGCCGAAGGCGACATCGTCGTGCACGGTCGGCATGAAGAGCTGGTCGTCCGGATCCTGGAAGACGATGCCGACCATCTGGCGGATCTCGCGCAGGTTCGGCTTGCTGACATCGAGCCCCCCGACGCGGACCTGCCCGGCTCCGCCGCCGAGGATGCCGTTGAGGTGCAGGACGAGGGTGGTCTTGCCGGCGCCGTTCGGGCCGAGGAGCGCGACCCGTTCGCCCTGCTCGATGCGCAGGTCGACCCCGAACAGCGCGCTGTGGCCGTCGGGGTAAGCGAACGTGACGCCGCTGACGTCGAGCGCGGCGGTCATCGGATCACCCACGCCCAGGCGGCGATCAGTGAGCCAACCGCCGGCAGGGTCAACGCCGTGAGCCATTGGTCGGTGGGCGCCGAATGGTCCTCGGTCATCGGCATCGAACCCGCGTATCCACGCGACACCATCGCCAAGTACACGCGCTCGCCCCGCTCGTACGACCGGATGAACAGCGTTCCCGCGGACGCGGCGGTGGCACGCGCTTGCCAGATCCACCGCGGATCCGAGCCGCGCGAGATGCGCGCGACGAGCATGCGATGCAGCTCGCCCGACACCACCTCCGCATACCGGATCATGAAGCTGCAGATCCCGACGAAGACCTTCGGGAGCTTGAGGTGCTCGAGCCCGTGCAGAAGGTCGGGCACCGGGGTCGTGGCCGCCATGATCACGGTCGTCGCGACGCCGAGGGTGCCCTTCACGAGGATGTTCCACATCCCCCAGAGACCGGCGACCGACAACGAGACGCCGAGTACGTCCACACGCTCGCCTTGTCCGACGATCGGCAGCAGCAGCGCGAACGCGAGGAAGGGGATCTCGATCACCAACCGACGCAGCACGACCGTGATCGGGATCTGACCGACGAAGGTCAGCGCGATGAGGACCAAGGCAAAGGCCGCGAAGGCCCCGAATGCCTCGCGTGGGGTCATGACGACCGTGAGGACGAACAGCACGGCGGCGACCAGCTTGCACTGAGGCGCGAGCCGATGGAGCGGCGAGGCTCCGGGGACGTAGAGGTGGTGGTGGCCGCTCACGTGACCGCGGCCTTGCGACGGCGCGACACCTTCACGAGGGCGAGAAGGCCGCAGCCGACCGCAAACGTGAGCGCGACGCCGATGATGCCGGCGAGGCCCTTGCCGAGCTTGGTGTTGTCGACTCCACTCACGCCATAGCCCGCGAGCGGGCTGTCAGCAGTGGGCGACGCCTTGACGCCCTGGTCGAACCCCTTCTCTGCGGCGACCTTGTTCAACCCATCGGGCTGTGAGCTCGCGAAGGGGCTGACGAAGAACGCGAGCACGAGCGCGACGACGAGGCCGATCGCGATGAAGCCGGCGATCCGCCGCGTCACGCGACTGAGACCTCGGCGTCCTCGGCGACGGGATGCCGGCTGAGCTCTCGCGCTCCCCACACGAGGTCAGGTCGCACCGCGAGCACTGACCCGACGGCCATCGCAGTGATCACACCCTCGCCGATTCCGATGAGGATGTGGACGCCCACCATCGCGGCAGCGACGGTGCCCACCGAGGCGGCGCCATTGCCGCCCATCGCGTACTCGAGAGTGAAGACGACCGCAGCGAGCGGCGGAGCGATCCCGGCGGCGATCCCCGCAGCCGCAGCCACGCCGCCTTTCGTGCGGGGAGCGACCTTCTTGACGA
The DNA here is from genome assembly GCA_963847855.1 of uncultured Acidimicrobiales bacterium. Taxonomy (GTDB): domain Bacteria; phylum Actinomycetota; class Acidimicrobiia; order Acidimicrobiales; family DATKAS01; genus DATKAS01. The sequence continues at coordinate 292,204 of CAWKBM010000005.1, forward strand.
CCAGGAAGATGAGGTACCCGCCGAACGCTCCGACCATTGCCATGTTGATGATGTTGAGCCCGAGCGCGCTGATGCCGCCGTCCGCGAACAGCAGGCACTGCACGGTGAGCACTACGGACACGCAGAGCGTGCCGACCCATGGTCCGACCAGCACCGCCGCGAGGACGCCTCCCAGGATGTGTCCGCTGGTGCCGCTGGCGACGGGGAAGTTCAGCATCTGGACTGCGAACACGAACGCGGCGGTCAGCCCGGCGAGCGGGATCTGCTTGTCGTCCATCGTGTCGGACGCCTTCTTGATGCAGACGCTCAAGCCGGCGATGGCGACGGCGCCGCCCGCGATGGAGGTGGGTCCATCGATGAAGCCATCGGGGATGTGCATCGGCGCCGACCTTAAGTTTGTTGCGAGTGGCCTGCAATAGGGGCTGTCACCGTCTCTTCGGCGCCCATAGGCTGGCTGGATGGCAACTGATCTCCGTCCGGCTGATGTCCGTGACGTGCGGGTGCTCGACGCAGGCGCGTCGGCGGATGACCTCGCCGCGGTGCTCGCCGAGGACGGCTGCGTGACCGTCGCGGAGCTCGTCGGCCCTCAGGTGATGGACGCGATCCATGACGAGATGGCTGCGTTCATCGCGGCGACGCCCATGGGACCCGACGACTTCAGCGGGCATCGCACCCGACGCACCGGCAGCATGATCGCCCGGTCGCCGTCGTTCAGGCCGCTCGCCAAGCACCCGCTCGTGCTGGGCACGCTCGATCGGGTGCTCGGCGATCACGCCACGAGCTATCAGCTGCACCTCACGCAGGTGATCGACATCGGCCCCGGCGAGCCAGGTCAGCTCGTGCACCGCGATCAGTGGGCCTTCGACTTCTTCCCTTTTCCCGCGGGCTACGAGGTCGAATGCCACGTGATGTGGGCGATGACCGACTTCACCGAGGCCAACGGCGCGACACGGGTCATCCCCGGAAGTCACCGGTCGGAAGACAAGCTGCGTCCTCAGTATGAGGAGACCGTGCCGGCTGAGATGGCGAAGGGCTCGGTGTTCGTTTATGTGGGCTCCGTGTACCACGGCGGGGGAGCGAACCAATCGCAAGCGCGTCGGCTCGGGATCAACGTCGGCTACACGCTGTCCTGGCTCCGGCAGGAGGAGAACCAGTACCTCGCCTGCCCTCCGGAGGTCGCTCGCACCATCGACGAAGACCTCGCGAAGCTCATCGGCTACCGCAGAGGGGCATACGCACTCGGCTACTTCGGTGACCTGCAGGATCCGATGGAAGCAGTCCACGGCACTCAGTCCGATCGGGGGTTCTCGACGTGAACGACATCCGCGACGCTGCTCGGCGTCACCTCATCCCGCACTTCACGAAGGCGGAGGCGTGGCAAAGCCCGCAGCTGCCGGTGTACGTGCGGGGCGACGGCGCGTACCTGTGGGACGATGCCGGCCGCCAGGTGCTCGATGGGCTGAGCGGCCTGTTCTGCGTGCAGATCGGCCACGGACGCTCAGACCTCGGGGCCGTGGCGGCGAAGCAGATGGAGACGCTCGCGTTCACGACGAACTGGGGCGTCGCGAGCCTCCCTTCGATCGAGGCCGCAGAGCTCATCGCCCAGCTGGCCCCCGGCGACCTCGAGCACGTGTTCTTCGTGAGCTCGGGATCCGAGGCCGTCGAGTCCGCGGTGAAGCTCGCTCGCAACTACCACGTCGCGCGGGGTGACGAGGGTCGCTACAAGGTGATCTCGCGCGATTGGGCGTACCACGGCACGACGCTTGGCGCACTCGCGGTCACCGCTGTGCCGCGGCTGCGGGCTCCCTTCCTGCCGATGCTGTGGGACGGCGTGCGCAACGTGCCGAACACGCTTCACGCCATCACCGCCGAGCAGGGGTTGGAGCGTGCACGCGCGGTTGAGGAGAAGATCCTCGAGGAGGGCCCCGACTCGGTGTCGCTGGTCATCGCCGAGCCGGTGCAGAACGGCCGTGGCGCGCTCGTGCCTCCCGACGGGTACTGGCCAGAGCTGCGGCGCATCTGTGACAAGTACGGCGTCCTCCTGTGCGCCGACGAGGTGATCAACGGGTTCGGCCGTCTCGGCGCCTGGTTCGGCAGCGAGATCTTCGGCGTCGTCCCCGACCTCCTCACGTTCGCGAAAGGCGTCACCTCTGCGTACGCGCCGCTCGGTGGTGTCATCGCCACTCCGAGGGTGGTTGAGGAGATCGCGGCGTCGCCACTCGGCAGCTTCGTGCACGGTTCGACCTTCGGAGGCCACCCGGTCGCGACCGCAGTCGCCGTCGCCAACCTCACGGCCATGCGCGACGAGCGGATCATCGAGAACGTCATCGCGAACCAAGTGCATCTCGCGAACCGTGTGAGCGAGCTCCACGACACCTACGACATCGTGAAGGAAACCCGCGGCATGGGCTACTTCTACGCGTTCGAGCTGACGGCGAGCCGGAGTGACGATCGCCCCCTCACCGACGAGCAATCCGCGGGGTTGTTGGGTGGTGGGCTCGCCGCGTTCCTGCGCGACGCTCGGCTCCACACCCGGGCTGACGACCGGGGAGCGACCATGCTCGTCATCGCCCCGCCGCTGATCTGTGGCACCGAGGAGATCGACGATCTCGCCGAGCGGCTCGCTCAGGTCCTCGACCAGACGACTTTGTGGTTGGCCTGATTTGAGCCAGATCCGCGCGTGACCTGCCTTTTTCCGTCACAGTTGGATGACATCCACATTTCGGGGTTGCAAATCAGGGGTGACGCGCGCCACGCTGGGAACTCTCTCTGTACGCATTGCGTCAATAAGCCTGCGAGCCGTGTTCCCCCCTCGGCTTGGTTCTGACCTCACATCACCCTCGCCAGGAGTCACTCGTGCCCGCCGCTGCTGTAACCGACGACGACCTCGTACGGATCTATCTGTCCGAGATCGGCCGCCACGCCCTACTCACCAAGGCCGACGAAGCGCGCCTCGGCGCCCAAGTCAAGGCCGGATTGGCTGCTGTCGACGAGCTCGCCAAGGGTGCACACACCCCAGCGCGCCGCCGTGAGCTCACCAAGTTGATCCGTGTCGGCGAGGCCGCGAAGGACACCTTCGTCAAGGCCAACCTCCGGCTGGTCGTGTCGATCGCGAAGAAGTACCAGTCAGCCGACCTGCCGCTGCTCGACCTGATCCAGGAAGGCAATATCGGCCTGATGCACGCAGTCGACAAGTTCGACGCGGACAAGGGCTTCAAGTTCTCGACCTACGCCACGTGGTGGATCCGCCAGGCGATCACCCGCGGCATCGCGAACACCGGCCGCACCATCCGGCTGCCAGTCCATGCCGTCGATCAGGTGAAGCTGCTGCAGAAGGCTCGCCAGGAGCTCACCGAGCGCCTCGGCCGCCAGCCCCGCGATGCCGAGCTCGCCGACGCGCTCGATGTCGGCATCGACAAGCTGCACGAGATCATGGCGTTCGCCCGCATCCCCGGCTCGCTCGACGCGCCGCTCACGGACGATGGCGACACCGAGCTCGGCGATCTCGTCGGTGACCCGAACGCAGAGTCGCCCGCCGACATGGCCGTCCTCTCCTGTCTCCCCGACGACACGGAAGAGGTGCTCGCCGTGCTCGACGAACGCGAGCGGCGTGTCCTCAAGCTTCGCTTTGGTCTCGACCGTGGCGAGCCCCGCACCCTCGACGAGGTCGGTGAGGTGTTCCAGCTGACCCGTGAGCGCATCCGCCAGATCGAGGCTCGTGCGCTGGTCAAGCTGCGCCACCCGGCCACCGGCGACAAGGTCCGCTCGCTCGTCGCGAACTAGGCCCTAGCCCGACTTCAAGACCGAGAAAAAGACGCGGTGGGCGACGTGGACGAGCGCGTCTGCGATCCCCACCAGCGTTCGGTACGCCTCGTAGGTCGTCACGACTGACAGCGGGCTCTCATCGCTCTCGGCCTTGAGGGCGACGATCGCGGCTCGATAGACCTTCTCCACCTGGCGAGCGCAATGCGTGGCGTCGTCCGCGCGCTCGCTTGCCGTCTGCGGGTCACTCCTCACACACTCCATCGCCGCGGCGAGGTGCTCGGTTCCCGTGAGCAGCAGCGCGGCCATGTCCGCGGTGGCCTTGTCCGGCTTCCATCCCAGAGCCTCGGCGTCGCGCACGGCGTTCTTCGCCCCGTTCACGACGCTGTCCAGCCGTTCCGAGATCGTGTAAAGGTCTTCCGGGTCGAGCGGAGTGACGAGGGCTTTGCGCAGCGCCTCCGTCACGCGTCGCCGAGCGTCGTCGGCGGCATGCTCTGCGTCGCGGACAGCGCGGCCCTCCTCGGTGCTTCCATTCTCGGCCCACGCCGCAAAGCTCCGCATCCCCTCGACGGTCGCATCGACCTGCGCGTCGAACAGCGTCAGCACATCCGGTTCGCCGGAGAGGAACCACGGGAGCCGCCGAGCCATCGCCTCAGCCTCGCAGGTCGAGCAGCGAGAACGCGACGGCGCCCGCGGCCATGCTGACGGGGAGCGAGGCCGCCCACGCGATCGCGATGCGCTCGACCGTTGTCCAGTGCACGTGGCGGGGTCGGAGCGCGAGGCCCGTGCCGACGACGCCTGACGCGACGACCGCCGTCGTGCTCACCGGAGCCCCGACCAGTGACGACGTGAGGATGATCGCGGCTGAGGCCGTCTCGGCGGTGACCGCGTCGAGGGGACGGGTCGCGTAGATGCGACGGCTCAGTGTGCGCAGGACTCGAGCTCCGAGGATCGTTCCGGTGGCGAGCGTGAGGCCGACGGTCAGCCGCACCCAGATCGGGATGGTCCCTGCGGTGGCGGAGCCTCGAGCGACGAGAACCGCCGCGATGACCGCCATCGCCTTCTGTCCGTCGTTGGTGCCATCCGCGAAGCCGACCAGGCCCGACGTGATCCACAGCGTCGCGTCGAGCGGCTTGCGCATCCGCCGCGATGCTCGTCGAAGGATCCGGTCGGCGACTCGCCGGCCCACGACCGCAGCGGTGATCCCGAGCACAGGGGCCACCACCATCGCGAGGGCGGCGCCGAGCACGCCGTAAGGCCGGATCCCGTGCAGCCCGCCCCAGACGACGGCGTCTCGGCCGGCGGCTCTCCAGCCGGCACCGGCAAGGCCACCGACGAGCGCAAGGCCCGCGCTGATCGGCACGCCGGCGCGCGTCGCGAACACGAGGAGCACGACGGCGGCAACGGTGCCGGCGGCCATCACGGTGATCACGTTGCTCGGCGGCACTTCGACCGAGCCGACCACTGCCGCCGCGACGGCGGTGCCCGAGAGCAACGCGCCGGCGAGGTGGGACGCGAACGACAGCGTGAAGATCGATCGAGCGGTGCCGAGGCGAGCGGCGGCGAGGTTCGCGCTGGCGTTGCCCGCGTCAGCCATCCCCATCGTGAGCGCGAGGGCGAACGCAGCGATGATCGCGACTGCAGTCACGATCTGGCGGTCAATCCTCCGTCACGACGAAGCCACCGCGCATGAACGGGTGGATCCGGCAGAAGTAGGTGTACGTGCCGGGGGGCAGATCCGTCGGTGTCGACCAGTCGATGTGGCCGCTGGTGGGGATGCCCTGCGTGCCGAGCTGCCCCGAGTCGAACGGGATGTCGGCGTCGGCGATCGGGTACGCGATGCCGGTCTCGAGGTTGCACGGGGCCTTGCACGCGGTGATGGAGTGCCATATGCCCGGACCGACCGGTGAGTCGTCGTTGATGAAGGTGAGGGGCTGGCCCTCCTTCACGCTGGGAAGGTTGCCGCCGGTGCGCATGTCGCCCTGGGCGTAGAAGAACGACGCGATGTGGATCGGTGCGGTAGCGGGATCGGTCGGCAGGGCGGTGACGTCGGGCAATGCGACATCCTTGCCCCCGTGGTGGTCGTTCTCGGGGAGGTGTCCGTGCGTGAGGTGGCCGGGCTCGTCGACCGGCGTCGCGAACGGATCGGCACCGCCGGTCGGCTCATCGGCCATCCAGACGACCATGATCCCCATCGACTCGTACCACGAGGCGCGGCCCGAGTCGTACGTGGTCGAGATGCGCAGGGTGTCGCCGGGATGCACGGCGACGTTCCACGTCGGGTTCGTCACCGTCATCGCGACGTCCCACGACACCGCGCCCGCGGGCTCGAAGTACTTCGCCTCGGACTCGAAGAGGTGTGCGGTCTGCCCTGCGCGGTCGAGCCACAGGTCGTCGTGCAACCCACCGGGATGGAGGTGCCCGCCGGTGCCGACGAGCACGCCGTCGGTGTCGACCTTCCACACGTTCTTGGGTGGAGCCCCGAGGTACGGATCAGTCGCCTGATCGGGATAGGTGAACGTGCCGTCGGTGCCGCTGCCCTTCAGCACGTCGAACACCGGGTAGCCACTGCCGTTCTGCACGTCGAGCCACACGGGGTGAGCGGGGACGATGGTGGCTGCTGTCGTCTCAGACGCCGGCAGGAAGTCGAGGTCGTAAGTGATCCAGATCTTCTCGGCCGTCGGCGTGAGGTTGTGCAGCATGTAGTTCAGGACCCACCGGTCGGTGGCCTTGAACTGGTAGCCGTAGCCGGGGGAAGCTCGGTGGTCGTCTTCTCCTCACCCGCGGCGAAGAAGCGCTCGGGGAACGTCGGGATCGTCGTGTCGGGTCGTGACGCGTTCAGCCACACCCCATGGTGAAGGTGGATGACGTCGACTGGCGGCACCGTGCCGTCCTCGCGCTTGAGGTTCGCCGACATCCGCAGGACGAAGCCGTCGACGTCGGGCTCGGGGATCTTGCCCTTCGTGAAGACGATCGAGTTCTGACCAGGCTCTACGTCGACGGGGCCGAACTCGAAGTGCAGGTGCTTCGTGCCCGCGGGGAACGACGACTCGGCCGGCGTCGATGTGACGGTGCTGCCCGGAGCATCGGTGGCGATTGCCGCGGGAGGGGCGGCTGCGGTGCTCGACCCGCATGCCGCGACGAGTGCCGCCGCGACGAGCACGCCGATGACCGCAGCTACCCGTCGCACCAGGTCAGAGTACAGGTGGCGTCCGCAGTCACGCGAGCGCTGCCTGGACGAGCGACGCGATCCCGATCAACGCGAACAGGGCTGCCGCGCCGATGCGGATCGCCCGTTCGGGCAGTCGATCGCCGGCCACGCGGCCGACCCCGATCGCGATGGCGTCCGCCGTGACCATGCCGACCGTCGAGCCGAGCCACACGCCGAACAGCCCGTGCTCGGTGGCGAGCGTGATGGTGGCGAGCATCGTCTTGTCGCCCAGCTCGGACAGCAGGAAGAGGCCGCCGACCGTGAGGATCACCGACCCGTGCGACTGATTGAGCCGCTTCTCGTCCTCCTCGTCGAGGTCGTCACCGCGCAGCGTCCAGAGCGCGAACCCGATGAACGCGACACCCGAGACCGCTTCGATGGCGCGGCCGGGCAGGGCGTTGCCAATCACCGCGCCGATGCCCACCGACACCAGATGCACGAGGCCGGTCGCGATCGTGATGCCGATGAGCACCGGCACCGCGGGGTAGCGCGTCGCGAAACCGAGTGCCATCAGCTGGCTCTTGTCACCGAGCTCGGCGACGAAGATCACGCCGAAGCTGATGAGGAACGCTTCGAGCACGTCAGGTGGCCGGAGCGGGCCGCCCGACCTTCCCCGTCTGGTACTTCCGACGGAAGAGCACGTACGAGACGAGCCCGGCCGGCATCTGGAGCCAGTACGACGCCAACCGGTAGATCAACGTAGCGAGCACGGCCTCGCCGCCACTGACGCCGGCAAGCGCGAGGGTCGCGGTGAGGCCTGCTTCGACGAAGCCGAGGCCGCCCGGCGTCACCGGGATCATCCCGAGGATCTGAGCAGCCGCGTATGCCAGGAGCACGAGCGACGGATCGGGCCGAGCTCCGACGGCGGTGAGCGCGACGAGCAAGGTGAGGTAGTCGAACAGCGAGCGCCCCGCTGCGCTCAGCACGGCGGCGCCGAGCTGCGACCCCATCGTGCGTCGAATCGTGTCGCGCTCCCCCACGAGCCTCAAGGGCAGGTCGGTGATCGGCGCCTTCTTCCGTTCGAACCGGTTGCGGATCTTTTGGATGACCATGCCGACGATCTCGAGGGGGCGGTCGAAGATCAGCAGGCACGCCGTGCCGAGCGCGAGCAGCACGAACGCAGCGGCGCCGAGCCAGGCCGCTTGGGCGAGGCCCGCGGGCACCGAGGTGCCGGTGAGGATCGCAGGGAGCGCGAGCACAGGAAGCGCGAGGACGGTGCCGGTCGTGAGAAGGGACAACGCGGTGATCGAGGAACCTGCGGTCGTCGCATCGATGCCCGACGTCGTGAGCATCTTGAACTGCAGAGCCGCTCCGGCGGCCTGGCCCCCGGGGATGATGCTCGTCATCGCGCCGCTCGCGAGCTGCGACGTGGCGACGGGGAACCATGCCTTCGTTCGCAGCGCGATGCGTTGGAGGTTCCAGAAGCAGAGGAGGCTGAGGATTTCGGTGATCACCACTGCGACGAACCAGATCGGGTTGACGCGTTCGAGGTCCTTCCACGAGCCGAGCACCGACACGAGAGCGGGAAACAGGAGGTACAGCGACCCAGCGGTCGCCGCGAGCATGAGAATGCGGATGACGACCTTGCGACGGCTCGGGGTCGCGACCGTGCCGGTCGCTCGGGTGTCGTCGATCGCGGCGTTGATCGCGACGACACGATTCGGCATGGGCGGCTCGGGATCGCCCCGCCGCTGGTGGTCGGTGGCCACCTCGTCACGGTAGCCAGTCGTGGCCACAACGCCTGAGTAACGTCGCTCGACGTGGCCGACCTCACGACGACGTGCGGTGAAGATCCTGGGGCGGCCTGCAAATGGGTCTTCGACACCACCAACAACGTGGCGCTCGCGAAGACGGCCAACTGGCTCGTCGACAAGCCGCTACAGATTCTCGTCGCGGTCGTGGTCACGTTCGTGCTCGGCTGGTTGCTGAGGCGTGCCACCAAGCGGGCGATGACGAAGTTCGTGGTGCTCAGCGGAAGGAACCCACTCACCACCGAGGCGCCGGAAGCACTCGAGCAGCGGGCGAACACGCTCGCAGCGGTCACCGCGGGCACCGTCCGCGGCGCCGTGCTGGTCTTCGGGGCGTTGTGGGTGATGGCGATCCTCGGGGTCGACGTCCGCGCTCTTGCGATCGGGAGTGCGTTCATCGGCGCCGCGCTCGGCTTCGGCGCGCAGCAGATCGTGAAGGACTACCTCGCCGGCTTCCTGATGCTCGTCGAGAACCAGTTCGGGGTCGGTGACACCGTCACGATCGGAGACCAGGAAGGTGTGGTCGAGCGGGTCTCGATCCGGGTCACCGATCTCCGCGACGGGCAGGGGACGCTGTGGCACATCGCGAACGGCGACATCCGGGTGCTCGGCAACAAGTCCTCTGAGTACTCCACCGCCGTCCTGGATGTCGAGGTGACGTCGAGCGTCGCCGCCAGCAGGGCGATCGCGGTGGTCTCACGGCTCGCCGAGGAGGCCGCGGACGATGCGGCGATCGCGCCGTTGCTGCTGGCCGCGCCGAAGATCGTCGGAGTGCAGGCGCTCGCTCCTGATCACATGACGATCAGGGTCACCGCTCCGACGAAGCCGGGGAGCCAATGGGAGGTGCAACGCCGGATGCGCGTGTACCTGAAGGACGGGCTCGACGACGAAGGGCTCTTTTGGGGCGCAAAGCCCGTCGCGACACCGCCGGCGCCTTGATCAGGCGGCGTCGTCCGCGAGGTCCACGTCGACACCCGCAGGACCCTCCGTCGCCTCGAGCACGAGGTCTCGCACCGAGCCGGCTTCCTTCAGGTCGTCGACCGCGCGCTGCAGCGCGGCGATCCGCTCGCTCGTGTCACGGACCACGACCCGTTCGACCGGCGCGCGCATCGACCGTTGTGCCTCTGACTTCGCCTTGCGGACTGCGCCGAGCACCTCCCCGGTGACCTCGGCGACGCGTGGGTCGCCGTCTGCAGCGAGCTCGCGGACCGATGCGGCATCGGGCCACGCGGCGTGATGGATCGAGCCCTCCTGCCACCAGGACCACACCTCCTCGGTGACGAAGGGCATGATCGGCGCGAAGAGGCGAAGCAGCGTCGACAGCGCGCAACGGAGCGCGGCGCTGGCCGACGCGGCGCCATCGGCCCCCGCAGCTCCGTAGGCCCTTCCCTTGACGAGCTCGACGTAGTCGTCGCAGAAGCTCCAGAAGAACGTCTCGGTGCGTTCGAGCGAGCGTGCGTAGTCGTAGGCGTCGAACGCAGTGGTCGCCTGATCGACGACATCCGCGAGTGCGGCCAGCATGGCGAGGTCGAGTGGGTGGGCAACCGAGCTCTCATCCGCTTCGTCCGCGGTGAGCCCGAGGACGAACTTGCTCGCGTTGAGGATCTTGATCGCGAGGCGGCGACCGACCTTCATCTGGTTCTTGTCGAGTGAGATGTCTTGGCCTGGCCGCCCGTTGCCGGCCCAGTACCGGATCGCGTCAGAGCCGAACGTCGTGAGCAGGTTGTGGGGATCGTCCTCGCTGTTGCCCTTCGACTTCGAGAGCTTCTTTCGGTCAGGATCGTGGACGAACCCCGAGATCGCGGCGTCGCGCCACGGCAGGACGTTCTGCATGATGTGCGCGCGGACGACGCTGTAGAAGAGCCACGTGCGGATGATCTCGTGTGCCTGTGGCCGCATGTCCATAGGGAACACGCGGTCGAAGAGGTCGGGATCGTCGACCCAGCCGGACACGATGTGCGGAGACACAGACGACGTCGCCCAAGTGTCCATCACGTCGGGGTCGCCGACGAACCCGCCGGGCTGACCGCGCTGCGACTCGTCGTACCCGTCGGGCATGTCGGTCGACGGGTCGATGGGAAGGCGAGCCTCGTCGGGAGTGAGCGGACGCGACCGATCGGCGGTGCCGTCGTCGAGCGTCGGATACCAGATGGGGAAGGGCACGCCGAAGAAGCGCTGCCGTGTGATGTTCCAGTCGCCTGCGAGCCCGTTCACCCAGTTCTCGTAGCGCACCCTCATGAAGTCGGGGTACCAGTTGAGCTCACGACCGCGCGCCAGCAGCTCGTCGGTTGGCGGGTACTTGATGAACCACTGCCAGCTGGTGACGATCTCGAGGGGTCGGTTTCCGTTCTCCCAGAACTTCACCGGATGGGTGATCGGCTTCGGCTCGCCGACCATGTCGCCCGACTCGGTGAGCATCTCGACCATGCGCGACTGCGCCTGCGAGATGGTGCGGCCGGCGATCTCCGTCCACGCTTCGTTGGCGGTGACGCCCTGCGGAGGGTTCTGGGTGATGCGGCCGTCGCGGCCGACGATCGAGCGCACGGGAAGTGCGAGCTCGCGCCACCAGATGACGTCGGTGGTGTCGCCGAACGTGCAGATCATGGCGATGCCGGAGCCTTTCTCGGGATCGGCGAGCCCGTGGGCGACGACGGGAACCTCGACGTCGAAGAGCGGTGAGCGAACCGTCGTGCCGAACAGCGGGCGGTAGCGCGGGTCGTCCGGATGGGCGACCAGTGCGACGCACGCTGCGATGAGCTCAGGGCGCGTCGTCTCGATGTAGATCGGATCGCCGGTGCTCGTGGAGCGGAAGCCGATGCGGTGGTATGCGCCCGGTCGCTCACGATCCTCGAGCTCGGCCTGCGCGACCGATGTCTTGAAGTCGACGTCCCACAGGGTCGGCGCTTCCGCGAGATGGGCGTGACCGTCGCGCAGCAGCCCGAGGAACGCTCGCTGCGACGTGCGACGGGCCTTTGCTCCAATCGTCGTGTACGTCTGGCGCCAGTCGACTGAGAGCCCGACCCGCGTCCAGAGCTCGAAGTAGGCCTGCTCGAGCTGTTCGGTGAGCTCGCCGCACAGCGCGACGAAGTTCGGGCGCGAGATCGGGATCGGCTGCTTCGGCGGGTTGTCAGGCGCCACGAAGTGCGGGTCGTAGGGCAGCGAAGGGTCGCAAGTGACGCCGAACGTGAGCTGCACGCGGCGCTCGACGTTCAGGCCGTTGTCGTCCCACCCCATCGGGTAGAAGACCTCGTGGCCTCGCATGCGGCGGTAGCGGGCGACCATGTCGGTCTGGCTGTAGCTCTCGACGTGACCCGGGTGCAGGGCGCCGCTGACCGTCGGGGGCGGCGTGTCGATCGAGAAGATCTGGTCCCGGGTCTTCGTGCGATCGAAGTGATACGTGCCCTCGCGCTCCCAGATCGCGGCCCATCGCTCTTCGAGACCTTCGAGCGTGGGCTTCTCGGGAGCAGGCATGGTGGAGAAACGCTACCGGGTAGGCCATGGGGCTCCCGCTACCGTTTCCCGCGTGATCCACCTCCACGACACCGCCTCGGGCACTGTCCGCGAGCTCGCGCTGCGCGAGCCGGGCAAGGTGGGCATGTACGTGTGTGGTCCCACCGTGTACGGCCCGCCTCATCTCGGGCACGGCCGCTTCTCGCTCGTGTTCGACGTGCTCCGCCGGTACCTCGAGTGGACCGGCTTCGAGGTTCGCTACATCTCGAACATCACCGACATCGACGACAACATCATCGAGCGCGGCAGACGCGAGGGCAGGCCGCCCGAGGAGATCGCCGTCCGGTGCGAGGCGGTCTGGTACGAGGCGATGGACGCGATCGGCGTCAAGCGGCCGACCGTCGATCCCCACGCGACGGCGTATGTGGCCGAGATGATCGAGCTCGTGAGCGAGCTCGTCGATCGCGGGCGCGCCTATGTGACGAGCGACGGGGTGTACCTCTCCGTTGAGACAGTGGAGGACTACGGGTTGCTCGCGCACCAGTCGCTCGACGACATGCGGGCCGGCGGCGGCGACCGAGCGCTCGTCGGCGAAGAGAAGCGTGATCCTGCCGACTTCGTGCTCTGGAAGCTGGCGAAGCCGGGAGAGCCTTCGTGGGAGTCGCCGTGGGGCGCGGGCCGTCCCGGGTGGCACACCGAGTGCGTCGCGATGTCACTCGACCTCCTCGGCGAGCGATTCGACCTCCATGGAGGCGGCCGCGACCTCGCCTTCCCGCACCACGAGAACGAGCGCGCGCAGGCCGTCGCGCTCGGCCGTCAGTTCGCCGCGCATTGGGTCCACAACGGGTGGGTCGAGGTGGGTGGCGAGAAGATGTCGAAGTCACTCGACAACTTCACGAACCTGCTCGACCTCATCGACAGCGTCGATCCACGCGCCTATCGGCTCCTCGTGCTCCAGTCGCACTACCGGTCGCCGCTCGAGATCAGCAAGGACACGACCGATCGCGCGGAGCGGTCGCTCGCCGGTCTCGACACGTTCGCGCGTCGGGTCGTGTCCGAGATCCCCGGGTGGCACGCGGCCGACCACGAGACCATCGAGCGCTTCAGCGCCGCGATGGACGACGACCTCGACACGCCCGCAGCGATGGCCTTGCTCTTCGACAGCGTGCGCAAGGTGAATGCGGCTCTCGACGCGGGCGACGTCACGACCGCGGCGCCGCTCGCGGGAGCCGTCGAAGCCATGTGCGAGGCCGTCGGCCTCGAGCTGCGCAGCGAGACTGCCGCGGTGCCGGCGGAAGTCGCCGCGCTCGCGGTCGAGCGCGACGCGGCCCGGGCCGCCAAGGACTTTGCCCGAGCCGACGCCATCCGAGGCGAACTGCAGGCCGACGGCTGGATCGTGGAGGACTCCGCGAACGGCACCCTCGTGCGCCGCCCGTGAGGCAGCGGCGGGAGCGGCGGGAGCGCAAGCCGTTCCCGGCCGGGTTCGGGACGATCTGGACAACCGTCGCGCTCGACCTCGTCGGGTTCGGGATCGTCCTGCCGATCCTGCCGCTCTACGCCGAGCGGTTCGGCGCGACCGCGACGACGATCGGGCTGCTGCTCGCGACGTTTTCGGTCGCGCAGCTGGTGATGGCGCCGGTCTGGGGTCGCGTCTCCGATCGCGTCGGCCGCAAGCCCGTGATCCTCGTCTCGCTGTTCGGCACCGCGCTGGGCAGCTTCATCACAGGTGCGGCCGGCGCTCTTCCCCTGCTCTTCCTCGGCCGGCTCGTCGACGGCGCGTTCGGCGGCGAGCGTCTCGGTCGCGCAGGCCGCGGTCGCCGACGTCGCCGAGCCGTCCGAACGGCCGCGGCTGCTCGGCTTGCTCGGTGCCGCCTTCGGCCTCGGCTTCGTCGCGGGTCCGGCCATCGGAGCCCTCGCGGCGCTCGGCGGTCCCCACGTGCCCTTCTACATCGCCGGGTGCCTCGCCCTCGTGAACGGCATCGTCGCCATCCGCCGCCTGCCTGGAGACTGCACCGGCGCACGGCGAATCGACGTCGAGTCGCCGCCAACGAGGCGAGCGACTGTCCGCAGACGTGCGGGGTGACCTCTGGCGGCTCGCGATCTGCGCCTTCGTCGCGACCTGCGCGTTCGCTGGGATTCGAGGCGACATTCGCGCTCTTCGGCCAGGCTCGATTCAGCCTGACCTTGAGCTCGACCGGCGCCGTCTTCGCGGTGATCGGCATCTTCCTCGTGCTCGTGCAAGCGGGCCTCATTCACCCGGTCGTGTCGCGGTTGGGCGCGATTGGCACGCTCCGCGGCGGCCTGATGCTGAACATCGTGGGCTTGCTCTTGCTCGCAGTCGCCGTGCGTTGGCCCGTGCTGGTGCTCGCGCTCGCCGCGCTGATCGTCGGGCAGGGCTTGACCACACCGACACTGGCCTCGATCGTGGCCGGCCGTTCACCGACCGAACGGCGAGGCGGCGCGCTCGGTCTGCAGCAGATGGCCGGCGGCATGGGCCGCGTCATCGGGCCGGTGATGGCGGGCGCGCTCTTCCAGCACGTGGGCGTCGGAGCGCCGTATGTCGTCGGCGCGGGCATCACTGCGGGGGCGCTCGCCCTCGCGCTCACACTGCACGAGCACGCCGCGCCTGTGACACCGGCCTTCTCCGTCGCGACAGGTGCGGAATCCGGCGTCTGATCTCAGTCCGGGGCGTCCAGGCCGACGTCGATCAACGAGACCGGGTACGTCACGGTGTTGTTGGCGGCGTTCGTCTCCCCACCGATGCCGGTCGGCAGGTCCACATCGACGCTGAACTCGGCGACGTCCTCGACGCGAAGGCTGAGCACGAGCGACAGTGTGCTGCTGGCTCCGGGCGCGAGGACGAAGCCAGACGTCGAGGTGATGGTCAGGACCGTGGGCGTGCCGGGAGTGCCGGACGAGCCGAAGTCTCCGATCGTTTCCACGACGTCCCAGTCGGCAGTGCTCGGGTCTCCCGCCAGCTCGAGGAGGGCGCCGTTGTTCCCGACCGAGGAGAACGGCAAGCTGACCGTGAAGGTCATCTCGTCGCCGTTCGTCGGGGCGGTACCGACGTTCTCGATCGTGACGGTGTACAGCGCGAACTGCTGGGCGAAGAGCCCGAGCTCCTGCGGGCCGTCGACGGTGGGCGTCAGGTCTGGGACCCCGAGCGTTGTCGTCGTGGCGGCAGTCGTGGGTGTCGTCGGAAACGGCGTCGAGGTTGGGGTTGGTGCCGTGGTGGTCGAGGCAGACGTGGTCGTTGTGGCAACCGTCGTCGAGGTGGTCGCGGCGGTTGTCGTCTCGGCGAGTGTCGTCGGAGCTGTCGTCTCTGCGACGGTGGTCGCGGGTGGGCACTCCTGTGCGTCTGCGCTGCGGGCATCGCCAGCCACGAGGGCGGCGGCCGCGAGGGCGAAGGCGATCGCCATGGCCGAGCCGCCGCGGACTCCGAGTCTCCGCACGGCGAACACGAGTGCGAAGCCCGTCGTGATGGCGAGGATCGCGAGCAGGACGAGAGGCCGGGGGTTGCTTCCCGTCAGCGGCAGCACACAGTCAGTCATTCGGTCATTGTCGCCCGCGACAGGACAGGGTCTTGACACGGGAGTTCCGACGAGCGGGTTGCGATCCCTTGTTACCCGTGGGTAACTTGGGGGGATGACGGACTTCTCCCTCGAGCTGAACGAAGACCAGCTGCAGCTGCAGAAGTGGGTGCACGACTTCGCCGAGAGCGTCGTGCGACCTGTGGCTCACGAGTGGGACGAGCGTGAGGAGTTCCCGTGGCCGGTCGTCCAAGAGGCCGCGAACATCGGGCTCTACAGCTTCGACTTCATGGCCAACGCCTTCACCGATCCGACCGGGCTCACGCTTCCCGTGTGCCTCGAGGAGCTGTGGTGGGGCGACGCAGGGATCGGGCTCGCGATCTTCGGCTCCGCGCTCGCAGCGGCGGGCATCAGCGGCAACGGCACGCCCGAGCAAGTGATGGAGTGGGTGCCGCAGTGCTACGGCACCGCCGACAAGATCCAGCTCGGCGCGTTCTGCGTGAGCGAGCCAGACGCCGGTTCCGACGTGTCGTCGCTGCGCACGCGCGCGGTGTACGACGAGGCGAACGACGAGTGGGTGCTCAACGGCACCAAGGCATGGATCACGAACGGCGGCATCGCCGACGTGCACGTCGTCGTCGCGACCGTCGATCCCACGCTGAAGGGTCGGGGCCAGGCGAGCTTCATCGTCCCGCCCGGGCACGAAGGGCTTGTCGCAGGGACAGAAGTACGCGAAGCACGGCATCCGCGCGAGTCATACCGCTGAGGTCGTGCTCGACGATGTGCGTGTGCCCGGCCGGATGCTGCTCGGCGGCAAGGACAAGCTCGACGCGAAGCTCGCCCGTGCCCGTGAGGCCGGCCACACCGGCGCCGAAGCAGCCGGCGATGGCGACGTTCGAGGCGACCCGCCCCGCAGTCGCCGCGCAGGCGCTCGGCATCGCTCGTGCCGCGTACGAGTTCTCGCTCGAGTACGCGAAGGAGCGTCACGCGTTCGGCAAGCCGATCATCATGAACCAGGGGATCGCGTTCAAGCTCGCGGACATGCGCATGGAGATCGACGCGGCGCGGCTGCTCGTGTGGCGGGCTGCGTGGATGAGCCGCAACGGCAAGCAGTTCGTGGCCGGCGAAGGCTCGATGTCGAAGCTCAAGGCGGGCGAGGTTGCCGTGAAGGTGACCGAGGAGGCGATCCAGATCCTCGGCGGCTACGGCTACACCCGCGAGTACCCCGTCGAGCGCTGGCACCGCGACGCGAAGATCTACACGATCTTCGAAGGCACCTCGGAGATCCAGCGTCTCGTCATCGCGAGGGCGATCAGCGGTCTGCGCATCGAGTAGCGAGCACGACCGCGGACCATTCGCCCCTCGTTCTGCGGTCGATCTCGACGAGCGGGCGCAGGTAGTCCCTGACGAGGTCGCACTGCGACGGCGAGATGCCGCTCACCGCGAGCCACCCGCCGGGTGCGACGAGCCGGACGAGGTCGGGTGCGCAGCTCGACGATGGCCGCCCTGCCGATGTTCGCGACGACGACGTCGAACGCATGGTCGAGGTACAGCGAGTGGTGGGAGCCGCGCTTCGAGTCGGTCGTCCATCCCGTTGAGCTCGGCGTTGCGTCGGGTGGCGTCCACTGCCTCGGGCTTGATGTCGACAGCCACGCACGCGCTCCGCTCCCAGTCGCAACGCGCAGAGCCCGAGCACTCCGCTTCCGCAACCCACGTCGAGCACACGCTCGCCGCCAACCATCCGCGCCAACATCTCCTCTATGAGCATCCCGGTCGTCGGGTGGCTTCCGTTGCCGAATCCCCCGAGCCCCAGCTCGACTACGAGGGGTTCGTCGCCACGCGGATGCTCTGACCACGCGAACCGGACCTGGAGCCGATCGCCGAAGATCACTGGTCGGGTGTGCTCGACCCACGCATCGAGCCTCGCGCCGTGATCGGGTCGAGCCAGCGCCGTCAGACCCCTGGCCCGCAGCTCGGCGGCGAGGCGTTCCGCCTCGCCCTCATCCTCGACCTGGGAGTGCATGACGACGCCGCCAGGCGTCGCAACCACGACCATCACGATCACAGTCTGCCTAAGGTGCGCACATGCTCTCGGGGCTTGCCCCGCGGATCAAGAGTCACAACCTGACGCTCGTCGCCGCGGGTGTCGCCTTCTACGCGTTCCTCGCGCTCGTGCCCGCGCTCGTCGCCTTCATCTCGATCTACGGGCTCGTCGCCAATCCCGAGGACGTGACGCGGCAGGTGCAAGACATCGCCTCCGCACTTCCGAAGGAGGTGCAGGACTTCCTCGTCTTCCAGCTCACGTCCATCACGAACGCGAATCGTGCGGGCGTCTCGGTCACCCTCTTCATCGCGATCGTCTTGGCGCTGTGGAGCGCGTCAGGCGGGATGGCTGCGCTGATCACGGGCATCCACGTGGCGAACGGACAAGAGCAGGTCGGAGGCTTCGTCGCGAAGCGGGGGAAAGCCCTCGGGCTCACGATCGCCGCGATGCTGTTCCTTGGCGTCGTCATCTTCATGATCGCGGCGGTGCCCGCCCTGCTCGACAAGGCGGGCCTGGGGACGGCAGGCAAGCTCGTCGTTCACGACGCTGCGGTGGCCGTTGCTCGCCGCCCTGATGATCTGCGGAGTCGCGCTGCTCTACAAGGTTGCGTTGACCGAGGACCCGCGGAGGCTGGCTCGGGTTCATCTCGCCCGGTGCCGTCGTCGCCACGCTCGGGTGGCTCGTCGTCTCCGCGGGCTTTGCCTTCTACGCGTCGCACTTCTCGAGCTACAGCAAGACCTACGGGGCACTGGCGTCGATCGTCGTGGTGCTGCTCTGGCTCTGGCTCAGCACGTTGGTCGTGCTGATGGGCTCCGAGGTCGACGGGCTGCTCGGCGATCAGCCGAGCACAACTTCGATCGCGGCGGAGAACGAGCTGACGGAGTAGTCGGGCTCGTAGCCCAGATCCGCTGGCCATTCGCCCGTCCGCATCCAGATGGTCTGTGCACCGCACGCCCTCGCCCCGCCGATGTCCGCCACGGAATTGTCGCCGACCATCCAAGGGGCCAGCCGCCACAATGGGCCCGTGAATTCTCGAGCCGACGAGCTGCACATCGATCGAGGAGCGCCGGTCGAGCGCATCCCGCTCGCGCCGTCGTCGTGGGTCGACTTCGTGCCCGGCTTCGTGCGCGACGCAGCCGGAGTGCTCTCCGAGCTCCACGAGTCGCTCGCGTGGCAGCAGACCGAGGTGCTTCGCTACGACAAGTACGTGCCCGAGAAGCGGCTCGGGGTGGGCGTGCGCAGCGACGCGCACGCGTTGCTCCGCCAGACCGACCTTCACCTGCGGTCTCGCTATCAGGTGTCGTTCACCGGTGTGTCGGCGATCCTCTATCGCGAATGGGCAGGACTTCCAGGGTCTGCACAGCGACCGCGAGATGCGGTGGCTCGACGACACGGTGGTCTCGATCGTGGTGCTCGGCGCGCGTCGCCCGTTCGTGCTTCGCCCGCGACTCGAGCGGGGTGTGCCCGTCGAGCGGGTGCCAGCGGGAGCAAGTGCTGACGACGTTGTCCTGACGCCGGGGGAGGGCGACATGTTGGTGATGGGCGGCGCGTGTCAGCGCGAGTGGTTGCACGGCGTGCCCGCCGCGCCGACCGTCGATCGCCCCCGCATCTCGCTCACCTGGCGTTGGACGAGCCGTCGAGGTCGGCCCGACACGAACCCGACGTACTACGACGGGCGCCAGTTCAGTGATCGAGCGGGCCGACCGGGTTCGCGGAGCAGGCCAGCCTGAGACGTCACCAGTGGCCGTCGAACAGCGCGGCGGCCTCGTCGGCGAGCTCGTCGCACGGCCCCTCGACCTCGATCCGCACGTTGCCGCACGCGAGGACCTCGCGACTCGACAACCGCAGGCTCGGCACACCGTCGGGAGCGATGTCCGCGAGCTGCTCGCCTGAGAGGGCGAAGACGAGACGCCCGATGCCGGCCCAGTACTGCCCGCCGGCGCACATCGCGGAGCTCTCGCAGCTCGTGTAGAGGGTCGCGCCGGCGCGGTCGTCGGCCGACATGTGCATCGACGCCCACGCCGCGAGGGCGAGCTCCGGGATGGCCCGTCACGTCGCCGGTGCCGACCGTGTTCATGCAGCTCGATCAGCACGCTGCCGTCGCGGTCGACGAGCAGCGATCCGAACGGTTCGTTGCCGTTCTCGCGAGCCGCGCGCGCCAGATCGAGGCAGCGCCGAAGGTGGGTGACGTCGGTGGGATCCATTCGGCGATCAGACGAGGGCGGCAGCCCCGGTACCCATGAGATCGAGGAAGTTGTCGGTGTAGAACCGCTGCTTCGCGTGCTCGTCGGTGTCGGCGAGCGACGCTTCGAACCGTTCGATCGGCCGCCGACCGCCCTCGACATGCGGGTAGTCGCTCGAGAACAAGCACACCTCGGGGCCGGCCTGCTCGATGATCCAGCCGACGTCCTCGGTCGGATACGGCGTGGCCCGCACCTGGCGCCGCACGTAGTCGCTCGGTCGCATCGACAGCGCGCGCAGCCGCTCCTCATGGCGAGCGAACGCGTCGAACGCCGCTTCCATCTGCCGCATCCACGACGGCATCCAGATCGCGCCCTGTTCGATGACTCCGATGCGCAGCGCGGGGAAACGCTCGAGCACGCCGTCGAAGATCATCGTCGCGAGGGTCTGCATCGGCGGACCGGGGATGCCCATGTAGTCGACGGAGCGGAAGTTCTCCTCGCCTCCGTGGAAGTCGGGCGGGATCGGCAGGCCGTTGCGGAAGTAGCTGCTGTCGATGAGGTCGCCCGTGCCGCCGACGTGGAACACGATCGGGATGCCGGCGTCCTGCGCGCGCGCCCACACGCCATCGAGACCGATGTGGCTCGGGGAGTGCCCGGGCGGACATCCGGACGCGATCAGCAGCGCGGCAGCACCCATCCCGATGGCCTCGTCGGCCATCGCGGCGGCATCGTCGAGCGAGCAGAGTGGCACGTAGCAAGTGGGGAGCAGGCGGGGGTCGGCGGCGCAGAACTCGACCATGCCCCGGTTGTGGGCGCGGGCGGCGCCGAGCGCGAGCTCGACTTCGCCGGAGTGCTCCCAGTCGCGCAATCGTCGGTTGTGGAACGTGTTGAACACCAGCTGGCTGGCGAAGCCGAGGAGGTCGATCGCGCGGCCGCGGTCCTCGGCGAGGAACGAGCCCGTCGCGGCGAAGTTCTTGCGGTTCATGATCTCGGTTGCTTCGGCGTCGGTGTACTCGCTCGAACGGTGGCGCTCCGCAAGGCGTGCGAACGCGGCATCGAGATCGCGGAGCTGCTCTTCGGGATCGCCCGTCTGGCGCAGCTCGTTGCCTCCCGCGTAGCGCAGCGCCTCGATGCGCTCGCGAATCGCAGGATCTGCGTGCTCCGCGAGCCAGCCGGGTGTCTCCATGATGTGGGCGTCAGCGTCGTGCACGACTCGCCCGGTCGAGTTGTAGGCCATCGCGCGACAAGTCTCGCGCGAGGTACTGTCCGCGCCTGCCGCGAGGAGCCGCCAATGCCGACCGCCGATGAGATTCGAGCCGGCCAGCGCGAGATGTGGGACAAGTTCTCGGCCGGCTGGGACAAGTGGGACGACGTGGTGCTGGCAAGCATCGGTGATGTGGGCAAGGCGATGATCGAGGCGCTCCGCATCGCCGACGATCAACAGCACCTCGAGGTCTGCGCAGGCACGGGCGAGCCCGGGCTCACCATCGCGACGCTGGCCCCCAACGGTCGGGTCACGCTGACCGACCTCTCATCCGAGATGCTCGCGGTGGCCCGCCGTCGGGCCGAGACGAAGGGAGTGACGAACGTCGACATCCGCGAGAGCAGTGCGGACGACCTGCCCTTCGGTGACGCGAGCTTCGACAGCGTCGGTTGCCGCTTCGGCTTCATGTTCATCCCCGACGTGTCGCAGACCGTGAGCGAGCTCGTGCGGGTGCTGAAGCCCGGCGGTCGCGTGTGTGCATCCGTCTGGGTGCGACCCGAGGACAACCCCTGGGTCACCATCCCGATGTTGGCGGTCGCGACTGAACTGCCGATGTCCCCTCCGGACCCGGACGGACCGGGGATGTTCCGCTGGGCGCAGCCCGGTGCCGTGAGCTCGCTGTTCACGGCCGCACGCCTGCGGGAGGTCGCCGAATGGGACGTCGGCACGCTGTTGCAGACCGACTCACCGGAGGAGTACTGGCATCTCGCCACCGAGCTCACGGGGCCGGTGCCCGCGCTGATGAGCCAGGTCGACGAGGCCGCCCGTGAGCGGATTAGAGCAGCCGCAATGGAAGCCCTGAAGCCATACGAAGCAGAGGGCAAGGTGAAGCTGCCCGGCATGGCCCGGTGCATCGTCGGCACGAAGTGAGCGACGCGAGCGACCTCACGCAGTGCGGAGCAGCCCAGCTCCTCGACCTCTACCGGGCTGGCTCAGCGTCGCCGGTCGAGGCGACGTCCGCCGTGCTGCAGCGCATCGAGGCGCTGAACCCGACCCTCAACGCCTTCTGCCTCGTCGACGCCGATCGCGCGGTGGCGTCGGCGCGCGAGAGCGAGGCTCGGTGGCAGCGTGGCGAGCCGATCGGCTCGCTCGACGGCGTGCCGACCTCGATCAAGGATCTGATCCTCACCGCAGGATGGCCGACGCGCCGCGGAAGCTTCACCGTCGATCCCGATCAGCCGTGGGACGTCGACGCTCCCGCGACCGCTCGATTGCGCGAGGCCGGTGCAGTTCTTGTCGGTAAGACGACGACACCCGAGTTCGGATGCAAAGGCGAGACCAACTCGCCGATGACCGGCATCACCCGCAACCCGTGGGATCCGACGAAGACCAGCGGCGGCTCCTCGGGAGGCACCGCGGCAGCAGTCGCCGCGGGGCTTGCTCCACTCAGCATCGGAAGCGACGGTGCCGGTTCCGTTCGCATCCCGGCCGCGTTCTGCGGGAACTTCGGGTTCAAGCCGAGCTTCGGGCGTGTGCCCGCCCATCCACTCTCGCCGTTCGGCACCGTGTCGCACCTCGGGCCGCACACCATGAGCGTCGTCGACGCCGCGCTGATGATGAACGTGCTCAAGGAACCCGATGCACGCGACTGGACCTCGTTGCCTCCCGACGACACCGACTACCTCGCGGATCTCGAAGGTGGCGTCGCCGGTCTGCGAGTGCTCTTCTCTCCGGCGCTCGGCTACGCACACGTGCATCCCGAGGTCGCGGCTGCGGTGGCCGGTGCCGTGCGTGAGCTCGAGACGCTCGGCGCGAACGTCGACGAAGGCGATCCCGGGTTCGACGATCCGCTCCCGATCACGACCGGGCTGTGGTTCACCGGAGCGTGGACGCTCTGGAACACGCTCACCCCTGCGCAGCACGAGGTGACCGATCCCGATTTCGCGGCCGAGGCTCATCTCGGCTCGGAGATGAGCAACCTCGAGGTGCAGCGGCTCAACCTGCATCGCGGTGCGCTCGGCTCGTTGATGCGGCAGCTCATGCAGCGATACGACTTGATCGTGACGCCGTCAGTCGCCGTCCCGGCGTTCGAGGCCAGGCCTGCGGGCCATACGCCGATGAGTCCTGAGGCGATGCTCGGATGGACGCCGTTCTCCTACCCGTTCAACCTCACCCAGCAGCCGGCGTGCACGATCCCCTGCGGGCTCACGAGCGCCGGCCTGCCCGATCGGCATGCAGATCGTCGGCCCGATGTTCGGCGATGCCTTGGTGCTCCGCGCCGCCCGCGCCTACGAGCGAGCTCACCCGATCCCTCGCCCCCCGCTCTGAGCGAGGTGGGGTTCCACGCCGGGCAGCTGAGCGATGCCGACCTCGAGAATCTCGCGACGCGTGCCGGCGCGCTCGACCTCACCTACGACGCGATCGGGATGACGAAGTCACCGCCGTCGAGCTCGCACTACCAGCTCGATCAAGTGTCGACGCCGGTCGGCAGCTTCGACCGGGCTGTTGCCGGTCTCCGAGATTGGGCTGCCCATCGTGCTGCGAAGGCTCGGGTGGCACCGCGGGACGCGGCGATCGACGTCGGACAGAACGTCGTGGTCGCCTTCGCGATGCCGCTCGTCACGGTGATCGCGCCGTGTCGAATCGTCTGGGTGATCGACGAGCCGGACACTTTCGGCTTTGGATACGGCACGTTGCGCGGTCATCCCGAGGAGGGCGAGGAGTCGTTCGTGGTGCGACGCGGCCCGGAGGGAGATCGGTTCGAGATCTGCGCGTTGTCGCGCCCAGCGACGATCGCGAGCCGCCTCGGTGCACCCGTGGCGCGGCGCATCCAGCAGCGCGTGACGAACCGCTATCTCATGGGGATCAGAGACGCCGCTGTCGCGCCCTGACTTACCGCGTGGGAGTGGTGCCCGGAGGGCTCAGTCGGGGAGGAGCGGCACCATGAACCCGGGATCGTGGCCGAGCTGACCGGCGCGGCTCACGGCTGCAGATCCGAACCGATCGCGCACCTCGTCGAGCGCGGCGTCGAGGCGGCTCGCGGTGCGGCGATCGAACGGCAGAGGGAGTTGTACGGCGTCGTCGTCGTCGAGGTTCATCACCGCGACGCCGATCAGCGTCAGGCCTTGCTCGTCGATCAGCGGCTGCACGTCAGCGAGCAGCCCGCGAGCGGTCTCGAGGATCGGTTCGGTGAGCGCGGTCGGGCGCGGCATCGTGTGAGAGCGAGTCGCGCGCGACCAGTCTTCGAAGCGCATGCGCAGCACGACGGTGCGTCCGACCCGGTTCGCAGCGCGCAACCGACGGGTCACGCGGTCGACCAGACCGGCGAGGGTCGCCTCGATCTCTCCCGGCGCCTTCGCGTGCCAACCGATGGCGCGCTGTGAACCGATCGATCGACGTCGTCGCCCGACCTCCACCGGCCGTGGGTCGTAGTTGTGCGCGAGCGCGTGGAGATGGCGCCCGCCGTGCGGCCCGAGGATCGACATGAGCGTCGACTGCTCGAGCCGGGCAACGTCGGCGACCGTGTCGATGCCGCGGTCGTGCAGCTTCGTGGCGGTCTTGATGCCGACGCCCCAGAGCGCCTCCACCGGCAAGGGGTGCAGGAAGGCGAGCTCGCGATCGGGCTGCACGACGAGCAAGCCGTCGGGCTTCGCCACTCGGCTCGCGACCTTCGCGAGGAACTTGGTGCGCGCGACGCCGACCGTGATCGGCAGCCCGACGCGCTCGGCGACCTGCTCCCGCAGGCGGATGGCGATCTGCGTCGGTGAGCCCGAGACGCGGCGGAGGCCGCCGACGTCGAGGAACGCTTCGTCGATCGAGATGCCCTCGACGAGCGGCGTGGTGTCGTTGAACACCTGGAAGACCGCCTTGCTCGCTTCGGAGTACGCGGAGAACCGCGGCGAGACCTCGATGAGGTTCGGGCACATCTGCCTTGCTTGGCGGCCGCCCATCGGGGTGTGGATACCGAACGCCTTGGCCTCGTAGCTCGCGGCGAGCACCACGCCGCCGCCGACTACGACGGGCTTGCCCCTGAGCCTCGGGTCGTCTCTTTGCTCGACGGACGCGTAGAAGCTGTCGAGGTCGGCGTGCAGGATCGTGGCCTCGGTCCGCACGAACATATGTTCGCACACCGAGGTGCGAGGATGCGCCGATGTCGGACATCGAGGTCGTGCAGCGCATCTATGAGGGCATGGCCGCCCGTGACCTGGAGGCGTTGGCGTCATTGGTCGACGAGGAGTGCGTGATAACCCAGGATGCCGCCCTCCCATGGGGCGGTCGCCATGTCGGCCATCCCGGGTTCCTCGCGTTCGCCGGGGCGCTCACCGGCGCGATCACGTCTGCGGTGACGTCGGAAGCGATGTTCATGGCGGACGGCGATGTGATCCAGGTCGGCCGGACGAAGGGCACGACGGTTGCGAAGGGCACCCGGTTCGACATCCCAGAGGTGCACCGCTGGACGATTCGAAACGGCAAGGCCGTTGCGGCGCACTTCTCCATCGACACCGCCGCGATGCTCGCGGCGCTCGAAGGCTAGGAGCCGACCGTGCTCGACATCTCCTGCGCGTTCGCGACGTCAATAGCGACGCCCGATCACGTCGCGACCGCCGAAGCGCTCGGGTACAAGCGGGCGTGGCTCTACGACTCGCCGGCGCTGTACCCCGACGTGTGGATGATCCTCGGCGAATGTGCGCGTCGCACGTCCACCATCGAGATCGGCCCGGGTGTGGCCGTCCCCTCGTTGCGCCATCCGATGGTCACAGCCGCGGCCGTCGCGACCTTGGCCGAGCTGGCCCCGGGCCGAGTCAACCTCGCGCTCGGCTCGGGCTTCACCGGACGGCTCACGATGGGTCAGAAGCCGTTGCCGTGGTCATACGTGCGCGAGTACGTCGAGACCGTCATCGATCTGCTGGCCGGCGGCACTCCGACGTGGGAGGGCCAGAAGATCCGGATGATGCATCCCGCGGGATTCGGTGCCGCGCGGCCGATCCGCGTCCCGATCATCCTCGGCACGGGAGGGCCGAAGGGGGAGGCGGTCGCTCGCGACCTCGCCGACGGCGTCTTCGCGACCAATCCCACCACGGGGTTCGGCCGATGCTCGGTGCTCACGTTCGGCACGGTGCTCGATCCCGACGAGGACCCGGGAAGCGAGCGTTGCATGGCGGCGGCGGCGCACGCGGGCGCGCTGATCTACCACGCCATGCATCTGAGCGGCGCGGCTGCCGGGCTCCCCGACGGGGAGAAGTGGGTGGCGGCGCTCGAGGCGATCCCAGAGGACGAGCGTCACCTCGCGCTGCATGAAGGCCACCTGATCGAGGCCAACGAGCGCGACCGTCTCGTCATCACGGGCCAGACGCTGGTGTCGTTCGGCCTCGCTCGCCCTGCGCAGGCCTGGCGTGACCAGCTGGCGTTGATGGAGGCCGCGGGAGCGACCGAGGTCGCGTATCAGCCCGCCGGCCCCGACATCCCCGCAGAGCTCGAGCGCTTCATGGCTGCGGCGTCGGGATGACGCCCGCCTGCCGAAGGGCGATGAGGTTGTCGACGATGCCGCGCTGGTGCAGGACGCGAGCCTGATCGTCGAACTCGAGGATGAGCATCTCCTCGAACTCGAGGTGCTTTCCCGTGGGAGCCACCCGGCCCCACTGTCCCAGCTGCGTGCCGGTGATACGCAGATGCACCGCGGCGCGCCAGCCCTCCACGACCACGTGCAACGGCTCCTCGTGGTAGTCGGGGAAGGTGAGCCACGCGCGCTCCACGGACTCCCGAATGCTGTCGGGACCGCGGCCGAGGGGAGCGTACGGCCGGTAGTCGACGACGACATCGGGCGAGTAGAGATCGCCGACGACATCGAGCCGCCTGCCGTTCCAGACCTCGTCGAAGAGTCGCTCGACGACGGCCCGATGCCGGGCACACCGCCACTCACGGGCGCGCCGCAGCGTGTCTTGCACGATCGGCGACTTCGCAACCGCATAGTCGTTCATGTCGCGCCACGGCCGTTCGGCCAGATCTCGCTTCACCGAGGCGTACAGCTCGCGCCCCTCGGCGTCCTGCCGCAGCCAGTCGCGCAGGTCGAAGTAGTCGATGATCTCCTGGGAGCCCTGCTCGAACAGGTGGACATGCACGTCGCGAGCCGGCGTGCGGAACATCCGGTGCTCGCGTTCAGTCACTCGCAGCTCGTAGCCAGCGGCTTCGAGCGCGGGCACGAATCGGGGATCGTCGGTGATCTTCGGGACGACGACGAGGATGTCGATGATCGGCTTGGCCGCGAGGCCAGGGATCGAGGTCGAGCCGATGTGGTCGATCCGAAACGCGGCGTCGCCGAGTGCCGCCGCGATGCGAGCCCGCTCGGTCTCGAACCTCGCCGGCCAGCCCGGGTCGTAGTCGACGATCTCGAGTCGCCTCACGGGCTCGAGGCCGCCGACGAGGACTCGCTCCAGGTCTTGCTCCGTGTCCTCTTCCCGGCCCATGCCGCATCATGGCGCGGTAGCGTCGCGGCCGTCGTGACGCACCTCGATGCTTCGACCGCAAGTGTCGACGATGTCGTCGGCGCGCTCGAAGCCGACGGCTACTGCATCGTCGAGGGAATGCTGCGGCCGCCTGAAGTGGAGTCCGCGAAGGCCTCGCTACGCGAGGTGCTTGATGCGCTCCCGTTCGGGCGCAACGACTTCGAGGGGTTCAGCACGCGTTCGCGTCTACGCGCTGTTCGCGAAGACACGAGCGTTCGACTCGCCGGCGATCCATCCGTTGCTGCTCGGGGTGCTCGATCGAGTGCTCGGCTACTACCAGCTGTCCGCTCCGACAGGCATCCAGATCGGTCCGGGGGAGAAGGCGCAGGCACTCCACTACGACGCGAGCATCTACCCCCTGCCCCGAGACTTCACCGACGTCGTCGTGAACACCATGTGGGCGCTCGACGACTTCACCGTGGAGAACGGCGCGACTCGAATCGTGCCCGGCAGCCACCAGTGGGTTGACCGCCGACCTGGCCCCGACGACGAGGTCGTGGATGCGGTCATGCCCGCCGGATCGGTCATCGTCTACGGCGGCAAGGTCTTCCATGGTGGGGGAGCGAATAGCACTGCGAGCCCACGCCTGGGCGTCATCCTCGAGTACGTCAGCGCATGGCTGCGGCCCCAGGAGACGCATCTCCTCGCCGTGCCGAAGGCGATCGCTGCGGGCCTGCCCGACCGCCTGCAGGAGCTTCTGGGATACAACATCTACCCACCGTTCGTGGGCTACGTCGACGGGCGTCATCCGCGCCGCTTCATCACGACCGATTCGGAGGTCTCGCCATGACCGATCACATCGACGACTACGACGGCATCACCCGCGTCGTGCAGCTCTACATCGACGGCAGCAAGTCCGGCGACGTCGGCAAGCTCAAAGAAGCGTTCCACGACGACGCCGCGATGTTCGGCCATGTCGGTGGGCACCGCTTCGACGTGCCCATCGGGCAGTTCTTCGAGTTCGCCGCGGCCTCGCCGATGGACGTCGCCGGCAGCTATCGGGCCCGCATCATCTCGGTGCAGCAGGTCGGCGACGCCGCAGTCGCGACACTCGCCGAAGACGGATGCTGGGGAGAGGTGTCGTTCGTCGACTACTTCTCGTTGGCGCGCTTCGACGGCACCTGGAAGATCGTGAACAAGACGTTTGCTCACACGGGCGGGGAGATGCCCCAGGCTTAGAGGGTCGTGTCGAGCTTGCGCAGCCGTTCCGCGAGCGAGCCCATGACCTGAAGCGCGAAGGTCGGCGTTTCGTGAACCAGGAACAAGAACTCGCGCTCGTCGATCATCGCGAGTGACGTGTCGACGATCGCGATCGCTGTCGCGGCGCGCGGCGTCTTGTCGATCAGCGCCATCTCTCCGAACACGTCGCCCTCGCCCGCGGTCTCGACTCGGTGATCGCCGACTCGCATCTCGACCTGTCCGCTGACCACTCCGTACATGAAGTCGCCCGCATCGCCCTGCTGGAAGATGGCCTCGCCGGCAGCGACGTCTCTTGTCTTCCTCGCGTTGATGAAAACTGCCCGCACCGTCATGGGCCGGAGTTTGGTCCCTTGAAGTGAACGTCAGGTGGCGGCGAGGAAAACCTCAGGCAGCGAGGCTGGCGAACGCGGCCAACACGACGCTGGCTCCGCGGAGGTCGCCGAGCGTGCCTTCGCCCATTCGGTTCATCACGTAGGCGACCGACATCCGGGCATCGAGGTCATTCACGATGATGGAACCGCCCCATCCGCCCCAGAAGCAGGCGCGCGGGTTGGGGCTGATCGGCATGTCGGCGGAGTTGAGCCCGTAGTTCATGCCGAACGTGATGGGTTGTCCGAGTACCAGATCGACGCCACTGATCTGCTTCTCGAGCGCGACCTCGCAGCCTTTCGCGGACAGCAGGCGCACGCCTCCGGTCTCGCCGCCGTTCGACAGCGCCGACTGCACCGTCGCCACTGATCGCGCATTGCCGTGCCCACCGGCCGCCGGGATCTCGGCGCGGCGCCACGGCACCGTCCACGACTGCGATGCGTCGAGCGGCGGGTTGCCGAAGGTCTTCAGGAGGATCTCGCTCGGGTTCTCGGGGATGGGAAGGGGCGGCGGAGGCACCACGAGCGCGATGCGGTCGTCGCACTCCGCCGGAGTGCCGATGTGGAAGTCGGCGCCGAGCGGGCCGGCGACCTCCTTCGCGAAGAACGTGCCGACCGACTCGCCCGCGACCCGGCGGACGACCTCGCCGACGAGGTAGCCCTGCGTGATCGCGTGGTAGCCGGATGCCGTGCCGGGCTCCCACCAGGGAGCCTGCGCGGCGAGCAGGGAGGTGCACTTCTCCCAGTCGTAGAGGTCGTCGCCGGTCATCGGCTCTTCCCAACCCGAGAGACCGGCCGAGTGCGCCATGAGGTGGCTCACCTCGATGTCCGCTTTGCCGTTGGCCGCGAACTCGGGCCAGTACTTGGCGACCTTGCCATGGAGGTCGAGCTCACCTCGATCGGCGAGCATCAGGGCGCACAGCGCGGTCATGGTCTTGGTTGTCGACCAGACGTTGACGATCGTGTCGCGCTGCCAGGGCTTCGTCTTCGCCTCGTCGGCGTGCCCTCCCCAGATGTCGACCACGAGCTCGCCTTCGAGCACCACGGCAACCGATGCCCCGACATCGAGCCCTTGATCGAAGTTGCCCGCGAACGTCTGCTTGACGCTCTCGAAGCGCGGATCGCACGTGCCCTGGACGTCAGCCATGGTGTCCCCCTCTAGTCGACGATCCACCGTATCGCCGTGGTGCATGGTGGCGCGCATGCGCCGTCTGGGGTGGGCGGCAGCGTCAGTTCTCGCGCTCGCAGGATGTCGACGGCGACGCTCTCGGCCGCGTGTGCTGCGCAACCTTCGTGTGCCTCGGTCACGCCGGATCTCGGTGCGTCGGTCGCCGCCGCAGCCCTTCGCTCCCTGAGGCAGGCTGTCGGGGTGAAGCGCATCTCGCATTGGGTCGGAGGCAAGGTCACGCCGGGCAGCTCGGGTCGCAGCGGACCGGTGTACGACCCCGCGACCGGAGCGCAGACCGCAGAGGTCGACTTCGCGTCGGCGGCCGAGGTGTCCGCTGCAGTCGAGGAAGCCGCGGCCGCGTTCCCCGCCTGGAGGTCGGCATCGCTCTCGCAACGCAGCGAGGTGCTGTTCCGCTTCCGCGAGCTCGTCGATCGCCATCGCGCGGACCTCAGCGCGGCGATCACCGCAGAGCACGGGAAGGTGCTGTCCGACGCTGCGGGGGAGGTCGCTCGCGGGCTCGAGGTCGTCGAGTTCGCGTGCGGGCTCGCCGACCACCTCAAGGGCTCGTACAGCGAGCAGGTGTCGACAGGCATCGACGTGTATTCGATCCGTCAGCCCCTCGGCCTCGTCGCCGGCATCACGCCCTTCAATTTCCCCGTGATGGTGCCCCTCTGGATGATCTCGAACGCGCTCGCGTGCGGCAACGCGTTCATCCTGAAGCCGTCGGAGAAGGATCCGTCGCCTTCGTTGCTGATCGCGGAGCTGCTGGCCGAAGCGGGCATCCCCGACGGCGTGTTCAACGTCGTGCACGGCGATCATGACGCGGTGAACGCCATCCTCGAACATCCCGGCATCGCCGCGGTGAGCTTCGTCGGCTCGACCCCGATCGCAAAGCACGTGTACGAGACAGGCACGCGCAACGGAAAGCGCGTGCAGGCGCTGGGTGGGGCGAAGAACCACATGGTCGTGCTGCCTGACGCAGACATCGACGCCGCAGCGGATGCGGCGGTGTCGGCGGCGTACGGGTCGGCGGGCGAACGGTGCATGGCGATCTCGGTCGTCGTGGCGGTGGGCGATGCCGGCGACGCGCTCGTGGACTCGATCGCCTCTCGGCTGCCGAGCTTGCGGATCGGCCCGGGCACTGACCCGGACAGCGAGATGGGGCCGCTCGTCACCGGCGAGCACCGTGACAAGGTCGCGGGCTACATCGGCCGCGGCTCCGACGCCGGCGCCTCGATCGTGGTCGACGGCCGCGACCGATCGTTCGAAGGCGACGGCTTCTTCCTCGGCGTGTCGCTCATCGACCACGTCACGCCGGACATGGACGTGTACCGCGACGAGATCTTCGGTCCGGTGCTGTGCGTCGTGCGCGCGTCGACCTATGACGAGGCCGTGCGCCTCATCGACGAGAACCCGTACGGCAACGGCGCCGCCATCTTCACGCGTGACGGCGGCGCCGCGCGCCGCTTCCAATTCGATGTGCAGGCCGGCATGGTCGGTGTGAACGTGCCGATCCCCGTGCCGGTGGCGTCGTTCAGCTTCGGAGGTTGGAAGGCGTCGCTGTTCGGTGACCGCCACATGTACGGCCCCGACGGCGTCGACTTCTACACCCGCACCAAGGTCGTCACGGCTCGCTGGCCCGATCCGGCGACGAGCCGCATCGACCTCGGCTTCCCCCAGACCCGGTGACCAACCGTGTGAGCACCAGCCCGACGCATCGTCGCCCTGGTGCTCACACGGTCATATCTGGAGCGTGTAGGTCGCGGGCGCCTGGTGCTTCGCCCATCCACCGCGCTCGTCGTTCGGCAGCTTGCGATACACCGGTTCGCTGACGCGGATGGCCGGCCCCGCGCCCATGCGGAAGACGTGGAGCACGCCGGCCACCACTCCCGCTGGCCCTTGAGGGGTTCCAGTTGCCGATGGTACGAGCTCTGCGCGTGCAGCGTGCGCTAGTTGGAGAAGCGGCGGCGCTGGGTCAGCGCCACGAAGCCGATGCCAGCCACGAGACCGATCAGGCCGAGGAGCCCGAGCGGGCCGGGATCGGCACCCGTCGCAGGCAGGGTCGCCGGCGCGGTGGTGGGCGCGACGGTGGTCGGCCCGGAGAGCTCGCACTCGTCGGGCGCCGTCGTGGGCACGACGGTCGTCGGCGCAACGGTCGCCGCGGTCGTCGTGCTGCCGGCCGTGGTCGTACTGCCCGCGATCGTCGTGGTGGTGGTTCCCGTCGTGGTGGTGGTGCCGGCGATCGTGGTCGTGGTCGTGGTCCCGGTGGTCGTCGTGGAGCCTGCAGTCGTCGTGCTGCCCGCGACCGTTGTCGTCGTGCTGCCCGCCTCCGTCGTGGTGGTGCTGCCCGCCTCCGTCGTGGTGGTGCTGCCCGGCTCCGTCGTGGTCTCCTCGACGTCGTTCACGAAGTGCGGGATAGGCGTCGCGGCGAGCTGCTGCGGGCTGGTCTCGGGGCAGACGGAGACGTCCTGCGTGGCGCCCTGCGCGCTCGTGTGCGTGACTGCCGCCCGCGTTGCCGCGGCCCGCGTGGGGCGCGTCGGCGAACACGTCGACGTCCTGGTTCGCACCGCTTTGCGTCTCGGTCAACGTGCACCGTGCGGGCACGGTGATCCCTGTGACGATCGTCGTCACTACGCCCGTGGCGCCCGCAGGGATCTTGAACGGCGCGATGCTCGAGTTCGGCACCGAGCACACGACATCGATCTGGATCGGTCCCTGTGAACCGGCTCCGGCGCCTGTGATCTCCTTCGAGATCGGAAGGTTCCCGAGGTCAAGGAAGGCCACCTTCACGCCGACGTCGGTCGTCGCCACCAACGGGCCGGCTTGAATGATCGTCTGCTTCCCGCCCGGATCGAGCGCGTAGAGGTACACGACACCGCCGTCTTGGGTCACCGACGCTCTGGCCGTGAGGGCAGGGTTCTGGATGCCTGCCTGCGCCGAACGCAACCAGATCTGCATGCCGGCGGTGATCGGGAACGTCGATCCCAGCTTGTGGGTGCCCTCGGCGTCGGTGAACGCCTCCACACCCGCAGCCACGCCTCCGACGGCCTCTCCGCTCACGGTGAACGGGCCGATGAGCGTGTTCACCGTGCCGAACGAGGGGCCGTCGATTGTCAGGCTGGGCGGCGGCGGCGCGCCGAGGGGGCCCCGCGTGATGACGTCGGTGATGATCGCGCTGACGGCCGGATACAACGCATTGGTCGGCGCAAGGACAAAGCCGTCACTCAGGTACCAGATCGCGGCCTGGACCGCTGCGGCCTGCTGGTTCGGAGTGAGGCCCGTGGGCAGATCGGTCGTGGGCGCATACGACTGCAAGAGCTGGGCGACGTAGCCGACGTTCGGCACATTCGCCTCGGTCCACTCGCCCGGCTTGTAGCCGACACCGACCTGTGTGTCCGTGAGGAGATCGATGCAGTAGGCGTCGAACGTGGCTCCTGCCCCTGGGCCTGAGGTGACCTGCATGTGGATGAGCCCCGCGAACCCCGCAGTGTGCCCGTGCCAGTCGGACTCGATCGCGGTGGGATATCCATGGCTGATCCGCTCCGGCGGTGCGAACGTAGACATGAAGCCGTTCAGGCCTTGACCGCTACCCGTGCCGACGATCTTGACGCTCGCGGTCGGAGGGTTTGCCTGTCCGGCGGGAGCGGGGACTCCGGGCTGGACTTCAGCGCTGACGGTCGGCGCGAACGCCACTCCCATGAGGAGGATCGTCGAGAGGACGACGAGAGCTCTCTGCCCGAGCCGATTCCGCTTCATCATCGCGAAAGTGTGTCACGGCACGTCTGTTTCGAGTGGGTCCCGCTCGCCGCACGGCGGTCTGTTACGCCGGCTTCGCTCCTGCAACGATGCGGTGGATTCCCCGCAGCCCCGCCCACGCGAGATCGGCCACTTGTGCCGCGAGCAGGTCGGGGTCGAGCTCGAGGTGCTGGTCGACCCAGTGCCGGCTCGTGCCCTCGGCCAGACCGACGAGGCCATACGCCAGGTTGCGGCGATGCGCGGGCTCGACGTCGGCGTCGATCAGGGCCGCGATCGCCTCGGCGATGGTGTGCTCGACAGATCGCACTGCAGCCGCGAACTCTTCGTCTCGCCGGGCACCGCTTCCGAACAGCAGGACGAACGCCGTGCGCTCTTCAGCGACGAAGTGGAAGTAGGCCTGGAAGCCGCGCTCGACCTGCTTGTGCGGCGATCCCGCCTCGGCGGTGGCCTTGCCAATCGCGGCCATCAGCCGATCGCCGACGTCGCGGAGCAGCTCGAGGTAGAGGCCTCGCTTCGAGGAGAAGTGCTGGTACAGCACGGGCTTGGTGACCCCGGCTGCGGCTGCGATGTCGTTCATCGAGGTGGCGTGGAAGCCCTGCGAGGCGAACACGTCGAGCGCGACGACGAGCAGCTGGTCCCGACGTTCGGCGGCAGGGAGTCGGCCCGACATGGTTACCGGAGGGTAACCGAAGGGGATCAGAAACCTTGCGCCCGGTCCTCTTTCTCGGCGGCCTTGACGGCGTACCCGAGCACGATCGACGGGGCGAGGAAGATCGACCCGATGACGATGCTGCCGATGACGATGCCGACGATCGCTCCGTTGAACTCTGTGAGCGCGCCGACCACGAATGCGACGACCGCGATCACGAACCCGAGATAGCCGAGACGCTGGCCGAGCGCGGCAAGCTTGGCTGCCTTCGCCCGCTTCTCCAAGATCGGGTCGCTCACGGCAACCAGCCTGCCTCGTCCAGGAGGGCGCGCAGATCACGGTCGAGGCGCTCGAGCGAGAAGTGCTCCCGCGCCAGGTCGTGGTTGTGGACGAGGTCGACCGAGTTGGGCCCTTGCTCCAAGATCCGTGCGAGCGGATCGGGGTGGTCGGTCGGCATCCACCGAAACCCCAAAGCCCTCAGGTCCGTGGCGACGGGATACGGGCCGACGGCGATCGGTCGTTCGTAGATGGCGGCCTCGATGACCGGGTTGCCGAACCCTTCCCACGTGGATGGAAACAGGACCGCATCACACGCCGCGTACGCGTCGGCGACGGTGATCCCGGACTCCATCGGGTTGCGCAGCACTCGGGCCGAGGTCGCGGCGAGGAGCGCGTCGAGCGTGGGGCCATAACCCTCTTCCGCCGGCCCCGGCAACCAGTACGTCGCGCCGACTTGCTCAGCGAGCCTGAGTGCGGCCGGCACGTCCTTGCGCTCGATCGCTCGCACCGGATGGAGGAGGAGCCGTTCGGCCGGGGCAACATGGAGCGCCACTCTCGTGCGGTCGCGGTCGCCCTTCGCGGCGTCGGCATCGAACGCGTTCGCGATGGGGACCGCCTCGATGCCCCGACGGTCGCGCATCTCGCGCTGGCTCCGTTCGTTGATCACGACATGACGCCACTGCGGGTCGTCGGGCGGCAGGTCCGCGATGTGCTCGTATCGCGGTCGCTGCCACGACGGATCGTGATGGTGGAGGATCGCAGGGCGATCGCGCAACACCTCAGCGACCACCTTCGATGCATGCAAGTTCATGGGGATCGTGAGGAGGTTCTCGACGACGACGAGATCGATTCCGTCGAGCGCCTGCTGCATCTCGTCGACAGCGAGGTCGTCAATGGCATCGATCGCGAGTCCGGGCACGAGGCGATCGACCGGACCATCCCCCGCAACCGTCGACACGATGAACCCGAGGTCGGCGAGTGCCACGCGCCACCGCTCGGCCACGACCGAAACCCCGTCCGCCCGCCCGAGGCGGAACGAGACGATCGCAGCGGTGGCGGTCACATCAGAGTCTTGCCCATGCAGTAGCTGTCGGCCGAGCCGACGTACTCACCGAACGCGTCGACGTGCGTGAACCCGGCCCGTTCGTAGACGCGCACTGCTGGCTTCAGGTACTCAGCGGTCTCGAGCAGCAGACGGTGCACGCCGAGCGCCCTCGCTTCGGCCTCGAGCACCTCGATGAGCACGGCACCGACCTTGCGGCCGCGGGCAGCCGGGCGCACGTACATCCGCTTCAGCTCGGCCGCATCGGTCCCCAGCTTGCGGACCGCGCCACAGCCGATCGGCTCGTCGTCGAGACGAAGCACGACGAATGCGCCGTTGCCCGGAGCGACATCGTCAGCGGTGAGTCGCCAGAAGTGGTTGCCCTCGGCATGGGTCGCCATGATGTCGGCGTTCAGCTCGGCGATGAGCTGTGCCGGCACGGGGTCGTCGACCGTCGCCCGTTCGAGGAGAAGGGCGGGCTCGACGTGGGCGAACGTGAATGCCCACGGCGAAGGGCCATGGCGGCGGAGGAACCCCAGTCGCTCCTTCGCCTCGTCGACGGTCGGGATCTGACCCTCATCGACCCACCACAGCACGACCATCGGTTCGACTCGCTCCTCGAACCACTGGCGACGCTGACGGAAGGAAGCGAGGTGGTCGCCTCGGTACGCGAACGCGCGCAGGGACTCGACCGACTCCCACACGGTGAGGTTCACGATGATGTCGGGGTCGGGGAATGGGCGCAGTGCGGTGGCGTCGCCCTCCTCGGTCTGGAGTCGCCACACGAAGCCGGGAGACCGCTCGCCGAGACCGTTGATGCGGTCGAGCTCGCTGACGAATCCGAACATCTGGGGAGCGTCGAGCGGTGCAAGCATGCGGGCGAGGTTCAGCTGCGCGAGATGAGGCACGCCGTGCTGTCTAGTGCCGCCCTGCTCTAGTGGCGACTCGGCAGCGGTTCGCCCGAGTAACGCACCTCGAGCGCCGGCGCCGGATCGTCGTCGTCGGGGGCGAGGCTCGCAAGCACGGGCGCGGTGTGGTCGTTGCGCATCGAGTCGCGAAGATCGAGCACCCAGTCGTCGGGGCCTTGTGTACTCGGGGCCGCTGCCCATGCCGGAAGCCCGGTCTCGCCTCGCTTGGCGGCGTGCGCCCACGCGGGGCCTCGCGCCGCTGAATGTCGCGGGGCGGCTCGTCGCGCGAGCCGGAAGCCCACATCGGCGAGTCCCAGCAGCGCAATCAGATCACCGAAGGTGACGACCATCTGGAATGCCGGGATGGGGACGATCGCGGTGAGCGGCTCGAGCCGCACCTCACCTGAGGCGAGCTCTCGGCCGGGGCCGAGCTGTGCACTGGCGACGGTCGACTGATCGGCGATCCCGGCCTGCACGACGGCGTCCTCGCGCACGGGCATCGAGCCGTTCACGAGTAACGCAGCGAGGTTGCACGCGAGGCCGATCGCGACGATCACCATGCCGGTGAGATGGATGTTGAACAGGGCGAAGGCGATCAGCAGCACCCAGCCGATCGCGATCAAGCTGGTCGTACGATCAGAATCCCCCATCCACGGCAGGATCGCGAACGCCAACCCGAGCGCACCGACCGGCCACTTCCGCAGCTGCATCGCCCGCACGGCGCGCAAGCGACCGCCGGCAACGAGGCCGACGACGAGCCCTCCCACCAGCATCGCCACGGGCAACCACATGTCGGGGTTCACGGTACTTCCGGCACCTTCGCCGAAAGGGGATCGGTCAGGCGACGACGACGACCGGCGTGCCCACGCCCACGAACGTCCACATCTTCGCGGCGTCCTCGACGCGTTGACGCACGCATCCCGAGCTGCGGTAGGTGCCGAGCTGCTCGAGGGACTGAATGGGGGAGCCATTGTGGCGTACGGGTATCGAGTGGAACCCGATCGCGAGCGATCGTCCTCGCGCGAAGCGCACCATGTACTGCATCGTCAGCGTGCCGTTGTGCGCGCTCGTCACGGGCGAGCGTGAGAAGACGGAGTAGACGCCCGGCCTCGGCACGCCGCGGCGTCCCGACACGAGCCACGAGTCGAAAGCCACCCCGTCGTCACCGACCAGCCAGACCCGCTGCGCACTATTGCTGTAGACGACCCGGCGTCCCGCGCCCGACCCGTCAGGCATCGGGGGGAACGCCGGCGCCGGCGCGGCCGCGGGCACAGGTGCTGGCGGCGGCGTCTGCGCGTCCGCCACGGCAGGCACGCCCACGAGCATCGAACCGACGATGAGCGCGATCGCGCCCGCCCGCTTCCACCGCATCGTTGCATCGTACGAAAGTCCGCGAGCGAGTGCGGCAGTACGGTGCGCCCGTGGCCTACGAAGCGATCCTGTACGACGTCGTCGAGCATGTTGCGACGATCACGATCAACCGTCCCGAGCGGCGCAATGCACTGTCGTGGTCGGTCATGACAGAGCTCCGCGCGTCGTTCGCGGAGGCCAAGGCCGACAGCGAGGCGCGCGTCGTGGTGATCACCGGCGCGGGTGACAAGGCGTTCAGCGCCGGGGCCGATCTGTCCGGTATGTCCGAGGGCGCCGGCTTCGCCGAGCTGCACGACGCCCGAGGCGAGCTCACCCGCATGTTCGAAGACGTGTGGTCGATGGGGAAGCCGACCATCGCGAAGGTCCACGGCTACACGCTCGCGGGCGGCTTCGGCGTCGCGCTCATGTGCGACTTCGTCATGGCCGACGACACCGCGCAGTTCGGCACGCCGGAGATCGACGTCGGGCTCTGGCCGATGATGATCACGGTGCCGATGATGCGGTCGATGCCGCCGAAGAAGGCCCTCGAGCTGATGCTCACGGGCCGCCGCGTGCCGGCCGCGGAAGGGGAGCGGATTGGCTTCGTGAATCGCGTGGTGGCCCCGCATGAGCTCGACGCTGCGGTAGACGAGCTCGCGGCGACCCTTGCGAGCAAGTCACCCGTCATCGTGAAGCTCGGACGTGACGCCTTCTATCGAGTGTGGGATCAACACGCGAGCGATGCGCTCGCCCTTCTGCACCCGCTGCTCACGGTCATCACCCAGACCGAGGACTCGGGCGAGGGCATCAAGGCGTTCGCCGAGAAGCGCGCTCCCGTGTGGACCGGGCGCTGACATGAGCGATCCGCCGAACCTCCACGACTGGAAGCCGCTCGTCCAGGACCTGACCGAGCGTCGTGAGAATGCCACCGCGATGGGCGGCCCCGCGCTCGTCGAACGGCAGCGCTCGATGGGAAAGCTGCCGGTGCGCGAGCGAGTCGACCTCCTGCTCGACCCGGGGTCCTTCGTCGAGTTCGGGCAGCTGGCCGACTCGATGGACCCGGTGATCGTCGCGGAGAAGGGCTACCTCGCCGCCGACGGCATGGTCGCCGGCGTCGGGCTCATCGACGGACGTCGAGTCGCGGTCTCCGCGTATGACTTCACCGTGATGGCTGGGTCGATGGGCACGGTCGGTGAGCACAAGACCGAGCGGTTGCGCGAGGTCGCGCTGCGCCAGCGCATCCCGATCGTCTGGCTCCTCGACTCTGCCGGCGCGCGCATCCAAGCGTCGTCGGGCTCGACGTTCGCCGAGGCCGGGCACCTGTTCCGAGAGCAGGTCACGATGAGCGGTGTCGTGCCCCAGGTCGCAGCGATGCTCGGGCACTGCGCTGCGGGCACCGCCTACATCCCGGCGCTCGCCGACTTCATCCCAATGGTGAAAGGGACCTCGTCGATGGCGCTCGGCGGTCGGCACCTCGTGAAGGCGGCGACGGGCGAGGAGGTGACCGAGGAGGAGATGGGCGGCTCCGAGGTGCACACGAAGATCAGCGGCGTCGCTGACCTCGAGGTCGCCAGCGACGAGGAGTGCCTCGCGGTCGTGCGCGCGTACCTCTCCTTCTTTCCGAGCAACAACACCGAGCAGCCGCCTGTGCGCGCCGTCTCCGACCCTGTCGACCGGCGTTGCGAGGAGCTCTACGACATCGTGCCGACAGCGCCTCGACGCGCCTACGACATGCGCAGAGTCATCAAGGTCGTGGTCGACGACGGCGAGCTGTTCGAGATGAAGCCCGCGTGGGCGCGCAACCTGATCACCGGGCTCGCGAGGGTCGGCGGCCAGCCCGTGGGCATCGTCGCGAGCCAGCCGATGGTCCTCGGTGGTGCGCTGGACGTGAACGCGGCCGATAAGGCTGCGCGCTTCGTGTGGCTGTGCGACGCGTTCAACATCCCGCTCGTGTTCCTCCACGATGTCCCCGGCTTCATCGTCGGATCAGCGGTGGAGAAGCAGGGGATCATCCGCCACGGAGCCAAGATGCTGTTCGCCGTCTCCGAGGCGACGGTGCCCAAGGTCTCGATCGTGCTGCGGAAGTCGTACGGCGCCGGATACTTCGTGATGAACGGCACTGCGTACGAGTGCGACTACATCGCGATCTGGCCGACCGCCGAGATCGCGGTCATGGGCCCCGACGGCATGGTCAACATCATCATGCGCAAGCAGCTCGAAGCGATCCCCGAGGGCAAGGAGCGCGACGCCGCGAGGATCTCCATGGCGGAGGAGCTTCGCAAGAACATCGACCCCTACATCGCCGCCGGGCACGCCCACGTTGACGACGTCATCGACCCCGCCGAGACGCGGCTGGCGATCTGGAAAGGCCTGCAGGTTTCGCGCACGAAGCGCGTCGACCGGCCGTGGCGCAAGCACGGTGTGCTGCCGGTCTAGGTGACCGGTCAGGGGCGGCTGCGCACCCCGACGAGCAGGGTTTCGATGATCCGGCGAGGTGCTTCGTTCAAGAGTGGGAACGCGAGCGCTCGCTTCGGGATCCGCACGTGGCGGCGGCCCTTCTCGACGGCGGCGACGACCTCCTCGGCCACCGTCTCCTTGGGCACGTCGACGAGCATCTGCAGCTTGTAGAAGCGGTCGAACGACTTGCGCGTCGGCGTGTAGTCGTTGACGTTGTCGAGCATGTCGGTCGGGATCGGGCCGAGCTCGACGAGCGTGGCGCGGATCGGCGTGCCCTTCAGCTCCAGACGCAGCACGCCGGTGAAGTTCGTCAGACCGCCCTTCGTCGAGCAGTAGCTGGTCATGCCGGCGAAGCCGCCAACCCCTGCGAGCGAGGAGATGTTCACGATGCGCCCGCGCCCGCGCAGGAGCATGCCGGGCAACACCTGACGGCACAGCTCGATGGGCGTGACGAGGTTCACCTGGTGGATCGTGCGGATGTCTTCGGGACTGGTGTCGACGAGTGCGCCGACCATGTCGAGCCCTGCGTTGTTCACGAGGATGTCGACCGGTCCGTTGTCGCGCTCGACCCGCGCGATGAGCCCGTCGACCTGCGCGGGGTCGGCCAGATCGGCGACGACCGCGACACCACCCATGTCGGCCATCACCTTGCCCAGCAGCTCGCCGTTGCGAGCGACGCCGACGACGTGGGCACCCTCCGCGACGAAACGACGAGCGATCGCCTCGCCGATGCCTCGCGACGCGCCGGTCACGAGCACGTGTCGTCCCCTGACATCCATCTCGTTCCCCCCCGGTCAGCCCTCTTCCCCGTTTGCGCCCCTAGTCTCGCCCACATGGCGACCGAAGTCCGAGCCGAGATCACCGCCAACGTGTGGCAGGTCCGCACTGAAGTGGGAGCGCTGGTGCAGGAAGGCGACGAGCTCGTCATCCTCGAGTCGATGAAGATGGAGATCCCGGTCGTCGCTCCGGTGCCCGGCACGATCACCGAGGTGCGCGTCGCCCCCGAGGACAAGATCCAGGAGGGCGACGTCGTCGTCGTGATCGACTGATACTCCTCGTCGCCGTCGTCCGCTCCGCTTCCGCCGGCTCCTGCTCGCTGACGCTCGACGATCGGTTCTTCGCGCACCCGGCGGCGCACTGCGCCGCCCCAACGTCAGCGCGCGAAGGCCGCCTTCAGCAGCGTGATCGACTCGGCTTGTGCCTGCTCGGCGGCAGGCATCATCCCGACCATCGTGAAGAAGCCGTGGATCTGGCCGTCGTAGCGCGTGTTGGTCACCGCGACGCCGAGGCCTCGCAGCTTGTCGGCGTACGCCTCGCCCTCGTCGCGGAGGGGATCGAACTCCGCCGTGATCACGTGCGCGGGCGGCGCCTTCGCGAGCACCGCGTCGTCGGTGAAGATCGGCGACAGGAGCGGTTGGGTCACGTCGGTGCCCTCATCGAAGTAGTGGCCCATGAACCAGTCCATCGCCTCCTTCGTCAGGAGGTAGCCCTCGGCGTTCTCCTTGATCGACGGGTACGACATCGTGATGTCGGTCGCCGGGTACACGAGGAGCTGATAGGAGATGCCGGGCACGTGGTTCGCCACGATCGCGCTCAGGTTGCCGCCGGCCGAATCG
Organism: uncultured Acidimicrobiales bacterium; assembly: GCA_963847855.1. GTDB lineage: Bacteria > Actinomycetota > Acidimicrobiia > Acidimicrobiales > DATKAS01 > DATKAS01. Next base: position 334,632 of record CAWKBM010000005.1, read on the forward strand.
CCGCCGATCGCGATGCGCGACGCGTCGCCGCCGATGTCGCCCGCGTGAGCGATGACCCACTTCGCCACTGCGAGACATGCGTGCGGACCTGCGGGGAACTTCGACTCCGGGGCGAGCGGGTAGTCGATGTTGACCACTACGCAGCCGGCGCCGTTCGCCAGGCGCCGAGCGGTGCCTTCGCTGTTCGCTGCGGTGCCGATGACGAAGCCGCCACCGTGGATCCACATGAGCACAGGACGCGGGCCGTAACTCGTGCCGGCGGGCGTGATGATCTGGCAGGGCACGCCCTCGATGGTCTTCCACTCGCTCGAAGCCACATCGGGCATCTCGGGGGCCATCGCCTCCATCGCGGACATCTGCTCGCGGAGGGCTTGCGGCGTGATGTCCCCACCGAGCTTGACCCCCATCTGGTCGATGAGGTCGAGGATCTGACGGGCAGCGGGATCGACAGGCATCCGGCGGATCGTATGCCGCGACTGACGTCAGATGTTCGGCGGGAGCAGCCGGGCGACGTTCTCGTAGAAGAAGTAGAGGAAGAAGAGGAACGGGAGAGCCGCGAGCGTGTAGGCGGCCCAGCGGTTCCAGCGTCGTCCGAGCATCCAGAAGCCGAAGACCACGAGCGCCGCGCCGAGCCCCCACAGGATCGTGGGGAGCCACGCGCTCGAGTCACTGAACCATCCGGCACTGAACGAGTCGCCCAGGCCCGACACGAGCGGGTTGTCCGCGCTTGCCTGGTCCGCGCTCGTGTGGTCCGGGCTCGCTTCGTCGCCGCTCCCCTCGTCACCGCCGGCCAACGTCGGCGCGGTCGTCACCGACGAGGGAGCGGTCGTCGCCGCGGCGGGCAGCGGTTCGGGTGACTGCGAGACGTCGAGCTTCGCCTTCACGACGATGCGCTGCCGCGAGCTGTAGCGCGGGTTGCACGAGGTCAGTGTGAGCGTCGCGTCCTTTGTCTGGTCGAGCACGCTGAAGTCGGTCGGCTTCACGATCTTGATCTCGGTGACGAGGTACCGGAACTTCCCCTGCACCGTCGTGACGATGATCTCGTCGCCCGCGGCGAGCTCGTCGACGCGGAAGAACGGGGCGCCGTAGGTCGTGCGGTGGCCGGCGATCGCGGCGTTGCCGATCTGCCCGGGGAGCGCGCTGAACGGGTAGAGGCCGGGGCCCTTGCGCAGGTCGGACAGCGCCACGCCGGCGACGACGATCTTGTCGACCCCGATCTTCGGGATCTCGATGCGGGCGAGCGGGTCGCCCTCCTTCACCTGCGCCGGCGGCTTCGTCGAGAGCGGCAAGGTGGTGGTCGGCACCGTCGGGGCCACCGAGACCGTCGGGGCCACCGAGACCGACGGGGCCACCGTCGACACGGTCGTGGGGGTCGTCGGCGCCGGAGCGGTCGCGATGATGTCGTTGAACTGGTTCTCGAGCTTGTTCTGAGACCGGGCTTCCTGGATGCCGGTGCCCCACAGCTGGTACACGACGAAGAGCAGCACGAGGATGCCCAAGGCGATGAGAGTGCGCCCGAAGCCAGCGACGGCCCATCGCCAGTCGCGCGATCCAGTTGTCTTGGCGGCATCGGGTGTGGGAGACCCAGGCTCGCCAGGGGGATCGTCTTGGCTCTGGGTGTCGAGGTCGATGCCGCCGCCGTCGACGTCCACATCGGCAGGGTACCGCCGCGCCGCATTGTCGCTTCCGCGCCCCCACAACTACGGTGAACAGGGCTCATGGACTCCGTCGTCCACCTTCGCGCGGCGGTCTCGCTGCTCGGGCGCTTCCCGGCGCTCGCCGGAGTCGACCTCGATGTCGCGCCCGCTGAGATCGTCCTCGTCAGAGGTCCGAACGGCGCCGGCAAGACCACGTTGCTCCGGCTGTGCGCCGGGCTCGCGCATGTCTCGTCCGGCGAGGCGACCGTGCTCGGATGCGATCTGGTGCGCGATCCCCGGGCCGTGCGGGCCCGAGTCGGCCTGCTCGGTCATGCCACCGCCCTCTACGACGACCTCAACGTCGTCGACAACGTGCGCTTTTGGTCGCGCGCCGCGGAGCGCGGCCTGCGGACACCGAGGAGGCGATCGAGCAGCTCGGTCTCGGAGGTCGCCTCGCGACCGTGCCGGTCGCCCGCCTCTCCGCAGGTCAGCGTCGTCGCGCGGCGCTCGCGATCCTCGTCGCTCGACGGCCCGAGCTCTGGCTCCTCGACGAGCCGCACGCGGGGCTCGATGCCACCGGCCGGGATCTCGTCGACGACTTGGTCAGACGGGCGGCTGCCGCGGGCGCCACCGTGCTCATCGCCTCCCACGAGCTCGACCGCGCGGTGCCGCTGGCCGGGCGCGCGGTCACGATCGTCGGAGGACGGGTGCAGGCCGCCCTGGGCTCGGAGAGCCGCGTGCAGGCCGCGGCCGAGCCGGAGGCCGTCCGTGTTCCGTGACGCGGCCCTGATCGCGGGGAAGGACCTCCGCATCGAGGCCCGTTCCCGGGTCGCGACGAACCAGATCGGCCCGTTTGCCGTGCTCGTGCTGATCCTGTTCGCCTTCGCTCTCGACCCGGACCGCGGCGTGCTGACCAGCGCCACTCCGGGCCTTTACTGGACCACGGTGTTGTTCTGCACCCTGCTCGCCGTGCAGCGGGCCTTCTCGATCGAATCGGCCGACGGCAACCGCGACGCCTTGCGGCTGACCGCGCTCGACCCCGCCGGCATCTTCCTCGGCAAGGCCGCGGCGATCGCGCTCGAGCTGCTCGGCCTCGAGGTCCTCCTACTTCTCGGCGTGGTCGTCCTGTATGACGCATCGCTCAACAGCGCCGGGCTGCTCGTGCTGACCGCCCTTGCCGCGACCGCCGGTCTCGCGAGCGCCGGTACTTTGTATGGCGTCCTCGCCGCCGGGCTGAGGGTGCGGGAGACCCTGCTCCCGTTGCTCTTGCTCCCGGTGGTGGCGCCGGTGCTCATCGGGGCCACGAGGGCGTTCGAGGCAGCGCTCTCCGGCTCACCCTCCGAGGGTTGGCCGTGGGTCGGGCTCCTCAGCGTCTTCGGTCTCGTGTACACCTCGCTCGGGCTCGTTGCCTTCGGACCGCTCCTCGAGGAGTCGTGATGATCGACCAGCAGCCAGTGACGTCCCCGGGCGGTGTCTCCGTGACGTCCACCGGCACGAAGGCGACGCGCGCTCTGGGGGTCGTGTGCCTGGCCGGCACGGCGCTGCTCGTGTTCCTCGGTCTCGTCGGCACCCCTGAAGATGAGGTGCAGCGCGACACGGTGCGCATCCTCTACATCCACGCGCCCGCGGCGTGGATCGCGTACCTCGCCTTCGGTGTCACCGCGCTGGCCAGCGCGCTCTACCTCTGGAAGCGCACGCGCTCGCTCTCCTGGGACCGTCTCGCTGGAGCATCAGCCGAGATCGGCGTGCTCTTCACCGGCGTCACTCTGGTCACGGGGATGATCTGGGGTCACCTCTCGTGGGGCGTGTACTGGACGTGGGACGCGCGGCTCACGACGACCGCGCTGCTGTTCGTCCTTTTTCTCGGCTACCTCGCGTTGCGGCGCATGCCCGCCGAGCCTCACGTCCGCGCGAAGCGGGCCGCGATCCTGGGGATCATCGCGTTCATCGACGTGCCGATCGTCCACCAGTCGGTCGTGTGGTGGCGCACCTTGCACCAAGAGGCGACTGTGCTGCGCCGTGACCTCCAGGTGGAGATCGACGGCATCATGCTCTTCACGCTCTTCCTCGGGTTCGTCGTATTCACGCTCATCTACGTGTGGCTGCTGCTGCACCGCACCCGCATCGCCGTGATGGAGGACGCTCTCGACGAGCACGGCCTCGAGCTCGCCATCGAAGAGCGACGTGCAGAGGGTGCGGAAGGGCTGGCCCCGGCATGAACGACGCCGGCTGGATCCTCGGCGCATACGTCATCGTCCTCGGCGGCATCGCGCTGTACGCGATCCGAATCGTGACGCGTGGCCGGTCGCTCGCGAAGCAGCTCCCCGACGAGGACAAGACATGGACCTGACGCCGCGGACCGGACCCGACGACAAAGGGTCCGAAGGCACGGTCGCGTCGGCGCCGCGTCGCCGGCCGCCGTCGACGCGTCGCCGCAAGCTCGGCGTGAGCGTCGTGCTCGCGGTGCTGCTTGCCGCGATGGCGATCATCATGTTCGAGGGCCTCAGCAACGCGACCGTGTACTTCTACAACGCCGACGAGGCCGTCGCGAAGAAGGCGACGCTCGAGAACAAGCGCTTCCGGCTGCAGGGCCAGGTCGTGCCCGGCACCGTGAAGGACACCGGCGAGACCGTCAACTTCGATGTGACGTTCAACGGCGTGACCGTCGCCGTGCAGAACCAGGGGAGCCCGCCTCAGCTCTTCCAGGAGGGCATCCCCGTGGTGCTCGAGGGCCGGTGGCAAGGCGACGTCTTCGCCAGCGACCGCATCCTCGTGAAGCACACCTCCGAGTACAAGGCGGCCAACCCCGATCGGGTGCCCGCCAATGCTCCCTAGCCGCGGATGAACGCCGCTCTCGGGACAGCCGGCGTCGCGCTCGGCCTCGCGGCCGCCGTGATCGGCGCGATCACGATCGTCATCGGGCTCGTCCGCCAGAGGCCGGCGATGATCCGGTCGTCACGTCTCTATGTCGGACTGCTCGTCATCGGCGCGCTGCTCACGTTCGTCGCGATGGAGCGCGCGCTCGATCACGCGCGACTTCTCCCTGTCGTACGTCGCTCGCAACGGCAGCACGCGCACGCCGCCGCTGTTCAACTTCGCGGCGCTGTGGTCGGCACTCGAGGGCTCGATCATCCTCTGGTCGCTGATCCTCACCGGATACATCGCGGTCGTCACCCACCACTTCCGCAAGCGGCTCACCGACCCGCTCGTCGGCTGGGCGATCGCCACGATGCTCGGCGTCGCGGCGTTCTTCTTCCTCCTGATGATCGGGCCGGCGAACCCGTTCGAAACGGTGAAGGGCGTCATCCCCACCGACGGCCCCGGGCCGAACCCGCTGCTGCAGAACCACATCCTCATGGCGTTCCACCCGCCGATGCTCTACCTCGGCTACGTCGGGTTCACCGTGCCGTTCGCGTTCGCGGTCGCAGCGCTGATCACGGGCCGAGTAGGTGAGGGCTGGCTCATCGAGACCCGCCGGTGGACGCTCTTCGCGTGGGGCTTCCTCACCGTCGGCATCATCCTCGGTGCGTGGTGGAGCTACGAGGTGCTCGGCTGGGGCGGCTACTGGGCATGGGATCCCGTCGAGAACGCCTCGTTCCTACCGTGGCTCACCGGCACTGCCTATCTGCACTCGGTGATGGTGCAAGAGCGCCGCGGCATGCTCCGCGTCTGGAACCTCTCGTTGCTGTGCGCGACCTTCTCGCTGACGATCCTCGGCACGTTCCTCACTCGATCGGGAGTGCTCGACTCGGTGCACGCTTTCTCCGAGAGCCAGATCGGCCCGTTCATCCTCACGTTCTTTGCGATCGTCGTCCTCGGCTCGATCGCGCTCATCGGGTGGCGCGCTGATCGCCTGCGGTCGCCCGGCTCGATCGATTCGCCGATCTCCCGCGAAGGGCGCGTTCCTCGCCAACAACGTGCTGTTCGCCGCGTTCGCCTTCGTCGTGCTGCTCGGCACCGTGTTCCCACTGGTGCTCGAGGCGGCCAACGGAGAGCGCATCTCGATCGGGCGCCCGTACTTCGACCGGATGACGATGCCGATCGGGATCGCTCTGCTGTTCCTCATGGCCGTCGCGCCCGCGTTGCCATGGCGCAAGGCCTCAGGAGAGCTCTTGCTCCACCGTCTCCTCTGGCCGGCCTGGATCGGCACCGGTGTCGTCGTGCTCGCCGTCGCGTTCGGCGCGCGTGGCCTCGTGCCGCTGGTCGCCTTCGGCCTCGGCGGCTTTGCGGCGGGCGCTGCGGCGCGTCAGATCGTGCTCGCGACACGCCGCCAGGGGCTGCACGGCCTCGTCGGGCGAGCAAACGGCGGGATGGTCGTCCACATCGGGGTCGTGGTGATCGCGGTCGCGCTCGCGGCCTCCTCCTCGTACAGCCACTCCGCCGAGCTCGTGCTGAAGCCCGGGGACTCGGCGTCGCTCGCCGGGCACACGATCAAATATCTCGGTCTGCAACGCGTGACCGAAGCGCAGAAGTCGATCGTGCGCGCTCGCGTGCAGGTCGACGGCGGCCAGGTCTACGCACCGGCGCTGTCGAAGTTCCCCGGCGGCTCCACCACCATCGGCACCCCGTCGGTGCGCACAGGGCTCCGCGGCGACGTCTACCTCACCTTGCTCGACGTGCCGGACGACGACGCCGGTGCGGTGCGGCTCGGTCTGCTCATCATGCCGCTCGCGGTGTGGTTGTGGATCGGTGGTGGCCTGATGGCCCTGGGCACGCTCCTCGCCGCGTGGCCCGGACGGCGTCGACGCCCGACCGACCCGGTGTCGGCGCCCATCCCCGGTCGCCGAGTGCAGATCCCCCCGGCCGAGCCGGTGGGAGAGCCAGTGGGAGCGGGCGTCGATGGCTGACGTCGACGACCCTCGCATCGAGGAGGCCTCTGTCGGGGAGGGAGGGCATCCCCGCCGGCGCATCGGTCTCGTCATCGCGATCGCGCTCGGGCTTGGCATGGTCGCGCTGATCGCGATCCTGGCGACTCGCCCGCCCGCGCTCGACCGGCAGGGCAAGAGCCCCCTGCTCGGCAAACCCGCACCCGACATCGTCGGCACGACTGTGACCTCAAGCGACGGCGCCGAGTTCAAGCTCTCGGATCGCCGAGGCCGGTTCGTGCTCGTCAACTTCTTCGCGACCTGGTGCGCACCCTGCCAGCAGGAGCACCCTGAGCTCGTGTCGTTCAGTCGCCGGCACCTGCAGGCCGGCGACGCCGAGGTGGTCAGCGTCGTGTTCAGCGACGACGACAACGACGTGAAGAAGTTCTTCGAGGACAACGGTGGCGAGTGGACCGTGGTCTCCGATCCCGAGGGCCGCACCGCCCTCGACTACGGCGTCACCGGCATCCCCGAGTCGTTCCTCATCGATCCGAACGGCTTCGTCGTGAGCAAGATCACGGGCGGCGTCACGAGCGACGGGCTCGACGCGATCATCAACGCCGCCGAGCAAGCAGAGTCAGGCAGCGGCGGATGACAGCCATCGCTGTCGCGAACGAGCGCAAGCGCAACCGCCTCGCGTGGCTCGTGCTCATCCCCGTGTTGCTGCTCGCCCTCTTCGTCGGAGTGACCGGCAGCCGCGGGCCGCGCACGAACACCGACCGCGTGAACGCGATCGCCTCCGAGTTCAAGTGTCCGACGTGCCGAAGCGAGTCGGTCGAGACATCGAATGCCCAAACGGCGCGCATCATCCGCGCCGACATCGCGCGGCGAGTCGAGTCGGGACAATCGGATGACGAGATCCGGGCATTCCTGATCAGCCGCTACGGGCAGGAGCTGTTGCTCACGCCCGCGTCGACGGGCGCGAGCAGCCTGGTGTGGATCCTTCCGGTCGTCGTCCTCGTGATCGCTATCGCGGGGTTGGCGGTGGCGTTCCGCCGTTGGCATGCGTCGAGTGAGGGCGAGATCAGCGACGCCGACCGGCGGCTCGTCGAGGCCGCCATGCGCGTCGAACGGGCGCACACCGATGACGGGGATGCCGGTGGCAACTGACACTCGTCTCGACATGGACGAGCTCGCGCGGCTCGAGGAGGAGCGGAAGTTCCTGCTCCGTTCGCTCGATGACCTCGAGAGGGAACACGACGCAGGCGACATCGACGAGGCCGACTACCACACGCTGAAGGACGACTACACGCGCCGTGCGGTCACGGTGCTCAAAGCAATCGAAGCGGGGAGGGCCTCGTTCTCGGCGCAGCCCCACGACAAGAAGCGCACCGTGCTCGTCGTCGCGCTCGTCGCTCTCGTCGCGGTTGCTCGGAGGTGTCGCGATGGCTCGCGCTGCCGGCCTTCGCCTGCCCGGGCAATCCGCGACTGGGACCATCAGCCAGAACAGCAACGACCTCCTCGTCGAGGCGCGCGGCTTGCTCGCCGCGGGCAAGGCCATCGACGCGATCAAGATCTACGACCAGGTGCTCACGCTGCAGCCCGACAACCCTGAGGCGCTCGCCTATCGCGGGTGGTTGCTTTACCAGACCGGCGATCCCGAGCTGCTCGCCGAGGGGAAGCAGCTCATCGCGAACGCCGTCGCGGCCGACGCGCAGTATCCCGACGCGCACTTCTTCCTCGGGTTCGTGCGACGCCAGGACGGCGACCTTCAAGGCGCCCTCACGGAGTGGGACGCCTACCTCGCGCTCGATCCCCCCGCCGACGCGGCGCAGGCGGTGCGTCAATCCGCAGATCAGGTGCGCGCGCAGCTCGGGCTGCCCGCGCTCGCCGAGCCACAAGCGGGCGGGGCTGCTACAACCGGGTCGTGACCGTTCGCATCGGGGGAGGCCAGGGCTTCTACGGCGATGGTCTCGGACCCGTGCCGGATGTGCTCGAAGCGGGAGTCGACTACCTCGTCTGTGAGGCGTTGGCCGAGCTGACGCTCGCCATCCTGCAGAAGGATCGTCAGCGCGACGAGTCGCTCGGCTACACCCGCGACCTCCCGGCCTACGTGCGCGCCGCGCTGCCGTACGTCGTCGACGGCCGCACCCGCTTCATCACGAACGCGGGTGGCATCAACCCGGTCGCCGCGGGACGCGCCGTCGTCGCGACGTTGAAGGAGGCGGGGGCGACGGGCCTCGTCGTCGCCACGGTCGTCGGTGACGACGTCCGTCCGCGTGCGCACGACCTGGGTCTGCCCGCGACGCGCTCTTCGCCAACGCCTACCTCGGCGCCCGGCCGATCGTCGAAGCGCTCGATGCCGGTGCCCATGTGGTCGTGACAGGGCGCGTCGCGGATGCGTCCCTCTTCCTCGCTCCACTGGTGCACGAGCACACGTGGGCCTGGGACGACTGGGATCGGCTCGCCGCCGGTGTCGTGATCGGCCATCTCCTCGAATGCAGCGGCCAAGTCGCGGGAGGCAACTATTCGGGACCGTGGTGGACCAACCCCGACCCGCTTCGCATCGCGTTCCCGATCGGCGAGTGCGAGGCCGATGGCTCAGCGGTCATCACGAAGCCACCGCAGTCCGGAGGGATGGTCACCTTCGACACCGTGCGCGAACAGCTGCTCTACGAGGTGCACGATCCGGCCGCGTACCTCAATCCCGATGTGACCGCTGACTTCACCTCGCTCACGCTCACCGACCTCGGGGACGACCGTGTCCGCGTGAGCGGCACCCGGGGACGTCCCGCACCACCGACCTACAAGGGTCTGGTCTGCACGCCGGCCGGCTGGGCGGGCGAGGCGACGTTCGCCTATCCGTGGCCAGACGCCGAAGCCAAAGCGCGCGCCGCGGTGCGATGGGTGAGGGACGCGCGCGATCGCTGCGCGCATCCCGGTCGACGAGTGGCTCGAGGAGTACTTCGGGGTCAACGCATTCGGCGGGCCGACCGTCGACCTCGACCGAGCAGACGCGTGCGGATGGGAGGCGCCAGAGGTGATCGGCCGTCTCGCGTGGCGATGCGCCGACCCCGAGACGGCAGCCCGAGTCGGCCAAGGCAGCGGCGTGCTCGGCCTGTCGGGTCCGCCGACGATCGCGGGCTTCGGTCGAGCGCGCGGGGGCAAGCCGACGCAGCTGCTGGCCGTCGACGCGTTCGCGGTCGATCGCGTCCTCGTCGACGCTCAGGTGCGAGTCGACCTCGTCGAGGTCTGATGTTGCGTGTGACGTCACGGTGTGAGCGTCCCGCCGTGACCAGGGGCAAACGCGATACGGTCCGCGGCCGTGAGCAACTTGCCGCCTCCGCCCGCCGCACCGCCGAGCCCTCCGACGCCGCCGACACCCCCGGTGCCGCCGCCCGGTGGGGCCTCGGGTCCGCCGCCGGGGTTCGCGCCTCCCCCCTCGGGTGGTGGTGACGCTGGCGGTGTGTACCCCTACGCGACCTTCTCGCTGGACGCACCCCTCGAGCTCGCCCGTTGGCGGCCGTTCGTGCAGTGGTTCCTCGCAATCCCCCAACAGGTGGTTGCCTACTTCTTGAGCCTCGTGGCTCAGGCGATCACGTTCATCGCGTTCTTCTTCATTCTCTTCACCAAGAAGTACCCGGAGAGCCTCTTCAACGTCGTGGCGATGACCTACCGATACCAGTACCGCGTGTACTCGTACGCAGCGTTCATGCGCGAGCCCTATCCGCCGTTCACCTTCGACACCGTGCCGCGCGATCCCGGAGACGACCCCAACCGGCTGTCTGTCGAGTACCCGCAAGAGCTGAATCGTTGGGCGCCGCTCTACAAATGGTTCATCGCGATTCCGCACTACATCGTGTTGGCGATCCTCTTCTTCGCGGCCGGCATCGTCCTCTTCATCTCCGCTTTCGTGATCCTGTTCACGGGGAAATGGAACGAGGGGATGCGCAAGTTCGTAGTCGGCGTCATGCGCTGGGGATGGCGCGTGACCGCCTATGTCTCGCTGATGCGCGACGAGTACCCGCCCTTCTCCCTCGACTGACAGCGCTCATCCCTGCGACGCGGGATTGGTAGCTCGAGGCGCTCATGCGCACCCCGGCCTACCAATCTCGGTGCTCAAGCGGGCGGAGGGATTGCCTTCGCCTTGGCCCACTCGCCCTTCTTGCGGTCGAGCACCCAGGTGGCGCCCTTGCGCCAGTCGGGCTCGCCCCTGATCACGAGGCCGCGGTGCATGAGGGCATCGAGCACCGCGGGGATCACGTCGCCGTGGCTGCACAGCACGGCATTCTTGGGCGCCGAATCGACGAGGGCGATGGCGTCGTCGAACGCGTCGCCTTCGGCGAGCGCTTCGGTGATCGTCAGCTCGAGGCCGAGCTTCTTCGCGAGCGGCTCAATCGTCTGCACGCAGCGCACGTAGGGGCTCGAGTAGATGTGGGAGAGAGGCAGATGCCCGAGCAGCAGGGTGAGGGCTGCGGCCTGGTCCTGCCCCCCGCGGCTCAACGGTCGCTCGCGGTCATCGCCGTCGAAGTCACGACGGCTTCCCGCCTTCGCGTGGCGCACGAGGTAGAGGGACATGGCTGCCCAACGGTACCTGGCCCTTCAACGTGCTGCCGTGCGTCGATAGTGTCGGCGGGTGCCTCGCGTGCAGCTCAGGGACCTGTGTGGCGTGCGATCGGGTGACAAGGGCAACATCTCCGACCTCGCCCTCTTCGCCGACGATTCGGATGCCTATGAGGCGATACGTGACGCGGTCACCGCGGAACGGGTGAAGGCACACTTCGGCTCGCTCGTACGGGGCTCGGTCGAGCGACACGAAGCGGCCAACCTCCTCGCGCTCAAGTTCGTGATGCACGACGCGCTTGGCGGGGGAGGGCCTCGGTCACTGCGGTCAGACAACCTGGGCAAGACGCTGGGCGCGGCACTCCTGCGGATGGAGATCGACGTGCCCGAGTCTGTCGCGTCGGGCGCACGGCGCACCAAGGCGCCGGTCGACCGCGCATAAGCGCTACTGAGCCGAGCGACCGAGCGCGCGCAGCCGGCCGAGCACGTCGGGCAGGGCGACGAGAAGCGCGTCGACGTCGGCATCGGTCGACGACCACCCGACGGACACCCGAAGGGATCGATCCGCGTCGACGCCCATCGCGGCGAGGACCGGGGACGGCTCGATCGCCTCGCTGGCGCACGAGCTGCCGGAGTGCACGGCGACGCCCGCTTGGTCGAGCCCGAGGAGCACTGCCTGCGGCTCGACCCCGGCCACGCCGAGGCACACGATGTGGGGGAGGCTTTGCCAAGGATCGCCGTACACGGTCACGCCCTCGATCAAGCGAGCGGCGTCGATGACCCGCCGCATGACCCGGCGGGAAGCGCGCTCCTCGGCGTCGAGCGTGGCGATCAGCGAACGGGCCGCGGCGCCCCATCCGATGATGGCGGGCACGTTCTCGAACCCGGCCCGGCGAGCGCGCTCCTGATCACCGCCGAGCAGCAACGGCCTCAGCCGCAACCCTCGCCGCACGAGGAGCGCGCCGACCCCCGGCGGGCCCGCCATCTTGTGTGCGCTGACCGAGAGGAGGTCGATGCCGAGGTCGTCGAACGCGATCGGCACGTGACCGCCGGCTTGCGCGGCGTCGACGTGAAGCAGCACTCCGCGCTCGCGGCACAGCTGCGCGACTTCCGAGACGGGCTGCAGTGTGCCCACCTCGTGGTTGCCCCACTGCAGATGGACGAGTGCGGTCTCCGGCAGCATCGCCTCCCTGATCGCCTCGACGTCGACGTGGCCCTTGCGGTCGCAGCCGACCCAGGAGACTGCGGCGTGGGCGGAGGACGCGAAGCGCACTGCCGAGTGCTCGATCTCGGACGCCACCATGTGGGTGCCACGGTCCGCCGCGCCCCAGGTCGCCGCCGTGATGGCTTCGGTCGCTCCGCTGGTGAACACCACCTCACGGTTTCGGGCCCCTAGAAGCTCAGCGATCGCATCGCGTGCGTCCTCGACTGCGACGCGAGCGGCGTGTCCTTCGGTGTAGATGCGGGCTGGGTCGGAAGCGAGCGGCGATTGCATCCACTCGACCATGGCGTCGATCGCCTCGGGGCGAGTGGGTGACGTGGACGCGTGATCGAGGTAGTGGCGCACTCAGAACGCAGTGACGCAGACGTCGTCACCTCGCGGCAACGACAGCTCGAGCGCCGGATCGGTGTCGCCGTACAGCGTCTCGAGCATCCCCTTGACCATGCCGCGGTCCACTGCGCAGATCACCGGGTTGTCGATGGCGGCGGCCCCGAACGGGCAGTGATTCGACACGATCCGCAGCTCGCCACCCTTGCGCTCGGTGTGGGCCGCGAACCCGTGTGCGGTCAGGGCATCGGCGACGGCGTGGAGCGCGGCTCGAAACGAGCGTTGGCCGCCTTCCCCGGCCATCGCGAGCGCCATGGCGCGGCCGTACTCGATGCCGACCTCCTCGGCCATCTCCTGCGCCTGATCGGGCGGCAGCAGGGCGAGCGCGCGCCCGAGCAAGGTCAGCACGACATCGTCGGTGCCGACCGGCACGTCGAGCGACACCTCGGTCGTCGAGGCCCGATAGTGCTTCGAGGGGCGGCCCGCTCCGCCGTGCTCGCCTCGCTCGACGACGACGTCGAGGTAGCCGCCGGCAGCGAGCTTGTCGAGGTGGTGGCGAGCGACGTTCGGATGGAGCTCGAACCGCTCGGCCACGTGTGCGGCCGTGACGCCGCCGGCGTGCTCGTGGGCAAAGAGGTAGATCTCGCGGCGTGTGGGATCGCCGAATGCGCTCGTGATCGCGGTGACGACGGCGGAGAACTGGCCTGGAGTGAGTGCCGCCGGATCCACGCCGGTATTCTACCTATCCGCGTAGTGCAAATCCGTTCCGACCCGGAGCCGCCGCATGCCCACGTACGAGCAGGTCATCGAGGCGCTGCAACCCGTCGAAGATCCTGAGCTGCATCGCTCGATCGTCGAGCTCGGCATGGTCCGCAACGTCACGATCGACGCCGGCAACGTGGGTGTGCTGGTGGCCCTGACGGTGGCCGGGTGCCCCCTTCGCGCCGAGATCACCAACCGCGTCGAGGGCGCCGTGCGCGAGCTCGACGGCGTGTCGTCCGTCAACCTCGACTTCACGGTGATGACCGATGAGCAGCGCGCCGAGCTCCGTGAGCGACTGCACGGCGATGCGGCCGCGACGGCAGGGTCGCAGCCCGCGCATGGGCACGCGCAGGGCCGGGCGATCCCGTTCGCAGATCCCGAGTCGCACACCCGGTGCCTGCTCATCGCCTCCGGCAAGGGTGGCGTGGGCAAGTCGTCCGTCACCACCAACCTCGCGGTGGCGCTCGCGCAGCAGGGTCACTCGGTCGGCGTGCTCGACGCCGACGTGTACGGCTTCTCGATCCCTCGCATGCTCGGCACCGACCGAGATCCGGTGGTGCTCGATCAGATGCTCCTTCCTCCCGAGGCCTGGGGCGTGCGGTGCATCTCGATGGGGTACTTCGCCGAGGAGGACCAGCCGGTCATCTGGCGAGGCCCGATGCTCCACAAGGCGCTCGAGCAGTTCCTCACCGACGTGTACTGGGACGAGCCCGACTTCTTGCTCCTCGACCTTCCTCCCGGCACCGGCGACGTCTCGCTCTCGCTCTCGCAGTACCTGCCCAGGGCCGAGGTCTATGTCGTGACGACACCGCAGCCCGCGGCGCAGACGGTCGCGCAGCACGCCGGCCTCATGGCCGAGAAGGTGCACCTCGAGGTGAAGGGCGTCATCGAGAACATGGCGTGGTTCACCGGGGACGACGGCAAGCGGTACGAGCTGTTCGGCAGTGGAGGAGGCGCCGTGCTCGCGGAGCGCCTCGGTGCTCCTCTTCTCGGTCAGGTGCCGTTCGTCCCGGCGTTGCGCGAGGGAGGCGACAACGGCCGGCCGATCACCGCGGTTGCGCCCGACAGCGAGCCCGCCCAGGTGTTCCGTGCGATGGCCGAGCGCATCGCGGTCGAGCTCGCTCCGAAGCGCAAGTATCGCCGCGAGCTCAAGATCATCTGACGTCCGCTCCTGCCTGTAGGACCGTATGGTCGAGTCGATGGTCGACGTCGACAGGCCGGACGTACCGAAGGGGTCTCCTGTCGGTCGGCGCGTCTTTCTCGGCATGCTCGGCCTCGGCGCGGCCGGGATCGTTTGGGGCGCGAAGGCGCAGTCAGGCCTCGAGCGTCTCCTGCGCCCGATCACCCTGAACGATCGCACGGGCCTCACGTCCTTCCTGCCGACGTCAGGCCGCTTCCGCATCTACTCGGTCACGGGATCACTGCCGTCGCGCAGCGAGGCGGACTACAGGCTGACGATCGACGGTCTCGTCGACGAGCCTGCGACGCTCTCGCTTGCCGACCTGCGCGCGCTGCCGCAGACCGATCTCGTCCGCGACTTCCAATGCGTCACGGGGTGGCGAGTGCCGGACGTGGCGTGGCGCGGCGTCACCGTCGCGGCGCTGCTCGATGAGGTCGGCGTCAAGGAGGGCGCGACCTACCTCCGCCTGTCGTCCTTCGATGGTGAGTACACGGAGAGCCTTTCGCTGGACCAGGCGCGCCGGCCGGACGTGATCGTCGCCCACGAGATGGAGGGCAAGACCGTGACCCGTGAACACGGCGGACCCGTGCGCCTCTACGTCGCGCCGATGTACGGCTACAAGTCCTTGAAGTGGCTGGAACGCATCGAGGTCACCAACGAGCTCGACCCCGGATATTGGGAAGAGCTCGGGTACGACATCGACGGGTGGGTGGGCCAGAGCAATGGCCGACACGACGACCCGACGAGCTGACGCGGCGGCGCCGCTCGAGCGCTTCGACGGCCTTGAGCGCGCGGTGCACTGGACCAACGCGACCCTGCTTCTCGTGATGCTCGTCACCGGGTCGGCCCTCTACTTCGGCCCCCTGTCCGCCCTCGTCGGACGCCGCGAGACGATCAAGACGATCCACGTGTACTGCGGCCTCGCCCTCCCGATCCCGTTGGCGCTCGGGTTGCTCCTGGGTCGCGGCTTTCGCGCCGATGCTCGTCGCATCAACCGGTTCGACGCGGAGGACTGGAAGTGGCTGCGGTCGTGGGGGAAGCGGGGCCGGGTCGCGAAGTTCAACCCGGGCCAGAAGCTCAATGCCGCGTTCGTCGCCGGTGCGATCCCTGTGATGTTGGCGACGGGTTCGATCATGCGGTGGTTCAAGCCGTTTCCCCTGTCGTGGAGGACTGGTGCGACCTTCGTGCACGACTGGGTGTTTCTTGCCCTCCTCGTCGTCGTGATCGGGCACATCGGCAAGGCGCTGGCAGATCCGACCGCGCTCAAGGGGATGATCTCGGGACGAGTGCCCCGGTCGTGGGCCCGCCGCAACCGGCCGCGGTGGGTCGAGGAGCTCGAGCGGGAGGCTACGGACGCGCCGATAGAGTGACCCGCCGTGGACATCCGCATCGGCGTCACCCATGCCCCTCGTGAGATCACCGTCGAGATGGGCGACGACACCGATCGTGAAGAGCTCAAGGCGCAGGTCGCCAAGGCGCTTGGAGACGACGACGCCGTGTTGTGGCTGGTCGACCGTCGGGGCCGAGACATCGGGATCCCGTCGTCGAAGGTGGCCTACATCGAGATCGGTGCGTCGAACGACGACCGCAAGATCGGCTTCGGGGGCTGAGGGCGCTCGGGTAGACGGGGTGGTCCTCGACCTCCTCGATCGCAAGCTGCTCTTCGTCACGGGCAAGGGCGGCGTCGGCAAGACCTCGGTCGCGGCAGCGTTCGCGCTGCTCGCCGCGAGCCACGGCAAGCGCAGCCTCGTGTGCGAGGTCGACGCGAAGGGTGACCTCGCCTTCGCCTTCGAGGCGGACCGGCTCAAGTTCAAGCCCCGCGAGGTGCAGCCGAACGTCTGGGCGATGGCGATGGACACCGAGCAGTCGCTGCGGGAGTACCTGAACCTTCAGCTCCACCTGCCGCTGGTCGGCCGCATCGGGCCGCTCGCGCGCAGCCTCGACTTCGTGGCGAGCGCGGCGCCCGGCGTCAAGGAGATCCTCACCGTCGGCAAGCTCTGCTACGAGGTGCGACGCGAGAGCTACGACCTCGTAGTGGTCGATGCGGAGGCGTCCGGTCACATCGTCGCCCAGCTCTCGGCCCCGGAGACCATCGCCGGGCTCGTGCAGGTCGGTGTCGTGCGCGAGCAGACGCGGTGGATGCTCGACATCCTCAACGACCCGGCTCGCACGGGCGTCGTCATCGTGACGAACCCCGCCGAGATGCCGGTGAACGAGGCGATCGATCTCGCGGGGATGCTGCGGACGAAGACGTCGGTCGACCTCGCAGCCGTGGTGATCAATCGGGTGCTACCCGAGCTGTTCGGAAGGGGCGAGGAGGCGTTGTTCGAACAGCTCCGCGAGCCCGCGGCTGAGGCCGCGCTCGCCCACGAGGTCGGTGCCTCAGCAGCACTGGTGCTCGACGCCGCGGAGCTCGCCGTGCGTCTTCGCCGCACGGGTGCCGCGCATCTGACGACGCTGCGCGAGCAGCTCATGCCCGCGGCGCACTACCTCTACGTCCCCGAGCTCTTCGCGAGGGCGAAGGGCCTGCGGGCGACGAAGCAGATCGCGGAAGCACTCGGCGAAGAGCTCGGATACTGATGGCTCGCCGCCCGACGCCGTCGCGAGCCGCTTCGCTCGACTCTCTCCTCGCGTCGAAGGAGATCGTCGTCACCTGCGGATCGGGCGGCGTCGGGAAGACCACGACCGCCGCTGCCGCTGCCGCGATGGCAGCTGCCCACCAGGGCGGCCGAGTGCTGGTGCTCACCGTCGACCCCGCCCGCCGGCTCGCGAACGCGCTCGGTCTCGAAGCGTTCGGCAACGTCGAGCGGCGAGTCGACGACGCCGCCTTCGCCGCGGCCGGTGTGGTGCCACGAGGCGAGCTGTGGGTCGCGATGCTCGACACGAAGCAGTCGTGGGACGACCTCGTTCGTCGCCACGCTCCCGACGCCGCGACTCGCGACGCGATCTTGGCGAACCCGCTCTACGAGAACATCACGACCCGCTTCGTGCAGAGCCACGACTACATCGCGATGGAGCGCTTGTACGACATCCACGCGACTGGCGCTTACGACTTGCTCGTCGTCGACACTCCGCCGTCGCGCAACGCGCTCGACTTCCTCGATGCTCCCGCCCGCATGGCCGAGTTCTTCAACAGCCGGCTTCTGCGATGGCTCACGGTGCCTTATCGGTCGCGCGTGATGACCGCGGCATCGAGGCCCTTCTACCAGCTCGCCGATCGCATCCTCGGCTCGCAGTTCCTCCAGGACATCGCGGAGTTCTTCATCCTCTTCCAGACCATGCATGACGGGTTCGTCGAGCGCGCCCGTGCCGTCCAGCGTGTCCTCGCAGACAGCCGGACGACGTTCGTCGTGGTGAGCACGCTCGAACCATCCCCGTTGCACGAAGCCGAGTTCTTCGTCGATGCCCTGCGTGATCGCAAGCTCCACCTCGGTGCGGTGGTGCTGAACAAGGTGCTGCCCGAGTACCTCCGCGATCCCGAGGTCTCTCGCACTGCAGAGTCGATGGCAACCGACGCTCAGAGGCTTGGCGCCGCGCTCGCTCCCCAGGTGAGCAGCTCACCTCCCGAGCTCACCCGATTGCTGCAGGACGTCGCGGCGAGCTTCCACGACTACGCGCTGACGGCGGCGCGCCAGGCCGAGCAGCGTGCCGAGCTGTCCACGGCACCGGAGGTCGTCGTGTCCGTTCCCCAGATGGGGAGTGACCTGACCGACCTCGCGTCGGTGCTCGAGCTCGGCCAGCACCTCTGGATGCCGGCCTGATCGCGCGATAGGAGGTCGAGCCACCACCCTGCGCGCGCGTGACTTGCATGATCTGGGTACCATGGGGTTCGGCGGGTGCAGCGGGCGAGCGGCAGCACCGAGGTGAGGGAGGGAACAGATGTCCTGGCTTCGCAAGGACAAGGCGGTGGCTCCGGAAGCGGAGGCCGTCGAGGTCGCAGCGGCACCAGTCGCGCCGAAGATGATCTGGGGGAAGCCGACGCGGTGCCCTGAATGTGGCGGCCCGGGCTTCCTCGAGCACATCGACCTGCGCAAGGGCGTGATGTATCAGCACGGCCGTGAGTGCGCGCACAAGTGGGAGATCAGCGAGGCCGAGATTCTCGCCTCTCGCGAGAGCTGACCGCTCAGACTCGCCGCGATCGCCGCCCACCCGAACTCGTTCGTGCGCACCTCGACGTCCGCGAACCCTGCCGCGAGCAGGCGCGCCGGCAACGACTCGGGATCGACCGGGTTGTACGTATCGTCCTCGTGATGAGCCGCGAGGTCCTCGCTTGCGAGGCTGTCGCTCGCGACGAGCGCCGCGCCCGGTTCGAGCACCCTGGCCACTTCGGCGAAGAGTCGATCCTGCAGCGCTGCCGTGGGCACATGGTGCAGCATCGTGAAGCACGCGGCGCCCGAGAACCGGTTGTCGGGATAGTCGAGCGCGGTGGCGTCGCCATGGACGATCTCGACGTTCGCCGCTGATGCGAAGCGTTCCTCCAGCATGGCGACGAGCTCTTCATCGATCTCGACCGAGGTGACGTGCGCGCACTGCTCGCTCAGCACGTCGAGGGTGGCGCCGTAGCCCGGGCCGACCTCGAGCACGTCGTCCCCGAGATCGGCCTCCGCCATCGCCCACGGGAGGATGAACTTGCGCATCGCTGCGCGCCACTCCTCTCCGCCGCATGCTTGGTGCGCTTCGTTCATCGCCGCACGCTATCCAGGCTCCGTGAGGGCGAGGCTTCTCCGAGCCGGTTCGGAACGGCTGGCTCGTAACCTCGTGGGATGGCGACGCTCGCTGAGCTGGCCCGGCACCAGACGTCGCTCGGGCGCGTGCAAATCGCCCACCTGCAGCGTCTCGTCGCCGAGTGGGGGATGCTCGCCGATTTCTGCTTTGCCGACCTGCTTCTGCTCGCTCCCGAGGCTGATGGGGACGGCTGGCTCGTGCTCGGGCAGATCCGACCGACCACGAGTCAGACGATGTATCGGGCTGACTGGGTCGGCGAGGTGCTACCGGCCGCCGACCGACCTCTCGTCGGCGAGGCGTGGAACTCGGGCCAGATCGTGGTCGGCGAGATGGCCCAGACCCCGGGCAACGACCGGGCGCTCGTCACGGCCGTCCCGGTCCGTCACGACGGTGCGCTGCTCGGTGTGCTCACTCGCGAGTGGTCGCCGACGGTGGGCCGCCAGCCCGGCGAGCTCGAGCGCACGTACCTCGAGATCTTCGAGCGCTTCGCTCGCATGATCAGCGACGGTGAGTTCCCGATGGCGGCCGAGCGGTCGAGCACGCCCGCCCTGCCTCGCGTCGGTGACGGCGTCATGCTTCTCGACGCGAGCCAGCGGGTGGAGTACGCGTCGCCGAACGCGGTGTCCGCGCTTCACCGGGTGGGTGTGCAGGCCAACGCGGTCGGCATGCGCCTCGGGGAGCTCGGTTTCGACGACCGCACGGTGCGCCTCTCCTTCGAGTCGGCCGAGCCGGCGACCGAAGAGGTCGAGCACGTGCCCGAGGTCGTCGTGCTGGTGCGCTGCCTCCCGCTCCTGAAGGATCGCAAGGTGAGCGGCGGAGTCGTCTTGGTGCGCGACATCTCCGAGCTGCGCCGCCGAGATCGGATGCTCCTCAGCAAGGACGCGACGATCCGCGAGATCCACCATCGAGTGAAGAACAACTTGCAGACGATCTCGTCGCTGCTGCGTCTTCAGGCCCGCCGGTTGGAGTCTGGGGAGGCCAAGGCTGCGGTCGAGGAGTCTGTTCGTCGAATTCGCACGATCGCGCTCGTCCACGAGATGCTGTCGCGAGACGCGGGCGACGACATCGAGTTCAACGAGATCCTCCTGCCGCTCGCGGCAATGGTCGAGGAGGGGTTGCAGTCACCCGACCGTCCCGTACGGCTCCGCATCGAAGGCGATGCCGGCCGCTTGCCGGCTACGGTGGCCACGCCACTCGCGGTCGTGCTGACAGAGCTGCTGCAGAACGCGGTCGAGCATGCGTTTGTCGAGCCTCGTCCGGGCACGATCTCGGTGGCGATGTCGAACGACGGGTGCGTGCTCGAGGTGCGGGTGCGCGACGACGGAGTCGGGCTCCCGGAGGGCTTCCGCATCGAGGACGCGACCGGCCTCGGCCTCTCGATCGTGCGCACGCTCGTCACCAGTGAGCTGCTCGGCACCATCGAGATGAGCAACGGCCACCCCGGCACCGAGGTGACGCTGCGGCTGCTCATCCCAGAGACCTGAGCTGTCACGTCGCCGCCCGCCGCTGCGCTTCGGCCGGCTCCTTCTCGCTGCGTTCGACAATCGGTACTTCGCGCACCCGGCGGCGCAGTGCGCCGCCCATTTTCAGCTCGCCCGGCGCTGGCGAGCGAGCCACTGGCGACGCAGCCGCCGGCGCTCGTCTTCGGAGGTGCCGCCCCACACTCCCGAGTCCTGATTCGTCGCGAGCGCGAACTCGAGGCACTGCGACTGCACGGGGCAGATGCCGCAGACCGCCTTCGCGGCGTCGATCTGCTCGATCGCGGAGCCCGTCGTGCCGACCGGGAAAAACAAATCGGGATCGGTGTCCTTGCAGGCTGACTCAGCCCGCCAATCGCCCCGATCAAGGGCGAGCGCAATCCCAGTGGCGACCGACACGCATCCTCCAGCCAAACCGACGCTCGGCGGCATCACGCCGAGGTAGCTCCCACAACACCCGAACAAGGCCTGTGTGATCAGTGTGAAACCGTTCACATGCAGCGTGCCGAGAGTACACCAGAGGGTACGAACCGGCAAGGCCCTCTTCAGTGACTCGACACGCGATCGTCACGCTGACAGGGTGCGGCCGATGACGGCGGTGATCGCCCATCGAGGCGCCTCCAGGGCTTTCCCCGAGAACACGGTCGCGGCGTTTCGGGGCGCCCTCGCGATGGGCGCCGACATGGCCGAGCTCGACGTCCGCCGCACGGCTGACGGGCACCTCGCCGTCCACCACGATGCGCGGCTCGCCGATGGGAGGGTCATCGTCGACCTCGCTGCTCGTGACCTGCCGTCGCACATCCCCGATCTCCGAGAGGCGATCGAGGCGTGCGGGACGATGACCGTCAACGTCGAGGTGAAGAACTCGAGTCGCGATCCCGACTTCGACGTCGAGCGTCGCGTCGCGACCGAGGTTGCCGCGGCGGTCGGTGACCACGACATCTACGACCGCATCCTCGTGTCGTCGTTCGACGTCGGCAGCATCGGCCGGATTCGCGAGGTCGACGACCGGGTCTCGACCGCGTGGCTGACGATGGTGGTGCCCGACCCCGAAGCCGTTGTCGCGAGCCTCGTCGAAGCAGGGCATCGGGCGTTGCACCCGCACGACCCGCTCGTGGACGCATCGCTTGTCGACGCGTGTCATCGCGCGGGCATCGCCGTGAACGTGTGGACCGTGGACGATCCGGTGCGCATCGGCGCGCTCGCAGCGTTGGGCGTGGACGGCATCTGCACGAACGAGCCCGACGTCGCGCTACGAGTCTTGGGCCGGTCCTGACGGGTGGTCGGGGACCACCGACGAGAGATCAGGCAGCACCAGTGCGAGGGCGTCGGGCTCGTGCCTGAAGCGGAGGCGATCGATCTCGCCGAGGTAGTCGCCGTCGACCTGGTACGGGAACGGCGTGTGCCCGACGACCTCGAACGTCTCGAGGTCGGTGCGGAAGTCGATCGAACGTGAGCTGCGGAGTGTCTTCGGGCTGATGAACGCGGTGCGCGCCATCGTGATCGCCATCCTCGCGTCGAGGGCGCGCACCGTCACGGCAACGAGGCCGCGGTCGAACGTCGCCTCGGGTGCGAGGTCGAACGGACGATTGCCGAGGAAGGTGTACGGCGAGGTGTTCATCACGATCGTGAAGTAGCCGTCGTCGACGAGGTCGTGATCGCCGAAGCGCACCGCGAAATGAGGATGGTGGCGGTCGTAGTGGCGAAGCCACGTGACGACGGTGGCGTAGATGAACAGCGGGTGGCCGAACCAGCGCTTGAACGTGTCACGGCGCTCGACTTGGCGCACGACCGCAGCGTCGAACCCGACGCCCGTGTGGAAGAGGAAGTAGCGGTCGTTCACGCTCCCGAGCCCCACGCGCCGGATTGACTTCTTGGCGAGCGCGTCGAGCAGCACGCCGGTCGCCTCGATGGGGTCGTTCGGAAGGCCGATCGTGCGAGCGAAGACGTTCGTCGATCCGCCCGGCAGCGCCGCGAGCGCGGTCGAGGTGCCGACGAGGCCGTTGGCTGCCTCGTTCTGGGTGCCGTCGCCGCCGAGCACCACGACCACGTCCACACCCTCGGCGACCGCCCCCTGAGCGAGGCGCGTCGCGTGTCCGCGGCGGCTCGTCTCGGCCAGCGACACGTCGTGATCGGCCGACAGCGCCTTCTGAATCACGACGCGGCTGCGCGCAGTGACCGAGGACGCCGCAGAATTGACGATCAGAAGCAGACGCAGAGCAGCCCCCGGCGGTCTCGCGTACGCCTGCGGCCCCGATTTGTGGCCGTTCGGCGACCGGCGCAGACTACGACGCCATGGACGTTGTCGTCTGCGTCAAGCAGATCCCGGACCCAGCCGTACCGGGGTCGCTCGACCCCTCGACCCACACGTTGAAGCGCGAGGGCAAGCTCATCCTCGACGAATCCGACTCGTACGGAGTCGAGATGGCACTGCAGCTCGTGGCTGCCGCGGGTGGCGGCGAGGTGTCGCTCGTGTCGATGGCTCCCAACAACGAGGTGTCGGGCTTGCGCACTGCCCTCGCGATGGGCGCAGCCAAGGCCGTGCTCGTATCAGACCCGGCGCTGCAGGGCTCTGATGCGCTCTCGACCGCGAAGGTGCTTGCGAAGGCCATCGCTCGCATCGGCACTCCCGATCTGGTGCTCACCGCGACGGAGTCGACCGATGGGTACACGGGCACGGTGCCCGAGCAGATCGCCGAGCTCCTCGGCCTGCCGTCGGTCACGTTTGCGAAGCACGTCGAAGTCACCGGCGGCACGGTGAAGGTGCAACGCCAGACCGAAGCGGGCTACGACGAGGTCGAGTGCCCGCTCCCTGCCGTCGTCAGCGTGACCGCCGGCGTCGTCGAGCCGCGGTACCCGTCCTTCAAAGGGATCATGGCTGCGAAGAACAAGCCGGTCGACGAGGTGACGGTCGCCGACCTCGGGCTCGACTCCTCGTCAGTCGGCTGGAGCGGCGCTCGCCAGGAGGTCGCGGACGTCGTGGCCGCCGAGGCGCGCCAAGCCGGCGAAGTGGTCGAGGACGACGGCGAAGGGCACCTGAAGATCATCGCCTTCCTTGAAGGCCTCAAGGTCATCTGAGCCAAGGTCGCAGAGGAGAGATGGAATGAGCCTGTCGAAGGTATGGGTGTATGCAGAGGCGGCCGACGGCAAGCCGACGTCGCTGACGCTCGAGCTGCTGACCAAGGCGCGCGAGCTGGGCAGCACGGTCGAGGCGTTCTACGCCGGCGCCGATGCCGCTGCGATCGCGCCGGCACTCGCTGCGCACGGTGCAGCGAAGGTGTACGCGACCGCCGACCTCGCGGGAGCGCTGCCCGGCCCTGCGGTCGCTGCCGCCATGGCCGCGCAGATCGCCAGTGAGTCTCCCGACTTCGTGATGTTCGGCATGACGTACGAGGCTCGAGACGTGATGGGTCGTCTCTCGGTCAAGATCGACCGCCCTGTGCTGACGAACAGCATCGACGTCTCGGTCGACGGCTCGACGGTGCGGTGCACCACCGCGATCTTCGGTGGCAACACGTTGGTGACCACCGGCTTCTCGGCCGGTGCGCCGGCGCTCGCCGCGTTCCGTCCGAAGTCGTTCTCCGCCGAGGAGGGTGGGGCCGGCGCGGGTGAGATCGTCTCGGTGGCGCTGCCCGATGTCGGTGCGGCGGGCGCGGCGCGTGTGCTTGCCCGTCACGTCGAGGAGTCGAGCGGTCCGAAGCTCGACGAGGCGAACATCGTGGTGTCGGGGGGCCGCGGCCTCGGCGAGGCCGGCAACTACCACCTCATCGAGGATCTCGCGAGGCTCCTGAAGGGAGCGCCCGGAGCGTCACGCGCGATCGTCGACGCGGGCTGGGTGCCCTACTCGTATCAGGTGGGTCAGACCGGCAAGGTCGTGAAGCCGACCGTGTACGTCGCCGCAGGCATCTCCGGGGCCACGCAGCACATGGTGGGCATGAAGGGTTCGAAGAACATCATCGCCATCAACAAAGACAAAGAGGCGCCGATCTTCTCGATCTCGGACCTCGGCATCGTCGGCGACGTCCACAAGGTCCTGCCGAAGCTCATCGAAGCCCTCCAAGCCCGCGGCTGAGCGGCACGCCGGTGGCCGGCGAGAGCTGGACAAACTGGGCGGGCAACCAGACGCACGACGTCCTCGAGGTCGACCATCCCGCGTCGGTCGAGGAGCTCACCGCGGTGATCGCGTCCGCAGCAGTGAGCAACGAGCGGGTCAAAGCAGTGGGATCGGGACACTCGTTCACGGGGATCGCCCTGACTGACGGGCGCTGCCTCGTGCTCGACCGTCTCGATCGGGTGCTCGACGTCGACCCCTCGTCTGGACTCGTCACCGTCGAGGCAGGCATCACGCTCGCTGCACTGAACGACGTGTTGGCGGAGTCAGGCCTGGCGTTCCCGAACCTCGGCGACATCGACCGCCAGACCATCTCGGGGGCGATCGCGACGTCGACGCACGGCACCGGTGCGGAGTGGGGTGGGCTCGCGACGTTCGTCGACGCGATGACGCTTGTGACCGCCGACGGTCGCGCTCGCCGCATCGAGGCCACCGATCCCGATCTGCTCTCCATCGCGCGAGTGGGACTCGGTGCTCTCGGCATCGTCGCCGAGGTGACGCTGCGGTGCGTGCCCGCGTTCGAGCTGCACTGCACCGAGGCGCCCGTAGTGCTCGAGCAGATGATCGAGGCCTGGGAAGAAGCGATCGCGGTGCACGACCACTTCGAGTTCTGGTGGGTGCCGTCGACCGAGTGGGTGCTCACGAAGGCGAACCTGCGCGACGAGTCGAGCAAGCCGGGCTGGCATCCGCCGATGGAGGACCGCGTCATCGGCAGACGGGCGCTCACGGTCCTCGGGTTGCTCGGGCGGTGGCAGCCGGAGGGCGATCGTCCGCATGCGATCCAGTTCAGCGACCGCAGCGATCGCATCTTCTGCTCGCCTCGTGAGACGCCGTTCTACGAGATGGAGTACGCGATCCCGGCCGAGCACGGCATGCACGCGCTCACCGAGGTTCGCAAGCAGATCGAGAGCCATGACTGGGGGATCCGTTACCCGGTCGAGGTGCGAGTGACCGCGCCAGACGACGTCGCGCTCTCGACGGCGACTGGTCGGCCAACCGTGTACATCGCGGTGCACGAGTGGAACGATCGTCCCTACCTCGAGTACTTCAGGGAGGTCGAGGCGATCATGCGCGAGCTCGACGGCCGTCCGCACTGGGGCAAGCTCCACACCCGCACCGCCGAGCAGCTCGCACCGCTGTATCCGAAGTGGGACGACTTCCAGGCCGTGCGCAGCGCGTTCGATCCGCACGGGATGTTCACCAACGACTACCTCGACTCAGTGCTGGGATTGCCCGCCGAGTTCACGCGATAGCCATCGGGCCGGACGCTTGGGTGAACTCCCTGCCAGAGATCCACAAGGGGGTCCCACGAGCGACAGTGCCGTAGGTGCTCGCTAGGAGGGCTCGGCTGCGATTTGGATCGGAAGGCCAACGCGCGGCCGCCGCGATCTCGACCAGCGACTGCCCATGATCTCGAGCGCGCGTCACCCATCGGTGCACGTGATTTGCAGCCGCCAGATGGTCGCTCTTGTAGCCATTGCACTCGTCCGCGAGCACGAGGTTCTCGACTGCATCGTTCGGCCATCGCGACCAGGCGAGGAAATGATCGACCTGGGCGCGACCGACGAGCGGCGCTCCGCAGTAGAAGCACTCACCTGCCTGTAGCTCGCGCAGACCGGCGCGGACTGACGGCGGAAAGGTAGACCGTTCGACTCCGAACAGATGCTCCCTCAGTTGCTTCTCTTCTGTTCGTATTCCTGTCCATCGAGCCACGTCCCGTGCCCAGTGCAGCTCGATGAGAGGTCGAAGCAGCGGGCCGAGCACCACAAGCCGGTCGGCAACGCCATCCAAGAACCGGATCCGGTCTCGGCCCTCACGACGAAGCGTGACGACAGAGGTGCCCTCCTCCCACTCGACGTCATACAAGAAGGGAACGATTCGTTGGCCGACTACCTGAAGCAGCGGGATCGGATAGCGCACGAACGTGTCTTCGACGCGATCGAGAGTGGTGTCGTACTCCTGAGGAAGGCGTCGTATGACCTCAGCGAGGGCCTTGCACCCGCTGGCCTCAGCACGAAGCCGAAGGCGAAGTGTCGCCTGCAACGGCGGCGAGCTCTTCATCGAGATTTGCCGGAGCTCGCGACTGATGCCGTCATGTGCCATGTAGACGCGCGTCTGCGGGTAGTAGATCTCGATGACCAACCGTGCGATGTCCCGCGTGCTGAGATGCGACTCGCCGAGATTGAGTGCCGCGGCATCAATCAGCGCGAGCAGCAAGGCCAGCTTGTACGTCGCTGTTCGCCGTCCTTCATCGACGACCCGCAGCAGGCGCTCCGTCAGGAGATCGTCGTCCGCCATCGGCCGCAAGCCTGACAGGGTGAGGCGGGCACGTGTCACGGGGACGTCGTAGCTTCAGGCCGTGGCGGAGTTGGTGCCGGGCCTATATGAGGTGCTCGTCACCGACGGGCTCCGAGCTCAGCTCGTCGGGCTCGATGCAAGCCGACGACCGGAACGAGATCTGCGTGCTGCCGAGGCCGCGGATCGCATCGCTCTCTACATTGCCGGGCAGCTCGAGCGAGCGCTCGCGGACGTCAGCGATGGCGATCGCGTTGGTACCGGGCTGCGAGTTGCGCGCGCTCTGCTGCTCAGGCTCGGCGAGTTGCTCGAGGTCGACAGCGTCGACCTCCCGGATGCGACGGGCCGCGTCTTGGACGCTGTCCTTCGCACGCTTCCCGATGGCCGGCCCGAGCCGCTCCCGTCGCCCGTGATCCCTTTGCTCGACACGACTCTTCTGACGCACGCACCGGGAGAGCCGACCCTGTGGAGGCAGCTGCGGTCCGAGATCGAGTCGGCAGATCGGATCGACGTGCTGATGGCCTTCATTCGTCGAAGTGGCCTCATGCCGTTGGCCGACTCGCTCCGCAGGCATCGTGCCGCCGGCCGTCCCTTGCGTGTTCTCACGACCACATACACAGGAACGACCGAGGGGGCGGCACTCGACCTGCTCACAGACCTGGGTGCCGAGGTCCGGATCTCCTACGAGCTCGGAGGTAGCCGCCTCCACGCGAAGGCGTGGGCGTTCCACCGTCGCTCGGGCTTCTCTACGGCATACGTCGGCTCGTCCAACCTGACCCACACTGCCGTCGATACCGGACTCGAATGGAATGTCCGGGCCTCGGCCGCCCGAAACCATGACTTGCTCGCGAAGTTCTCGGCCGTCTTCGAGAGCTATTGGGCGGGCGGTGATTTTGTGCCGTACGAACCCACGCAGTTCGACGAGGAGCTTCGAAGGACGGTTCGGAGTGATACCGGACCGCGGCTGATCCTCAGTCCCATCGAGCTCCGTCCATTCCCGTTTCAGGAGCGCCTTCTCGAGCTCATCGTGCTTTCGCGAGGTCGTGGACACCATCGAAACCTCCTCGTTGCCGCGACTGGAACGGGAAAGACCGTGATGGCCGCTCTCGACTACGCGCACCTACGGGAGGTTCTCGGTCGAGCTCGACTGTTGTTCATCGCTCACCGCGAGGAGATCCTCGATCAGAGCCTCGCCACGTTCCGCTATGCCCTCCGCGACCCGTCGTTTGGTGAGAAATGGGTCGGCGGCTCTCGTCCAACTCGCTTCGAACACGTCTTCGCCTCTGTGCAGAGCTTGCACGCCGCGGACCTGGGTGCCTTGGCGCCCGACCACTTCGATGTCGTGATCGTTGACGAGTTCCATCACGCGGCTGCGCCGTCGTACACGCGCATCTTGAACCACCTCACGCCACTCGAGCTTCTCGGGCTGACGGCAACGCCCGAACGCAGTGACGACCTTCCGATCTTGCACTGGTTCGACAACCGCATCGCTGCCGAGATGCGCCTTTGGGACGCCATCGATCAGCAGCACCTGTCCCCGTTTCTGTACTTCGGTGTCCATGACGGGATCGACCTTCGCGCGGTCCCATGGCGACGAGGACGTGGATACGACGTCGATGCGTTGAGCAACGTCTACACGGCGTCCGACGCGTGGGCGCGCTTGGTGGTCCAGGAGACCGCGAGACACGCTGATGCTTCGACGATGCGGTGCCTCGGCTTCTGCGTTGACGTGGCTCACGCCAGGTTCATGGCGCACCACTTCAGCAAGCACGGGGTTCGATCGGTCGCGGTATGGGCGGAGACCCCGTGGGCTGACCGAGCGGATGCGCTTCAGCAGCTCAGGGACGGTCGGGTGCAGGCTGTGTTCTGCGTCGATCTGTTCAACGAGGGCATCGACATCCCCGTGGTCGACACGGTGTTGATGCTTCGACCGACGGAGAGTCCAACGCTGTTCCTGCAGCAACTCGGCAGGGGTCTACGCAAAGCAAACGGCAAGGCCTACTGCACGGTGCTCGACTTCGTCGGGCTTCATCGAAAGGAGTTTCGCTTTGATCGGCGCTTTCGAGCGCTGCTGGGCGGCAGTCGGCGCGACCTCGAAGCCGCGGTTCGGCAGGAGTTTCCGTTTCTCCCGGCCGGATGCAGCATGCAGCTCGACCAGAAGGCGACCGAAGTCGTGCTCAGCAGCCTCCGCGACGCGATCCCCATTCGGTGGCCGAGCAAGGTCGAAGAGCTCCGCCTACTGCGCCGTGACCATCCTGGAATCGGCCTTGCCGAGTTCCTGGCGGAGTCGGGACTCGATCTCGAAGACGTCTATGACGGTCGCAAGAGCTGGTCTGACCTGCTTGACGATGCGGGCGGAAGCGCGATGCCGCCGGGGCCCGACGAGCAGGAGGTGCGGCGCGCCGTCGGCCGTCTCTTGCACGTCGACGACGACGCGCGAATCGCCACCTACCTGCGTCACCTCGCGCGGGACGCGCCGCCGGATCTGGTCACGCTCCCTGTCCGAGAGAGACGGCTGCTTCACATGCTGTCGGCCCAACTTCTCCGTCAGGTCCTCAAGAAGGGCGACACCGTGCAGGGGGCGCTCGACCGGATCTGGTTGCACCCGCAAGTGCGAGCGGAACTGCTGGAGATGTTCGCGATCCTGGACGAGCGAGTCGACCACGTGCACTCACCGTTGGGAACACATCCCGACGCTCCGCTCGAGATCCACGCCCGGTACACCCGCGACGAGATTCTCGCCGGGATGGGTCTCGCTCCTATGGCGAGGGTCGCCCCGTGGCAGGCCGGGGTCTACGAGGCGGCCGAAGCCAACGCGGAGCTCTTCGCCTTCACTCTTGACAAGAGCTCCGGTGGCTTCTCGCCGACCACGAGATATCGCGACTATGCGATCAGTCGCACGCTGATCCACTGGGAGAGCCAGTCGGCTACTCGCGCCGACAGCGCTACTGGCCTGCGCTACAGGAACCACGAGCAAGAGGGTCGGGCAATCCTGCTCTTCGCTCGGCTTCGGGCCGATGAGCGAGCTTTTTGGTTCTTGGGCCCCGCGATTTACCGCGGGCACGAGGGTGAGCGGCCCATGGCGATCACGTGGGAGCTCGCGTACGCATTGCCGGGAGATCTCTACGCCGCGTTCGCTGCGGCTGTCGCGTAGGCGCCTCGTGTGCCACCGTTCGCTGCATGAACCAGTGGAGCAACTGGGCGGGCAACCAGGTGTGCGCACCCGCGCTCGTCGAGCATCCGGCCGATGTGGGTGAGCTCGCGGCGATCGTGAAGGCGGCCGCGGCGGCGGGCTCCACGGTGAAGGTCGTGGGCTCGGGCCATTCGTTCACCGACATCGCGTGCACGAGCGGCACCCAGGTCGTCCTCGACCGCTACGTGTCGCTGCTGACGGCGGACGTCTCGGCCGGGCTCGTGACCGTGCAAGCGGGCATGACGATCGGTGCGCTCAACCGAGCCCTCGATGCGCTCGGCCTGGCGCTCGCCAACCTCGGTGACATCGACTACCAGACGATCTCAGGGGCGCTGTCGACCGGTACGCACGGCACGGGCGCCACGCTCGGCGCCCTGTCGACGTTCATCGAGGCGATGGAGATCGTCACCGGCGACGGCTCGGTCCTCGCCTGCT
This sequence comes from uncultured Acidimicrobiales bacterium, assembly GCA_963847855.1. Classification (GTDB taxonomy): domain Bacteria; phylum Actinomycetota; class Acidimicrobiia; order Acidimicrobiales; family DATKAS01; genus DATKAS01. The sequence continues at coordinate 365,365 of CAWKBM010000005.1, forward strand.
CGCGCACCCAGAACCCCGAGCTCTTCGCATCGGCGCGGGTCGGGCTCGGCGCGCTCGGCGCCGTCTCGACGGTCACCCTCCGGTGCGTCCCTGCCTTCACCCTCCACGCGGTCAACGAGCCGATGCGTCTGGACGACGTGCTCGCCTCACTCGACGAGCACGTCGCGGGCAACGATCACTTCGAGATCAATTGGTTCCCGCACACGGATTGGGTGCAGGCCAAGCAGAACAACCGCGTCGACGACGCGCCAATGCCGCGCCCGCGGGCGAAGGAGTGGTTCGACGAGGTGTTCCTCGAGAACGTCGCGCTGAAGGCGGCGTGGCGGGTGGGCCGCCGGTTCCCGTCGACGATCCCAGGCATCTCCCGCCAGCTGACGAGGGCGATCACGCGCGTCGAGTCGACCGAGAAGTCGTACGAGGTGTTCACGACCCCGCGGCTCGTGCGGTTCTACGAGATGGAGTACGGCGTGCCGCGTGAGGCGGTCGTGCAGTGCATCCGAGACCTTCGCTCGTTCGTCGACAGCAGCGGGCTGCAGATCCAGTTCCCGGTCGAGGTGCGCTTCGTCGCCGCCGACGACATCCCCCTGTCGATGGCGTCGGGCCGAGACAGCGCGTTCGTCGCGGTGCACATCTTCCAGGGGCGCGGCTACGAGCAGTACTTCCGCGGAGTCGAGCGCATCATGGCCGCCGCCGGCGGCCGTCCCCACTGGGGGAAGCTTCACTTCCAAGCTGCCGAGACGCTCGCCCCCCGCTACCCCGAGTGGCAACGCTTCCAGAGCGCTCGGAACCAGGTCGATCCGCAGCGCGTGTTCACGAACCCCTACCTCGACCGTGTGCTCGGCTGACCCCCGCGCTGGGTCGGTGTCAGGTGCCGTCGGTTGCGGCGATCGCCCACGCGAGCCCCTCGTCGGGGTCTTCGACAGCGAGCCTCAGCCACCACCCGGTCTTGGGCTCGTAGGCATCCCAGACCCACCAGTCCATCGACCCCACCGCCTCGCCGACCTCGTCGGATGCGAGTGGCCAGTCGTCGAGGGCGCCGGCGACGGCCACGGCCGCCCACCAGGCGTCGAAGCGTCCCGATGCCATGCCTCGTCGGCGTCCATGGGCCCCGCCGCTTGCCGCGGCCCACGCCATGTAGGCCATCGCGGTGCCGCCGTCGATGTGCGCGCCGCGGGCAGTCCTCACGCCGAGCGCGGCGATCGCGGCAGCGGCGTCGCCCTGCACTGCGACCGCATCCGCGCGACCGTTCGACTCGGTTGTCCAACGCGCGGTCAGTCCGAGTAGCGCGTCGGTCGTGGAGGCATCTTCGACCGTGCGCTCTGACTTCGATGGCAGCGGCAGGGCCACGAGGTCGACGTCGGGGGGTCCGGGGAACTCCGCCTTGTCGGCGTGGTACTCCGCGACGGGATAGGCGGATTCCCACGCGCAGAGCGCGAGGGGGATCTCGAGCACGGCGCGGTCGATCGACGCGTCGGCAGTGAGGTCCTCGCCTCGCATGACGCGCTCGTGAGCCGTGATCGCAGCGAGTGGTCCCATCGCCAAGTGCGGCGCGAGATCGGACCACAGGTGGGTGCTCGCCGCGACTTCAGGGAGTGGGCCGAGCGCGAACCGGCCGGCGCCTTCGACGATCGTTGCGGCGGCCCACTCGCCTGGAGCCTCGAGCGCCAGCCGGTACTCGGCGAGCGATGCGGCCGGCCACAGCTGCTTGCCCCGCTCGAGCGCCCACCGGCTCCGATCGCGGAGCTCGACCAGCCCGTCCCAGTCCCTCGCATCGCACAACCGGTCGACTAGGCGCACGAGCTCGTCGAGGTCGCCCTGCTCGACGGTGCGTTCGATCGAGCTCACACCATCGGCCACGGGTATCTGCGACCCGACGTGTCGACCGGGAAGACCGGCTTCGTCACGATCGCCTTCGCTCGCCGACGCACTGCGTCGACTTCGTCGGGCTCGAGCAACGCTCGCAGGCCCGGCGGCGCTTCGGCCGCGATGCGGGCGACGTCCTCGACGAGCTCGTCGGGGATCGGATCGCCACCGAACTCCCAGATCACGGTGCGGAGCTTCGGCTCGACGGCGAAGCACAGCCCTTGGTCGATCGCGTAGATGTGACCGTCGAGCCCGAGCAGGCAGTGGCCGCTCTTGCGGTCGGTGTTGTTCACGATCAGATCGAACGTCGCGATCGTCATGAGCGCGCCGTGGGTCTCGGGCCGATCGTGGAGCGTGAAGTAGTGCTGCTCGAAGTCGGCGGGCACGAACAGCTGCAGCGATCCTTCGCCGATCGGCGCGTCGTCCCGCAGCACAGTGGGCGGTACGATGCCCCACCCGAGTGCCTCGGACAGCACGTAGGCGGCGACCTCACGCTTGTGCAGCCCGCTCGGGAAGTCCCACAAGGGGCGCTCTCCGCGCACAGGCTTGTACACCGCCTGTGCCTCCTCGCCGCCGAGACACAGATCGGCGAGGTAGGTGGCGTTCGAGCTCCACGGCATGCGACCGACGAGCGACACCTCGCCCTCGGTCAAGAGCGTGAGCGGATCCGCCGGCGGCCAGCTCGAGGCCATGTCGTTCAGTGGACCCCGTGCCCGTTCATCCGAGGGCAGATGTGCCCGTCGGGATCCATCGGCCGGCCGCACAGCGGGCACATCGGCCGGCCCGACTCGACGAGCCGTTCGGCCGTCTCGACGAACGCCAGGGCTTGGGCTCGCGTGATGCGGATGCGAGCGGTGGCCTGATCGACGCCGGGCAACGGGTTGCCCTCCTCGTCGGTCTCGACGAGCTCGTCGGCGGCGACGAGGATGCGATCCTCCTCGCCGTCGTAGGCCACTCCGAGCGCGCCGACTGGCCACTCTGACTCCACCGGCTCGAGGAGCACGACGGAGTCGACTTCGGGCACTGCATCGGGTTGAGGCAGATCGGCGAGCATCCGCCGCAGGAACTCACCGAGCGCGGCGACCTGTTGCTTCTCGACCTTCCAAGCCACGGACGACCCACCGGTGCGGGCCTGGAGATAGAACGTCCGCTGCCCCGGAGGTCCGACCGCTCCCGCAGTGAACACCCCGACCTCGCCGAGATCGAACGACTCGCTCACGTCAGGTGACCTTCAAGTCGGCGAGGGTGCCGTTGGCCGAGTTGACCGTCAGCACCGCGGGACCGCCCGGCCCGTACGCGATCGCCGTCACCGAGCACGGCGAGATCACGATGCGTTGGAACAGGTCGAGGTGCGTGCCGAGTGCTTGTGCCACCGCGGCCTTGATCGGATCGGCGTGCGAGACGGCGATGACGACGCCGCCGCGGTGTCGGGCGACCAGCTTGTCGATCGTGCCGGTGATGCGGGCCTGCATCTCCGCGAACGATTCGCCGCTCGGGAAGCGAAAGCCGCTGGGATACCGCTGCACCGTCTGCCACTCGGGCTGTTTGAACAGCGTCTTCAGCTCTTGGCCGGTCCAGTCACCGAAGTCGGCCTCGAGCAGCCCCTTCTCGATGCGTACCCTCAGGTGGCGACGTTTGGCGATGGGGGCTGCGGTCTCACGGGTGCGCTCGAGGGGCGACGCGTAGACGGCGTCGACCTTGGGCAAGGCCTCGAGTCGCGCTGCGACGGCCTCGGCCTGCTCGCGTCCCTTGTCGGCGAGGTGGAGCCCAGGAGCGCGGCCGGGGAGGATCGTGCCGGTGGTCGGTGTCTGACCATGACGTACGAGCACGACAAGGGTGGGGGGCGTGGGCTTGGGACGGCTCATGGGAGGAGGGGTCAACCTACCCTGACCCTGGTGGACTCGATCGCGGCCGTGACGACGGAGATCGTGGCGTGCCGGGCCTGCCCTCGACTGGTCGCGTGGCGCGAGGAGGTCGCCGCCGAGAAGCGCGCAGCGTTCCGCGACGAGCACTATTGGGGCAAGCCCGTGCCGGGCTTCGGCGATCACGGGGCACGGATCGTGATCATCGGCCTGGCGCCGGCGGCGCACGGCGCCAATCGCACCGGCCGCATGTTCACAGGCGATCGGTCAGGCGAGTGGCTGTATGGCGCGATGCATCGCGCCGGGCTCGCGAACCAACCCACGTCGACTGCTCGCGACGACGGACTCCAGCTGATCGGTGCCTACCTCACCGCGGCGGTGCGCTGCGCGCCTCCTGCCAACAAGCCGACCATCGAGGAACGCGACACGTGCGAGCCGTTCCTCCGTCGTGAGATCTCCCTGCTCGATGACACACGCGTCTACATCGCCTTGGGAGCGTTCGCGTACGAAGCCGCGTGCCGCGTGCTCGGGGTGAAGCCGCGACCGAAGTTCGGGCATGGAGTGGAGGTCGCGCTCGACAGCGGCAAGACGCTCATCTGCTCGTTCCACCCGAGTCAGCAGAACACGTTCACCGGCAAGCTCACCCGCGAGATGCTCGACGCGATCTTCACCCGTTCCCGTGAGTTGGCCCGCTGAACGAGCAGCGCAGTGCGCTGCTCGGGTACGCGAAGCACCGATTGTCGAGCGTCAGCGAGCAGGAACCGCCGAAGGCGTCGACGAGGAAGGTTCAGAAGAGGGCGGCGATCTCGCCGGCCGCGTAGATGACCGCGAGGATCCCGAGGAACAACGCCACCGCGTTGCGCAATCGGGCGTCGCTCGCCGCGAGCGTGAGTCGCGAGCCGATGCGGGCACCGGGGATCACGCCCAACGTGAGGAAGAACGCGATGCGCCAGTCGATGTCGCCGAGGGCGGCGTGGGTGATGGTGCTCGGCACGGCGAACAGTCCCACACAGACGAGTGAGGTGGCGATCGACTGCTTCAGCGACATCTTCATGATCTGGTTGAACGCAGGCACCATCACGATCCCGCCGCCCACACCGAGCAGGCCAGAGAGACCGCCGGACAACGCTCCGATCGCGATGAAACGTCGGCGGTCGGATGTGGTCACTCCGATCTCCGATGTATCGCGCTCGACGGGCGGGGCCTTGACCTCAGCCTTCCCCGCCGCGTACATGCGCCACACGGTGAAGGCGACGAACCCGGCGGTGATGAGCTGCTGCACATGGCCCTCGCCCGGGATGATCTCTGTCGCCAACGCGCCTCCGACCGCGCACACCACGCCCACTGGGACGGTCCACATCACCACGGCCCACACGATGAGCCGCTCACGGTTGTAGCGGAGCGAGCCGCTGATCGAACTCGGGATGACGGACGGAAGCGTCGTGCCGATCGCGATCGTTGCTGACAGCGCCGAGACCCCGAATCAGAGGTGTCGACACCACTGCGCCGCCAACGCCGAACGCCCCAGACAGCATGCCGGTGACGACGCCGGCCGCGAAGGTCAGGACATCGCGAGCGGGGCCGGGATCCACGCCGCGTCAGTGTGCAATGGGAGGCGAGCCGTCGGCCTTCTTCTTCGGAGGCGGCACGCCGACGATCGGCGACGGCTCCGCGAACCCAGGCCACCGCCGCCGGCTGACGATCGAGAGCGTGCGCAGCAGCTTCATGGCCTTTTCGTCGGTGTCTGCCGGACGGCTCTCGATCGCACCCGTCGAGATCATCCGTCCGACGATCTCGCGTCCGAGATCGGTGCGCACGAGGACGAGCGTCCAGTCGTTGTCCTCACCGATGCCGCCGGTCGAGATGTCCGCGTGCTCGGCCGCGAAGTCGGGGCACATCTTGCAGCCCTCGCGCGTCCACTGGTGGCACTCCTTCAGATTGATCTCGTGGTACGAGCCGTCCTTCATCCAGATCTGGAAGACGCCCTTGATGTTCATCTTCACCATCTCCTCCTTGCGAAGGCCGTACTTGGCGAGGAAGAGCTCCTCGAAGATGGCGTCGTCGAACGTCTTGGAGCACAGCAGACCGATGTTGAACAGGAACGGCTTGCCCGCCTTGCCGACCTTCCGCGACCACATGATCGGCAACGCCGAGCTCTGGCAGCTCATGCCGACGAGCGCGAGCTTGGAGTACCCCTCTTCGAGTGCCTGCTTCACCGCGAGCGTGTTCGCCGAGTACGTGTAGCGCGAGCCGGCTGACCGCGAGGATCTCGTCCTTGTTGCGGGCGAGGCCCGGGATCGCCTTCCACGACGTGCCGTCACCCTCGAGGAAGGACGTGAGCGCGCAGTCGATGTAGCCCTCGTCCATCGCCCAGATCAGCAGCGCCGAGACGAACCCGCCGTCCTGTCCGATCTTGTGCACGTACGCGTCGCTCGCCCGCGACAGAGCAGCAGGTCCTTGGTGATGCCGTACATCTCGTTCGGCTCGCGGACGCGGCCGAAGAGGTGCATGTCGGCCTCGGGCTCCCAGGTACGGAACCGCGGGCAAGCCCTGGTGCACGACGTGCAGCCCTTCTCGCCGTGGATGCAGTTGTCGGCGCCGAGCTCGGCCTCGAGGTGGAACGGCTTGTAGCCCTTCTCGACGTGGTCGTAGCCGATGACGTCGTGCGGGCACGCGACGACGCAGCCGGCGCATCCGGTGCACAGCCCGCTCTGGATGACCTCGGAGTAGAGCTCCTTCCACTGGTACGTCCAGCGGCCCGTGGGAAGCTCGGCCGGCGTGTTGGGCGTCGGGGCGCTCTCAGTCACTGCCACGGCGGCACTCTATGCCCCTCGCCTTTCGCTGCCCTGACCCGAAGGTCAAGAATGTGGGCATGGATCTGACCTACCCGCCCGAAGCCGAAGCCTTCCGCAAGGAGATCCGCACCTGGTTGGAAGACAACCTGCCGGACGGCTGGTTCGACGAGGGCTTCGAGCTCAAGGGCGACGACCGCAAGCAGTTCAACCTCGACTGGGTGAAGAAGCTCCAGGAGGGCGGGTGGATCTGCGCGTCGTGGCCGACGGAGTACGGCGGCAAGGGCCTGTCCGTGATGGAGAACGTGGTGCTCAACGAAGAGTTCGCGCGGGCGGGGGCGCCGATGCGTGCGGACTTCTTCGGCGACACGTTGGTCGGCCCGACGATCCTGCGGTGGGGGAGCGAGGATCAGAAGCACCAGTTCCTGCCGCCGATCATGAAGGGCGAGATCTCGTGGTGCCAGGGGTTCAGCGAGCCGAACTCGGGATCCGACCTCGCGTCGCTCAAGACGAGCGCAGTGCTCGACGGCGACGAGTGGGTCATCAACGGACAGAAGGTCTGGACGACGCAGGCGCAGTACGCGGACTACATCTTCCTGCTCGCCCGCACCGACCCCGACGCCCCGAAGCACAAGGGCATCTCGTACCTGCTCGTGCCGATGAAGCAGCCGGGCCGCATCGAGGTGCGCCCGATCACCCAGCCGGACGGATCGTCGGAGTTCAACGAGGTGTTCTTCGACAACGCGCGTTGCCCGAGGGAGAACGTCGTCGGTGGTGTGAACAACGGCTGGGAGGTCACGAACACGACGCTCGGCTTCGAGCGCGGCTCGTCGGCCACGACGTCATACCGCCGCTTCGAGCGCGAGCTCGAGCATCTGATCGGCCTGGCTGAGGCCAACGGCCGGATCGACGACGCGACCATCCGCCAGCGGCTGATGGGAGCCTGGACACGCGTGCAGATCATGAAGGTCAACGGGTGGCGCACGCTCACCGCGACGCTCAACGGCACGCGTGACGGGGGCGTCGCCGCGCTCGGAGCCACCAACAAGATGTTCTGGTCTGAGCACCACCGAGCAGTGATGGAGCTCGCGCTCGACATCGTCGGCATCGAGGCGCAGATCCTCACCGGCGACGAGGAAGACTCGTGGCCGGGCGTGATGCGTCAACACGGCCGAGAGGGCTATGCGGTCAACCCGATGCAGGCGTCGTTCTTCTTCTCGCGGTCGGAGACGATCTGGGGTGGCACCGCCGAGATCCAACGCAACATCGTGGGGGAGCGTGTGCTCGGCCTGCCGCGCGAGCCGAAGGTCGAGGAGCGCTGACAGACCCGAGTTAGTTGCAGCGTGCAACCTTTACGCTAGTCTACGAACCGCATGCCCGACCCGAATGTTGCCGTGCTCTTCAGAGTGGGAGCTGCGTGGCGTGAGCTCCGGCGGGGTGCGGCCATGCAGGCCTTCCGCCCGATCGTCTACGGCGAGGGTGACGACGCCCTCGACCTCGGCCAAGTCGACACGCTCGACCTTCTCGTCTTCCACGGCCCGGTGCGGATGGGCGAGCTCGCGGAATCCCTCCGGGTCGACACGTCGACCACGACCCGCGCGGTCAATCGGTTGGTGGACACCGGCCTCGCGCAGCGGCGCCGCTCTGACGAAGACGGCCGGATCATGGTCGTCGCGATCACGAAGCGAGGCAACGAGGTCCATCGGGCACTCACCGCGAGGCGTCGCAACACGCTCGAAGGCATCCTCACCGACTTCAGCGCCCGAGACCGCCAGCAGCTCGCTGCGTTGCTCGAGCGGTTCATCGTCGGGCTCGACAAGTACGTCGCCACGCCCTGACCGCTTCGTGAGGTCGATCCACCGGTACGGCGTTGTCCCCAGTCAGCACGGGGAGCTGTTTCTTCCCGACGGCGGGCCGGCACGTGGGACCGCTGTCCTCATCCACGGAGGCTTCTGGCGCGATCGATACGACCGTCACCTGATGGACGGGTTGGGTGCGCACCTCGCAGCGCGCGGGTGGGCCGCGTGGAACCTCGAGTACCGACGTGTCGGCGCTGATGGCGGGGGATGGCCGACGACCTTCGATGACGTGCGGGCAGGCATCGAAGCCCTGGCCGGTGTCGACGCATTGCCGCTCGACCGGGTGGTCACGATCGGCCACTCGGCCGGAGGGCAACTCGCGCTCTGGGCCGCTCGCACCGTGCCCGGGATCACCGACGCTGTGTCGCTCGCGGGAGTGACCGACCTGCGCCGCGCGTTCGAACTGGGGCTGTCCTCGAACGCGACGGGCGAGTTCCTCGGGGGCAGCCCGGCCGACTTGCCCGAGCGATACGACCGGGCCTCGCCGATGGCCCTGCTGCCGCTCGGTGTCCCGACGCTTCTCGTCCACGGCGACCGAGACGAGAACGTGCCCGTCGAGCTGAGCGTCTCCTTCGCGCAGGCCGCACAGGCGGCGGGCGACGACGTCGGGCTCGTCGTGCGCCCGGGTGTCGATCACTTCGAGGTGATCGATCCCGCTGGGGAGTCGTGGAGGATCGTGATGGACTGGCTCGGTGACTGAACCGCTGTCTCGCTCTGGCGCGCAGGCGCTCGACGACGGGGATCCGCTCGCTGCCTTCCGCGATCGGTTCGTGATCGACGACCCGGCGTTGACCTACATGGACGGCAACTCCCTCGGTCGCCTTTCGATCGCGACAGAACAGCGCCTGGCGACGCTCATCCGGCAGGAGTGGGGCGGCGGGCTCGCACTGACCTGGGACAAGTGGCTGACATGGCCCGGGCAGGTCGGCGATCGGTTGGGGGACGCACTGCTCGGCGCGGCGCCGGGCCAGGTTGTGGTGAGCGACTCGACGACGGTGAACCTCTACAAGTCCGCGTCCGCCGCCCTCGACGCCCGCGCCGATCGACGCATCATCGTCACCGACTCCGAGAACTTCCCGACTGACCGCTACGTCGTCGAAGGACTCTCGCGACAGAGGAACCTCGAGCTGCGGATGGTGAAGTCCGATCCCATCGAACGGCTGACCGCAGAGGCAGTGACCGACGCGATCGACGACGACGTTGCCCTCGTCACGTTCTCGCACGTCGGCTTCGCGTCCAGCACGGTCGCGGACATGCCTGCGATCACCCAGGTCGCGCATCGCGCGGGCGCACTCGTGCTGTGGGATCTGTCGCACACCGTCGGTTCGTATCCCGTCGAGCTCGATGCTGCGAACGTCGATCTCGCAGTCGGTTGCACGTACAAGTACGTGAACGGCGGACCGGGGGCGCCGGCCTTCCTGTACGTGAACCGGTCGCAGCAACCTCAGCTGCGCCAGCCGATCTGGGGATGGTTCGGTCAGCGCGAACAGTTCGAGATGGGTCCCGCCTACGACCCCGAGCCCGGCATAGGCCAGTTCCTCGTGGGCACCTCCCCGATCCTCGGGCTCGCCGCCGTCGACGAAGGCGTGAAGCTGCTCGCCGAGGCGGGCATCGGGCGCCTGCGCGAGAAGGGCGTCGCGCTCACGTCGTACCTGATCGATCTCTACGACGCGTGGTTGCAGCCGCTCGGTGTCGGGCTCGGTTCGCCGCGTGATCCCGCGACGCGGGGGTCACACGTTGCGCTGCGTCACCCCGAGGCTCGAGCGCTGTCCGCGGCGTTGACCGAGCGGGGCGTCGTTCCCGACTTCCGCACTCCTGATCGCGTCCGGTTCGGCCCGGCGCCGATCACGACTCGATTCGTCGACGTCTGGGACGCGATGGACTGCCTGCGCTCCCTCGTCGCGTGAGGTTGGCTCAATAGGTCTGGTTCCAGCCCGGCACACGCTCGCGGTTGCGGCGAGCGTTCTCTCCGTAGCTGCTGAGGTCGGCGAGCAGGCCGAGGAGGACGAAGAACCAGCCCCACCCAGTGACTCCGACACGCGGCGCATAGGCCAGCGAGTAGATGAGCGTCGTCCAGGGCAGCACGAGCAAGCCGAGGAACGGCACGATGAACGAGTCGTAGGCCCGATCCACGAAGTCGGTGAAGATCCACACCAGGGCAAGCGCCAGTCGTGGCGAGATCATCGAGGTCAACAGGATCAGGCAGCCCATCGCGGCAGGCTAGGCCCTACTCCTCACGCCTGCCGGTTACTTCGCCTTGCGATAGGTGCGCACTCCGGCGGGACCGAAGGCGACGATCATGCCGACCGACCACGCCAGAGCCGTGAGCACGTATGTCGTAGTCGGCCCTCCAATGGTCAGGGCCCTCACCGCGTTCACCGTTGCAGTCACGGGCTGATGGCTGGCGAACACTTGCAGCCATCCTGGCATCGTGCTGATGGGCACGAACGCGGACGACGCGAACACGAGGGGCAAGAGGATGGGGAATGAGGCCGCCTGAGCGGTCTCGGCGTTCGGCGCGCGGAGACCGACGATGACGAAGAGCCACGCGAGGGCGAACGAAAAGAGCAAGAGGATGCAAAGGGCGCCCAGGAACGCGAGCAGGTTCGTGTGAATGCGGGCGCCGACGGTGAAGCCGACCACGACCATCAGCAGGACGACGAGGACGTTGCGCGCCAGGTCGGCGAGGGTGCGTCCGGTCAGCACTGCAGAGCGGGCCATCGGAAGCGACCGAAACCGCTCGATGATGCCTGCGTGGAGGTCCTCGGCGAGGCCGACGCCCGTGTTCACGGCACCGAACGTGACGACCTGCACGAAGACTCCCGGCATCAGATAGTCGACGTACGGGATGCCGGGCACCGAGGATCGCGCCGCCGAACACATAGGTGAACATCAACACGAACAGGATCGGCTGGATGGCCGTGAACACCAGAAGCTGAGGTGTTCGCCTGATCACCGTGAGGTTCCGACCGGCGAGGGCGAACGAGTCACCGATGACATGTCCGAGGCTTGCTCGCCGGCGGGGAGCCGGGGTGATCCCAGAGGCGGTGGTCACGGTCACTCCCGCCCTTCGCCGATGAGCACCGGGTCCTCTTCAGGCTCCTCTTCGGTTGGCTGCTCTGCCTCGGCTCGGTGACCGGTGAGCGCCAGGAAGACATCGTCGAGCGTGGGTTCGCGCACGTTCATCCCGAGCGGCATGACCCCGTGGCGATCAAGCGTGCGAACGGCTTCGAACAGCGCCCGGTGACCATCCTCGACGGTCACCTCCACATCGCTTCCCTTCACCGCGGGTGCACCGACCATCGTCAGCAGGGCGGCAGCGCTGGTCGCGGCCTCATGACTTGGCAGCGCGACGTCGATGATCGTCGCGCCGAAGCGCGCCTTGAGCTCGGTCGCGGTGCCTTCGGCGATCACCTTCCCTCCATCGATGACCGCGATGCGGTCGGCGAGCCGGTCGGCCTCCTCGAGGTACTGCGTCGTCAGAAGCAAAGTCGTGCCACTCGCCACGAGGCCGCCGATGACCTTCCAGAGCTCGACGCGACTCCGCGGGTCGAGGCCTGTCGTCGGCTCGTCGAGGAACAGGACCGTCGGGCGATGCACGAGCGCGGCGGCGAGGTCGAGACGGCGCCGCATGCCTCCGGAGTAGGTGCGCACCGGTCGGTCGGCTGCTTTCGTGAGGCGGAACTGCTCGAGCAGCTCGGCCGCGCGTTCTGCGAGCTCCCTCTTCGGCTGATGCGTGAGGCGTCCGACGAGCTTGAGGTTTTCCCGTCCGGTGAGGTGCTCATCGACGGCCGCGTATTGACCGGCGAGGCCGATCGACTCGCGCACGCGCTCGGGATCGCTCGTGACGTCGATGCCGAGCACGCTCGCATGCCCCGAGTCGGGTAGGAGGATCGTCGTGAGAATCCGCACGGCCGTCGTCTTTCCCGCCCCGTTGGGCCCGAGCAACCCGAGCACGGTGCCGGCAGGGACGGTGAGATCGATGCCACACAGCGCTTCGACCCGGCCGAAGCGCTTCACGACGCCCTCGACGAGGATGGCGGGGGGTCGGTCAGTCACTGCCTCACGTTAGGGGCCCGCCTACGCTGGCGCGGTGGCGGTCACCGCACGGACATCGGTTCCCGCCGCCCCGGATGCGGCAGCTCGAGGCGGGCGTCTCGAGTTCCTCGATGCATTGCGCGGCGTCGCGGCGATGATGGTCGTGGCCGAGCACTTCGGCGAGCGCCTGTGGCCCCAGGTGCTGCGCTTCACGACCGAGACGTTCCGAGTCGGCGAGTGCGGCGTGATGATCTTCTTCCTCTGCAGCGGGTTCATCATCCCCGCGTCGCTCGAGCGGCGGGGATCGATGCGGCAGTTCTGGATCGGTCGGGGCTTCCGCCTTCTGCCCGTCTATCTCGCTGCGGTAGGGGCAGCGCTCGCCCTGCACGAGCTCCACCGGTATCCCCTCGCGTCTGGCCTGACGCAGCACCCACTCGAGGGCGTTGTCGCGAACGCCACGATGGCGCAGCACCTGCTGGGGCAGCCGCTCATCCTCGGGCAGTCGTGGACGCTCGGCTACGAGCTCGTCTTCTACGGAATCGTGTCGGTGCTCTTCGTGGCGGGCCTGCATCGCCGATCGGTCGCGATCTCGCTGGTGCTACTCGCCGGGGCCTTGATCGCAGGCAACTCGCTCGCGCCGCTCGCGCTGACCTCTCCAACGGGATCCTCGCGCGTCGTGGTGCTCGCCATCACGGGGGTCGCCGTGCTCATCGCGGTCTCGCTCGCCCGGTCGCTCGGCGGTCGTGTGCTCGCAGGCGCACTGACCGCGCTCGCGGTGCCGCTCGTGCTCAACCGTCCCGAGCCCATCTGGTTCGCGTTTCTGGTGCTGGCGACGATGTTCGTCGGCACGGTGCTTTACCGATCGACTTCAGGCCAGATCGCCGCGTGGATCGGGCCGGTCGTGTTCGGATCCGCCATCGCCGTCATCGTGGTCGTCGAGAAGGTGCGCGAGGTCAGGTTCGTCGAGCCCACAACGGGGGCGATCACCAACTGGCGGGCCGAATCACTCACCTTTGTCGTCGCCTATCTGGTGTTCGGCGGCGCGCTCTTGCTTCGCCGCTACAAGTTCCCCGGCATCCTCATCTGGCTGGGCGCGATCAGCTACTCGCTGTATCTCTGGCATGCGGTCGTGCTGCGCGCGATCTCGGCGACGCCCTACCGGCCACTCACGTTCTCCGTGTGGCTCGCGGCGACGATCGTCGTCTCGTGGCTGTCGTACCGGTACATCGAGCAACCCTTCATCAAGCTCGGCCGCAAGGTCTCGCGATGACTGCTCGCGGAAAGTCCGATGCGAAGAAGGTGCATACGGTGATCCGGAAGTTCGCGCTCGACCTCCCCGGAGCGTGGGAAGACCAGCCCTGGGAGGAAGATCACGTCGCGAAGGTGGGCAAGAAGATCTTCGTCTTCATGGGCGACCCCGATTCGTCGACGCCGGGCATCGCTGTCAAGCTCCCCGATTCGAAGGAGCAGGCGCTGAGCCTCGACTGCGCGACGCCGAGCGGCTATGGCCTCGGCAAGGCCGGCTGGGTCAACATCCAGCTCTCAGCGAGTGATCGCCCGTCGCCCGATGTGCTCTGCGACTGGGTCGAGGAGAGCTACCGCGCGATCGCGCCGAAGAAGCTGATCGCCGAGCTCGACGCGTGAACGAGGCACTCGCCGACCTCGACCATCACTTGGCGGGGCTCGCGGCGAACGACGAGCTGTCCGGCGTGGTCGTTCTCACTCGTGGCACATCCACGCTGTTCGAAGGCGCCTACGGATGGGCGAACCGTGCGTGGCGGATCCCGATGACAGCGGATCTACGGTTCGACTGCGCGTCGGTCACGAAGGCGTTCACCACGGTCGCCACATTGCAGCTCGTGAGTCAGGGCGTGTTCGGGCTCGAGACGTCGGCGATCGACTACCTCGGCCTGGGAGGCACTGCGATCTCCTCGTCGGTCACCGTGCGCCACCTCCTCACTCACACGTCGGGCATCGCGGATGACGCGGATGAGGAGGCGGGGGAGCGCTACGAAGACCTGTTCGTCGACAAGGCGAGCTACTCGGAGATCGAGACCGCTGATCACCTGCCCGACTTTGCCTTCAAGGAGCCGAACTTCCCGCCCGGAGAGCGTTGCCGCTACTGCAACGCTGGGTTCATCGTCCTCGGCCTCATGATCGAGAAGGCGACGGGGACGACCTACCGCGACTATGTGCGCACTCACGTCTTCGCTCCTGCAGGCATGACGCGCTCCGGCTTCTTTCGCATGGACGAGGTGGTGCCTGGCATCGCGGAACCGTGCGATCCGGTGCGCGACGAGGCGGGCGCCATCACCGGTTGGAAGCGGAACATCTACTCGTACCCGCCGATCGGGTCGCCTGACGGTGGCGCGCACGTCACCGCCGGCGACCTGACCCGGTTCGTCCGCGCCTGTCGCGACCACACGCTGTTGCCGAGCCCCTGGGCCGAGGACATGGTCGCTCCCCAGGTCGAGTGGTACCGCTCGCCGAGGACGGGCGCGATGCATCACTACGGCTTCGGGTTCCGGATGCAGGTCGACGAGGACGGAGAGGTCGTGTGGTGGGGGAAGGAGGGCATCAACGTCGGCGTGAGCGCCGAGGTGGCCTTTTACCCCAGTCGCGACGTCACGACGGTCGTGCTGTGCAGCTCTGAGCACGCGGCCTGGGGTCCGATCGAGACGATCGAAGCGCTGGTCCTGTCGGGAGCCCTTGACAATCAGTAACGAGCTAGTTATCTATTTGTTCCGTGGCGAATGATCTCGCGCCCGTCGACCTCACCCTCGCCGCGCTGGCCGATCCCACCCGTCGCGCGGTCGTCGACCTTCTCGGGTCAGGCCCGAAGCGGGCTGGGGAGCTCGCCGCCAGCGTCGGGATGAGCGGACCCGCGATGAGCCGGCACCTTCGGGTGCTGCGCGAGAGCGGGCTCGTCGAAGCCGAGCTCGTCGACGAGGACGCCCGCCTGCGGATGTATCGACTGCGGCCCCAGTCGCTCGTCGCGCTCCAGGCGTGGCTCGACCAGGTCGAGGCGTTCTGGTCAGAGCAGCTCGGATCGTTCAAGGCCCACGCCGAGCGCACGCGCAAGCGATGACGGTCTCAGTCGACGCGGTGCGCGCGATCGCGCTCGGCCTTCCGGCGACCACTGAGAAGCTCTGCTGGGGCACGCCGGCCTGGTACGTGAAGGGCAAGATCTTCGCCCGTGCACTCGACGATGGAGCTTCGATCGTCGTGAAGGTGGACTTCGATGAGCGTGCTGCACTCGTGCAGGAAGCCCCGAAGGTCTATGCGGTCACGCCGCACTACGAGCGCTATCCGATGGTGATCGTGCGGCTCGCGAAGGTGAGCAAAGGCGACCTCGAGGAGCGGCTCGTGGAAGCGTGGCGCTACTGCGCCCCAGCCCGGCTGCTCCCCCAGCTCGATCCCACCTGACCGTTTGAGCGCCAGCCCGACGTATCGTCGCTCTGGGGCGCAAACGGTGGAGGAGGGCTAGGAGCTCGGTCGGTTCGCCGACCAGCTCGGTCGTGCGTTCAAAGCCGCGGCATCGAAGCCGGCCATACGCTTGTACGACGACGAGATCTCGAGCATCTCGTCTTCGGACACGACATCGTGGATGTCGCGGAAGCCGTCGGGCGCGCGTTGCTCGGCGAGCTCCATCATCCGCTCGGGCCCGACGTTGCGGTTCGCGAGCACGATCTCGGAAGTGAGTGGCCGCCTCACACCCTCGTAACGGGCGAGACCGGTGTCAGGGTCAGGCGCAGTCGCGAGGTGGTGCGCGAGCACGCGGGCATCGACGATCGCCTGTGACGCGCCGTTCGAGCCGACGGGGTACATGGGATGGGCGGCGTCCCCGAGGAGCGTGATGCGTCCGAACGTCCACTGAGTCAGCGGGTCGCGGTCGACCATCGGATATTGGAAGACCTCGTGGGCGCCGTGGATCAGCGCGGGCACGTCGAGCCAGTCAAACCGGAAGTCAGCGAACACGCTCGCCGCGAGCTCGGGGTCGGCGGTGAACTCCCAGTCCTGCCTCGGCATGGGCTGACCGACCGCGGTCTTCATCTCGGCGACCCAGTTGACGAGCGAGCGGCCGGCGTCGGCGTGGCGCTTCGAGATCGGGTAGATGACCATGCGCCGTTGCATGTGCCCGACGAGCATCATCGTGCGCCCGTCGAAGAAGGGCTCGTGCTCGGTGACCGCTCTCCACATCGTGATGCCGTTCCACAGCGGCGGCCCCTCGTCGGGATGCAGCTGCGCGCGGATGACCGAGTGGATCCCGTCGCACGCGACGACGACATCACCCGCGGCGCGGCCGAGTGGGGCGTGCGTGCCCCGTTGCTCGAGATCGGCCCACGCACCTTTGCCATCGGAGCCGACTCGCACGGCCGCGTGGCCCGAGTGGTATCGCTGCGCGCCGAGGCGGTCGCACACCGCCCGGTACAGGATGCCGAGCAGCTCACCGCGGTGGATCGAGTACTGGGGCCACCGGTAGCCGGCAGCGAGGCCACGATCCTCGCCGAACACGCGCTGACCGTGCCGGTTGAAGAAGACAAGTGCGGCAGTTGATATCGCCGTTGCCGCGAGCTGATCGCCGAGGCCGAGCTCGGTGAGCTCGCGTGAGGCGTGCGGCAGGACGTTCACGCCGACGCCCAGCTCGCGCACCTCGCTCACTGCTTCGTACACGTCGACGTCGGTGATGCCCGCACCGTGGAGGCTGAGTGCGAGCGCACACCCCCCGATGCCGCCGCCGACGATCACGACCTTCATCAACGCGAGGCTGCCACACGCTCCCGAGCTGGGGTCGCCGTCTGGCGGATCCTCAGGGCAACCAGAGCGACGACAGTCAGTGTGCTGGCGAGCACAGCGCTCAGCATGAGCATGCCGCGAGCGTCGGTGCCGGCCGCGACGAAGTGCAGGGTGGCGAGCGCGAACAGGGGAAGGGAGAGCACGTGGATGCGGCGCCACACACGATGCGGAAGGCGCCGCCTCGCGAGGGAGGTGAGCTCCACGGTCAGGAGGAGGTACAGCGCGAGCACGCCGAGCGCGACCGCGGCGGGCTTCCACGATGACCGCGAACGGCACCAGGATCTCGGCTGGCCCGAAGTGCACGTACGAGTCGAGGAAGATCGATCCGATGTGGAGGCCCGTGAAGATCGTGGCCGCGCCACCGAGGAAGCGGTGGAGGTCGAGCATCCACGCCGGCCTGACGTGCGGAGGCCGCACCTTCGTCGAGAGCGAGAGACCCCACAGCACCGACGCGGTGAGCAGTGCCCAGGCGACGATGCCACTGGCGCGCGCCACGTACCACCAGAGCTGTGCCATCAGCTGCCCTGCGTCTGCGTGTGGGCAGCCACCGTCGTCGTGGCTGATGTGGTGGTCGCGGATGTGGTGGCCGCCCACGACGAATCGGTCGTCGCCGCCGGGGCGACCGCGGTCTCGTCGTCGTCCTTGGGTTGCGCGGCGGAATGAGCCATCCCCGCGCCCATCGCCACGAACGCGGCGGCGCTCGCCGCAGCGGTGACGCGGCGCGCTCGGCGCGGCGGGGTGAGGGCGGTGGCGCTTCGCGGTGTGGGGTGTGGCATCCATGCGCACACCATGAGCGTCGACTGCAAGGATCGCCGCAACCTCGTGTGAGAGCGGTGCAAGAAGCTGGGTTACAAGCGCAGGCTCCCGGCCTCGAGCCGAGCGACGACCGCGACCACGGTGTCGTCGACATCCTGCCCGCTCGTGTCGATCACGTGGTGTTCGTGCGGTCCGAGCGCCTCAAACGCCCGATACATGTGGGAGACCGGTTCGGGATCGACGAGGGCCGGCGCCTCCCGCGCCACGGCGCGCGCCATCGCGGTCTCCGCCGTCGGTCGGATCACGACGTAGTGGACGGCCACCTCTCCGACCGCGGGAACGAACGTGTCGAGGAACCACGGACCGACGATCCCCTCGACGACGACGGCGTATCCGCCGAGCGCGTATTCGCGCGCCGACGCTGCGATCGCTCGCGTCACGACGGTGTTCTGGTGCTGCGATGGCGTCGTCCAAGGCTCGATCCATCCGCGCACGATGCGTGCGAAGTACCAGTCGCCCTGCAGCAACACCGCCAGCTCGAACCGCTCGACCAAGGTCTGCGCCATGGTCGACTTCCCCGCGCCGGGCGGGCCGGTGACGATGAGGATCTCACCGGCCAGGGTCACGCGGCCGCCCTTCTGGCGACGAGCCAGAACCGCGTCGCGTGGATCTCGAGCACGACTCCCGACTGATGGAGCTCGCGCAACGCCCATCGATGGGTCTCGATCGAGAAGGCGGGCACCATCCACGGGATCACGGTGAGGTACCAGGCAAACGCTCCGACGTCGGCGAACGTCATCGTCTCGACCGCACTCGCACCGTCGAGCACGTCGAATCCGGTAGCGCGGAGCTGGCACGCCGCGAACGCTCGGTCGAACGTCTCGAGGGCAACGGGCTCGCCGAGCAAGCGGCCTGCATCCGCGCCGCCGGACCCTGCTTGTTGCGTGAGGAAATGGCCGTGGGGCTGCAGCACACGATGCACTTCCGCAGCGGTGAAGGCCTCGTGCCGGTTGATCACGAGATCGAAGGCCTCATCTCGAAACGGCAGCCGGCCCCGTGGGTCTCGGTCCTGTTGCTCGAAGTTGTCGATCGCCCCTTCGTCGTGGACGACGGGGATGCCCATCGGTGCGAGCCGGCGAGCGGCGACGGAAACGTTCGGTCTCCAGCCCTCGGTGGCCACCGTGCAGCGGGGGAGCGCGTGGATCGCCGACAGCACCTCGCCACCGCCGGTGCCCATATCGAGCACGGCCGAGGCAGTCGCCGCGTGACGCTCGACGAGCGCGGTGTAGTCCCACGGCAAGCCGTCTGAGGTCATGCGTCCGTCGAGCCAGGTGAAGTCCCAGCCCGACATGCCGCGGGCTGCGGCCTCCGCAAGCAGCTCGTCGGCACCGTCCACGCCGGGCACGGTACGCAAGGAGTGAACAGCGCGGGGCATAGTTCCTTCGTGGACAGCGCCCCCTTGTGGACGCCGAGCGCGGAACGCATCGAAGCATCCCTGATGCACCGGTTCCGCCGGCGGGCCGGCTTCGACGATGCCGCGGCACTGCACGAGTGGAGCGTCGCGGAGCCGGGGGCGTTCTGGCGCGACGTGTGGGACGTCTGCGGCATCGTGAGCCCGCCGGGTACGACGTCGTTTGATGTGGGTGACGGCACCGTCGCCGGTGCCCACTTCTTTCCTGACGCGTCGCTCAACCTCGCCGAGAACCTGCTCGCCGGTCCGGAGGACGACGTCGCTCCGGCGATCATCTTCGAGCGTGAAGACGGTCAGCGGCGCACGATCACATGGGGGCAGCTTCGGGTCTCGGTCGCCGCGGTAGTTGGCGGTCTGCACGCCGCTGATGTGCATCCCGGTGACCGGGTGGCTGCGTGGATGCCGAACCTCCCCGAGGCGGTGATCGCGTTCCTCGCGACGAACGCGATCGGCGCGGTGTTCTCGTCGACTTCGGCCGACTTCGGCACGTCCAGCGTGATCGACCGGTTCGGCCAGATCGAGCCGGTCGTCCTGTTCGCGGCGGATGGGTACACGTACGGCGGCAAGCGCGTCGACTGCCTCGCTCGGCTCGCCGACATCGCACCGGGGCTCCCCAGCGTGCGCACGGTCGTCGTCGTAGGAAACCTGCGCGACGACCCCGACCTCAGCGGCATTCCCAGCGCGATGTCGTTCGCGGCGCTCACGGGCGCCGGGGCAGGCGTGCTCGAGTACGTGCGCACGTCATTCGATCACCCTGCGGCGATCCTCTATTCGTCGGGCACGACCGGCCCGCCGAAGTGCATCGTCCACCGCGCCGGAGGGCTGCTTCTCAAACACCTGAGCGAGCACCAGCTGCACTGCGACGTGAAGGCGGGCGACCGGGTGTTCTACTTCACGACCTGCGGCTGGATGATGTGGAACTGGCTCGTCTCCGCGCTCGGCGTCGAAGGCCACGATCGTCCTGTACGACGGCAACCCGATGCATCCGGCACCCGACGCGCTGTTCGACCTCGCCGACCGTCACAACCTCACGTTGCTCGGGGTGTCGGCAAAGCTGATCGACGGCCTCGCGAAGGCCGGCATGCGGCCTCGCGAGACGCACCGGCTGTCGTCGCTCCGCACGATTTGCTCCACCGGCTCGCCCTTGTCCGCCGAGGGGTTCGCCTACATCTACGACGCGGTGAAGCCCGACGTGCACCTCGCGTCGATCTCGGGAGGCACCGATCTGTGCGGCTGCTTCGTGCTCGGCGACCCGACCCTCCCGGTCTGGAGTGGCGAGATCCAGGGGCCCGCGCTCGGCATGGCGGTCGACGTCTGGACCGATGACGGCAATCCTGCGCCGCCCGGCGTCGAGGGTGAGCTCGTCTGCACGCGGCCTTTCCCCACGACGCCCATCGGGTTTTGGGGCGATGCCGACGGCGCCGCGTACCGGCGTGCGTACTTCGACTGGTTCCCGGGCGTCTGGACGCACGGCGACTTCGCGTCGTGGACCGAGCACGGCGGGATGGTCATCCACGGGCGCAGCGACGCGACCCTGAACTCGTCCGGCGTGCGCATCGGGACGGCAGAGATCTACCGGCAGGTCGACAGGCTTCCGCAGGTGCTCGAGTCGGTGGCGGTCGGCCAAGACTGGGAAGGCGACACGCGCATCGTGCTGTTCGTCCGTCTGGTCGATGGAGTCGAGATCGACGACGCGCTGCGCGAGACGATCAAGCGCACGCTCCGCGAGCAGTGCTCACCTCGTCATGTGCCCGCGCTGATCGTCGCTGTCAGCGACATCCCCCGTACCCGCAGCGGAAAGGTCACCGAGCTCGCGATTGCGGACGTCGTGAACGGTCGGCCCGTGCGCAACACTGAGGCGCTCGCCAATCCCGAGGCGCTTGCCGAGTTCCGCCTCCCGTAGCCAAGGCGACGGATCAAGCCGACGGTGCAGGTCTCCGCACCGCAGTGAGCGCGCCGGTCATCTTCGCGAGCTCGTCGAGCATCGCCTTGGCGCCCGCTTCGAGCGCATCGTTGGAGGTGAACGCGCCCTGCCCATCGATCTGTTGTGCGATCCACGGGATCGGCACGGCGTCGAAGAGGGGGATCATCCGCAGCCCGATGCACACCGGCTTGATCGCCTGCACGGCGCGCGTGCCGCCGGCGACTCCGCCGTAGCTCACGAAGCCCACGGCCTTGTAGGACCACTCGCGGTTGAGGAAGTCCAGGGCGTTCTTCAACGGTGCCGTGAAGCTGTGGTTGTACTCGGCCATGACGAAGACGAACGCGTCTGCAGCGTCGACCTTCGCGCTCCAGTCCTTGGTGTGCTGCTGCGAGTAGTCGCCGAAGCGCGGGTGCTTCGGCTCGTCGAGGAACGGGAGCCGGAGCTCAGCAAGATCGGCGAGCACGACGTCGAACCCACCGTGGTCCTCGACCCGCTCGACGACCCAGTCGGCGACCTTGCGGCCGACGCGCGCCGGTCGTGTGCTCGAGACGATCACCATGAGCTGGGGGGTGGGCGGTGCGATAGATGTTGACATGTCAACCAATAGCCTACACTGCCTCCGTGGACGATGCCGTGTGGTTGGACGAAGCGGAAGCGCGAGCGTGGCGGGGCTACCAACAGATGCGGATGCTGCTCACTGCACAGCTCGCGCGCGACCTGACCGAGGACTCCGGCCTCTCGGAGCCCGACTACACGGTGCTGTCGAACCTGTCCGAGGTCGACGGCCACCGCTGGCGACTCAACGAGCTCGCCGCTCGCATGCTCTGGTCCAAGAGCCGCCTCTCGCACCACATCGACCGGATGCAGGAGCGCGGCCTCGTCAGTCGAGAGGAGTGCACGACCGATGGCCGCGGCTCATTCGTCGCCTTGACCGGGCAAGGGCTGCGCGCGATCCAGAAGGCTGCGCCCTCTCACGTCGCGTCGGTCCGGCGGCATCTCATCGACTTGCTCAGCCCACAGGAGATCGAGGTCCTCGCGACGATCAGTCACAAGGTCGTCTCCCACCTCAGCCGCCAGACAACGCCTGCATGATCGTGACCTCGTCCGAGGCGACCACGGGGGTCGAGAGGTCGCGCACGGGGTCAGCGTTGACCCACACCTTCACGTGGGTGCGCAACCTGCCCTGCTCGTCCACGATGCGAAACCGCATGCCGGGGTAGGTCCGGTCAAGGTCACGCAGCAGCTCGTCAACGGTGGCTCCGCAACCCTCTACCCAGGCGTGCTGATCGGTGTACGACCGCAGCGGTGTCGGGATCCGTACCTTCATGCAGTGATCGGCTCTGCATACTCGACCGAGTAGATCTCCGGCAGGTGCTCGGCGATCGTGACCCACGAGTCTCCCTCGTCGACGCTGCCCCAGACCTCCCCGCTCGTCGTGCCGAAGTAAACGCCGACGGGATCCGCCTGATCGACCGTCATGGCTTGCCGCTTCACCGT
Organism: uncultured Acidimicrobiales bacterium; assembly: GCA_963847855.1. Classification (GTDB taxonomy): domain Bacteria; phylum Actinomycetota; class Acidimicrobiia; order Acidimicrobiales; family DATKAS01; genus DATKAS01. The sequence goes on from CAWKBM010000005.1 coordinate 388,224, forward strand.
GTACCACGCCTGCTTCGGCAGGCCTTTGTCGCATCGCACCCACGACGCGCCCGCGTCACGTGTCACGTAGACGCACGGCTTGCCGTCCGGGCTCGTGCGGGGCCACACATCGGTGCCGTCCATCGGGAACACCCAAGCCGTATCGGGGTCGCGGGGATGAAGCTCGATGGGGAACCCGATGTCGCCGACTTCGCGGCGGCATGTTGTCGCCGATCCGCTCCCAGCGACCCTCAGGTCGCTCCATCTTGTAGATGCCGCAGTGGTTCTGCTGATAGAGGCGGTCCGGTCGAAGGGGGTGGAGCCTGACCGTGTGCGGGTCCTGGCCGAATTCGGGATCGGGGTCGGGGAAGAAGTCGGCCTTCGAGCCCGCGTTCAGTGGCTTCCAGTCGGTGCCACGATCGACGCTTTCGAACACGCCGCCGCCCGACAGGCCGATGTAGAGATGGTTTGCATCGCGCGGATCGACGATGACCGAATGGAGCATTGATCCGTCGGGCGTCTGGTCCTCCGGGTAGTTGGCCCAGGTCCTCCACATCGGGTGGTCGTTGAAGCCGGTGACCGGTTCCCACGTGTCGCCGCCGTCTTCGCTGCGGAACAGGCACTGGGGGACTGTGCCGGCGTACCAGACGCCGGGTTCGTCGTGATGGCCCGGGCTCAACCACACGACTGAGCCGACGCTGCGATCGAGAGAGTCGCCCCTGGCGAAGGCGGGGGGCCTGGTCGCCTCTTCCCACGTGTCGCCGAGGTCGCGGGACCGAAACACGGTGGGACCGAGGTGGCCCGTGCGTGAAGCCATGAGCAGCGAGGCCGGCCGTCGGGGATCCTGCACGAGGTGCTGGATGATCTGACCGAGGAAGATCGGGCCGGTCACGGCCCAGTCACGGCGCTTTGCATCGGGTCTGACCAGCCATGCGCCCTTGCGGGTTCCGATCATGAGCATGGACCCATCGTCGCGCCGACAGACTTGCGGGTCGCCCAAACCTTTTGGCCCCCTGCAGCGTGTGATGCCCGGTGAATGACGCCACGGCACCCGCGGTCGCGGCCACACCGAGCTCGGGCTTCGACGAGGCGTTCCGACTCCACTATCCGTCACTCGTGCGCGCACTGACGGCCGCGTGCGGTGACGCCGAGGTTGCTGCCGACTGTGTGCAGGACGCCTGGGTGAAGGCACACCTTCGATGGCGGCGGATCTCGCGGTACGACAATCCCGTCGCATGGGTGCGGCGCGTCGCGATCCACAAGATGCGGGACCACTTCCGACGTGAGGAGCGGGCGTCGAAGGCGCGGCGGCTGCTCGCTGCCGAGCTGGTTTGGGCGGGCGAGACCAGCTTCGACGATGACGCGACAGCGCTGCTCGCGGCTCTGCCTCCACGGCAGCGCCTGGCGATGTCGCTGTACTACGTGGAAGGGCTGTCGGTCGCGGAGGTCGCAGCAGCGATGTCGTTGTCCGAGGGGGCGGTCAAGTTCCACATGAGCCAAGGGAGGGCCCGGCTGCGGCCGGCGGCGATAGGGGCGCGAGATGGTTGACGATGAGAGCAATGTGAAGCAGATGTTCCAGCGGGCGGCGGGGGAGCAGCCATCGGCCGATGACGCGCTGGCCCGGATCCGGCCACAGATCCGGCGGGCGCACCAGCGGCGGGCAGCGGTACGTGGCGGCGCTGGGCTGATCGGCATGGTTGCCCTCGGAGCGATCGTGGCGCGGTCTTCCGACGAGGGTGCCAGCCGGCTCCGCGTCGCCGGCACCGGCTCGACGGTCGAGACGACCACGGTTGCGGAGCCACTGCCTTTCGCGTCGTCCTCCGTGGCGCCCGCGACCGCGGCCTCTGTCTCCCGATCCGAGGACGTTTCACCTCCACCGTCGGCGACAGCCGAGGCCACAACCCCGGCTCCGACCACGCCGCGGGCCGTTCCCCCGACCACGGTCGGGGCGACGGTGCCCGCAGCCCCCGAGACCCCGTCGGTGTCCGCGTCGGACGGGGCTTCGACGTCTGAGTCGACCGCAGTGACGACCGCGTCGGTCCCGCCTTCAGCGTCGTCGCCCTCGTCCTCGACGTCGTCGACCTCGTCCTCGACGTCGTCGACCTCGTCGACCTCGTCCTCGACGTCGCTGACGACAGCGGCGTCGACCGCGTCGTTCTCGTCCGCCGGGGGCTCGGTGTCGATCAGCTACACACCGACAGCGATGACACTGCTCGAGGTGAGGCCGGCGCCCGGGTTCACGGTGGGCACGACGAACGCGCAGCCCGACGACATCCGAATTCAGTTCAAGCGAAGTGGTGAGGACGGCCCGGGCATCCACCTCCGTCTCGTGGACGGCTTCCCCCAGCAGGTGCACTTCGACGAGTAGGGCCTGGGCCCGGAGCCATCAGGCGGCCTCGACGAGCTCGACCGGTCGCCCTGCTGGTCGAGCCGCAGCGGACCGCCGCGTGAGCAACCGGTAGAGCACCAGGAAGCCGACGATCAGCACGCAGCCGACGAACGTCCACACCAGCGCAACCATGTCGGTGTCGGTGCCTGCCTGCACGGCGTGGACAGTTGCCAGAGCGAAGAGCCCGATGCTCGAGAGGTGCACGGCGTGCCAGACACGGCGAGGCAACAGCCGTCGCGCCCAGGACGTGAGCTCGATCGCGACGAGCAGATACGCAGCGACGACTCCCCACGCGACGGCACCGGGGTTCCAGGTCGAAGCCATGGGCACGAAGAGCTCGCTCGGACCGAAGTGCACGTAGCTGTCGGCCCACAGCCCGAGCAGGTGGACCGCGGTGAACACGACGGTGAGGAATCCGAGGAACCGGTGGAGGTCGTTCATCCACGCGGGAGCGCCCCGTCGTCTCACTGCGCGGGCTGAGAACGCCAGTCCCAAGAGCACCGACAGAGTTGCGAGCGCGTACGCGGTCAGCCCGCTCGCCCGGGCGACGTACCACCAAAGCTGGGGGGTCACTTCTGCGATCACGACGATCCCTCCGCAGTGCTCGCGACGCGTGTCGTCGTGCCATCCTCGGAGGTGAGCCAACCCTCGACGCCGCAGCGCCGGAGGAGGGCTTCGCCCGCGTGCGGGCCTTCGACGATCGCCGCCTTCGCCAGGCCTTCAGCCCACCAAGCCTCGGACGCTGACACGACCGCTGCCACGAGCCCCGAGTGAGCTGGACGACCTTTGGCCGGATCGATGATGTGGTGGACCTCGACTTCCCCCCGCCGCCAACGGCGGATGAGCGTCGTGCTCATCGCGACGGCGCCTTCCTTGACGTCGGTGGTGAACGACTGAACCCCGAGCGTGGCGTCCTCGACCGGCACGGACCAGCCCGAGGCCGTCGGCGACTGGCCGGTCACTCGGACGTCGCCGCCGAGGGCGACGCACGCGGAGGCTGCTCCCCGGTCGATCAGTCCCGTCGCGATGAGATCCGCGGCGAGTCCCTTGCCGATCCCGCCGAGGTCGATGCGGACCCCGCCCGTCAACCGGACCGTGCGCGCGTCTGGGTCGAGGTGAACGAGCGACCATCCGGGGACGCGAGCGCTCGGCGGCGCAAGACGGTCCGTGTCTCCGGCGTGAATCGTTTCGAACGAGCGGTCGTATCCCCAATCCTCGAGCGCTCCGAGGATCGTCGGGTCGAACGAGCCGCGGGTCGCACGCCAGAGCTCGTCGGAGCGGGCGAGCGCACTCCAAAGGCGGGAGCCGACCTCCACGTCGCGGTCCGGCGACACGTTGAGGATCGACAGGTCGCTCGTCTCTCGGAACCGACTCCACGACTGCTCGAGGCGCTCGATCTCCTCGTACGCCCAGTCGACCAACCCGAGCGGAGCGTCGCCGACCACGACCTGGGCGACGCTGCCCATCGCCCTTCTGGTGTGTGCGACCCAATAGGTCGGGTCATGGGCGTCGACGGTGAGGACGGGAGTCAGCATTTCGACCCCGAGCACGAGGGTGGCGGCGGGGGCGGGGGAGGCGGAGGCGCCGGTGCCGCGGTGGTGGGGGGCGGGGGAGGCGCCGCGGTCGGGGGAGGAGCCTTGGGTGCCGAGGTCGGCCGCGGGGCAGGGGGAGGTGCCGCGGCTGAGGCGGGGGCGGGTGCAGGATCGGCGGGAGCACGCTAAAGGGCGCGGCGGGTGCCGGCGCCGCTCCCGGGTTCGGGGATGCACCTGGCGAGCTGCTGCCCGGCGCCGCCTCACCGGCTGGAGTGGCCCCGCCCGGCGGAGGGTCGTACACGTACACCGTGCGATGCAGCGTCTTGTACACGACGATCGTTTGGGGCGGCGCGACGGCCGCCGTGGGGGCCGGAGCGACCGCCGGACTCGTGGGAGCCGGCGCGGCGGAAGGCGGGCCGACGGCAGCGACCTGCGTCGGCGTCGGCGACGACCAGCTGGGCGGGTTTGCGGCGAGCACGGCGACGATCGACAGGCACATCGCGGTGCTGATGCCCACGCTGAGGATGCGGCTCGCGCCCGCCTTGTGCGTCCGCCTTTGTTTGGCCGACGCACCGGCGGGCTTCGGCGCCGGAGGTGTGAGTGCGTCGACCACCGAGGCGGTGGAGGTCCGTGATGTCGCGTCGGTGGTGGTGGAGCGCTGGCCCGAGCGGCGCTCAGCCAGACGCGCGAGCCGATCGGCCTGGCTCGCGGTTGTCGATTCGTTCGGGTCGGCCATCAGTCGTCGCCGCGACCGTGCCCGCCGTTTGGTGCGCTCGTCGATGGGCTCATCGTCGTGGCAGACATCGTTGGTGCGCCTGTTGAAGGTCCCTCGTGCTCGTCGTCGCGCTCGTGCAGCGTCGTGGACGGAGCGGTCGTCGCCGCTGCCGCCATGGACGACGTCGTCGCAACCGTGGTCGGGACGGGCGTGACCATGCTCACCGAGCCGATCTCGTCATCCGTCTCGTCGGCGACCTCCGCGACTTGATCGGCTACGTCGCCGGCAGGAACCGCCGAGCTCACTGAGGCGGGCTGCGGAGCCGGTGCCGCGGCTGTCGAAGCAGTGGGGGTCGGGACGTGCACGACGTCGTCGACCGTCCGCGTCCTCACCTCCACCACCGCAGGGAGGGACTCGGGGAGTGCGTCAGTCAATGGAGCAGTAGACGTCGCGACCGTGGTCGCTGGCTCCGAGGGATCCGCCGCCGCGCCGATTCCGAAGCCGAGGCTCGCGGCACCGGTGATGGCAGCGACCGCCACTGCCGAGCTCGCCGCGACCAGGGTCGCGGTGGCGGCCAACGCAAATGCGTGTCGTCGCTCCATGAGTTGCCTCCTGTACGTCGGACTGCGCTCACACGACGCGCCTCAGCCAAAGGTTTGGTCCGTGGTGAATGCATCGGCCGAGGAGAGCGATCGCTTGAACGAAGCACCGCAGGGCACCTCACCTGCGTGATCGGCCCCACATCAGGGCCTCACGCTGGGGTTTTTCCGCCTTCTGCCGACCAGCTCAGCCGGGGCGACAACACCCCCGTGGCGGGGCAGAACGCGGCGGTGATGCGGGGGCGTGGACAGGACGGCGATGCCAAGCAGGAAGGGCGCGGCCGCTGGTCGCGCCGACGTCCGCACTCGGCTTCGATGAGGTGTTCGAGACCCACTACCCCTTGATGGTGCGAGCGCTGACAGCGGCATGCGGTGACGCTGAAGTGGCCGCGGACAGCGACCCAAGAGGCGTTCCTCCACGCCCATCTGCGCTGGCGGATGATCTCGCAGTACGAGGACCCAGTCGGATGGGTCCGTCGGGTCGCGATCAATCGCATCCGCGATCACTTCCGCCATGAGAGCAGGGGGGCGAAGGTCCTCGTGCTCTTGGCCGCCGACCCGCAGTGGATCGACGAGCCCTCGCCGCCAGATGACGCGGCCGCGCTCGTCGCGAAGCTGCCGCCGCAGCAGCGCATCGCGATGTCGCTGTACTACATCGAAGGCTTGTCAGTCGCGGAGGTCGCGAGCGCGATGTCGTTGTCGACCGGCGCGGTGAAGTTCCACCTGAACCAAGGACGAGAGCGGCTTCGGCCGACGTTGGCGGGGGCACGTCATGGTTGAGGACGACCACCTCTTCGACCTGTTCGGGAGAGCGGCGGGCGACGCTCCTTCGGCGAGGGCGGCGCTCGAACAGCTTCGCCCTCGCATTCGGCGTGCCCACCGGCGGCGTGCGGTCATGCGCGGCAGCGCGGCTCTGGTGTTGGTCGTGCTTGGCGGGCTCGTGACCAGCACGACGAGTCATCCCTCTCGTGACGTTCGGGTGGGGAGCACCGGGACGACCGTGGCGTTCGACTCGACGACGACCACGGTCGCGGCTTCCAGGACTCTTCCCGATCGCGCCGCGGGCGAGGATGGATCGTCGAGTAGTGATCCGCTGACGGCGTCGGGCGGGCAGACCCGCGGAGTGTCCGGGGGCGACCGGGTCGCGGCGAGTCAGGTCCAGAACAACCCATTGGCGACACCGACACCGGTCGCCGAGCCCCAAGTGGCGAATCAGTCCACGGGGGCGATGCCGGCGCCGAGCCGGGCCTCGACGAAGGGCGCGACGACGACATCTGGCTCGGTGTCGACGGGGTCGTCGCCCGGCCCCCGCTCCACGTCGTTTGACGCCGAGGGCGGCACCATCGAGGTGCAGCACACCGACACCTCGATGAACCTGTCCACGACTCTGCAGTCGCCCGGCTGGTCGATCGCGGAGACGAATTTGGACGGATCGAACATCGAAGTGTCGTCCGTACCCGAGTCCGGCGGCGGCGACTCGAACGACATCAACGTGCACCTCGACGGGGGCGAGCCCGTCGTGGACCGCCCTCAGGACGCCACTGCGAGCGTTGACCGCCTCCCCGGAGGCTGAGCTCGACCGGAAAACGTCGACAACCCCGGCCCCTCCCGCCGGGGCCGGGGTTCGTCGACGCCCGAGTGTTCCCGCCAACACCGCTCACTCGCGTGCGACGTAATGGACACGTCCGGGGGCCCCCTGGGGTTTGGTCGGGATTTCGGCACGGGTACGTTCCGTCCATGACTGCGATCAGCGATCGGTACCGGCGGCTGGCCGCCGGGGTGACCAAGAAGATCGATCAGGTGCCCCCCGACAAGTGGCACACGCAAAGCCCTTGCAAGGACTGGAAGGCGATCGACGTCGTGCGGCACCTGACCGAGACACCAGGGCTCTTCTTCGGCATGGCGGGGGAAGAACCGCCGAAGGTGCCGCCGGTCGAGGACGATCCGGCTGCCGCTTGGGCAGCGGCTCGTGACGCCACCCAAGCCGCGCTCGACGATCCTTCCGTCGCGAAGAAGGAGTACGACGGCTTCGCCGGCAAAGCGACGTTCGAGCAAGGCATCGACCAGTTCATCTGCACGGACCTGATCGTGCACGGCTGGGATCTCGCCCGCGCCGCCGGCCTCGACGATCACATCGACTCGAAGGATCTGGCCGACGTGCGGCAGGCGATGGCGCCGCTCGCCGACAAGATGCGCGGTCCGCAGGCGTTCGGGCCGGAGATCGACGTGTCGGCCGAGGCCGACGAACAGACGAAGCTGCTCGCCTTCCTCGGCCGGCGGGCCTGACGTTCAGGCCGCGATCTCGAGGCGGGCGCCGAGCGCCGTGAAGTCGGGCGGGGCGAGCACCGAGCCCGCGAGGCCCCACACACCCTCGAACACAGGAGCCGGAGCGTTTGCGCGGATGCCGCCGAGCAGCTCGGTGCGATCGTCGATGTTCAGCGCCGGCAGCATGAGCGCGAGCGCCTTTGCCATCTGGTCGGGCGGGATGCTCCCGACGATCGCGCCGTGGATCCCGAGCACGGTCTCGGCTCCGACGGCCTGCTCGAGCGCCGGCATCACGAGGCGCTCTTCGAGGTCCTGGTGGGCGAGATACTCACTGGTGAACGAGGCGAGCTCGATGTAGAGGCGGTGCACCGCGAAGCGCTGCGAGCTCTGCATCGCGTTGATGGCGTCGTAGGCCATCTCTTGCAGCCGGACCATGCGACCCTCGAGCCGGTCATGGTCTCCCTCGATCTCCGCCGCAAGGTCGGGCAGGAACTTCTCGATAGACGGCTGCGCGTAGGTGTCCTCGTGGTGAGCGTGATCAACGAGGATCCCGACCGCATGGTCGAGCTGCTCGGCGAGGTCGACTCGGCCGCTCCGCACGGAGGGGTCGACGCTGCCGGCGCGCTCGGTCAGGGCGAAGAGCTCTCGCCGGATGCCCTTGTGGATGTCGAGGTAGAGGTTGTGAGTCACTTGCTGCAGCTCGGTCATCGGAGCTCCCTTTCGGACGTCGTTGTCGTTGAGGTCATGGTGCGGGAACCCCCAACAGCTGCGCTCCCAAAATGCTCGTAACCGAATGCTAAGAACTCGCTTAATGCTCGACGAGGGGATGGTCTCGTTCCTCCACGGGGGTTGCGCGCTGATCGCGTGCACGCTTGATGCCCAAGGCGAGCCCTACGCCTCGAGGGCGTGGGGACTCACCGTGCTGTGCTCCGAAGGCGAGGTTCGAGTGCGGCTGCTGGTGAAGCCCGAGGATGTCGCGTCGGGACGCGTCGCGATCACGGCGACCGACGTGCCGACGCTTCGATCGCTCCAGATGAAGGGCCACATCGTCGATGTCGAGCCGATGACCGACGCGGATCTCGCGAAGTCGGAGCAGTACACGACCGACTTCTACGATGACATCGTCGCCACCGATCACATCCCACGCGATCTGCTGGAGCGCGTGCGGCCTCAGCTCTTCGTTGCCTGCACCGTCGTCGTCGACGAGCTCTACGATCAGACGCCCGGTCCCCGAGCCGGATCGTCGGTCGCATGACGCGCGACGACACGATCGCGCTTTCGGCGCTCCGCGAGTGCTTCGAAGGAGCGATCCCCGCGATCATCGCGACGGCGTCAGCGGCGGGCGTCCCGAACGTCACCTACCTCTCCCGGGTGCGGTTCGTCGACGACGAGCACATCGCGCTCTCCAACCAGTTCTTCTCGAAGACGCTCCGTAACCTCGCCGAGAACCCGCTCGCGTCGTTGGTGCTGGTCGACCCCACGACGTACGACGAGTACCGGCTGAAGGTGGTGTTCGAGCGGACCGTGCGCCGGGGGGCGATCTTCGACAGGCTGCGCGAAGACGTCGACGAGGCCGCCGCTTTCCACAACATGCAGGGCGTCTTCAAGCTCAAGGCGGCCGACGTGTTCCGAGTGATCGACGTCCAGCTGCTCAACGAGCCCTACGGCTTGCATCCCCAGCGGGGATCGCAGGCAAGGCCCGAAGCGCTGGGTGAGCTCGTCGCCCGGCTGAGCCGGTGTCCGGACCTCGACACGCTCGTCGGTGCGACTGTCGACGGGCTACATGACCTGCTCGGCTACGCGTACTCGCTTCTCCTGCTCCTCGACGAGTCGGGTGAGCTTCTCTTCACCATCGCGAGCCACGGGTACACCGCCGAGGGGGTCGGATCAGAGGTGCGAGTAGGAGAAGGGACGATCGGAATGGCCGCTGCACGCGCGGCCCCGATGCGAATTGGCAACTTGCGCCAGATGCGCAAGTACTCGACGAGCGTGCGCAAGGCGTTCGCAGAGGAGGGGATCGGGCCGGGGCGCGACGTGCCGCTGCCCGGGCTCGACGGCGTCGAGAGCCGACTCGCCGTGCCGGCGATCGCTCTTGGTGAGCTCGTGGGCGTGCTCGTTGTCGAGAGCGATCGCGCGGTGGCGTTCAACCACAACGACGAGTCGCTGTTGAGTGTTGTGGCGTCATTCCTCGCGAGCGCGATCGAGATCGACCGGGCTCGCGAGCGCGAGTCGCCAGAGGCCGCGGCAGTCGCCGCCAGGACCGTCGCCGTCCACGAGGGTGCCGCCACCCGGGTGCGATACTTCGCCGTGGACGGCAGCATCTTCCTCAACGGGGACTACCTCATCCGCGGAGTCGCGGGCCGCATCCTCTCGTCGCTGCTCGAGCAGCACCTCGCCGACGGACGCATCGACTTCACGAACAAGGAGATCCGGCTCGACCAGCGTCTCGAACTGCCCGGCTTCCGCGACAACCTCGACACTCGGCTCATCCTGTTGAAGCGAAGGCTCGACGAGAGGGGCGCGCCGATCCGTCTAGAGAAGACTGGTCGCGGTCGCTTCCGTCTGATCGTGGACGGCGATGTCCGACTCGAGGAGGTGGGCTCACCTGCCAGCCCGTCGCCGTGAACTCGGACCTGACGCCCCGCGCTTAGTAGTGGATGGCTCGGGAAGCGCCGCCTCCGCACGCGATCGCGTCGCCGGTGATCGCAGTGCTCTTCGGCGATGCCAAGAACGCGACGACGTACGCGACTTCCTCCGCGTCGACGATCCGGCCGATCGTGTTGCCTGTCGCCCGCGCCGCGGCCTCGTCGGTCGTGCGCTCGGTGCGGGTGATGCCCGGATGGACCACGGTGACGTTGATGCCATGCGGACCGAGCTCGTCCGCGAGGTTCTTCGTCATCGCCGCGACGGCCACGTTGCGAATGGAACCGAGTGTCGACCCGGACTGGCGCGCGGCCAACCCGCTGATGTTGACGATGCGTCCCCATCCGTTCTCGATCATGAACGGCGCCACCTCACGTGCGCATCGGAGGTAGCCCATCACCTTGGTGTTGATCTCGCTCCAGAGCGCGTCGGTGGTGATCTCGGCGAGCTTCGGTGGGGCGATCACACCTCCCGGCATCGCGGCCGCGTTCACGAGGATGTCGACGCCGCCGAGTGTCGCCGCGAGCCCGGTGACCATCGCTCGCACCGACTCGTCGTCGCCCGTGTCGCAGGAGCGCGGCACGATCCGTCGGCCCGTCTCCGCGGACAGCTCGGCCGCTGCCGCATCGAGGCGCGCGGCGTCGCGGGCAGCGAGCCCGACGTCGACCCCTTCCCACGCGAGCTGTCGCGCGATCGCCTTGCCGATGCCGCGGCTCCCACCGGTGACGATCGCCTTCTTGCCCTCCAGCCCGAGGTCCATCAGCGACCGAGACCGGTGCGCAGGCGCTCGAACACTGCATCGAGGAGGTCGGCGAGATCGGCTGCTTCGTCGCTGACGACCCACGCCTCGATCGCGACCTGGAGTGCCGTCGTCGTGGCCGCCACGACGAGGCGGAGGTCGACGTCGCTCATCCCGTGAGCGCGTCCGGATGCGCGCAGCTGGTCGATCACCTCGACTTCCCAGCCCTGCTTGCGCTCAGCGGCACGGGTCGAGAGGGAAGGCGTCGACGCGACGATCTGGTGGCGCATCCTCAGGAGGTCTCGTTCTTGCGCGTAGTCCGTGGCGACGAGCCGCAGAGCGGCCTCGAGCGCGGCGAACGGCCTCACCGACGGGTCCTGGTCCGCGAGCGCCTGCAGAAGGTGAGTGCGGTGGCGGTCGCCCTCCGAGAAGAGGACATCTTCCTTCGAGGCGAAGTAGCGGAAGAAGGTACGGGCCGACAGGTCGTAGCCGGCCGCTATCTCCTCGACGGTGACGTGGTCGAAGCCCCGCTCGGAGAAGAGCTGCAACGCCGTGCGCACCAGCGCATCGTGGGTCTTCTCCCGCTTGCGCTCCCGCAGTCCGGTTTCCGGCACGGGATGAGTGTCGCATCCCACCTCGGTATGTCGCAACATGACAAACGTCATATTGTGTCATTTCGCGGGTTCAGTCAGAGTGGACGCCTATGGATGCCGCAGTCGTGCACGCCCGCCGCTGGTGGACGCTCGGCGTCCTCTGCCTGAGCCTCATCATCGTCCAGACCGGCAACTCGGCCCTGAACGTCGCCATCCCGACGTTGTCGAAGGAGCTCCACGCGACGACCTCGCAGCTGCAGTGGGCGGTCGCTTCCTACTCACTGGTGTTCGCAGGCCTCTTGTTCAGTGCCGGCGCGATCGGTGACCGCTTCGGCCGCAAGGGTGCGCTGCAGCTCGGCCTGATCGGTTTCCTCATCGGGGTGCTGCTCGCGTCTGCCTCGACGGAGATGTGGGGGATCATCGCTTCGCGCGCCCTCATGGGTGCATGTGCGGCGTTCATCATGCCGTCGACGCTGTCGATCCTGGTGAACGTGTTCGAGGCGCACGAGCGCACGAAGGCGATCGCGATCTGGGCGGGCGTCGCCGGCGGCGCGGGCACCCTCGGCCCGATCGCGAGCGGATGGATGCTCGGCCACTTCTGGTACGGATCGGTCTTCCTCGTCAACGTGCCCCTCATCTTCATCGCGCTCGCGCTCGGGCTTGTCTTTGTGCCCCGCTCGAGAGATCCAGAGGAGGCCGCGCTCGACCTCGTCGGTGCGTTCCTCTCGATCGTCGGCATCTCGTCGCTCGTCTACGGGCTCATCGAGGCACCCGACCGCGGCTGGACCGGCGCCACGCCGATCGTCGCGTTCGTCGTGAGTGCGATCGCGCTCACGCTCTTCGTGTGGTGGGAGCGCAGGGTCGACGAGCCGATGCTCGACATGAAGTACTTCCGCAATCCGGCGTTCAGCACCGCCACAGGCGGCATGGTCTTGGTGTTCCTGTCGATGTTCGGCGTGATGTTCCTCATCACGCAGTACTTCCAGCTGATCCTCGGGTTCAGCCCGTTCTCCACCGCGCTGCGATTCCTGCCGATCGCTCCCGTGATGATGGTCGTCGCCCCGATGACCCCGCGGATCTCCGCTCGCTTCGGCGTCAACCGCACGGTCGCGTTCGGGATGGGGCTCGTCGCGATCGGCTTCCTCCTCTTCGCGTTCGTCGGAGTCGACACGGCCTACGTCCAGGTCTTGGGGACGATGCTCGTGCTCATCACCGGCATCGCGTTGACCATGTCGCCGCTGACCGCGGCGATCATGTCCGCGGTCCCGCCGCGCCGTGCGGGTGCGGGCTCGGCGATGAACGACGCAACTCGTGAGCTCGGCGCGGCGCTCGGTGTCGCAGTGCTCGGCAGCGTTGCTGCTTCGCGCTATGCCTCGGGGATCACGGACGCGATCTCGTCTCTTCCCGCCGTCGAGAAGGCGGCCGCCAGCGCCTCGCTCGGCGCGGCGTTGCAGACGGCGGCGCGACTGCCTGCGCAAGCGGCTGCCGAGCTCACGTCGGCAGCCGAGAACGCGTTCGTGTCCGGCATCCACACCGTCGCCATCGTCGGCGCGGTGCTCGCTGCATGTGCGTCGATGCTCGTCTTGAAGTTCCTGCCGCGCCACATCGCGCAGCACGAGGGCACGCCTCACGAGCCGACCGAAGTCGAGGAGCGCACCGAGCTGGTCGTCGCCGAGGTCACCGCCAGCCCGTACAGCTGAGGGCGATGGACGTGGTCGCCAACCCGTCGTAGCGTCCCGTTTCCCGATCGGAAGGGGACGCCATGCAGCAGCTGAGCGGACTCGACGCCTCGTTCGTGTACAGCGAGTCGCCTCACGCGCCGACGCACGTGACGAGCATCCTCGTCTACGACCAGTCGACGGCCCCGAAGGGGGAGGTGACCTTCAAGGGGATCCTCGAGCACCTCCAACAGCGGGTGCACCTCGCGCACGCGTTTCGCAGGAGGCTCGTGCGGGTTCCGTTCGACCTCGACCATCCGTACTGGATCGAGGACGGCGAGTTCGACCTCGAATACCACGTGCGCCACATCGCGCTGCCGAAGCCGGGCGACTGGCGTCAGTTCTGCATCCAAGCGGCTCGGCTGCACGCGAGGCCGCTCGACTTGTCGAGGCCACTCTGGGAGATGTACGTCATCGAAGGTCTCGACGGCATCGATGGCTTGCCGAAGGGCAGCTTCGGGGTCGTGCTGAAGGTCCACCACGCGGCGATCGACGGGATGGCGGGCGTCGAGATGATCACCGCGATCCACGATCAGACGCCCGACGCCGATCCGCCGCCTCCGCCTGCGGAAGCGTGGGTTCCGGAACGCGTGCCGTCGAGTGCGGAGCTGTTGTCACGCTCGACGATGAACAGCCTGACGCGGCCCGCGCACTTCGCCCGCGTGATGGGACGCGTCGTGCCGGGGATGGGCAGAGCGGCTGCAACGCGGCAGCGTCCGGAGACGGCACCGCGCACGCGGTTCAACGGACCGGTCACGCCGCATCGGGTGATGGACGCCTTCAGGACGACCATCTCGTCGGCGAAGTCGATCAAGTCCGAGGTGGCAGGAGCGACGATCAACGACGTCGTGCTCACCGTGTACGGCGGCGGGCTGCGCACGTACCTCACGGCGAAGGGCGAGCTGCCCGACGCGTCGCTCTTGGCGATGTGCCCCATCTCGTTGCGCTCAGCAGAGGAAGCCAAGGCCGGAGGCAATCAGGTGTCGGCGATGGTCGTGCCGCTGGGCACGCAGATCGCCGATCCGCTCGAGCGCCTGAAGTTCGTGAAGTCCGCGAGCCACACGTCGAAGGAGTTCGCGGAGGCGTCCGATGCCCGGTCGCTCAGCGAGCTGAGCCAGTTCATTCCGGGTGGACTCGTCGGCATCGGCATGCGCCTCTCGTCGCGCTTCGCTCGCATCGCGCCGGCCGCCGCGAACACGACCTGCACGAACGTTCCGGGGGCACGGCAGCCGCTGTACTTCGCCGGGGCGAGGATGGTCTCGTCGTGGGGCGGCGGACCCGTCGTCGACGGCATGGGTTTGATCAACGTGATCACGAGCTATTGCGACGAGCTCGTGCTGGCGTTCACTGCCTGCCGCGAGATGATGCCCGACCCCGCGTTCTATCGGGAATGCCTCGCCGAGGCGTGGGACGCGCTGGAGGGAGCGACGGGCTAGGCGCGAGGCTCCTCAGTCACTTGTCGTTCTCGTCCGTCGGCTCCTCGGGCGGCCGCCGCATGGGCGCGGCGCGGAAGTCTTCGCCGAACTCGAACTGCTGCGCTGGCTTCCCGCCGATCCGGCTGGGCGCGACGTGGGTACCCAACGGCCTCACGAGTCCGGGTGACCGCGTCATCGTGCGATGGAAGTTCGCCGCGTCGAGCTCGGTCTCCCACACCGCCTCGAAGACGTTTCGAAGGCTCTTCAGCGTGAAGGTCGGTCCGACGAACGCCTTCGCCAGGCTCGTCGTCTCGAGGTCGCGGCGAGCGCGTTCGACTGCGTCTCGCAAGATCTGCGCGTGGTCGAACGCGAGCTCTTCGGCACCGCTGATCGCCTCGGCGACGGGAACCAACCGAGCGTCGGCCGCGTCGCTCCCGCCCTCGAGCTCACCGACATCACGCAACACAGCCAGGAACCCGATCGTCACCACGTTCATCCGCGGGTCGCGCCCCGGGTCGCCGTAGGCGCCGAACTCGCTCAGGTAGTCGGCCGCTTCGACGCCGGTTTCCTCGCGTAGCTCACGCGAAGCAGCGTCCTTCAGGCTCTCATCGGGCCGTTTGAACCCACCGGGCAACGCCCACATCCCCTTGTAGGGGTCGTCACGGCGCCTCACTAACACCACCTGTAGCTGCTCGTCGACGATCGTCAGGATCACGACGTCGACCGTCACTGCGAACTGCGGGTGCTCGCCCGGGTCGTAGCCCTTGGGGGCCTTGTGGCCTTGACGTTTCGTGGTCACAACGCGGTCACACCTCGAACCTACTCCAGAAAGAGTCGATTCGACAAGAACCTGCTATAGTCATTTCGACAAGATCCCTGAGGAGGAGATGCATGACCGACGACGTGTTTGCGGAGCTGGACAGGGCTGTGGGTCCCGTCGCCATGATGAGCCTGCAGAGCCGCGGCTTGCTGCCGCCGGCAGGCAACCCGGGCGACGAAGCGCTGCCGCCCCGCGAGGTCCTGCTCGACCGCGTCGCGGGCGCGCTGCTCGGCGCGGCGATCGGCAACGCGCTCGGTCGCCTCGGTGAGAAGAAGCAGCGTCAGCGAGGCGGGGCCCAGTTCGTGTCGACCGATTGGCTCGAGGCCCGGCGCCTCGACGGCCCGAACGGCAAGGTGCGCGCGGGTGTGCAGCAGCTCGTCATCTCGGCCGAGGCGTTGGTCACCAACGGTGTCGGCGCGCCCCCGGTCGTCAGCGATCGCATCGTCGCTCGCGCCCGTCGCCTGCGCGTCCCCGGCAGGGCGATCGTCGCGACGGTCGAGCAACGGCGGGCGGGTCTGCCGTGGTTCGAGGCGGGAACCGGGTCGTTCGGCGAAGGCGCGCTGTGCCGCGCCGTCGCCGCCGGCCTCGTGCTCGCGACCGACCCGATGCGGCGTCCTGTGCTTGCCGGGGTCGACGCGGCCGTCACACACGCGTCGGCTCAGGCGGTTCACGCCGCGACGGTGGTCGCCGACGCGATCGCATCGATGATCCGTGGCGTCCATCTCGCAAGCTCGACGACCGATCTCGCCGCGCTGCTCGCCACGGTTTCGCTCGACCAGCAGGCTGAGTCGACCGTCGCCGCCGCTCTCGCGGTCGTGAGTGCTTTCCCAGGCGACCCCGTGCGTGCCGTGACGACCGCAGCCTCGGTGCCCGGCAACGCAGATACGTTCGCCGCGCTCACCGGTGCCCTTGCGGGGGCCGCGTCGGGTGCGAGCGCGCTGCCCGACCGTTGGACGTCCGGCGTCGAGCTCGCCGCCGAGTTCGCGCGCGCTCGCCGCGCGCATCGTTGGCCGGCTGCTGCACGACGAGCACCGCGATGGCGAGACCCACATCTGGTTCCTGCTCGATCGCTCCGGCTCGATGCAGTCACTCGCGCCAGCAGTCGTCGAGGGATGCAACTCGTTCTTCGCCGAGCAACGAGCAGTCTCGGGTACGGCCCGACTCACGTTCGTGCAGTTCGACGATCAAGCTCCGCACGAAGTGCTCCTCGACGACGTCGAGGTCACCTCGGTCGTGCCGCTCCGAGGCCACGAGTTCGTCCCGCGCGGCACCACGCCGCTCCTCGATGCGACGGCGATGCTCCTCGACCGCGCCGAGGCTGCGGGCGCTCCTTCGACCGACAACCTCGTCGTCGTCTTCACCGATGGCCACGAGAACGCAAGCCGTCGTTGGGACCGAGGTCGCCTGTTCCGGCGCATCTCCGACCTCCAGGATCGCGGCTGGACGTTCGTGTTCCTCGGTGCCAACCAGGACAGCTACGCCGAGGGTGGTGCGCTCGGCTTCTCGTCGGGCAGCACCTCCAACTTCGCTGCGAGCCCAGACGGCGTGCGTCTCGCGTTCTCCGGCTTGAACCGAGCCGCCGCTGAGTGGCGGGGCAAGTCCTCGCTGAGGCGCCTCGCCGACAAGGAGCAGTTCTGGGGTGGCCGCAGGGAGGCAGAGGAGCTCGCAGACGAGGAGTGAGACCGGCACGACGGTCACACCCTCGCGGTACAAACGAATGTGGAGAAGGAGGGCGACATGGCGATCGACATGGCGGGCACTGGGGCGGCGAGGGCGTTGCATCTTGTCGACATCGACAACCTGTTGGGCAACCCGGCGACCGACGATGAGGACGAGATCGGCTGGACGGTTCGCACCTACAAACGCGTCGCGTCGGTCAGGACCGGTGATCACGTCGTCGTCGCCACGTCTCCATTCGGTCGTCACGCGCTCGCCGTCGGCACTGCGTGGCCGGGTGTTGGGCACGTGTGGCGAAGGGGAACGGACGGCGCCGACATGGCGCTGCTCGAGGAGGCCCAGTGGGCGGTCGAGACCGGCGTTTTCACGCGGGTGGTGATCGGTTCTGGCGACCGCATCTTCCTCGTCGCCCTCGAGCTCTTCGAAGGTGTCGGCGTGCCGGTCGAAGTGGTCAGCCGTCGCCGCTCGGCGGCCCGGGCGCTCTGCACGCCGCGCCCGGTCGGTCACCTATCTCCCCGAGCGCGCCGCGGCGTGACCGACGTCGACTTCGCGGACCGAGTCCGCGGTTGCCTGCTCGGCGGGGCGTCGGGCGACGCGCTCGGCGCCCCGATCGAGTTCATGTCCTGGGCAGAGATCCAACGCCACCATGGCGATTCCGGCGTCACCGACATCTCGCCGCCCGGCCGTTTCACGGACGACACCCAGATGACCCTGTTCACGTGCGAGGGGCTGACCCGCGCGAGCGTGCGCGGACGCAGTCGGGGCATCGTGCACGCGCCCTCCGTGGTCCACTCTGCGTACTTGCGCTGGCTCCGCACGCAGGGGGGATCGATTGAGCGGGAGCTCGACGGCTGGCTGGTGAGCGACCCGCGTCTCCACCGCCGGGAGGCGCCGGGCAACAGCTGCCTGTCCGCGCTCGCGAGTGGCGAGATGGGCACGACGACAGAGCCCATCAACGACTCGAAGGGGTGCGGCGGGGTGATGAGGGCCGCGCCCGCCGGGCTGTGTCCGAGCCTCTCCCTGTCAGAGACCTACGCACTGGGCTGCGACGTCGCCGCGCTCACCCACGGCCATCGCCTCGGTTGGCAGTCAGCCGGCGCGCTCGCCGTCATCATCCGAGCGATCGTCGACGGCGCGACGCTGAGCGACGCTGTCGTCGCGGCGATGCGCCTCACCTCACCGGAGATGCACGCCGTGCTCGCCATCGCGGCGGATGTCGCGGGCAACGGCCTGCCCAACGCAGCGACGATCGAGGCGCGCCTGGGTGGCGGCTGGGTCGGCGAGGAAGCGCTCGCGATCGCGGTCAGCTGTGCCCTCGCGGCACCCCACTTCGAGCACGGCGTGCTCGCTGCCGTGAACCACTCGGGGGACACCGACTCGACCGGATCGATCTGCGGCAACATCCTCGGCGCGTTGCACGGCGAAGCGGCGATACCTCCGAGGTGGCTCGCCGCGCTCGATGCCCGCGACTTGGTCGAGACCGTCGCCGACGATTTCGTCTGCGAGATGACCGATCCGCCTACGGCCGACGACTGGGGGACTCCGCCGGACGAGTGGTGGCAGCGGTACCCGGGTTGGTGATCTCGTAGCCTCCCCGCGTGGACGGGATGCTCGCAGCGATCGGCAACACACCCCTCGCGAGGCTCGAGCGCATCGTCGAAGCCGGAATGGCCGAGGTTTGGGTGAAGCTCGAGGCGGCGAACCCGACCGGTTCCTACAAGGACCGCATGGCCCTCGCCATGATCGAAGGCGCCGAGCGGTCCGGTCGTCTGAAGCCGGGCCAGCCTGTCGTCGAGTACACCGGCGGCAGCACGGGCAGCTCCCTCGCCTTCGTGTGTGCGGTCAAGGGGTACCCGCTGCACATCGTCACGTCCGACGCGTTCGCCGACGAGAAGCGTCGCACGATGGAGGCGTTCGGCGCGCACCTCGAAGTGCTCGCGAGCCCCGATGGCATCACGCCCGAGCTGATCCCCCGCATGCGCGCTCGAGCTGCCGAGCTCGCATCAGAGGTCAACGGCTACCAGACCGACCAGTTCACGAACCGCGACATGGTCGACGGCTATCGCAAGCTCGGCGCAGAGATCCTCGAGCAGCTGTCCGACCCAATCGACGCATTCTGCGTCTACGTCGGTACCGCGGGATGCTTCCTCGGTGTGAGTCAGACGTTGCGAAACCGCGACCCGGCGCTTCACCGGGTCGTGGTCGAGCCCGGCGAGTCCGCGGTGCTGTCGGGAGGCGCACCCGGCACGCACCGCATCGAGGGTGGCGGCACGGGGTTCATGCCCGATCTCCTCACACCTCGCGACTTCGACGAGGCGATCGCCGTGTCGACTGGCGACGCGTTCGCGATGGCTCGCCGCGCGACGAGGGCAGAGGGTCTGTTCTCCGGCCCTTCGACGGGCGCCAACGTCATCGTCGCGCTCGAGCTCGCTCGCCGACTCGGGACCGGCAAGCGAGTGGTCACGATCCAGGTCGACTCCGGCCTCAAGTACCTCGGGGGACCGGTCTACCGAGGCGACTGACTCGACGAGCTCACAACCTGCGACCCAGCACCGCGGCGAGTCGATCGGCGGCGGTCGCGTCGGGGGGCGCCATCTGTTCGTCGTCGAACATTCCCGGCCCGCGATGGCGCGTGGAGTACTCCCGAGCAAATGGGATCAGGCTCTCTGCGAGATCAGGGTCGAGGTCAGTGCTCTGACCTGTCGCCTTCGCGACATCCCATGCGTGCGTGAAGTGATCGCCCATGAACATGGTCGCCACCGTCGCGCCCGTCTCGGGACCCCACGGCATCGGAATTGTGCGGGTGACGAGCTCAGGGTCGTTGCGGAAGACCGCGACCGCGTCGGCAGCCGCCGCGCGATACGCGTCGACCGGGTCGAGCCCGCGCAGGTGGTTCACGTGGTAGTTCACGCCCTCGCCTTGTCCCGACAGCTCGATCGACACGATCTTGGCCCCGCCGACCATGTGGTTCACGACGTCGCGGACCGTCCATCCTTCACACGGTGAGGGCGAGTCCCACTGGTCGTCGCGGACACGGTCCAACACGTCGGCGGCCAGCGCGAACGACCGCTCCATCTGATCGACGACGTCGGGTTCGCTCGGCATGGTCACGCGATCCTCGTCGTGTGGCCCTCCCAGTAGCGGTCGCGGAGCAACCGCTTGTAGAGCTTGCCGGTCGGCAACCGCGGCAGCTCAGCCTCGAAGTCGATCGTGCGCGGGCACTTGAAGTGCGCGAGGTGCTCGCGGCAGAACGCGATGAGCTCGCGCTCGAGGTCGGGGCCCGGTTCGACCCCCTCGATCGGCTGGACGACTGCCTTCACCTCCTCGCCCAAGTCCTCATTGGGCACGCCGAACACCGCAGCGTCCATCACCTTCGGATGGGTGATGAGGAGGTTCTCGGTCTCTTGCGGATAGATGTTCACGCCGCCGGAGATGATCATGTAGGTCTTGCGGTCGGTGAGGTAGAGGTAGCCGTCCTCGTCGACGTAGCCCACGTCGCCGACCGTGCTCGCATCACCGGTCTCGTTGCGCGACTCGGCCGTCTTGTCTGGCGCGTGGAAGTACTCGAAGTTGGTCGCACCCTTGAACCACACGGTGCCGGGCGTGCCCGTCGGTTGAGGGTTGCCGTCCTCGTCGAGGATCAGCAGAGATCCGAGGATGCACTTGCCGACAGTGCCCGGGTGGGCCAGCCACTCGTGCGAATCGCAGAACGTGAAGCCGTTCGCCTCCGTCGCGCCGTAGTACTCGATGATGACCGGGCCGAACCACTCGATCATCTGCTGCTTCACCGGCACCGGACACGGCGCCGCGGCGTGGATGATGACCTCGAGGGACGACAAGTCCGCTGCGGCGCGCACCCCGTCGGGAAGCTTCAGCAACCGCGAGAACATCGTCGGCACCATCTGCGAGTGGGTGATGTGGTACTGGGAAACGAGGTCGAGGAACTGCGCGGGATCGAACTTCTCCATGATCACCGAGGTGCCGCCGAGGCGCATCGTGCCCGACACGCTTGCCTGCGGCGCTGAGTGGTAGAGCGGCGCGGGCGACAAGTAGGTCTGGTGCTCGCGGAAGCGGAACATCGCTTGCACGAACTGCATCACCGCCATCGCAGCGCTCGGATGCACGTCGGGAAGCGGTCGCAGAATGCCCTTCGGCTGCCCAGTCGTGCCCGACGAGTAGAGCATCGCTGCGCCCAGCTGCTCGTCGTCGATCGGGTCGGTCGGGAAGTGCGCCGTCGCTTCGGCGAGGCTCTCGAACGGTGCGTCGGCTCCGTCGACATCGGCCATGAGCCATCGCTCGACCCCGGGGCAGAGCGCGGGAAGCTGCATGGCGACCTCGCGCTTGGCCACTGAGGTCACGACGACGCGCGCTTCGCAATCGTTGATGATGTAGGCGACCTCGTCGGGAGCGAGGTAGGAGTTGATGCACGTGTAGTAGAGGCCGGACCGCTCGGCGCCGCCCTCGCACTCGAGCATGCGCGGGTTGTTCTCGAAGAAAAGCGCGACGTGATCTGTGCGCTGCAGGCCCTGCGCTCGATAGAGGTGAGCCATGCGGTTTGCCGCTGCTTCGAACTCGCGGAAGGTCACCACCTCACCGCTGTTCGCCATGATCAGCGCCGGCTCGTCAGCTCTCGTCTTCGCGTGTTCCCCCGGGTACATGGCCCGACGGTAGCCGTCAATGAAATGCGACGATCTGGCCGCGCCACAGTCCCGCCTGAGCGCTCGTCGCGGTCGTCGAGTACGTGGCAGCGGAAGAGGCGATGAGGTCGGCGGCCGCGAAGACGGTGAGCGCACCCCCAGCGCCCTGAGTGAAGTCGGTCTGCTCCGTGAAGCCGTTGGTCCAACCGGTCAGGTCCGAGCCTTGTCTCGTCACGAGTCCGGTGATCATGAGCGACGAGGGTCGTGTCGTCGTCACCGAGCCGGACGAGACCGCCTTGCTCGACCCGCGGTCCGACGACACCTGGTCGAGCGTCGTGAGGCATCGGTACTCGAAGAGGTGGATGCCGTTGCCATTGCCGTTCGCATCTGTCGTCACGGTGACCGTCTTCGGTTCGGACGCGCCCGCGATCTTGTAGAAGATCGCCGCCTCTGGGGCAGGGGTATCTGCCTCGTTGATCGCCGTCGCCCAGCCCGCGGGGGCAGTCATCGTCCCGTTGATGCGCGTGCCCGCGACCGCGATGAGCATGTTGCCGACAGTCGGAGTCGCCGCGAACGTCGCTGAGAAGGAGTCTGCGCTCCCTCCGCCCGTCGCCTTCTGGATCAGCGCGATCGTGCACGTCGACGCGCTCGTCTGATTGCTGTTGGGGCTGACCCAGTTCTGGTAGTACGCCTGGACGACGTAGTAGTAGGTGACGCCTGCTGTGGCAGTCGAGTCGGTGTAGACCACTGTGGTTCGCGGCGTCACCTGTCCGATCGCGGTGAACGGCCCGCCGCTCGCCGTCGCCCGCAGCACCTTGTAACCCGTGACGAACGCGCTCGACGTCGCGGTCCAGGACAGCGTGATCGACGACCCTGTGGGTGTCGCGGCAAGCGATGTGGGCGCGGCGAGGGAGGCGGTCGCGAAGGTGTTGCCGGTTGCAGTCCGCGTCGAGGTGAACAGACCGAGGGCGTCGATGGGCTGCGCGATCGCCACCATCACTGCGAAGATCGCTGCGAGGATCCCCGCGAGTGTCGCCGACCGTCTCATGCCGTCGCGGGGACGGGGTCCTTCCTCCACAACCTCCGCAGGTATGTCGTTGACAACGAGATCGCGGGGACGACGATGAACAGCAGCCATCCGACGGGCGATCCGACGACCCGGACGAGACGGCCGACCAACGGGATCGTCGTCACGATGCGAAGGGTGTGCGAGGGCAGGACGTAGGGCACCGGATCAGCGGCGCTGTTCGCGTCGCCCTTCGTAGTGACGAGCGTTTGACCGTCAGCTTCGACGATCGACGTGACTCTGTGGACCTTCGGGGTGTTCGGCGCACCGTCGACCGATTCGTGCACGACGATGACGTCCCCGACGTGCACCGAGCCCGGCCCGACGAGCCGACCGACGACGAGACTGCCGCTCGGCACCGACTTCCCCATGCTCGGGCCGTGCACCACGATCGTGCGGTACCCCATCGGCCGAGCGGCCAGCGCGGTCGCCATCAGCACGCCTACTACGGCGACTGCGGCGACGAGGAGTCCGCGAGCGATGTGGCTCACGGGTTGTTCGCCGTCTGCTCCGACTGGAACGTGAACGTCGCCGTGCTCGACAAGCTCTGGAATGCGGTACCCGTGGCGATCGGCAGGCTCACGTTGAAGCACAGGACCTCGGACCCCGCGACAGCGAGGGCTCGATCGCCGGCCTGGGCCCCCTGCGCCACGTTGCCGATGATGGCCAGGGGCACGGTGTTGCCGAGTGCGCCGGTGTAGAGGACCGTGCCCGTCGCGCCGAAGCCGGCGGTGCTGCACGTGGTCACCCCCGACTTCACGGTCAGCTGCAGTTGCGTGGCGAGGACGTTCTCGGTCGTCGTGGAGGTGACGGCGTACCGAAGGGCTGAGCTACCCGCGGCGTTCGTCACGGTGAGCGGCGCGGTGACTTGGTCACCCGGCAGCATCCCGTTGAACGTGACCAGCGCGGACGCCGGGGAGACGGTGAGGTCGATCTTCCCTGTGCTGAACGCGTTGGCGCCCACGGAGTCGGTGTCGGTGAACAAGCCGAGGGCGGTCGCGCTCAGGAGGCCGACCAGGAGAGCGAGGATCGAGGCAGTGATGACCACCTTGCGGCCGCGTGTCTGAGATGTTTTCACGCGGTTCCTGTCGGGCGGAAAGGTGCGCGACAGAGTGCCGTGCCGTCCAGATCTCTCGACGCCCCTTGGTTACGACTGCGTCACCAAGCGCACTGCGGCTTCGCGGTCCTCGACCCGCAGCTTGCGCAGGACCGCCGAGACGTGCGTCCGGACCGTCGTCGGAGAGACGAACAGTCGCTCTGCCATCTCGTTGGTCGTCAAGCCCGCCCGCATCAGCTCGAGGACATCCCACTCGCGCCCGGTCAGGCGGGCGGCACCCTGCTCCCGGAGGGGGACGCGGCGGGCCTCCCGATCGCGGAACTCCTCGACCAAGCGGGTGACGAGCGTGCCGGGCAGGCTGGCTTCGCCGCGCATCACCTGCTGCAGCGCGGGGCCCAGCCGATCCTCGTCGATGTCCTTCAACAGATATCCCGACGCGCCGGCCCGGAGCGCGTCGAAGAGGTCAGCGTCCTGTCGAGACACGGTGAGCATGACGATCGCGGTGTCAGGGAGCAGCGCCCTGATGCGACGGGCCGCCGCAATGCCGCTTCCCGGCATGTTGATGTCGAGCACGCACACGTCTGGTCTCACCTCGGTCGCGGTCTCGACGGCCCCGTCTGCGTCGGCCGCCTCGCCACACACCTCGAAAGCGGGATCGCCGTCGAGCGCGGAGCGGACTGCCGCACGCGCCCGTGCTTGATCGTCCGCGATCAACACTCGAGCGACAATCACGGGATCACGGCCTCGACGCACGTGCCGCGTCCTGGCGACGACGCAACCATCAGCCGTCCGGCCATCGCTTCGGCTCGCTCTTGCATGCTGAGGAGGCCGAAGCCACGGCGCGCTCTCTGGTCCTCCTTGAAGCCGCAGCCGTCGTCGTCGACGACGAGGTGTACGTCGCCGTTCCTCCAGAGCCGCACGGCGACGCGGTTGGCGCGTCCGTGCCGGCCGGCGTTCGTCATCGCTTCGCGCAGGATCCGGAGCAAGTTCTCAGCCACATCGCCCCCGACGACGACGTCGTCGCTGAGGTCGAGTGAGACCGCCATCCTGTGGCGGCTCCCGAGGTCCTCAGCGGTCTGCGCGATAGCGGTGTCGAGCCGCTCGGGCGAGGACGACGACAGGAGCGTGATCGCCCGGCGCGCCTCATCGAGGGCGCGTTCGGCCGCGTTCGCGATCTCGGTCAACGTCTCCGCGTTCGGAGTGCGCGTCAAAGCTCGTGCCTTCGTCGCGACGAACGCGAGCTCGTGTGCGAGTCCGTCGTGGAGGTCGCGGGCCACCCGCCTGCGCTCCTCGAGCGCGACCGTGCGCTTGACGTCGGTGAGGTCGGTGATGGTGGTCACGCGGACCTGTCGACCTTGATAGGACACCTTGCGGCCGTTCGCCGCCCCTTCAAATCGGCTCCCGTCGCGCCGCACTCCGATGAACTCGGCACGATCTGAATCGTTCGAGGCGAGGCGGTCACCGAGCTCCGAGTGGAAGTCGGACGCGACGAAGGTCTGGATCGGCACCCCAGGCAGGGCGTTGGCTTCGTAACCGAACATCGCCGCGAATGCTCCATTGGCACTGACGACCACGCCGTCCTCACTGATGCAGACGCCGTTCGTGGTGGCCTCGGCGAGACACCTGAAGCGCTCCTCGCTGTCGCGTAGCGCCTCTTCGGCGGCGATCTCGTGAGTGATCTCCCGAACAGAGGACTGGATCTCGTTCGCCTCGCCTGTCTCTGGATCGATCGCCCTCTGGCTCCGAGCGTGAACCCAGATCGCCTCGCCGTCTCGAGTGACAGCGCGGAAGCGGCGTTGCCGCACCTCGTCCGTGTCGAAGAGCGAGTCGCGGTCAGCGAATTCCGCGAGGTCGTCCGGGTGGATGAGCTCGACCATGCTGATCCCCGTGAGTTCGTCGGGCTCATAGCCGAGGAACTGCGCCGCACGCGAGATGTAGGTCACCTTGCCGGTGCGGTCGACCCGCACGACAGTGTCGGTCGTGTGCTCAGCGATCTGCCGGAAGCGAGTCTCGGTCGCCACTCGGTCAGAGATGTCCGTGAGTGAGCTGAGGTAGCCGATCAGCGCGCCGTGGTCGTCGGTGAGCGCGTCGGTGGCACAGCGCATCCATCGCGGCAGGCCGTCGGGCTGGGGCAGTCGATGGTCGGAGGTCCCGGGAGGCCCGGCTGCGATGATCTCGGCCACGTCGGACGGGACGACGCTGCCCCAGACGTACGCGCCACTCGGGTCGGTGACGAAGATGCGCGTCGGCAGCAGATGCGCGACGGGACGAAGTGCCTCGACAACCTCGGCCAGGTTGTTCACCCCGTCCTATCGGGAAGTCGGGCTCCGCGATCAAGCGGCCGAGTCGGGTAATCCATGAAAAATATTGAAAGGTGCGTTGATTTGCGAACAGGTGTTCGGTAGTGTGGAGTGATGCGGGAGTCGGGGCGGGCGAGGGAGCTGGAGGCGCGGGTCGGGGTGCTGCTCGCTCAGCAGCACGCGTTGGGCGCCGAGATCGTGGAGTGTCTGGCTGAGCTCGACGAGCTGGATGGCTGGCAGGGTGAGGGGTATCGGTCGTTGGCGCACTGGCTGTCGGTGCGGGGCAAGGTGACGTTGGCCGAGGGCCACGCGTTTCAGACCGCGGCGTTACGGCTCGGCAATGTCGGGTCGATCCACGCCGATGCGCTCGCCGGGAAGCTGTCGGTGGGGGTGTTGGCGATGGCGGCGCGGGTCGCGACACCCGACAACGAGGCGCTCGTCGCGCAGGTCGTGCGGGACACGGTCCCGACCCAGGCGGCGCGGATCTTCGCGAAGTACCGCGAATGCCGGAAGCCCGATGAGCCCGAGCTGGGACCTGATCCGGATGTTGACTTCTGGGAGAAGCATTGGGTCGACGACCTCGGCCGTGACCGTTACGACCTGGCGCTCGACGCGGTCACGGGCGCGCTGTTCGGGCAGGCGTGGGCGGCGGCGCGTGCGGCCGGCGAGAAGGATCTCGACCCGACCGACATGGAGCAGCGCCGCCGGTTGAACGCGAACGAGATCGCGGCGCGGTTCGCGCAGGCGATGCTCGACGCCGCGGCCGGGGCGGGTCTGCGCGATCGGGGCGACGAGCGCTTCTGTGTGCAAGTCTGCGTCGACCTGGCGACGCTGGCCCGGGTGCTCGGCTACGACCTCGACGTGGGATCACCGGTCGGGCTGGGCACCCACTGCTTCATCCCGACCACCGGGCAGCGGCTCACCGACGGCGAGCTGGCCCGCATCATGTGCGGGGCGAGCGTGCAGATGCTGATCCACCAAGACGGGGTGCCGCTGTGGCTCGGCGGCGAAGTCCGATCCGCGAGCCGGCATCAGCGTCGAGCGTTGCGGTTCCGTGCCGGAGTGACCGGCTGCGAGTTCCCCGGATGCACCCAGACCCGCTACGTCGACGCGCACCATGTCCGCTTCTACCGACATGGTGGCCCCACCGACCTCGACAACCTCGTGCTGCTGTGCGGCTACCACCACCGCCAGATCCACGATCACGGCTGGACCATCACCACGAGCGGCGATCAGGCCTTCACGTTCTGGCGAGGCGAACGCTGCCTCGGCACCACCACCCGAGGCGACACCACCGACGGGCGACCACCCGACCTCGCCGCACTCCCGCTCATCGAACAGCTCCCCGACCCGCCGCGTGGCATCGGTCCCGACACCGCCCACGCGACGAGCGGCGGCGAACGACTCACCACCTACGCACTCAGCGTCTACCTCGAACACCTACTCGCCGCCTAGCTCGAGTCTGAGCCGCGCTCCACGATGTCCTCGGTCGTCTTGACGCCGAGCACCTGGTCGAACAGCAGGGCTGTCCTCGCGGTGATCTCGCGCACGCCTTGCAGCCACAGCACATCGGGATGTCCTGCCAGGTTCAGCTTCGGCGGCACGATGTCGCCGTCCGCATCGACGAACTCGACATCGACCAGCCCATGAGCGGCGAGGTAGGCATCGGTGCGACGGGGTGTCCCCGATCCTGGGCGGGCGATCACGTGCTCGGCGCCCTCCCACACCGGGCGGCCGAAGAGCTCGTCGGCCCGCTTCTGATTGACGACGTCCTCGACATCGAGGCGGCCGACGATGCGCAGCCGGCCTCCGGCGACCGAGATCACGTAGAGGCGGTCGCCGGGCTGCACCCCACTGCGCCGGAACACGCCGGAGGCCGAGTGACCGACGAACGTGCCCTCCCCCTGCTCGACCATCTCGCGCTTCCAGTAGTGGGTCCAGGTGGCCACGAGCGCGATCATGCCCTGTGGCGTCGGTCGCGGGGGTGAAGAGGCGTGCCCGACGCGCCTTTCATCGGATGCTCGGGCACGAGCGCACCGACGAGCTCGCGGCCCGCCCCGATCAGGAGAGCGCGCCGAGCTTCGTCGCTCCGGTGTCCCAGGCGTGCACCGCGGCGCAGATCGCCGACCCGAAGTTCGTCGAGTGGTGTGCACGCGTTCAGAGCCCGGTGTTGATGCATCGCAAGCTCTGGGAGTGGTGCTACATCCTCGAAGCGCTCGAGTCCGGGGGGGCGATCGTGCCCGGAGCGCGAGGCATCGGCTTCGGGGTCGGGCGCGAGCCGATCGCCTCGTATCTCGTGGGCCAGGGGTGTCGAGTGACGGTCACCGACCTTCCCTCGGTTGCAGCAGAGGCCGACCACTGGAGCGGCGCCGCGCAGTGGGCTCAGGACCTCGCGGCCGCGTGTGACGAGCGCCTCTGCACGCCCGAGAGGTTCTCGGCCAACGCCGACTTCCGGCCGGTCGACATGCGGGAGATCCCGAACGACCTGCACGGCTACGACTTCAGCTGGTCGTCGTGCGCGTTCGAGCACCTCGGCACCCTGGGGGACGGGTTGCGGTTCATCCACCGCCAGATGGAGGTGCTGCGTCCCGGGGGGATTGCCGTCCACACCACCGAGCTCAACGTGTGCTGCAACCTCGCGACGATCGACGAGGGGGAGACCGTGCTGTACCGGCGGCGCGATCTCGAGCGGCTGCGCCGTGAGCTCGCGAGCGAGGGTCACACCATGACGCTGAACTTCACCGCGCGGGGACTGGCCCGAGGACCGCCACGTCGACGCCGAGCCGTGGACGAACGTCCACCTCAACCGCCGGATGGACGGCTACGTGATCACCTCGTTCGGGCTGACGATTCGCAAGGGCATGCAATGATCCACGGGTGACGCTGACGTTGCGGGGGCTGCGCGACGGGGCAAGCGGCGTCTTGCCGTCGCAGCTCATCCGCGAGGCCATCTCGCTCGGCTACGTGCACGCCGCGGGCGAAAAGGTCCCGGAAGACCGCGTGCAGCCGGCGAGCCTCGACCTGCGGCTCGGGCCACGGGCGTTCCGGTTGCGGTGCAGCTTCCTGCCCGGCGTCGACTCGGTCGACCGCAAGATGCGACCGCTGATCATCGACGAGCTCGACCTGCGCGGGGGAGCAGTCCTCGAGCCGAACCGTCCCTACCTCATCCCGCTGGCCGAGCACCTTGCCTTGCCCGAGGGCCTGAGGGCGAAGACCAATCCCAAGAGCTCGACGGGTCGGCTCGACGTGTTCACGCGTGTCGTCACCGACGGCAGCTACCGGTTCGACGAGATCGCCGACGGCTACCGCGGACCGCTCTACCTCGAGGTCGTGCCTCTGTCGTTCGCGGTCGAGGTGGAGGAAGGGCTCTCGCTCAACCAGCTGCGTCTCATCGTGGGGCGCGCCCCGCTGACCGACGCCGAGCTGCTCGAGGTGCACCGCGCCAGCCCGTTGCTCTTCCGTGGCGGCCACCCCGTGCCGACCGACGACTTGGCGGTGTCCGACGGCCTGTTCCTCAGCCTCGACCTGCGCGGCGACAAGCGTGGCCACGTCGGCTTCCGGGCGAAGCTGAACACGCCCGGTCTCGACATGTCCGCGATCGGCTCGCATCGCGTCGATGATTACTGGGAGCGCGTGACGAGCGAGGAACGAGCGCGCATCGTCCTCGATCCCGAGCGCTTCTACCTGCTCCTGTCCGAGGAGAGCGTGCGCGTGCCGCCAAGCCTTGCCGCGGAGATGACGGCATTCGACCCGACGAGCGGCGAGCTGCGCACGCACTACGCGGGGTTCTTCGATCCGGGCTTCGGCTTCTCGCACGACGGCCAGCTGCTCGGCTCGCGGGCTGCGCTCGAAGTGCGCGCGCACGACGTGCCGTTCATGATCGAGCAGGGGCAAGGCGTGTGCAAGCTCACGTTCGAGCGCATGCTCGCCGAGCCCGACGAGCTGTACGGCGACGACGTCGGTTCGAACTACCAGGGGCAGATGCAGACTTTGAGCAAGCACTTCCGTGCCGAACGCTCCGCGTCGGCGCAGCCCGAGACGCCCCAGCTCGACCTGTTCGGCAGAGGCGCTTGAGCCAGAGGTACGGTCGCCGCGCATGACGACCATGATCGGACCGCTGCGGCGGGCCAACCAGATCGCTCCTCATCAGATCGCGATCGTCTGCGGTGACACCCAGCTCACCTACGCCGAGACGTTCGAGCGGTGCCAACGGCTCGTCGGCGCGTTGCGTTCGCTCGGTCTGCGCGAAGGGGATCGTGTCGCGATCGTCGGTGCGAACTGCCATCGCTACTCCGAGCTCTACCAAGCGGTGCCCGGCGACGGCATGGCCCTCGTCCCGCTCAACCAGCGCCACACCGATGCTGAGCTCAACTACGCGCTCGCCGACTCCGACACGAAGGTGCTCTTCACCAACCGGGTCATCGACGAGCTTCCGGCCTGTGTCGAGCATGTGATCGACCTCGAGGACGGCTACGAGAAGCTGGTCAGTGGTGCCGAGCCCGCCGGTCTTGCCGACGACTTCCCCGACACGACGCTCGCGGGACTCTTCTACACAGGTGGGACGACCGGCGCGTCGAAGGGCGTGATGCTCACGCATCGCAACCTGATCGCGAACGCGCTGCACTTCCAAGCGTTCTCCCCGTTCCGTCCGGAGATGTGCTGGCTCATCGCCGCGCCGCTGTTCCACGCCGCGGGGTCGATCGCCGTCCTTCCGACTGTGTGGGCGGGAGGCCGTCAGATCGTGTTGCCGACCTTCGAGGCTGCGATGGCCCTCGACCTCATCGAGCGCCATGGCGTGACGGCGACACTGCTCGTGCCGACAATGCTCGCAGCGCTCAACGAGGAGCAGCTCGCCCGTCCGCGCGATGTCGTGAGCTTCCGGGCGATCTTCCACGGCGGATCGCCGGTCGCGACCGAGACGCTGCGACGAGCACATGTCGCCTTCCCTGCAACCGAGTTGCTCGAGATGTACGGCACCACCGAGACTGCCCCGATAGCGACGACGTTCCGGGGTGAGGAGCAATGGCTCGACTCGCCCCGCGCTCGGTCGTGCGGTCAGCCCGCGGTCGGTGTCGAGATTCGCATTGTCGGCACCGACGGCACTGCGGTGCCGACAGGTGACGTCGGCGAGGTCCTCATCCGAGGCGACAACGTGATGGTGGGGTACTGGAACAAGCCCGAGCAGACCGCGGCCGCACTGGTTGACGGCTGGTACCGGTCAGGCGATCTCGGCTACCTCGACGACGAGGGGTACGTGTACCTCGTCGATCGCGCGAAGGACATGATCGTCAGTGGCGGCGAGAACGTGTACAGCACCGAAGTGGAGGACGTGCTCTATCGCCATCCCGCGGTGCTGGAGGCGGCGGTCTTCGGCGTGCCCGATCCTCATTGGGGTGAGGCCGTGCATGCCGTCGTGATCCCCCGCGGCGAGATCACCGAGCGTGAGCTCCTCGAGCACTGCCGGCAGCTGATCGCGGGCTACAAGGTGCCGAAGCGGATCGAGCTGCGAACCGAACCGCTGCCGAAGTCCGGCGCGGGGAAGGTCTTGAAGCGCGAGCTGCGCGAGCCGTACTGGGCAGGCGTCGAATCGAGGGTGGGCGGCACGTGACCACTGATCTGCGATCAGCTCGAGACGAGCACCTCCACGAGCACATCGACTCGATCTACGACGAGCTCACCGACGGACTTCGCCTCGACCTTCGGGTCTCTGACCTCGTGTACCGCGCCGCCGAGCGCTACCCGGGTCTCGTGCCCACCCACGCCGACATCAACGCCGAGCGTGAGCTGCCTCAGAAGCAGAAGGCTGGGCTCGAGATCGACCAGGGGGTCTTCGTCTCGCACGTCCTCGCCAGACCTCGCATCGGGTTGCACCTCATGCATTCGATGTCGCAGCCGCGCCCCGAGGCCCTCGCCCACATCGATGGCTTTCGCCGCACAGGGCACGCCGACCTCGGTCCGATCCTGGTCGAGCGCGACGGCTCGATCGGGCGGGTCACGATCCAGAACCATGCGTTCCTCAACGCCGAGGACGACGTGTCGACGGGCGCGTTCGAGGTCGCCGTCGATCTGGTCCTGCTCGACGATGCGATCGAGGTCGGCGTCGTCCGCGGCGCGCCCGCGACCCATCCGAAGTACGAAGGCCGGCGCGTCTTCGGTGCCGGCATCAACCTGACGCACCTCTACTACGGCAAGATCTCGTTGGTCGAGTTCATGATCGAGCGCGAGCTCGGCGGCGTCAGCAAGCTGTACCGCGGTCACAGCCTGGGCGAGTTCGACACCCCGGACCTCGAGCAGCGGCGGGAGAAGCCGTGGATCGCCGCAGTCGACACGTTTGCCATCGGTGGTGCCTGTCAGTGGCTCCTCGTCGTGGATCGCGTGATCGCCGAGAGCGGCTCGTACTTCAACCTCCCTGCCCGCAAGGAAGGGATCATCCCGGGCTCGGCGAATCTCCGGCTGCCCCGTTTTGTGGGCGAGCGGCTCACGCGTGAGGCGATCTTCTTCAACTACGTCTTCCACGCGGACACGCCAGAAGGCCGAATGCTCGCCGCCGAGGTCGTGCCGAGCACCGAAATGGCCGCGGCAGTCGAGCGGGCGTCGGCCGAGCTGACGAGTGCGGGAATGACGAGCCTCGCCGCGAACCGCAAGGCGCTCCGCGTCGGCCACGAGCCGCTCGACGCGTTTCGTCGCTACATGAGCGTCTATTCGCGTGAGCAGGCGTACTGCCTGTACAGCCCCGCGCTCATCGACAACCTCGAGCGGAACTGGGACGCGAAGAGCCGGCGCCTGTGAGTGAGACCGTTCGTTCCGTGACGCATGCGCTGATGCGCGAGCTCGGGATGACCACGATCTTCGGGAACCCGGGCTCGACCGAGCTGAGGTTCTTCAAGGATGCGCCTGCGGACTTCCGCTACGTGCTCGCCTTGCAGGAGTCATCCGCCGTCGCCATGGCGGATGGGTTCGCGCAAGCGACGCGGAATGCTTCCTTCGTCAACCTCCACTCCGCAGCAGGGGTGGGTCACGCGCTCGGCAGCATCTTCACGGCGATGCGCAACCAGACCCCGCTCGTGATCACGGCCGGTCAGCAGGCGCGCGAGCTGCTCACCGGGGAGCCCTTCCTCTTCTCCGAGCAGGCGACCGAGCTACCGAAGCCGTATGTGAAGTGGAGCGTGGAACCGGCCCGAGCTGCCGATGTGCCCGCCGCGATCGCCCGTGCCTACTACACCGCGATGCAGCCACCACAGGGCCCGACGTTCGTCTCGATTCCCGAAGACGATTGGGACGCCGACGCGAGCCCAGTCGCGCGCGCGAGGTACGCGGGGGCTTCGTCGGCGAGCCTGAGGGGCTGGGTGCGGTTGCGGCGGCCTTGAACGACAGTGTGCGCCCTGCGCTGGTCGTCGGCGCCGGCGTGGACCGCGACGGCGCGTGGGATCTCGTGGTCGCGCTCGCCGAACGCTCGGGCGCGACCGTGTGGGTGAGTCCGCTCTCAGCACGGTGCAGCTTCCCCGAGGACCACCCTGCCTTCGCCGGCTTCCTCACCCCGTCGCGGCGTCAGCTCGCTGCACAGCTCGAAGGCCACGACGTCGTCGTGGTGCTGGGCGCGCCGGTGTTCACCTATCACGTGCGCTCCGACGGTCCCGTGGTCGCGGACGGCACGATGCTGTTCTTGCTCACCGACGATCCCGACGCGGCGGCGTTCGCTCCGGTTGGCGCCGCGATCCTCACCACCGTTCGTCGCGGCGTCGCTGATCTGTTGGGACGCGTGACCCCCGCCGACCGCACGCCCGCCGGTCGCGGGCCAATCGCGAGTCCACCGCCGACCGCTCCCATGTCCGGAGCGTTCGTCCTGCACACCCTGAGCCGCGTGATGCCAAGAGACGCGGCGATCGTCGAAGAGGCGCCGTCGCATCGCAACGCGATGCACGATCACCTTCCCATCCGGATCACCGACGGCTTCTATTGCGGCGCAAGTGGGGGACTGGGGTGGGCGATGCCCGCCGCCGTCGGGATCGCGCTCGCGGATGAAGGGCGGCGGGTCGTCTGCTTGCTCGGCGATGGCTCCAGCCTGTATTCGATCCAGGCGCTGTGGACCGCGGCGGAGCACCGACTGCCCATCACCTTCATGATCCTCGACAACCGCGGCTATTCCGCGCTCAAGGCGTTTGGGCTCGCGATGGGCATCGAGACGCTGCCGGGCGTCAACCTTCCCGGCATCGACTTCGTCAGCATCGCGACCGGGTTCGGCCTTCCCGCTGAACGCATCGATGTGGCGGAGCGACTCGAGCCCGCACTCCTCGAGTCGTTCGACAGCCCCACACCCACGCTCCTCGACGTGTGGGTCGATGCGACGGTCGAGCGGCTCTACTGACCTCGAGCGAGAGCGATGAACGCGCGAGCCGCGGGGGAGAGCGTCGCATCACGATGGATGAGCCCAAGGTTGCGCCAGAGCGCGGGGCTCAGACGAGCGACCACTGCGCCTTGCTGTCGCGCGACCTCGGCCATCGGCGCAGGCACCACCGCTGCCCCCGCTCCTGCGAGCACGAGCGGCACGATGGCTTCGCGCTGGTCGGTCTCGACCGCGATCGCCGGCACCGCCCCCGCGGCATCGAACGCGGCGTCGACCATGTCGCGCGTCGATCCGCCGACTCTGAGCGCGACGAGCGGAAAGCGCGCGAGCGCTTCGAGTCGGAGCACTGCGACCGGTGGCGAGCCTGGGGGAAGGATGGCGACGAGCTGCTGACGGCCGAGCGGGATCGCCTTGATCCGAGCCGCGGCCACGGGGAGCTCGGTGATGCCGACCTCGCTGCCTCCTGACCGAACCGCATCGATGAGCGCTGCGGGGCCTTCGGGATGGCCGAGCCGAACCGTCACTGCCGGATGCGCGGTACGAAACGCACCCACCATCGGCGTGACTGGCGCGACGGCGAGCGTTGGCAGCGCGACGAGGTCGAGATGCCCGGCGACCACGCCTGACACCGCGTCGACTTCGGCTCGCACGGTGTCGAGTGCCCGCATGACCTCCCGAGCCGCAGGTACGAACGCTTCGCCTGCGGAGGTCAGCGTGGGTCGGCGGCCGACGCGGCGGAAGAGCTCGACGCCGAGCTCACGCTCGAGCGCTCGCACGGCGTGTGAGAGCGATGGTTGTGCGACGAAGCATGCCGCCGCGGCCGCGGTGAACGTGCCCTCGTCGACGACCGCGAGCGCGTAGCGCACTTGGTGGACTTCCATCGCCACAGCCTTTCATAGATAAAGACTATGGAAAGCAAAGAAACACTGTATTGGACCGCACTGTGCGACGCGTGGTCCCATGTGAGCGTGCATTGGGTCCTGATCGCGCTGATCGGCGCGGGAGTGGGCTACCTCGGCGGCCTCTTCGGCAAAGGCGGGTCAGCCATCGCGACGCCGCTGCTCGCCGCGATCGGTGTGCCGCCCATCATTGCGGTCGCTTCCCCGCTGCCCGCCACGATCCCTGGCACCCTCGTCGCGTACAACCGGTATCGGCGCTTGGGCATCAGCGACCCTCGTGTCGTTCGCTGGAGCATCGCCTTCGGCGTGCCGGCGACGATCATCGGCGCCTACGCGACCCGCTGGGTCGGCGGCGAATCGCTCGTCAAGGTCACCGATGTGGTCATCGCCCTCATCGGTCTCAAGGTGTTGCTGAGGCCCGAGGACGCAGAGGTCGTGCGCGCCGACGTCCCCGGACGGGGACTCCGCATGGCTGCGGTCGCGCTCGCCGTGGGGTTCCTCGCCGGGCTGCTCGCGAACGCCGGCGGCTTCCTGCTCGTGCCGCTCTACCTCGCCGCGTTGAAGCTCCCGATCAAGACCGCGCTGTCCTGCTCGCTGGCTGTCGCAGCAGTCCTCGCCATCCCAGGCACGATCGTGCACGCCGCGCTCGGTCACATCGACTGGACGGTGACGTTGGTCTTCGGGCTCGCCTCGGTGCCGCTGTCCAGCCTCGGTGCCAAGACGGCGTTGCGGATGAACGCCGGTCGCCTCGAGCAGCTGTACGGCGCGGGTCTGCTGGCGCTCGGCGCGACGCTGTTCTTCGTCTGACCATTCAGATCGGCAGGCCGACGTAGTTCTCGGCCATCAGGCGTTGGGCGGTCTCGGATCGAGCGAGGTTCGACAGCTCGGCCTCCTGCATCTTGAGGCCGAACGGCCCCGTGTCGGGGAAGCGGTGCAGCTGCGTCGTCATCCACCACGAGAACCGCACGGCCTGCCACACGCGGCGCAAAGCCCGATCGGAGTACTCGTCGATGCCCGCGGTCGTGCGACCCGAGAGCGCGTCGTCGAGGCCCTCGAACAGGTAGTGCACATCCGAGAACGCGAGGTTCAGTCCCTTCGCTCCGGTCGGCGGGACGATGTGGCCGGCGTCGCCCGCGAGCATCAGGCGCCCGTATCGAAGTGGCTCGGCGACGAAGCTCCGTAGGGGAGCGATCGACTTCTCGATCGAGGCGCCCGTCACGAGGCGAGCCGCCACGTCGTCGGGGAGCCGGCGGCGGAGCTCGTCCCAGAACCGGTCGTCGGGCCAGTCGTCCACCGCGTCGTCGAGCGAGCATTGCACGTAGTAGCGGCTGAGCATCTTGTGGCGCATCGAGCAGAGAGCGAAACCCCGTTCGTGATGCGCGTAGATCAGCTCGTCATCGACCGGCGGGGTCTCGGACAGCACGCCCAGCCAGCCGAACGGGTACTCGCGTTCGTACTCCCGCAGGACGGTCTTCGGGATCATCGGGCGACTCACCCCGTGGTAGCCGTCGCACCCGGCGATGTATGCGCAGTCGACGCGACGAGTCGCGCCGTCCTTGGCGTATGTGACGTGCGGCGCGTCGGTCGTGACGTCGTGCAGTCTCACGTCTTGTGCTTCGTCGACGATCGTCACGCCTTCGGCATCGAGCGCGCGGTACAAGTCCTTGGTGACTTCGGTCTGCCCGTAGACCATCACCGACTTGCCCGTGTGACGAGTGAAGTCGACGCGAAGCAGCTGTCCCAGGAACGAGAGCCCCACGCCATCGTGGACGAAGCCCTCCTGCATCATCCGGTCGCCGAGGCCGGCGTCGCGGAGCATGTCGACCGATCCCCATTCGAGGACCCCCGCGGATCCGCGCCATGACGTAGTCCCGGGTCTGGCGTTCGAGGATGAGGGCCTCGTGTCCGGCGCGATGCAGCCGATGGGCGAGCATCAGGCCCGCCGGCCCGCCACCGACGATCACGACCTGCGTCCGCGTCATGCCAGGAAGCGGGTGAGAGCGTCGGTGAACGCGTCGGGCTGCTCGACGTTGCTGAGGTGCCCGGCTTCGAGTGAGACGACGTGGCTGCCCTCGATCTGCGCATGCAGGTCGTCGGTCAGCTCCGGTGGAGTCGCGATGTCACGGGTCCCAGCGACGAGCAGGGTTCGAGTGACGATCCCGTGGACGTCGTCGCGGAGATCGGCTCCGCGGATGGCCGCGCAGCATCCGGCATAGCCCAGCGGATCAGTAGCGAGCAGCTGTGACCGGAACCCTTCGATGTCCTCGGGATGCGCGTCCGCGAACTCAGGGGTGAACCAGCGGTCGATCACCGCGTCCACGAGCGCGGCCATCCCGGTGGTGCGGGCGACGTCGATGCGCTCGTTCCACCGCTCGACGTCGCTGATCTTCGCACCGGTGTTGCAGAGCGTGAGCGAGCGCAGGCGGGCAGCGGCGTGCAGGCCGAGCCACTGGCCGATGAGGCCGCCGATGGAGAGCCCGCAGTAGTCGAATCGGTCGATGCCGAGCGCGTCGGCGACGTCGATCACGTCCTGACCGAGCCGGTCGAGCGTGTAGTCCCCGTCAGGCCGCGCCGCTCACCCCGTGGCCGCGGATGTCGACGGCAACGACGCGGTGGGAGCGACTGAACACGCCGAGCTGGTGGTCCCACATCTGGTGGTCGCAGCCGAGCGAATGCACCAAGAGCAGTGGCGCCGCGGTCTCGTCGCCGTAGACGGCAACCCCGATCGCGGTGCCGTCCGAGACCGTCACGATGTCGGTCACGTGAGCACCTCCAGCGACGCGAGCGACGCGCCCACGGCCTCCATCGCGGCACCGGCAGTCATGAACACGAGTGGGAGGGCGAACCACTCGGCGTGCCAGGAGCCGAGCCCGCGTTCGAGCTCGTGCGGCTTGCCGGTGAGCACGATGGACGCGACCCCGGCGCAGGCCTCGCCTGCGCCCATCGCCCGCATGGCGTCGATCGGGTTCTGCTTGCCGGCGGCGGCGCTCGAGCCGCCGGCGTGGGTGGCCACCTCTCCGAACGCCGAGAGCAGCGCGATGTCGCCTGCCACCTTCTCGGCCCACTGCGCGAAGCGAAGCGCGAACGTGACGAGGTCGACGACCGGCGTGCGGTCGGTGTGCCACGCTGCGGGGACGTGGTCGAGCTCGAGCCCGAGCGACGCCATCGCGACGACCTCAGGCCCAAGCTCTCGGCGGTCGCCGATGAGCCCTCCGAGCTGCACCGGGAAGGTGACGGGCGCGCGCAGCTGCCTGTCGAGCGCCGCGGCCCACCGCCCGAACCGGAACCCGTACGTGGTCTGCTCGGCCGGCTGGAGGAATGAGCGCGCCGTCGTGGGGCGCTTGCCGAATCGCTCGGTTGCCGACGCGAGCGTGCGTGCCTCCGCTTCGCCGAGCCTTCGCAGCTCGCCTGTCGCATCGCGCATGAGGAGCATCGCAGCGGTGTCGACGACGTCTTGTGTCGTGAGTCCGCGGTGAAGGTGCTCGGCCGCCGCGGGATCGAGCCGCGAGCGCAACGCTGCGAGCAGCGGAAGGACGGGCGTTCCTGCCGACCAGCCCTCCGCGAGGATGCTCGTGGCCACCGGCTCGGCCGTCGCGACGGCGATGGCCATCGCCGCCTCCTTCGGGATGTCGCCGGCCTCTCCCTGCGCATGCGCGACCGCGGCCTCGACCTCGAGCATCGCGGCGATGCGCGACTCGTGGCTCCAGATCGCATCCATCGCTGGTGTCGAGAACCCGGGGTAGAGGGGCATCGCCTACACGTCGAAGAAGACGGTCTCGTCGTCGCCCTGGTAGCGGACGTCGAACCGGTAGACGGGCACCGACCCGTCGTCGTCGACCCGCTCCGCGATGAGCGTCCACCGTCGAGCTTCGGGGACCGTCGCGAGGACAGGGTCGGACGCGTTCGCCTCGACCTCGTCGCCGAAGTAGATGCGCGTGTACGTGGGATCGAGCATGCCGCGGGACTGCACGACGAGGGAGACGTGGGGGGCTTGCATGCCTCCGATCGGGTGCGGGACCGGTCCGGGCTTGATCGTCAGGAACGAGAAGGCGCCGGTCGTGAAGTCGCTCGCGCAGCGACCGAAGCCGGTGAACTCGGGGTCGAGGGGAACGTCGTCTCGGTCGTCGGCCGGATGGTTGTACCGGCCAGCCGCGTTCGCCTGCCAGAGCTCGAGGAGTGCGTCTTCGATGTGCTTGCGGTCTCCGTCGAACACGAACCCCTCGATGCGGATGCGCTCGCCGATCGTCTCGGGCTGCGTGAGCACGTTCTCGCCCTCGCCCGCGAGGCGCATCGTGAAGTACGGCCCCACCGTCTGGCTCGGAGTGGGGCCGCGGGTCTCCCGCTCGGTCACTCCGCGCCTCGCAGCACGATGTCCCACCGGTAGCCGAGCGCCCAGTTCGGGATCGTCACCTCATGGTCATACGTCGAGACCATTCGTCCACGCGCGTGCTCGGGCACCGACTGGAAGATCGGATCGAACTCGAAGAGCGGATCGTCGGGGAAGTACATCTGCGTCACGAGGCGCGTGGTCAGCGCCGGCCCGAGCAGTGAGAAGTGGATGTGTGCGGGCCTCCACG
The DNA here is from genome assembly GCA_963847855.1 of uncultured Acidimicrobiales bacterium. Lineage (GTDB taxonomy): Bacteria > Actinomycetota > Acidimicrobiia > Acidimicrobiales > DATKAS01 > DATKAS01. The sequence continues at coordinate 428,188 of CAWKBM010000005.1, forward strand.
CGTTGTAGTGGTTGCCCCACGGATACGGACCTGGCTTGACGGTCAGGAAGCGGTACTCGCCGTCGTCGTTCGTGCGGCACTGCCCGACTCCGAGGAAGTTCGGGTCGAGCGGTGCGGGGAAGTCGACCTCTCGCCAGTGCATGTACCGGCCGCACGAGTTCGCCTGCCAGATCTCGATGAGCACATCGGGGACAGCCTCGCCGTGCTGGTCGAGCACGCGGCCGGTGATGATCGACCGTTGCCCGATCGCTTCGCCGCCTGTTCCCGCATTCGTCGTGAGGTCCGCGTCGTCCTCGGACAGCTCGGCCCATGCCGGACCAGGTCCGGTGATCTCGGAGAGCGACTGCACGATCGGGATGAGGCCCAGCTCGGGCGATCGCTTCCGCGTGCCCTTGTAGTCGGAGTAGAAGAACGGAGGGTGGTCCTCGTGGGCACGGGGTGTGTAGATGATGGTCATGTGTCGGTCACCCGGGTCGCGCGGTCTTTGCGGTCTGAAAGGCGTGGTTCGCCGCGGGCACGCCGGCGTAGATCGCGACGTGCTGCAACACCTGGGCGAGCTCGGCGTCAGTGACTCCGGTCGTCGCCGAAGCCCGCAAGTGCAACGCCAGCTCGTCGCGGCCGAGCGCCGCGAGGATCGCGATCGTGACCATGCTGCGGGTCTTGCGATCCAGTGTCGCATCGGCCCAGAGGTCGCCCCACACGTGGGTGGTGATCCATTCGAGAAAGGGTCGGTCGAGATCGGTCGCGTCAGCGTTCGATCGGCGGACGTGTTCGGCGCCCAACACCTCTGCTCGGACGCGCACGCCGTCGTCGAAGCTGGCCACGGGCCGAACCGTAACTTCTCTGGGAGCTACGTGGGGTCGTTGTGAGTTCGGTGACGACGCGGCGCGACGCGTCCGAACGGCTGCGGTCGAGGCTCCTGCTCACCGTGGTGCCCGCCTGTGGCGACCACTCCGGCAGCAACTCGCCCGGATCGACGCTGCCGGCGATCACCGACAGCACGCCAGTGGAGCCGAGCTCCGACGCGACCACGTCGATCCCGGCGGAGACGACGCCACCCGTCGACACCTCGGCGACGACCTCGGGGAGCTGACTGCCGTCGGCGATAGCGTCGCCCGGTGGAAGCCAGTGACATCGACCTGATCTCTGCGGCCTCGTTCGCTCACGGTCATCCATGGGATCAGTACGCGTGGCTGCGCGAGCACGCGCCCGTCTTCCGCCATCCCTACCCGCAGGGCCAGGAGTTCTGGGCGCTGACGAAGTACGACGACATCCGCATGGTGAGTCGTCAGCCTCGACTCTTCAGCTCGTACGCGCAGGGGACCATGGTCAACGACCCGGACGAGATGGGCCTCATGGCATCGCGCCAGATGATGCTCAACATGGATCCGCCGCAGCACGATCGATTCAAGATGTTGGTCAGTCGGGGGTTCACGCCGAAGAACGCGGAGCTCCTCCGCGACCGCGTCGACGAGCTGGCTCGTGAGATCGTCGACGACGTCATCGAACGAGGGGAATGTGACCTCGTCGCCGATGTCGCCGGCCGGCTGCCGTCGGGTCTCATCGCAGAGCTGATGGGCATCCCGCGTGCAGACGGCGAGCACCTCTACGAGCTCACCGAGCTCATGCACACCACCGACGACGCGGTCGCGCCACCCGACCGACGCATGGCAGCGATGGTCGAGATGTTGAATTACGCAAACGAGGTCAGCAAGGCGAAGCGCGAGGAGCCCGGGGACGACATCGCGTCGATCCTCGTGCAGGCGGAGGTCGACGGTGACCGGCTCACCGACGCCGAGCTCAACTGGTTCTTCCTGCTCCTCGTGAACGCGGGCGGCGACACGACGCGCAACCTCGTGGCCGCCGGCGTGCAGATGCTGTTCGACCATCCCGACGAGCGAGCTCGGCTCCAGGCTGATGTCGACGGCCTGCTTCCGAGCGCGGTGGAGGAGATGCTGCGATGCACGTCACCAGTGGCGCACTTTCGACGCACCGCGATGGAGGACACCGTGATCCGCGATGAGCCGATCGCGGCGGGCGACAAGGTCATGGTCTTCTACGGCTCCGGTAACCGCGATGGAGATGTGTTCGCGGACCCCGACCGCTTCGACGTGGGCAGGCAACCGAACCCTCACATGGCGTTCGGCGGGGGAGGCCCTCATCTCTGTCTCGGCATGCACGTCGCTCGCATCGAGATCGTTGCGCTCTTGCGTGAGCTGCTGACGCGGTGTCCCGATCTGGCGCCGGCGGGAGAGCCCGAGCGTGTGGCTTCGAGCTTCATCGCCGGTGTGCGTCACATGCCGGTGGCGTTCACTCCGTCACGCCAGTGAGATAGGCGCGCTCGATCCGGTCGAACGAGTCGCGCAGCTCGGCGGCAGGCCCGGCGAGCTCGACGCGACCGCGGCGCAGCACGATCACGTGGTCCGCGATGTCGAGTGCTCAACGGGCGCGTTGTTCGACGACCACGACGGCCATGCCCTGGTCCGCCGCCTGGCGGAGGGCACTGAGCAGACGGTCGACGACGAGCGGGGCCAGGCCCAGTGACACCTCGTCGGCGAGCACCAGCTCAGGCCGGCGGCCGAGCGCACGGGCCAGCGTGAGCATCTGCTGCTCACCGCCGGAGATGAGCCCAGCGGAACGTGCGAGCAGTGGCTCGAGCTCGGGAAAGAGCGCGGATCGCGCTCTCGACCGACACGCCTCCGAGCCGCAAGTTGTCGGCGACCGAGAGCGAGCGCACCGCGGACCGCTCTTCCGGAACGAGCGCAGTGCCGCGAGCGGCTCTCCGGTGGAGAGGCTGCAGCGTGGCCTTGCCCTGCCACCTGACCTCGCCGGCGAGTGGCCTCAGCTCGCCCGCGAGTGCCAGCAGTGTGGTGCTCTTCCCTGCTCCGTTCGCCCCCAGGACCAGCAGCACTTCGCCGGCGCGCACCTCGAGGTCGAGGTCTCGGATCGCCGGTTGATCGTTGTAGCCCGCGGACAGGCCCTGGGCGACGAGCACCGGGTCAGTGCCTCGAGCCACTGGCGTGGGCCGCGGCGCGGCCGCGGCGGCCTCGTCGCCGAGGTAGGCCTCGACGACGGTGCGGTCTCGGCCTATCGACTGCGGATCGCCGTGGGCGATGACATGGCCGAAGTCGAGCACCGACACGCGGTCGCACACGCCGAGCACGAGGGAGACGTCGTGCTCCACGAGGAGCACGGCCATCCCCCAGTCGTCGGCGAGCTTGCGCACGAGCCGTCCCAGCTCCGCGGTCTCGTGCTCCCCGAGGCCGGCGGCTGGCTCGTCGAGCAGCAGCACCGACGGCTCGGCAGCGACCACGCGTGCGAGGGCGACCAGTCGACGCTTGCCGAACGAAAGATCCTCGGGGCGTCGATCGAGGTCTTCCTCCAAGCCGAACTCTTGGACGACTGCGGACGCCGCTGCGCTCAGCGGCGCCTTGCCCGGGTGCACGAGATCGGTGAGGTAGGCGATCCAGGTCGCGTCGGTCGGCGGCCGTCCGAAGGTTCTCTCGCACCGTCATCCCGTCGAAGAGCTCGAGGCTCTGGAACGAACGACCTACTCCGGCCACCGCTCGCCTGCGGGCGGACCAGGTCGTGATGTCGGCGCCGTCGAGCAGCACCCTCCCCGCGGTAGGACGGGCAAAGCCGGTGAGCGCATCGATCAGCGTCGACTTGCCGGCTCCGTTCGGCCCGATCAGACCGTGCACCTCGCCGGGCCGCACTTCGATCGACACCTCACCGAGCGCGTCGACCACACCGAAGCGGACGCGCACCGACTCGGCTGCGAGTGTGTGCGGCGCGATCGCGGGACGGCCGCCAACCGCGATCTCGCCGCCCTTCACCGTGCCGAGCCGCAGTCTCATGACCAGGCTCGCGACGCCGTTCGGGATCGCGAGCAGCACGGCGAACACGAGGATCCCCAGGACGAGTTGCACGGCCTGCGCGCTGTCGAGCAGACCGCCGAACGCGTAGGGCACGATCGCTCCCGGAGCGAGCGCAGCGCCCACGAGCGCGCCGATGACGAACCCGATGCCGCCGATGACCGCGTACAGCACGACGAGGATCGACTGGAACACCGAGAACGTCGGGTAGAAGACGACGCTCGGTCGGCGGAAGGCAATGAGCACCCCACCCACCGCGGCGATGCCGGCTCCGAGACCGAACGCGTAGAGCTTTGCTCCGACCACGCTGATGCCGAGAGCGGCGGCCGCTCGCTCGTTCGTGCGCACGGCGACGAGGCGCCGCCCGGCACGCCCGCGGCGAAGGTTGGCGACGCCGAACGCGAGGACGACGAAGCAGACGAACGCGAGGACGGCGAAGCGCTCCGGATGCGCGGCCGTGTCGAAATCGATGCCGAAGAACGAGGGGGAGCCGATCTGGGTGCCGGTGATGCCTCCCGTCCGCCGGGGGTTGTTGAGGATGAGGCTCTCGACGACGAGCGACAACCCGAGTGTCGCGACAGCAAGGTTCACGCCACGAGATCGAAGGGCAGGAAGGCCGACGAGCAGCCCCACGGGGATCGTGCCCGCGACGCCGATGACGGCCGCGAGCTCGAACGGGACGTCATAGTTGGCGACTAGGCGCGCCGCGATCCACGCCCCGGTGCCCGCGAGCCGCGAACTGCGCGAGCGACAGCTGCCCCGCGTAGCCGGTGACGACCACGAGCGAAAGCACGACGATCGCGGTGGTGGCGGTCGTCGTCGCGGCCTCGACGCCGTTCGTCGGGAGGCCGAACCCGATGATCACGATGCCGAGCGCGGCGAGAGGGAGCGCGAACGCCGGACGTATGCGCCCGCTGCCGACCTCCGGCGGTCGTTCCGACGCTTCGCTTCGCAGCGGGAGCGCGCGGCCTCGCACCATGAGCACGACGATGATGACCACGAAGGGCACCGACCTGCCCCATCCCTGCAACGCCGCGGGATCCGACACTTTCGTCTGCAGGAACGCGATCTCGCTCTCGAGGACGCCGATGAGCAGACCGCCCGCGAGCGTCAGCCAGTACGAACGGAACGCGCCGACGAGCGCCGCTGCCATGCCGGGCACGACGAGCAGCGCGAGGTTCGTGACGTTGAGCCCGCTGACGTTCACGACGAGGATCGCGGCGACGACGGCGAGGCCCCCTCCGAGGCCCCAGTTCGCGCCGGCGACGATGTCGGGCGAGATGCCCAGCATCGCGGGCACGCGGCGGTTCTCGGCTACGGCACTCGTCGCCATTCCGAAGCGAGTGCGTCTCGACAGGAACGTGAGTGAGATCGTCAGCACGATCGCGACCCCGAAGAGGATCAGGCGATCGACGCCGAGGTCGACTCCCGGAAACACCGTGACGCTGGTGATCGGCAAGATGTGGGAGACGATGCGCGGGGTGTCGCCCCAGAGCTGGGTCCCGAGCGCCATGAGCACGGTGAGCAGTGCGAGCGTCGCGATCAAGCGCGAGATCGCGGGCACGCGGCGCAGTGGCCGCATGATGAGGAAGTGGGTCGCGACGCCGATCCCGATGCCGAGAGCGACGGACAGAACGAACGCGAGCACGGTCGGCATGCCGTCGTCGCGCCACACGTAGAACGTGAACGCGCCGATCATCCCCATCGCGCCCTGTGCGAAGTTCAGGACACCGGAGCCTCGATAGACGAGGACGAGGCCCAGCGCCATGAGCGCGTAGACCGAGCCCGCTCCCAGCCCCAGGAGCCCGAAGCGGACTAGGTCCATCTGGCGAGAGGATCTAGCAGGGCTTGCCGGTGAACATGTCGACGAAGCCCGTGCTCAAGGTCTTGAAGTCGCCGCTGTCGAACTGCTGGAAGAGGCCGCAGACGTTGAACACGCGCGGGATCGCTCCGGCCGGTGTCGTGAACTGCAACGGCGGCAAGAGGTCGACCTTCAGCCCGGTGACGGTCGGGAGCTTGGCGTAGAGCGCCGCCGCGGTCTTGTCGGGAAGACCAGTCATCACCTGGGCGACGACCTGCACGGCGGAGTACGCGTTCGACCGGAAGCCGGTCAGGTCTTTGAAGCCGGCGGCCTCCATCGCTGCTTGGTACTTGGCGAACCCGGTCGGGTCGGTCGTCGCGTTGTTGAAGAAGGCCGTGACGTAGATGCCGTTCGCCGCGTCACCGAGCGCCTTCACCACGCCGGCGAAGTCGGTCGTCGTGGCGGAGATCGGGATGTTCGGGTTGGATTGCTTCAGGGCGATGATGAAGTTCGTTGCGTCTTGGCCGCTGAGGCCGACGAGCACGCCGTCCGTGCCGCCCTGCAGCACCGACGCGACGTAGGTTGACATGTCTGGTGCCCCGACCGGGATGCTCACGTCGTTGATCACCTTGAGCCCGAGCGGACTGAGCGCCTGGTTGGCGAAGATGCCGATGGCTGATGCCGCTGCGAGGTCGATGCGGGCGAGGCTCACTGCCTTCGAGCCGGCGAGCGTTGCGAGCTCGAGGGCGAGGCCTGCGGAGGCGCTGACGATGCCCCCATACAGCGGGAATGAGTCAACCGAGGTGAAGTCGGCGGCCGCCGCGGGCACGTTGCCGACGACAGGGATCTGGGCCTTCTCCAGGATCGGAAAGTACTGACCGGCGTTCGCGCTCACCGGGCTCACGACCGCCACCACACCATCGGACACGGCTTGGTTGCCACAGGCCGTCGCGGCGTTCGGGTCGTTCTTGAGGTCGCAGTTCTCGAGCACGATGGGCGAGCCGTCGATGCCTCCCGCCGCGTTGATCGCGTCGGCCGCAGCCTTGGCGCCGTCCGCGACCTCGGGCGTGGCGACCGCGCCGGTGCCCTCGAACATCACCATCATCTTGATCGGTGGACCGGTGAGCTCGACCGTGGTCGTCGTCTCCGCCGCAGCTGTGGTTGCTGCCGCGGCGCCCGTAGTCGCAGCACCTCCTGATGTCGTGTTGGCACTGCTCCCCGAATCGTCGCCGCATGAAGCGGCGACGAACGTGAGCGTGAGAGCCAAAGCGAGTGCAGTCGTGAATGCGGGCCGTCCCCCGTGTCGCATCATTTGGCGAATGCTAGGCACGGTTCACACAAAGTCAAGCGAGGGGTACTGTCGAACGACATGGACAGGGATGATCTTGCGTTCGCTCCCGCGCTCGATCAGGCGGCCATGTTGCGAAACCGTGACGTGTCACCGGTCGAGCTCGTCGAGGTGTACCTCGACCGGATCGAGCGCATCAACCCGAAGCTCGGTGCCTACATCACCGTGAGCGGTGAGCACGCGCTCGACACCGCGCGCGCTGCTGAGCAGGCCCTGTCGAGCGGCGCAGAGCTGCCCGCATTTCACGGTGTCCCGATCTCGATCAAGGACCTCAACGACACCGCAGGCATCCGCACGACGCACGGCACTGCGCTGTGGGCTGATCGGATACCTGAGCGTGACGACGAGCTCGTGGCCCGGATCCGCCGTGCCGGGTTCACGATCCTCGGCAAGACCGTGACACCTGAGTTCGGACCACTCAACGTGAGCGAGCCCCCTGCGTACCCGCCGGGTCGCAACCCGTGGAACCTCGAACGCAGCTGCGGTGGCTCGTCGGGCGGTGCCGCCTCGGCGGTCGTCGCCGGACTCTGTCCTGTGTCGCAGGGCTCCGACGGCGGCGGATCGATCCGAAACCCGTCCTCCTGGTGCGGCACCTTCGGGCTGAAGCCGTTCGCGCGGGCGGGTGTCACCGTCCCCTGCCCCCGAGTCGTTCTTCTCGATCAACGGACCGATCGGGCGAACGGTCGCGGACACCGCCGCGCTGCTCGACGTGATGCAGGGCTACGCAAGCGGCGACGCGCACTGGGTGATCCCGCCGGCTCGTCCCTACCGGGAAGAGGTCGGCGCCGACCCCGGAAAGCTGCGCATCGCGTTCCATCCTCATCCCGGCTTCGAGGCGAACGAGATCGCCCCAGCGAACCGTCAGGCCGTGCTCGACACGGCCAAGCTCCTGAGCGAGATGGGCCACGAGCTCGTCGAGGCCGCGCCTCCGTCATTCGACGGCGTTTTCCTCGCGCAGTCGGCCTTGATCTTCGCCGGCAACTTCGCGGCACGCGTGAGGCGGACCTCCCCGATCCCGCGTCGTTCGACCCCTGGAACCGAATGCTGCTCGAGATGGGCAAGGGCGTGTCGGCGGCCGACTATGTCCGTGGCATGGGCGACCTGCAGCGTCGTTCGCGCGACGTCGTCGCGTTCTTCGACGACCACGACTTGTTGCTCACCCCGACCGTTGGCAAGCCTCCACCGCTCGTGGGCACGCTGAAGGACTTCGACTTCTCGAAGCTGCAAGAGGTCTTCATGCTCACACCGTTCACGAGCATGTGGAACACGACCGGGCAGCCCGCGTCCTCGGTGCCGTGCGGCTTCGATGAGCTCGGCCTGCCCGTCGGCGTGCAGCTCGTCGGGCGGCCCTGGGATGAAGCGACCGTGGTGCGCGTGAGCGCACAGCTCGAGGCCGCCCGTCCGTGGGCGCACCTGCGCCCGATGCTCTAGTACCCGGGTGCGAGCAGCGGCCACGGCCGCGCCTGCTCGTAGCGCGCAGCGACCTGCATCGCCAGACCGTCCTCGTGGCGTCGGGCGATGATCTGCATGCCGACCGGCACGCCGCTGACCAAGCCCATGGGAACGCACACCGACGGGTTGCCGGACAGGTTGAACGGTGCGCAGAAGAGCGCAGGCGCCGCGGGGCCTATGTCCCTGCCCGCGACGACCGTCGGGATCGGGCCCTCGACGCCGAACGCCGGCACGGGTGATGCTGGCACCAGGAGGATGTCGGCGTCACCGAAGAGCTCGGCGAGCTGCATGTCGATGAGGTGGCGCATCTGGTTCGTCTTGGCGACGCCCTCGAGCGTGAGGTCGGGGTCGGTGAACGCGAGCTCCATCAGTGGAGCCGCACCCGGCGTCTTCATCAGGTTCATGAGGATCGTGCCCGCGTGCTCCGCTCCGGCCGGATCGGCGTCTGCGTACAAGACGGCGGCGCCGACGGTGACGAGGTTCGGGAATGTGAGCGTCGCCGTCGAGCGAGTCATCTTGCACGCATCGATCAGCACCGCGGCCGCCTCCGCGAGCGCAGCCGCCACTCCGGGGTCACTCGGTGACATGCCGAGGTCGTCGACGACCGCGACTCGCAGCCCCGAGGGCAGGGGCTGCTGGATCTGTTGCTCGTAGGGGACCACGGGGGGTGGGAGAGAGTAGGGGTCGCGCTGGTCGACGCCCACGGCGACGTCGAGGTACCGAGCGACGTCGCGAACCGACCGTGCAAGAGGGCCGTAGTGGACCATGTTGGCGTGGCCGAGATAACCCGGGCTGCGAGGGACGCGCCCATAGGTGCCCTTCACCCCGACGACCCCACACCATCCAGCGGGCAGGCGGATCGAGCCCCCCATGTCCGAGCCCGTCGCGAGCGGCACGAGACCGGCAGACAGTGCCGCACCCGATCCACCCGACGAACCTCCCGGTGCCTTCGTGAGGTCCCAAGGGTTGTGGGTCGGGCCATGCAGCACCGATGTCGTGTAGAAGAGCCGGCCGACCTCGGGCGACGCGGTCTGCCCGACCGGCACTGCACCCGCGGCGAGGAGCCGCTCGCTCATCGTGGTGGTCGTCGTCGCGATGCAGTCCTTGTACGCGGTCGAGGCGTGCGTCTCCGGCCATCCCTCGATGGATTCGAGCTCCTTGATGCCGAGTGGCACGCCGGCAAGCGGCCCGGGATCGGCGCCCGCGGCCACCCGGCGGTCGATCTCGGTGGCCGTCGCCATCGCCCGGTCGGGGTCGAGGTAGACGAAGGCGTTGAGCGCGGGGTTGAGCCGATCGATGCGCTCGAGGTGGTGTTCGAGCACCTCGATCGCCTTCAGGTCGCCGCTGCGGACGGCGGTGGCGATCGCGGTGGCGTCGAGCTCGTGAAGCTGCATCGTCGCGGTAGATTAGCCATCGTTCACGTTCGCACGGCGTCCGCGAACGCGTCCGAGAGCACTGGGATGGGGGAGCGCGTGAAGTCGTACGAGACCTTGCTCGTGGACATCGACGAGGGCGTTGCCACGGTGACCCTCAACCGTCCCGAAGCGATGAACGCGTTCAACTTTCAGATGACCGCCGAGTTCGACGACGCGATCTGGTCGCTCGAGCGCGACGAGTCGGTCCGCGTCATCGTGCTGACGGGGGCCGGCAAGGCGTTCAGCACGGGGATGGACCTCTCGTCGGGAGGCGACGCCTTCGGGGCTGACGCCCACGAGCAGCACAACGACGAGGTCGGCGCCTCCGACTCGCAGATCACCGATCGCTACTCGTTCTGGACGATGCGCACGCCGATGATCGCGGCGATCAACGGCATGGCGATCGGCGCCGGCTTCACGCTCACCTTCCTCGCCGACATCCGCATCGTCGCCGACGACGCTCGATTGCGACTGCCGTTCGTGCGGCTGAACGTGCTGCCCGACGCGAACTCGACGTGGCTGCTTCCGCGGCTCGTGGGGCTCTCCCGCGCTGCTCGAGCTGCTGCTCACCGGACGCTGGTTCACCGGGCAGGAGGCGGCTGACATGGGGCTCGCCTCTCGCGCCGTCGCTGCGGCCGACGTGGTGAGCGCAGCGCAGGCGCTCGCGCACGAGATCGCGGCCAACACCGGCCCGGTCGCGGTGGGCGTCACGAAGCAGCTGGTGTACAAGAACCTCATGGCGACCGATCGGGTCGCCGCGTTCACGGAGGAGACCAAGCTCACCTGGTGGGCCGGTGCGCAGCCCGACACGGTCGAGGGTGTCACCGCCTTGATGGCCAAGCGCACGCCGCAATGGACCCAGTCGAAGCACCTGCCGATCCCGGACGACCTGCCCGCGATGTAGGGCACGACGCTGCGTCCGCGCTGCGTCGATGGGGACCGTACGGGCTCGCGCCTGTGCTGGTCCTGGTCGCGGCCAGCTTCATCGACGGGATGGAGTCGAACTTCATCCCCGGAGTGCTCTCGTTGCTGCAGGACGAGTTCCATTTCGGCGACACCGCCGCGGGCGCGATCCCCGCCGCGATGGCGATCGCCGGTTTGATCGTGACCCTGCCGGCCGGGTATCTCGCGGATCGCACCAACCGAAAGCGGTTGCTCGCCATCGTCGTCGCGTCGTGGTCCGTGTTCACGCTGGCGTCCGGACTCGCCACCACCTTCCTCATGTTCTTCGTGATCAGAGTGATCCTCGGTGCGGCGGCGAACATCGACAACCCGTTGTCCGCGAGCCTCGTCACCGACTTCTATCCCGCCAGCTCGCGTGCTCGGGTGTTTGCGTTCATCCGCGCGGGCGGCTACGTCGGTCTCGCGTTGGGCGTCGCGATCGGCGGCGCGCTCGGCCAGGCATTCGGATGGCGCGCGCCGTTCTTCTTCATGGTCATCCCCGGGCTCGTGGTCGCGTTCTTCGTCTGGCGGCTCGCGGAGCCACCCCGCGGAGGGTTCGACACCGAGCGGACCGACCAGGTCCTCGCGAAGGGCGCCGGCGCGCTGTGGGCCGACTGCCGCGCGGTGCTCGCCGTCCCGACCCTGAAGTTCCTGTTCGTCGGTGTCGCCGTCGCGTTTGCCGGCTTCAATGGGCTCGGGTACTGGTTGCCGAGCTTCTGGGAGCGCCAGTTCGACCTCAGCGAGGGCGAGGCCGCCGGGCTCACCGGCGCGCTCGCGCTCGTCGCGACGATGGTCGGGTTCTGGATCGGCGGTGTGCTGGGCGACCGCTGGCACCGCGAGCGACCGAGTGGCCGCATCGATCTCGCGGCGATCACGCTTCTCTTGGGCGGCGCGCTGCTCGCGACGTCGCTCGCGGTCGGCGTGCTCGCGCTCCAGCTGCCGCTGATGTTGTGCGCGGCGGTCTTGATCATCGTGGGGATACCGAGTCAGACCGCGGCCGTGGCCGACGTGCTCCCCGCCGCGCGGCGTGGCATCGGCTACGCGCTCTTCAGCTTCCTCGTCGCCGTCAGCGCGTCGCTCGGCCCGCTCGTGGTCGGCATCGTCTCGGACCTCACCGGCTCGTTGCGCACCGCGCTCATCGTCATGGCCCTGCCGTGCATCCCCGGTGCGCTCGTGCTCTCGAGGGCGCGCCGAACCTATGTCGCCGACGCGGCTGCGATCACCACCTGACGGCGTCGCCCCCCTGCTCGGAACTCGGGTCGAGTCGATGGATCTGCAACCAGCTCCCGAGTGGCTGTAGCCCGAGGTGGCGAGCGACTCCTTGGCTCGCGACATTGTCCGATGAGGTGCTGTAGAACGCGGTGCGGCCTTCCACCAGCGACGACCACACGGCAGTGATCGCGGAGCCGAGCCCGCGCCGCCGGTAGGGCGGATAGGTCCACAGTCCCGCCTCGACCGAGCGCGGCGCGGACCGCGCGGTCTCGCACACGGCGGCAACCCGACCTTCGACCATCGCCGCCGCCCATGGCTCATCGAGCGCACGGTCGTGCTCGGGCATCAGGCCCTCGAGCGCATCATCGTCGTGGGTCGCACTCGACCACACCTCGATGTGCGCCGGGGGCGGCAGCCGCTGGGTGAAGACGAACGACGGACCATCGAGCCAACGACTCAGTGGGCCTGTCGTGGCGAGGATGTCGTGCACCCCCTGCCGGGCGTCGGCGGTCGGCTCCGTGTGTTGATCGAGCTGGTCCGTGACGCGGTCCACCACATCTGTGTCGAGATCAGCCGCAACGGCCCAGCACCACGTGTCGCTTCCGGTCGCGATCACCACGAGGGGCGGGGACCTGTGCACGGGAGTGCGGGTGTGCAGGAGCCGACCGTCGGTGTCGGTCTCCCACAGCGTCTCGAGCTCGAGCCGGAGCAGCGCTGCAGTGTCGCTCACGCCGTCACTGACTCACGGCAGGCTCGCGCGGCAGTCCGAGGACGACCTCCCCGATGATGTTGCGCTGGATCTCGTCAGTGCCCCCGCCGATGTGCATCGCGATCGAGCCGAGCAGGGCCGCGGGCCAGCGTCCCGCTTCGGGACCGTCGGGGCCGGTGAGCACGCCCGCCGGTCCGAGCACGTCGCACCCCGCCTCGGTGAGCGCGGTGCCGACCTGCGAGGCGAACAGCTTGAGGATCGAGCCCTCGACGCCGGGGATGGTGCCCCGAGCGAGGCTGGTGCGTACACGTGCAGTGGTGAGGTCGAACAGCAGCGACAACGTGTACACACGGGCGAGCCCCTGGCGCGTGCGGGGGTCCGCGGCGGCGCCCGTCTCGGCAGCAAGGTGAGCGAGCGCACGGTACGGCCCGAGCGCGCCGCCCATCGCCCCGGCCGCGTAGCGCTCGTTCATCATCGTGGTGCGACCGACTCGCCAGCCCTCGTGCTCCTCGCCGACCCTGTTCTCGACCGGCACGCGGACCTCGTCGAAGAACACTTCGTTGAAGTGCGCGTCACCGGTGATCTGCCGAAGGGGGCGTATGTCGATGCCGGGCGAGCGCATGTCGACGATGAGCGCGGTGATGCCGTGGTGCTTGGGCGCGGTCGGGTCGCTGCGGAAGAGGCCGAGGCCGAAGTCGCAGTAGTGCGCGCCGCTGGTCCAGACCTTCTGGCCGGTGAGCACGTAGTGGTCGCCGTCGCGCACGGCCTTCGACGAGAGCGAGGCGAGGTCGCTGCCGGCTCCGGGCTCGCTCCAGAGCTGGCACCACACCTCGCGACCCTCCACCATGGGCTTGAGGTAGCGACCCTGCTGCTCGGGAGTGCCGTGGGCGATGATCGTCGGCCCGATCATCGCGATGCCGATGCTGAAGATGTTCGTCGGCAGCTCGAAGCGGTTGAGCTCCTCGGCCCACACCAACGCCTCGAGCGGGCCAGCCTCTCGGCCGCCGAGCGCGGCGGGCCAGGTGATGGCGGCCCACCCCCCGGCCGCCAGCAGACCCTGCCACTCCTTCGCCTTCGTGAGCGCCTCGGCGCTGTCGTCGAAGCCCGAGAGGACGGTGATCTTCTCGGTGGCGTCGGTGCGGAGCCGCGCACGTTGCTCGAGCCACGCCCGCGCCTCGGCGCGGAACTCGGCTTCACGGGGGGAGTCGTCGAAGTCCATCAGTCTCCGTCAGGTCACGTTGCTGGTCCGGCGAAGCATTGGGCGATCGCCATCCACGCGGCCGCGCTCGGGCCGGTGACCTTCAGCGCGGTGTCGTCGATGCCGCGTCGTTGAGTGACGACGAGGCAGAAGTCGAGCGCGTCACCCTCGACGCGCTCCGCATCCTGTTCAGGTCCCCACGCCCAGTGCCGCGTCGTCGGGACCGCGGAGCTCGACGCGGGGCTCGGCTTCGGGCACGGGCAGGCCACGGTTGCGGAACGAGAAGCTCCGCGTGCGCACGCCGAGGTCGGCGACGTGACGAAGCCGGGCGGTCGGCTCGGGCTCGACCCCGAGGGCAACGGCGATGTCGTGTCCGTGGGCCCAGGTTTCCATCAGCCGCGCGGTCGTGAACGACGCTGCGCTCATCGGACCGGTGATCCAGCTGATTCGGTCACCGTCGGAGCGGGCTCGCACCGCCTCGACGGTCGTGCCGGCTGATCGGCTCCACCAGGCGAGCAGCCCGGCCGGGTCGGTGGCCCGGGCCAAATTGGCGTTGGCCGACTCGACCGCGTCGAGGTCGGTCATGAGTCCCGCGAGGCGGGCGGCAAAGCCGTCTTGGTCCGTCGCCGCGAGCGTCGCGAGGTCTTCCGCCATCGCCAGGTGGGCCACCTGATCCCGGACCGCCCACCCGGCCGCCGGCGTCGCGAGATCCCACTGCGCCGGCGTGAGCGGAGCGAGCAGTGATGCGAGCGCGGCCTCCTCGGCGACCAGGTCGTGGATGAGGAGCTCGAGCATGACGCGGGTCTAGCCGATCCTTTGACGCCTGTGCGAGCCATCGTTAACGTCCCGAGCATGTCGGACCCTGGCGTGTCGGAACCGGTGCTCTATGACGTCGACGGCCATGTCGCGACGATCACCCTCAACCGCCCCGATCGGTTGAACGCCGCGACGTTCGAGCTCGGTGAGCAGCTGCAAGCCGCGTTTCGGAATGCGGACACGGCGAGCGACGTGCGGGTCGTGATCCTGACTGGCGCGGGCCGCGGCTTCTGCTCCGGCGACGACGTCGAGGCCGCGTGGGGCGATCCACGCATGGAGGCGACGGTCGCCGAGCTCGCCTCCGCCCGCCCGCCGATGACGCCGGAGGTCGAGGTGATCCTCGCTTGCCGCAAGCCCACCATCGCCGCGGTCAACGGAGTCGCGCTCGGCATCGGGATGGACCTCGCTGTCCTGTGCGACATGCGCATCGCGTCGCAGTACGCCAAGTTCGGTCAGCTGTTCGTCAAGATGGGCCTGATGGCCGACGTCACCGGTTACTGGTTGCTGCCCCGCCTCGTCGGTCCGGACATGGCGACGCGACTCCTGCTCACCGGCGACATCATCGACGCCGACGAGGCCCTCCGGATCGGGCTCGTGTCGCAGGTGGTGCCGGGCCCCGAGCTCATGACCGAGGCACGCGCGCTCGCCGATCGCATCGCATCGAACCCGCCCGAGGCCGTGCAGCACATCAAGGAAGGGCTGCGCCGAGCGGCGGGGATGGACCGCGGTGGCCTGCCCGACCTCGCCGCCTTCGTGGGCAACGGTTTAGCCCGTTTGTTCGCGAGCGAGGGCCACAAGGAAGCGGTGGCCGCCTTCATGAGCAAGCGGTCATGAGGAAGACAGTCTGATGCTCGATCGAGATCTCGTGCTGCCGCACATGATCGCGGCCCACGCCCGCGCGACTCCCGATCGGGTCGCGATGGAAGACGTCGAGGGCCGCTCGATGACGTACGCCGAGCTCGACTCCGAGCAGCGAAGGTGGGCCGGTGCGCTGCGCCGTATCGGCATCGAGCCGGGCGAGAACGTCGTCACGATGGTGCCGAACTCGTTCGAGTCCTACTTGGTCTGGCTCGGCGTCGCGTGGCTCGCGCGCGGTCGAGGTGCCGACGAACAACATGTACCTGGGCGAGATGCTGCGCTACCTCGTCACGAACTCGAACGCCCGGTACGCCGTCATCTCGCAGCGGTACCTCGACCGGCTCATCGAGATCGCGCCGACCCTCGAGCGCCTCGAAGCAGTGATCGTTCCCGATGCCGATGATCTGCCCGAGTGCGCCATCCGCCTCATCGGTGCGCGGGAGTTCTTCGACGGAGCGCCGTCAGCGACCGACGAGGGTCCCGAGCACCACGACATCATGGCGATGATCTACACGTCGGGCACGACAGGTCCATCGAAGGGCGTGCTCGTGCCCTGGGCCGAGCTGTTCGAGTTCGTGCGCATCCAGCCCGCGGACTTCGTGAAGCCCGACGGGGCCTACTACGCGATGTTCCCCGCGTTCCACATCTCGGGGAAGGCGTCTCTGTACATCGCG
Source organism: uncultured Acidimicrobiales bacterium (assembly GCA_963847855.1). Lineage (GTDB taxonomy): Bacteria > Actinomycetota > Acidimicrobiia > Acidimicrobiales > DATKAS01 > DATKAS01. The sequence goes on from CAWKBM010000005.1 coordinate 444,488, forward strand.
GTGCGCGCCCACGCGCATGTCGTGCTGCGCGAGACGTTCAGCCTCGGCGAGTTCTGGAACGACATCCGCAAGCACCACGTCGAGGCGGCGGGGCTCGTCGGCCCGATGGCGGGGCTGCTGATGCTCGCTCCGCCGCAGCCGAACGACGCCGACAACCCGCTCGACCGCATCTACGTCGGCCCGATCATCCCCCAGATCGAGCAGTTCATGCAGCGCTTCGGCATCACGAGGGTGGGCACCGGGTTCGGCATGACCGAGATCGGCGCGCCGATCGCATCCGACGGCTTCTCGCTCGTGAATTACCAAAGCTGTGGCCGGCTGAGGGTCGGACCACCCCACTACGAGGTGCGGGTCGTCGACGAGTTCGACGAAGAGGTCGGCCCCGACGTCGTCGGCGAGCTCGTCGTGCGCGCGGGCGAGCCCTGGGTGTTGAACGCGGGGTACTACGGCATGCCGGATGCGACGGCACGAGCGTGGCGCAACGGTTGGTTCCACACCGGCGATGGCTTCAAGTACGACCAGGACGGCAACTTCTACTTCGTGGATCGACTGAAGGACGCGATCCGGCGGCGGGGTGAGAACGTGTCGTCCTTCGAGGTCGAGTCGTTCGTCAACCGGCACCCCAAGGTCGCGGAGTCGGCGGCGATCGCCGTCCCCGCCGAGGTCACCGAGGACGAGATCAAGATCTGTGTGGTGGTGCGCGCCGGCGAAGTCCTGGCGCCCGCCGACCTGATCGAGTTCCTCACGCCGCTGATGCCGCGGTTCATGATCCCGCGCTATGTCGAGATCGTGGAGTCGTTGCCGAAGACTCAGGGCACGATGCGTACTCGCAAGGTCGAGCTCCGCGAGGCGGTCGTGAACGGCAACACGTGGGATCGAGAGGCGCTCAGACGATGACCACCGGCACCAAGCGCCGTCCGTATCGCCGGGACGAGATCCTCGCCGCCGCGGTGAAGCTCTTCCACGAGCGCGGCTACCACGCGACCGGCATGGACGACATCGGTGCCGAGGCGGGCATCAGCGGCCCCGCGATCTATCGCCACTTCAAAGGCAAGGAAGAGATCCTGGAGGTGCTGCTGCTCGACGCCGCCCAGAGCGGCCTCGAGGCGGCCCACGACGTCGTGCAGTCGGCGCCGTCACCGCGGCAGGCGCTCGAGCGGCTTGCCCACCACTACGTCGACAGCATCGCGGCGAACCCGGCGCTCGCGTTCGTCGGCGTCTACGAGCGGCGCACGCTGAGCGCGGAGACTCGAGCGCTGATGGATCGGCTCGAGCGACTCCACCTCGAGGAGTGGCAGCACGCCCTCGTGCAGCTGCGTCCGGAGCTGCACGACGCCGAGGCCCGCATCATGATCCGAGCCGTGCACAGCATGGCGGTCGGCGCCATCGTGTATCGCAGCGGGATGGAACGCGGCGCGCTCGTCGATCTCGTCAGCGCCATGGCGATGAAGGCCTTGCTCGTCAAGCGGCCATAGCCGCCGTCACTCGAAGCGCGGGGCTCGTTTCTCGAGGAACGCGCTGATGCCCTCGGTTGCGTCGGAGCGTTCCGCCGAGCGCACGAGCGCGGCTGCCTCGGCCTCGAGGTGAAGTGCGAGGGACTCGTCGAGGCTCGTGCGCAGCAGTCGCTTCGCCTCGCCCTGGGCTCGTGCCGAGCCCGCACTGAGTGCACCCGCGACCGATTCGACTTCCGCGTCGAGCATGTCGTCGGGCACGACACGCGTCACAAGGCCGGCCGTGAGCGCGCCGTGGGCATCGAGCGGTTCGTTCATCAGGGTGAGCTCTTCCGCACGCCGTAGCCCGGCCAGGCGCGGCAGGAAGAACGACGTGCCGCCGTCGGGGTTCAGACCGATCTTCGTGTACGCGACGACGAAGCGGGCCGACTCCCCGGCGAGCACGATGTCGCCGCCGCACGCGAGCCCGAGACCGGCCCCTGCCGCGCTGCCGTGCACCGCGACGACGATCGGGGCGTCCATCCGCGCCAACGCGACGATGGCTGCATGGAGGTGGGCCGTGACGAGGCGGACGTACGCGGGCAGGTCGTCTCGCTCGGCGAACGCCTTGATGTCTCCTCCGACGCAGAAGCTCTTGCCCGCGCCACGCAGCACAACGACCTTCACGGTGGGGTCGCCTTCGGCGGCGAGCACGGCTGCGTGGAGGTCTTGCGCGAGCTCGAGGTCGATGGAGTTCCCTGCCGCGGGCCGATCGAGCGTCAGCCGGCCGATCCCGCCGCTCGCCGCGAACGAGACGGTCGTCATCGCGCAGTCCACTCGTCGGTGGTGGTCATCTCGACGCCGATCAGCCCGAGGGGGGCGAGCGCGGCCCTCTGCAGCGTCTCAGGGTCGACTACGCCGCCACCCACCGCGGGCATCGCGGGTACACCGACGGCGTCGTGGATGATCGTGGCGCCCATCCCCATGTGGAGCGCCTGCCGGGCAGTCGTGTCGCAGCACACGTTCGTCATGTAGCCGACGATCGTGATGTGCTCGATGCCGCGTTCGCGGAGCCACGGCTCGAGGTCGGTGCCGGTGAAGCTGCCGGGAAGGTGCTTGTCGATGGTGTGATCGCTCGGTCGCGCCGCGATCTCGGGGCGAAGCGCTTGTGTGGGAGTGCCCGGTTGAAAGGTGCCACCTCCCGGCTCGCCGACGTGACGCACCACGACGACCGGCACACCGATGCTCGACGCGTGGTCCATGAGCGCGCCGATCCTTTCGAGGCTCTCTTCTCTCGGCGGATAGCCGATGGGCAGAAGTCCGCCGAAGTACTCCTCCTGGACGTCGATCACGATGAGTGCGGTGCCGGCAGGGGAGGCCATGCGGCGAGATTAGACATCTCCCGGTGGCGTCCGTCCGAGTCGTACGGCAGCGTGAGCTCCAGCGCGCGGTGATCGCGCGCCAGCTCCTTCTGGCGCGAAGCCACGTGTCCATCCCCAGGGCGCTCGAGCGCGTCGGCGGACTGCAAGCGCAGTACGCGCCGGCGATGTACGTCGGGCTCTGGTCGCGCCTCGAGGGGTTCAGACGAGACGACCTGACTCGTGCACTCGAGCGACGCACGGTCGTGCAGGGCACGCTGATGCGCTCGACGATCCATGTGGTATCGGCCCGGGACTACTGGCCCTTCGCTCTGGCGGTGCGAGCGAGCCGCCGGTCTTGGTTCACACGGCTCTACAAGATCGGTGACGCCGAGATCCGCGCCTCAGCGCGACGGGTGCGCAAGGCGTTTGCCGCCGAGGGAACGCTGAAGGCGCGCGATGTCAATCGAATCGCCGGCGACGCCGCGTCGCCGGCCCTCGGTCTTTGGCTCGACCTCGTCCGCGTGCCTCCCTCAGGCACATGGCAGCGGCGGCGCGCCGACCTCCTCGCGCTCGCGGACGACTGGATCGGCCCTGCACCCGATCTCGACGTCGTGACTGCGACCGCCCATCTCGTGCGTCGGTATCTCACCGCGTTCGGCCCTGCGGCGATCGCGGAGATCGCGGTGTGGGCTGGTCTCGGTCTGTCCGACGCTGAGGCGGCACTGTCCAGTCTCCCGACGCGACGGTTCGTGACCGACGATGACCAGCCGTTGTTCGACCTCCGCGCTCAGCCGCTGCCGCCAGCAGATGCGCCCGCTCCGGTGCGGTTCCTGTCGACGTGGGAGGCGCTGCTGCTCGTCCACGCCCGGCGCCACGCTCCTGATCCGCGAGGAAGACCGCGTCCGCATCTTCCACAACACGACGCCGCAGTCGAAGCCGACGTTCCTCGTCGACGGTCAGGTCGCCGGGACGTGGCGGTCGGTGGACGGTGAGGTCGAGATCGAGCCGTTTCGGCCACTCGATCGCGTCACGATGCGAGCGGTCGAGACCGAGGCCGCGGGTCTCGCTGCGTTCATGTGCTGACGCGTGTACGCCCTGCGCACGCGCCGCACAGTGCGCGCGATCACTCGGTACGCTGCGACCGCGAGCAGCATCCTGGGGGGTGAGCTTTGGCAGTCGAGTCGACCGGCCACAGTCAGGGGAATCCGCGCCTGTACGAGGTCATCGAACACGCGCCGAAGACAGGGAAGAGCCCGACCGTCTGGGCGTGGCCTCAGCTCATCGAGTACCTGAAGGTCGCGGGGCAACCCGTGCAGGGTCCGTGGCCGCCGCATCAAGAGCGGCGCCCCGATCCCGACGACGAGTCGCTCCCGATCGCAGTGCCGGATCCCGCGTCTGCGCCGCGGAGCTGAGCGCTCATGTACCCGTCTCGATTTCGGTACGAAGCGCCCGGCTCGCTCGACGAGGCCATCGGCCTGCTCCACGAAGGAGGGGGAGAGGCGAAGGTGCTGGCGGGCGGACAGAGCTTGATTCCCCTGCTCAAGCTGCGTTTTGCCTCCCCTGATCTGCTCGTCGACATCAACGAGATCCCCGGTCTGGCGTATGCCCAGTTGGGTTCGGACGGCGCATTCCACGTCGGAGCGCTGTGCAGGCATGCACATCTGGAGCATGCCGGAGAGCTGCTGGCGAGCTACCCGACGATGTCCGCAGCGGCTCCGCTCATCGCGGATCCGATCGTGCGCAATCGTGGCACCCTCGTCGGGTCCCTGTGTCACGCCGATCCGCAGGGAGACTGGGCCTCGGTCGTCACGGCGCTCGGCGGCCACGTGATCGCGCGGGGCCCGAGCGGGCAGCGGGCCATTCCCATGACGGACCTCGTGACCGGTCCCTTCCAGAACGTGCTCGCGTTCGACGAGATTGCGATCGAGGCCGTGATCCCCGCGCCGAAGGGCGAACCCGCGGGCGGCTACCTCAAGCTCGAACGCCGTGTCGGCGACTTCGCGACCGCCGGCGTCGCGGTCGCCCTGGAGCGTTCGGGTGCGTCGGTCATCCGTGCCGGCATCGCGCTCACCGGCGTCGGGCCGTCGACGATCGACGCCGTCGACGCCGGGCAGGCGCTCGTCGGGGGTCCGCTCACTGCCGACCGCATCGCACACGCGGCCGAGCTCGCCGCGCAGGCCGCTCGACCGCGTACCGATCATCGCGGCAGCGCGGCGTTCAAGCGACAGATCGTGCGCACCTTCGTGGTGCGCATCCTCACCCGCGTCGCCGACTCGGCAGAGAGGGCGGCCTGATGACGAGCCTGTACGAGGAGATCGCACCCGAACCAGCGGAGGGCGTCGCCACGCGACGCGTCACGATGACGCTCAACGGCGAACGGCGAGCCGCCGAGGTCGAGCCCCGGCTGCTGCTCGCTCACTTGCTACGGCAGGGCTTCCGGCTCACCGGCACGCATACGGGGTGCGACACCACCAACTGCGGCGCGTGCACGGTGCTTCTCGACGGCACGCCCGTGAAGAGCTGCACGATGCTCGCCGTCCAGGCCGATGGGCACGAGGTCACGACCGTCGAGGGTCTGGCGACCGCGAGCGAGCTCGATCCCATCCAAGAGGGCTTCAAGGACGCGCACGGGTTGCAGTGCGGGTTCTGCACGCCCGGGATGATGCTCACTGCCAAAGCCCTGCTCGACCGCAACCCCGACCCCACTGAGGACGAAGTGCGTTGGGCGCTCTCGGGGAACCTCTGCCGGTGCACCGGGTACCAGAACATCGTGAAGGCAGTGCTGTGGGCTGCCGAGAAGCGGCGTGGAGCGTGACGCAGTGAGGGTGACATGACCGCACTCGACGAGATCAAGATCGGCGGGTTGGGCTCGAGCCGCAAGCGAGTCGAGGACAACCGCTTCATCCGGGGCAAGGGCAACTACGTCGACGACATCGTGCTGCCCGGCATGCTGCACATGGAGATCCTGCGCAGCCCGCTGGCCCACGCCCGCATCACGTCGATCGACACGAGCAAGGCGTGGGACATCCCCGGCGTGCGCCTCGTCATGACCGGCGAGATGATGGCGGCCCGAAACCTCGCGTGGATGCCGACCCTCTCCTACGACACGCAGGCCGTGCTCGCGACGGACAAGGTGAGGTTCCAAGGGCAAGAGGTCGCCTGCGTGATCGCCGACGATCCGTACATCGCGAAGGACGCGTGCGAGGCGATCGTCGTCGAGTACGAGCCGCTGCCGGTCATCGTCAACCCGACGCAGGCGCTCGCCGCGGGCGCGCCGTTGATCCGCGACGACAAAGAGAACCAGCACGACAACGTCGTGTTCGATTGGGAGGTCGGCGACAAGGACGGCACCGACCAGCGCGTTCGCTGCAGCCGACCTCGTGTCGAAGCTCGAGCTGCACTACCCGCGGTCGCATCCCTCGCCTCTCGAGTGCTGCGGATCGATCGCGGACTTCAACCGGTCGACGTCGAAGCTCACCGTGTACATGACCACGCAGGCGCCGCACATCATCAGAGCTGCGGTCGCGTTGGTCGCCGAGCTGCCCGAGCACATGATCCGCATCGTGTCGCCCGACCTCGGCGGCGGGTTCGGCAACAAGGTGCCGGTCTACCCGGGCTACGTCATGTCGATCCTCGCGTCGATCCTGCTCGAGCGGCCGGTGAAGTGGATCGAGGATCGCAGCGGCAACCTCATCTCGACGGGCTTCGCGCGCGACATCTACTTCGCGGCGAGCTGGCGTTGCGCAAGGACGGCAAGATCCTCGGTGTCCGGATGCACACCGACTCCGACCACGGGGCGTTCTTCTCGGATGCGCAGCCGAGCAAGTTCAAGATCGGGCTGATGCACTCGGCGTTCGCTTGCTACGACATCCCGTTCGCGCATCTCACCGCGCGGCGTGTACACGAACAAGGCGCCGGGCGGCGTCGCGTATCGGTGCTCGTTCCGGGTGACCGAAGCCATGTTCTTCCAAGAGCGCATGGTCAAAGCGGCTGCCGACGACCTCGGGATGGACCAGGCCGACTTCCGTCGCATGAACTTCGTGCGTGACGACGACTTCCCGCACCGCACGGCCTTCGGCTTCCTCACCGACTCTGGTCAGTACGGCAAGTGCCTCGACGTCGGGCTCGAGGCCGTCGGGTACCAGGACTTCCAGCGGCAGAAGGAAGAGGCGCGCACGCGCGGCCGGTTGCTCGGCATCGGCATCTCGACGATGACCGAGCCGCTCGGGGCCGGAAACAGCCGGGAGTACGACATCTTGGGCATCAAGATGTTCGACTCCGCCGAGCTGCGGGTGCACATGACCGGCAAGGCGATCCTGCGCACCGGCGCCAAGTCGCAGGGCCAGGGCCATGAGACGACGTGGGCCCAGATCGTCGCTCACGAGCTCGGCATCCCCGCCGAGGACATCGTGGTCGAGGAAGGCGACACCGACACCGCACCGTTCGGCATGGGTACCTACGCCTCACGCAGCACGCCGGTCGCGGGCGCCGCGGTCGCGATGGTGTCGCGCAAGATCAGGGCCAAGGCGCGCAAGCTCGCGGCGCACCTTCTCGAGGTGTCCGAGGAGGACATCGAGTGGGAGCTCGGGCGCTTCTACGTGCGCAGCGCCCCGGACCGCGGCGTCACGATCCAAGAGTGCGCCATGGCCGCGTACAGCAACATGCCCGATGGCATGGAACCCGGCCTCGAGAACAACGCGTACTACGACCCGCCCAACCTCACTTGGCCGTTCGCGTGTTACATCGCCACCGTCGAGGTCGACCCTGAGACAGGAGTCTGGGACGTCCTCAAGGTGGTGGCCGTCGACGACTGCGGCGTGCGCATCAACCCGATGATCGTCGAGGGACAGATCATGGGCGGCCTCACCGAGGCATACGCGATGGCGAACATGCAATTCATCACGTTCGACGCGGACGGCAACTGCATCGGCGGGAACTTCATGGACTACCTGCTGCCGACGGCATGGGAGACGCCTGGTTTCGAGCTGCACGAGGTCGTCACGCCTTGCCCGCATCATCCGATCGGCGCGAAGGGCATCGGAGAGTGCGCGACGGTCGGTGGGCCTGCTGCGTTCGTCAACGCGGTGATGGACGCGATCAAAGGCTCGGGAGTCCGCAACATCGACATGCCGCTGCTGCCCGACCGGGTGTACGAGGCGCTCACCGAGCATCACGACGTGTCGGGAGCGCCTCCGGTCAGGACCGACGACTGAGATGAGCAACCCCCTCGCCGGCTGGGAGATGGTGGCGAAGGCCGCCGAGCTCGCGCGCCGGGGCGAGGACTGCGCACTCGCGACCGTCGTGTGGCGACAAGGTCCATCCTCCGGGCAGCAGGGGTCGCGGGCGATCGTCACTGCGAACGGCGAGATCCACGGGTGGATCGGTGGGGCGTGCGCGGAGCCGGTTGTCATCCGCCAGGCGCAGGAGGCCATCGTCGCCGGGGAATCTCGTCTGCTGCTCCTCGGCACACCTGAGCAGTTCGGCCACGTGCCCGAGGGGATGACGGTCATTCCGATCTCGTGTGAGAGCGAAGGCGCGATGGAGGTGTACATCGAGCCGGTCGTGTCGACCCCCCACCTCGTGGTGGTCGGACGATCGCCGATGGCCCACATGCTGTGCGAGCTCGCGCAGGTGCTCGGGTGGCGCGTCGACCTGATCGATGTCGCCGACTTCTCCGAGTCCGACGTCGATGGCCGGGCTGTCGTCGTCGTGGCGACGCAGGGCCACGGGGACGAGGAAGCGATCGAACACGCCGTCGCAGCCTCGCCCGCCTACGTCGGGCTGGTCGCGTCACGACGGCGTGGCGAGTCGGTGCTCGGCTACCTCAGCGACCGTGGGGTGCCCCAGAACCTGCTCGATCGAGTGAAGGCGCCGGTCGGGCTCGACCTCGGGCACACTTCGCACACCGAGATCGCGGTCGCGATCCTCGCCGAGCTCGTGCAGCTGCGAGCGTCGGGTGCGCTCGCTCCCGACCACGTCGACGTCGCGCGCTCGGCATCGTCGGCGACGGCCATCGATCCGGTCTGCGGGATGACCGTCACCATCGGGCCGACCAGCCTGCATCTCGACCAGGACGGTGTCACCTACTACTTCTGCAGCGCGGGGTGTCGCACCGCGTTCGCCAAGGAGGCGCGGTGCTGATCAAGACCGACTTCGACGTCGCCCAGTCCGTCGACAAGGTGTGGCACTTCTTCGACGACATCCCTCAGGTCGCGTCGTGCCTACCGGGAGCGGAGCTCACCGAGGACCTCGGCGACGAGAAGTACAAGGGCAAGGTCGCGGTGCGCATGGGCCCGGTGAAGCTCCAATTCGCCGGCATCGCCCAGATCAAGGAACGCGACGACGTCGGCAAGCGGATCGTCGTCGACGCGGCCGGTGCGGACGAGAAGGGTCGAGGGCAGGCCGCGATGCTTCTCACGGCGCGGCTGATCGCGACGCCGGGCGGCACGAAGGTCGCCGTCGATCAAGACCTGCAGCTGCAGGGGGCCGCGGCCCAGTACGGCCGCGGGATGATCTCCGACGTCACGACGATCTTGATGCGCGACTTCGCGACCAACATGCAGAACCGCATGATCGCCCTCGACAAGGGTGTGGCTTCCGACCAGATCAAGACGGCGACGCCGGCGAGCGGGTTCGGCATCGGCGTGCGGGCGGCATTCATGGCGATCACCCGGGTGCTCAAGCGGCTGTTGATGCCGTACCGACCGGCAGCGAGCTGAGGAGGCCGCGTTGATGGCGTTGTGGTGGATCGGGAACGTCGTGCTGTTCATCGTTGTCGTCCCGGTGTTGCTGGGGCTGGTCAACAAGGTGCTGGCGGCGCTCGAGCGCATCCGCGGTGCGGCCGACAACATCCTCGGCCATGGGGTCGGTCTCATCGGAAACGTCGACGCGGCGCCCGAGCTCCTCGCCCAGACCGATGAGACGATCAAAGAAGTCCAGGTCGGCGCGGTCCGCTACGCGGGTTCCGTCGCGAAGCTGCTTCCGTAGAGGGGGGACGAGATGCCAATTGCTGCTTGGGTCACGATCGTGCTGGCCGGTCTGATCATCGCCGCCGCCGCGCTCGGCCTCGCCCGGGTCATCGGCCATCTGATCGCCGTGCACCGCACGCTCGCTGCGCTGCTCGGCGGAGTGCAGGTCGTGGCTGACAAGACGCGGCCGGTGCCTGCCGCGCTCGAGTCCGTGAACGCGAACCTGAAGCCAGTCCGCGACTTCTGCGAATCGATCTGAGGGAGACGCCGTGCACTTGCTCGCTCAGGACACGGCCGGTTGGCAAGCCGGCTACACGATCGGCGGCGTCGTTGTGCTCGCCGTCGTGGCACTCGTGGTGCCCATCTTGGTGCTCGCCCACCTGATCGGAAAGCAAGCGAAGGAGATCAACGACAGCCTGCAGGAGTCGGTGACGAACACCGCTGCACTCGCGGGCCTGCGCACGACGATCGAGTCGGCCGAAGCGATCACCGCCGGGCTACGGCGCGGACGCATCAAGTTGGGGGGCCGATCGTGACAGCGATCCTTGCGTTGAGTGACACGACCGAGAGCTGGTGGTGGGGGGCACTCGCGGCGGGGCTCGTCGTGATCCTCGCTGTGGTGGCGCTGCTCACCATCCTCGTGCTTCTCGTGCGCACCATCGACGAGCGCACCGTGCAGATCCGCGACACCCTCAAGCAGGCCGCGGACAACACCGCGGACACTGCGCTCATCGCCGAGACAGGGACGAAGGTCGACGAAGTGCTCGCCGAAGGGCTCGAGCACCACCTGTTCCTCGGCCGCGTGCTGGACAAGGTGCGGTCATGACGACGCTCGTGGCGCTCACCGTGGTCGAGATCGTGTTGCTCATCGCCGGCCTGGCCGCGTATCTCTGGATCGTCGGCACGCAGCTCACGACGATTGCCGGCACCCTCGAAGAGTGCAACGACCTCGTCGCCACCATCGAGGAGAACGCGTCGGTGATCGGCCCCGGCGTCGAGCACATCAACCGCACCGGGGCCGTGATCGCCGGTGCCTTGCCGCTGCTGTACGGCATGGCCGAGGGCATCGTCGCCGGCGCCACGTACCAGCCCGCTGCTGCGGGCGCCGAGCGCCCTCCGGCGAAGCCGGCCTCAGGCACGCGCCGTTCGCGGTTCCACGAAGCCGTCGGCTACCGCCCCTGACCTCCCCACCGCGACGAGGGCTCAGGAGGCGGGGTCGCGGCCAGTCGTGAGAGGGCCGGCGGTCGGGGCGTGGTACTCACCGATCCACTCGTCCTTCCACGCCGGGTCGTACTGCTCGGTGTTGCAGCTCGGGTGGTAGATGCCCATGAGCTCGCGGACGATCTGCTCACGGTGGGACGGCAATCCGCCGGGCACTTCGTAGGTGCAGATCGAGAGCTTGTAGCGGTCGCCCGCCCGCTGCGCCCAGCACCCGGCCCGAGGGTGGCTGAAGGGGAAGCGCTCGGTCCTGAGGTCGGCGGAGTGACCGACGTAGATGACCGCGTACCTCTCGGCGGCGAGGTCGGGCTTGTAGACGATCGCGTACACCGCCGCGACCGCGGGCGGCGTCCATCCCGCCAGGACTCGAGGTCCCTCGAAGGGATAGCCGGCGAGCGACCCGAGCCTGATCACTCCGCATCCTCCTCGCCGTCCTCGCCGATCGTATCGACGCGCGAGACCGGCCACTCGGGCAGGCCGGCCCGCTTCGCGGCCGCGATGAACTCCCGCATCGCGAGCTCGACCGCCTCGTCACTTGTCGGAGCATCGACGACGAGCTGCGCGCCGTAGCTCGTCGTGCCGATGCCCGATGCGATGCCGTTGCATGTGGCGACCGCGTCGGCGAGCTCGACGATCTCCTCGATGCGCATCTCACGATCGCCGTCCGCCACGACCGACACGGACCATCTCATCGGAGCTTCCGCGGGGTCATCGGAGATCAGGCAGCAGTGCGGCGAGCTGCTCGAGGCTCGCGAGGTCGTGGCCCGAGAGCAGCAGATCGACGTGGGGTGCGGCGATCATCATCCCGAGGGTGCTCGGCTTGAACTCGGCATCGTCGCCCTTGTGCGGGTTCATCCACACGATCCGGTGGCTGAGGCGCGCCAGCCGCTCCATGGCGCTGGCGAGCACCGCGGGATCGCCGCGATCGAGGCCGTCGGAGCAGATCACGACGATCGCGCCGCGGCTGGTGCCTCGGCGGCCCCACTCCCGCACGAACGCGTCGAGCGAGTCGCCGATGCGGGTGCCGCCCTCCCAATCGAACACCGTCCGCGCTGCATGATCGAGGGCATCGTCGGCCCGGCGCCTCTCGAGCGCCTTCGTGATGCGGGTCAGGCGGGTGCCGAAGCAGAAGACCTCGACGCGTGACGTCGCGCGTCGAGCCGAGTACGCGAACTGCAGCAGGTTCCGCGAGTAGTCGGACATCGATCCCGACACGTCGAGGATGAGGACGAGGGGACGCATCCGTTGTCGGCGGCCGCGCCAGTACAGGTGTGCGGGCTCGCCGTGCATGCGCATCGTCTCGCGCATCGTGCGGCGTGGATCGGGACGGCGACCGGTGGGCGCGGTCACGGTGCGTCGGGTGCGCCGGCGTGGCGGCACGAGCCGGATCTGCGCCATGATCCGCCGCAACGCTGCGAGCTCCTCGGCCGTGCACGTCGCGAAGGACTTGTTGCGGAACACCTCGACGTCGGAGGCGACGAGACCGAGACGAGAGGGCCGCTCATCCTCGTGCTCCGTGCTGGGCTCGGTCGCGGCGACCTCGAACACGGCGTTCGGGTCGCCGGCCGGCTTCATCGTCGACTTCCATGGCTCGGGCAGCGACTCGTGCTCGTCGAGGAAGAACGTCCGAAAGACGCGGTCGTAGGTCGGGATGTGCTCGCGGCGGCCGATCAGCGTCGTGCGTCCGGCCCAGTACAGGTCGGCGAGGTCGCTCGGGTCGAGTGTCGCCATGGCCGAGCAGTAGGTGAGCACGTCGCCGGAGCCGACCGCGATGCCTGCTTCGCGGAGCTCGTTGCCGAACACGACGAGCACGTCGACGAACGCGGTGCCCTCAGCCACCGGAGACGATGTCCTCGAGGCTGTCGCGGGCCAGCTCGAGGTCGTCACGATCCTTGACCACGGCGCCGAGCGTGTCGACCGCGGTGCGCACGTCGAGGTCGCGCTCGCCGAGGACACCGAGCGTCGCGACCCAGTCGAGGGTCTCGGCCACGCCGGGGGGCTTCGCGAGATCGAGCTCACGAAGCCGGTTGACGGCCGCCACGACCTTGCGAGCGAGCGCCTCTGAGACTCCTGGGGCGCGCACGAGCACGATCTCGAGCTCGCGCTCAGGGGTCGGGTAGCCGACCCAGTGATAGAGGCATCGGCGCTTCAACGCGTCGTGCAGCTCGCGGGTGCGGTTCGACGTGAGCACGACGAGAGGATGGGTCGCGGCCGTGATGGTGCCGATCTCGGGGATCGTGATCTGGAAGTCGGACAGCAGCTCGAGCAGGAACGCCTCGAACTCGTCGTCCGCGCGGTCGATCTCGTCGATCAGCAACACCGCTTGGTCGCCGGCCCGCAGCGCCTCGAGCAACGGACGCTCGAGCAGGAACTTCGGCCCGAAGAGCTTGTCGACTTGCTCGTCGTCGGCGAGCTGCCGCTCGGACAGGGCCCGGATCTGCAGCATCTGGCGCGGCGTAGTCCCATTCGTACAGCGCTTGGTTCGTGTCGATGCCCTCGTAGCACTGCAGACGGATGAGCCGCCGCTCGAGCACCGATGCCAGTGCCTTCGCGACCTCGGTCTTTCCGACGCCTACCTCGCCTTCGAGCAAGAGCGGGCGGCCGAGCGACAACGCGACGTAGACCGCAGTGGCCAGTCCGCGGTCGGCCAGGTACCCACCTCCTCGAAGGAGGTCAGTGAGCTCGCCGACGTTGTTCAGTGGGACTCGGGTGGGCCGAGGACGAGGTCGCGGATGCTGCCGCCCGACGTGCTGAGCTTCCCCTCGCGGGCGAGCTTGTCGCGCCAGGCGCTCGTGAGGTCGCTGCCCGACTCGGCGTACCCGTCGAAGGTGATGTCACGCATGTTCTTGCAGTTCTTCGTCGGGCTGCAGTCCTCGTCGAGGTCGGAGCCGGTCTCGTCTTGCGCCGCCCACACTGCCCGCAGCACCTCGAGCGCATCATCGGACTGTTGCGTCATCGGGATCCAGTGTACGCGGCAGGTCTCTGCCTGCCTCGACGGCGATCGCCTCGGCCAGGATCGAGATGGCGACCTTCGCGGGAGTGTCCGCTCCGATGTCGAAACCTGCCGGGCTGAGGATGCGTGCGAGATCGGTGACGCCGCGGTAGGCGAGCCAGTCCGCGCGGACCAGGCGCATCCGTTGCGAGCCGAGCGCTCCGATGTAGCCGGCGTCGCTGTCGAGCGCAGCGACGAGCGCCGGTCCGGCGAGCTCGATGTCGTGCGCGGCGATCACGACCTTGTCGAGTGGAGCCAGTCCCGCGATGAGGCCGGTGGCAGTCGACACGTCGTTCGTCGTCTGCGTCTGCCAGCCGAGGAGAGAAGCGGCGGCAGTGATGGCATCGGCCATCGGTCCAGTCCCCACGATGACGACATTCGTCACGGGGAAGAGGACGGTGACGACGCGGTCCGTGCTGACGACGGTCGCGGCGGGGATGTCGGTGGTCAGCAGCTCGGTCGCGACGACGTCCTTCCCATCCAGACGAGTGACGAGGCCGATGGGCTTTCGAGCGAGGAGCAGCTCCCACAGCTCAGGCGGCAGGTCGGTTGCCGGGACGACCAAGGTGCGAGCCGTCCCGCCGTGCGGCAGGCCGGCCACGAGCGCGTCGACATCGCTGACCGTGACGTTGACCATCCGGCCCCGCCCAGTGGGAAGCTCGGTCACCGCACCGGCGAGGAGCGAGCCCACCCGACCGCCTCCTGGCGTGATCGCGACCGCGTCATTCGGATCGCGATCGGGGAAGTCGTCGCTCTCGACGATCCACGCGACGTCGACCCTCGTGCCAGCGCGAAGGCACGCCGCAACGCTCAACGCGATGCCGTACAACTCAGACCGTCGGGGCGGTGCGTCGGGCGACGGACACGCTGTACGCGCCGGGTCGCGCAAGGAGGATCGGGTCGTCGGTGACCTGGATCCCGTCCGCAACTCGAGTGGGATCGAAGACGAGCACGTCGCCGTCGCGGTCGCGATCGAACGCGAGGGCGGTGATGTCGAGCTCGCCGACGTCGACGACTGTGCGCCCGGGGGGCCACAGCGCGGTGGGGTCGTCGACCGGGTCACCGGCGTCGGCGACCTCCACGGTGATGTGGAAGACGGCGGGGCCCGTCTCGAGCCGAGCGGCGAGCTCGTCGTGGAGGTAGTCGGTCGGCCGGCTCGCCGCTTCCTCGTCGGTGAGCGGCGCGTCTTGCGCGTCTGGCACGAGGTGGTAGCGGCCATGGTGGACCGAGCCGTCAGCGGCCTCGAATCGATACGCGTGGATGCTGTGGTACGTGAGCGACGCGTAGCTCGCCGGGATGGCATGCGTGATCGCGGCGTTCACCGCGGTCATCGCTTCGGGGTGATCAGCAAGGTATGCGCCGACCTTCACGAGATCGGGCTGGCCCGTCTCCGGGTCGGCGCGACGGGCCTCGTTGAACGCGAGCAGGTCCTCGGGGTTGCGCGCGAAGAAGGCGGGGAGCGAGAGGGCCACGATGTCCGTGGTCGATCCGTCGGACAGGTAGAGCTTCACGGCCATGCCCCGGCCGTCGCGGGCGGCGTCGGATCCATGAGGATCGCCGCTGCCGTTCGAAAAGCGCACGTGGGCGCGGACCGATGCGCCGGTGAGATGCGACGCCTTGCTCAGAGTTGCGGCGACTTCCGTCGGCGTGAAGGTTGCCGCGCAGAGCACTCCCTTCGCATGCGCGGCCCGATGCCCCGGGTGGACGCCGTACGTGGCGTTCATCGACTCGATGAGGCGGGTCGCGACGTCGTCGTCACTCACGCTGGTCACCCTAAGCCGGTACGGTCCCGCCCGTGCAGCTCGCGTACGACTCATACGGCCCGAACTCGGCGCCACCAATCGTCTTGCTGCACGGCCTGTCGGGCTCTCGCGAGGGCTGGCGCTCGGTCGTTGCCCACCTCGTGGATCCTGGAGATGCTCGTGTCGTGAACGTCGACCTCCGCGGTCACGGCGAGTCGGGGCGAGCCACACTCGACACCTACGACGCGGGCAGCTACGCAGCGGACGTCGCGGCGCTGATCGAGAGCCTCGGACACCAGCCTGCGGTGGTCGTCGGTCACTCGCTCGGCGGTGTGGTCGCGATGGCACTCGCGACGTCTCGGCCCGATCTCGTGCGGGGCCTGTTCCTCGAAGACCCACCGCTCTTCGAGGGCGACGACGCTCGTCGCGCCGAGAGCCCCGTCGCCAAGCTCTTCCCCACGGTGGTCGCCGTCGTGCGCGACCTCCAGGCTCGCGACGCTCCCCTCGAGGAGTACATGGCAGCCGTCGATCCCCGCATGCCTGTCGACGAGGCCGAAGTGCGATGCCGCGGTCTCCAGATCTGGGACCCGACGACGATGGAGGCCGCGCTCGCAGGTCTGGTGTGGCGCGACTTCGACCCGCTTGCCGCGCCTGCGTGCCCGCTCACGATCGTCCGAGCCGACCCCCAGATGGGTGCCGCGTTCCAGCCGCATGATGGAGAGCGCCTGCTCGCAGGGATCTCTCACGCGCAGGTGATCGAGGTGCCGGGCGCGGGGCACACGATGCACAGCGCGACGACGCTCCCACCGTTTCTCACGCACCTCGACGAGTTTCTCGCCGCCGTCTGAGCAGCGCCCTCGGCAGGACTCGAACCTGCGCTTTCGGCTCCGGAGGCCGACGCTCTATCCGCTGAGCTACGAGGGCGGGGAGTCCGAGGGTAGTCGTGCCAGACTCCCGCGATGCCGACGGACCTCACTGCTGACGTCGTCATCGTGGGAGGTGGCTCGGCCGGCTGTGTGCTCGCGGCTCGGCTGAGCGAGGACCCGCATCGGTCCGTCCTCCTGCTGGAAGCGGGACCCGACTGGAGGACGGCCGACGCGGCCGCCGAGGTGCGCTCGCTGAACCCCGGGCTCGTGATCGGTCAGCCGAAGTTTGACTCGTTCCAATTCCCGGCGTTGGTCGCTCGGCGCACTCGCGAGCAGCAGCCCGAGCTCTTCTGGCGCGGCCGGGGGGTGGGTGGGTCCTCGACGATCAACGGGATCCTGGCGATCCGCCCGCTGCCTGAGGACCACGACGAGTGGAACGTGCCGGGCTGGTCCTGGGACGAGATGCTGCCTGCGTACCGGCGGCTCGAGACCGAGCACGACTTCGGCTTCGATGCGTGGCATGGCATCGAGGGCCCGATGCCGATCTTTCGGATCCCACGAGAGCGGTGGGGCGCGGTCGACCGAGCACTCAGCGACGCGGCCGCGTCGGAGGGATACGGGTGGTGCGCGGATCACAACGCGCCGACCGGTGAGGGTGTCTCGCCGTACGCGATCAACGGCGACCCCGTACGGGAAGAGCGCGTGACCACGAACGACGCCTACCTCGAGCCGATCCGCGATCGACCGAACCTGCGGATCATCGGAGACGCACTCGTCGACCGGGTGGTGATCGACGGCGCCCGGGTGATCGGTGTGCGCGTGCGTCTCGACGGCCAGTGGACGACGGTCGAGGGCGGCGAGATGGTGCTCTGCGCCGGGGCGGTGCACTCACCGGCGATCCTGCTGAGGTCGGGCATCGGGCCTGGCCTCGCGTTCGACCTTCCCGTGGGCGAGCACCTGCAGGATCACCCAGTCGTGTATGCCGTGATCCCGTTGCGCACCGAGGCGCAACCCGCGACGAGGTTCGATCGCCACACCAACGTGTGCGTCCGGTACTCGTCAGGGCTCGCCGGCGCCGGTCGCAACGACATGATGATCGTCGGCATGAACCGCACCCCCGTCGGGCCGGTCGGCCTCATCGGGGTGTGGATCAACCAGTGCTTCTCCGAGGGGAGCCTGCGCCTGGCTTCGCCAGATCCGGAGGTCGATCCAGTGATCGACGAGGACATGATCAGCGACGAGCGCGATCGGGTGCGGATGGTCGACGGAGCGCGGCGCATCCTCGACCTTGCCGCCTCGGGCGTGGTGCAGGACATCACGGCAGCGCCAATGTTCGATCGCCTCGGCGCTCCGCTGCCGGCGACCGACGCGAGCGATGACGAGCTCGCAGGCTGGGCGATGCGCAATGCGGGCGACGCGCAGCACATCTGCGGCACCGCTCGCATGGGTCTCGGCGCCGACGCAGTGGTCGACGCGTCCTGCCGGGTGCGTGGCGTCGGAGGTCTGCGAGTCGTCGACGCCTCCATCTTCCCGAGCGTGCCTCGAGCGAACACCCATCTCGCCGTTCTGGCCGTCGCCGAACGTGCGGCCGTTACGATCACCGGGTGATCAGGGACGACCTCTCCGCAGCGTTGCGCGCCTCGCTCGCCGGGCTCGGGGTCGAACCATCGGCGGAGATCGTGCTCGAGCGCCCCCGCGTGCCCGAGCACGGCGACTGGTCCACGAACGTCGCCCTGGCGACGGCGAAGGCCGCGGGGCGGAACCCGCGAGAGCTCGCTGCCGACCTCGCTACGGCCCTCACCGCCGCGCAGATCCCCCACGTCGAGAGCGTCGAGATCGCGGGGCCAGGCTTCATCAACTTCCGCCTTCGCGACACGTGGCTCTTTGAGGTGCTCCGCGAGGTCATCGACGAGGGTGTCGACGGCTATGCGACCCCCGACATCGGCCACGGCGAGCGGGTGATGGTCGAGTTCGTGTCGGCCAACCCGACCGGCCCACTCCACGTCGGCAACGGCTGGTTCGCGTCCTATGGCGACGCGATCGCTCGCCTCTTCCAACGCACGGGCCACGAGGTCACCCGCGAGTACTACGTCAACGACACGGGTGGGCAGGTCCGCCGTTTCGGGGCGAGCGTGCTCGCCCGCAAGCACGGTCAGCCCGTTCCCGAAGACGGCTATCCCGGCGCGTTCGTCGCCGAGCTCGGCGCTCGCTACGACGGACCGGACGACATCGCGGCGGCCGGGCGATGGGGCGGCGAGCAGGTGCTCGAGAACATCAAGGCGACGCTCGAGTCGATCAACATCCACTTCGATGAGTGGTACAGCCAGGCCTCGATCGAGGAGAGCGGCGCCGTCGCCGAGGCGATCGACGAGCTGCGCGACAAGGGCCTCATCTTCGACCGCGAAGGTGCGACCTGGCTGCGCACCGAAGACTTCGGCGACCCGCGCAAGGAGCGGGTGCTGATCAAGTCCAACGGCGACGTCACCTATCTCGGCGGCGACATCGCGTATCACCGCAACAAGTTCATGATCCGGGGATACCACCGGGTGATCGACGTGTGGGGCGCCGATCATCAGGCGCAGGTGGCCAGCCTTCTCGCCGCGATGGAGGCACTCGGCGTGCCGCGCGGCGACCTCGAAGTGAAGATCGGCCAGATGGTGTCTCTCGCGTCGGGGAAGATGTCGAAGCGAGCGGGCAACACCGTCGACTTGTCCGAGCTCATCGAAGACATCGGGCCTGATGCCACCCGCTTGCTGACCTTGCTGTCGTCGATCGACTCGGGGCCGACGATCGATCTCGACGTGATCCGCGAGCAGTCGCGTGAGAACCCCGTGTACTACGTGCAGTACGCGCACGCCCGCATCGCGTCGATCAATCGAGTCGCCGCCGAGCGGGGCGTAGCCCGGCTGCCGATCGATGCGGTCGACCTCACCCTGCTGGTGCACGACCGCGAGCTCGACATCCTGCGCACGCTGTTCGAGCTGCCCGATGTCATGGCGGCGGCGGTCGAGGAACGCGCGCCACACAAGGTCACCACGTGGGTCCGCGAGCTCGCCGACCGCTTCCACGGCTTCTACCACGACTGCTACGTGATGGGGGAGGGCGTCAGCGCGGAGCTGACCCAAGCGCGGCTCTGGCTCGTCGAGGCAGTGCGCATCGGGCTGGCCATCGGTCTCGATGTGCTCGGCGTGCACGCTCCCGAGGTGATGTGAGCACGCCGTGAGCGCGAAGTGAGCGCGATCCCGCGCCATCTCCTGCCCGATGCCGCGACCGTCGACGCCCACGGGCGACTGTCGATCGGCGGGGTCGACCTCCTCGACCTTGCGGCCGAGCACGGCACGCCGCTGTTCGTGTACGACGAGGAGCACCTTCGAGCGCGCTGCCGGGAGGCGGTCGCTGCGTTCGGCGCGGACCGAGCGATCTACGCATCGAAGGCCTTCCTATGCCGAGCGATGGTGAGGCTCGTCGATGAGGAGGGTCTGCGGCTCGACGTCGCGACCGGCGGCGAGCTGCACGTCGCGCTCGCGGCGGCGTTCCCGCCCGACCGCTTGGTGCTGCACGGCAACAACAAGAGCGTCGAAGAGCTGCGCATGGCCCGCGCCGCAGGGGTCGGGCGCACCGTCGTCGACTCGTTCGACGAGCTCGATCGCCTCGACGCCCTCTATGCCGAGGACGGTCGTGTGCCCGCGGTGCTGTTGCGGGTAACTCCGGGCATCGAGGCGCACACCCACGAGTACGTGAAGACCGGCCAGGACGACTCGAAGTTCGGGTTCGGCCTCGCGGCGGGCGACGCGGCAGCGCGCGGTCGAGCGAGCCGCCGCGTCGCCGTCAGTCGAGCTGGTCGGGCTGCACGCGCACATCGGGAGTCAGGTGTTCGCAGTCGAGTCGTTCCGGGCCGCGATCGAGGTGCTGTCGCCGTTCGTGCGGTCGACCGCGCTGCCCGAGCTCATCGTCGGTGGCGGCCTCGGCGTGGCCTACGTCGAAGGCGAGGAGGCCGCGACGCTCTCCCAATGGGCGCGCGTGCTGCACGCTGCGGCGGAGCAGCACGATCTACCGGTGCCACTCGCCGTCGAGCCCGGACGGGCAATCGTCGCGTCGGCCGCAGTCACCCTCTACACGGTCGGGACCATCAAGGACCTCCCGGGGCTGCGCACGTACCTCGCGGTCGACGGCGGCATGAGCGACAACCCGCGTCCCGTGCTGTACGGCAGCGGCTACGAGGCGTTCCTTCCACGCGAGACCGGAGCGGGCCGACCCCGCGCGGTGCGCATCGTCGGCAAGCACTGCGAGTCGGGCGACGTGTTGGTGCACCACGCGCATGTCCCCGACGACATCGCCGTCGGGGACATCCTTTGCACTCCGGTGACGGGCGCGTACGGCCACTCGATGGGGTCCAACTACAACAAGGTCCCTCGTCCCGCCGTCGTGTTCGTGCGTGATGGCGAAGCGAGGGTCGTGGTGCGGCGAGAGACCTACGACGACTTGTTGCGCTACGACGTCTGACGCTGCGAGCGCTACTCGACGCGTGCCTTCGCAGTGCCCGTAACGACGGCTTCGCCGGCCTGGTTCACCGTCTCGACGGTGATCTCGGCGACGCCGTCGGCGACGCTCGTGACCGTCGCGGTCGCGGTGAGCGCATCGCCGGGGAACACCTGCTTCACGAACCGCACGCCGTAGGAGAGCAGACCCTCGGCGCCAAACCAGTCGGTGAGGACGCGGCCCGTCATGCCCATCGTGAGCATGCCGTGGGCGAACACTCCCGGATAGCCCGCGATCTCCTTCGTGAACTTGTCGTCGGTGTGCAGCGGGTTGTAGTCGCCCGACGCTCCGGCGTACTGCACGATCTGCGTGCGGGTCAGGTCCTCGGTGAGCACGAGGCTGCGGGTGTCGCCCTGCTTCACGGTTGCCATGTCACGCCTCCTGCTGCACAACGGTCTCGGTGCGCACGCCGACGCCGCGCGCCGTGATCACGAGCTCACCAGCCTGATCGCGGTACTCGGTCACCGACTCGGAGAAGATGAGCTTGCCGCCGCGGCGGCCCTGCTTCTCCCACGTGTTGCCAGGCTTGACCGTGCCGGTGAGCACGTCGCCGGCCCGCAGCGGGCGGTGATACTCGAAGTGCTGCTCCGCGTGGAGACCTCCTCCTCCGCCACCGCCGCCGCCACCTCCCCCGGAGCGCTTCAGGCCGGTGGCCTCGCGGCCAGAGCCGAACCACGCCTCACCGAGCTTCGGGCGCAAGAAGTAGTCCGGGTCGAACTGTGCGCTCGCCTGAGCGAACGTCGGCGGCGCAGGCACCGGCTCGTCGCCGGTCAGTGCGCCGTAGTAGGCCGGATTCGGATCGCCGATCGCACGCGCGAAGAGCGCGATGTGGCCGGCCTCGACAGGGAAACGATCGATGCTCACGGCCGGGGAGCATACGTCGGCGACCTAGGCTGACGTCCATGTCCGCACGCACACGTGAGCTGCCGCGCCGCTCTTGCCTCTCCGTCCCGGGATCCAGCGAGAAGATGCTCGGCAAAGCCCCCGGCCTCCCTGCCGACATGGTGTTCCTCGACCTCGAAGACTCGGTGTCGCCCCTCGAGAAGGAAGCCGCCCGGTCCAAGGTCGTCCACGCCATCAAGTCGCAGGACTGGGGCGACAAGGTGCTGTGTGTGCGCATCAACGCATGGGACACCGAGTGGACCGTCTTCGACGTCATCGAGGTGGTTGGGCAGGCGGGCATTCGTCTCGAAGAGGTCATGCTGCCCAAGGTGCAATCCGCGGCCGAGGTGATCGCGCTGGACCTGCTGCTCACCCAGGTCGAGATCAAGGCGGGCCTTCCCGTTGGGCACATCGGCATCGAGGCGCAGATCGAGACGACCCGCGGCCTCATCAACGTCGAGGAGATCTGCGCAGCCTCACCCCGCCTCGAGACGATCATCTTCGGGCCGGCCGACTTCGCCGCATCCATGGAGATGCCCGTGCTCACCGGGGGAGTGCAGATCCCCGAGTATCCCGGCGACCACTTCCACTACGTGTTCTCGAAGATCCTGATGGCGGGCCGGGCCAACGGCCTCCAGGTGATCGACGGGCCGTTCCTCAAGATCCGCGAGCCCGACGCGTTCCGCGACTACTGCCAGCGCACGAAGGTGCTCGGCTACGACGGCAAGTGGGCGCTGCACCCCGACCAGGTCGACATCCTCAACGAGCTCTTCTCCCCGACGCAGGAGCAGTTCGACCGGGCGTGGGACATCCTCGACGCCTACGAGAAAGCGACGACCGAAGGCGACCGCAAGGGCGCGGTGATGTTCGGCGACGAGATGATCGACGAGGCCATCGCGCAAGATGGCCACGAAGTTCGTTCGTCGAGGAGAGCGAGCAGGCTTCCGCCGGTCTGCGAGTTGAGCACCATTCGAGGCGGTCCTGTTCGACGCAGGCGGCGTGCTTCTGCTCCCCGATCCGACGGTGATCGGTCCCCTCCTGGCGCCCTACGGCGCGGACACGTCGGTCGACGGCCTGGTGCGGGCGCACTACGCCGCGATGCGCTCCCAAGACGTCGACGGGCAGGTGCACGACGACTGGCACGTCTACGACAAGGCCTATGTCGAGGCATGCGCGGTGCCGAAACACGAGCAGGCTGAGGCAGCGATGGTCCTGGGTGCGACGCGGACCGCGGCATCTCTGGCGCTGGCCGATCGTCGAGTCGGTCCTCGCGTTGCGCACGTTGCACGAGGCGGGCGTGCCGATCGGTGTCGTGAGCAACGCTGCGGGCCAGATCGAGTCGGTGCTCGCGCGCTTCGGCGTGTGCCAGGTCGGCGACGGCGACGGCGTTCCGGTCGTGGTCATCGTCGACTCGACGATCGTCGGCGTGGCGAAGCCGGATCCGGCGATCTTCTCGTTCGCCCTCGACGTCCTCGACGTGAAGCCCGAGAGCGTGGCGTACGTGGGCGACTCGTACGCGAACGATGTCGTCGGCGCGCGCGCCGCGGGCATGCAACCGTTCCTGATCGACCCGTACGACGACCACGCGGGAGCGGACTACGCCCGCATCAAGTCGGTGGCGGACCTGATCAGCCTCGCGGTTGCTCCGAAGCCGGCAGCCGGCGGGCGATGACCCGCAGCGCGAGGATCTCGTCGGCGCCCTCGAAGATCGACAGCACCCGCGCGTCCACGAACAAGCGACTCACGGCGTACTCCTCCGCGTAGCCGTACCCGCCGTGGATCTGCATCGCCTCGCGGGTGACCCACTCGGCAGCCCGGCACACGTAGGCCTTGACCATCGAGGCTTCGAGCGAGCCGCCGCCCTTGGCCATCATGCGAGCGACGGCGTAGGCGAACTGACGGGCGGCCTGGATGATGATGGCCATGCGGGCGAGCTTCACCTTCGTGAGCGGGAACTCGCCGATGGGCACGTCGAACACGGAACGGTCGAGCGTGTACTGGGCGGCGGCCTCGTAGGCGGCCTGCATGATGCCCACGGCGCGGGCGGCGGTCTGCAGCCGGCCGTTCTCGAACCCCTCCATCGTGAGGTAGAAGCCCCGCCCGACTCCGGCCTCCTCGCCGACGAGGCAGTCGTCGGGCACCCACCACCCCTCGAGCGCCACCTCGTAGGAGTGCATGCCCCGATACCCGATCGTGTCGATGGCGCGGCCTTCGATCTTGCCGCCGGTGCCCTCTTGCGTGAACGCGAAGCCGTGACCCTCGCCGCGTGGCTTCGGCACCACGAACAGAGACAGGCCACGGTGGGTCTGGGATCGGTCGGGGTCGGTCCGGGCGAGCAGCATGAGGACGTCGGCCCTCGCCCCGAACGTGCACCAGGTCTTGACGCCGTTGATCCTCCAGCCCGGCTCGCCCGCAGGGCCAGGTGCCCGCACCGCCGTGGTCTTGACGCCGCCCACGTTCGAGCCGAAGTCGGGCTCGGTGACCGCGACAGCGACCATCGCCGAGCCGTCGGCGAGCTTCGGGAGCCAATGCCGCTTCTGGTTCTCGGTGCCACCGCGCACGATCGCTCGGGTGAGGATCTCGGGCCGGGTGATGAGCGAGCCACCGATGCCGAGCGAACCGCGGCTCAGCTCCTCGGTCGCCACGACCATGCCGATGTAGTCGCTCTCGCCGCCGGCCGCGAAGCCGCCGTACTCCTCGGGTACTGAGAGGCCGAAGCCGCCCATCTCGGCCAATCCGGCGATCACCTCTTCGGGCACGTCGGCGTTCGTGCGGTGGACGTGCTCGGCGACCGGCCTGATGCGGTCCTCGGCGAACCGGCGGAACGTGTCACCGACCAGCTCGAAGTCCGCGTCGAGGTGGCGCGGTCCCTCCTTGCCGGCCAGTCCGGCGAGGAACTCCGGATCACGGAACGTCGCGAGGAACGGGCGCGCTGCATCGAGGGCGCCGGGCTCGACGCCCCACTGTTGCTCGCGGCCGAACACCCTCGACGCGACGTCGTGGACGGCGTCGGCCACGAACGCGCAGGTGATGAGGCCCTCGACCTCGCCCTTGGCGCCATAGTCGAGGAGCGATCGCGCGATCTCGACGCCGGCGGCGGCGTGAGCGAGGTCGTACAGCACGACTTGCTTCTCGTCCCCCTCGACGAACTCGGCGAGGTGGTCGATCGCACATCTCACGACGCCATCGGCCAGATCGACGACGGTCGCAGCAGCAGA
This sequence comes from uncultured Acidimicrobiales bacterium, assembly GCA_963847855.1. Lineage (GTDB taxonomy): Bacteria > Actinomycetota > Acidimicrobiia > Acidimicrobiales > DATKAS01 > DATKAS01. Next base: position 469,704 of record CAWKBM010000005.1, read on the forward strand.
GAGATCGACGGCGGTCACACCGGCGAGGCTAGTGAGGAGCGTTCGCCTCGGTCAGATCGATGACGAGGTTCGGGCCGTCGGCCCAGTGCTGCAGATCGTCAGGAGCCAGCGCGGCGGAGAGCAGGTAGCCCTGCGCTCGATCGCAACCCATGTCGACGAGCGCGCCGAGCGTGGCCGCGTCCTCGACACCTTCGGCGACGACGTCGAGGCCGAGGTTGTGGCCGAGGTCGATGATCGACCGGACGATCGCGCGGTCACTTTCGTTCCTCGTCATCTCGGTCACGAACGACTGGTCGATCTTGATCTCGCTGATGGGCAGGCGGCGAAGATGCGACATCGACGAGTAGCCGGTGCCGAAGTCGTCGACGCTCATGCGCACTCCGAGCGCAGTCATGCGCTCCATCGCGGCGAGGGCGACGACGGGATCGGACATGAGCTGGCTTTCGGTGATCTCGAGCACGAGCCGGTCGGCGGGGAGACGCGCCTCCGCCAGCGCAGCGGCGATCGCGTCGGTGAGGTCGCCGTCGGCGAAGTTCCGGGCGGAGATGTTCACCGACACGTTCACGTCGAGCCCCGCGTCACGCCAGCGGCCGCACTGTGCGACTGCGGACGACAAGACCCACCGCGTCAGCGGATGGATGAGCCCCGACACCTCGGCGAGCTCGATGAACTCGTCGGGCCCGACGACTTCCATGGACGGGTGATGCCAGCGCAACAGGGCCTCGACCCCGAGGCGGGGGCCCGGCCGCAGCGGCACGTTGGGCTGGTACTGCAGGACGAGCTCGTCACGGTCGAGCGCGCCGCGCAGCTCAGCGATGAGCGTCAGCCGGCGGAGGCTGAAGCGATCGTGCTCCGGTCGATAGGCCGCACGAGCGACTCCGGCTCGGTCCGCCTCGATCAACGCCATGATCGCCCGCTTGAGCAACGAGTCGGCATCCTCGCCGTGGTCGGGGTAGATCGCGATGCCCGCCGTGCACCGGGTGTCGACCGGCACGCCGTCGAGCGAGATCGGGCGGTCGAGCGAGTCGGTGAGCCGCTCGGCGGCCTCGAGCACGCTCGCCTCGTCGCCGACGTCAGTGAGGACCACGGCGAACTCGTCGCTGCCCACGCGAGCCACCGTCGTCGTGTCGGGGACCACGACCGACAGGCGCCTCGCGACCTGTTCGAGCAGCAGGTCGCCGTGGTGGTGGCCGAGCGTGGCGTTCACCTCTTTGAACCGGTCGATGTCGAGCACGACCACGGCCGCTCGGGAGGACACGTTGATCGCTTCCTGCAGGCGATCGACGAGGAGCACGCGGTTGGGAAGGCCGGTCAGCCCGTCGTGCAGCGCCTGATGACGGGCGCGCTTCTCGGCGAGCGTGCGATCGGTGATGTCTTCGATGGTCAGACCTACCCCTTGGTCGGGCAGCGGGAACGCGTGCACGGCGAAGGCGGTGTCGCGCGTGACGACGTTGTCGAGTGTCACCTGCACGCCCGAGCGCACGACTTCGGCGAGCGTGCCCGAGAGGTCGAGGTGCGCGAGCGCAGGGAACGCCTCCTCGGGGCGCCTTCCGAGCGCATCGCCGTCGCGCACGCCGGTGACCGCCGACGCGGCCGGGTTCGCGGCCACGAGTCGGAGGCTGCGGGCATCCCGAGGGTCGTCGAGCCGAGCGACGTAGACGCCGATCTGCATGTGATCGAGCACGTTCGCGGCCTGGCGGAGCGACGTGCGCTCGCTGAGGTTCTCGTGGAGCACTGCCGCGATCTTGCGACGCTGCGCCTTCTCGCGTCGCCACCCGATCACCGATGCGACGGCGACCCCAGCGGCGAGCGCGGTGATGCCGAGGACCACCACGTCCATCGGGTGAGCATTGTCGGCCGCGTCAGCAGGATCGGGGATGCTGGGCCGATCGGCGAAACCGCTGGTGGATAGCCTCGCCGGCATGACCACGTACGAGCGGCCCTTCGGGCGCTACCTCGAGGACTTCACGGTCGGCGACATCTACCGGCACTGGCCGGGCAAGACGATCACCGAGTACGACGACCATCTGTTCTGCATGATCACGATGAACCACCATCCGCTGCACACGAACGAGTGGTTCGCGGAGCACGAGACCGTGCAAGGCAGGAACGTCGTCGTCGGCAACCTCGTGTACTCGCTCGTGCTCGGCATGAGCGTGCCCGACGTCAGCGGCGCGGCGATCGCGAACCTCGAGGTCGAGTCGCTCACCCACAAGAAGCCGACGTTCCACGGCGACACGATCTACGCCGAGACGCGCGTGCTCGATGTCGTCGAGTCGTCGTCCAAGCCTGATCGCGGCATCGTCACCGTCGAGTCGAAGGGCCTCAACCAGCGCGGCGAAGAGGTCTGCTACTTCCGGCGCAAGGTGATGGTCTGGAAGCGAGACGCTGCTCCGGGCCGTCAGAGGCCGTACGACGACACGGAGATCTGGACGTGACCGTCAACCCGACCGCGGCGTCGGGGTTCGACTCCGGCGCCGACGCGTATGAGCGAGGTCGCCCTTCCTATCCCGACGAGGCGATCGCCCACCTGGTCGAGGTGCTTCGTCTCGAGCCCGGCAAGCGCGTGCTCGATCTGGCCGCGGGCACCGGCAAGATGACGCGCCTCCTCGTCGCGACGGGCGTCGACCTCATCGCGGTGGAGCCCGTCGCGGGCATGCGCACCGCGTTCGCAGCGGCCGTGCCCGAGGTGGAGATCCTCGAGGGCACCGCGGAGGCGATTCCGCTCGCGGACGCGTCGGTCGACGCAGTCGTCGTGGCGCAGGCGTTCCACTGGTTCGACCGCGACCGCTCACTCGCCGAGATCGGCCGTGTGCTCCGGCCGGGAGGCGGCGTGGCGCTCGTGTGGAACCGTCGCGACGAGTCGGTGCCGTGGGTCGCCGAGATGTCACGGATCATCCACTGGAACCGTGGCCTCATCCCGCAGTACGACGGCATCCAGCTCGAGGGGTTCACGACCTGGACATGCGGCTACGTCCAGCAGCTCTCCCACGACGGGCTGCTCGACCGTGTCTCGTCGGTGAGCTACATCGCGGCGATGGACGAGACCGAGCGTGCCGGCGTCCTGGCTCAGGTCAGCGAGCTCGTACGCGGCTTCACCGAGCCCATCCCGCTCCCGTACCTGACCGAAGTGCACAGTCGCACCTGATGCGCGATCTGCCGTGGCGCCGCACCCGCGACCCCTGGGCGGTGCTCGTCTCGGAGGTCATGCTCCAACAGACGCAGGTGGCTCGCGTGACGCCCATCTGGAGCGCGTTCATGCTGCAGTTCCCCACGGTCGCATCCTGCGCGGCTGCTCCGCAGGCCGACGTCGTGCGGGCATGGGCGGGGCTCGGATACAACCGTCGAGCGGTCAATCTCCACCGCGCTGCAGCGCTGATGGGAGATGAGGTCCCGCGAGATCTCGACGCGCTGCTCGCGTTGCCGGGCATCGGCGCCTACACCGCCAGGGCGGTCCTCGCCTTCGCGTTCGAACAGGACGTCGCGGTTGTCGACACGAACATCGCCCGGGTGCTCACGCGGCGCGCCGGTCGACGTCTCACGCCGAGGCAGCTGCAGGCCGAGGCCGACGCGCTCGTGCCCGCCGGGGAGGCTTGGGACTGGAACCAGCGCCTCATGGACCTCGGCGCGCTGGTGTGCACGGCCCGCGCGCCGGCCTGCGCCAGCTGCTGGTTTCGCAAGGGCTGTCGTTGGACCGGCGAAGACCCGATCACCCGGAAGCAGCCGGCGTTCGCCGGCTCGGATCGGCAAGGCCGGGGAAGGCTCGTCGCCGCGCTGCGCGAGCGCGGCGTTCCGCTCAGCGACCTGCCTGCGGTGATGGGATGGCCAGAGGACCCCGCCCGTGCCGAGGAGGTCGCGGCCCGTCTCGTCGACGAGGGCATCGCCGAGGTGCATCACGCCGTGATGAGGCTGACGATCTCGGCGTAGGCGGCGTCGGCGTAGGCGATCATCTCGTCGTCGGTGCGGTCTTGGATCGGATGGGGCACGAAGACCCGCGCCACCGCCGAGAACCCGAGGGCCTTCGACTGCGCGGCGGCCGCTTCGACGAACTCGCTCGAGGCGACGAACATCGACGGCACGCCCCGGCGCTCGAGATCAGTGATGTCGTGCACACTGCACGACGTGCACGACCCTCAATCGGCCAACGCTTCGATCACGAGGTCGCACTTCGTCGCGATCTCGTGACGCAGGTCGACCGGCGCGGGCTTCGTGAACGTCGGCTTCTGGAAGCGCTCGACACGCGCCCCTGCCGCCTCGAGCCGATGCTGCAGCCGGTCGAGGAAGATGTTGCCCCGCGGCTTGGAGATGTCGAGCAGGCCGATCGTGCGTCCCTCGATCGACGGCGGACGCTGCAGCAGCGCACGCTCCGCGGGTACCTGCTCGCCAGTGGGATCAAGGACGATGGTCATGCGATCACCCTTTCATCCGATCAGGTTTCATCCAATCAGACGCGTCGTGGGCTGGCTTCCGGTCTCACCGTTGGCCCACCCACCGATGATGGCAGAGAACAGGCCGGCGCCGCCGCCCGCGTGCACGATCAGCAAGCCGCCCGGGCGGAACTTCGGCAGTGTGACCTCACGCAAGTGCTCGGGGATGCCTTCGGTCATGCCGCCGGCGCCCCGGACGATCTCGCTGCCCGCCAGTTGCAGGTGGCTCATGATCTCGTCCTTCACTCGCTGCTTCGACCACTGCGCCTGAGCGAACACGCGGGCGTGCTCCGGACCGAGCACCAAGATCGCGTCGAACCCGAGTGGGAGCTTCGGGTGCTGCACGGTGCGCAGGCAGGCGGCGAGCGTGCGAGCGAGCGCATCGGGCTCGCGGGCGAGCTGATCGACCACACACCGCGGCCCTTCCCCAGGGAACAACGTGACAGTCGAGACCTCGGGTGCGAAGCCGCGCTCGACCGCGAGGGACTCCCAGGGCGAGCCCTCCTCGTCCTCCGCGAAGCAGAACGAGAGCTTGCCGGGGTTGCCGTGCGCGGCCCGATCGACGCCGCCCGGCCGTCCGCCGCCGACATTGCGGATCACGAGCTGCAGCGCTCGGCCGATCGCGAGGTTGGCGCGGTTGCCCTGCCCGAGCACGTTGCCGCCAGAGTTCATCCCGATGGCTCGTCGGATCGGGCCGTTGACGATCAGGACCGGCCCGACCGGCATCGTCGTCGCGAGCACGCCGTGGATGTTGAACTCGTCGGTGCAGGCGGCCTCGAGCGCGGCCAGGATCACCGGCAGGTACTCCGGCTTCGCGCCGGCCATGACCGCGTTGACGGCGACCTTCTCGACGGTGCATTCGACGAGGTCAGGCGGCACGATCGCGACGACCTCCTCGGGTGCCCGGGTCGTGCCGGTCAGCATCCGCAGCACGCGGGCCTCGGTCGGCGCGACGACGGGCAGACCGTCGGTCCAGCCCCGGTCGAACAGCGCCTCGGCCTCGTCCTCGAGCGCCGCGATCTCGACCCGCCGGCTCCGCAGGACCGAACCCCCGAAACGCACCGCGAGGATGTCGACCATGTCGGGGTCGACGGACAGCGATCCGCATCCCGGCCGCTGTTCGGGCAGGTCAGGGCCCAGGCCCGGCACCTCGGTCAGCGCCTCCCACGCGGAGCGCGACCAACCGACCGTGCGATCGACCTCCTGTCCGCCGTCCACGCGGATCAACGTCGGCACCGTCTCGATGTCGTGGTGGTACGAGACCGACAGGTCCTCATCGTGGATCGGCGAGAGGCCGTCCGGGAAGCCCGGCTCGTCCTGGGTGTAGATCGTGAGTGGGGTGCCGGCCGCGCGGAGCTGGAGGAGCACCGGCGCGACCAGCACGCACGTGGGGCACTCGGCCTTGACCACGGCGATGACGCCATCGGGCAACGGCACGATCGGGACGTTAACCGGGGTGTGAGACATACGTCACCCGGGGAACATTGAACCTTGACCGTTCTGTACCCTTGCCGACCCAAGGGGGACCTGTGGTGAACATCACGTTCTTCGGGGTGCGAGGCTCGACACCGTGCTCGAGCGACCGCACGCGCCGCTACGGCGGCAACACCTCGTGTGTCGCGGTCGAGTCGTCCGGGCACGATCCGATCATCCTCGACATGGGCACTGGCCTGCGCTACTTCGGTGAGACGCAGCCGCTCGACGGGTCGTTCAACGGCACCGCGCTGGTCACCCACCTCCACTGGGATCACGTGCAAGGGCTGCCCTTCTTCGTGCCGATGCTCAAGGGCGGCCACCTCGAGATCCAGGCGCCGGCGCAGGACAACGGCCTCAGCCTGTTCGAGTCGTTCGACCTGTGCATCCGGCCCCCGTTCTTCCCCGTGCCCATGGACGCGTTCCCGGGCACGATCACCTTTCGCGAGCGCAACGACGAGTCGTTCATGGTCGGCGACGCGAAGGTGATGGCTCGCTCGATACCGCACGTCGGCCCGACCAACGGCTACCGCATCGAGTGGGACGGCGCGACGATCGCGTACATCTCCGATCACCAGCAGCCTTCCGACGGGAGCAGCTCGATCGCTCCCGGGGCCCTCGAGCTCTGCGACGGAGCCGACCTCGTAATCCACGACGCGCAGTACACGGTGCCTGAGTTCGCGATGAAGTCGACGTGGGGGCATTGCACCGTCGAGTACGCGGTGATGGTGGCGAAGGAGGCCGGCGCGAAGGCGGTTGCGCTGTTCCATCACGACCCGACCCGCAACGACGAAGCGCTCGACGACCTCTCGGCATGCGCGCGTGACTTTGCCGACCATGCCGGCATCGAGCTGATCACCGCCGCGGAGGGGTTGACTGTCTCCTTTGGCTGAGGCACCCGACATCGATCCCGCGGTCTTCCGACAGGTGCTCGGTCATTTCCCCACCGGAGTGACGATCGTGACCGCCACCAACGACCGCAAGCCGGTCGGCCTCGCGGTCGGTTCGTTCACGTCGGTGTCCCTCGAGCCGCCGCTCGTCGCGTTCTGTCCAGGCGGCACGTCGTCGAGCTGGCCCTTCATCGAGCAGGCGGGCAAGTTCTGCGTGAACATCCTCGCCGAGGACCAAGAAGGCCTGTGCCGTCACTTCGCGGGGAAGAGCGACGACAAGTTCGCCGGCATCGGATGGAAGGCCAGCCCACTCGGTTCGCCGATCCTCGACGGTGTCATCGCCTGGATCGACTGCACGATCGAGGTGGTCCACCCCGGAGGCGATCACGTCATCGTGTTGGGCCTCGTGCACGACCTCGAGGTCGCCGCCCCCGGCGGACCGCTCGTGTTCTTCCGCGGCGGGTACGGGCGCTTCGAGGTCTGACCCGTGCAGGCGTGGGCGGCCGCGCTCGTCGGGGTCGTCTTTCTCGTTGCCGGCGTCGCAAAGCTCACCAGTCGAGGCTGGCCGTCTCATGCCCGTGCGCTGGGTGCTCCTGACTGGACGGTGCGAGTCGTCCCCGTGCTCGAGATCGCGATCGGAGCCGCGCTGGTCGCCGGTGTTTCCTACGTAGAGGTGCCGGGCCTCCTCTTGCTCGCCGCGTTCGACCGCGTTCCTCGCGCGTGCACTGGGCCGCGGCGTTGCCGCGCCGTGCGCATGCTTCGGCACCCTGACGACCCGCCCGGTGACCTGGTGGTCGGTGGCCCGCAACGTCGCGCTGATGGCGCTGCTGCTCTACAGCCTCAGCTGATCCCGAGCGTCGTGACGACGAACGCCAGCACCTCGGCTTCTTCGCGCCACGCGTCATAACGACCGGACTTTCCGCCGTGCCCCGCGACCATCTCCGTCTTCAAGAGCAGGGGCCGCGACCCCGTGCCCGTGGCCCGCAGCCGCGCCACCCACTTGGCGGGCTCGTGGTAGCTCACCCGGGGATCGTTGAACCCCGCGGTGGCGAAGATCGCCGGGTAGTCGACCGCGGCGACGTTCTCGTAGGGCGCGTAAGACGACATGTAGGCCTCGTACTCGGGTTCGTTCGGGTTGCCCCACTCCTCCCACTCCGCGACCGTGAGGGGGAGCGTCTCGTCGAGCATCGAGTTCACGACGTCGACGAACGGCACCTCGGCGACGGCGGATGCGAAGAGGTCGGGTCGGAGGTTCAGGGCAGCCCCCACCAACAACCCGCCCGCGCTGCCGCCCCGGATGGAGAGCCGCTCGGGGCTGGTCCATCCCTCGGCTACCAGGTGCTCGGCGCACGCGATGAAGTCGGTGAACGTGTTGCGCTTGTGGAGCAGCTTGCCGTCCAGGTACCAGCGTCGGCCGAGCTCTCCGCCTCCCCTCACGTGGGCGACCGCGAACACCACGCCCCGGTCGAGGAGGCTGATGCGCGGCCAGGAGAACCACGGCGCGACGAGCGACTCGTACGAGCCGTATCCGTAGAGCACCGCCGGGTTGCCACCGTCACGGGTCAGGCCCTTCCTCGCGACGAGCGAGATCGGCACCTTGGTGCCGTCGCTCGCGGTCGCCCATGTCCGCTCGGTCTCGTAGTCGCCGGCGTCGAAGCCACCCAGCACGGGCTGCTGCTTCAGCAGTGTGCGCTGTCCGGTCAGCAGGTCGACATCGAAGATCGATGGCGGCGTCACGAGCGACTGGTAGTTGAACCGGTAGGTCGTCGCGGCGTATTCGAGGTTCGTGCCGCCCGACAGCGAGAACGCCGCCTCGGGCTGATCGATCACGAACTGAGTGCCGTCGCCGCGGATCACCCGCAGGGTCGGCAGCGCGTCGGCCCACTCGTACACCACGACGTGGTCGGCGAACGCGTCGATGCCGAACAGCCGCACGCCGGGACGGTGGGGGATCACGTCCTGCCACGACGCGCGTCCCGGGTCGTCGATGGGGGCCTCGACGAGCCGGAAGTCGACCGCGTCGAGGTTCGTCACGATCAGCAGCCGGCCGCCCTGGTGGTCGACGCTGTACTCGTGGCCGGGATCGCGGGGCTCGACGACCCTCGGGTCCCCGAGCGGCTGGTGCGCGTCGAGCAGACGCACCTCGCTCGTCGTGCGGCTCTCGCTCTGGATGACGATGAACTCTCCGCTGCGGGTGGTGTCGACGCCGACGTCGAAGTGGGTGTCGTCCTCCTGGTAGACGAGCACGTCCCCAGCGGCCTCGGTGCCGAGCTCGTGGCGCCAGATCTGGAACGACCGCCATGCATCGTCGGGCCGCGTATAGAAGAGGTGACGATCGTCGGCTGACCAGGCGGTGCCGTACTGCGTCCCCTCGATCAGGTCGGGGAGGTCTTCGCCGGTCTCGAGGTCGCGGATGCGCATCGCGAAGACTTCGGCACCGGTGACGTCGATCGAGTACGCGAGCAGCCTGTGGCTGGGGCTCACATCGAGCGCGCCCAGCTCGAAGTAGTCGTGCCCCGCAGCGAGGTCGTTGCTGTCGATCAGCACCTGTTCGCCGGCGTCCGTGTCGCGCTCGGGTCGCCTGCAGAAGATCGGGTACTGCTTGCCCTCCTCGGTGCGGGTGACGTACCACCACGGCCCGCGGCGCGCTCGGCACCGACAGGTCGGTCTCGAGCACCCGGCTCTTGATCTCCTCGAACAGCTGCTCTTGGAGCGCGGCGAGCGGTGCGAACCACGCGTCGGTGTGCGCGTTCTCGGCCTCGAGATAGGCAACCGTGTCCGGGTCTTCACGGTCACGCAGCCACGCGTACTCGTCGACGACTTCATGGCCGCTGCGCACGCTCGTCACCGGGATCCGCTTCGCGAGGGGGGGATTCGGCATCCGGCGAACCTAGCGGCGAGTCGCTCCAGTCACTGCCCACTGATTGCTCGCGATGCGGCGTCCGAGCACGACGACGCGTGCGGCCATGAACACGGTGAAGACCGCCCACAGCCATCCGATTCCGCCCCCCAACCACAGCACGACTGGCTCGCCGACGATGACGATCATCGAGATCGCGGCCATCGCCCGAGCGAGGAACGAGAGATCCCCTGACCCGACGAGGATGCCGTCGAACACGAAGGCCGGGCCACCGAGTGGCTGGGTGAGCGCGACCCAGACGAGGAGGAAGCTGGCTAGGGAGATGACCGCCGGATCGTCGGTGAAGATGTACGGCAGCCAGGTGCGCAGGAGCAGGACCAGGACCGCTGCCGCACACCCCACGCCGATCCCCCAGCGCAACGTGCGCCGAGCCGCGAGCTGCGCGCTCGACGTCGAGCCTGCGCCGAGCGCCCCGCCGACCAGGGTCTGTGAGGCGACCTCGAGGGAGTCGAGCGACAGCGCGAGGAGGGTCCAGATCTGCATCGCGATCTGCTGCGCGGCGAGCTCGACCTGGCCGAGGCGCGCCGTGGCGGCGGTGAGGATGAAGAACGCGCCGCGCAAGGACAGGGTGCGGAGGAAGAGCAGCCAGCCGTCGCTGCCCGCCGCACGGATCGCGTGGCGGTCGGGTCGCAGCCCTGCCCCCTGGACGACCGCGGCGCGCGCCACGACCGTGGCATAGACGGCTGCCGCCGCGAGCTGCACCACGACGGTGGTGAGCGCAGACGCCCCGACTCCGTAGCCCAGTCCGTAGATCAACACGATCTCGAGCGCGAGGTTGACCACGTTCGCGATGACCGCCACGGCGAGTGGAATCCGCACGCGCTTGCTGCCGCGGAGGTATCCGACCGATGCGAGCGAGACGAGCAGCGCGGGGACGCCGAGGAGGCTGATCCGGAAGTACAAGAGCGCGAATTCGCGCGCCGTGCCGTCGACGCCGACGAGCCCCAGGGCTGGCTCGGTGAACAGGTAGCCGAGAGCGGCGAGCGGGATGCCGATCACGAGGCCGAGCCACAACGCCTGCACGGCGGTGTGCGCAGCTGCCTGCTGCTGGCCCGCACCGAGGAGCCGAGCCACGGCGGCGGTCGTCCCGAAAGCAAGGAACACGCACAGCCAGTAACCGGTGGTGAGCACGAGGCTCGCCGCGGCCACGCCGGCGAGTTCCGCGGTGCCGAGATGCCCCACGACTGCCGTGTCGGCCAGCACGTACAGCGGTTCGGCGATCAGCGTGAAGAACGCGGGGATCGCTAGCGCCAGGATCTCGCGGTCGAGACGCCGGTGGTCGACGGTCCGGCGGTCGAGCCGCATCATGGCTGCACCGTAGGCTCGGGGGCATGCCGAACGAGATGAAGCCCCGCAGCCACGAGGTGACCGACGGCAACGAGCGGGCTCCTGCTCGGGCGATGCTCCGGGCCGTCGGCATGCACGAGGACGACTGGAGCAAGACCCAGGTCGGAGTCGCCTCGTCCTGGAACGAGGTCACGCCGTGCAACATGCCCCTCGCTCGGCTGGCGCAGCGAGCGAAGGCTGGTGTGCGCGTGGCCGGAGGCTTTCCGTTCGAGTTCGTCACGATCGCCGTCAGCGACGGCATCTCGATGGGCCATCAGGGGATGCACGCCTCGCTCGTGAGTCGTGAGGTCATCGCCGACTCGGTGGAGACCGTGATGCACGCCGAGCGGTTCGACGCGCTCGTCGCGTTGGCCGGCTGTGACAAGAGCTTGCCCGGGATGATGATGGCGGCGGCACGACTGAACGTGCCCTCGGTGTTCGTCTACGGCGGATCGATCCTGCCCGGCCATCACAACGGCGTCGCCCTCGACATCGTGAGCGTGTTCGAGGCCGTGGGCGCGTGCGCGGCGGGCACGCTCAGCGTCGACGAGCTCGGGCAGATCGAGCGCAAGGCCTGCCCGACGGAGGGCTCGTGCGCCGGCATGTTCACGGCGAACACCATGGCGGCGATCGGCGAGGCGATCGGCATGTCGCTCCCCGGCAGCGCGTCGCCGCCCGCGGTCGACCGCCGTCGTGATGACGATGCCTACGCCGCCGGCGAGGCGGTGATGAACCTCGTGCGCCTCGGCATCCGCCCGCGTCAGATCATGACGAAGGAAGCGTTCGAGAACGCGATCGCGGTGACCAACGCGCTCGGCGGATCGACGAACGCCGTCTTGCACCTTCTCGCGATGGCCAACGAGGCGAAGGTCGAGCTCACCCTCGACGACTTCAACCGGGTCGGAGCCCGGGTCGCGCACATCGCCGACCTCAAGCCCGCCGGGCGATTCCACATGGTCGACCTCGACGCGGTCGGGGGAGTGCCCGCGGTCATGGCGCATCTGCTCGAGGCGGGGCTGCTCCACGGCGACTGCCTCACTGTCACCGGCAAGACGGTCGCCGAGAACCTTGCGGCGATCGCTCCGCCCGCGCCGGACGGCCGGGTCGTGCACCGGCTCGACGATCCGATCCACACCGAGGGCGGCCTCGTGATCCTGAGCGGCTCGCTCGCTCCGAACGGCTCGGTCGTGAAGGTCGCGGGACTCACGCACGATCAGCTGAAGTTCGACGGCATCGCCCGCGTGTTCGACGGCGAGGACGGCGCGATGGAGGCGATCTTGGCCGGGTCGATCGAGCCCGGCACCGTGATCGTGATCCGCTACGAGGGACCCAAGGGCGGTCCCGGCATGCGCGAGATGCTCGCCGTCACCGGCGCGCTCAAGGGGGCGGGCCGCGGCGCCGACTGCGCGCTCGTCACCGACGGCCGTTTCTCCGGTGGCACGTGGGGCTTCTGCATCGGGCACGTGGCGCCCGAGGCGGTCGATGGCGGGCCGATCGCGTTCGTCCGCGACGGCGACCGCATCGTCATCGACGTCCACGCGAAGTCGCTCGACCTGATGGTCGACGCCGCCGAGGTCGCTCGCCGTCGGGCGGACTGGAAGCTGCCCGAGCCGCGCTACACGAGCGGCGTGCTCGCGAAGTACGCGCTGCCTCGTGACCGGGGCCGAGAAGGGCGCGGTCACCGAGCCCTAGACGAGGGTCAGGGCCGCTTGCCGTCGCGCCGGTCGGTCTCGACCTGGGAGACGGTGCGGATCGACCGCGGGTTCACGTAGATCAAGTGGGTGCCGAGATGAAGCTCGAGCCAGAGGCCCTTCAGCGGCTTCAGCGGAGTGTCGACCGGCAGTCGCTCGATGACGGCGCTCGGCTTGTACCTCCAACGGCGTCCGGCCATGAGCAAAACCGCGCGGTCGGTGACCACGATCAGCCGGCGGGCGTAGAGCCGGGTGAACACGACCGCGAGGACGATCACTCCTACGACAGGGCCGAAGCCTAGGTTGACCAAGGCGACGGTCACCCCGAAGCCGATGATGGCCGCGATGCCCAGGCCGAGCCACCGATTGATGCCCGAGAGCGCTTTGACCACGTAGTCGACGTGCTCGCCGTCCTCGAGGAAGGGGGTGTACTCGCTGAACATGGGGCAGCAGTGTTACACTTGACCAGATGAGTTCCCGCTTCGCCCTCATTCTGGTACTCACCTAGCGCACGCCTCACATACCCGCGTGCGCTCTTCGACCTCCCAAACCGGGAGGTCGTTCTCGTTTTCAGCAATATTCATCAAGGAGCAAGTGATGCAGCTGACCGGGGCGCAAGCCCTCATCAAGTCTCTCGAGATGGAAGGCGTCGAGGTGATGTTCGGCCTGCCGGGCGGGTGCATCCTGCCTGCGTACGACCCGATCCTCGACTCGTCGATCCGTCACATCCTCGTGCGTCACGAGCAGGGCGCCGGCCACATGGCCGAGGGCTACGCCCACGTCACGGGGCGCCCCGGTGTGGCGATGGTGACGAGCGGCCCTGCCGCCACCAACCTCGTCACCCCGCTGTGCGACGCCTACATGGACTCGATCCCGATGGTCGCGATCACCGGGCAGGTCCCGACGGCGGCGATCGGCACCGACGCGTTCCAGGAGTGCGACACGGTCGGCATCACGCGGTCGGTCACCAAGCACAACGAGCTCGTGATGGATGCCTCCGAGATCCCTCGCGTGATCCGCGAGGCGTTCCACATCGCGACCACCGGCCGTCCCGGCCCTGTGCTCGTGGACGTGCCGAAGGACGTGCTGCAGGCGTCGATGGACTGGTGGTGGCCCGAGTCGATCGACCTGCCCGGCTATCGGCCGACGACCAAGGGCCATCCCCGCATGATCCGCGAGGCGGCGAAGCTCATCCTCGAGTCCGAGCGCCCGGTGATCTACGCCGGGGGCGGCATCCTGAAGGCCCGCGCTGCCGATGCGCTGCGCGAGCTCGCCGAGCTCACCGACATCCACGTCGTCACGACGCTCATGGCGCGTGGCGCGTTCCCCGACGACCACCCGCTCTGCCTCGGCATGCCCGGCATGCACGGCAACGCGACGGCGGTGACGGCGCTGCAGAAGGCCGATCTGCTGATCGCGCTGGGCTCGCGGTTCGACGATCGTGTGACGGGGAAGGTGTCCGCGTTCGCTCCCGACGCGAAGATCATCCACGTCGACATCGATCCGGCCGAGCAGGGCAAGGTGCGCCGGCCCGACGTGCCGATCGTCGGCGACTGCCGTCTGGTCATAGAGGAGATCGTGCGCAACATCCGGGCGCTGCTCGACAACGGAGTCGTCGCAGCCGACGCGGGAGCGTGGAAGAGCCGCATCAGTGGGTGGCGCGAGACCTTCCCGCTCACCTACGAGCCCTCCGAGCCGGGCGACGCCCTGAAGCCCCAGTACTGCCTCGAGGTGCTGCGCGACTCGGCGCCGGAGGACTGCATCGTGGTCTCGGGCGTGGGCCAGCACCAGATGTGGGCATCGCAGTACTGGAAGTTCCGCCATCCCTACACGTGGGTGAACTCCGGCGGCCTCGGCACGATGGGCTTCGCGGTGCCGGCGGCGATCGGAGCGAAGGTCGGCCGGCCCGATCGGATGGTGTGGGCGGTCGACGGCGATGGGTGCTTCCAGATGACGGCGCAAGAGCTCGTCACCGCGTCGACCGAGCGCATCCCGATCAAGGTCGCGATCCTGAACAACGCGTACCTCGGCATGGTGCGCCAGTGGCAGGAGATGTTCTACGACGAGCGTTACTCCGAGGTGTATCTGTCGCCCGACCTTCCCGACTACGTCGGCTGGGCAGAGGCGATGGGCTGCATCGGCATCAGAGTCGAGTCGCCGGAAGAGGTGCAGCCCGCGATCGACAAGGCCAACGAGATCGACGACCGCCCGGTCGTCGTCGAGTTCCGCACCGACTCGGGCGAGAAGGTGTACCCGATGGTGCCGGCGGGCCTGTCGAACGACGACATCGTGCTGTCACCCGGGCAGGACAAGGGGATGCTCCGATGAACAGCGCTCCGCAACATCACATCCTCTCAGTGCTCGTCGAGAACAAGTTCGGCGTGCTCGCACGGGTCGCCAGCCTCTTCGCGCGACGCGGGTACAACATCGTCTCGCTCGCGGTGGCGCCCACCGACGACGAGCGGTTCAGCCGCATCACGATCGTGGTCGACGTCGACTCGGCGCCGCTCGAGCAGATCGTGAAGCAGCTGTTCAAGATCATCAGCGTCGTGCGCATCCAGGAGCTCGACCCTCGGCACGCGGTGGAACGCGAGCTGCTGCTCGCCACCGTGCGGGCAGAGCCGTCGCAGCGCAGTCAGGTGGTCGAGCTCGTGCGCATCTTCGAGGGCAAGATCCTGGCGGTGGCGAGCGAGGCCCTGACGGTCTCGCTCGAGGGCCATCCCGACAAGGTCGATGACTTCGAGGAGATGCTCCGGCCCTACGGTTTCATCGAGCTGCAGCGCACCGGCCGGGTGGCGCTGCCCAAATTGGAGCGCGAGGCTTCCCGCCTCCGCTCGCTGAAGGGAAAGGCAAGCTGATGGCAGCCAACGTGTACTACGAGCGCGACGCCGACCACTCGCTGATCGCAGGCCGCAAGGTCGCGATCATCGGGTACGGCTCGCAGGGTCACGCCCACGCACTCAACCTCAAGGACTCCGGCATCGACGTGCGCGTCGGGCTTCGTCCCGGCTCGTCGTCCGCGGCCAAGGCTGAGGCGGCAGGGTTGCCGGTGATGTCGATCGACCAGGCCGCGGCGGAGGCCGACGTCATCATGATGCTGCTGCCCGACACCGAGCAGAAGAGTGTGTACGAGGAGTCCATTGCGCCTCATCTCCAGGCCGGAGATGCGCTGCTCTTCGCACACGGCTTCAACATCCGCTTCGGTCGCATCACGCCGCCCGTGGGCGTCGACGTGGCGATGGTCGCGCCCAAGGGTCCCGGTCACCTGGTGCGGCGCACCTACACCGAGGGCGGGGGAGTGCCGGCGCTCATCGCGGTCGAGCAGGACGCGACGGGCAAGGCCCGCGACCTCGCACTCGCGTACGCCGACTCGATCGGTGGCACTCGTGCGGGCGTCATCGAGACGACGTTCGCCGAGGAGACCGAGACCGATCTGTTCGGCGAGCAGGTCGTGCTGTGCGGCGGCCTCACCTCGCTCGTGCAGGCCGGGTTCGAGACCTTGGTCGAAGCGGGCTATCAGCCCGAGATGGCCTACTTCGAGTGCCTCCACGAGGTGAAGCTCATCGTCGACCTCATGTACGAGGAGGGCATCGCTGGGATGCGGTACTCCATCTCCGACACGGCCGAGTACGGCGACGTCACCCGCGGGCCTCGCATCATCACGTCGGCGACGAAGGACGAGATGAAGAAGATCCTCGGCGAGATCACCTCGGGCAAGTTCGCCGAGGAGTGGGTCGCCGAGTCCGAGTCGGGCCGCGCGAACTTCAACGCGTTGCGCCAGGCCGGTCGTGACCATCCGATCGAGAAGACCGGTGCGGAGCTGAGGGCGATGATGCCGTGGATCTCGGCCGGCAAGCAGAAGGTGACCGACGCCTCAGGCGGCTAGCCCAGCCGCTTTTCTTGGTGATTATCGCTGTCTGTGAGTGAGAAACACCAAGAATTCAGGCCAGGTGTTCGACGACCCAGTCGATGCACTGGGTGAGGGCTTCGACGTCTGACGGGTCGACGGCAGGGAACATGCCGATGCGCAGCTGGTTGCGGCCGAGCTTGCGGTACGAGTCGGTGTCGACGATGCCGTTGTCGCGCAGCACCGCCGAGACCGTCGGCGCGTCGACTCCGGTGAGGTCGATCGTGCCCACGACCGCGGACCGTTGCGCGGCGTCGGCGACAAAGGGCGTCGCGTACGCGGCCTTCTCGGCCCAGCCGTAGAGGATCGCGGCCGACTCCTCGGATCGCGACGCCGCGAACTCGAGGCCACCACCCACGTTCATCCAACGGAGCTGCTGGTCGAGCAGGAACAGCGTCGCGAGCGCGGGCGTGTTGTACGTCTGGTCCAGGCGGCTGTTGCTCAACGCGAGGGAGAGGTCGAGCGAGGCGGGGCACCACCGGCCCGACGCCTTGATCCGTTCGATGCGCTCGAGTGCCGCGGGTGAGCACGCGGCGATCCAGAGCCCGCCATCTGACGAGAAGCACTTCTGCGGAGCGAAGTAGTAGACGTCGACCTCACGCGGCGCCCAGCGCAGTCCGCCCGCAGCGGAGGTCGCGTCGACGACGACCAGGCCGTCCGAGCCGGGAGGTCGCGAGAGCGTCATCGCGACCCCGGTCGACGTCTCGTTGTGCGTCAGGGCGTAGACGTCCACGTCGCCACGAGCGCGTGCCGTGGGATGCGTGCCCGGTGCCGACTCGATGACTTCAGGCTCGTCGATCTGCGGCGCGGCGGCCGCGGCAGCCGCGAACTTCGAGGAGAACTCCCCGAACACGAGGTGCTGGCTCTGGCGCTCGATGAGGCCGAACGTCGCGACATCCCAGAACGCGGTCGAGCCTCCGTTGCCGAGGACGATCTCCCAGCCTTCGGGAAGAGCGAAGAGCGATCGCAGGCCCTCGCGCACGGACCGCACAACCGCTCGCACCCCCTCTTGGCGGTGGGATGTGCCGAGGTAGCTCGTGCCGACATCGGCGAGCGCGCGGACGGCTTCGGGTCGCACCTTCGAGGGGCCACAGCCGAAGCGCCCGTCCGCGGGCAGCAGCGAAGCGGGGATCGAAATGTCGCGGCGGTCGGGGGAGGTCACTGTGCCAGCATGGCAGCCGTGGAGCGCATCTCACGTCGCATTGCCGCCATCGCAGAGTCCGCCACGCTGGCCGTCGATGCCAAGGCCAAGGCGCTCAAAGCCGCAGGTGAGGACGTCATCGGCTTCGGCGCGGGCGAGCCGGACTTCCCGACTCCTGACGCGATCGTCGAGGTCGCCGCGGCCGCCTGCTACGACCCCGCGAACCATCGCTACACGCCGACGGGTGGGCTGCCTGAGCTGCGAGCGGCGATCGTCTCGAAGTCGAAGCGTGACTCCGGGCTGACCTGCACCGAGTCGCAGGTCCTCGTGACGAACGGCGGCAAGCAGGCGCTGTACAACACGTTCGCAACGCTCCTCGATCCGGGCGACGAGGTGCTGCTGCCGGCGCCGTACTGGACGACATACCCCGAGTCGATCACGCTCGGGGGTGGCACGCCGGTGGTCGTCCCGACGACGGTGGCCGCGGGCTTCCGCGTCACCCTCGACCAGCTCGAGGCAGCGGTCACCCCCCGCACGAAGGCGCTCGTGTTCGTGTCGCCGTCGAACCCCAGTGGCGCGGTGTATCCGTCTGCGGAGGTCGAGGCCATCGGTCGGTGGGCGGCGGAGAAGGGCATCTGGGTCGTCACCGACGAGATCTACGAGCACCTCACCTACGGCGACCACGTGTTCTCGTCGATGCCGGTGCTCGTGCCCGAGCTCGCTGATCACTGCGTCGTGGTCAACGGCGTCGCGAAGACCTACGCCATGACGGGTTGGCGAGTCGGCTGGATGATCGGGCCGAACGACGTGGTCAAGGCAGCCACGAACCTGCAGAGCCACAGCACGTCCAACGTCGCCGACGTCCCGCAACGCGCCGCCGTCGCGGCCCTGAACGGCGATCTGAGCGCGGTCGCGATGATGCGGGCGGCGTTCGCTCGGCGGGGCCGCACCATGTTCGAGATGCTCAACGCGATCCCGGGTGTCACTGCGATTGAGCCGGAGGGCGCCTTCTATGGGTTCCCTTCGTTCGAGGGCGTGCTCGGGCGCCCCATCCGAGGACGTACGCCGACATCGACGGCTGAGCTGAGTGAGCTGCTGCTCGACGAGGTGAAGGTCGCGATCGTGCCCGGCGAGGCCTTCGGCGCCCCGGGCTATGCGCGTCTGTCGTTCGCCATGGGAGATGACGACATCGTCGAGGGCATCAACCGCATCGCGAAGCTGCTAGCCGAGTAACCGGGCGGTCACCTCGTCTGCCGCCGCGAGGCCCGAGAGCGCCGCACCCTCGACCCGGCTCGGCGTGCCTCCGTATCGGTCGCCGGCGAGCACCGTCAGCCGGCGCGCATCTGTCACGACGCAGGTGGGGCCGGTGATCGTCCTGGCCCGACCGTGTTGCCAGGTGACGGCGTGTGACTCGACGACGGTGGCAGCGCCGATGAAGGGTGCCGCGTCATCGACCGTGAGCTCGCGGCCGGGCTTCGCGTGCACGGTCAACGCCGGCACCGCGGAGATGCCCTTCTGTTGGTTGTCGCCGACGAAGCTGAGCACGGGATCGTCCGTCAGCTGCGCGCCGCCCGGTGCCGGCACCAACGAGGGCCGGTCGAGGACACACAGCAGCGCCTGCATCTCGTCGTAGTCGTCGTCGGGAGCGGTGAGGACGACGGCATCCGCCTCGAGGTCATCGGTGTCCTCGACGGACACCCCGAACCGTACGTCGAGGTCGGAGGCAAGGGCTTCGGCGATCGCCGACATCCCGTCGACGCCGATGTAGCGAGGGAACCCGTCTGGCGCTGGCCCGAACCCACGGCACCACTCCCGCACGATGCCGGCCGCCATCCACGCGTCGACCTGCGCCTGCAGCACCGGAGTCCGCACGGTGAAGAACTGCGCCCCGACGTCGAACACCGCAGTGCCGAAGCGAACCGTCGCGAGTCGTCCCCCCGGTGTGAGCGCCCGCTCGAGCACCTCGACGTCGATGTCGTGGTCGCGGAGCTTTGCCGCGCACAACAGGCCGGCGATGCCCGCGCCCACGACCGTGACCTTCATCCCCGGCGAACCTATCGGTTGGCCCCGGCGCGACCGCCTCGACAAGGATGCTTCCGTGGCTCGTGTCCTCGTCACCGAAGAGATCGCCGACGGCGGCTTGCAGCTGTTGCGCGACAAGGGCCACACCGTCGACGTGCAGCTCGGCCTCTCGGCGTCCGACGTTGCTCGACACGATCCCCGGAGCGCACGCGCTGATCATCCGCTCCGCCACGAAGGTGACGGCCGAGGTGTTGCAGGCGGGCGCCGATCTCGTCGTCGTCGGTCGCGCGGGCATCGGCCTCGACAACGTCGATGTCGAGGCGGCTACGCGCCGAGGCGTGATGGTGGTGAACGCGCCGCAGTCGAACGTGCTCTCGGCCGCCGAGCACACCCTCGCTCTGCTGCTTGCTCAGGCGCGCAACATCCCGCAGGCGCATGCGGCGTTGCGCGAGGGACGCTGGGAGCGCACTCGCTGGGAGGGCGTCGAGCTCAACGAGAAGGTGCTCGGCGTGGTCGGGCTCGGGCGGGTCGGCAAGCTCGTCGCGCAGCGTGCCCTCGCGTTCGGGATGCGTCTGCTCGCTTACGACCCGTACGTGTCGCCCGATCGCGGACGGCAGATGAGCGTCGATCTCGTGCCCCTTGCGAAGCTGATGGCCGAGTCCGACTTCGTCACGATCCACCTGCCGAAGACACCTGAGACCGTCGGCCTGCTCGACCGGGAGATGCTCAGCCTCGCGAAGCGGGGCGTGCGCATCGTCAACACCGCGCGTGGCGGGATCATCGACGAGGAAGCCCTCGCGTGGGCAGTCCGCGAGGGCATCGTCGCGGGGGCTGCGCTCGATGTCTTCGCCGAAGAGCCGACGACGGTGTCGCCGCTGTTCGAGCTCGACAGTGTGATCGTGACGCCCCACCTCGGAGCCAGCACCGCGAGGCGCAGGACAAGGCGGGCGACACGATCGCCGAGCAGGTGATGCTCGCGCTCGGCGGCGAGTTCGTGCCGTTCGCGGTCAACGTGAGCGCGGCCGAAGCGTCAGAGACCGTCCGGCCGTACCTCCCGCTGGTCGAGCGGCTCGGCCAGCTGTTCGCCGAGCTCAACGAAGGCGCGCCCCCGCGCTCGACGTGGAGTACCAGGGCGCACTCGCGGACTACGACACGCGCATCCTCACCTTGTCGGCGTTGAAGGGTCTGTTCTCGGGCGTCCTCGACGAGCCAGTGACCTACGTGAACGCGCCGCAGATCGCCAAGGACCGCGGGGTCGAGGTCCGTGAGGTCTCGACGCCGGCCACGACCGACTACGTGAACCTCATCACCGTGCGCAGCGAGCAGCACTCGATCGCCGGCACCCTCGTCGGCCTTCGGGGAGAGCCTCGGTTGGTGATGATCGACGACCACAAGGTGTACGTGCCGCCCGCACGTCACATGCTGATCGTGCGCAACGACGACCGCCCCGGGATGATCGGCATGGTCGGCACGGTGCTCGGCGAGGCAAGCGTCAACATCGCGGACATGGACGTCGGCCAGTCACCCCACGGCACCGCGCTGATGTTGATCGCGACACCCGACGCGGTGCCTGGTGACGTGATCGACGGACTGCGGGGAGCGCCGGGAATCCTGTCGGTGCACTCGCTGAGCGGGTAGCGGCTACCCCTCGACGGTGATCGCCGCCGTCGGGCACATGTCCGCTGCGGTCTCCACCTTCGACCGCAGCTCCTCGCCAGGCTCCTCGGTGAGGAGGTAGAGGAACCCGTCGCTGCGCACCTCGAACACCTCAGGGCAGGTCTGCATGCAGGCCCCGGTGCTCGCGCACACGTCGTAGTCGATGGTCACCTTCATGAACGGGCTCCCTGTCTTGGTTTGGCTGTCTTGGTCGTGACGTTCAGCGCTTCGCGGGTCGCAGGCCGTCGGCCTCGGCGGCCTCAGGAGAGGCGTAGCAGCGGTCCGGGGTCGTGCGGGCATAGTTCACCATGCCCGGGACATGGAAGATGCCGCTCGACAGCTTGGCTTTGATCTCGTATCCCGTCGGGCAAGAGCCAGCGACGGGTTCGACCCAGGGCGACCGAAGCCGGATCGGTGGCACGTCGGGGAGCGCGACGTCGACGGGGACGCGTGCCCGTCGCGTCCACAAAATGACGACGCCCACGAGCACCCCGAGCACGATCGCGACCCGCATGAGCCTGCGCATCACGAGGGCAACCGTAGACGGCGGCGCGCACGGCGATTATGATCCCGGTGCAATGCAGTCGTTCCTGACTTCGCTGACCTCCGGCCTCCTCCTCATGTAGGCGAGCACCCCCATACGGTGCTCGCCGAACCTCCTGTGCCTCCGGGCCCGGGAGGTTCTTGCTTTTTCCTGACACAGGAAATTCCCATGCCTCCCGCACCCAAGCAGCCCAGGAAGATGCCGTTCGAGAAGTACCGGCGCGTCCTTCCGCTCCAGCTGCACGACCGGACTTGGCCCGACAAGGTCATCGAGAAGGCCCCCCTCTGGTGCTCGGTCGACCTCCGCGACGGCAACCAGGCCCTCATCGACCCGATGGACCCGAACCGCAAGCTGCGGATGTTCACGACGCTCGTCGACATGGGCTTCAAGGAGATCGAGGTCGGCTTCCCGTCGGCGTCCCAGCCGGACTTCGACTTCATCCGGTCGCTCATCGAGGACGACCTCATCCCCGACGACGTCACGATCCAGGTGCTGGTGCAGTGCCGTCCCGAGCTCATCGAGCGCACCTATGAGTGCATCAAGGGCGCACCGCGGGCGATCGTCCACTTCTACAACTCGACGTCCGAGCTGCAGCGCCGAGTCGTCTTCGGCCTCGACAAGCAGGGCATCACCGACATCGCGGTGAACGCGGCCAAGCTCTGCCGCAAGCTCGAGGACACCGTTCCGGAGACAGCGGTGCGCTACGAGTACTCGCCCGAGAGCTTCACCGGCACCGAGCCCGAGTTCGCGGTGCAGATCTGCGAAGCGGTGATGGACGTCGTCGAGCCCACCGTCGACCGCAAGATCGTGCTCAACCTGCCCGCGACAGTGGAGTGCTACACGCCGAACATCTACGGCGACGTCATCGAGTGGTTCGGCCGCACCATCAAGGACCGCGACAAGGTCTGCGTGAGCCTCCACCCCCACAACGACCGCGGGTGCGGGGTGGCGGCGGCGGAGTTCGGTGTGATGGCCGGCGCCGATCGCGTCGAGGGCACGCTGTTCGGCAACGGCGAGCGTCCCGGCAACGTCGACATCGTCAACCTCGCGATGAACCTGTTCAGCCAGGGCGTCGATCCGGGCCTCGACATCAGCGACATCGATGCGCTCCGTCGTGTCGCGACGTACTGCAACCGCCTGCCCGTGCACGAGCGTCATCCCTACGCGGGCGACCTCGTGTACACCTCGTTCTCCGGCTCGCACCAGGACGCGATCAAGAAGGGTCTCGCCGCCCTACCTCCCGACTACGAGACGTGGGCGGTGCCCTACCTGCCGATCGATCCTCACCACGTCGGCCGCACCTACGAAGCCGTGATTCGTGTGAACAGCCAGTCGGGCAAGGGCGGCGTCGCGTACATCATGGAGTACGAGCACGGCATGACGTTGCCGCGTCGCCTGCAGATCGAGTTCTCGAAGGCGATCCAAGGGGTCACGGAGGACACGGGCACCGAGATCAGCCCGGCCGACATGTGGGCGGTCTTCACGGACCAGTACCTCCCCGAGGATCCCGCGGTGAAGCTGCTGTCACACGAGACCACGAGCGTCTCGACGCCGGAGGGGGAGCGGGCGCGCGTCGTCGCGCAGATGCTCGTCGACGGTGAGCACCACACCGTGAACGGTGAAGGCAACGGGCCGATCGACGCGTTCGTCCACGGCCTGCGGTCCCTGCTCGACGTGCAGCTCGACGTCGTCGACTACTCAGAGCACGCGGTGAGTGCCGGTGCCGATGCGCTCGCGGCGGCCTACGTCGAGACCGTGTGGCCTGACGGTGAGACGCGGTGGGGCATCGGCATGGACTCGAGCATCCTCACGGCTTCGTTGAAGGCCGTGGTGAGCGCGGTCAACGCGATGCGCTAGCTGCGGGTCAACGTGCGACGACATAGATCACCTCGACGTGGTCTCCGTGATCGATCTCGGCGCGAAGCGACAACCCGCTCTTCTCCAGCACCCGCCGTGAGGCGTGATTCGTCGACAGGACTGACACGTGCACCTGGCTCGCGCCGAGCTCGTCGAAGGCGTGGGCCACTGACGCGGTCGCGATCTCTGTTCGCGTACCCGCGTCCCCACGCCTCGGGTGCGATGACGTAACCGACCGTGAGGCATTCGCCGATGCCGATGGTGGAGTGCTGCAGCCCGCCCCAGCCGATCGGTTGCCCGCTCTTGCGCTCGTGGAACAACGTCCCGCCGTACTTGTGAGTGGCCCAATGCTCTGACCATCCGGCGATCCGCTCACGCAGCTGCGTCTCGGTCCGCGGCCCGCCGATCGTCGGAGCGACCCGCTCGTCATTCCAAACTTTCATGACGAATGGAAGATCGTCGGCGGAGACCGGTCGTCCCTCGAGGCTCGGTGTCTCCATCTCGTCAGCGCGGTTCGATCCGCTCGATGGTTCTGACTCGGTCGAGGGTGCGATCGAACGAAGCGATCTGCCCGAGCCCCGTGCTCTCGGCGCAGGCAACCAGGTACGCCTCGGCGAAGTCGAGTCTGTCTACCTCGTAGACCTCGATCGCCCGGAGCAGCAGTGCGGGATCGACGCACACGATCGATCTGGACGCGATGAGGGAACGGATCGACTCGGCGATCTGCCCGCGCGGCGCCTCGTAGAACGACTCCAGCACGTAGACCGTCTCGGCTGCCACCAGATCGGTGAGAAACAGATCTCGCTCCCTTGCGAGGAATCGGGTTGCGCGCGCGGCCATGCCAGGAGGATCGCCGGTCAGATGTCGAACGATGATGTTCGTGTCGATGAACGCGCTCACCGGCGACCGGCCGCCCGTTCGGCGCGGGTGCGCCTGATCACCTCGTCCCATGCCACGTTGTGCTTCGCCGCGGGGATGCGCACCCATCCCGCCAGCTCGAGGAAGTCAGGAGTGCGCGCCATGACGGCTCGACTTCCTTCGACCCGGAAGACGATCTCGTCGCCTTCCTTGATGCCAAGTGCGTCGCGCACCGCCTTGGGCACCGTCACTTGGCCCTTCGACGTCACTTTCGCCGATGCATCCAAGAGCATGATCTCCTTACCTCACCAGAGAGGTAAGGATACTGGAACGGGCCAGGCGTCAGGCGCTCGTCGGCATGTACCCGGGACGGTTGTCCTCGAAAGCGGCGATGTCGTCGGCGTAGCGCAACGTGATGCCGATGTCGTCGAGGCCTTCGAGGAAGCGCCGCTGCGTCGCGGGATCGAGCGGGAAGGTCGTCTCGAGCCCGATCGCAGGTGCCGACACGAGAAGTCGCTCGACGTCGACGGTCACGCTCAGGGCGGGATCGGCCTCGATCGCGGCGAGCAGCGTGGTGCCGAAGTCGGCCGGCACCTGCACGGGCACCAGGCCGTTCTTCGTGCAGTTGTTGCGGAAGATGTCGGCGAACCTCGGCGAGATCACGGCCTCGAACCCATAGTCCATGATCGCCCAGACCGCGTGCTCTCTCGACGACCCGGTGCCGAAGTTCGGGCCGGCCACCAGGATCGACGCTCCGGCGAAGCGCTCGTCGTTCAGCACGAACGACCGATCGTCGCGCCACTCCGAGAACAGCCCCTTGCCGAACCCCGTGCGCTCGACCTTCTTGAGCCAATCGCTCGGGATGATCTGATCGGTGTCGACGTCGCTGCGATCGAGCGGGACCGCAGTGCCCGTGATCGCTCGCACGGCCTTCATCGCAGATCCTCCGGCGTCGCGAAAGTGCCGGCGACCGCGGTGGCCGCGGCGATGGCGGGGGAGACGAGGTGGGTGCGCCCGCCTCGCCCTTGTCGTCCCTCGAAGTTGCGGTTCGAGGTCGAGGCGCACCGCTCCCGCGGCGCGAGCTTGTCGGGGTTCATCGCGAGGCACATCGAGCAACCGGCCTCACGCCAGTCGAACCCCGCGGCCCGGAAGACCTTGTCGAGACCTTCTTGCTCGGCCTGGCGCTTCACGGCAACCGAGCCCGGCACCACCATCGCCCGCTTCACGGTGACCGTGCGGCCAGCGGCCACCGCGGCCGCAGCTCTCAGATCCTCGATGCGACTGTTCGTGCAGGATCCGATGAACACGGTGTCGACGGGGATCGACCGCATCGGCGTGCCGGCTTCGAGGCCCATGTAGGCGAGCGCCCGCGCCGCGGTCTCACGGTCACCTGCGTCGAGGAACGAGTCGGGGTCGGGCACTGAGCCGTCGATGCCGATGACCTGGGATGGGTTGGTGCCCCACGAGACGTGCGGCACCAGCGTCGCGGGGTCGATGACCACGTCCTTCGCGAACGCCGCACCCTCGTCGGTGGGCAGCGAGCGCCAATCGTCGAGCGCTTGCTCCCAGGCCTTGCCCTTCGGTGCGTGCTCGCGGCCCTCGAGGTAGCCGAACGTCGTGTCGTCGGGAGCGATGAGTCCGGCCCGGGCGCCCGCCTCGATCGACATGTTGCACACGGTCATCCGACCCTCCATCGAGAGCGAGCGGAACACCGAGCCGCGGTACTCGATCACGCTCCCGATGCCGCCACCGGTGCCGATGCGACCGATGACGCCGAGGATCACGTCCTTCGCCGTCGAGCCTGCAGGCAGCTCGCCGTCGATCGTCACCGCCATCCACTGCGGGCGGGTCTGCGGCAACGTCTGAGTGGCGAGCACGTGCTCGACCTCGCTGGTGCCGATGCCGAACGCGAGCGCGCCGAACGCGCCGTGGGTGGAGGTGTGGCTGTCACCGCACACGACGGTCATGCCCGGCTGCGTGAGGCCCTGCTCGGGCCCGATCACGTGCACGATGCCCTGACCGAGCTGGCCCATCGCGAAGTGGCGGATGCCGAACTCCGCGCAGTTGCGGCGCAGCACCTCGACCTGCGTGCGTGAGACCGGATCGGCGATCGGCTGATCGATGTGCTCGGTCGGCACGTTGTGGTCTTCGGTCGCGATCGTCAGATCGGGGCGGCGCACCGTGCGGCCGTTCAGCCGCAACCCGTCGAAGGCCTGCGGCGAAGTCACCTCGTGCACGAGATGCAGGTCGATGTACAACAGCTCGGGCTCGTCGGGAGCCGAGTGCACGAGGTGGCGATCCCACACCTTCTCGGCCAGCGTGCTGGGCATGTCTCACATCCTGGTACTAGAGTCTCGTCCTGTGAACCGCAGTGTAAGCGGAGTCGGCGTGCTGGACAAGGCGATGACCGTGCTCAGCGCGCTCGAGCAGGAGCCCCGCTCGCTCGCCGAGCTGATGCTCGCGACCGGCCTGCCCCGGGCCACGTCCTACCGCCTCGCCACCGCGCTCGAAGCGCACGGCCTCGTGCGCCGTGACGCCGACGGCCGCTTTGCTCTCGGCCTCGGCCTGGTCGCGCTCGGACGCGCCGCGGCGCACGGGCTCGGCCTGCCCGAGGTGGCGCGTCCCGCGCTCGAGGCGTTGCGCGACGCGACCGGCGAGAGCGCGCAGCTCTACGTGCGCGACGGCGACCATCGCATCTGCGTCGAAGCACTCGAGTCTCCCCACGGCCTGCGCACGATCGTGCCGCTGGGCGCGGCACTGCCTCTCGACGTCGGCTCCGCCGGCCGCATCCTGCGCGGCGACCCCGAGGCGTTGAAGCGCGGCTGGGCCGAGAGCGTCGGCGAGCGCGAGGCCGGGGTCGCGTCGGTGAGCGCGCCGGTGCGCGCCCACGACGGCGCTGTGATCGCAGCGGTGAGCGTGAGCGGCCCGATCGAACGCACCACTCGTCAGCCGGGTAAGAAGTACGCGGCCGCCGTCGTCGAGGCCGCCGCCCGCATCGAGCGGGGCCTCACGGGCGACGCGTGACGAACACGTACTCGCGGCTGCTCTCGGTGAACGGCTCTCCGGCGAACCCTCCGTAGAGCGCCTCGACCTCGAGCCCGGCGACGTCGACGAGGCCGAGCCACTCATTCTTCGTCGCCCACCACAGACGGCTCACGCCGCCGTCCTCATGGACGATGTCGATGCGGTTGTCGCCGACGGCGTAGTGGACGGTGTGGGGGAGTGGCGTCTCCTGCGGTCGGCCGTCCGCGTCGGCGGCGAAGTGATGGTCGAACGCGAATGCGTTCCACGCGAACCGGCCGCCGGGCTCGAGTGACGCCGCGACCCGCTCGAACACCCGTCGCCGATCTGCCCACGTCTGCAGGTGGAGCAACGCACGGAACGGGCAGTAGATCAGTGCCGCGCGCTCGGCGACCGTGAACTCACGCATGTCACCCTCGTGCAGATCGAGCTCGACCCGCGCCGCGGCGGCGTTCACGCGCGCCTGCGCCAGCATCGCCGGGGACGAGTCGACGCCACTCACTCGGTTGCCCGTTGCCTTCGCCACGGGGACAGCGACCCGCCCGTTGCCGATGGCCAGCTCGAACAGCGGCCCGTTCGCCTCGCGCGCCAGCTCGACGTAGAAGGGGATGTCCGCGGTCATGCGCGCGGACCACTCGTCGTACACCTCAGCGAACGCCTCGTGCCAGCTCATGCCGGATCCATGATCCCACGACGACTTCTCGCGCGCCGCTCGATTTCCCCCGAAGTCGAGGGCCAGCGCGCCCAATAGGGCGCGCTCATCCGCAACTTCGATGCCGAGTCGCGCTCGTGCGATCGAGCGGCCAGAGACCACCCGACCTGGCGATTAGGTCCGGGCGACTGCGATGCGCGAGGTCACGGAGCGGCATGCGTTCAGCAACGCCGGCACGAAGCGGTCGGCGCCGAGGACCGCAGCATCGTGATCGGCTTCGACGAGGTGCACGGTCGCATTGGGAATCGCATCCGCCAAGGCGAGCTGCCGGCGCGGGGGTACGAGGTTGTCGCGCGTCGTCACGACCACCGCGGTCGGCACATCGATGGCTCCGACCCAGCGCGTCGAGGAGAACTGGCCCACCGCCCGGCCTGCCTCCAAGACAGCAGTCAGGTCATGGCGGCGCACCTGCTCGCGCGCCCACAGCTCCGACCCCTCGGCGTCGCGCCGCGAGACGACGCCGTTGATGAGATGTCGTTGTAGCACCCGCGGCGTGAGCCGCGACGCGGCGGCCAAGCCACCGAGCCCCATCGATCCCAGTCGCTGCTCGCTCCCCGCCGCGAACCGTGCTGCGGTCGCGCAGAGCACCAACCCGTCGACACGCGAGGGATGACGACGCCAGACCAGCTGCGCGATCGGGCCTCCCATCGAGTAGCCGATCGGGACGAAGGACCGCACGCCGAGCGCATCGGCAAGTGCGACGACGTCGTCAGCGCAATCCTCGAGTCGGAACACACGCTTCGAGCGGAGGCCGCGACCATGACCGCGGTGATCCATGGCGATCACGCGGTACGAGCGCGCCAACGGCTCATACGACGGGAACCAGTTGAGGTCAGCGGTCGCCGCCAGCCCGTGGAGCAGGAAGACCACGGGCGCACCCGGAGGTCCCGGCAGGTCGCGCACCCAGCGATCCCGCTCTGCCATCGAAAGTCCCTAGCGCTCGACCACCACGACGGTGACCTTCATTGCCGCGCCGGTCGGCGCCTCGTATTCGACGGTGTCGCCCTGCACCGCACCGATCAGCGCCTTGCCCAGCGGGGAATCGGGGGAGATCACGTCGAGGCCTTGGACCTTCTCCTCGATGCTGCCGACGAGGTACCGCTCGGCGTCGTCGGGGGAGTCGCCCTCGTACACGATCGTCACGATCGACCCGGCCTGCACTGCGCCGCTGCCGTCGTCCTCGGCGATCACCGCGTCGCGCAACATCGACTCGATCTTGCGGATGCGCGCTTCCATCATTCCCTGCTTGTCCTTCGCGGCGTGGTAGTCGCCGTTCTCGGACAGATCGCCGTGGGCGCGCGCAACCTCGATCTCCTGGGCGACCTCGGTGCGGCCGCGAGTGGTGAGGTCTTCGAGCTCGGCTTTGAGGCGGGCGTGCGCCGACGGGGTCAACTGTGTCTGGCTCACCCGAGCCAAGTTACCCGTGGTAACGTTGCTTGATGCATTTGGTCTCGGTAGTCATCATTTCCTAGCGCACGCCTTCACTTTGGCGTGCGCTTTCGACCGTCCCTCCGGGGGCGGTTTTCTGGTTTTCGGGAGCGGATTCAGGAGCAGCGCGGATGAGCAAGACGTCACATCGCATCGCCGTGATCGGCGGAGACGGCATCGGGCCTGACGTGGTCGCCGAGGCCATCAAGGTCGCGCGCGCCGCGGGTGTCACCCTCGACACCCAGGAGTACGACCTCGGTGGCGCGCGCTACTTGAAGACGGGCGAGGTGCTCACCGATGACACTGTCGACGAGCTGCGGGGCTTCGACGCGATCCTGCTCGGCGCAGTCGGCACTCCCGACGTGCCGCCCGGTGTGCTCGAGCGCGGCCTCCTGCTGAAGCTGCGCTTCGACCTCGATCTGTACGTGAACCTCCGTCCGTTCCTGCTCCCTCCTGACGTCGACTTCATGGTCGTGCGTGAGAACACCGAAGGCACCTACGCCGGCGAGGGCGGGCTCCTTCGCAGGGGCACGCCGCACGAGGTGGCGACGCAGGGCTCGGTGAACACGCGGATGGGCGTCGAGCGGTGCATCCGCTTCTCGTTCGACCTCGCCCGCAGTCGCGGCCGGCGGCACCTCACTCTCGTGCACAAGACGAACGTGCTGACCTTCTCCGGCGACCTCTGGCAGCGCACGTTCGACGACGTCGCGCGTGACTACCCCGACGTCACCACCGCCTACAACCACGTTGATGCGGCGTGCATCTACTTCGTCCAGGATCCGCGGCGCTACGACGTGATCGTCACCGACAACCTCTTCGGCGACATCCTCACCGACCTCGGCGGCGCGGTGTCGGGAGGCATCGGGTTCGCAGCCTCCGCGAACCTGAACCCCGCTCGCACCGGTCCGTCGCTTTTCGAGCCAGTGCACGGCTCGGCCCCCGACATCGCGGGGATGAACAAGGCGAACCCGATCGCCGCGATCTTGTCGGGGGCGATGATGCTCGAGTTCCTGGGCGAGGCCGATGCCGCTGCCCGCGTCCGCAAAGCCTGTGCCGACTCCGCCCTGTCGGGGTCGACCACCGAGATCGGCGACCTCGTCGCAGAAAGGGTCTGACATGCCCATCACCCCGACCGAGAAGATCTGGATGAACGGCAAGCTCGTCGACTGGGCCGACGCGAAGATCCACATCCTCACGCATTCACTGCACTACGGCATGGGTGTGTTCGAGGGCATGCGCGCGTACGAGACGAGCGACGGCCCGGCGATCTTCCGCCTCACCGATCACATCGCGCGCATGCGCGACTCGGCCCGCATCCTCGGCATGCCCCAGCCGTACTCCGTCGAGGAGATCGTCGAGGGGTCGAAGGCTGTCGTGCGGGCGTCAGGTCTCCCGGCCTGTTATGTGCGGCCGATCGCCTACTACGGCTACGGGGAGATGGGGCTGAGCACGAAGCCGTGCAGCGTCGATGTCGCCATCGCGTGCTGGCCGTGGGGCGCGTACCTCGGCGACGACGCGGCGACCAAGGGCGTCCGCATGAAGATCAGCTCGTGGACGCGCCATGACCACAACACGATGCCGCCCGCAGCGAAGACGACCGGCAACTACGTGAACTCGTCCCTCGCGAAGGTCGAGGCCGTCGACGCCGGCTACGACGAGGCGATCATGCTCAACAAGCAGGGCCTCGTCGCGGAGTGCACCGGTGAGAACGTGTTCGTGGTGCGCCACGGCACGATGATCACGCCGCCGCTGTCGTCGGGTGCGCTCGAGGGCATCACCCAGAACAGCGTGATGACGATCGCCCGCGACTTCGGGTTCGACTGCCGCGTCGGCGACCTCGCTCGCAGCGACCTGTACATCGCCGAGGAGATGTTCGTCTGCGGCACGGCAGCCGAGGTGAGCGCCGTGAACTCGGTCGACGACCGCGTCATCCCCTGCCCCGGGCCCATGACGAAGGCGATCGCCGCCGAGTACGCCAAGGCCGTCCGCGGCCAGGTCGATAGATACAAGGAGTGGGTCGAACATGTCGCCTGATGTAGGTGGGCTGGTCGAGATCTTCGACACGACGCTGCGCGACGGCGCGCAGCTCGAGGGCATCTCACTCACGGTGGACGACAAGCTCCGCATCGCCGAGCAGCTCGACCATCTCGGCATCAAGTGGATCGAAGGCGGCTGGCCGGGCGCGAACCCGAAGGACGAGGAGTTCTTCCGCCGTGCCGCAACCGAGCTGAAGCTCAGCACGTCGACCCTTGTCGCGTTCGGCTCGACTCGCCGGGTGAAGGGCAAGGTCGACGACGACCCGACGCTCGCGAACCTCGTGGCCGCCGGCACCTCGGCCGTGTGCATCGTCGGCAAGTCGTGGGACTACCACGTCACCGAGACGCTGACCACGACGCTCGACGAGGGTGTTGCCATGGTCGCCGACTCGGTCGAGTACCTCCGCGGGCATGGGCTCGGGGTGATGTTCGACGCCGAGCACTTCTTCGACGGTTACAAGCGCAACCCCGAGTTCGCGCTTCGGGTCCTCGAGGCTGCGGCTGAGAACGGTGCGTCGACGCTCGTGCTGTGTGACACGAACGGCGGGTCGCTGCCCTTCGAGGTCGAGCAGATCGTCGGCGACGTCGTGTCCCACTTCCGTGACGACGTCATCATCGCGATCCACACGCACGACGACACCGGCTGTGCGGTCGCCAACGCGCTCTCGGCCGTGAAGGCAGGCGCTCGCCAGGTGCAGGGCACCATCAACGGCATCGGCGAGCGCACCGGCAACTGCAACCTCACGACGGTCATCCCGAACCTCACGCTGAAGATGGGCATGCAGACGATCCCTCCCGACCGCATGGAGCGGCTCACCTCTGTCGCACACCACATCGCCGAGCTCGTGAACGTCGCGCCCAATCCGCAAGCGCCCTACGTGGGCTCGTCGGCGTTCGCGCACAAGGCCGGGCTCCACGTCGAGCGCGATCGCCAAGCGGCCCGACGCCTACGAGCACATCCCCCCCGACAGCGTCGGCAACGGCACCCGCTTCGTCGTATCCGAGCTCGCGGGCAAGGCGACGCTGAAGATCAAGGCCGAAGAGCTCGGTCTCGATCTGGACGGCAAGGCGCTCGGCGATGTCGTCGACACGTTGAAGCGCCTCGAGCACGAGGGCTACCACTTCGAGGCGGCGGACGGATCACTCGAGCTGCTGATGCGGCGTGCGGCAGGCTGGGAGCAGCAGTACTTCGAGGTCGAGTCCTTCCGCGTCACGACCGACGAGCTGCCGAGCGGTTCGTTCACCACTGAAGCGACGGTGAAGGTGCACGTCGCTGGCGAGCGCGTGATCCGCACGGCTGAGGGCAACGGTCCGGTCAACGCGCTCGACCAAGCGCTTCGACTCGCGATCGCCTCGTGCTATCCGACCCTCGACCGCGTGCACCTCACCGACTACAAGGTGCGGGTCCTCGACACCGACAAGGGCACCGGCGCAGTCACGCGTGTGCTGATCGATTCGACGAACGGCGATCTGACCTGGTCGACCATCGGCGTCTCCGAGAACATCATCGAGGCGTCATGGCTGGCGCTCTTCGACTCGGTGCTCTTCGGCCTGCTCCACACGCCCGACACGTCAGACTGACTCGATGGCCGCCCCGGAGTATGTCCCCATCAAGGCAACCGACCGTCCGCGTGCCTACGAGTCTCCGGATCATGTGCCCGAGTCGTGGCTCGCTGATCGTCCCGGTGATCTGGACGGGCCGCAACCCGAGGGTCTCCTGCTCGGCGACCCCGGGCCCGATCAGGGGTATGCCCTCGTGCTGGCAAAGCGATTCCACGATCGCCTGCAGCCGGGTGAGCACGTGCACGCGGAAGACGTCGTTGCGGGGTGCGTTGCCGTCGGCACTCGTCGTGCGTCGCTGTTTCGCCGCGCACCGGTGATCTTCGACCTCGAGGTGGCGTTCACGATCTGGGGCTTCCTCGACCCTGCGCCGCCCGTGGCTCTCGTCGAGCTGCGTCGCCCCTTGTTCCAGGCGGTCTCGTTGCCGATCCACTACGGCGGCCAACGAGCGATCGCAGCCCGCGTGCCCGAGGAGACGCTGCGGATGCGACACGACGACGTGCGCGCTGCCTATCCCGCGCGCTGGGCCGAGCTGATCGGTCTCGTCGCCACGAACCAGCCGTAGGCGCCCGACGCGCACAAGATGAGCACCACGGCCAGGTAGATCCACGCGCTCGCACGACTCCAGTCCATGTCGTCCTGGAAGCGCAGCAACGCGAAGAGCTCCAACACGCCGAGTGCGAAGTTCGCGGCCATTGCGGGCTCGATGCGCTCCCAGTCGCCCTCCCACGCGGTGTGCACGGACGCGACGCCGATGCCGACCAGCCACGCGGAGACCGCTTGCGCGGTGAGCGTGGTGAGGGGCCACGGCCACGAGGCCATCACCGCGCTCGGCCGGAAGAACATCACTGCTCCGTACGCGATGAGCGCCGACCCACCGGCGCTCGCGGCGAGCCGGAACCACCGAGGCGTGGGGCGGAGCCGAGGGCCGTCGCCCCCCGGCTCGCGCGTCTGGCGGAACCACACGATCGCCATGATCACCGGCACGGTGACATACACGACCAGCCAGCCCCACGTGATGATTGCCACGAACACGCCGGGATCACCGAAGTGGAACTTCTCGAGGTTGTTCAGAGTCGCGATCAGCGTGATCACCGTGAACGCGAACACCGCCGGCACCGCGATGCGCGCGTGATCCCAGGAGCGCCGCCGAGACGCCTCGAACTCGAGCAGGAAGCTCGCCCAGTACGCCGAGCCGAGGAACGTCGCGGTCAACGGCTGCGAGATGCTCCAGCTGAAGTACTCGGCCGTCTCCTCAGGCTTCAGGACCAGTGGGATTCCCACGCCCAGGACGAGCAGGCTGGCCACGACGAGCAGCACTCGCATCCCCGGGATCAGGGGCCGTTCGAGCATCGAGAGGTTCTATCCCAGGGACCGCCTGCTCGGCGCGACACTCTGGGCATGCAGCCGATCACGCTCACCGACGAGCAGCGCCAGTTCCGGGAAGCAATGCGCCAGTTCAGCGAGGACAAGATCGCCCCGCGAGCGGCGGAGACCGATCACCTCGCCCGCTTCGACTGGGACGCATTTCACGCCCTCGTCTCCATGGAGCTGCCTGCTCTCGGCATCGCCGAGGAGTACGGGGGCGCGGGCGCCGACCTCGTCACGCAGGCGATCGCCGCCGAGGAGCTCGCGCGGGTCTGTGCGTCGACGAGCCTCATGCTGCTCATCTCGAAGCTGGCCACACTCCCGATCACGAACTTCGCGAGCGAGGAGATCAAGCGCACCTATCTCCCGCGCGTGGCGAGCGGAGAGTCGCAAGCCTCGTACTGCCTTTCCGAAGCCGACGCCGGAAGCGACGTCGCCTCGATGGCCATGCGCGCCGTCCGTGACGGCGACTCGTATGTCCTCTCCGGCACGAAGGTCTGGATCACCAACGCGGGCATCTCCGACATCTACGTCGTGTTCGCGAAGACCGATCCGGGTGCAGGCCATCGCGGCATCTCGGCGTTCCTCGTCGAGAAGGACTGGGGTGTCCAGGTGACGAAGATCGAGGAGAAGATGGGGGTCAAGGGGAGCCCGACGGGCCAGCTGCTGCTCGACGAGGTTCGCGTGCCGGCGACGCACCTCATGGGCACCGAGGGCGAGGGCTTCAAGATCGCGATGCACACGCTCGATCGGTCGCGGCCGACGATCGGCGCGCAGGCCGTGGGCATCGCGCAAGGTGCACTTGACTACGCGATCGGCTACATGAAGGAGCGCACGGCGTTCGGTCGACCGATCGCAGATCTGCAGGGACTGCAGTTCATGGTCGCCGACGCCGCGATGCGGATCGAGGCGGCTCGCGGTCTCGTGTACCAAGCCTGCGCGGTCGTCGACGAAGGCGATCCTCGCGGCGAGCTCTCGAAGCTCGGGGCGATGGCCAAGTGCTTCGCTTCCGACGTCGCGATGCAGGTGACGACCGATGCGGTGCAGCTTCTCGGCGGGTACGGCTACACGCGTGACTTCCCGGTCGAACGGATGATGCGCGACGCCAAGATCACCCAGATCTACGAAGGCACGAACCAGATCCAGCGCGTGGTGATCGCGAAGCGTCTGTTGGGGTGACGCTCACACGCGGGCAACTCCGGCCACTCGAGTGCGGAGGTCATCGAGCAGGCCGGGCGATTCCTTGAGCCCCGTACGCGTGGCGCCGCTCAGCGCCCACAGGTGGAGGCGGCCGAGCGCCGGCCGCACCCCCTCAGGGCCGACGGCGGAAACGGCGAGGGCCACGGCACGTTCTGGCCCGATCTTGAGTGACGAGGACGCGGTGAACTCGGCGACGTCGTTCGCGAGGAGGAGGTCGGAGGCGGCGAGCTCGCTGAAGCCGAAGTCGATCATCCAGACCTCGCCGTCCGCGGCGAGGAAGATGTTCGCCAGCCGCATGTCGCGGTGGGCGATGCCGTGCTTGCGCATCAGCTGCACCTGCTCCCACACCGCGCCGAGCACCTCGTCGGTCATGTCGGCGGGTTCCACCCGGTCGAGTGACCTCCCGTCGACAGCCTCGTACGCGAGGACGAACGAGTTGGGTTCGGCGGAAGCGAACGCGACGACACGGGGCGTGCGGATGCCGAGGTTGCGTGCGGACAGCGCCACCATCGCCTCGTGCTCGACCGCTCGACGCAGAGACGAGAACGGCCGTTCGTCGCCGAGGTCGCGGCGGTCGATCATCCGGTAGGCGCGAAAGAGCAGGTCGGCGCTGCGTTGGTCGTCACCGAGTGCTTTCACGAAGAGCGATCGGCCGTCCGTCGTCTTCCCGAAGTACGGCGTCGAACCGCGGGCATCGAGACTCGCCTGTTTGAGCTCGGCGAGCGGCACGCCGACGGCCGCCAGGCCGTCCGCGATCGCCTGTCCGGTCGGCCGCCTCGGAGGAGCGCCGAGGAACACGAGCGTCATGGCGCCGGCGAGCCATCCACAGGCGAGCGCGCGCAACGCATCGAACGAGACCGCGGAGGTCATGAAGTAGACCAGACCCACCGCGACCGTGACGGCCCAGCCGAAGCGTCGTGCTCGCCGGCTGAGCCATGGCGCTGCAGCCGTGAGGCCGCCAGCGAGGCCGCCGAGCGCGCCGATCGTCACCCATCCCGCGGCCGTCAAGGGGCCGAGGTCGTCGAGGTTCACGACAGGACCGAGCGACGCCGTGTCACCGACCTCGAGGATCGTGATGAGGCCCCATGCGATCACGATCCCGACCACGACGGTGCCGAGGAGGCGTACGCCGCCGTCACGGGCGAGCGTGATGATCCCGAGGACGACGAGCGCGATCGCGGCGACGCGGGTGCCGATCACGAAAGCGTCGAGGATCCACGTGGGCATGGCGCTCAGGCCGCTGAGCACGTCGTGCAGGAACTTCACGAGCGTGTCACCGGCGAGCCAGTCGAGCAGCATGAGCCCGAGCAGGACCAAGAAGGCCACGATGAGGCGCAGGAGGTCGGACGGTGACCGCTCGACCCGCTTTTCGGACGCGGCCTCGATCACCAGGGTCATGGACGAGGGAGCGTACGCACGCTGGCCCAGGAAAGGGTGCTTCTCGCGGCTAAGCATTGACCCACCCCGCACGGAGGTCAGCAGTGCCCGAAGCCATGCCCAGCCTGAACACCGATCAGCTCAATGAATTCCTCGGCCTGTTGAAGACGGTCGACAGCGTCGAGCTCAAGGTCACCATCCCGGCCGACCGCGGGCGGCACATCATGCAGGTGCTGGGCATCGACCCCCTCGACGCCCAGATCCGTCAGGTCGTGTTCTTCGACACGCCCGACCTGGCGCTCGACAAGGCGGGAGTGGTGATCCGGGCCCGGCGAGTGCAGGGCGTCGGTGACGACTCGACCGTCAAGCTCCGGCCGGTCGTGCCCGCCGACCTCTCGCCCGCACTCCGAAAGAACCCGAGCTTCGGCGTCGAGGTCGACGCGATCCCCGGAGGCTTCGTCTGCTCGGGGTCGATGGGCACCTCGGGTCCGCTCGAGGTCCGCGAGGTCCTGCTCGGCAACAAGGCCATCAAGAAGGTGTACTCGAAGGAGCAGCGAACATTCTTCACCGAGCACGCACCCGAGGGCCTCGACATGAACGACCTGTCGGTGCTCGGACCGATCGTGGTGTTCAAGCTCAAGTGGAAGCCCGCCGACTTCCCCCGCAAGATCGTGGCTGAGCTCTGGAACTACCCCGACGGGTCGCGCATCCTCGAGCTGTCGACGAAGTGCCCGCCGGCCGAGGCGTTCCAGGTGGCAGCTGAGGCCAGGGCGTTCCTCGCCAACAAGGGCATCGACACGACCGGCGAGCAGACGACGAAGACCCGCACGGCGCTCGAGTTCTTCGCGAACGAGCTCACATCTGCGGGTCAATCGGCGTAGCGAGGCCCAATGCGGCCTCGACGATCTCGGCGGCGTCGAGCGTCTTGTCGTCGGCGAAGCGATCGCCGGTCAGGAGCACGCCGACCGGCACGCCGTCGACGAGCCCAGCAGGCACACAGGCGGACGGCAAGCCCAGCAGGTTCGCGGGCGTCACGCAGCGCATGAGCTCGAGCGTCTCGGCCGGGTGTTCGAGATCCCATCCGTGTGGGAACGGCAGCTGTGTCCAGGTCGGCGTGAGCACGAGATCAGTCTGCGCGAACCACATGCCCCACTCGCGCATGAGCGCCTGACGGGTCATCAGAACCTGCGTGTAGCCGCCCAGATCGAGGGGTGCGGTCGCGTCGAGGAGCGCGGCGAGGAATCGGTTGCCGTCGTCACCCATGATCGGCGTGATCTGAGGGCTCATCATTCTGATGTCCTCACCTATGAACGAGAACCACGTCGCGACGACGTCCTCGAACCGCGGGGGTGCATCGGCGGTCACGTCGTAGCCTGCGTCCGCGAGCACGGCGGCCGCGGCTGTCACGCAATCCGCCACCCGGGAGTCGGTCGATCCTCCGGGAGGGTCGGCGAGCACGGCAACTCTCAACGGACGGCCCTCGACCCGCTTGGAGCCGATCGGGACAGGCAGCGAGTACGGATCGCGGGGGTCTCGGCCCGCCAGCAGTCCGAACGCGATGCGGACATCGGCGATGCGACGGGCCATCGGGCCTTCCACTGGCATCAGCTGGAACGAGGCGGGTCCGTCGGCCATCGGGCCGAACGCGAACTCCGGAACCATCCCCGCCGACGGCTTGAGCGACGCGATGCCGCAGCAGGTCGCCGGGTTGCGGAGCGAGCCGCCGATGTCGTTCCCGAGACCGATCGGCGACATCCCCGAGGCCAGGGCCGAGGCTTCGCCGCCCGAAGACCCCCCGGCCGTGCGCGTCGGATCCCACGGGTTGCGGGTTAGACCGTGAAGCGAGGAGTCGGTGTGCACGCGGAGCGCCATGTCGGGGCAGTTGGTGCGACCGATCGGGATCGCTCCGGCCGCCTTCATGCGCTCGACCACGGGAGCGTCCACAGGCGAGATCGCCGCGGCGAATGCCGGGACCCCGTTGTCGGTCGCGCACCCGGCGAGATCGATGTTCTGCTTCACCGTGAACGGCACGCCGTGAAGCGGCCCGAGCGGCTCGCCGTTCGCGACCGCGGCGTCTGCCTCCTTCGCCGCGGCTCGTGCATCGTCGCCGAGCACTCTTGTCACCGCGTTCAGGTGAGGGTTCACCTTGTCGATTCGGGAGAGGTGCGCTTCAACCACCTCGGTGGACGACGCTTCCTTGCCGGCGATCATCGCGGCCAGCTCGGCCGCTCCTTGCTGCCACAGCTCGGTCATGCCGGCAGCGTAGGTGCGGCTTCGCTACGAGACCACAGCGACGCTCGCGATGGGCACGAGCGGCGGGTGTGCGCCGAGTGACCCGACGAAGGCCAGGTTGCTGAACGTGAAGATGCCGCCGTCGCTCGCCACCATCAGATAGCCGTTGCCATAGCGCACCATGCCGACCACGGGCTTGTTCAGCGTCGTCGCACCCATCGACCCGAGGAACGCCGCGTCGCCGAAGGTGAAG
This sequence comes from uncultured Acidimicrobiales bacterium, assembly GCA_963847855.1. Lineage (GTDB taxonomy): Bacteria > Actinomycetota > Acidimicrobiia > Acidimicrobiales > DATKAS01 > DATKAS01. The sequence goes on from CAWKBM010000005.1 coordinate 509,603, forward strand.
ATGCCGCCGTCCGATGCGACGAGCCAGTAGCCCGCGCCGCTGGCCGTCGGTACCAAGCCACGCACGGGGGCGTTCAGCCGCTTGCCACCCATCGAGCCGCGGAAGGCCGCGTCACCGAAGGTGAAGATGCCGCCGTCCGAGGCGACCATGTAGTAGCCCTTGCCGCTCGGCGTGACGATGCCTCCGAGCACCGGTCCGTTCAGCGCCGTCGCCGTCATGTCTCCGAGGCTCGGGGCATCGCCGAACGAGACTGCGCGGCCGCGGGTGGTGAACATCACGTACCCGTTGCCACTCGGTGTCGGAGCGAGTCCGGTCACGAGCTCGCCGGGGATCAACGTGCCGGCGGGAACCGAGCCGAGGGTCGGAGCGGAGCCGAACGAGAAGACGTGGCCCGTGGTCGTGACTGCCCAGTAGCCCTTGTCGTCGGGCGTCGCGGCGATCCCGACAGCGGAGCCGTCGAGGCTCCCGCTCGGATCGCCGAGCGCCGCTGCGGACCCGAACGGGTAGACCTTGCCGTCCGCGCCGAGCATCCAATAGCCCGCCCCGGTCGGGTTCGGGTTCGGGTTCGGGCCCGGAGCCGGCGGCGCGGCCGGAGGAGGCGCCGGCGCGGGGCCGATCACGCTCTGCAGCCAGGCGATGTTCACCGACACCTGCGAGAACCCCGCAGGGGTGGCGTTGCACGGGTTGCTGCCGTAGCTCACGACGCCGGCCACACGGGCGGTTCCGTTCTTGTCGGTGACGAACAGCGGTCCGCCGCTGTCGCCGGTGCATGGACCGACGAGCGAGCTGCCTCCGCAGACCTGGTTGTCCCCGAGAAACGAGCTGATCACGGCCGAGCACTGGTCGTCGCTCAGCACGGGGATCGTGACCTCGCGTCGGACGGTGACGTCGTCGCCGCCCGCCGGGTCGGTCGAGCCCCACCCCACGACGGTGCCGGTGGTGCTGCCCGCTGAGTACGCCGGCTCGACATCGGGCGACATCAACGAGGCAGGCGCGATCGTCGTGTTCGACGAAAGCTGCAGCAGGGCCAGGTCGTTGCGGCGGTTCGGCCGATCGAACGCAGGGTGGATCACGATGCCCTTCACCGCGATGTCGACTTGCGTGGGCGAGGAGAGGTCGGTCGCGCCGGTCACGACGCTGATCAGCCCCGGGTTCTGGGTGTAGGCCACCGCGCAGTGGGCGGCGGTCAGCACCCATTGGGCCGCGACGACGGTGCCTCCGCAGTACTGCGCATGGAAGCGCTGGTCGACGAGCGCGACGGCGGCCGGGGCCGACCCGGTCGGTGACGGGTTGCCGCCGATGATCGCGCCCGCCCGGGCGGGGATGGCGACCTGTGCGCCCCCGATCGCGAGCGTGATCAGCGCGAGGGCGACCGCCCGAGACCGAAGCATGGCGTCTTATGGTGCCAGCGTCGTGCGGGGGGGTGGTGGCAGGCCGCGGAATTGTTACTATCTACGTAGTGGAATTTATCCCGGACCTCGACGTTGATCGGAGTGAGCCCTCATGGCGGTGACCGACCTCGATCTCGGCCGTTACAAGCTGGGGTGGGCCGACGACGAGGACTACGTCTTCCGGCCCGAGAAGGGTCTCGACGACGACGTCGTCAAGGACATGTCGTGGTGGAAGGGCGAGCCGGACTGGATGGCGAAGATGCGCTTGAAGTCCCTGCGCACCTTCGAGCGCAAGCCGATGGCGCCGTGGTTCGCGGTCAACATGCCCGACCTGAACTTCGACGACATCTACTACTACATCAAGCCCACGCAGGGTCAGGTCGACGAGTGGGACGACCTGCCCGAGCAGATGAAGGCGACCTACGAGAAGCTCGGCATCCCCGAGGCAGAGCGGAAGTACCTCGCCGGCGTCACCGCGCAATATGAGAGCGAAGTCGTCTACCACCGCAACCGGGACGAGCTCGCGGCCCAGGGCATCCTGTTCTGCGACATGGACACCGCGGTGCGGGAGTACCCCGACATCGTGAAGCGCTACTTCGGCACGATCATCCCGCCCGGCGACAACAAGTTCGCCGCGCTCAACTCGGCGGTGTGGTCCGGCGGCTCTTTCATCTACGTGCCGCCGGGCGTCGAGTGCGAGATGCCGTTGCAGGCGTACTTCCGCATCAACAGCGAGAATGCCGGGCAGTTCGAGCGCACGCTGATCATCGCCGACGAGGGCTCGAAGGTGCACTACATCGAGGGCTGCTCGGCTCCGGTGTACACCAGCGATTCGTTGCACTCGGCGGTCGTCGAGATCGTGGTCGGCCCCAGCGCTCGTGTCACCTACACGACCATCCAGAACTGGTCGCCGAACGTCTACAACCTCGTCACCAAGCGCGCCCGGGTCGAGACCGAGGGCCACATGGAGTGGATCGACGGCAACATCGGCAGCCGCCTCACCATGAAGTACCCGTCGGTGTACATGGTCGGGCCAAAGGCATCCGGCGAGGTGCTGTCGGTCGCGTACGCCGGTGCGGGGCAGCATCAGGACGCGGGCGCCAAGATGGTCCACGCCGCGCCTGAGACGACGTCGAAGATCGTGTCGAAGTCGATCTCGAAGGACGGCGGCATCACGACCTATCGCGGCCTCGTGCACATCGACGAGGGCGCCCACGGCTGCAAGAGCCATGTGCAGTGCGACGCCCTCATCCTCGACGAGGAGTCGGTGAGTCGCACCCTTCCCTACATGGAAGTGGGGGAGCGCGACGCCGAGGTCGGGCACGAGGCAACCGTGTCCAAGGTCGCCGACGAGCAGCTCTTCTACCTGATGAGCCGCGGGCTCTCACAGGAGCAGGCGATGGGCATGATCGTGAACGGGTTCATCGAGCCGGTCACCCGCACGCTGCCGATGGAGTACGCGGTGGAGTGGAGCCGGTTGATCGAGCTGCAGATGGACGGCAGCGTCGGCTAAGTCCCCGCCTCGGGGTCTTCCTGCTTCATCGCCTCGAGCCGCCGTTTGATCCTCGCCTCGATGTCGGCCGGCTCCTCTGGCTCGACACCGCCGTTCGCGGCGGCGTGCTCCTCTGCGTTCTCGCCCGCCGCGAGTGTCGGCTTCACCGCGAGCATCGACGCGGCGAACCAGCAGAGGACGAAGCCGATGAGGATGAAGATGAGCCCGAGCACGAGACCGCTGAGCACGGCGATGAGGAAGCCGATCCACCCGGTCGCGACCATCGCGAGCGTGATGCCGCGCTTCGCTCTGGGTGACACGCCGGCGAGCAGCCGTTCGAGCACCCCGAAACGATAGCGATGTCACCCGTGACGCCTCGGGACTCTGTGACGCCGCGGGACTGTGACGCCGCGGGACTCTGTGCGGCTGGCACAATCTCGGCCGTGCCGATGAGAGTCGAGTGCAAGAACTACGAGAGCCGCACCTACCCGAACGGGGAGACCGTCCGGAAGTGCAACCTCGACCTGGCGCCTGACGCTCCCTGGCGGTGCCCGGACGACTGCCCCAAGTACGAACGGCGACTGGCAGACATGGCGTGGCACTACGGCACGTTGGTCGCGCCACCTACGCCCGCGGAGCCGCCCGGGATCGATGACGGCAGCGCGGCGGCGCTGCTCGACGAGGCCGAGGACATCGTCAACTCCGCCGGTCCCGCGATCCTCGCCGAGGTCGAAGCCGAGAGAGGACGGCGTCCGTTCTGGAGGCGTCTGCGCCGCAAGCCATAGCCTCTGAGTGTGAGCCCCTTCTCCGCCGACGTTGCCGCCGCGTTCCCAGGCCCGGAATGGCTCAGGTTGCGGCGGCTCGCGGCAGCTGACCGGGCGCTCGCGACGGCGGCTCCGACCGAGGCCGAGGAGATCTGGCGTTACAGCCGCATCGGCGAGCTCGACCTCGACCGATACGCACTGGTCGACACGAGTCGCCCGGTTGGTGTTGCGCCCGAGGCGATCGCCGAGGCCGTCCGCGCCACGCAGAGCCTGATCCCGTCCCGCGCTGCCTTCGTCATGATCGTCGACGGCCAGGTGGTGCACCGCGAGATCGACGAGGCGCTCGCAGCGCGGGGGCTCCGTGTCGGTGACCCGGCGGACGACGAGTCGGTTGGCGACGTGATGCTCGACGCTCCCGATGTCTACGCCGAGCTCAACACCGCGTTCGCGACGGCCCCGATCGTCGTCGAGGTACCCGATGGCCTGCGAGTCACGAGCCCGGTCGTGATCGCGTGCTTCACCGCCTCCGACGGCGTCGCGACGCTGCCGCGCTTGGTGGTGCGGGTCGGCGCAGACAGCGAGGTCACGGTGCTGGACCACCACAGCTCAGCCGACGTCGCCGGGTTGACGTTGCCGGTCGCCGAGCTCGACGTGGGCGCGGGCGGATCGTTGCGCTACCTCGCGGTCAACCAGCTCGGGCAGCAGGTGTGGCAGATCGCGTCCCAGGTCGCGCGCGGTGCTGCGTCGTCGTCGATGCTCATCGCGAACGTGGCGCTCGGCGGCGACTACGCCCGGGTTCGCACCGATGCACGTCTCGACGGTCGCAGCGCGTCGGGTGATCAGCTCGCGGCGTACTTCGGCGAGCAGCATCAGATGCACGACTTCCGAACTCTGCAAGATCACGCCGCGCCGAAGACGAGGTCCGACCTCCTGTTCAAGGGCGCCGTCGGAGGTCGAGCCCGGTCGGTCTACAGCGGGCTCATCCGAGTGCGCAAGGAAGCGCCCGGCACGCAGGCGTTCCAGACGAATCGCAACCTCAAGCTCAGCGAAGGCGCGTGGGCCGACTCGGTTCCAAACCTCGAGATCGACACGAACGACGTGCGCTGCAGCCATGCCTCGGCGGTCGGGCCGATCGACCCAGAGCAGCGCTTCTATCTCGAGAGTCGCGGAGTGCCGCCTGACCGAGCCGAAGAGCTCATCGTGAACGGCTTTTTCAGTGAGGTGCTCGAGCGGCTTCCCGTCCCGGAGATGGTCGCCCCCCTGCGCGCGGAGATCGCCGCCAAGCTGAGTCGAAGGGACCTCGTATGACCCGCGAGCACCTGTGCTCGATCCGCGACCTGCCGTCAGGCCAGGCCCGCTGCTTCCTGCTCGGCGACGTGCCGATCTGCGTGGTGCGGATCGAGGCCCGCATCTTCGCGATCGGTGACATCTGCAGCCACGCCGAGATCTCGTTGTCCGAGGGCGAGGTGCTCGTCGACGAGTGCGAGATCGAGTGCTGGAAGCACGGCAGCTCGTTCTCGCTCGAGACGGGGGAGCCGCTGACCCTCCCGGCGACGAAGCCGGTGCCGACCTATCCCGTCTTCATCGACGACGCCGAGGTCTACATAGACCTCCCCGATTCCGCCGACGCGGAGAGTGACGCATGAGCGTCCTCGAGATCGCGGGTCTGCGAGCGGCCGTCGGTGGGCGCGAGATCCTCCGGGGCATCGACCTCGCCGTCGCGAGCGGAGAGGTGCACGCGGTGATGGGGCCGAACGGCTCGGGCAAGTCGACCCTTTCGCACGTGCTGATGGGACGTCCGGGCTACGAGGTGCTCGGTGGGTCGGTGACGCTCGACGGTGTCGATCTGCTCGCCCTCGAGCCCTACCAGCGCGCCGAAGCTGGGCTCTTCCTCGCGTTGCAGTACCCGACCGAGGTGCCGGGCGTGAGCCTCGACGCGATGCTGACCGAGGCGTTGCTTGCGCAGGGGCGTCCGATCGAGGGCCTGCACCGAGCGCGTCGCGGACGAGGCGGCGCGCATCGGCTTCGACGACCGCTTCCTCACTCGTCCGTTGAACGTCGACCTCTCCGGCGGAGAGAAGAAGCGGAACGAGACGCTGCAGCTCGCGGTGCTCGAGCCCGCGTTCGCGATCCTCGACGAGCTCGACTCTGGCCTCGACATCGACGCTCTCCGCGCCTGCGCGAAGCGTGTCGAAGCGGCGACCCGCGACGACAACCTCGGCGTGCTCGCGATCACGCACTACATCCGCTTGCTGCACGAGCTTCCTCCGGACCGCGTCCACATCCTCGTGAAGGGGCGCATCGTGCGATCGGGAGACGCCTCTCTCGCCGCCGAGCTCGAGGAACAGGGCTACGCGCCCTACCTCGACTGAGCCGATGGACGCGCCGCTGGTCTCGATCGTCATGGGTTCGCGCTCGGACTGGGCGACGCTCGAGGGTGCGGCCGATGTGCTCGCCGCGCTCGACGTGCCCTACGAGGTGAAGGTCGTGTCGGCCCACCGCACTCCCGCGCTGCTGCAGGAGTTCGCGACCAGCGCAGAGGGACGTGGCGTCGAGGTCGTCATCGCGGGTGCGGGCGGTGCTGCTCATCTTCCGGGCATGGTCGCCGCGAACACCGTGCTTCCTGTGCTCGGTGTGCCCGTCATGTCGAAGGCGCTCAACGGCCTCGACTCCCTGCTGTCGATCGTGCAGATGCCGAGCGGAGTGCCGGTTGGCACGCTGGCGATCGGTGCGCCGGGTGCGGTGAATGCGGGCGTGCTCGCCGCGGCGATCGTGTCGAGGGGCCGACCCGAGATGAGGGAGCGTCTGCGCGCGTGGCGCGAGGCCCGCACGGCCGAGGTGCTCGCGCATCCCGACCCGCGCGATCCGGCGTGAGGGTCGGGGTTCTTGGCGGGGGGCAGCTCGGGTTGATGCTGTCGCAGGCGGCCGCTGGGCTCGGCTTCGACATCGTGCTCGTCGACCCGGAAACCGATCTGCCGCGACTCGAGCACGGTGAGCGGGTCGCGACCGCCTTCGACGACCCGCTCGCGTTTGAAGTACTGCAGCACTGTGACGTCGTGACCGTCGAGCTCGAGGGAGTACCGATCGGCGTGCTCGATCGGCTCGCCGAGGTGACTCGTGTCGCGCCCCCGACCTCGCGCCGTCGCGGTGAGTCAGGACCGGCTCGTCGAGAAGCGGCACTTTCAGTCGATCGGGATCGCGACCGCGCCGTTCGTCGACATCGCGGACGCGCCTGCGCTCGCCGACCACGACGTCATCGTGAAGTCTCGGCGGGGCGGCTACGACGGCCGCGGCCAGATGATGATCGGGGCGGGCGGTGCGATCGTCGGGTCTGACGCGATCGTGGAGGATCGCATCTCGTTCGATCGCGAGGTGTCGATCATCGCCGCGCGGTCGGCCGACGGAGCGATGACGTGCTACCCACTCGTGGAGAACGTGCACGTGGACGGCATCCTGCGCCGCACCACCGCTCCCGCTCAGGGGACGAGCGCGGCGCTGCAGAAGCTCGCCGAGGGCTACATCACATCGCTCGCGGACTCACTCGACTACGTCGGCGTGCTGGCGCTCGAGCTGTTCCAGATCGGCGCGGAGCTCCTCGCGAACGAGATGGCGCCGCGCGTGCACAACACCGGTCACTGGACCATCGAGGGTGCCGCCACGAGCCAGTTCGCACAGCACCTGCTCGCGATCGCCGGTCATCCGCTCGGACCGATGGATCCGATCCTGCCCGCGGTCATGACGAACCTGATCGGCGAGCTGCCGGAGCCGTTGCCCGACGGTCCGAACGTGTTCGTCCACCTGTACGGCAAGGCGCCCCGGCCGGGCCGCAAGCTCGGCCACGTCACGACTCTGGGTGGCGCCGCCAACCCGTTTTCAGCGGCATAACCCGCCAGATCTGGCGGCTTATGCCGCCAAGAAACACGGGGGTGGGACGGAATGTCACACCCTCCGAGCAAAGTCGTCCGATGGCGGAGATCGATCAGGTGTTGGCGAACCAGCTCGGACTCATCCACCGGGGGCAGGCGATCGAGCGAGGCGTCTCGCCGCGAACGATCGAACGTCGGTGCAGTACCGGCGAGTGGGAACGAGTCCAGCCGAGCGTCTTTCGTTCGCGCGCGTTCGTCGTCACCTACGAGCAGCGGCTCCTCGCTGCCGCTCTCGCCGGCGGACCCGCGAGCGCCGTGTCGCACCGATCAGCGGCGGTGATGTGGCAATCCAGCCGCCTGACAGGAACGGTCGTCGAGGTCAGCATCCCCTCCACGACCGAACTGGTGCTCCGGGAGGCGCTGCTTCACCGCGTGCCGGACCTCGTTCCGGAGGACATCACCTCGATCGGCCCGATCCCAGTCACGAAGCCCGCCCGAACGCTGGTCGATCTGGGCAGCGTCGTCCGTCCCTGGCTGGTGTCGTGCACTCTGGAGGAGTGGCTGCGCGACGGACACGTGACGGTTCCCGAGGTCCGAGCGATGCTCGACCGAGTCGCCCGGAAGGGGCGGAGCGGAGTCGGAGTGCTGCGACGGATCCTCGACGAGCGCGGTCTCGGCGTCAGCGTGCCCGACTCCCTCGCCGAAGCAAAGCTGGCCGACGCGCTTCGGGCGGTTGGCGCGCCGCCGCCGGTCCACCACCACCTCATCAGAATCGGCCTCGATACGTTCGAGGTCGACTTCGCCTATCCCTTCGAGAGGCTCGTCATCGAGGTCGACGGGTTCGCGCCCCACACGACTCCGGCGGCCTTCGAGGAGGACCGGCGCCGTCAAAATCTTCTCGAGGAGGACGGTCACATGGTGCTGCGCTACTCCGCAGCACGGGTGATGCGCCGCGCTCATGTCATTGCCGCGGACATCGAGCGCAATCGACGCGCGCGCTTCTCAGCGGCAGAAGCCGTCAGATCTGGCGGGTTATGCCGCCGAGAACGGTGGGGTGGGACCCTGGGCTAGGCGCTGAGCTCTTCGAGGCCTTGCGTGAGGGTGTTCCACGCGAGGGTGGCGCACTTGATGCGCACCGGGAACTTCACGACGCCCCGCAGCGCCTCGAGGTCTCCGAGCTTCACCTCGGCGATCGAGTCGTCGTCACCCTCGTCACCGTCGAGTGTGTGCTCGTGGATCGACATCATCGCCTTGAACGCCCGGATCACGTCTCGGGCTTCGGTGACGGACTTGCCCTTGACCGCGGTCGACATCATCGAGGCCGACGACTGGCTGATCGAGCAACCCTGACCTGCGATGCGCAGATCTTTGACCACGCCGTCTTCGACGTCGAGGAAGACAACCACCTCGTCGCCGCACAACGGGTTGAAGCCCTCGGTGCGGTGCGCCGGCGGCGTGGGCAGCTCGCCGCGGTTCCGCGGGTTGCGGTAGTGGTCGAGGATGATCTCTCGGTACAGGTCTTCGAGTCCGGGCATCGTCGTTTCCTCAGGCGGTGAAGAAGTCGGTCGCGGCGTCGAGGCCGTCGGCGAGCGCATCGACGTCGGCTTCGTCGTTGTACACGTAGAAGGAGGCGCGGGCGGTGGAATTCACTCCGAGCTCGCGCATCAATGGCTTCGCACAGTGGTGGCCGGCTCGCACGCACACGTTCGTCTGGTCGAGCACTTGGGAGATGTCATGCGGATGGAGATCGCGGAAGGCGATCGACAGTGCTCCGCCGCGCACCTCGATGTTGCGGGGGCCGAAGATCGTGAGGTCGTCACCGAACCGTTCGGTGAGCGAGTCGATCGCATACCCGGTCACCGACATCTCGTGCTGGCGCACGTTCGTCATGCCGAGCTCGGTGAGGTAGTCGACCGCGGCACCGAGTCCGATGGCCTCGGCGATCGGGGGAGTGCCAGCCTCGAATTTCACCGGCAGCTCGTTCGGCGTGAACCCGTCGAGACGCACGTCGCGGATCATGTCGCCGCCACCGAGGAACGGCGGCATCGCGTCGAGCAGCTGTTCGCGTCCCCACAGCACACCGATGCCGGTGGGGCCGCACATCTTGTGGGCGGAGAACGCGATGAAGTCGGCGTCCATCGCGACGACGTCGGTCGGCACGTGAGGCACGTACTGGCAAGCGTCGACGATGGCCAGCGCGCCGTGCTCGTGCGCTGCATCGCTCAGCTGTCGCACGGGGTTGATCGTTCCGAGCACGTTTGACATCGCGGTGAACCCGAACGCCTTGGCACCGTCGAGGATGGTGTCGAGGTCGGTGAGGTCGAGCAAGCCGTCGGGCGTGAGGGGGATCCACCGAAGCACGATGCCCCGCTCCGCAGCGAGGATGTGCCAGGGGACGATGTTGGCGTGGTGCTCCATGTGGGTGAGCACGACGACGTCGCCCTCGCGCAGGTTCGCTCGGCCCCAGGAGTACGCGACGAGGTTCAGTCCCTCGGTCGCGTTCTTGGTGAACACGACCTCGTGTTCGCTCGGCGCGTTGATAAACCGCCGCACCTTGAGCCGCGCCGTCTCGTAGGCCTCGGTCGCCTCGCCGGCGATCTGGTACACGCTGCGATGCACGTTCGCGTTGCACGTCTCGTAGTAGCGCTCCATCGCGTCGAGCACCTGCCGCGGCTTCTGCGACGTGGCCGCCGAGTCGAGGTAGACGAGCCGCTTGCCGTTGATCACCCGATCGAGGATCGGAAAGTCCTTCTTGATGCGAGTGACGTCGAGTCCTGCGTTCGCCGTCATTGGTTCACCGCCATGCCTCGTACCCTTCTCGATCGAGTCGCTCGGCCATCTCGGGCCCCCCGCTGTCCACGACCTGGCCATCGATGAGGATGTGCACGCGGTCGGGCTGGAGGTAGTCGAGCAACCGTCGGTAGTGCGTGATCAGCACGACACCCAGCGTGGGCCGGTCGGCGCGCACCTCTTGCACGCCGCGCGCCACCACCTTCAGCGCGTCGATGTCGAGACCCGAGTCGGTCTCATCGAGGATCGCGAGCTCGGGCTCGAGGATCGCCATCTGCAGGATCTCGTTGCGCTTCTTCTCACCGCCCGAGAAACCCTCGTTGAGGTAGCGATCAGCGAACGACGGATCCATGTCGAGGCGCTTCATCCAATCCATGATCGCCAAGCGGAGCTCGAGCACCGACAGATCGATGCCCTTGCGCGCCGAGAGCGCCTGGCGCAGGAACTGGATCACCGAGACGCCGGCGATCTCCTGCGGGTACTGGAAGGCGAGGAACATGCCGCTCTTCGCTCGCACATCGGTCGGCCACTCGGTGATGTCGTCGCCCTTGTAGCGGATGCGACCGCTCGTCACCTCGTAGCCGGGGTCGGCCATCAGGGCGTTGGCGAGCGTCGACTTGCCAGAGCCGTTCGGCCCCATCAGCGCGTGCACCTCACCCGGCGCGACGACGAGGTCCACGCCGCGCAGGATCTCGATCGCGGCGCCCTCGTCCGTGGTGGGCCGGACGTGCAGATCCTCGATGCGGAGGAGCTCCGAAGTCACGAAACCAGTGTAATAAGCACTATGGCGATAGGGGAAATAGCCGGGCCAAATCACCCAGAAGGGGCCGGGCGACCCACTCAGCCACCCTCCGTGGCCGCCGATGGAGATGCATCGTGAAGCGCGCAACGGCCGACCTGGACGCGGCCGGGCCCCCGGTGCGGGGCCTGGCGGCTCTCGCCTCGCTCGCCCGCGCCGTGGCGGCAGCCGATGACCTGATGCAGACGCTCGAGATGGCCGCCGAGGAGGCCAGGGCATCACTCGGGGCGTCGGCGGTCTCGATCGCCCGGGCCGACCTCGATCAGTGCACGCTGAACGTCCTGGTGAACGTCGGAGTGCTCGCCGAAGGCGAGGTGCGCTTCCCCACCGACGAGGAGTACCCGTTCGACCAGTTCCCCAGGGTCGAGACCTTGTTGCTGAAGGGTGAGCCCTACCGATCGTCTGTCGACGACCCGAACGAGGTCCCCGCGATCGCCGAATGGCTCCGCAAGCGGGGTCGCAGCTCCGAGCTCGGCGTGCCGATCATGGTGGACGGGCAGGTCTGGGGAGAGCTGTGGGCGGCGACTGCGCCCGGCGACTCGCCGCTCAGCACCGACGACACCGAGTTCTTGCAGGCGGCGGCGCTGTACGTCGCGGCCGCAGTCGGCCACGCCGAGCACATGGGCCGGCTCGAGCGGCTCGCGTTCGAGGACGCCCTCACCGGCCTCGCGAACCGACGCGCGCTCGACGAGCGACTCGATGCGGCACTCGAGCGCGCCGAGGTCACCGGGCGTCCGGTGTCACTGCTCGTCTTCGACATCGACGGCATGAAAGAGGTGAACGACCGCTTCGGCCACGACACCGGGGACGAAGCACTCATCGCCGTGGCCGATGGGCTGCGCAACGCGGTCGCCGGCGTCGAGGGCGCGCTCGCGTTCCGTCTCGGCGGTGACGAGTTCTGCATCTTGCTCGCGGGTCACGACGGCACGGCGGCGGCACACATCGCCCAGGATGCGCTCAACCTGCTGCAGGCGTACTCCGGTCGTCGCCTCACGGCGTCGTGCGGCGTCGCGACGACCGGCCCCGACGTGACTCGGCCGAGGGAGCTCTTCCGTTCGGCCGACGCCGCGCAATACGCCGCGAAGCGCGCGGGTCGTGGCCGGGTGCGCGTCTCGAGATCAGCGGCCGACCCACACGTCGAGGGCGTGCGGGCGCCGTGGCGCTTCTTCCGCGATCGCAGCGACAAGATGCAGGGTCTGCTCGAGACCGCACTCACCTTGCTCGATGGTCCCCTCGCGTCGGCCGACGAGGAAGAGCGGCTCGAAGCCGTCGCCGCGGCCGCGTCAGCGGCGTTCGATCTCGTGTCGTGGACGATCTCGGTCTGCGACGGGAGTGGCCAGGTCCGCGCCGTGCTCGTGGGGATGGCTCGTGTCGACGGGAGCGGCGGGTCTGACAACTTCACGTTCGACGATTCCGTGAGCTACGTCGTCGCCGACTACCCGATGACCGACAAGGCCTTGCGCGACGAGTCCGCCTTCCTGGTGGATGTCGACGATCCCGAGGCTGACCCGGGGGAGGTTGCGATCCTGCGCAAGCTCAGGGCGTCAAGAGTGCTCGGCGCGGCGGCGCACGGAAGAGGTGCCGCGTATCTTCTGGAGCTCTACGGGGACGCCCAGACGGCGTCGCTCGAGCTCGCGCGGCCCGAGATCCGGCTGCTCGTGCTCGAAGCCGTGCACGGCGCCGGGCGTCGCGACCGGCTCGGCTAGCTGTCTGACGGCTTGTCGACGGACTTCGTGACCGGCGTGTCGTCGGCCTCGTCCATCTGCGCGCCTTCCTTGAGACCCGTCTTGAATTCCTTCTGGGCCTGTCCCAGCGAGCGTGCGAGCTTCGGAAGCTTCGCTCCGCCGAAGACGAGCAGCACGATGATCAGGATGATGATCAGTTCAGGGGCACCGAGATCCATGACCTTCCCCATTCGTGGGTGTGTCTACGGGGAGTGTACGCACCACTCCCCACTCTTGGATCACCACCCCCGATCGATCCACTCCTGAAGATGAGGGCGCTCGGTGCCGATCGTCGTGTCGTCACCGTGACCAGGCAGGACCAGCGTCTCGACCGGAAGCGTGAGGAGCCTGCGGTCGATCGACTCGATGATCGTCGGGAAGCTGCTGCCCTCGAACTTCGTGGCGCCGGGGCCTCCGGGGAAGAGAGTGTCGCCGGAGAACACCACGGGAGAGCCCTCGACGAGGAAGCACATGGACCCCGCGGTGTGGCCCGGCGTGAGGATGGTGTGCAGCCGCACCTGCCCGACCTGGATCACGGATTCGTCCTCGATCAGCTCGTCATAGGACGGCAGCATCGCTGCGTCCTCGGCGGTGACCCCGACCGAGTAGCCCGCGTCCCGCAGCTGGGGGATCGCCTGGATGTGGTCCCAGTGGCCGTGGGTCTCGAGAACCCGGCGGACGTTGAGGCGCTGGCAGAGCTCGAGGAGCTTCTCGTGCTCGTTGGCGGCGTCGAGGAGCACGGCATCGCCAGTGGCGCGGCAGCGCATCACGAAGACGTTGTTGTCGACTGGCCCCACGACGAGCTTGTGGATCTCGATCTGGTCGTCGCTGTAGTGCATTGGGGGACCTCCGTGACATCCAGTCTTGCCTGCATGTGCGGCTTGACCCGCGGGTCTAGTAGAAAAGCCGAGCCGCTTGTACCCAGTCTCGCCGTCCCAGGGGGAAATGCCGTGAACTTCGCCTTCAGCGAGGAGCAGGAAGAGCTTCGCCGCACCGTGCGGGCCTTCCTCGACCAGAAGTCGCCCGAAGCCGAGGTGCGCCGCCTCATGGACACCGAGCAGGGCTACGACGAGGCGGTGTGGCGCCAGATGGGCGAGCAGATGGGCCTGCAGGGCCTCATCGTGCCGGAGGAGTTCGGCGGCTCGGGCTACAGCTACGTCGAGCTCATCGTCGTCCTCGAGGAGATGGGCCGCTCGCTCCTGTGCGCTCCCTACTTCTCGACGGTCGCGCTCGCCGCGAACGCACTGATCCACTCTGGCGACGATCAGGCCAAGAAGGATCTGCTGCCGGGCATCGCCTCCGGCGAGACCATCGCGACGCTCGCGTTCACCGAGCCGTCCGGCAAATGGGACGAAGCCGGCATCACGACGCCCGCGACCAAGTCGGGCGACGGCTGGACGATCAGTGGCACCAAGATGTTCGTGCTCGACGGTCACACCGCGGACCTCATCATCGTCGCGGCCCGCACCGATGCCGGGGTGTCGCTGTTCGCCGTCGAAGGTGGCGCGTCGGGGCTCACCCGCACCGCGCTGTCGACGATGGACCAGACCCGCAAGCAAGCCAAGGTCGAGCTCGACAACACCCCGGCTCGGCTCATCGGCACCGACGGCGCGGGATGGAACGTGCTCTCGACGGTGCTCGACCTCGCCGCGGTCGCCCTGGCCGCCGAGCAGGTCGGCGGCGCCCAGAGGTGCCTCGACATGGCCGTCGAGTACGCGAAGGTCCGCGTGCAGTTCGGTCGCCCGATCGGCTCGTTCCAGGCGATCAAGCACAAGTGCGCCGACATGCTGCTCGAGGTCGAGTCGGCGAAGTCCGCCGCTTACTACGCAGGCTGGTGTGCGGCCGAGATGAACGAGGAGCTCCCGTCCGTCGCGTCGCTCGCGAAGGCGTACTGCTCAGAGGCCTACTTCCACGCTGCGGCGGAGAACATCCAGATCCACGGCGGCATCGGCTTCACGTGGGAGCACCCCGCGCACCTCTACTTCAAGCGCGCGAAGTCGTCCGAGCTCCTGTTCGGTGACCCGACGTATCACCGCGAGCTGCTCGCGCAGCGCATCGGCATCTGAACGTCCTCATCCTGGTCGCCGCCGCGGCGATCGTGTTCATCATCGCCGCGGTCGTCATCGGCCGTGAAGCGCATCGCCTCGACGCGATGTCGCCACGCGTGGTCTTCGACCTCGACGAGGCCGTGCTCTCCGTCAGCGAGAGGCTGCCCGCGGAAGTCACCTCAGAGCTCAGCTATGCCGACGTGCGCGACTTGCTGCGATGGCACATGGCTGACCTCCGGGCGCAAGGCCTGAAGCCTCCGGCAGCACTCGACGAGCCGCAAGATCCCGCCAAGCTCATCGTGGTGGACGAGGACGCGAGCGTCGGCTCGCTGATCGCTCGGGTCGGCTCTGAGGGACGCACCTACAGCCGGGAAGATGTGTCCGCCGTCGTGGAGGCGCACTTCGAGTATCTGCGTGAGATCGGAGCCGTGGGCCCGCCGGCTGGTGACGCGCAGCTGTGACCTCGGACATACGTAGGCGCCGCGATCTCGCGCGCGAATACGTAGGAATGCCGATGCGCCGCCGTGGTTCAGGGGCGCATGCTCGAGCACATGATGCTGCACCCGACCTTCGGGCAGTCCATCCACAAGCAGCGGAAGGTGACGTTCGAGAAGGCCGCCCATCGGCGGCGCTCGCTCAAACGGAGGAAGCGGATCCAACCCTGATCCGTATGCTCGACCGCATGCTCGCGGGCCGCACCGGTCTCAGCCCGGTGATGGTGGGACGGACCTCCCCGTTGTCCCGCCTCACCGGGCTGATGGCATCCTCCGATCGCGAGCCCGCGGTCGCGCTCATCGTGGGCGAGGCCGGTGTCGGCAAGACCCGTCTGCTGCGCGAGCTGGTGCGCTCCCTCCCCGACGGTGTGAAGGTGCTCGCCGGCCAATCCGAGCCGGGGTCGCTCGGCCGTCCGTTCGAGCTCGCGCTCGACGCGCTCGGTCTCGAGGCCGTGCCGGAGGCGACCGACCGTCAGGCCGCCGTCGTGCAGACCTACGTCGATCGGGTCGGAGGGGGTCCCGCCGTCGTCATCTTCGAGGACTTGCATTGGGCCGACGCGGAGAGCCTCGGGGTGTTCGAGCGTCTCGCGTCGGGTACGCCTGCGGGCACGTTGCTCGTCGGTTCGTATCGGTCCGATGAGCTGAGCCGGTTCCTCCCGGCGGCCGATCTCCTGGTGCGCCTCGATCGCCGCCGCACGGTGCACCATCTCTGGCTCGACCGGTTGACGCAGCCGGAGGTCTCCCACTTCCTCGCGTCCGTGTACGGACGAACGCTGCCATCGAAGACGGCCAGCGCGCTGCTACGCGCGGACGGGAGGCAATCCGTTCTTCCTCGAGGAGATACTGAGCGCGGCAGGCGACGCAGAGCCTGAGTGCCTGGCGACGCAGCCGTTGCCGTTCACGCTCGCGGAGATCGTGCGTCGCCAGCTCGATGGGTTGAGCGGCGACGAGCGGCGAGTGATCGACGCCGCAGCCGTTCTCGGTCGGGGCGCGTCGTTCGACGTGCTCGCAGCGGTCACTCGCATGACCGAACCCGAGCTCATCGGTCACCTCCGCGGCCTTGTCGACCGTGGCCTCATCACAGAAGATCGTCCCGACGAGTTCGTGTTCCGCCATGCCCTGGTGCGAGACGCTGTCGAAGATCAGCTGCTCGGCCGCGAACGCCGGCGGCTGCACGAAGGAGCGCTGGCCGCGCTGCGTGACTCGGCGAGCGCCGACATCGCGGCGCTCGCCAAGCACGCGCTCGGCGCCGGACGATACGACGAGTTCCTTGCGCTGGCTCAGGAGGGCGCCACCTATTACCTGGAGCGGGGCTCGTCGTATCAGGCGCTGCGGCTCGCCACTGACGCGCTCACCGAGGATCCCGACTGCCTCACCTTGCTCGAGGCCGCGACACGCGCAGCGTGGCTCGTCGGGCTGAACGACGAAGCGTTCGGTCACGCGCGGCGCTGGCGTGAACGAGCCGAAGCTCGAGGCGATCTCGTCGCGCAGTCAGAGGCGGCGCACATGGTGACGCGTGTGGTGTGGGACCTCGGTCGCTTCGACGAGCACGACGCTGCCGTCGCCGATCTCGAAGGCCTCGCCGGTCAGCTTCCCAAGGGTCCGGATCGGGCACAGGCGTACGCCGCGGGTCGCGCAAGCGCACATGCTCGCTCATCGGAGCACGCTCGCCGTCGAGTGGTCCGAGCGCGCGATCGAGGAGGCCGATCGTTGGGATGCCAAGCGAGTCCACGCGCTGGCGTTGGTCGAGAAGGGCTCGGCGCTCGCCGGCTGGGCAGGCCATCAGGACGAGGCGTTGGTGTTCATCCGTGACGGCATCGCCGAGGCCGAGGCAGTGGGTGACTTCGTCGCCGTGGCCCGCGGGCTGCACAACATGCTCGACTGCGTGTCGCTGCACACGCGCGAAGGGAAGGCGATCGTCGCTGCGCTCGACGCGGCTGCGGAACGCGCGGGCTACGACGCGATGATCCGCACGAAGCACGCCATCATGCAGGTCGAGATCGCGATCAGCGAGGGCGACATGGCCCGCGCGCAGGCGGGCCTCGACAGCTGGGTCGAGCGCGTTGGCGAGCTCACCCCCCGGGAGACGCAATGGCCCGCGCTGAACCAGATCTCGCTCTGGCTCGAGGCGGGGCACACCGAGGACTCGGCCGCACTCGCGGCGCGAGCGGTCGACTTCGCGGAATCGAGCCATCCGTGGGAGCTCGCCGTCGCCACGCAGCTCGCGGAGCGGCTCGGCCGCCGCGACGAGGTCGAGCCTCTCCTGCGTCGGCTGGCGCAGGTGGCGACCGAGGAACGAGACCCCGCGAACGCGGAGTGGAGTGCCCTCCCCATCGATGCGGCCCTTCGTGCCGGCGTCGCTCCAGCCCTCGTCCGCGAGGTGGTCGCTCCGATGCAGGAGCTGGCCGACGGGAGGCCATGGTGCCCGCTGGGCGAGGCGATGCTCCTGGCGGGGGAGGGCGATCATCGGGAAGCGCTCGGGCAGGTCGAGCGAGTCCTGGTACATCCGGAGCCACAGCTGCCCGCCTACACGCTCGCCATGGCGTGGGTCCTCGCCGCGCGTTGCCATCTGGCCCTCGGGGAGCGGGCTGAAGCGTTCGCCGCGGCGTCTCGCTCGCATCAGCTGCTCGAGCGGTGGCCAGGGTTTCGGCGCGACGAGGTCGATGCGCTGCTCCGGCGGCTGGAGCGGGCCGGTGCGCAAGATGACACCGACCTCACGGCTCGTGAACGCGAGGTGGCGGTCCTCGTCGCGCGGGGTCTCACGAACGCGGCGATCGCGAAGCAGCTCTACATCTCGCCGCGCACGGCGGCCGTCCACGTCTCGAACATCCTGGCCAAGCTCGGTCTCGCGAACCGATCTGAGCTCACTGCCTGGGCCGTCAGGGCGGGCCTCGGCGGCCCGGGCGAATAGCGCGCACACCCCGCGCAGATGTGGTTTGCTGGTGCTACCGAGGAAAGGAGGTGGTCCAGCTGAGTTGTCATAGATCTGGGACCTCGGAGGTGGCTGGCCGCTAGGCGGCCCGCTGGACCACCCGGCGAATACCCGCCAGCAACCGTCGGACCGGCGGCTGGGAAATGGTCCCGCCCGGCTGGGTTCTCGCAGAACCCGAACGTCGATCTGAATCCTCAACAGAAGTTGCCATCAGGGGCGCCGCACGGCGCCCCTGATGCGCGCTTGCGGCCAGTAGCGTGCGCCTCGATGCAGCGTCCGATCCGGTTCGAGCACTTCCGCTACCTCGGCGACAAGCGCAACCAGGTCGTCCATGACGTCGACGCGTGCGATCACCCCGAGGTCGTCGACGAGCTCATGGTCTCGGAGAAGTTCCTGTGCTTCGGGCCGGACACGCTGGCCGAGGCCCGCAACCGGGGCTACCACTTGTGCCACCGGTGTGCGAAGGCCCAAGTCGTCGTCGCTGACGCGTGAATGGCTGGTTCGACTCCGGCGGACTGAAGCTCGCGCGCTACCTCGCGGTGCCGGGCTCGCGCTCGAGCGCCGCCACGCCCGGTCTCATCCTGTGCCACGGCTTCCCCGTCGGGCCGCTCGACGCCCGCCAGTCGGCCGGCACCTTCCCCGAGCTCATCGACCGCATCGCAAACGAGATGGGCTGGGCCGCGATGACCTTCACGTTCCGCGGATGCGGGCAGAGCGAAGGCGACTTCTCGCTGCTCGGTTGGCTCGAGGACCTGCGCGCCGCGGTCGATCACCTCGTCGACGAGACGGGTGTGACGAACGTGTGGCTCGCCGGCACGAGCACGGGGGGATCGCTCGTCGTGTGTGAGGCTGCAGTCGACGAGCGGGTGCGTGGTGTTGCGGCGCTCGCCGCTCGGGCCGACTTCGACGACTGGGCCGGGCAGCCGAGGCGCTTCCTCGATCACGCCCGCGAGATCGGCGCGGTGCGCAATCCCCACTTCCCGCCCTCGTTCGAAGCGTGGGCTCGCGAGCTCCGCGCGCTGAGACCTCTCGATGCCGCGGCGCGGCTCGCGCCGAAGCCGCTGCTGATCGTGCACGGCGACGACGACGAGTACGTGCCCACGGTCGACCCGCGGCTGCTGGCCGAGGCCCATGGCAACGCAGAGCTGCGCATCGTCGCGGGCGCCGGACATCGGCTGCGCCACGACCCGCGCGCCGTGGCGATCCTGCTCGGCTGGCTCGACCGCGAGCGCAACCGCGTGGCAACGTCACGCGCGTGAAGATCGGCGTTTTTCCCCCGTTCGCGAACCCGCTCTGCACTCCTGACCACATCGCGGCAGTTGGCCGCGCGGTCGACGAGCGCGGCTTCTCGTCGCTCTGGGTCGCGGAGCACGTCGTGCTGTTCGACGAGTACGCCTCGCAGTACCCGTACCTCGAGAGCGGGCGGTTCCCCGCGCGGCCAGACGTCGGACTGATCGAGCCGTTCGCCGCGATGTCGTTTCTCGCCGCGGTCACGACGAACGTGCGCCTCGGCACGGGCGTGCTGCTCGTGCCGCAGCGCAACCCGGTGTACACCGCGAAGTCCGTGACGACGGTCGACTGGCTGTCGAACGGCCGTGTCGACCTCGGCATCGGCGTCGGATGGCTCGCCGAAGAGTTCGCCGCGCTCGGTGTGCCGTTCGACCGTCGAGGCGAGCGCTGCGACGAGTACCTCGCCGTCATGCGCTCGCTCTGGACCGACGAGGTGTCTGAGTTCCACGGGGACATGTACGACCTTCCGCCGGCGCGCCAGTTCCCGAAGCCGGTGCAGCAGCCCTATCCGCCAATCCACGTCGGCGGCGAGAGCAATGCTGCGCT
Organism: uncultured Acidimicrobiales bacterium; assembly: GCA_963847855.1. GTDB lineage: Bacteria > Actinomycetota > Acidimicrobiia > Acidimicrobiales > DATKAS01 > DATKAS01. Next base: position 529,739 of record CAWKBM010000005.1, read on the forward strand.
GCGTCGGGCCGCGCGCCTGTGCGAGGGCTGGTACGGCTACAACCTCGACCCGGCCGGCGCCTCTGAACGGGTCACGAAGCTGAGGTCGTTGATCGCCGACGCTGGCCGCAAGCCGAGCGACGTGATGGTCGGCGTGTGTCCGTACTTGCGGCCCATCGGCCCTGAGGAGATCGACGGGTACGCGGAGGCCGGCGTCGATCAGCTGGTGCTGTTGGCGATGATCCGCTCGACCGAAGACATCGAGCGCGTGCTCGACCCGCTGGCCGCGGTCATGAGCCGAGCACTCTGAAGCCGAGCGAGCGCGCGGCCTCGGCCTGCCGCACGTCGAAGGTGAGGAACGAGAGCCCAGTCCCCAACCTCCGGGCGGCGCCGAGATGGAGCGCGTCGAGCGCCCGCACTCCGGTCTGTTCAGCGACAGTCGCAGCGAGCTCGCACGTCGCTTCGTCGAGCTCGACGATTGAGACGTGCGCGAGGTCGGCAGCGAATGAGGCACGAGCAGCGGTCGCTTCCGGAGGCGTGAGCTGACGAACGAGGTTGCGACGCACTTCGACGACCGTGTGGCGCGCAGTGACCTGATCGGAGTCGGACGACAGGAGCTCATCCAGTCGGTCGGAGTCCGGTTCTTGGATGTAGCGCTTCAGCAGCGCGCTGCTGTCGACGTAAAGGGTCATTCGCCTCGGTCCTCGGCGAGCACGTCGAGCACTCGTAGCGGCGAATGGAAGCGCTTCGGCGCCTTGCCCAGTCCACGCGTGCTCGTTGGCGCCGTCACCCAGCCCTCAGCGATCGCTTGGTCGAGGCTGACCGTCGAGGGAAGCGGCGAGAGGACGGCGACCGGGCGCCCGCGGTCGGTCACGGTGATGACCTCGCCGGCGGCGGCGCGATCGAGGTACTCGGACAGATGAGCCTTGAGCTCGCGTACGCCGACATCCATGTAGTCACATTAGACCATCAATGTGACCACATTTCATCCGCAGCTGATCGTGCCTGTGCCGGTTCCTCCGTAGGTGCCATCCGAGTTCCTCGTGGCTGTGTTGGTGCCCGATCCGCGGGCCGCGGTGAGTGCACCGCTGCCGTAACCCTCGACGACCTCCCACTGCTGTGTGAGCACTGCCCCCGCGAGCGTCGAGGTCGACCGAAGGACCAATGTGCCTTCACCGCAACCTGTGACCGTGCCGCGAAAGATGTCGATTGCGGTCGCGGCGTATCCAGGCGCAGCCGGATCAGTCGACAAGCGACCAACCCCTGCCTGCGCGGTGGTGCCTTGGAGGTCGCCGGTCATGGTCCCCTTGAGGGTCGTCGGCCAGACGCAGGAGTTGTCGGAGTCGCAGACGGTCGGCGCCAGCGCGGGTGTGTCGGTCGCGCCTTGGAAAGTGATTGTCGATGGGTCACTGGCGGGAGCGGGGATGAGCTCCTCGGCGTCGGGGCCGCCGGTGCAGCTGACGTCGCCGACGAAGCGCGAGGGAAGGTCGGCGCTGCTGGTCGGAGTCGCCGGCTCGATGGCGCCTGAACCGGTGAGGGCTGTCAGCCCGCCGGTGCCGAACCCGGGCACGAGTTGCCAGTGCCCTGACCAAGCGCCGGTCTCAGGATCGATCGTCTCGACGCGCCGGATGATCGCGGTGCCCGAGCCGCACGATGCGAACCGACCGGTGAAGACCGACGTCATGATCGTGGCGTACGTGTTGGGCTTGCCGCTCGGGGGGGCGGCCGCATCGCCGGCACTCGTCGCCTTCCCCTCGACGTCGCCCGTCGCTGTCGCGTCCTGTCGATAGGGGAAGACGCACGCCCCAGCCTCGTCGCAGAACGGGGTCGCGATCGTGATCGGCGGCGCGTGCTGCTCCCAGGTGACGTGCAGCGTGGTGGCCGGTGCGGTGGTCGAGGGTGCCGGCGAAGTGCTCGGCGAGTTCGCCGGCGTCGTCGACGTGTCGAGTGGCGGAGATGACGCGGTGTCGCTGCCGGCGCCACAGGCCGGGAGCGCGAACGCGAGAGCGGCAGCGATGGCAAGGGGTGAGACCAGTCGGAGCATCGTTCGAGCATGCGGCGACGCAGTCGCGAGACGGTCGTAGGACGGTTGCAGCCGTACAGTCATGAATTGTGGAGGTGCGAGTGCTCGGCCCGGTCGAGGTCGTTCGCGGTGGCGCGGTCGTCGCGCTGACTCGACAGGAGCGGGTGTTCATCGCTGCACTCGCCTCGCGAGCGCCCGAAGCGGTGACGTTCGGGCTGCTGGAGGACGCGCTCTGGCGTGACGGCGCGCCTCGCCGGCCCGACAAGGCCCTGCAATCGCTGGTGCTCAGGGTGCGTCGCACGCTCGGCGCAGACGCGATCGAGACGAAGGCGACCGGATACGCGCTTGCGGCAAGCATCGACGTGGACGCAGCCGCATTTTCCCGATGCGTTGACGAGGACGACGCTGAGGGGCTCGCGACGGGGCTCGCGATGTGGCGCGGAAGCGCCTACGAGGACCTCGATGCGTGGGAGCCGGCGCAGCACGAGGCACTCCGACTCGACGAGCTTCGCCGCCACGCTGCCGAGCAGCTCGCGACGGCACAAGTCGCGGACGGCAGCAGTCCTGCCCTGATCGCCGAGCTCCAAGGTCTGGTGGCGGCGGAGCCGTTACGTGAGCGGCGCCGGGAGCTGCTGGTCGAGGCACTCATCAGCGTCGGCCGCGACGGGGAGGCGCTCGCCGAGATCCTCCGCGCTCGCGAGACGATGCTCGTGGAGGTCGGCACGGACATCGGGCCCGCGCTCAGTCGTTTGGAGCACGAGCTCAGGGCGAGGCAGCAACGCCCGGCGGAGGCGATCTCCGCATTGCATGGCCGGGCCAGGCTCGCGCTCGAAGGTGGTGATGGCGCGACGGCGGCCGACCTCCTGCGAACGTGCGTGACGCTCGGCGACGCGGCCGAGCTCGACCTGCGCACTCGTGCCGATCTCCTGTTCGACCTCGGCCACGCGTGTGCGCTGGCACGCGACGTCGCAGGTGCGCTCGATGCGTTCAGTCGGTCTGTTGCGACGGCGCGTCAGGCTGGTGACGGCGCCCGATTGGCCCGATCCGCGCTCGAGGCGGCCCGGCTCGGCCTGCACGCCGGACTCGATGCCCAGCACCCCTTGCCCGCCCTGCTGCTCGAGGCGCTCGACGCCGTGCCCACCGCGCCCACCGCGGTCCGCAGCGAGGTCCTCGCCGCGCTGGCGTCGGCGGAGGCGCACAACTGTCCGCTGGACGTCTCTCGCGGACACGCCGAGGAGGCGCTCTCGATCGCCCGCCTCATCGAACGGCCCGACTTGATCTTCGGCGCTCTCGAGGCCGCGGTTAGAACCGACCCCGACTTGGCGAACCTCGCGACCTGTGTCGAGCGGGTTGCCGAGATGGTCGAGCTCGCGGCCGCTTCCGGTCGACAGGCTTGGCGTCGTAAGACGCTTCCGCTCGAGGCTCGGTTGGCCGCGACGACGGGTGACCTGCATCGCGCGGACGCGTTGCTCGAGGAGCTCGCCGAACTTGCATCGGCGGCCGATGACCATGCGAGCGGCCACATTGCCGAGTTTCGCTTCCTGCTCCGCGCGACCGCATGGGGTGATGCCGACGATGCGAACCACACGATCAGCCGCGTGCGGCACTCGGCCGATCTCGCGCTCGTCGACCCGACGGCAGCCGCGCTGGCTGAATGGGGGCAGCGGAGATTCGTGGCGGCGCTTTTCGACCCGGCACCGAGCGGCGTCATCGATCACCGGGATTGGCCGCTGTCGACACAGCGGGCAGGCGTCATCGCCGCGAACGTCAGAACGTTCGCGCTGCAACGTGACAGCGAGAAGGCGTTGGCGGAGATGGAGTCGATCGAGCCCGCCGCACTCGCTGCCCTCCCGCACGACCTCTACTGGAGCCCGATGGTCTGGGGGATGGCGTCAGCGTGCCGAGCCGCGGGCGCGGTCGACCACGCGCAGGCGTTGTACGACGTCGTCGAGCCGTTCGCAGAGCTGTGCATCGTCGAGAACGTGTTCATGTTCCTCGGCTCGATGCATCACCACCTCGGTCTGCTCGCGGCGACGTTCGCTGAGCGGGCACGAGCTGAACGGCATCTCCAGCAAGCGCTCGAGGTGCACACGCGGCTCGCGTCGCCGCTGTGGATCGGCCTGACCGAGGCCGCGCTCGCCAACCTCTAGTCCTGCTTGGTCTTGCCCTTCGCCTTCATCATCTTCTTCCACTCCCGCACCTTTGCGAGAGAGGCAGCGCTGTCGATGTCGGCGACGGAACGGGGAGTGGGGTCGGCGAACGGGCCAGCGACCGCTTCCCAGCCCTTGGGCTTCACGTTCATCCGCTTCGCGAGGATGGCGACGAAGATCTTCGACTTCTCGTCGCCGTAGCCGGGCAGTGCGCGGAGCCGCGTGAACAGCTCCTCTCCCGTCTTGGCGTCCTTCCAGATCTTCTCGGCGTTGCCGTCGTAGTCCTTCGCGACGACGACGCAGAGGTCGTGTGCACGACGGCCCATGCTCGCGGGGAAGCGATGCAGTGCCGGCTTCGCGCAGAACACCACCACGAGCTCTTCGGGGTCCATCGCCGCGATCTCGTTCGGCGTCGAGGGTGCCACCGAGCCGCTCCTTCAGGAGTGCCGGCCCTTTGAACGCCCACTCCATCGGCACCTGCTGGTCGAGCAGCATGCCGAGGACGAGTGCGAGGGGGTCAGTGTTGAGGAGTTGGTCGGCGTCGGGGTTGCCGGTGATGGCGAGATCTCCCTGCACGGCGCCATGATCGCACGGTGCTCCACCCGGCCGGAGCAGACCTCGGCGAGCACACGCTGAGGTCGGTGGAGGTTCGGGTGCTGCGACCGAAGACGCGATAACGGTTCGTCGACCGGGTCGTCGAGGAGTACCTGATGGCCGCACGCAAGAGCATGGGCGCCGGGGCTGCCGCGGTGTTCGAGGAGAACTGTCGGAAGATGTAAGGGGCGCCCTCGGCTTTTGCCGGTCGAGCGCACGCACCGCCGCTCGAAGGTGCCCGGTGTGATCGATCTCGGGCCGCTCCGGTGATCAGTTGGACCCGATGTCCACGTCGAGGTCGATCACCCGACGGAGGAGTCGGACGAGTTCGAGTAGTTCGTCTAGTTCCAGGGTGGCAACAGCTGGCGGTGGGCGGTGACGGATGGCGTCGGCGGTCGAGATGGCGGCGCGACCCGCGGCGGTGAGCGCGACAAGCTTGCGTCGTCGGTCGTCGGGATGGAGTCGACGTTCGACGAGGCCGTGATCCTCGAGCTTGTCGACGACGACCGTCGTGTACGGGGCGTCGAAGCCATTGGCCTCGGCGAGCTCGGAGAGTGTGAGTGGGCCGTCGCGAAGTTGGTACAGGATCTTTCCGCGGCCGGCACCGAGGCGAAATCCAAGTGCGGCCGCGAGGTCGCCGTGGCGGCTGTGGGACTCGACGAAGTGTTGCATCGACCTCCACGCCGTCTCGGCGGGATCGATTCGATCTCCAGATTGCGCGTCGTCGCTGCACGCCGGCATCACCACGGCACCGTCTCGCCGAGATAGTTCACGTAGTGCAGTCCCGGGGTGTTGCGGAGCGAGTCGATGGTCGCCACGACGTTCGGGATGCTGTCGTCGATACCGAGCCGTGCGTCGGGGCCACCCAGGTCAGTTCTCACCCAGCCGGGGGCCATCAGGATCAAGGTCCGCTGCCCGCCTCGGTGGCGTGCGGCGTAGCTCCGCATGAACGTGTTCAGGGCGGCCTTGCTGCCTCGGTACACGTCGTCACCACCGCCGAGATTGTTGGTGACGCTGCCTTGGCCCGATGACATCACCCCGATGGTGCCGGCAGGCTCGACCAGGTCGTCGAACGCCTCGACGACACGCAACGGTCCGAGCGCGTTCGTCAGCATCACCCGGATGAACTCCTCGGTCGGGACGTCGGCGATTCCCCCGAGCTGCGTGGCGGCGCCGGCGTTCACGAAGAGCAGGTCGAAGGTCCTGCCGGCGAGGCGGTCGTGCAGTGCCGTGATCTGTTGTGGGTCGGTGATGTCCACCCTTTCGATTTCGATCAGGTCTGGATGGCCGTCGGAAAGGTCGTGGAGCAGCGTTCGGTGCGAGCCGCGCACGGTACCGGTGACGTGCCAACCATGGCCCACCCATTCGGCGGCGAGCGCCAGACCGAGACCGCGAGATGCCCCGATCAAGAGCGCTCGTGTCGGCGTCGCAACGTGGTCCGACCCCTCATCTGTTGTAGGCACAACAATGATTGTTGGCACTACAAGGGTCGGGAGTCAACGAAAGGGACTCGAAGTGCGGTTGTGGGCGGCGTTCCACCGAGACGGTGTTGAGCAAGTTCGCGGCGCGCTCGTTGGTCGAGGCGACGATCCGCGAGATCGGTTAGGCGCGGGCCGGATCGATCGCGTCAGCATCGATGCCGTAGTGCGCGATCGCATCTCGCACTGTCTCTGGCTTCACGTCGCCGGTTGCCGAGAGCGCCGCGAGCACCGCGACCACGACGTGGGGCGCATCGACCTCGAAGTGGCGGCGGAGTGCCTCGCGTGTGTCGGAGCGTCCGAACCCATCGGTGCCGAGGGGGACGAAGGGGCGGCCGACGAACCGAGCCACCTGCTCGGGCACCGCCTTCATGAAGTCGGTGACCGCGACGATCGGCCCTTCGGCGTCGGCGAGGAGACGGCCGACGAGAGGAAGCGGCGCGGGTTCGGAAGGGTGCAAGCGGTTCCATCGCTCGGTGCCGAGGGCCTCCTCGCGCAAGGCCTTGTAGGACGTGGCTGACCACAGCTCGACGCCGACGTCCCACTGCTCGGCGAGCTCGGTCGCTGCGGTCCGCGCCGCGTTGTTGGCCGAGCCCGAGAACAGCACCGTCGCCCGACCCGCGGGCCCGTCGGGTGCGTCGGCCCACTTGTACAGGCCCGCCATGATGCCGTCCTCGACGTTCTGCTCGGTGTTCGCCGGCATCGGGGGCATCGTCTGGTTCTCGTTGTAGAGGGTCAGGTAGTAGAAGACATCCTCCGGCTGGGGGCCGTACATGCGGCGCAGGCCGTGCTTCACGATCGTCGCCATCTCGTAGGCGAACGCCGGGTCGTATGCCTGGCAGGGCGGCACCGTCGACGCGAGCAGCAAGCTGTGGCCGTCCTGGTGCTGCAGGCCCTCGCCCAGCAACGTGGTGCGGCCCGCGGTCGCGCCGAGCAGGAACCCGCGCACGCGGGCGTCGGCGGCGAGCCAGATCAGATCGCCGACGCGCTGGAAGCCGAACATCGAATAGAAGATGTAGAAGGGCACCATCGGAACGCCGCGATGCGCGTAGCTCGTGCCGGCAGCGATGAAGCTCGACAGGGCGCCGGCCTCGGTGATGCCCTCCTCGAGGATCTGACCGTCCTTCGCCTCGGTGTAGGAGAGCAACAGGTCAGCGTCGACCGGCTCGTAGCGCTGTCCCTGTGACGCGTAGATCTTCACCTCGCGGAAGAGCGAGTCCATGCCGAACGTGCGCGCTTCATCCGGGATGATCGGCACGACGCGTGAACCGAACTTCTCGTCGCGCATGAGGTTGCGCACCAGTCGGGTGAAGGCCATGGTCGTCGAGACCGCCTGGGTGCCCGAGCCCGCAGCGACCTCGGTGAACGCGGTGTCGGCGGGCAGCTCGAGCGGCCGCCGTGCTCGCACGATGCGCCGAGGGATCGCGCCGTCGAGGACGCGGCGGCGCTCCACCATGTACTGGTACTCCACCGAGTCGGTCGGGGGTCGGTAGTAGGGCGGGTCGCCCGACTCGAGTGATGCCTCGGGGATCTCGGTGTGGAGCAGCAAGCGGTCACGAAGGATGCGCAGCTGCTCGGCCGTCATCTTCTTGATCTGATGGGTGGCGTTGCGGCCTTCGACGTCGGGGCCGAGCGTCCATCCCTTGATCGTCTTGGCGAGGATCACGGTCGGCGCGCCGGACCCCTCGTTTTCGACTGCCGCCTTGTAGGCGGCGTAGAGCTTGCGGTAGTCGTGGCCGCCGCGGGGAAGCAGGCGCAGCTCGTCGTCGGAGAGGTGTTCGACCAGTCGGCGCAACCTCGGGTCAGGGCCGAAGAAGTGCTCGCGGATGTAGGCGCCGGACTCGACGGTGTACCGCTGGAACTCGCCGTCGACGGTCGTGTTCATCTTGTTGAGCAGCACTCCGTCGACGTCGCGTGCGAGGAGTGCATCCCACTTCGAGCCCCAGATCACCTTCACCACATTCCAGCCGGCGCCGCGGAACTGGGCCTCGAGCTCCTGGATGATCTTGCCGTTGCCGCGCACTGGGCCGTCCAGGCGTTGCAGGTTGCAGTTCACGACGAAGATCAGGTTGTCGAGCCGCTCGCGCGGACGCGAGGGAGACGGCCCCGAGCGTCTCGGGCTCGTCGCACTCGCCGTCGCCGACGAAGCACCAGACCCGCGTGTTGCTGGTGTCGTCGAGTCGACGGTTCTGCAGGTATCGGTTGAACCGGGCGTGGTACACGGCGTTGATCGGACCGAGGCCCATCGACACCGTCGGGTACTCCCAGAAGTCGGGCATGAGCCGGGGATGCGGATACGACGACAGGCCATTGCGGCCGATCTCGCGGCGGAAGTGGTCGAGATCGTCTTCGGTGAGACGGCCCTCGAGGAACGCTCGGGCATAGATGCCGGGGGCCGCATGGCCCTGGATGTAGATGGCGTCGCCCGGTTGGCCGTCGTCCTTGCCCCGGAAGAAGTGGTTGAAGCCGACCTCGTAGAGGCTGGCGCTCGACGCGAACGTGGAGAGATGGCCGCCGATGCCGTCGGCGTGCTTGTTCGCCTTGATCACCATGACGGCGGCGTTCCAACGGATGAACGCCCGGATGCGGCGCTCGATCAGCTCGTCACCGGGAAACCACGGCTCGCGCTCCGCCGGGATCGTGTTGACGTATGGCGTGCTCACCGTCGCCGGGAACCCCACCTGCAGCTCGCGAGCGCGCTCGAGGAGCTTGCTCACGAGGAACCGGGCCCGAGTCTTGCCGTGCACCTCGACGACGCCCTCGAGGCTGTCCAGCCACTCCTGGGTCTCCTCGGGATCGATGTCGGGCAGCTGGTTCACGAACCCGTCGAAGATCATGGATCCATTCTCCACCCCCACCAGGCCATTTGGGTGTGCCGTGTGTGAACATGCAGGCCGTGCGGCCCGAGCTCCTCGACTTCCTGCGCGCCCAGGGCCTCACCGACGAGGAGATCGAGGCAGCGGCAGGGGAGGGGCGCGAGCTCATCGATCTCACGCTCAGCATGGCGATCCTCCCCGCCCGCCGGGCCTACACGCTGGCGGAGGTGGCGGCGCTCGCTGGCACTGAACCCGAGATCGCCATGCGGCTGTGGCGGGCGATGGGGTTCCCCGATCCCGATCCGGATGACAAGGTCGCGACCGACCTCGACGTCTTGGCGCTCGCGGGTGCCCTCGAGCAGGTCCAATCCGAGGAGGAGGTCGAGAAGGCGATCGAGCAGGCGAGGGTGATCGCCGGCGCGGTGGCAGTCGTCGCCGAGGTCTGGACCGACAGCCTCACGAAGGCGGCCGAGGAGATGGCCGACGCGGGGGTAGCGGCCGACGAGGTGGCGCTGCGCCTACGAGACACGCTGCAGCTCGAACGCTTGAGCTTCCTCCTCGACTACCTCCATCGGCGACAGCTCATCGCCGCGCTCGAACGGCGGCTGTACTGGAGCCCCGAGAGCGCTCTCTCGGATCAGGTGCTCACGATCGGCTTCGCGGATCTCACGGGCTACACCGCGTTGACCCAACAGCTCGACGGCCACGAGCTCGACGCGCTGGTGGCGCGGTTCGAGTCCCTCACGCGCGATGTGATCGCCGAGTACGGGGGACGCGTCGTGAAGACGATCGGCGACGAGGTGATGTTCCTGTGCGCGAATCCGATCGCAGGCGCAGACCTCGCGCTGCGCCTCGTCGAGGCTCACACGGAAGACGAGCTGTTGCCGTCGGTTCGAGTCGGCCTCGACTGCGGCCCTGTGCTGCTGCGAGACGGCGACGTGTTCGGCCCGACGGTGAACCGAGCGAGCCGGTTGGTCGACCTCGCGAAGCCGGCCACGGTGGTCGTGCCCGCCAGCGTGCGCGATGTCCTCGACCCCGAGCCCGGTTTCCGCATGCGTCCGCTCGGTGTGCGGCGCTTGAAGGACATCGGCGCCACGTGGCTGTGGGCCGTCATGCGCGGCGGGCAGGCTCAGTGAGCGATCGACTCGTCGTCTACACCGACGGTGCGTGTAGCGGGAACCCGGGCCCTGGAGGTTGGGCGTGGGCGGTCGTCGGCGGGGAACCGCACGCATCGGGGTTCGAGCCCGTCACCACGAACCAGCGCATGGAGATCATGGCCGCGGCGAAGGCAGTCGACGCACTGCAGGGGCCGCTCGACGTGGTTTCCGACTCGACCTACGTCGTCAACTGCTTCAACAAGCGGTGGTACGTGAAATGGCACGCGAACGGCTGGAAGAACAGCGCGAAGCAGCCCGTCGCGAACCGTGACCTGTGGGAACCCTTCATCGACACGGTGCTGGCTCGCGGCGACGTCGTCTTCCGGTGGGTGAAGGGTCACAGCGACGACGAGATGAACGACCTCGTCGACGCCTTGGCGGTCGAGGCCGCCCAGCAGCAGCGAGGTCGCCCGAGCTGATGCGCGCCAGAAGATGAGAGTCGGGGTCGACACCGGCGGGACCTTCACGGACGTCGTGGATGCGACGGGAGCGCATGTGAAGGTGCTCTCCACCCGCGCTGATCCTGCGGAGGCGGTGCGAGCGGGACTGCGTGAGGTCGGCAGGGCCGAGGTGCTCGCGCACGGCACGACCGTCGCGACGAACACGCTGCTCGAACGCCGCGGCGCCCGAGTCGCGCTGCTGACCAACGAGGGTTTCGAGGACCTCATCGAGATCGCCCGCCAGGATCGGCCGTCGCTGTACGACCAGTGGGCCGATCGTCCCGAGCCGCTGGTGCCTCGAGCCCTGCGACTCACCGTGCCGGGGCGGGTCGCTGCCGATGGCACCGAGCTCGTGGCGCTCGACCTCACAGCACTGCCCGCGATCCCTCGCGACGTCGACACAGTCGCCGTGTGCTTCCTCCACGCCGATCGACATCCCGCCCACGAGATCGCCGCGGTCGCCGCGCTCGTCGATCAGGGCGTCGACGCGATCGCGTCCCATCAGATCTCGCCCGAGCACCGCGAGTACGAGCGGCTCGTGACGACGGTCGTCAACGCCTACGTCCGTCCGTCGTGCCGCGCCTATCTCGGTCGGCTCGCCGATGTCGCGCCCACCGTCCTCGTGATGACCTCCGCAGGAGGCCTGGTGCCGCTCGCCGATGCGGCAGAGCGCCCTGCGTCGCTGCTCCTTTCCGGGCCGGCGGCGGGAGTGCGCGCCGCGGCCTCGGTCGCGAAGGCGAACGGCTGGCCGAACGCGGTCAGCTTCGACATGGGCGGCACGTCGACCGACGTGTGCCTCATCACGGGAGGAGTGCCCGCACCGTCGCCCACCCGCGAGATCGGCGGCTTCCCAGTGCGGCTCCCGGCGCTCGACATCCACACCATCGGCGCCGGCGGCGGATCGATCGCTCGCGTCGACGCGGGCGGAGCGCTCAGGGTCGGCCCCGAATCCGCGGGCGCCGATCCTGGCCCGGCCTGCTACGGCCGCGGCGGCCTCCAGCCGACCGTCACCGACGCCGATCTGGTTCTCGGCCACATCGCCGCGGGCAGTGAGCTGCCCGGGCTCGGCGCACTCGACGTGGAGGCCGCGCGCGCCGCCCTCGCCCGAGCGAGCGTCGAGGCCGAAGGCGTCGTTGCCGTCGTCGACGCGGCGATGGCGCAGGCCGTGCGCAGGGTCACGGTGGAACGGGGAGTCGACCCGCGGGAGCTCGCGCTGGTCGCGTTCGGGGGCGCGGGGCCGATGCACGCGTGCGCGCTCGCCGATCTCGTTGGGATGTCCACGGTGATCGTGCCGGCGCGTGCAGGTGTCTTCTGTGCAGTCGGCTTGCTCGGCGCACCCGTGCAACACGATGTCGTTCGGTCGTTCGGAGGTGGTGACGTCGACGCCGCCCTCGCGACCTTGCGCGCGGAGGTGGCGGCCTCACGTCCGGGCAGCACGGTCGACATTGCGGTCGACTGCCGCTATCGCGGTCAGAGCCATGAGCTCACCGTGCCGACGGTGCATGACTTCCACTTGGAGCACGCTCGCCGCAACGGGTACGCGAGGCCGGACGAGCCGGTTGAGGTCGTCGCGCTGCGCGCATCGGCGAGGAGCGCGTCGGACGTCGACATCGACGCGCTTCCCTTTGGTGATCGCGCACGTGTGCACGGTCCCGCCCTCGTCAGTGAGTCGGACTGCACGATCTGGGTTCCCGAAGGGTGGCGGGGTGAGGCCGGCATCGGCGGCGCCCTCGTCCTGACCAGGGCTTAGGTTTGCCGCGTGGACAAGACCGCTCTTGACGGCGCGGCGCTCGCGGTGCTGATCGGCCGGCTCGAGGGCATCGCGGACGAGATGGGCGCGGTGCTTCGCCGCGCCGCGTTCAGCCCGAACATCAAAGAGCGGGCCGACTGCTCCGCGGCGCTCTTCAACGCCGAGGGGGAGCAGCTCGTACAGGCCGAGCACATCCCCGTGCACCTCGGAGCGATGCCCGCGTCGGTGCGCGCCGTCATGGACGCGTTCCCCAGGGGTCAGGGCCTCGTGCAGGGCGAGCAGGTCGTCGTGAACGATCCGTTCGCTGGCGGCACCCACCTGAACGATGTCACCTTCGTTGCCCCCGCGTACGTCGACGGCACGCTCGTCGGATGGGCAGCGAACCGCGCCCACCACGCCGACCTCGGGGGCGCTGCGCCGGGGTCGATGCCAGCGGACGCGACCGAGATCTTCCAGGAGGGCTTGCGCATCCCGCCGGTCGTGTACTCGCCCGCGGTCCGCGCGCTGATCCTCGCAAACTCGCGCACACCAGACGAGCGCGGTGGCGATCTCGCCGCGCAGATCGGCGCGAACGTGCTCGGCGTCTCTCGCTTGGCCGAGCTCATCGCGCGGGCTGAGCCTGTCGACGAGGTCCTGGCCTACGGCGAGCGCCGGATGCGGGCGGCCGTCGCGGAGATCGACGACGGCACCTGGACCTTCGAGGACGTCCTCGACTCGACCGGCGAGGCGGATGATCAGCAGCACACGGCCCGGGTCGTGGTGACCGTCACCGTGCAGGGCGATCACATCACGTTCGACTTCACGGGCACGGACGCGCAACGAGCGGGCAACGTGAACGCAGTCGAGGCGGTCACGGTGTCGTCGGTGGCGTTCGCGCTCCGCGTCGCCTCCGACCCCTCGATCCCGGCGAACGGCGGCGCGATGCGTCCGGTGACGGTGATCGCTCCGCCGGGCACGCTGGTTGCGGCGCGACCGCCGGCCGCCGTCGGGGCGGGCAACGTGGAGGTGAGCCAACGTGTCGCCGACGTGTGCCTCGGCGCGTTGTCGATGGCGCGACCCGGCGTGCTCGGCGCCGCGTCGCAAGGCACGATGAACAACCTCATCGTCGGCGGCGGGGGCTGGGTGTACTACGAGACGCTCGCGGGTGGGCAAGGGGCGCGGCCCCGACGCGACGGCATGAGCGGGGTGCACACGGGCATGACGAACACCCGCAACACGCCGATCGAGGCGCTCGAGCAGGCGTACCCGATGCGGGTGCTGCGGTGCCGTTTGCGTCGCGAGTCTGGAGGCGCGGGAGCGGCGCGTGGCGGCGACGGCATCGAACGCGACCTCCAGGTCCTCGAAGCCGCGACGGTGTCGCTCATCACCGAGCGTCGGGTGTCGCGGCCATGGGGCGCCAATGGCGGCGAGCCCGGCGCGAGGGGTGAGAACTGGCTCCTCCCCGGGGGTGACGAGGCCCGCGCGGTGAGACTGGCCGACAAGTGCACGGTCCGCGTCCGCTCGGGTGACGTGATCCGAGTGGTCACCCCCGGCGGAGGGGGATGGGGCGCAGGTGCCTGAGACAGAACGCTTGATCATGCGTCGCTGGAGCGAGGAGGACCGCGAGCCGTTCGCTGCGCTCAACGCGGATCCAGTCGTGATGGAGCACTTCCCCAACACGCTGACGCGCCAGGAGAGCGATGCGCTCGTCGTGCGCATCGAGGCCCAGCTCGACACACTTGGCTACGGCCTGTGGGCGCTCGAGGTACGTGACACCGGCGAGTTCATCGGCTTCACGGGGCTCGCGGTCCAGACGTTCCCCGCTCACTTCACGCCCGCAGTCGAGGTGGGCTGGCGGTTGAACCGTTCGTCGTGGGCCCACGGTTACGCGACCGAGGCGGCCCTTGCCGCCCTGGACTACGGCTTCGACATCGCCGACCTCGGTGAGATCGTCTCGATGACAGCGACCACCAACATCCGGTCGCAGCGAGTCATGCAGCGCATCGGGATGACGCGCGATCCCGCGGACGACTTCGACCACCCGAACGTCCCCGACGGCCATCGACTCAAGCCCCATGTGCTGTATCGGATCCGCCGCCCCTAGGCTCGCCAGCCATGGACATCAAGGGAGCAGCAGCGATCGTCAGCGGGGGAGCGAGCGGCCTCGGAGAAGCCACCGTGCGCCGGCTCGCCGCCGGTGGTGCCGAGGTGACGATCCTCGACTTCAACGCCGAGAAGGGCGAGGCGTTGGCGAAGGAGATCGGCGGCGCGACGAAGTTCTTCAAGGCCGACGTGACCAACGCGGAGCAGGTCGCCGAGGGCGTCGCGATGGCGTCCGAGTCGGCGCCGCTGCGCATCGGCATCAACTGCGCCGGCACGGGCACTGCGGTCCGCACGATCGGCAAGGACGGCACGCCCCACATCAGGAGCGAGTGGGATCGCGTCGTCGGCATCAACCTCATCGGCACCTTCCTCTGTCTCACCCACGAGGCCTCGGAGATCGCAAAGGCCGAGCCGCTCGCCGACGGTCTCCGCGGCGTCATCGTCAACACCGCCTCGGTCGCTGCGTTCGACGGGCAGATCGGTCAGCTCGCGTACAGCGCGTCGAAGGGTGGCGTCGTCGGCATGACCTTGCCCGCGGCACGCGACCTGGCGGTGACCGGCATCAGGGTCTGCACGATCGCTCCTGGGCTGATGGACACTCCCCTCCTCGGGATGCTGCCCGACGCGGCCAAGGAGTCGCTGGGCGCAAGCGTGGTGTTCCCGAAGCGGCTGGGCTCGGCCGACGAGTTCGCGAAGATGGCATTGCACATCGTCGAGAACGACTACTTGAACGGCGAGACGATTCGGCTCGACGGCGCGATCCGGATGGCGCCGAAGTAGCAGTCAGCTTTCGACGACGGCAGCGAGGCGCACGAGCGTCGACTCCATCGCCTTGCGATTGCGCTCGGGCACACGCATCAGCTCGAGCACCCATGGCGCCCGCGCGGGTGCGTAGTCGAATGTCTCGATGACGCGCGTGCCCTCTTCAACCGGTTCGAGTCGGTAGCGCCAGATGTGATGCCCGATGTGCCGCCACGCGATCTGACGGTCCTCTTCGAACTCGACGACCTCGTTCTTCGTTCGGTACGTCATCCCGAGCTTCATGTCCATCCCGAAGTGCGCGCCGAGCGCCAGCCGCTCGGGCGTCCCGTCGCGCGGCTTGCGGACCGAGCCCGATCCGTCGATCTCGGCGTGTCGCCGCGGGTCGGCGAGGACGTCGAAGATCGCGTCCGGTGAGGCGGCGATCACTCGCTCGACACTGACAGCCTTGTCGCTCACGATCAGCCTCCTCTGAGATCGGCGAGGACAGCCTCACCGGCTCTTCGTCCCGAGTAGAGCGCCCCCTGGATGGAGGCCGTGTCTCGGTGGTCCCCCGCAACGTACCGGCGGTCGCCGAGCCGCACGGCTTGCTTCGGGTGGAAAGGCGGCCGCTGGTCGGGCTGCGCGTGGTCGACGAGATAGGTGCGCAGGTGGCGCCAGCGTTCCACCGCCGGGCCGAACCACCCGAGCATCTGGCTGCGGACGGCGACCTCGATCCCCGCCGACGCGGTGCCTGGGCACGCGGCCGCGATCAGGAACTCACCCTCTGGGGCGTAGGAGGGGGCGACCGAGCTGACGACCGCGAGGTTTGCAACTGGGCCGCTCGCCTCGCCGTCGAGCACGATCGTTCGCCCTTCGACGGGGGCGATGGGTGCCGCGTACCAGACGCATGCGGCCTGCTTCGACCGCACCGCGGGGAGGCCGAGCAAGCGCGACGCCTCTGGCCCCTCGGTCGCGACGACGACCGCTGCCGCCTCGACGTGGCCGCCGCCGTGCAGCCACACGGTCGTGGCCTCGACCGCTCCCACGCGGCACCCGAGTCGGATCGCGGTAGTGGGCAGCTTCGCCGCGAGCTGCGAGGGGATCGCGCCCATCCCCCTCGCCGGCAGCGCGACATCGCCGCTGGCGAGCATGCGAAACATCACGTCGAACATCCGGCTCGACGTCATGAGCGACTGGTCGAGCTGGATGCCACCGAACAGCGGGCGGAAGAAGCGATCGATGATCGCCTCGGAGAAGCCCCGGTCGCGCAATGCTGTCGACGTCGTCTCGTCGGGACCGCGCAACAAGTCCGGAGCAGTGTGGGCGAGCACCGACCGGCGCAGCCGCGCGATGCGCAGCTTGTCGGGCAGCGATCCGATGGGTGCCCGCATGACGTCGAAGGCGCCCACCGCCGCGCCGCGCAGGCCGCCCCGGAACGGATCGGGCAACCGGTGGAACCGGCCGCCGACGCGCACCAACGCGCCACGGTCGAAGCGCTGCAACGCGAGAGCGTCGTAGTCGAGCACGCGCGCTGCCTCGGGGTACGCGGTGAAGAGCACTTGGAAGCCGCGGTCGAGCTGAAATCCTTCGACGACGTCTGTCCGCACTCGCCCTCCGACGCCGTTGGACGCCTCCAGGACCGCCACGTCGAGGCCGGCGTCGTGGAGCACGAGCGCGCAGGCCAGCCCCGCAAGGCCGCCACCCACGATGGCGACGTCAACTTGTTCACTCATGACGAGTCACGCGAGTCGAGCATGGTGCTCAGCGCGCACTCGAGAGAGGGATGGGTGAACGAGAACCCCGACGCCTCCAGGCGGGCGGGCAGGACGCGCTGGCTGAAGTAGAGGAGGTTCTCGGCCAGCTCTCGGCCGAGGAGCAGGGATGGCCCGATCTTCGGCACCGGCAACACGGCCGGCCGATGCAGGACCGCTCCCAGCGTCTTCGCGAACTCGGAGCTGCGGACGGGGTTCGGCGCAGTGAGGTTCACCGGGCCCGCTACTTCCGCGTCGAGGAGGTGGATGATCGCTGCGACCTCGTCGGCGATCGAGATCCAGCTCTGCCACTGGCGCCCCGAGCCGAACCGACCACCGACGCCCAAGCGGAAGAGCGGCAGCAGCTTCGCGAGCGCGCCGCCCTTCGTGCTGAGCACGATCCCCGAACGGAGATGGGCGACACGGGTGCCCGCCTGCTCCGCAGGCCCGGTCGCCGCTTCCCACGTCTGGCAGAGGTCGGCGAGGAAGCCGCTGCCCGCGGGGCTCGCCTCGGTCAGGATCTCGTCGCCGCGATCCCCGTAATACCCGATGGCCGACGCGCTCGAGGAGCACGCCCGGCGGGTTGCGCAGGCCGGCGATCGCCCGGGCCAGAAGGCCGGTGCCTTGGACGCGGCTGTCACGCATTGCCCGTCGCTGCTCGTCGGTCCATCGCTCGTCTGCAATGCCGACGCCGGCCAAGTGGATCGCGCCGCCAGCACCGTCGATCGACGCGCGATCCAGCCGTCCGCTCGGGGGATCCCAGGTGATCTCGTCGGCGCCCTTGGCGGCTCGTCGCACCAAGGCGACCGGGCGATGCCCGGCGACGATCAGCGCGGGCCTCAGCGCCGTCCCGATCAGGCCGCTGGCGCCACTGACGAGGACGTCCATCGAATCACCGTTCCCCGGGAGCGGCCTGATCAGTCATTCGACGAGCGTGGGGACCGAGGTGACGACCGTGTTCGGCCTGAACAGCAGGCGTGCTTTGAGCGCCAGCGCGCTCTGGTTGTGCAGCGGCTGGGCGTACCAGTGCGAGACGACCACCTCGGGGATCACGACGGTGATGATCTCGTCGGGGCTCTCGGCGTCGAGCTCGTCGAGGTACTTGAGTACGGGGCCGGTGAGCTCGCGATAGGGGGAGTGCAGGAACTCGAGCTCGATGGGTGGCCCGGCGGTGTCCCACGCCTTCTGCAGCTCTTCTTGTTCCTCGGCGCTCGCGACGACCGAGATCGCGATCAGCCGATCGGGGGCGAGTGACCGGGCGTACGCGAGAGCCTGGAGCGTCGGCTTGTTGAGACGGCCGACGAGCACGACCACGTTGTGCGTGTATCGCTTCGGCTTCCATTCGGGCTCGGCCGTGGTCGAGGCCTCCACGCGTTTGTAGTGGCGCCCAATCGCCTTGAGACCCACCACGATGATCGGGATGAGCACCACGGGGATCCACGCGCCGATCGTGAACTTCGACACGACCACCACGGTGAGCACGATGCCCGTGGCGACCGCGCCCACCGCGTTGATCACGGCCTTCGATCGCCACTTCGGTTCTCGAAGAGTGCGGTGGTGGATGACCATGCCCGTCTGCGACAGGGTGAACCCGGTGAACACGCCGACTGCGTAGAGGGGGATGAGCGCGGAGGTCTTGCCGCCGAACACGATGATCAGCAGCGTGGCGACGCCGGCGAGCACGAGCACACCGTTCGAGAACACGAGACGGTCGCCTCGGTTCGCGAGCTGCCGAGGCAGGAAGCCGTCGCGAGCGATGATCGAGGACAGGCGGGGGAAGTCGGCGTACGCGGTGTTGGCCGCCAGGATCAGGATCGCGAACGTCGAGAACTGCAGGACGAAGTAGAAGAACGTGCCCGAGCCGAACACCGCCTTGCCCATGATCGACAGCAGCGTCTCGTTTTCCGACACGGTCGGCCTGAGCCGGTGGGCGAGCACCGAGACACCGAAGAACGTGGCGCCGAGGATCGACGCCATCCACATGAGGGTGCGGGCGGCGTTCCTGGGCTCGGGCTTGCGGAACGCGGGGACGCCGTTGGAGATCGCCTCCACGCCTGAGAGCGCGACCGCGCCGGACGAGAAGGCGCGCAGGAGCGCGAACAAGGTGACTCCGGTCAGCAGCGACCCGTTCTGCGTGACCTGGTTGAGAGCCTCCTGGTTCACCGGTAGCGCTTCGAGGTTTCCGAAGAACGACCGGAACAACCCCACGATGATCAGGCTCGACAGCGCGAAGACGTAGATGTAGGTAGGCCCGGCGAAGAGGCGCCCTGATTCCTTCACGCCGCGCAGGTTGCCGACAGTCATGAGCGCGACGAAGAAGATGCACATCGGCACCCGAATTCCCTGAGTCGACGGGAACGCGGACGTGATGGCGGCGACGCCTGCCGACACCGACACCGCGACGGTCAGCACGTAGTCGACGAGGAGCGAGGCACCCGCCACGAGGGCCGGCGTGACCCCGAGGTTCTCGCGGGAGACGATGTACGACCCGCCGCCACTCGGGTAGGCGAAGAGGGTCTGGCGGTAGCTCGTGGTCACGATCGCCAGGAGCACCACCACCACGAGCGACAGGGGAACCAGGTAGTTCAGCGCCGCCATGCCGGCAACGGGCACGAGGACGAGCAGGATCTCCTCGGTCGCATAGGCCGTCGATGAGATCGCGTCTGACGCGAAGACCGCCAGGGCGATCACCTTGCTCAGGCGCTGATGCTGCTCTTCACTCGACGGGATCGGGCGGCCGACGAAGATCCGCTTGAGCGTCGAGTACACCTCAATCGACGATAACGGGAACCGAGGTCACGACGGTATTTGGCCGGTAGAGGAGCCGGGCCTTGAGGGCGAGCGCGCTCTGGTTGTGGAGCACGTTCGTGTACCAATGGGTGACGACGACCTCCGGGATGATGACGGTGATGATGTCGTCGGGACTTTCACTATCGAGCTCGTCGAGGTACCGCAGCACGGGTCGCGTCAGCTCCCGGTAAGCCGAGTGCAACGTGTGCAGCTCGACGGGGATCTCGTACTCCGCCCACTGCTTGCCGATGCGCTCCTGCTCGACCTCGTCGCTCACCACGCACACCGCGATCAAGGAGTCGGGGGCAAGCGAGCGGGCGTAGGTCAGCGCCTGGAGCACTCCGCGGTTCACGCCTCCGACCAGCACGACGACGTTGTGGGTGTGCCGCTTCGCGCGCCAGCCCGGTGGCACGAAGATCGCCTCCCGCACGTGCGAGTAGTGCCGCCCGATCTGCACGAAGAGCACCACGATCACCGGGATCACGACAGCAGGGATCCAGGCACCCTTGGTGAACTTCGACACGACGACGACGAGCAGCACGACGAACGTCGCGCTCGAGCCCACGAGGCTGATCACCGACCGGCGCTGCCAGCCCACGCCGCGATGGGACCGCTGGAACCGGTACATGCCGAACTGCGACAGGGTGAAGCTCGTGAACACCCCGACTGCATAGAGCGGGATCAGCGCGGCGGTGTCACCATCGAACGCGACGATCAGCAGGCTCGCCAATGTTGCGAGGAACACGATGCCGTTCGAGAACACGAGGCGATCACCTCGGTTGGCCATCTGACGGGGCAGGAAGCCGTCGCGGGCGATGATCGAAGACAAGCGAGGGAAGTCCGCGAACGCGGTGTTCGCGGCGAGGATCAGGATCGCGAACGTCGAGAACTGCAGCACGTAGTACATGAACGAGCCCGAGCCGTAGACGGCCTTGCCGAGGATCGACAGCAGGGTCTCGTCCTCCGACACGGTCGGGCGCAGCCGGTGGGTGAGCACGGCGAGGCCGAAGAACGCGGTGCCGAGGATGACCGCCATCCACGTGAGTGTCGTCGCCGCGTTTTTCGACTCCGGCTTGCGGAACGCGGGCACGCCGTCAGCGATTGCCTCCACTCCGGTGAGCGCAACGGCACCTGACGAGAACGCCCGCAACATGATCAGTGCGGTCGTGCCCGTGAGCAGCGCGCCGTTCTGCGTGATCTCGTCGAGCGCCGCTTGGTTCACGGGCAGTGGGCCGAGGTCGCCGAAGTACGAGCGCACCAACCCGATGAGGATCAAGCCACCGAGGGCGAACACGTAGATGTAGGTGGGTCCTGCGAAGAGCCGCCCAGACTCTTTGAGGCCGCGCAGGTTCGCCAACGTCATCAGCACGATGAACGCGAGGCAGAGGACCACCCGCGAACCCCGCAGCTCCGGGAATGCCGAGTCGATCGCCGCGACACCCGCAGAGACGGACACCGCGACGGTGAGCACGTAGTCGACGAGGATCGACGAACCCGCCACGAGCGAGGGCATGCGGCCCAGGTTCTCCCGCGACACCACGTAGCTGCCGCCGCCCTGCGGGTAGGCCTTGATCGTCTGGCGATAGCTCGTGACGACGATCGCGAGCAGCAGGCACACGACGACCGCGAGCGGCACGATGTCGTTGAGGGCCGCCATGCCTGCGACGGGAACCAGCACGAGCAGGATCTCCTGCGTCGCGTAGGCAGTCGAGGAGATCGCGTCGCTCGCGAAGACCGCGAGGGCGACCTTCTTCGTGAGACGTTGGTGATGCTCCTCGCTGCTCGCGATGGGTACACCCACCACGACGCGCTTCACGTTCCCCCACACGGAGGGTCATCGTGTCAGACCTGAAGAGGGCACCCCGAGTGTCGGTGCCTAGGATGCCCCCGCTGCAACCGGACGGAGGTCGGGATCGTGCACGTCGTAGTGGTGGGATGCGGGAGAGTGGGCTCGTCTCTCGCCACCGGGCTCCTCGACGCGGGCCACTCTGTCGCGATCATTGACAAGCGTCCGGAGGCGTTCGACCGGCTGGGTCAGGGGTTCGCGGGTCAGATGATCGCGGGCATCGGGTTCGACCGCGACCGCCTCACCGAGGCTGGCATCGAGAAGGCGACCGCTCTCGCGGCGGTGACCAACGGCGACAACTCGAACATCATGATCGCGCGGGTCGCGCGCGAGACCTTCGGCGTCGAGCGGGTGGTGGCTCGCATCTATGACCCGCGCCGGTGCCGCGATCTACCAGCGTCTCGGCATCCCAACCGTCGCGACCGTGTCGTGGGCGTCCGAGCGAGTGATGCGCCACATCCTTCCCGAGCTGGCCGCGATCGACTGGGTCGATCCGAGCGCGAAGGTGTGCCTCATCGAACGGGCGATCCCCGGGTCGTGGGCGGGGCACCTCGTGTCCGAGCTCGAGGAGGCCGGCCGCGTGAAGGTCGCCGCGATAGGTCGACTGGGGGTCGCGCAGATCCCGAAGGGCGATCTCGTGGCTCAGGAAGGTGACGTCGCCTACGTGGCGGTGTCCGGGGATGCGATCGCGGCCTTCGACGACCGCCTCGCCCAAGGCGCGACGGGGAAGCACTGATGCGAGTGGTCATCGCGGGCGGCGGCAGCGTCGGCAAGTTCATCGCCGAGTCGCTGCACAAGGGCGGTCACGAGGTCCTGATCGTCGACAACGACGCCGCGGTCGTGCGGCGTGCGGTCGCAGCGAACGAGCCTCCCGGCGTGCCCTGGATGAAGGCTGATGCGTGCGAGGTGAGCCGGCTCGCCGAGGCGGGCGTCGACAAGGCTGACGTCGTCGCCGCCGTGACGGGCGACGACGAGGACAACCTCGTCGTGTCACTGCTCGCGAAGCAGGAGTTCGGCGTCCCTCGCGTCGTCGCTCGGGTGAACAACCCGAAGAACGAGTGGATGTTCAACGAGAGCTGGGGCGTCGACGTCGCCGTCTCGACCCCTCATCTGCTCACTGCCTTGGTGGAGGAGGCAGTGTCGGTCGGCACGCTCGTGCGGATCCTGTCGTTCGAAGGCGGTCGGGCGCGACTTGCCGAGGTCACGTTGGCAGATTCGTCGCCCGCGGCGGACAAGGAGATCGTCGATCTTGACCTCCCGCGCGACTCCACCGTCGTTGCCGTGCTCCGCCGCGACCGGCTCGTGGTGCCGCGCGGCGACACCGTGCTGCGAGTAGGCGACGAAGTGCTCGTGCTCGTCACCGACGAGTCTGAGGGCGGCGTCCGCGCCATCCTCACCGGCGCCTGAAAAGCCAGGCGAGCGCAGTCACGCCAGCAGTGTGTAGGCGGGGTTGATGATGACGAGCCGCCCGCGTTCGGCGTGTGCGACGCCTTCGACGAGGACACCCCGCCCGGGATGGAGGCCACCGATGGACCTTCTCCCCGTGAACACGACCACGACTTCGCCGGTGCCGTCCGACAGCTTCGCCTCGATCGAGGGGGAGCCCGCGCGGGGCACCACCCGCAGGCGCTGCACCTCGCCCCCGACGCGGACCGGCGTGCGCACCTCCATCGAGCTGATCTCGGTGATGCCCAGCCCGGAGTAGCGATCGTGCAGGCGAGCGGCGTCGAGTTCTTCGACGGACGCGGTGAGGCGGCGCTTCAGGTCCTTCAGGCCCACGTGATCAGCCTGGCACAACTGCCTGCGCCGGTACCCTCCTTGCGTGGCGACGCGCGAAGCTGATCATCGCCGCGCTCTGCTGCGGCCTCGCGATCCTCCTCGCCGGAGGCCTGTGGCTGGTGGCTACCGGCAACAGTGACAACGGCAAGACGGTGCCGCTGCTCGACCCCGGCCAGTCCGCGACGGTCGGAGGCCTCGACGTGACGGTCCTGGGTGGAGCGCTCGATGGCGCGCAGCTCGTGTTGACCGTCCAGGCCGCGGCTCCCGCGGGCGGAGCGACGATCACCGACTTCGCCTCGGGATGGCGCGTGCTCAGCCCGAGCGGTCAAAACCTCGCGACCGCGTCCGGCGCGGCGGTCGGCGCTGCGAACGGGCATCCGTGCGCGGACGCGTCCCTCGATCCCGGGACGACGGTGATGTGCCACATGCGCTTTGCCGTCGATGCCGATGCGTCCTCCGTCGCGGGCTTCACGACGGTCTACGAGCGTGACGGGGGCAGCGGAGCCTGGCTGCTGCAGTGACGTCGGGCGACGAAACGAAGCCGAAACAAGGGCGGCGGTAGCGTGGCGCTTCGTGACCTCGTCGCTGTTCGGCGGGTACCAGCACGAGGGGTTCTTCGACGAGTTCGTCGACGAGCGCGGCGAGGTTCGCCCCCACTACCGGCAGCTGGCGCTTCGCCTCGGCGCGCTCACCTCTGACGAGCTGGCGCGGCGTGAGCGACTTCGCGATGCCGCGTTCCGCTCCGCCGGCATCACGTTTACGGTCTACGGCGAGGACGCAGGCCTGGAGCGCACCTTCCCGATGGATCTGGTGCCCCGCATCATCCCGGCTACGGAGTGGGCTCACGTGGAGCAGGGGCTCGGGCAGCGGGTGACCGCGCTCAACATGTTCCTCGACGACCTCTACGTCGGGGAGCGTGCGGCGGTCAAGGACAAGATCGTCCCGATGAGCCTGGTGACGTCGAGCGACGGATTCGAGCGAGAGGCCTTCGGGATCCCAGTACCGCGAGGTGCTCGGTGCCTCGTCGCGGGCATCGACCTCGTCCGCGACGACGCCGGCGTGTATCGGGTGCTCGAGGACAACCTGCGCAACCCGAGCGGTGTCTCGTACGTGCTCGAGAACCGCGCCGCGATGACCCGCGTGCTTCCGAGTGTCTTCGGCACGCACCGCGTCCAACCCGTCGACCACTACGGCGCGTCGCTGCTCGCGGCGCTCAGGCACGTCGCGCCTGCGGCTGCGGGTGACCCGTGCGTCGTGGTGCTCACGCCCGGTGTCTTCAACTCGGCCTACTTCGAGCACGCGTTCTTGGCTCGGCAGATGGGCGTCGAGCTCGTCGAGGGCCCTGATCTCATCGTCGATGAGCATGTCGTGTCGATGCGCACCACCCGTGGGCTGCAGCGCGTCGATGTCATCTATCGGCGCATCGACGACGCGTTCCTCGACCCCGTGACATTCAGGCGCGACTCGACGCTCGGTGTGCCCGGCCTGCTGGCTGCGGCGCGAGCAGGCAATGTCACGATCGCGAACGCGATCGGCAACGGCGTGGCTGACGACAAGGCCATGTACGTGTTCGTCCCCGATCTCATCCGGTACTACCTGAACGAGGAGCCCCTGCTGCCGAACGTCGAGACATACCTCCTCTGGGACGCAGACCAGAGGGCAGAGGTGCTCGAGCGCCTCGACCAACTCGTCGTGAAGCCGGTCGCCGGATCCGGTGGCTACGGCATGCTCATCGGCCCGCAGGCATCAGACGAAGAGCTGGCTCGCTTCCGCACTCTGATCGAGGAGGATCCGCGCGGCTACATCGCACAAGAGATCGTGCAGCTGTCTCGCCACCCGACGTTGGTCGGGGACCATCTCGAGGGGCGGCACGTCGATCTTCGGCCGTTTGTGCTCTCGGGCGAACGCATCGAGGTCATCCCCGGCGGGCTCACGCGGGTCGCGCTGCGCAAGGGCTCGCTGGTGGTCAACTCGTCGCAGGGCGGCGGATCGAAGGACACCTGGGTGCTCGCAGGAGACGTGGACTGATGCTGGCTCGCCACGCCGAGTCCCTCTTCTGGATGGGCCGGTACATGGAGCGCGCTGAGGACACGGCGCGCATGCTCGACGTGACCTACCACGGCCTCCTCGAGTCCCCTCCCGACCAGGGCAGCCGGTCGTGGCCCGACCTGCTCTCCGTGTTGAACCTCGACCTGGGGTTCGCCGAGCGACACGACGAAGCGACCTCTGCTCTCGTCAGCGAGTTCCTCGTGCTCGACGACAAGAACCCCGGTGCCATCGTGAGCTCGGTCGGCCACGCGCGGGAGAACGCTCGCAGCGTCCGCGAGCTGATCTCGACCGAGCTCTGGGAAGCCATCAACACGTTCTGGCTCGAGCTGCTCGCCCGCAACCTGCGCGCCGACCTCGAGGAGCAGCCGTACGAGCTCTATGGCCTCGTGAAGCGGCGATGCCAGATGGTCAACGGCGTGGCCTCGGAGACGATGCCTCGCGACGACGGCTGGCGCTTCCTGATGCTCGGTTGGATGCTCGAGCGCGCCGAGATGACGTGCCGTCTGCTCAATGTGCGATACGGCGAGCTTGCCGGGGCGACGGATCTCGCGGGGTTCCCCGTGCTCTTCGGCGTGCTCAAGTCGGCGTCCGCGTCAGAGGCCTATCGCAAGGTGTACGGCGCGGGAATGGACCCCGGGAGGGTGGTCGAGTTCCTTCTGCTCTCGCGCATCTTCCCCCGTAGCGTCCTGTACTGCCTTCGCCAGGCGGAGCGTGACCTCTCGCGGCTCACCTCCGGCGACGCGCTCACCCTTCCCGAGCGCATCATCGGCCGCATCCGCGCGGAGCTCGAGTTCTGCGATGTCGCCGAGCTGCTCTCCACCGGCCTGCACGCGCACCTCGACCGGGTGCAGAACGGCGTGCGGGAGGCCTCCGAGGCGATCGGCTCTCAGTACTTCCGCAACCTGCCGGTCGACCTGCACTCGATCGGGTCGGAACCGCCTGGCGACGGCGGCTGAGATGCGACTCGACATCCGATATCAGACGCACTTCGACTACGACGCGCCGGTGTGGGAGTCGCACAACGAGCTGCGGGCCTCGCCGATGAGCGACCCCCGCCAGCTGCTCATCTCGTATCGGGTCACGACGACACCTGCGTCACGTGTCTTCTCCTTCACCGACTACTGGGGCACTCGGGTCGACGCCTTTGGCGTGCGCGAGCCGCATGAGTCGCTCGAGGTCGTCGCGGAGGCGTCGGTCGAGACGCACCGAGCGCCGCTGCTGACAGGTACGCCGAACATCGATTCGGTCCGCGACAACGAGTTCCGGGAAGAGCACCTCGAGTACCTGTTGCCGACGCCTCATGCGGACTGGGGTGGAGGTGTCGCAGCCGCGGCTCGTTGCCAGCTCGAGCTCGCCGGTCCGGACGTCGTGAACATCGTGCTCGCGATGCACCGGGAGATCTCCACCGCGATTCGCTACGAGCCGGGCTCGACGTACGTCGGTGTCGAGGTCGAGGAGGTGCTCTCCCGACGCCTGGGCGTGTGCCAGGACTTCGCCCACCTCGCGGTCGCGATGTGCCGCAGCATCGGCATCCCCGCTCGGTACGTGTCGGGTTACTTCTTCACGACGAACGACGCGACCGGCGAGGATCCGGACGCCGAGGCGGTGCGTGTCCAGACCCACGCGTGGTTCGAGGCGGCCGTGCCCGGGCTCGGGTGGCTCGCGCTCGATCCCACGAACGCGACCGAGATCGGGCTCCGCCACGTGAAGATCGGGCACGGCCGCGACTACAACGACGTGCCTCCGCTTCGGGGCGTGGTCGCAGGGACGGCAACCCCGACTCTCGGAGTCAGCGTCGACATCCGCCGCCTCGCCAGTGGCAGCGCCGCTGAGGCAGCGCGCTCGGCGGCGGCCGCGCAGCAACGCCTCGATGATGCGCGCGCTCGGCGCGCTCGACTCGCGCAGCAGGCCCAGCAGCAGCAGCAATAGCGGGCGGTAGCCTGCAGCCGTGGCTGAATCGTTCGATCTCGTGATCATCGGCGGAGGCCCAGGCGGCTACGCGGCAGCGCTGTACGGAGCGAGCGCGGGAATGACGGTCGCGATGATCGAAAAGGACAAGGTGGGCGGCACGTGCCTCCATCGGGGCTGCATCCCGGCGAAGGAATTCCTCGAGACCGCGGCGACGTTCCGTCATGTGTCCGGAGCGAAGGAGTTCGGCATCGAAGCCGGTCAGCCGATCGTCGACTTCGCGGTCAGCCAGGCCCGGAAGGCCAAGGTCGTCGAGAGCCTCTACAAGGGTCTCACCGGCCTCGTGAAGGCGCGCAAGATCGTCACGTACAACGGCACCGGATCGTTGGGGCCGGGCCACGTCGTGACGGTGAAAGGCGACGACGGCTCGACACAAGAGCTGCAGGGCACGCATGTCGTGCTGGCCGCCGGCTCGGTGGCTCGCACGATCCCCGGGTTCGAGGTCGACGGGCAGATCGTGCTCACGAGCGACGAAGTGCTCATGCTCGACAAGCTGCCCACGTCCGCCGTCGTGATCGGCGGCGGGGCGATCGGGTGCGAGTTCGCGTCGATGATGTCCGACCTCGGCGTGCAAGTCACGATCCTCGAGGCGCTCCCCAAGGTCCTTCCCGGTTGCGACGCGGACGTCGCGAACGTCGTCGTCCGGTCGTTCACCAAGCGCGGCATCCAGATCAAGACAGGCGTGCCCGTCACCGGCCACGAGCCGCAGTCCGACGGCGGCACGATCGTGCGGTTCGGCGAAGGCGAAGAGGTGCGGGTCGACCAGGTGGTGGTGTCGGTCGGACGCCGGCCTTACCCCGACCTCTTGGGTCTCCAGGGCACCGCCGTGCAGGTCGAGCGGGGGTTCGTCCAGGTCGACGAGTGGTGTCGCACCGCGGAGCCCGGCGTGTACGCGATCGGCGATCTCATCGCGACTCCACAGCTCGCGCACGTGGGCTTTGCCGAGGCGATCATGGTGGTGCAGGACATCCTCGGCGAGCACCCGGTGCCGGTCGACTACGCGAAGGTGCCGTGGGCGATCTACTGCCATCCCGAGGTCGCGTTCGCGGGATACTCCGAGGAGGCGGCTCGCGAGGCGGGTTATGACGTCGTGACGTCGAGGCACCAGTACCGCGGCAACAGCCGCGCGCAGATCATCAACGAGATCGAGGGTCTGGTGAAGATCATCGCCGAGAAGCGGCCCGACGGCAGTGCTGGCACGATCCTCGGTGTGCACATGGTCGGGCCGTGGGTCACCGAGCAGCTCGGCGCCGGCTATCTCGCGGTGAACTGGGAAGCCACCGTCGACGAGGTCGCGCACTTCATCCAGCCGCACCCGACGTTGTCCGAGCTGTTCGGTGAGAGCGTGCTGGCGATGACCGGAAGGAGCCTGCACGGCTGATGGCCGACGTCACGATGCCCCAGCTCGGTGAGACGGTCACCGAGGGCACGATCACCAAGTGGTTCAAGAAGGTCGGCGATCCGGTCGCGCTCGACGAGCCGCTGTTCGAGGTGTCCACCGACAAGGTCGACACCGAGGTGCCCTCGCCTACTGCCGGCTTCCTGTCCGAGATCAAGGTCAACGAGGGCGACACCGTCGATGTCGGCGAGCTGATCGCCGTCATCTCCGACACGGCGGGCGCCGCTCCGGCTGCCCAGGCCGCGGCCCCCGCGCTGTCCACCCGTCGAAGCCGCGCCCGAGCCTCCCGCTTCTGCCCCGCCGCCGGTGCCGGCCTCCCCACCTCCCCCTCCCGCGGTCCCTGTCGCCCCCGCCCCTGCCGCTGCGGTGCCGCCGGCCCCAGCGGCTGCACTTGCAGCGACCGATGACCAGGCGCCCGGCTCCAAGCTGCTGTCTCCAGTCGTGCGCCGGCTCGTCGCCGAACACGGCCTCGACCCCGCGGCGATCAGCGGCACCGGTGCCGGCGGTCGCATCACGCGCGAAGACGTGCTCGATCACATCGACAAGCACGCAGCTGAGCCCGCGCCGGCCGCGACGCCGACGCCTGCAGCACCTGCTCCTGTGGCCGCTGCGCCCGCTCCTGTGGCCGCTGCGCCTGCTCCTGTGGCACCCGGCCAGCGCGACGAGGTCGTGACGCTGCCGAAGATCCGCAAGCTCACGGGTGACCACATGGTGATGTCGCTGTCGGTCTCGCCGCACGCGTTCAGCGTGGTCGAGGTCGACTACGAGAACGTCGATCGGGTGCGGCGCGCGCACAAGGACGCGTGGCGCACGCAAGAGGGCTTCACCCTCACCTACCTCCCGTTCGTGGCTCGGGCCATCATCGACGCGATCGCCGAGTTCCCCCGCATGAATGCCACGGTCGGCGACGGCGATCTCACCCTTCACCACTACGTCGACCTCGGCATCGCGGTCGA
Source organism: uncultured Acidimicrobiales bacterium (assembly GCA_963847855.1). GTDB lineage: Bacteria > Actinomycetota > Acidimicrobiia > Acidimicrobiales > DATKAS01 > DATKAS01. The sequence continues at coordinate 559,487 of CAWKBM010000005.1, forward strand.
CCTCGACTACGAGGGGCTGCTCGTGCCTGTCGTACGAGACGCGGATGCAAAGCGGTTGCGCGCCATCGCTCGCGAGATCAACGACCTCGCGTCGCGCACCCGGTCCCGCAAGCTGTCGCCCGACGAGATCCGCGGCGGCACCTTCACGATCTCGAACAACGGTTCGGCCGGCAGCGTCCTCACGGCGGCGATCATCAACCAACCCCAGGTGGCCATCATCTCGACCGACGCAGTGAAGCGTCGCCCGGTCGTCGTCGAGGCCCCCGGGGGCGGCGAGGCGATCGTCATCCACTCCGTCGGCAACTTGGCGATGAGCTGGGACCATCGAGCATTCGACGGTGTCTACGCCGCGGACTTCCTGGTGAAGGTGAAGGACATCATCGAGACGCGGGACTGGGAAGCCGAGCTGTGACCCTGCGGGTGCGGTGGTTGGGGCGGGTGCCCTACCGCGAGGCACTCGATCTGCAACACGCCCTCTTCGACTCCGCCTCGAGCGACCATCTGCTGCTGCTCGAGCACCCGTCGGTGTACACGCTCGGCGTGCGCGCCACGACTGAGCACATCCTCACCCCTCCCACGAGCGTCGGTGCCGACCTCGTGCGCGTCGACCGCGGCGGCGACGTCACGTTCCACGGTCCTGGCCAGCTCGTCGGATACCCGATCCTGACGTTGCCAGGGAAGCGCGGTCCGGCGACGGGGATGGCCGACACCGTCGCCTACGTGACGAGCGTCGAGCAGCTCCTCATCGACGCGCTGGCCGAGCTCGGACTGCCGAACGCCGGCCGGCTGCGGCGATACCCAGGCGTGTGGCTCGACGTCGAGACGGAGGCACCCCGCAAGATCGCGGCGATCGGTGTGCGGCTGTCACGCGGCCGCACGATGCACGGGTTCGCCCTGAACGTGCGCACGGATCTCTCGATGTTCGACCACATCGTTCCGTGCGGCATCGCTGACCTCGGGGTCACGTCGATGCAGGCCGAAGGGACCCACATCGACATGGAAGCCGTCGTGGATGTCGTGAGTCGGCTCGCGGTCGAGCGGTGGGGCGGCCAGGGGTGGGAGAGGCACGACGTCGCGTGGCGGGAACGCCCCGAGGATCTCTCGCTCTTCAGTCGCGGGCACGGCGCCGGGGAGCCCGTGCGGCTCACGGGCCGGCTCGCGCAGGCCGGAGTCACCGACGGTCTGCAGATCTCGGCCCGCAAGCCCGAGTGGCTGCGCGCCCCGGTGCGCCACGACCGCAGTGTGCTCACGCTGCGCCACACGCTGCGCGACCTGGGGCTCACGACGGTCTGTGAGGAGGCCGGCTGCCCGAACCTCTCGGAGTGCTGGGCCGACGGCACCGCCACATTCATGATCAACGGTGCGGCGTGCACGCGTGCATGCGGCTTCTGCCTCGTCGACACGAGTCATCCGGTCGCGCTCGATGACGATGAGCCAAGACGAGTCGGCGAGGCGGTCAGGAAGATGGGGATCGCCCACGCGGTGGTCACGGCCGTCGCACGCGACGATCTGCCCGACGGCGGTGCGGACGCGTTCGTGCGCACGATCGAGGCGATTCGGAGCGACTCGCCCGGGGTCGCGGTCGAGGTGCTCATCCCGGACTGCAAGGGCGATCGAGCCGCACTCGACGCGATCTTCGCGACCTTTCCCGACGTGCTGAACCACAACGTCGAGACCGTGCCCCGCTTGCAGCGCGCCGTGCGGCCGTCGGCTGGCTACGCGGCGCAGCTTGGCCGTGCTCGCCCGGGCGAAGCAGGCCGGCCTGGTGACGAAGTCGGGGCTCATCGTGGGGATGGGGGAGACCGACACCGAGATCGTCGACACGCTCGCGGACTTGCGGGCGGTCGGCATCGACATCGTCACGATCGGGCAGTACCTGCGTCCCACGAGTCATCACCTCCCCGTGGCGCGGTGGGTGACGCCCGACTCGTTCGACTCGTACCGTCGAGCGGGGGAGGCGATGGGCATCGGCCACGTCGAGTCGTCCCCGCTGACCCGGTCCAGCTACCACGCTCGCGGCGCCGCGGCCGCCGCGCTCGCGCCGCAGCGCCGTACCGTGTCGGCATGACGTCACCCACGGCCGCCTACGCCGACCGCTTGGCCCGAGTGCGCGCGCAGATGGCCGAGAAGCACATCGACGTGCTGTTGCTCTCGGTCGGGGCCGACCTGCCTTGGCTCACCGGCTACGAGGCGATGCCGCTCGAGCGGCTCACGATGCTCGTGGCCCACCCCGACGGTGAGGCGACACTCGTGGTGCCCCGGCTCGAAGCGCCGCGGGTCGTCGAGCAGCCCGGCGTCTTCACGATCCGCCGGTGGGACGAGACCGACGACCCGATCTCGATCGTCGCCTCACTCGCCGGGTCGGCGCGGACGGCGGCCATCGGCGATACGACTTGGGCCCGGTTCCTCCTCGCGCTGCAGGCTGAGATGCCCAAGGTGTCGTTCTCCCGCGCCGTCGAGGTCACGGGGTCGCTGCGGGCACAGAAGGACCCCACGGAGATCGACGCCCTCCGCCGAGCCGGGGCTGCCGCCGATCGCGTCGCGTCGGCGTTGCAGGCAGGGGAGATCGCCTTGATGGGTCGCACCGAGGCCGCAGTGTCCGCGGAGATCTCGGCGCGGCTGCTCGCCGAGGGCCATCACCAGGTCAACTTCGCGATCGTCGCCGCCGGCGAGAACGCGGCGAGCCCGCACCACGATGCCAGCGATCGGGTGATCCGCAATGGCGAGGTCGTGCTGTGCGACTTCGGCGGCACACTCGATGGCTATTGCAGTGACATCACGCGCTGCGTGTCACTCGGCACACCGCCTTCCGAGATCCGCGACGCGTACGACGTGCTCTTCGAGGCCCAGGCCGCGGCGGTCAAGGCGGCGACGGTTGGCACGCCGTGTGAGGAGGTCGACGCCGCCGCCCGGTCGATCATCTCTGGAGCCGGGTACGGCGAGCAGTTCATCCATCGCACCGGTCACGGCATCGGTGTCGAAGCCCATGAGGATCCCTACATCGTCGAGGGCAACACCCAGCCACTCGTGCCCGGCCATGCGTTCTCGATCGAGCCCGGCATCTACGTGTCAGGGCGGTTCGGGCTCCGCCTCGAGGACATCGTCGTGGCGACCGACCAGGGTCCCGACGCGATGAACCGCGTCTCTCACGAGCTCGTCGCTGTCGACACCTGACCGGGCCGAGCGAACGCGGACGAGTCGGCGACCTCTGAGAGGGACGTCAGCTCGATGTGCACGGCAGCAGTGTCGAGCAGCGCAACGAGCCCATCCGCGGTGACGCAGTAGGTCTCCTGGCCGCCGCCGACCGAGACGTGAAGGCAGTCGGCCTCGACCCCTGCGACCTGCATCGTGTCGACGGTCGGGGCCGCCGACTCTCTTGCGACGGCCACCCGCAGCTGCTGCGCGGTGGCCGGGCCGTAGAACCGGGAGGAGATCCCGACGTCGGAGATGCGCTGCTCGAGGAGCCCGGTCTCGCAGATGCTCGTCGCGTTGTCGCACGTCTGCTGCGGCGGATCGCTGAACAGCGCCACGTCGCCGATGCGCACGACGTTGTGCGGAGGCGATTGCACCACGTTGGCAGCGCGCTGCAGGTCGCCGAGCTTGCGCTTGATCGAGTACGAGGCGGTGAACGTCTTGTCGCCGACCGCGTCGAGCCGATCGAGCAGTCGGTCGACGTCGGGAATGCCGGTTGGCTCGTGCGAGACGGTGTCGACCGGCGCCACCCCCAGGCTCGGCCTGGCGTCGGACGGCACGCAGCCCGTGATACCAGCGAATGACCCCACTGCGACTGCCGCGAAGGCGAGCGACGAGAAGACGCGGCCGCGGGGCATGGAGGCGAAGGGTACGGCAGTAGCCTCCCCCCAGTGTTAGGCAGGCGCCGGTGATCAGCCTCGACGCGGCCACCTTCCTCCTCCAGTGGGCGGTGGGCGGGCTGTTCTGGCTGTGGGTCACGACGCGCCGACGCGAGGTTGGTCTCGGCTACGGCTGGCTCTTGCGAGCGGTGTTCCTCTGCCTCGCGATCGGCTCGCTCGCGGTCGGCCTCGCCTTCGACACCGTCGTCGGGCGAGAGACAGCGACGGTCGGCGTGATCATCGCCACCTCCGTTGCCCTCATCGTGTCCGTGGCCCGCAAAGCGGTCGGAGTGTCAGGCCACCGAGTCGAACACGATCGTCGTTCCGAGCGCGTCGCGGCGATGACGGGCATCGACCGGGGGCCCGAGATCGCGGATGCGCACGCGCACCGAGCAGACGGCCCCGAGTTCCCTCCCGCGCTCGACCTCGTCGCTCCGCTGATCGGGCTCGCGGGTCTGATCGCTGCGGGGGCCGCGGCCGGCGGGCCGGCGCCTCTCGCGATCGCCCGCACCGTCGTCGGCGCCGTCTTCCTCGGCGTGGTGACGGACGCGATGCTCCTCGGCCATTGGTACCTCGTGCAGCCAGGACTGTCGCGGGGTCCCCTGAACGAGCTCGTGCGCTGGCTCGAGTGGATCTGGCCGGTCGAGCTCGTCGTCTTCATCTGGCCAGTCGGGATGCTGTCGGTGCTGTCGGGATCCGTCGACGACGGGTGGAACGGCACGCTTGGGTGGATGTGGGTGGCATGTGCGCTGACCACGATCGGACTGGCGATTGCCACCAGGGCAGCGCTACGCGAGCGTCAGTACTCCGCCGTGATGGCGGCGACCGGCCTGCTCTACCTGGCCATCCTCACCGCCTTCGGGATGGACCTGGTCGCTCGGGCCGTGCTGGCCGGCTGACCCGAAACGGCGCGGGCTGGCATGGAAGTGCACGTGGCCTGTGACATGTTGAGCCTGTTCAGCCTGGGTCGTCGCGGGCAAACTGGGGACATGCCGCGCCCGCTCTGGAATGGCAGCATCAGCTTCGGCCTGGTGAGCATCCCGGTGAAGCTCTACAACGCCGTGTCGCGAAAGTCCGTGTCGTTCAATCAGATCGACACGCGCAGCGGCAGCCGCATCAAGCTCAAGAAGGTCTCCGCGCACGACGGCAGCGACGTGCCCGACGAGGCGATCGCGAAGGGCTACGAGCTCACCTCGGGGAACTACGTGCTGCTCACGGCGGACGAGCTCGACGCGTTCGAAGCTCGGGCGTCGAAGGCGATCGAGATCGACGAGTTCGTCGACCTCGACGAGATCGATCCGATCTTCTACGACAGCGCGTACTACCTCGCTCCCGACAAGGCGACGATCAAGCCATACGCATTGCTCATGCGGGCGATGGAGACCTCGAACAAGGTCGGCATCGCTCGGTTCGTGATGCGCTCGAAGCAGTACGTCGCGGCGATCCGCCCGCGCGACGGATACCTGGTGCTCTCGACGATGGTCTACGCAGACGAGGTCGTCGACCCCGCGTCGATCTCCGAGATCGAAGAGGCGGGTGAGGTCGAGGTCTCCGACCGCGAGCTCAACATGGCCCAGCAGCTCATCGACTCGTTGGCCGCGGCATTCGATCCCGAGCAGTTCAAGGACGAGTATCGCGAGCAGGTCCTGGGTCTCATCGAGCGCAAGGCGTCGGGTCAAGAGGCCATCGAGGCGCCCGCTCCCGCGGCGTCGACGCCGAAGGTCGTCGACCTGCTCGCCGCGCTCGAGGCGAGTGTCCGCGAAGCGAAGGCCGCGCGGTCTCGCCACCCTGCCGCGTCGACCGATGAGGGTCAGGACGCGTCGGTGACCACGGTCAAGACGGCGAAGGCCGCGAAGGCGACGAAGAAGGCCCCGGCGAAGGCGACGGCGAAGGCGGCCGAAAAGCCCGCCGCGGCGCGCAAGCGCAAGTCGGCCTGACCCGGCCCGCACCATGGCCGGACCGGGCGTCGATGTCGAGATCGACGGGCGCCAGCTCCGCCTGAGCAACCTCGACAAGGTGCTCTATCCCGAGGTCGGGTTCACGAAGGGCGAGGTGATCGACTACTACGCGCGCATCGCGCCCGTCATGCTTCCGCACATCCGCGAGCGCGCGTTGACGTTCAAGCGCTTCCCCAACGGTGTCGACGCGGGCTCGTTCTTCGAGAAGCGCTGCCCGAAGCACCGGCCCCCGTGGGTCCCCACCGTGGGCGGACCGGGGGATGGCAAGGGCACGATCCAGTACTGCGAGATCGACGAACGCGCCGTGCTCGTATGGGCGGGAAACATGGCCGCGCTCGAGCTGCACGCGCCGATGGCACGAGCGGAGGACATCGAGACCCCCCGAGCGATCGTCTTCGATCTCGACCCCGGCGCGCCGGCCACGATCGTCGAGTGCGCGGAGGTGGGCCTGCTCATCCGTGACGTGCTCGACACGCTCTCCCTCGAGGTGTGTGCGAAGACCTCGGGCAGCAAGGGGATGCAGCTCTACGTGCCGCTGAACACTCCCGCGACGCACGAGGGCACAGGCGACTTCGCGCTGGCGGTCGGCCAGCTCATCGAACGCGCCCATCCGAACGCCGTCACGACGATCATGCGAAAGGACGTGAGGGGCGGGAAGATCTTCATCGACTGGAGCCAGAACACCCGCCACAAGACGACGATCGCGCCCTACAGCCTGCGGGCCCGTCCGCATCCGACCGTGTCGACACCCGTCACCTGGGATGAGGTCGAGGCCTGCGCAAAGGGCGATGACCCGTTGGTGTTCGAGGCTGGTGACGTGCTCGACCGTGTCGACCGCATGGGAGACGTGTTCGCGCCAGTGTTGGACCTGAAGCAAAAGCTCCCGACGCCGGGCTGACTCACTTCTCAATGCGTGCTGACGGGAGGCGCCGCTACTGGCTCGCGTCTCCCATCGGTGCGTTCGTGCAGAACCCGATTGCCCGCGTCACGATGGGCGTGCGCACCTACGCGAAGAGCCCGATGGGTGTGCACGAGTGGTACCGAGCGACCAACTACCGCCTCGTCGCGCGACGCCGCACGCATCGATCCTGCGGTGCGGTTCGGGTTCAGCGAACCGCCGCGTCGACCCTCGATGGTGTGGCTGCGGCCGCTGCTCGAGTATCGCGGCGACGACCATCGCCCGGAGTGAACCGGAACAGTCGCAGGCTGTTGGTCACGACGAACAGGCTCGAGAACGCCATGGCGCCGCCCGCGATCATCGGGTTGAGGAGCCCGCTCGCGGCGAGGGGGATCGCGACGGTGTTGTAGGCGAACGCCCAGAACAGATTCCCCTTGATCGTGCCCAGCGTGCGGCGCGAACAGACGAATTGCATCCGGCACCGCGCGGAGGTCCGCGCGCACGATCGTGATGTCGCTGGCCTCCATGGCGACATCCGTGCCCGTGCCCATCGCGATCCCGAGGTCGGCCTGTGCCAACGCGGCGGCATCGTTCACGCCGTCGCCCACCATCGTCACGACGCGTCCCTCGCCCTGAAGGCGGCGCACCTCGGCGAGCTTGTCCGCCGGCATCACCTCGGCGATCACGGCGCTCGCGTCGAGACCGAGCTGCTGACCAACGGCTTCGGCGGTTGCGTTGCTGTCGCCGGTGAGCAGCATGACGGTGAGCCCCATGCCGCGCAGGTCGTCGAGCGCTTCGCGACTGGTGTCTCGGATGACGTCGGCGACGACGAACGCGGCGCGGGTCGCGCCGTCCCACGCGGCGACGACGCAGGTGCGCCCCTCGCGCTGCGCGCGCTCGACTGCTTCCCTGATCGACATGGGAAGATCGAGGCCGGAGGCCTCGATCAGTGCGGGCCGACCGGCGAGGACTCGGTGGCCGTCGACGGTCCCCTCGACGCCGAGCCCGGCGCGACTCCGGAAGTCTTCGACCGCGGCGAGCGGCCCTGCCTCCGCAGCCGCGGCCACCGCGATCGCCCTGGCGATCGGGTGCTCAGATGCGGCCTCGATCGCACCGACGAGCCGCAATGCCTCGGCCCGGCTCGCGCCACGGGTCGCGACGTCGACCAAGGTCATCGTGCCGGTCGTCACCGTGCCCGTCTTGTCGAGCACCACGGTGTCCACCGCGCGGGTCGCCTCGAGCACCTCGGGGCCCTTGATGAGGATGCCGAGCTGGGCGCCGCGGCCCGTGCCCGCGAGCAGCGCGGTCGGGGTCGCCAGGCCGAGTGCGCAGGGGCAGGCGACAATCAGGACGGCAACGGCGGCGGTGAGGGCTTGGTTGGCGTCCCCCGTGGCGAGGAGCCAGGTCACGAGGGTGGCGGCGGCGATGACGATGACGGCCGGGACGAACACCGCCGAGACACGGTCCGCCAGGCGTTGCGCGTCGGCCTTGCCCGCTTGCGCCTGTGCGACGAGCCGTCCCATCTGGGCGAGCGCCGTGTCGGCGCCGACGCGGGTGGCCTCGACGACCAGGCGGCCGCCGGCGTTGATCGTCGCGCCAGTGACCTGCGACCCCGGGCCGACCTCCACAGGAAGGCTCTCGCCGGTGAGCAGCGACGCGTCGACCGCGGAAGAGCCCTCGACGACGACTCCGTCGGTCGCGATCTTCTCGCCCGGCCGAACGACGAACCGATCACCGACCTGCACGTCCTCGATGGCGACGTCGTGCTCCGTGCCATCCACGTCGAGCAAGGAAGCGGTCTTGGCTCCCAGATCGAGCAGGGCGCGCAATGCGGACCCGGCACGATGCTTCGCCCGGGCTTCTGCGTAACGGCCGGCCAGCACGAGTACGACCACGACCGCGGCGACCTCGAAGTAGAGATCGTCATCAGCGCCGCTGAAGAGCACGACGGCCGACCAGAGGTACGACGCCCCGACACCGAGCGAGATCAGCGTGTCCATCGTGGTGGCCCGATGCTTCAGGTTGAGCCACGTCGCTCGATGGATCGGCAAGGCGCCCCAGGTGACGATCGGCGTCGTGAGTACGAACGCGAGCCAGTCCCACCCTCGGCCCATGAACCACGGCACCATCGCGAGCACGAACACAGGAACGGCGAGCGCAGCGCAGACCAACACACGGGTGCGCAGCGAGCGCATCGCGCTGTCGTCGAGGTCGTCGTGGTGATGTCCGTGCGGGGAGGCGACGGACGCGCCGTATCCGATCGACTCGACCGCGGCGACGAGGTCGGGCGGAGCGACCTCCTCCGGATCGAAGTGCACCGAGGCCTTCTCGGTCGCGAAGTTGACCGTCGCGGTCACGCCGTCGAGCTTGTTGAGCGTGCTCTCGACGCGAGCCGCGCACGATGCGCAGCTCATGCCCGTGAGATCGAGGTCGATGTGGTCTGACGCCGGGGTCGTGCTCATGAACGGACGAGTCGTTCGATCGCTCGGCTCGCCTCGGTCATGAGGCGGTCGGCCTCGGCGGCGTCGTCCGCTCGGGTCGCGTCGGCGACGCAGTGCCGTAGATGGGCGTCGAGCAGCTCCACGGCCATGCTCTGGAGTGCCCGCGTGGTGGCAGAGACTTGCGTGAGCACGTCGATGCAGTAGACGTCCTCCTCGACCATGCGCTGCAGCCCCCGCACCTGACCCTCGATCCGCCGGAGGCGCTTCTGGACGTCGTCTTTGGTGTCGGTGTAGCCGGCCATGGCACATACCCTACCGGGGTATCGGCAGTCAGCAACCTGGCCGGGCCTCGTACGATGCGGCCCTCGTGGATGCCCGAACGTTCCTCGGCCTGCAGCCGTCCCACAACCCCTATCGGTGGCACCTCCCGGTCAGCCTCGGCATCTCCACCGGATCGGGGTTCCTGTTCGGCGGATCCGGGCTCGGTGCGGCGATCGAGGCGATGGAGGGCACGACCGGCCGTCCCGTCGTCTGGGCGACCGCGCAGTACCTGTCGTACGCGCGGCCGGGAACGGTGATGGACATCGACGTGACCGTCGCGGTGGAGGGGCACCAGATCACGCAGGCGCGCGCCGTCGGCCATGTCGGCAACACCGAGATCCTGACGGTCAACGCGGCGCTCGGCGTGCGGCCACAAGAGATCACGGGCCAGTGGGCACAGATGCCCGAGGGCATGCCGGCACCCGAGGACTGCCCGGAGCGTCCGCTCCGCTTCCAGGTAGAGGAGTCGATCAACACCCGGCTCGACCTGCGCGTCGCGAAGCTGCGTGACTTCGCCGACCTGGATGGCACCGCCGGCGACGGCCGCACCGTCATGTGGGCGCGGATGCCCGAGGTGCTCGACATGTCGGGTGCCGCGCTCGCGATCCTCGGCGACTACGTACCGATGGGCGTGAGCCAGGCGCTCGGCATGATGGCCGGCGGCAACAGCCTCGACAACACCTTGCGAGTCGCGCGGCTCGTGCCGACCGAATGGGTCATGCTCGACATCCGCGTGCACGCGGTCGACCACGGCTTCGCGCACGGCCTCGTTCACCTGTGGGCGCAGGACGGCACGCTGCTCGCGACGGCGAGCCAGTCGTGCATCGTCCGCTTCTGGAAGCAGCCCGAGCGCTGAGCTCGATCGCGTCGCTGATCTTCGGCACCGAGGACTTCGACGCGGCCCGCGCGCGGCTCTCGGTGTGGGCCGGTGAGCACCTGGGAGCCGAAATCGCCGCCGTCGAGCAGTGGCATCTCTCGGTGGGCGCGGTCGCGATCGTGACGCTGACCGACGGTCGGCAGGCGGCGCTGAAGGCGTTCCAGCCCCGGTGGACGTCGCACTTCCTCGCCGCGGTCGTCGCCGTGCAGCGCCATCTCGCGGACCACGGCATTCCGTGTGCGAAGCCGATCGCCGGCCCGGCGGTGCTGCGCAGCAGCGGCGGGGTGGTCTGTGCCGAGGAGGTGTTGCGCGATCCCGGGCAGCCTCCCCATCGCTTGGGTGAAGCCGAGCTCGTGGCTTCTGCGGAGGGCCTGGCGCGATTGGTCGACGCGGCCGCAGAGCTCCTGCCTGACCAGGTCGCCGCGCTGCGGGACCATCCGTTGAGGACGTCGGTGACCGCGCTCTATCCCGAGCCCCACAACCCGCTGTTCGACTTCGAGGCGACCGCGGCAGGCGCCGAGTGGATCGACGACCTCGCTCGCGGGGCCTTGGCGGCGCGAGCCGGTGACGCGACTCAGCCGGTCGTGGCCCACACCGACTGGTCGGCGCGCAACGTCCGCGTCTGGCCCGATGGCGTTCGGGCGATCTACGACGCCGACAGCCTCGCCCTCGTGCCCGAGAGCACCGCGGTGGGCATAGCCGCCGCGACGTGGTCGGCCTTCGGCGAGGCGGGGGAGGAGATCGCGCCGTCACCCGGGGAGGCGGCGCAGTGGGTGACGGCGTACGAGCAGGCCGGGCGTTCGCTGTCGCCAGTCCAGAGACATGCCGCCGGCGGCTCGGTGTTGTACTCCCTCACCTACACCGCCCGCTGCGAGCACGCGCTCGAGGTCGGGCATCCGGACGCCGGTCGCCCGCGGCGAGCGCGCGATCGGCTCGATCGTGACGGCGACCGGTACCTCGAGCGCTTCGACGAGGCGTGCGGGGGGCGGCGCTAGCGTCCCGCGCCATGACCTTGCCCATCCGCCCCGGCATGACGGTCCCCTTCGGAGGGCCCCTCCACGCGCAGCGAGCGAAGTACGAAGAGCTCGTCGACCTCGGCTACACCGACGTGTGGTCGGCGGAGTCCGATGGCGTCGACGCCTTCACGCCGTTGATCCTGGCATCACAGTGGGCGCCGGCACTGCGGCTCGGCACGGCGATCGTGCCGGCGTTCACCCGCGCCCCTGCAGTGATGGCGCAGAGCGTCGCGGCGGCCGCATCGGCGGCGCCGGGGCGGTTCGCGTTCGGGATCGGCACCTCCTCGAACGTCATCGTCGAACGGTGGAACGGGGTGCCGTTCGTCGATCCGTACAAGCGCGTGCGCGACATGGTGCGGTTCCTGCGCGTCGCCCTCACCGGCGAGAAGGTCGTCGAGAAGTACGACACCTTCGAGGTGCAGGGGTTCCGGCTCGGGCTGGTGCCCGAGGTGCAGCCGCCCATCCTCATTGCGGGCTTGCGTGAAGGGATGCTGCGACTCGCCGGGCGCGAGAGCGATGGGGCGATCATCAACTGGCTGTCCGCGGACGACGTGAAGAAGGTCGTGCCGCACGTGCACGCCGGCGGCCCCGACAAGGAGATCGTGTGCCGCATCTTCGTGGCACCCTCCGAGGACGCCGACACGGTGCGCGCTGCAGCGAAGTTCGCGATCGCGGCGTACCTCAACGTGCCGGTCTACGCGGAGTTCCATCGGTGGCTCGGGCGCGCCGATGTGCTGCAGCCGATGTGGGACGCGTGGAAGTCCGGTGATCGCAAGCAAGCCATCGCCGTGATCCCCGACTCGCTCGTCGACGAGCTCGTGGTGCACGGCTCGCCCGCCGAGTGCCGCGCCAAGATCCAGCGGTACTTCGACAACGGCGTGACTACCTCGAGCCTCGCCGTCATGCCCTTCCCCGGCATCGATCACTGGCAAGCCGTACGCGCCCTCGCCCCCTCCGCCTAACCACCTATCCGGTTTTCTTGGTGTTTCTCACTCCCGGCGCGGCAGTTCCACCAATCGAACGCTGACGGAACGCCTCGCGCACTCGCTCGACGCTTTCACGTGGCTCGTTTCTGATGTGTCGTTTGGTGAAGTGCTGGGTGAGCCAGCCTCCGAGCTGTAGCAAGCCGTCGCGCGTGTCATCGGCATCGGTCTTCCTCGCGCCGAAGTGCGGCTCGTCGCCGTCGATCTCGAGCGCGATCTTGAGGTCGGGATAGGCCAGGTCGATGCGGAATCGTCGCGTCGCCACGGTGACCTCGTACTGACGGACGGGTTCAGGGAGCGCGGCCCGCCGCAGCAACTGCAGCATTTCGGTCTCGAGGTCGCTTTCGGCCGCCGGCACTCGACCGCGGAGCTCGAGCACAGCGCGCAGAGGCTGGACACCACGCCGACCTTGCCGGCCAACCTCGTCGATGTATGCCCAGAGCGCGGCGGGGTTCGTCATGCCGCGGAAGATCGCCCGCTCGAGGCACTTCTCCAGCCGGTCTCGTGGAACGACGGCGCCGAGGTCGAGGAGAGTTCGCCGGACTGAGGTCACGGTGATGCCCTCCACGGTGCTGCTGTCGATCGTCGGGTCGTCCACACTCCGGTGCACGTGGACGTCGGGATTGCGGTAATTCCGGTCGGGGTCGGTAGTGATCTCGACGGTCTGCGCGGGCCAGAGCCCGATCCCGAGAAGCATGGCTGCTGTTCTGTGCGACGCGACCCCGTCGGTCGCGAGACACACAGACAAGACGCGTTGCTGCCAGGTCACGGGTGCACCAACGATCCGGAAGACATGAGGCTCGCATCTGACCCAGCGGCCCTGAGCGACTCGACGAGCGATTTGGGCGTCGCTCATCCCGATCTCGCGCGCCTGGTGTCTCGTCACAAGGCCGTGCTGCAGGTCAGCGAGCAAGCCGACGAGGCGATCCCCACTGTGATTTTTCATGAAGTTTCAATGTATATCTACCGCATACCAAGCGACATCTCTTGGTGGAACTGCCGCGCCGAGAGTGAGAAACACCAAGAAAACCGGCGGAGGGGGAAACCGGCGGGGGGTCAGGCGGTCAGCACGGCTCGGGCCCAGGCGACGCGATCGGGCACGGAGTCGATCGAGAACGCGGGGACCGCCATGTCGGTGGCCCCGATCGACCGGGCGCGCACCGCCAGCGCCTTCGGATCGGGGTCCGGGACGAGGATGTCGTCGAGCACGTGGTCGGGCACGAGGGCGACCGCCGACGACGCGCCACCTCGCACGAGCGCCGCTCGCACCGCGGCGGAGTGCGCGTCGTCCACGCCCCACGCCGCGCGCAGGGCCTTCGACGCGTTGAGCACTCCGTACGCCGCGATGACGCGGGCGCGCTCGCGCCCCTCGGGGCCGACGTCGACGAGCGGCGCCCACGTCAGCGGGGCGTCACCGCCCGAGCGCACCACACCGACGATGCGGTCGAGGTCGGAGTCGGGGATCGCCCACAGCAGCACGTGGTCGGCGACGCGCCCGCCGACGCGCAAGATCTTGCTGCCGCGGCCGGCGACGGTGATCGACACGGGCAGCATGGGCACCTCGAGGCTGCGTCCACTCGCTACGTCGAGCGGGCCGCCCTCGCCGAGCCGGCGCAACAACGTGACGAGGTCGTCGATCCGCTCGGCGGCATCGCCGCGGTTGACGCCGGCCGCCCCGCTCACCTCCGACCCGCCGGCCGCGAGCCCGACGAGCACCCGATCGCCGTAGCGATCCTGCAGCGTCGCGATGGCCGCCGCGGTGTGGAAGGGATGACGCAAGAAGGGGTTCGTCACCATCGGGCCGATGGGGAGGTGTTCGGTCGCCTCGAGCGCGGCACCGACGAGCAGCCAGGTGTCGCGCCACCAGAACGCATCGGGCAGCCCGAGCCAGTCCGCGCCCGCGGCCTCGCTCGCGCGGGCGAGGTCGGCTGCCTCCTCGAGCGTCGGGTTCAGCAGATGACAGGTCACGCCGACCTCGTTCAAGCAGCGACCTCCGAGCTCAATGTTGCGAATGCTTCCGCCGCGCCGTCGATGGCCCGGCTCATGTCTGCAGCGAGCAGCGCGAAGCCAACGCTGTCAGGTCCGATCCTGCGAGCGTGCCCGGCGAGCACCCGGCCGACCGATGCGGGGGTTCCCCTCACGAGCACGTGATCGAGCCGCTCCTCGGTCATCAGCGCCCGAGCCAGGCTGTCGTCGCCCGCGGCCAGAGCGACCGACGCGTCGCTCAGCTCCTCGATCGTGACGCCCGCGCGTGCGCGCAGCTGCTCGGGGCCGTTCAGGAACGCGTGGATGAGCGTCGGGCGGCTCTCCTCGACGGCGTCGTCGTCGAAGCACGCGCTGACATAGAGCGCGATCGAGATCGGGCGCACCGACCGCGCCCACCCGACGAGCTCGTCGAAGAGCGAAGGAGCGACGCCGGCCACGAACACTCCATCGGCCGCCTCGGAGGCGAAGCGGTTGAACCGCTCTCCCCGCGCTCCGATGAACACCGGCAAGTCGGGAGCGACGAACGCGTGCGGGGGAGGGTCGTAGCCGTCCGTCGCCTCGCCACGGCACACCGCGCGGATGACGCGCAACGCGTCCCGACATGCGGCCAACGGGGTGACGCGATCGATGCCCAAGGGGCGCAAGGCGACGTCGCCGCCGGGACCGAGGCCGAGCACGGCCCGCCCGCCGGACAGCTCGTGCACGGTCATCGCAGACACTGCCGTGATCGCCGGGTGGCGCAAGTACGGGTTTGTGACGCCGATGGCCAGGCGCAGACGCGTCGTCGCAACGGCGGCGGCCGCGAGCAGCGTGAACGGATCACGACCCGGCCCTTCGTCGCCGACCCACAGGTCGTCGATGCCCGCGGCCTCGCAGTGCCGAGCATGATCGACGAACGTCGTCGAGGACGAGTCGGGGAACAGCCAGATGCCCATGCGGAGCGAGCGCGCTCCGGCGCCGCCCACGTCGCTCACTTCGGCAAAGCGGAGAGCGCGTGCGCCGCAGGGATCTCAGTGAGCAAGCCGAGGCCGTTCGCCACTCGGTTGATGTAGCAGTAGTAGGCGACGATGTTGTTGAGGTCGAGGATGTCGAGGTCGTCGAGGCCGACGTCTCGCAGCGCGTCGACGTCGGAGGCGGTCACGGCGATCGGCTGCTCGCACAGCCGCGCCGCATAACGCAGGATCGTGTCGAGGCGAGCCTCGCCGGTCGTGGCGTGGGCGGCGTCGTTGGTCACCGTCTCGATCGTGGCCTCGTCGACGCCGAGCGTCGGGAGCTTCACCCGCAGCCCTGACGCGCAGTGGCCGGTGCCGTTCATCATCGAGGCGACGTACGCGGCGAGCTGGCGCTCTGCGGGAGCCAGCGAAGAAGGGCACCCCTCGACCGCCCGGTAGAGGCGAAGGCGCTCCATCACGATCTCGGGGTACAGGCCGCCGAGCATCGTGAACTCGGTGGGCTCGCCGAGCCGCTCGGCCTGCCAGTCGTAGGCCTCTTTGAGCAGTCCGGTCGCGTCCGCGGGGTCGACTGTCGAGATCCAGGGCACAGCAGAGTCTCGCACCGGCGGAGATACGGTGGCGCATGGCCTCGTCGCGCGTGCCGTCTCCTTTCGTGCCGTCGCTGCGTCCCCCGGCCGGCGCTGACAGCGACCACGCTGACGAGCGGTGGTTCTACGTGCGCGGTGACGAAGTCTTGGTCTGCGACGGGTCGGCCGAGCTGGCCCTTCGGGGTCGGCAGTTCCTCGGCATGCTCGGCGATCGTCCGTGCTGGGCGGGAGACGTCGAGCCGCCCGAGGCAGGCGAGGACGACGGCTCGTTCATCCCGCTCCGCGCGCTCTGGGGACGCGTGAGCGAGGTCGAGTGGACCGTCGCCGGGCGCGCCGTGCAGCTCGTCGAGTGGGATCGCACGCACCGCTTCTGCGGGCGGTGCGGCAACGAGACGGCGATGTCCTCCGCTGAGCGCTCGCGGCGATGTCCTCATTGCGGCCTCACGGCATTCCCGCGCCTGGCTCCCGCGATCATCGTGCTCGTCGAGCGCGACGGCCCCGATGGGCCCGAGGCCCTGCTCGCCGGGACGCCAGTTCCCAGTGCCCATGTACAGCTGCCTCGCCGGCTTCGTCGAGCCGGGCGAGACGCTCGAGGAGGCGGTGCATCGCGAGGTCGCGGAAGAAGTCGGCATCGCGCTCGACGACGTGCAGTACGTCGCGAGCCAGCCGTGGCCGTTCCCGCACTCCCTCATGCTCGGCTTCACGGCGAGGTGGGTGGGGGGCGACATCGTCATCGACGAGATCGAGATCGCCGACGCGAACTGGTACCGCCCCGACGACCTCCCCATGATCCCCCCGGGGATGAGCATCGCTCGACGTCTGATCGACGGGTGGGTCGAGCGCGCCGCTACGTCATGACCGACCGTCGTGGCGGAGAGGTCGTCGAGCTGCTGCAGGCGATGATCCGGAACCGCTGCGTGAACGACGGAGAGCCCGCGTCCGGCAACGAGAGCCGCAACGCCGACACCCTGTCGGCCTACCTGGGCTCGGCGGGCTTCGGGGTCGAGCGGTTCCATCATCCCGACACTCCCCATCGCGCGTCGCTCGTCGCCCGAATCGAGGGCTCCGACCCCGCGGCGCCGACGCTGGCGTTCATGGGTCACACCGATGTCGTCCCCGTGTCGGAGGAGAGCTGGAGCCGCGATCCCTTTGGGGGTGAGCTCGTCGATGGCGAGGTGTGGGGGCGCGGCGCGGTCGACATGCTCGACCAGACGGCGGCGATGGCTGTGGCCGTTCGACGCCTCGCAGAGTCTGGGTTCGCGCCGCGCGGCTCGCTCGTGTTCCTCGCGGTGCCCGACGAGGAGGCCGGCAGCATCTTCGGTGCGAAGCACCTGCTCGACGCAGCGCCTGACGCGGTGCGAGCCGACTACGTGCTCACCGAGGTCGGTGGCATCGTGAGCGACGGACCGCGTGGCACGAACGTCGAGGTCGTGACGGGCGAGAAGGGTGGTGCCGTCGTCGACATCGTCGTCCACGGCACGCCGAGTCACGGTTCGACTCCGTTCGGAGCGGACAACGCGTTGATCAAAGCAGCGGAGGTCGTGCGTCGCCTTTCAGAGCACCGTCCCGAGACGCACATCACCGAGTCGTGGAAGGGATGGGTCGAGGGACAGCTCTTCGACGCGGAGCTCAAGGCGGTGCTGCTCGACGCGGACCGGCTGTGGGACGCGTTGGCCGCGCTTCCCCGACCCCTCGCGGCTCGAGCGCACTCCTGCACACACACCAGCTACGCGCCGACGGTCATCCACGGCGGTCAGAAGCGCAACGTCATCCCCGACCGGGTCGTCGTGCAGCCGGACATCCGCATCGTGCAGGGCGACTCCGTCGAGGACACCCTCGAGGAGCTCCGCACGATGCTGGTCGACTTCGGTGATGCCGTGGAGATCAACGTCGTGCGATCGGGCGAGCCGACAGAGTCACCGACGGGCACCCCGCTCTGGGCCGCGCTCGAGCGGGCCGCTCGCCGCGCCTATCCGGACGCGAACCTGCTGGCTTCCCCGTTGACCGGCGCGACCGACGCGAGGTGGTTCCGGCAAGCGGGCATCCCCGCATATGGGTTCGGGCTGCTCAGCCGTCAGATCACGCCCGAGGAGTACTGGTCTCGTTTCCACGGCAACGACGAGCGCGTCGACGTCGAGTCGCTGAGGCTCTCGGCCGAGATGTGGGAGGAGCTCGCTCGCGACTTCCTCGACGAGCAGCGATGACCGAGGTCGGCTTCGACGACCTGGACCTCGCCGCACTGCACCGAAGGAGGTCTTCGAAGTGGGTCCGGTATCCCGAGTCGGTGCTTCCTGCGTGGGTCGCCGAGATGGACTTCCCGGTCGCGGCCCCCATCCGCGATGCCGTCGTCGCGGTTGCGTCCGCCGGCGACTATGGCTACCCGGTGGACGAGGGTCCTGACTCGATCGAAGCCATCGGCGCCCGCCGCCTCGACCAGCGCTTCGGCTGGCGTCCCGACCCCGCCCTCGGCTTCAAGCTGACCGACGTCATGCGGGGCGTCATCAACGCGGTCGTCGCCTTCACCGAGCCGGGCGACGGCGTGCTCGTCACGACGCCGATCTACCCACCGTTCCTCACAGCGATCGAAGACAACGGCCGCACGGTCGTCGAAGCGCGCCTCAGGCCGATCGACGAGGGCAGCGCGCTCGACGTCGATGCGCTCGCACGGGCGGCCCGCGACGCAAGGCTCCTGCTCTGGTGCAACCCGCACAACCCGTGCGGCCGGTCGTTCAACACCGACGAGCTCGCCGTGGTCGCACAGATGGTCGTCGACCACGATCTCGTCGTCGCCGCGGACGAGATCCACGCGGACTTGACCTACCCCGGCTCGACGCACGTGCCGCTCGCCTCGGTGAACGTCGACGTCGGCGCCCGCACGTTCTCGCTGACGTCGGCGACGAAGGCGTTCAACCTTGCCGGTGTGCGTTGTGCAGTCGGCTATTGCGGCAGCGAGCCTCTCTTCGAGCGCTACGTGCGGCGCTTCAACCCGATGATGCACGGCACATCGCCGTTCGGGATCGCCGCGACCCGAGCGGCGTGGACTGAGTGCGACGACTGGCTGGCTCGTGCCGTCGCGTATCTCGATGGCAACCGACGATGGTTCGCCGACGCGGTCGCCGAATCTCTTCCCGCGGTGCGGCATCGAGCGCCCGAAGCGACGTATCTCGCGTGGCTCGACGCTCGCGGGCTCGATCTCGGGATGTCACCGGCCGAACACTTCCTGCAGGCGGGCGGCGTCGCCGTGAGCGACGGCGCGGCGTTCGGTCAGGCGGGGGAGGGATTCGTCCGCGTGAACCTCGCAACCTCGCGAGCGATCCTCGAGGAGGTGGTCGACCGGATGGTCAGCTGCGCGCGCTGAGCGCTCGCCGTACAGGCGTCGCCAGGTCACCCCTGCGGCCGACGGTGACACGGTCGAGGCCGAGCCAACGGGCCATCGCCTGGAGCTCGCACGCGAGCGCGTCCGCCACCGAGCCGATGTCGACTCCGGGCTCCGCGAACGCGCCGGGCACCAGCAGCGTCTTCGCCTTGCGGTCGGCCTTCACGTCGACGCGGCCCACGATCGTGTCGCCGTGGAGGAAGGGGAGCACGTAGTAGCCGTACTGCCGCTTGGGCGCGGGTGTGTAGATCTCGATGCGGTAGTGGAAGTCGAAGAGCGCCTCATCGCGCTCGCGCCGCCAGACGAGGTTGTCGAAGGGTGTCAGGAGCGCGGTCGCCTCGACCTTGCGTGGCAGCTTGGCGTCACGATGGCGGTAGGTCGCCTGCTTCCATCCCTCGACCGCCAGCGGCACGAGCACGCCTTCCTCGACGAGCTCGGCGAGCGCGGGTCGGGTCTTGGCGATGTTCAGCACGTAGTAGTTCGTGAGGTCGCCAACGGTGGCGACACCGAGACATCGAGCGCTGATCTCGAGCAGTGCCTTGCGCGCCTCGTGCTCCGTGGGCGTCGGCGCCGCGAGCACGTGCGCAGGGATCGCTCGCTCGGGAAGGTCGTAGACGCGCTCGAAGCTGGCGCGGCGATTGGCCGTGACCTCACCCGTCCAGAACAGGTACTCGAGGGTCTGCTTCCCCTTGCTGTATCCCCACCAAGGCCCGTCCTTCTTGCCCGGGTCGCTGAGCTCTCCGGCCGCGATCGGGCCCCGCTCGCGGACCTCGTCGAGCACCGCCTCGATGTAGCCCGGGTACTTCTTCTCGAGCCCGACGAGCCACGCTGACTGTCGTTCGGTGCGGTTCCGCACCATCTTCCAGCGGTGAAGTGGGTGCTGGTCGACCGGCAGCAACGATGCTTGATGCCCCCAGTACTCGAACAGGTGGTGCGATCCCCAGGCCAGATGCTCGAGATCCGACAGGGCGTAGGGGCCGAGTCGAGAGAAGAACGGCATGTAGTGCGACCGCACCGCCACGTTCACCGAATCGAGCTGGATGACTCCGAGCCGATCGATGACCCGCTGGAGATGTTGGCGCGACACCTTGCCCGCGGGACGCTTGGTGGTGAACCCCTGCGCAGCGAGCGCGATGCGGCGCGCCTCACCGATCGACAGGTGGTCCATGAGGCGCCGACGCTATGCGCACGAAACGGCCGGTGGAGTCACGCTCGACTCGGCGAACCGAGGTCACGGCCGCGACCTCGATCGTGCCGTAGACGTGGGGGAAGATCCGCGCTGCGTCCTCGTACCGCACTGGAGCAGTGAGCGCGTCGGTGTCAATGGTGAGCACCACGTACTCGCGCCGGTCCGCTTGGTAGTACCGGTTCGCCGTGTCGATCACGTTCGTCTCACCGTCGGTGCAGTGCACGAAGCCGTCGGCCGCAAACGCCTCGGGTGCATATGCATCGCCCCCACGCTGCGTCTCCCAGACCTCGCGAGCGACGAGGTGGAAGGTGGTCATCTCGCTTCGAGCAGTGCGCGGATCCGCGCTACTCGGCGAGGCCGACCGGCGCGCCGTCGATGATCTGGTCGAGGTACTCGGACAGGCCGTACCCCACTCGGCCGTCGTCGAGGGTCCACTCGGTCATGCCCTCGCTGATGCGGGTCACGAGCATGTTGCCGTCGGGATCGGGGCGCCGGTTGCGCAACGGGATCAGGTTCATCACCCGACCGGTGATGCGCCACTCCTTGCCGGACCGCGACGATCCCAGCACCGCCGTGAGCGTATCGTGGTGCTGGTCGTCGCCCTCGTAGGTCGTCTTCAGCTCGAACGAGTCGCAGTAGTGAAGGGCGCCGTCTTCCCACACGAAGCCGCCCCGGGTGCCGTCGCTGTCGCGGCGGGCCACTCGGCTTCCCATGAACCCGAAGTCGCGGCCCACGTTCGCCGTGAGCCACCGGTAGTACCAGGGCGCCTGCCAATACCGCGGTCCCCACGAGTGGTCGCGGAGCCCGAACCCTTCCACGTGCCACTCGCGCTCGCCGACGCGGATGTGGCCCGATCCCGCGACGAGCTGCTCGTAGTGCCCTTTCGCGAACTCCTCGCCCGGAGCTTCGTGCGACTCGTCGGGCTCGCCGCCGAACATCGACAGGCGTCCCTGGCCCGTGAAGGTGATCTCGATCTCGGCCTCGGCGTACGGGTTCTCGGTGAACGCCTTCTTCGGATCGCTCATCTCGAGCGGGTCGTCGAGCAGCACGACCTTGCCGCTGTAGGTGACGCGCAGCTCCTCGAACGGAGTGATCATCTGCCACTTCATGCCGCCGGCATCGAACGCGTCGTTGTTCGAGATCTCTGCGCGTTTGAACCGGAAGCCGACCTGACCGTCGGGGAGGTAGAGGCAGACCGTCATCTCTGCCATGCCCTCGTTCGCTCGGTTCCCGATGCGGAAGAACCCGCCGATCTGGTTGTCAGGATCGAAGATGTTCACGTACATGCTCTCGTTGAAGTTCGGCTCGGGGCCGAGCTCGTGCATGTACTCGTCTGCCGGTTCCAGTCGCACACCCATGGGGCGCGACCCTAGGTCGGGTCGCTCACCCTCGCCTGAAGCCGTCGCATGCCGCGCAGCCACCGGTCGTAGTCATCGGTCTTGCGTCGCCAGTAGGTGAGCACCTCGGGATGGGGCAGGACAAGGAACTCCTCTGCCGCGATCGTCGCGACGACGGCGTCAGCGACCTGTTCGGGCTCGAGCACCGCGCCACCTGCTCGCACAGCCGCCGTTCCCAGGGCACGGACGCCCACGTCGTTGTTCTTCAGCATGTTCGTGCGCACGCCTTGCGGGCACAGGCACGACACCTTGATCCCGTCATCGCCATAGGTGACCGACAGCCATTCGGCGAACGCGACGGCAGCGTGCTTGGTGACGGCGTAGGGAGCGGAGCCGATCTGCGTGAGCAGGCCGGCCGCCGATGCCGTGGCGAGGAAGTAGCCGTCGCCTCGCGCGAGCCAGCCGGGCAGCAGTGCGCGAGCGGCGTAGACGTGGGACATCGTGTTGACCCGCCAGATCCGTTCCCAGTCCTCGTCCGGCGTCTCGGGACCTCGGCCCACACCGATGCCCGCGTTCGCGCAGAACAAGTCGATGGGCCCGTACGTCGCCTCGGCCCGTTCGACGAGCCCGATCACCTCGGCCTCGATCCCGACGTTGGTCGGCACCGCCATGGCCGTGCCTCCCGCTCCGGCGATCTCGGCTGCCACGGCAGCCGCGCCGTCCGCGTCGAGGTCGGCGACGACGACGCCGGCGGCGCCATCGGCGCCGAACCGTCTCGCGAGCGCCGCGGCCGATGCCGCTGGCACCGCCTGTGACGACGATGACCTTGCCTGCGATCTCCACGTGTCCCCCTTACGCCTGTGCGGCGGCTTCCATGGTCGCGACGGTCACTGCCATGCGGTCCGGTCCCCACGGCAGCGGCATGAGCACGGGCACGTCGACGCCGCCGTCGAGATACGCGCGCACGGTGTCGCGGACCGTGTCGCCGTCGCCCATCACGTCGATGGCGTCGACCATGCGATCTGACACTGCGGCCACCGCACCTTCTCGATCTCCTGCGGCATGGCGCTCGCGGATCTCGGTCACCTCGTCCTCGAACCCGGCGCGGCTGAAGCTGCGCGCGTACGCGTCGACGACGGCGTAGGAGAAGAGATCGCGGCGAGCCGCTTCGATTCCGTCCTCGCGGTCAGCCACGAGCCCCGCGTGGATGTACGCGTAGATCGTCGCCGGCCCGCCCTTGCGGACCTGTTCCACAGACCAGGGCACATGACTGGCCGGGATGTAGTTCAACAGCACGCCGTCCGCGAGCTCGCCCGCAAGGTGGAGCATTCCCTCGTTCAGGGCCCCGACCACCACCTTCGGGCGCCGCTCGCCGAGCCTGACGCCCAGCCGGAACCGGTTGATCTCGTAGAAGTCCCCCTGAAAGGACACCGTTTCCCCGGCGAGGCACTCCTTGAGGAGCGTGACGTACTCCCGAGTCTGGGCGAGGGGCCGTTTGGCCAGGTAGGTGGCTCCGTGCCACCGACCTACCACGACAGGTGACGAGATGCCGATGCCGATGATGATCTCGCGATCCGGATGCAGCGCCTGCAGCGTGGCCGCGGCCATGGCGACGAGGGGCGGCGTGCGCAGCTGGAGAGCGAGCACGCCGGTACCGAGGTCGAGGCCCGGACTCGCCGCGCCAGCCGCTCCCAGCAGGGAGAATGCCTCGGTGCCGTTCGCTTCGGCGACCCAGAACGACCGGTAGCCCAGCCGTTCCGCAGTGCGGGACACCTCGACGCCGCCCTGCACTCCGAGCGCTCCGAGGCTCGCGTAGGTGACACCGAGAGCGGGGTGGGGAGACATCGGCGCGACGCTATCTTCCGCCGGAGGTGGCGATCATGTGCCGGTCTGGTGACGGAAATCTCCGTGCGCTTGAAACGCTCGTGTCACACTCGACCGGTACGGTGTGACTACCGACCGGGAATGTTGGTCCGGCGGACAGGGTTGGAGGGCTCGATGACGCAGACCTACGACAGCGACCAAATCGACGAAGCACTGGCGATCATCGATCGCGGTCTGCGCGAGATGGTTGCCCGTGAGCTCGTCTCGACCGCCGAAGTCGCGGACCTTCTGCTCGATGTGCGCACGCTTCTGACGCATTCGTCAGAGCCCGTCGCTGCTTCTGTCAGCTGACTTTCTTGACCGGTTTCTTCTTCGCCTTTGGTCGCGGGGTCTGACCCGCGGCACGCAGCTCGTCGAACGACTCCTGCATGAGGCTGCGTAGCAGCTCGGGATCCGCGACCGCGGCCGTGTCGACGTTCAGGCCCATGTCGAGGCTTCCCGCGTAGGACAGCAGCGTCAGATTGAACGCGGTGCCTCCCGTGGGACCAATCGGGTAGTTGGCGTCCACTCGGGCGCCGGCGAGGTACAGGGGGACCGCAGCCCCCCTCAGGTTCGAGGTTGCGAGATCGACGGTCTCGATCTGTTGCCGGGCGAGGCGCACCAGCAGGCTCGTCGGCAACGCGGCGGTGACACCCGCCAGCGCGTTGAGGCTCGCCCCGCCCGATGCACCGCGTGCCGCCTCGGTCGCCTCGTGGATGCGTTTGAACCGCTCGCCGATGCCCATCTCGTCGGTGGGAACGAGCATCCGGGCGAGCGTGAAGGCGTTGGCCTCCTTCGTGTCTCTCGTGCGGGTGCTGATGGCCATCGAGGCGCGGAGCTCGTCGACCGGCGCGCCCTTCACGCGGTGGTAGCGGCCGGCCGCCTCGGCGGCGGCGGTGATGAACGCAGTGTTGATCGATCCGCCGAGCGCCTTCGCTGCGGTCTTCGCGTCGTCGAGGGGAACCCGGAGCGTCTCGAGCCGGCGGGACAACGAGCGCGCTGTCCACAACGGAGACAAGGCCTTCTTCGTGTCGGAGAGCTGACGGATGATCGAGCTGAGCTGCGTCGCCGCCGCTGCGCCCGTCTCGGGGATGCGGTGCGGGTTCGCCAGGAGCTCCGTCCACTCGCGCGCGAGGCCGACGGGGACGCGCAGCGTGCTCGTGACGACGTCGCGGGCCACCTCGGCCGCGCTCGCGGGCGGGGGAGGTGCGACGGGTTCGTGTTCAGGGGGGAGGGGCTTCTCGGGCGCATCACGCTCGAAGTCGAGGAACTGCAGCGAGAGCCGAACGCCACCTTCGCCGTCCATGAGCGTGTGGTGGAAGCGCATCAGCAGACGCGGCGCGGCCTCCGCTCAGACCCTCCACGATCACCATCTGCCACAGCGGACGGGTGCGATCGAACGGATCGGCCGTGAGCAGCGACGCGAGGTCGAACAGGTCGCGTTCGTCGCCGGGAGGCGCCAGCGCGAGCCGGCGGAGGTGGTACGTGAGATCGAAGTCGGTGTCGTCGACCCACGCGGGTGGCTGCAGTCCGAGGGCGGGCTGCACTCGCTGGCGGAGCCGGGGCACGACTCGGGTGGCGCGCAGCATGCGCTGGGCCAGACGCTCCATGTCGGGGGCGGAATCGAGCACGGTCAGGTTCGCGACCGTGGACGAGAGGTACGGGTCCTTCTCGAGGCGCCACATCAGGCCCTCGGCGTCGGACATGTGGGGGCTCATCTCGACGCGCTCGTCGGCCATGCCCGCAGGCTAGGTCCGCGAGGGTGCCGTGTCAGGGGGAGATCGCAGCCCGGATCATCGGGGGATCGACGTGTGCTTGAACTCGTTGAGCCCGGGCCAGCCGGTCACGAGGTCGACGACCCGATCGACGGTCTTCGTCGCGAGCTCGATGTCGCCCTTGGGTCGGTCCATCAGGCGGACGAAGACGGACTGCGAATCACCAGCCTGGTCGTCGGCGATGAAGGTCGGCACGCCCCAGACCTGGTGATCGTTCGCGGCGGACTCGTGCTCCTTGCGGATCGTGTCGAGTGGCCCGCCACCGGCGATCTCAGCGAACACTGCGTCGGCGTCGACCCCGTTGCGACGCAGCACGTCCTCGATCACGTCGCGTTCGCGGATGTGTCGGCCCTCGTCGTGGCACGCGGCGAACAAGGCGATGTGCGTATCGAAGAACTTGTCGGGGTGAAGATCGCGGACCACCACTCCGGCCTGAAGGGCGAGGAGCCCGGTGTCCTTCGCGGGATCCTCCCAGACGTCGGGCTCGCCTTCGGCCACGTGGGCCTGACCCAGCGAGAAAGGCACGAACCGCACGTCCCAGTCGGCACCTGCCTGCAACCCGGCCACGACATGTTCGTGAGCGGTGCGGGCAAACGGGCAGCGATAGTCGAACGTGACGGCAAACGACCTGGCGGGCATGCGTCAGGCAACCCCGCCGCGAGCC
This sequence comes from uncultured Acidimicrobiales bacterium, assembly GCA_963847855.1. Taxonomy (GTDB): domain Bacteria; phylum Actinomycetota; class Acidimicrobiia; order Acidimicrobiales; family DATKAS01; genus DATKAS01. The sequence goes on from CAWKBM010000005.1 coordinate 585,562, forward strand.
AGAAGATTCCGGTCGAGCCGTCGCCAGACCCTTTTCGCCCCGGCGCCGAGCACGATGCCGACCGCCGCACCGGCCACGACGTCGGAGGCATGGTGGATCTTCACGTGCACTCGGCTCGTGGCGACGAGGGCGGCGAGGCCGTACCAGAAGACCACCTCGGGCAGCGGACGGCGGTCGGAGAGCAGCGCGGCGGCCACGATGGCGGCTGACGCGTGACCGCTCGGGAAGCTGCTCGTGAGCGGCTGCCGGAGGCTGAGCGGACGGTCGCCCTCGTGGGTGGGACGAGTCCGCTTGAACAGCGACTTCAGGCCGAGGTTCACCGCGACCGATTCGACTCCGAGGCTGAGGGACAGCTCGACGGCGTCGCGCACCTCGCCACTGGGTAGCGCGCGCGCAGCGCCCGCGAGGTGCCAGATCAGGCTGTGGTCGCCGAGTGCCGACGCCACGTAGAACACGCGATCCGCGACAGGATTGCCCCGCAGCTCCTCGAACCAGGCGTCGACCGCGGCATCGAACCGCGCGACGGTTGCTCCGAACGGGGCCTCGGCCACGCCCCTACAAGAGCACAGGCTCCGGCATGGCGACGACTTCGGCGATGGTCGAGGGTGCCTTTGCCAGCGCGGGATCGCCACCGAAGGCCGGGCAGTACGCCTTGAACGCACAGAAGTCGCACAGTGGGCCGCGGTTCGGCCGGAAGTCTTCGGTGCGGCACGCCCGCTCGACTGCCGTCCAGATCGCGCCCACCTTCTTGTCGAGGAAGGCCATCTTCTGGTCGGAGGGCGTGGCGATGATGGCGACGGGCTCGCTCAGGTAGAGCAGCTGCACCCGAGCAGGGCGGCGACCGAGGACTCGTTCGCAGAGCAGCGCGTAGAAGTTGACGCCCGAGAGCCGCCCCTGTTCGTGTGTGGCGCGCGGCGGACGGCCCGTCTTGTAGTCGGTGACCACGAGCTCGCCGTCGGCATCGAGATCGAGACGATCGATCACCCCGCGCATCGTCGTGCCCCCGACCTCCGCGGACAGCCGCAGCTCGAGGCCGATCGGGTTGACCGCAGTCGGGTCTTCGAGCGTGAAGTACCGGCGCACGAGCACCTCGGCTTCGTCGAGGAAGCGCTGCTGCGCCTCGTCGTCGAGCTCGAGACCGGTGAGGTCGGGATCGGTGCTCATCTCGGTGAAGGCGCGGTCGAGCGCCGTGATCGCGGCCTCGAGCGTGCGCCCGTCCGCGGGCTCCTCGAAGAGCAGCTCGAGTGCGCGGTGCACGAGCGTGCCCTTGGTCGCCCATGGCGACGGCGGCTCGGGCAGGCGGTCGATCGCGCTGAACCGGAATGCGAGCGCGCACGACTTGAACGACTCGACTTTGCTCGGGGAGAGGCCGTACGGCACCGGGAGGGCCATGCGGCGACTGTACCGGGGGGGTGTGACATTCCCGGGGAGGGTCGGGAGTACCGTCACGCCCCATGTCAGCGGCGGACATCGAGGCGGTCTTGGCCGCCAACCAGGCGTTCTACGACGCGTTCGAGGCACGCGACCTCGATGCCATGTCCGAGCTCTGGGAGCACACAGACCGCAGTGTCTGCACGCATCCGGGCTGGGCGACCCTGCGGGGCTGGGGCGCGATCTCGGCGTCATGGTTCGGCCTGTTCAGCAACACGGAGCACCTGCAGTTCATCGTCACGAATGCCCGCGCCGAGGTCGACGGGGACGTCGGATGGGTGGTGTGCGACGAGAACATCCTCGGCGGCGGAAGCAGCGGCGCGGTCGCGTCGCTGAACCTCTTCGTGCGCAAGCCTGGGGGCCGCTGGTACCTGATCGGGCACCACGGCAGCCTGATCATGGGCTGACTCAGGCGGGGTGAGGCTCCCGGGGAAGCCCGAGCAGGCGCTCGCCGATGATGTTGCGCTGCACCTGGCTGGTGCCGCCCGCGATGCGTCCTCCCGGCGCCGCCAGCATCCCCGTCGCGTCGGGGCCTTCGATCATCGCGTCGGCGCCCGCCAGATCTCCCCGCAGCATCGACGCGTTGAACATGAGCTCGGTGATGCCGAGCTTCATCAACGAACCGGCGGTGCTCGCGACGGGGCCCTGACGGAGTGCGAGCACGCGGTAGGCGTTGCCCCCCGAGAGCAGACCGGCGAGTCGATCGCGCTCGACGGCGCCGAGGTCTTCCTCGCCCATTGCCGCGATCTGAGCGAGACGGCGCTCGAGCCCGATGATGGCGGCGCCGATGTGGCCGCGCTCGCTCGTCAAGGTCGCCATCCCGACCATCCAACCCTCGTTCTCCGGGCCGATGAGCGCGTCGACGGGCATCTCGACGTCGGTGAAGAACACCTCGTCGAACTCGGCCTCACCGGTCATCTGGCGCAGCGGTCGCACCTCGATGCCCGGGAGGCTCATGTCCATGAGGAAGAAGGAGATCCCCTTGTGCTTCGGCGCGTCCGGATCCGTGCGGGCCATGAGGATGCCCCAGTCGGAGTAGCGAGCGCCGCTCGTCCACACCTTCTGCCCGTTGACGATCCATCGCTCGCCGTCACGCTCGGCGCGGGTCGACAGCGAGCCCAGGTCGCTGCCTGCGCCGGGCTCGGAGAACAGCTGACACCAGACCTGCTCGGCAGCAAGGGTCGGTCGAAGGTGGTCTCCCTTCTGGGCGTCGGTGCCGAACTTCTGGATGACCGTGCCGGCGAGCACGATGCCGACCATGTTGATGAACGCGGGAACGCCGGCGCGAGCGCACTCCTCGATCCAGGTCGCGTTGTGGTCAGGCGTGAGGCCCCGGCCGCCGTGGTCGACCGGCCAGTGGATGCCCGCCCACCCTTCGGCGAAGAGGAGCTTCTGCCACACGATGCCGGCGTCGACGAGCTCTTGGGGGATGATCGCCCCGTAGTCCCGCGGCGCGCGGTCCTTGTCCGCGGCGAGCCAGGATCGCGCGTCCGATCGGAAGTCGTCGAGATCGATCCACGCGGTCATCCTGCCGGGTGTGACCGGTCGATGAGGTTCCTCAGCTCCCGGACAGCGACCGAGAGCGTGGTCAGGTCGGAGGTGCCGCCCGCCCTGATGCCCGCGAGCACCGACTGGAAGCGCTGCACCGGCGCGCTGTTTCGCTCGATCCAGGCGTCGACGAGGGCGTAGGCGCTGTCGGTGTCGTCGTCGCCGCGCAGGCGCAGCACCTCGGCGGTCAGCTCTCGCTGTTCGGCCAAGAGGTCGTCACGCAGCGCGGCCCGAGCAAGTGTCTGCCACTCGTCGTCGCGCACGAGGTCGAAGACGCGCTCCCGGACCCAGTCGATGCCGAGCCGGTCCGTGAGCGCGAAGTACACGGACGCTGCGTCGGCGACGGAGGTGCCCCTCGCCCGAGCCACCTCGACGATGTCCAGTGCGGGAAGCTCGAAGTCGAGCGCGGCCGCTCGCTGGGCGAGGTCGTGACCGACACCCCCGGCCTCGTACTCCGCCATCGTCTTCTCGAGCACGTCGCGATCGCTGCCGAACAGCGCCGTGGGGATCGCGGCCGCGAGCTGTCGCACACCGTCGGCGAAGGCCGCCACCGTCGCCACGATGTCGAGCGGAGGCCGCCGGTGGCGCAGCAACCACAGTGCACCTCGTTCGACGGTGTGTCGCAGCGCGAGGAGCATGCGCAGCTGCACATCCGGTGCGACTGCGCCGTCGAGGGCCTCGATCGGGGTCCACAGGTCTTGCATCGCGAAGATCTCCCGCGCCGCGAGGTGCGCGCGGGTGCTGTCGACGACCGACGCGCCCGTCTCCTCGGTCATCCTGAAGTCGAAGGAGATGCCGGCCTTGTTCACCGTGCTGTTCACGATCCTCATTGCGACGATCTCGCGCCGCAGCCGATGTCGATCCATCTCGGCGCGAAAGCGCTGGTGCAGTGGCGTCGGAAAGTAGTGCTCGATCTCGTCGGCGACGAAGGGGTCGTCGGGAAGGTCCGAGGCGAGGACCTCGCGCACGTTCGTGGTCTTCGTATACGCAAGGAGCACGGCGAACTCGGGCGTCGTGAGCCCGAGCCCCGCCGCTTGGCGTTCCACGAGCTGCCGCTCGGTCGGCAGGGACTCGAGCGTGCGGTCGATGAGCTCTTCGCTCTCGAGCGAGCTCGTGTATCGGGCATGGACGTCGATCATCGACACCGCCTGCGCTCGAGCGTTCGCGAGGGCACGGTTCTGCTCGTAGTTGCTGCGCAGCACCAAGCGAGCCACTTCGTCTGACATCTCGGCGAGGAGGCCGTTTCTTTGCTTCAACGTGAGATCTCCCGCCGCCACCGCGCCGTCGAGGAGGATCTTGATGTTGACCTCGTGGTCGGAGGTGTCGACACCGGCGGAGTTGTCGATCGCGTCGGTGTTCACCAGTCCGCCTGCGAGCGCGTACTCGATGCGCCCGCTGCGTGAGCCCGAGGTTGCCTCCCTCGACGACGGCCTTGCAGCGCAGGTCCACGCCGTTGACTCGCACCGCGTCGTTCGTGCGATCTCCGACCTCTCCGTGCGACTCGGTCGATGCCTTGACGTACGTGCCGATGCCACCGTTGAAGAGAAGATCGACCGGCGCCTTCAGCGAGCGCGGTGATGACCTCGGCGGGCGTCAGCGCTTCCGCGTCGGTGCAGAGCAGCTCGCGCACCTCGGGGAGAGCGGGATCGACTTCGCGGTCCGCGGCCACACCCCACCGCCGGTGGAGATGAGCGCCCGGTTGTAGTCGTCCCACGACGAGCGGGGGATGTCGAATAGGCGCCTGCGCTCGGCGAAGGACGGCGCCGGCTCAGGCTTGGGATCGAGGAACACATGGCGATGGTCGAACGCGCCGACGAGCTCGATCATCGGTGAGAGCAGCATCGCGTTGCCGAACACATCGCCCGACATGTCCCCGATTCCGACGACGGTGAACGGGTCCTTGTCGGGGTTGATGCCGAGGCCGTGGAAGTGCCGGCGCACCGACTCCCACGCGCCGCGGGCGGTGATCCCCATCTCCTTGTGGTCGTAGCCGGCCGAGCCTCCGGAAGCGAACGCGTCCCCGAGCCAGAACCCATACTTCGCCGCGATGGAGTTCGCGAGGTCGGAGAACGTCGCGGTGCCCTTGTCGGCAGCGACCACGAGGTAGGGGTCGTCGTCGTCGTAGCGCACGACCCGAGGCGGCGTGACGACGTCAGTGCCGACCAAGTTGTCGGTGACGTCCAGCAGGCCCCGGATCAGGATCTGGTAGCAGGCCTCGACCTCAGCCTGGAGCACGTCGCGATCGGCAGCCGCGGGCGGCCGCTTCACGACGAAGCCACCCTTCGCTCCGACGGGAACGATCACCGCGTTCTTCACCATCTGGGCCTTCATCAGGCCGAGGATCTCGGTGCGAAAGTCCTCACGGCGGTCTGACCACCGGATGCCGCCGCGCGCGATGCGCCCCGCGCAGGTGCACACCCTCGGCGCGCGGCGAGTACACCCACACTTCGAACAGCGGTCGAGGCAGCGGGACATCAGGCACCCGCGCAGGATCGAGCTTGAACGACATGTACGGCTTGGGGTTGCCGGCTTCGTCGCGCTGGTACCAGCTCGTGCGCAGCGTCGCGACGATGAGGTGCAGGAAGCTGGAGAGGATGCGGTCCTCGTCGAGGCTGGCCACCTCGCGCAGCACGGCGACGATGCTCGTGACGAGCAGTTCCTCTGCCTCGGTTCGATCATCGGTGCGGTCTGGGTCAAAGCGGGCCTCGAACAGGTCGAGCAGCGAGCGCGGCGATGTACCCGTTGTTGGCGAGGGTGTCCTCGATGTAGCTCTGACTGAACGTCGAACCGATTTGGCGGAGGTACTTCGCGTACGCACGCAGCACTGCGACCTTGCGGCTCGACAATCCCGCGCGCAGCACGAGTCGGTTGAACCCGTCGCTCTCGGCCTCGCCTCGCCACAGCCGGCTGAACACGTCGCAGAACTCGCCACGCGCCGCTCTCCGTCGAGTCCCGCGAGGTCGGGGCTGGCGAGGCCGACGTCGTACAGCCACACGGCGGGGCTGTCGGTCGGGTGCACCTCGTAGGGCCGCTCGTCAATGACGCGGACGCCGAGGTGCTCGAGGAGCGGCAGCACGTCGGACAGCGCCATCGGCTCGCCCACACGGAACAGGCGCATCCGCACGAATCCCCGGGGAGCGTCCGCCGGCCGCGTCACGACAGAGAGCAGATCGGTGGCGGCCGAGCCGGCCAGGAGTGACTCGATGCGCGCCACGTCGCCGACGGCGGTACGGGGATCGACATCCTCGCGATAGGCGGCGGGGAACGCCTCGCCGTACTTGCGCAAGAGGTCGATGCCGCCCTCTTCGCCGTGGTCGTCGGCGAGCTCCTGGGCGAGGTCATCGGTCCAGGAGCGGGCAACAGCAGCGAGGCGAGCCTCGATCGCAGAGACGTCGGGGACTGTCGAAGGCGCGCCGGCAGGCAGGGTCACGATGACGTGGAGTCGTGCGAGGACCGACTCAGAGATTCGCACCGTGCTCTCACCGGCTGTACCGGCGAGCGTGTCGATCAAGATCGCCTCGATGCGACGAGCGAGCTCGGTCGTGTACCGGTCCCGTGGCAGGTAGACGAGGCACGAGAAGAACCGCCCGAGGTCGTCGCGGCGCACGAGGAGCCGCACGCGCTTTCGCTCCTGGAGGCTGAGGATGCCCATCGCGGTCACGTAGAGCTCGTCCTCGTCGATCTGGAAGAGGTCGTCGCGCGGGTAGGCCTCGAGGATCGACGTCAAGTCCCGCCCCGAGTGGGACGAGCGAGGGAACACGGCACGGTCGAGGACCGCGCTCACCTTTCGCCGGAGCAGTGGGATCTCGAGTGGCGATGTGTTGTACGCGGCCGACGTCCAGAGACCGAGGAATTGGTGGGGGCCGACGCACACCTGCTCCATGTGGACGGGGCGATGGACGGTCGCCCGACCGTCGGACTTGCGGACCGTGACGCCCACCGGAGGCGCGGTCGCGCTCGCACGTGTCCCACGCAGCACGCCGAGCCCGGAGCCCGCGGCGGTCACGTCGCAATAGCCGAGGAACGTGAAGTGATCGTCGGCCATCCAGTCGAGAAGAGCCGCGGCCTCGGCGTCGCTCAGCGAGCGTGCGACCTCGAGCGCCTTCGTGCGCATGGCTTGCCAGTCGACCACTGCAGCGCGCACATCGCCCAAGACCGCCAGGAGGTCGGCGCGCAGGTCGGCCATGACTGTCGCGTCGGTCTCACGATCCACCTCGAAGTGGATGAACGCCTCGTTGATGAACCCAGACGCGCAGGGCGCCGTCGTCGTCTTCCCCGAGGTCGATGAGCTGGCCCGTGTCGTCGCGGCGCACGGGGATGATCGGATGCACGACCAGGTGGATGCCGAGGCCGTGGCGCGTGAGTGCCATCGCGAGCGAGTCGACGAGGAAGGGCATGTCCTCAGTGACGGTCTCGACGATCGTGTGCGTCGAGTCGTAGCCGTCCTGGTCGAAGCAGGGATTGGTGACCCTGACGATCGACTCGCCAGCGGGTCGCGCTTCGGCGAGACGCAGATGGGCGCGTGCGGCGCCATCGAGGTCATCGGACGAGACCTCGCTCGCGTCGTTCGGATCGAGGTGCGCGTAGTACAGGGTGACGAATCGAGTGAACAGGCTCGACGACATCTCTGTCACCCCCCTGGCATCAGTCCTTGAAGTACGGCAGGTACAGCGCGGTCTCCTCGCCGAGGTTGGCGGGCACGGCGTACCCGTTCTCGTCGCGGATCGTGTCCCAGTTGTCGCGGACGTCTTCCATCGTCAGCCCAGCCTTGTAGTAGCCGGGTGTCTCTGCGATGAACACTCGAGCGACGCGTCCACCCGCGACCGAGTAGATCTCGCCGCTGACGGGGCAGTCCTCGTGCGCCAGCCATGCCACGACCGGTGACACCAGGTCGGGCGCCACCTTGGATGCCATCGGGCCCATGATGTCTTCGGTCATGCGAGTGAGCGCCAGAGGCGCGATCGCGTTCGCCTTGATGTTGTGCCTCGCGCCCTCGACCGCGAGCACCCTGGTGAACCCGACCAGGCCCATCTTCGCGGCTCCGTAGTTCGTCTGGCCGAAGTTGCCGAAGATGCCCGCCGCACTCGAGGTCGACACGACCCGGCCGTACCCCTGCTCGCGCATCACGACCCAGGCAGGGCGAGTCACGTTGAACGCACCGCGCAGATGGACGTCGAGGACAGGATCGAGCAACGACACGTCCATGTTGTGGAACGCCTTGTCGCGCAGGATGCCGGCGTTGTTCACGACGATGTCGACGCGACCGAACGCGTCGAGGGCCGTCTTCACGATCGCCGCGCCACCCTCGGCGGTCGCCACCGAGTTCGTGTCTGCCGTCGCGATGCCGCCGAGGGTCTCGATCTCTTTGGCGGTCGTGTGCGCGGGGCCCTCGGAGCCGCCGGTGCCGTCGATGCCACCCCCGAGGTCGTTGACCACGAGCTGCGCGCCTCTCGACGCGAGCAGCAGCGCGTGCTGGCGACCGAGGCCGCCGCCTGCGCCGGTGATGATCGCAACCTTCCCGTCGAAACCGAGATCAGCCATGGCGGCCGACGGTAGCGGACGAGGTCAGCGAGAACGCAGCTTGGCGAGCAGCCTCAGGATCTCGAGGTACAGCCACACCAGAGTGACCATCAGGCCGAAGGCAGCGAACCACTCCATCTGCTTCGGGAGCCCCACGTTGGCGCCGCGCTCGATGAAATCGAAGTCGAGCATCAGGTTGAACGCGGCCAGGCCGACGATCGCCACGCTGAACAGGATCGAGAACATGCTCGCCCCGGTGATGAAGGAGATGCTGGCCCCGAAGAGGCTCGCGATGAGCGAGACGCCGTAGACGAGCATCACCCCGAACGTCGCCACGATCACCATGCGCCGCATCCGGTCGGTGACCTTGATGATGTGCGTGGAGTACAGCAGCAGCATCCCGAAGAACACCGCCGCGGTCAGCAGGACGGCCTGCACGACGATGCCGTTCCACTGGGCGTCGTACACGCGTGAGATGGCGCCGAGCACCAAGCCCTCGAGCGCGGCATAGCCGAAGCTCGTGAAGCGCGCGAGGTGGGGCTTGAAGATCGTGAGGAACGCGATGCCGAGGGCGCCGAAGAGGGGCAGGAACAGCCACCCCGGGAACTGCACCTCGCCGATGGGGCTCGTGGGCGTCGCCGCCCAGCCGACGGCACCGAACGCGAGCAGCACGACGAACAGGACCCCGGTCGCGCTCATGGCACCGCCCATCGTCATGCGGTCACTGCGATAGGGGGTGATCGGGCCGTCGTCGATCGGGGGGTGATAGGTGGTGGCGTCGACGGCGCCGGCGCCTCGGGACGCCCAGCCGACTTCGTCTTCGGCCGCTGCCTTCTTCCACGCGTTCTCGTTCAGTGCCGGGTTCGGCATGTCTCAGTGTGCCTCCGTGTGCGCCGCGACGCGACGACTAGGGAGGAATGGTACGGCGCCCGAGGCGGGAACTGAACGTCGGGTTGTCGTGTCTTCGTCGCCGACGTCCGCCTCGCTTCCGTCGGCGACGTACGTTGGGCTCATGGATTTCGACTTGCCGTCCGACGACGCTCTCGAGCGACGGGAAGTTCGGGAGTGGTTCACAGCAAACCCCAAGCCAACCGCGCGGCAGCTCGCCGAAGCGGGGTATGTGGTGCCGCACTGGCCGCGTCCGTGGGGGCTCGACGCGAGCCCGATCCTCCAGCTCGTCATCGACGACGAGATGCGACGGGCGAGGGTGTCCCGGCCCCAGAACCAGATTGGGATCGGCTGGGCAGGCCCGACGATCCTGTATGCGGGGTCGGAGGAGCAGAAGGCGCGCTACCTCTTCCCTCTGCTCGCCGGCGAGGAGATCTGGTGCCAGCTCTTCAGCGAGCCGGGGGCGGGCAGCGACCTCGCGTCGTTGACGACGAAAGCGGTGCGCGACGGCGACGAGTTCGTCGTGAACGGTCAGAAGGTGTGGACGTCGGGAGCCCAGTTCTCGAAGTTCGGCATCCTCATCGCCCGCACCGATCCCGACGTGGCGAAGCACCGGGGCATCTCGTACTTCATCTGCCCGATGGACACCCCCGGCATCGAGATCCGTCCCATCAAGGAGATGACCGGCACGGCGCTGTTCAACGAGGTGTTCTTCACCGACGTCCGCCTGCCGGCCGAGAACCTCGTGGGCGACGTGAACGGGGGATGGGCGCTCGCCAAGGTCACGTTGGCGAACGAGCGGGTGTCGCTCTCAGGTGGCGGCGCGCTCTGGGGCAGCGGCCCGTCGGCCGGCGACTTGCTCGATCAGGTGCGAGGCGGCGGGGGCGTCGCTGATGCGGGCATGCGCCAGCGTCTCGCGGCGCTGCACATCGAGGCGGAGGTGCTGCGACTGATCCGTCTGCGCACGGTCACCGCGGCAATCCACGGTCGCCAGCCCGGGCCTGAGGCATCAGTGCGCAAGGTGCTGGCTGATGAGCACGGCCAACGCATCATGGAGCTCGCGAAGGACCTGGCCGGCACGGCGGGGATGCTCACAGGCAACGACGCCACCGAGATCATGTGGCACCACGGCTACATGTTCGCCCGGGCGCTCACGATCGGCGGCGGCACTTCCGAGGTGCAGCGCAACATCATCGCCGAGCGCGTCCTCGGGCTTCCCCACGATCCTGCCGCGTGACGCTGCTCGACGACGCCCGCTCGCTCGGGCCGGTGCTGCGGTCGTACTCCGACGAAGCCGAGTCGCTCCGGCGCTTGCCGCTCGAGGTCGTGCGCCTTCTCGCGGAGGGAGGGTTCTTCAAGCTCGGGCTGCCCGAGCAGTACGGCGGCGCCGAGGTCGACCCGATGACGTTCGTCGAGATCGTCGCGGAGCTCGGTCGCCATGACGCGGCGGCGGCGTGGTGCTCGATGATCGCATCGACGACCGCGCCGATGGCCGCCTACCTCCCGGCGAAGGACGCCGAGGAGATCTACGGGAGCGATCCGTTGACGGTGACCGGAGGCGCGCTCGCGCCGAGCGGGATCGGGGAGCCGGTCGAGGGGGGCTTTCGAGTCACCGGCCGTTGGCAATGGGGCAGCGGGACGCAGCACTGCGCGTGGATCTGCGGCGGCACGATCGCGGGCGACGAGCTCCGTCTGGCCTTCTTCCCCGCTACCGACGTCGAGATCCTCGACACGTGGTACTCGTCTGGCCTTCGAGGCACCGGGTCGAACGACTTCGTCGTCGACGATGTCTTCGTCGCCGAGGGGCGAACGGTGGTGCTCGGGAAGGGTCTGCCGCCGCGGCTTGACCGCCCGCTCTACCGGTTCCCGTTGTTCTCACTTCTGTCACTCGCGGGTCGCGTCGGTCTGCCTCGGCATCGCACGGCGCGCCATCGACGAGCTCGCGGAGCTCGCGGACAGCGAAGACTCCCGCCTTTGCGGCCCGACGCCTCTCGACATCCGCTCTGGCCCAAGTCGACATCGCGAAGGCAGAGGCGGCACTCGGATCGGCGAGAGCCTTCCTCCTCCATGAGGTCGGCGAGGTGTATGCCGACGTGCTCCGGGGCCGAGAGATCACCATCGACCAGCGGGCGCGTGTCCGGCTCGCCGCGACGAACGCCGGCATTCGCTGCGCCGAGGCGGTTGACCTCGCGTACAACACCGGTGGCGGCTCTTCGGTGTTCGCGAGTAGTCCGCTGCAGCGCTGCTTCCGCGACATCCACACCGCGACCCAACACCTTCTGGTGTCTCCGCGGGGCTACGAGATCTACGGGCGTCAGCGGCTCGGGCAGTCGCTCGACGGGAGCCTGCTCTGAGCGTCCGCCCCATCACCTCAGAAGATGATGATGGTGGTCGTCGTGGTACCGGGCACCGTGGTCGTCGTCGCGGGGGCGATGCAGCGGAGGAGGGTGCCCGAGCCAGTCGTGCGGCTGACGTTGCCTTCATCGTCGGTCGCGGTGATCAGCACCGCGATCACTGCGCTCGTGGCCTTGTCTCCCGGTGGGAATGCGCCCGAGAACGGCCCGACTGTGCCCGAGTACACCTCGGCGACGTTCGACAGCGGACCACCCTCACTCAGCCCCTTGACGGTCGCCGCGTAGGTCACGGACTGCACTCCGCTCGGGTCGGTGACGCTCACCGACAGCTGCGCGATCGTGGCTCCTGACGCGCACGCGGCCGCCACGTCCGGCCCGTTCGGCTCGGTGATCGTCGACGGCTTGAGGCGCACGGGCCCGATGTCGGGGCCATCCGTGTCGGCGGTGGTCGTGGTCTTCGGCACGGTCGTCGGCGCCGGGGTCGTGGTGGCGGTCGGTCGAATGGTGGGGCGGGGAGTCGTCGTCCGACCGGTGGTCCTCGCGACCGTCGTGGTCGCGCCCGTGGCCGTCGTCGCGACCGCGGTGGTCTCGATGGCGGTCGTGTTCGTCGCCTCCGTCGTCTCGGTCGTGGCGTCAGTCGTCGGAGCGGTCGACGTGCAGTCGGGACCGTCGAAGGCAGGGTCGCTGACACTGGGCAGGCCGAAGATGTCACGAGTCGTGATGCCCGACGCGGCGTCGATGTCGGCGGCGACCGCCCAGCCGTTGGTACCACCTGGCGCGGACAGCTCGCGGAACTCGCCGAGGGTCCCGGAGTAGACGGCGGTGACGCGCACGGTGGTGCCCGCGGGGATGTCGCCTGAGCTGGCCCCTCCCGGGCAGAGCAGAAGCGGCACACCTGCGCTCAGTCGGTAGGACTGCAGGCTGAAGTCGCACCAGCTGAGCGTCGACGCGATCGCGGCCACGATCAGCACGGCGGCGGCCACGATCCCGACGTCGCCGTACCACCGCGGGTGGTGCGGGGGGGATTCGGTGACGTAGGGCTCGACGCCGCTCACAACGATGGCATCGTATGGGCGACCTCGAGGGGGGCTGGTCGCATGGAGCTATACGACGCGCTGCTCACGACGCGTGCGATGCGGAGGTACGCGGACGAACCGGTGACCGACGAGGAGGTGTTGCACTGCCTCCAGGCCGCGCAGCAGGCGCCGAGCGGAGGCAACCTGCAGCCTTGGCAGTACCTCGTCGTCACCGATCCCTCGCTGCGGGCGGAGGTCGGCGCGTTGTACCGCACGGCTTACGACCGCTACGAGCGCACGCTGCTGGCGATGACCCCGCGGTTTCGCACGCCTGAGGACGAGACGTCGTGGCGTCGCACCGCCGAGGCGTCCCGTCATCTCGCCGATCACTTCGGAGAGGCACCAGCGATCGTCGCGTTCCTGATGCCGGTCATCGACTGGACCCCGAGCGACGAGGAGGGTCCGATGGACATCGGCCCCCTCTACGCATCGGTGTATCCGGCGGTGCAGAACTTCATGCTCGCGGCTCGGGACCTCGGCATCGGCACCGCGCTGACCACGGTCGTGCGCATCCACCACGACGAGCTGCGCGAGCTGCTGGGTGTGCCCGACACGATGGAGGTGGCGGCGATCGTGCCGATGGGGCGCCCGACAGGCCGGTTCGGCGTGGCCCGCCGCAAGCCCGTGCACGCCGTGACCCACTGGGATCGGTTCGGCACGAAGAGGTCAGTCTGAGAAAGGATGAGGCATGGCGATCACGAGCATCTCCGACCTTGCCCGCGTGCACGGCGCCGAGCGCCCTGACCACATCGCGCTGAGGGCGGGCGATCGAGTCGTCACGTACCGCGAGCTCGATGACCGCACGACTCGTGTGGCGAACGGGCTGCAGGCCGAAGGCGTGGGCGAGCAGGACCGTGTCGCGATCCTCGACAAGAACGCACCTGAGTACTTCGACGTCCTGATCGGCGCGGCCAAGGCCAACGCCGTGGATGTCGCGGTCAACTGGCGGCTCGCTCCGCCCGAGGTGGCCTACATCGTCAACGACTCGCAGGCGAAGGTGCTCGTCGTCGGCGAGGAGTTCGTCCCCGTGCTCGACGCGATCGAGGGCGAGCTCACCACCGTCAAGAAGATCGTGATCGTGGGCTCGCATCCGCGGCACGAGTCGTTCGAGAACTGGATCGCGCGTCAAGACGCGACAGATCCCGGCCTTCAGGCCGGTCCTGACGATGTCGCGCTCCAGTTCTACTCATCAGGCACGACGGGCCTCCCGAAGGGCGTCATGCTGACGAACCCGAACCTGTTCACCGCAATGGAGGGACTGAGCCGTCGCCTTGGCTTCCGGCCCGACTCGGTGAACATGGTCGCGATGCCGTTGTTCCACATCGGCGGCGGGGGCTGGGCGTGCGTCGGGCTGACTGCCGGATGTGAGGACGTGATCGTCCGAGAGATCGACCCTGCCGCGATCGCGAAAGTGATCGAGGAGCGCAAGGTCACGCACGCCTTCTTGGTGCCGGCGGTCTTGCAGTTCATGTGCATGATGCCGGGCGTCGAGGACGTCGACTTCTCGGCGCTCGAGATGATGGCGTACGGCGCGTCGCCGATCTCCACGCAGGTCCTGGTCGACTCGCTGCGTGTGTTCGGCTGCGGCTTCGTGCAGCTGTACGGCCTCACCGAGACGACTGGCGCGGTCACGGGCCTGTTCCCCGCGGACCACGATCCCAGCGGACCCCTCGCGCACCGGCTGAGGTCGGCGGGCAAGCCGCTCGACGGCGTCGAGATCCGCATCATCGATGCCGCGTCGGGCGCAGACGCAGAGGTCGGCGACGTGGGCGAGATCTGGGTGCGGACGGTGCAGAACATGAAGGGCTACTGGAACCTGCCAGAGGAGACGGCGAAGACGATCCTCGACGATGGCTGGCTGCGCAGCGGCGACGCCGGCTACTTCGACGCGGATGGGTTCCTCTACATCCACGACCGCGTGAAGGACATGATCGTGTCCGGCGGCGAGAACATCTATCCCGCCGAGATCGAGAACGTGCTCATGGCCCACCCCGCGGTCGCCGACGCCGCGGTGATCGGCGTGCCATCGGATCGGTGGGGTGAGACTCCGAAGGCGCTGATCGTCGCGCGCGGCGGGCAGCGATCCGTCCGAGCAAGAGCTCATCGACTTCTGCCGAGAGCGGCTCGCGAAGTTCAAGTGCCCGACGTCGGTCGACTGGATCGACGCGCTCCCGCGCAACCCCTCGGGCAAGATCCTGAAGAAGGACCTGCGCGGCCCCTATTGGCAGGGCCGCGACCGCTTCGTGTCGTAACGCGCTGCTACCCGCGGCGCCGGTCGCGAACCACGTACGCCAGGATGAGCGAGGCCGGGAAGAACACCAGGCTCAGCAGGAAGAAGAGGATGAAGCTGTGGCCCTTCCGGCCCGCGACGCGCGCCGGCCAGAAGGCGATCGCGATCCAGATGATCAGCCCGATGATGCCGCCGATCCACCAACCCATGGGATGCCCCCTCCGTCCTCGCGCGGGAGCCGCGCGGCGCCATCATGGTCGGTCAGCGGCCTACTTGGGCGATGAACGCGCTCCAGAGGGGATGGGGTCGGCCGGGCGAGCTCGTTCGCTGGGGCTGATAGAGGGTGCCGATGAAGAACGGATGGTCGGAGCGTTCGACGGCGCGGACCTCTCCAGTGTCGTCGATCGCGCTGACCCGCATGCCCGCGGACGCTGCCACGTGGCCGAAGTCGGGCGAGAGCCCGTAGCTGCAGTGCGTCCGTTCCACCCGGTGGCGCTCGCCTCGATGGACGGCGTCGAGCCTCGTGCCCGGCGTGATCGAGATCTCGATCTGCGACTCGGTCAACGAGCACGCGAGCAGGCTCACGACCTCGACCCCGCCGGAGCCGTACTCGGCGTGGCTCGCGGCATCGATGCCGAGGAGGGTGCGTGCATGCTCGACCAGCATGTGTTGGAACCCGCCTCAGGTGCCGACGAGCGGGAGTCCCTTCTCGCGCGCCGTCTGGATCGCTGCCTCGGCCGCACGCGGGTCGCGGTATGGACTTCCCGGGCCGATGACGACGCCGTGCCCGAGATCGCCGATCGAATTGGTCGGCACGAGTCGCACAGTCACGTCGGAGCTCGTCGCTGCGATCGCGTGATCGAGGGCGTCGACCGTGTAGCGGTGCGAGTCGCTTTCCTCAGGGAGGTCCATGAGGACCGTGATCACACGACTCATGGAACCGGGACCGTACCGGCTACTCCGTGGTGGTGGCCGAGCAATTGAGGTCGGCGAGGATGCCCTCCCACGCGTCGCGGAAGGTCGTGCGAGCAGTCTCGATCTGCTGCCCGGCCTCCTGCAGCGTGCTCGCGTCCTTCACCCCTGCGAGGTCGCTCTTGAACTGGTCGAAGGCGTCCTTGAGGTCGGACTTCACCTGGTCGGACAGCTCTGACTTCGAGCTCGCGATCGCCTCGACCTGGGACTGGATCTCTGCGATCTTGTCCTTCACATCCGAGACCGACGTGGTCTTCAGGTCGATGTCCTGCCCCGCGATGCCCTGCACCGTGGAGTTCAGGGCCGCGACGTCGGAGCAGAGCTGATCGGCGGAGTTCGACACCGAGGTGTCGCTGTCGTCGCCGCACGCGGCGAACATCAGCGTCCCGATTGACGTCGCGAGCACGAGCAGGGCGATCGATCGCTTCATGGCCGCGAGCGTAGGACCTCAGGCGGATGTCGCCTGCCAGGTGTGCACGTCGGTGATCTTCAGGACGATGACGTCCTCGATGCCGCCCTGCGCGTATTGGGGATGCTTGGCGGCGAGCTGGTCACGCAAGGAGGTGCGGGTCGCATCGTCCGAGGTCACGAGCTCGAGGGAGATGCGCACCCACCACAGCGCGCTCCAGTCGTCGGCGTCCCAATGCTCGACCAGCAAGGTCGCGCGGGGATCGGCCTCGAGGTTGCGAAGGCGGCCGAGACGGGTCGACTGCTTCGGCTTCACCGTGTCGATGGGGATGCCGACGAGGTCACCGGCCACCACGAAGCACACGGGCACGCTGTCGATGGCATGTGTGGAGTTGAGCGTGCTGAGCACCCCGTGGTCGGTCTGCTCCCAACCACTCGCCTCGTCGCTCATGGCACCATCGTCGCGTGCGCGTAGAAGTCGGTTGGATCCCGCTGCCCGATGGGCGTCGCCTCCACTCCCGGGTCTGGCGTCCGGATGCCGATGAGCCGGTCGGGGCCGTGCTCAGCTACGACCCCTATCCCAACCAGTGGCTCACGCGTCTCGCCGACGCGCCGCACGGTGAGGCGCTGGCTGACGCGGGCATCGCCTATGCCCGCGTTGCGATCGCAGGCAGCGGCGACTCAGACGGCCTTCTTCGCGACGAGTACCTCGGGCTCGAGCTGCAAGACGGCGTCGACGTGATCGCGTGGCTCGCGACCCAGCCGTGGTGCAACGGCAAGGTCGGGTTGAGGGGGCTGTCGTGGGGCGGCTTCAACGCGCTGCAGATCGCGGCGTTGCGGCCTCCGTCACTCGCGGCCGTCATCAGTGCGTGCTCGACCGACGATCGCTACTCGGACGACGTCCACTACATGGGCGGGAACGTGCTCGGCTACGACATGCAGCTGTGGGCGACGTGGGCGCACCTCTTCTTCGTCGCCCCGCCGGATCCGGACATCGTCGGCGACGCGTGGCGATCGCGGTGGCTCGAGCGACTCGACTCGATCGAACCCGTCCTGGCGACGTGGCTCTCCCACCAGACGCGAGACGAGTACTGGTTGCACGGCTCCGTCGGGGTCGACCCGCACGCGATCACCGCACCGGTGCTCATGGTCGGCGGATGGGAGGACGGCTACCGCGACGCGATCGTGCGGCTCCTCGCGGCCAGGCCGGAGCGCACGTGGGCGATCGTCGGGCCTTGGGGCCACGGGTGGCCGCATCGCGTGCTGCCCGGACCTCACGTCGATTGGGTGGCGCGCGAGGTGCGGTGGTGGCACCACTGGTTGCACGGCGCCGACAACGGTGTCGAGCGTGACGCCGCGTGCGAAGCGTTCGTACAAGACTCGCGCCGGCCGGACGAACAGCTGCTGAGCAGGTCCGGGAGATGGGTGTCGTTCGAAGCTCGTGACATGGAGGCCTCCCGCGTCGAGCTCGCCGCTCCGGACGCCGCGGCGCTGCTTCCCGTTCGGCGCCAGGCGAGCCAAGGCATGCACGCTCCCGTGTGGTGTCCAGACGGAGATCGATCGGACTTCGGTCTCGATCAGCGCTTCGAGGATGCGGCATCGGTCGTGATCGAGTGGGCCCAGTCGGCGGACTTGGCGATCCTCGGGCGGGCGATCGCTCGATTGCGTGTGTCCGTCGACCAGGAGGAGGCAGTCGTCGCGGTGCGGCTCTGCGACGTCGCTGCTGACGGAGCGTCCACGCTGATCGCGATGGGTGCGTCGCGCGTCCATGGCACTGGCGAAGTCGATGTCGAAGTCTCGATGCGCGCGAACGGCTACGTCGTCCCGCGGGGCCACCGGCTTCGCCTCGCGGTCACGCCCGGGTACTGGCCGATGCTGTGGCCGAGCCCGCGCACCGCGGTCCTCGTCCTCGACCCGGCTCACTGCTCCGTGGACTTGCCCGTGCTCTCAGCGACCGCCACCACGACGGCGGTGGTGCCCCGAGAGCGACTCGATCGACCTCCCGCAGCGTCTCCTGGCCGGTGGTCTTCGCAGGTGTTCGGCAGCGACGAGGTGCGCATGGAGCGCGTCACGGACTCGGGCGAGGTGCCGCTCGACGACGGGTCCTGGTGGCGAGTCGGGGGTCGCACGACGTGGTCGACGGCTGACGACCCGCTCGATTCGACCACGACCACGACCGCGGCGATGGAGCGAGGGCGCGGCCAGTGGCAGGTGCGGTGGACCGCGGCGAGCACGGTGACAGCAGACGAGGAGTGGTTCCACGTCATCGTCGAGGTGGCAGCCTTGTCGAAAGACGAGACGGTCTTCGAGAGGAGCTACGGGTATGACATCGCCCGCGATCACTGCTGAGACCGTTGAGCTGTTGCAGACGCTGATCCGCAACGGCTGCGTCAACGACGGCACGCCGAGCTCGGGCTTCGAGCATCGGAACGCGGACACGATCAAGAGCTTCCTCGGCGACGCCGGCTTCGATGTCGCGCTGTTCGAACCGACCGCCGGCCGCACCTCGCTTGTCGCCCGCATGGAGGGGTCGGATCCACGAGTGCCGAGCCTGTGCCTGATGGGCCACACGGACGTCGTCCCGGTCAATCCCGAAGGATGGAGCCGGGATCCGTTCGGCGGTGAGCTCGTCGACGGAGAGGTCTGGGGTCGCGGAGCGATCGACATGCTGAACCTCACCGCGTCGATGGCGGTCGCGTTCCGGCAGCTGGCCCGCGAGGGCTTCCGACCGAGGGGCGATCTCATCTACTTCGCGGTGGCAGACGAAGAGTCCGGCAGCGCGCACGGTGCGCGATGGATGGCCGACCATGAGCCCGATGCCATTCGAGCCGACTACGTGCTCACGGAGAACGGCGGGCTGCATTCGGGATCGGCGGAGGCGCCGTTCGTCGGCATCAACGTGGGCGAGAAGGGAGTCGCGTGGCGGCGCCTACGAGTGCGGGGCACGCCCGGCCACGGGTCGATGCCGTTCCGCAGCGACAACGCGCTCGTGAAGGCAGCGGCAGTCATCCAGCGGCTTGCCGACTACCGCCCAGAGCCCCGCTTCCACGAGCTGTGGCGCCAGCGTGTGGAGACGCTCGGCGTCGACGACGACCTGGCCGCGTTGCTGCTCGATCCCGCAGAGATCGACGCGGTGCTCACGTCGCTGCCGAGCGCGGGCGCCGCGGCGCATTTGCATGCCTGTACGCACACCACGTTCTCGGCGAACGCGACGCGCGGTCCGGGGAAGACCAACGTGATCCCCGACTGCGTCGACATCGAAGTCGACATCCGCACCTTGCCGGGCGAAGGTGCCGCCGAGGTACAAGCTCATCTCGATGAGGCGCTGGGCCAGCTGTCCGCGCAGGTCGAGGTCGAGGTCTTGATGAACGACCCCGCGAGCATCAGTGTGGCCGACACACCGCTGTGGGACAGCTTGCAGCGCGCCGTCGCGCGCCCGTTTCCGACGGCGCGGCTCACGCCCCAGTTCATCGTCGGGTTCACCGACGCCCGCGTGTACCGCCAGATGGGCTCGATCGCCTACGGAGCGGGGCTCATGAGCCCCACCGTCGACCCTGGCGAGTTCGGCAGTCGCTTCCATGGCAACGACGAGCGCGTCGACGTCGAGTCCCTCGCCCTGACGACGAACCTCTGGCTCGATGTCGCGCGCGACCTCCTAGGTTGACGTCCATGAGCGATCGCGAGCAGTTCGTCCGGCCGCCGAGCGCGGGAGTCGGTGGGGGAGGCCCCCGGGCGCGGCCGGCTCGAAGGGCGCCGCGTGCTGGTCGTCGGCGGCGGTCAGCGAGTCGTCGATGCGGCCACCGATCCGATCGGGAACGGCCGTGCGATCTCGTTGCTGTGTGGTCGTGAGCGAGCCCACGTCGCGGTCGCCGACCGCAACGAGGACAGCGCCCAGGACACGGTCGACATGATCCGCAAAGAAGGTGGCCGGGCGTTCGCGATCAGCGCAGACATCACCGACGAGGAGCACGTCGCCCGCATGATCGAGGAAGCGCGCATCGGCCTCGACGGACTCGACGGTCTGGTGCTGAACGTCGGCATCGGTGCCGGCTCGCTCGGCCTCGGCGCGGTGAAGGTCGACGACTGGGACGCGACGTTGGCCACCAACCTGCGCGGCCCGATGCTGTGCTGCCGCCAAGCACTCCCGGTGATGGCGGACGGCGCATCGATCGTGTTCATCTCGTCGATCGCGGGCATCACGTCCGGGTCGCGGCTGCCCGCCTACGACGCGTCGAAGGCGGCGCTCGGAGGCCTCATGCGCCACGTGGCGCGGGAGGGCGCGTCGCGCGGCATCAGAGCCAACGTGGTGGCTCCCGGTCTCGTCGACACCCCTCTCGGTCGGCTCGCGAGCGCGGGCCGACCTTCACGCGCCGCGGCCCGCACACCGTTCGGGCGACAGGCGACGGCGTGGGAGATCGCGTACGCCGTCCTCTTCTTCGTCTCCGACGAGAGCGTGTACGTGACCGGTCAGACCCTCGCGGTCGACAGCGGCCTCACAGGCCTGTGACGAGCTCGCTCGCCGGCACGACACCCATGCGACCGGCCTGGTAGTCCTCGAGCGCCTGCACGATCTCGGCGCGGGTGTTCATCAGGAACGGGCCGTAGTGCGCGATCGGCTCGCGGAGCGGCACGCCTCCGAGCAGCAGCACCTCGAAGCTCGGCGAGTCGTCGGGCTGAGCGGTCGCCGCCTCGAGCGTGATCACGTCACCGGGACCGAAGACCACGAGCTGGTGCTCGGTCAGTGGCCGACGCTCTGATCCGGCGAAGCCGCGGCCGCTCAGGACGTACGCCATCGCGGTGTATCCCGGACTCCAAGGAACCTCGAGCTGCGCGCCGGCGCTCACGGACGCGTGCGCGTAGGCGATCGGCGTGTGCGTCACGCCGGGACCGTGGTGGCCATCGAGGTCACCGGCGATCAGGCGCACCAGGGTGCCGCCGTCGGGCGACGAGAGCAACGTCAGCCGGTCGCTCGTGATCGCCTGGTAGCGGGGCGGCGAGAGCTTGCGCGCCGCGGGCAAGTTGACCCAGAGCTGCACACCGTGCGTGCGTCCTCCGGAGCGCAGGAAGGCCTCGGTCGGCACCTCGTCGTGGAGGATGCCGGATCCCGCGGTCATCCACTGGGTGTCGCCTTCCCCGATCACCCCGCCGCCACCGTTCGAGTCGTGATGCGACACGACGCCGTCGATCACGTAGGTCACGGTCTCGAAGCCCCGATGCGGGTGCCACGGCGCACCGACCGCTTCGTTGGGCGCGTATTCCACGGGCCCGAGCTGGTCGAGGAGGAAGAAGGGGTCGGCCAGGTGGGGGTCGATGCCACCGGGGAAGGGACGCCACACGGAGAAGCCGGCGCCCTCCACGGTGTGTTGAGCGGCCACGACTCGCTCGACCGGACGGCGCACAGAGGTCGCCTGGGGGACATGGAGTCGGGGAAGCACGAGCGGGTTGTCAACGGTCACTGCGGGCATGCCGCCGACAACATCGTTGACGTTTCAACTATTCCTCGGGGATTACCCTCGCGAGCGCATGCACGACCATGGACACGCGGTCGACTGGGCCGCGATCGTCGGGCCCATGGCGGCTCGCCAACGACTCGAGGTGCCGCAGCAGCGTCTGCTGCTCGGGTGGCTCGCGGTGAAGTCCGGTGCGACGGTCGCCGACGTCGGATGCGGCGCCGGCGGGATGGTCGAGCTGCTCGCCGAGCAGGTCGGGCCGACCGGGATGGTGTTCGCGGTCGATGCCGAGGAGGCGATGCGGGCGGCGACGAGCGCGCTCGCCGAGTCGTGTGGCGTGTCGGGATGGGTGAAGGTGCTCGATGGCGACCTCGATCACCTGGATCTGAAGGCGATCCTCGGGCGTGAGGTCGACCTCGTGCATGCGAGCGCCGTCGTCCATCATCTCGCGGACGAGGTTGCCGGCCTTCGCCGTCTCGCGACTGCGTTGCGCCCGGGTGGCCGGCTCGTGGTCGTCGAGGGCGGGCTCGCGACGCGACATCTCCCCGCCGACTGCGGTGTCGGGCGACCCGGGCTCGAGGAACGGATGATCGCAGTGCAGCAGCAGTGGTTCTGGTCGACCGTGCGACCGCCCGACCTGCATGCTCATCCCGACGGACCCTTCGGATGGAACGACAAGCTGCTCGCCGCCGGTTGCGTCGACGTGGAATCCCGATCGTTCTTGCTCGACCTGCCTGCTCCGGTTCCGAGCGCTGTCCGCGAGACCGTACGGTCGCATTTCGTCGAGTGGCACACCCGATTCGGCCATCTACTCGAGGGGGAAGACAACGAGGCACTCGCGGTGTTGGTGGACGAGGACGATCCCCGCGGTGTGCTCCACCGATCCGACGTGTTCGTGCTCGGTGCCCGCACCGCCTTCGCAGGGAGGACAGACATCTGATGTCAGATCACCGCGGCAAGGTGAAGGTCGAGCCCAGTCAGAAGCGTGTACGCGCCTACCTGGGTGGCGAGCTCGTCTTCGACACGACCCACGCCTCCCTCGTGTGGGAGGTGCCTCAGTACCCGGCCTACTACATCCCCGTCGAAGACGTCACTGCCGGCCTTGTCGCGACCGGCACGAGCACGCACTCGCCGAGTCGGGGCGACGCGCAGCACTACACGGTGAAGACCGCGACCACAGAGGCGGTCGATGCAGCGTGGCGCTACCCCGAGTCGCCGCTCGAGCCGATCAGAGATCTCGTGCGGTTCGACTGGCGGGCACTCGATGCCTGGTTCGAGGAGGACGAGGAGGTCATCGTCCATCCCCGCGATCCGTACACGCGTGTCGACACCTTGGCGAGCAGCCGCCACGTGCGGGTCCTGATCGACGGGGAGGTCGTCGCCGACTCCCAGCGGCCTGTGCTCCTGTTCGAGACCGGGCTGCCCGTGCGGTACTACCTGCCGCAGACCGACCTCCGCACGGAGCTCTTCACCCCGACCGACACGGCGACGCGCTGCCCGTACAAGGGAACCGCTCGCTATTGGTCCGTACGGGTGGGCGACACCGTCCATCCCGACATCGCCTGGTCGTATGCCACACCGCTGCCGGAGAGCATCAAGGTCGCGGGCCTCGTCAGCTTCTACAACGAGAAGGTCGACATCGAGGTCGACGGCGAGCTCGAGGAACGACCGCGAACGCACTTCAGCTGAGCGTGGCCGTCGCGCGTCGCATGCCCCTCAGACCATCAGGGGGAGGGTGCGAGGCGGTCGGTTAGCGTCGCGTCGTGGCGTCAGCCCGCGCGCTCGCCGCGCGTGACGAGGGGATCTTCGAGGTCATAAGGCTCCGAGGCGGACGCGTCACCGCGCCGACGCGCCTGGTCGTACAGGTCCTCGTGGAGACAGACAACCACCTCACTGCGGACGATCTGATCGAAGCGATCGGGCGCCGGAAGGCCGGCATCGCGCCTTCGACCGTGTATCGGGTGTTGCAGCGCCTCGGCGAGATCGGCATCGTCGAGCACGTCCATCCCGGTGACGGCCCCGCGTTCTATCACCTGCGCGATGCCGGTCACGCCCACCTCGTCTGCCACCGGTGCAACGCGGTGATCGACATCGCCGACGGCGCGCTCGCGGGCTTGGCGAAGAAGGTCGACGAGGCGCACGGCTTCGCCCTCGACACCCATCACGCGGCGCTGCTCGGTCTGTGCGCCCGCTGCCGGGCGGAGTCCTGAGGCGCGCGTGGCGATCGACTCAGAGGCTGCTGCTGCCGAAGAGAAGCGTGACCGGGGCTTCTTGCCGATCCCCGACGTCCAGGCATGGAGGTCGATCTACGCATCGCGAGGGGATGAGCCGCGACACCGCCGAGCCGCGGACGCGGTGCTCTTCGTCTTCGGTGCCGTGGGGCTGCTCATCGCGAGCCTGCTCGCGAACAGTGAGCTCGCGGGCGAGGCGACCGCGACCGATTCACTGCGATCGTTGCTCGACTGGCTCGATGCGATCTGGCGAGTCGCGTACGTGCTCGCTCCGCTGTTCGCTGTCGCGTTGATCGTGATCGCGTTCGCGACCAAGCGGCAGGCGCTCGGGCTCACGCTCCTCGTCGCCCTTGGGCTCGTGATCGGGGTGAGCGAGCTCGTCGACAAGGTGGTCAACGGCTCCTGGGCCGGACTGAAGCCGCTGCTCGTCTTCGGGGAGGCGACGTTCCCGCCCGTGCGGATCGCGGCGTGCGTCGCGGTGATCGCCACCGCTCGGCCGGACCTCGCCCGGCCTGTGCGCCGGTTCGGCGGCGGGGTCGTCACCGTCGCCGCGCTCGCCGCAGTCGTCTTGGGCGAGAGCTCGCTCTCGGGTGCGCTCGCTGCCGCGTCGGTGGGCATCCTCGTCACGGCGTTCATCTACCTCGTCATCGGTTCTCACGCGGGCTTCCCGCCGGAGAGCCGAGTCCGCGCGAGCCTCGCCGAGCTCGGCCTGGCGGTCGGTGTGCTCGAGCCCTCCGAGGCGCAGATCGCAGGCGTGGCGACATACGAGACCACCGACACCGCGGGCCGTCAGCTGCTCGTGAAGGTCTATGGCCGAGACGCTCGCGACTCTCAGCTCGTCGCTCGGCTTTGGCGCATGATGTGGTACCGGGACGCTGGGCCGCAGATGGCGGCGAGCCGGCTCCGCCAAGTCGAGCACGAAGCGCTGTGCACGCTCGCCGCGGCAAGGGCGGGCGTCGCGACCCAAGACGTGATCTCGGTCGGTGCGGTGAGCAACGGCGATGCGCTGATCGTGTTCGAGAAAGCCCAAGGGCCGACCCTCGACGCGATGGATCCCGACTTGGTGACCGACGCGCTGCTCGGAGGTGCGTGGACATCGGTGTCCCGTCTCCACGAAGCGCGGATCGCTCATGGCCGCATCGAGCTCGATGGGTTGGTCTCGAGCGAGGGGCGCGTGGTCATCACCGACCTCGCCCGAGCCCGGCTGGCCGCGCCGGAGGCCGACTGCGCGGTGGATGTCGCGGAGCTCCTCGTCGCGACTGCAGTCGCGCGTCGGCCCAGACCGCGCGTTGACGGCGGCGCGCCTGAGCATCGGTGACGAGGCCCTGTCAGCCGCGCTTCCCTACGTGCAGCCCGCCGCGCTCACACCCGAGCTCAGAGACGAGGCGCACGACGGGGGCCTCAAGGTCAGCGACTTCCGTGCGACCGCGGCCGACGCGCTCGAGGTCCCCCTCCCTCCGATCGCGGAGCTGCGACGAGTCACGATCAAGGGCCTCTTCTTCGTCGGTCTGACGGCGTTCGCGGCATGGCTGATCATCGGGCAGCTCGCGGACATCGGGCTCGCGACGATCATCGACGAGCTCCAGCAGGCGTCGTGGGAGTGGCTGTTGGTCGTGCTGATCCTCGGGCAGCTGCCGTTGGCGAGCCAGGCGCTGTCGCTCACCGGAGCAGTGCCGAGTCCGATCCCGTATGCCCCGACGGTGGCGCTCGAGTCGGGGATCAAGTTCGTGAACCTCACGGTGCCGAGCTCGGCCGGGCGAATCGCGGTCAACATCCGCTACCTCCAGAAGCAGGGCCTCACGTCGACGTCGGCTGTCGCGGCGGGTGCGCTCGACGGCGTGGCCGGCACGATCGTCGAGGTCATCCTGCTGCTGCTCATCCTGCCGTTCATGGACCTGAACCTCAGTGTCGATGCCGGTGGCGACGTGTCCGCGCTGGGCTGGATCGTGCTCGCGTTCCTCGTGGCAGTGGTGGCGGCAGTCGTCGTGTTGATCGTGAAGCGAGCCTGGCGAGAGAAGCTCGTGCACGTGTTGAAGGACGCGTTCGTGACGTTGAAGGACGTCCTCGTCGCGCCGGCGAAGCTCGTACGGCTGTTCGGCGGCAACATCCTCACCGAGCTCGGATGGGCACTGTGCCTCTCGGCGTCGGCGCATGCGTACGGAGCCAACCTCGGGCTTGCGCAGGCGCTCGTGGTCAACATGCTCGCGAGCGTGTTCGCGTCGGTGATGCCGGTTCCCGGTGGCATCGGCGTGGCCGAGGCGAGCCTCGCCGCGGGGATGATGGTCTTCGGTGTGCCGCAGACCGAGGCCTACGCGGCGGCGCTCACGCATCGGCTCGCCACCTTCTACCTCCCGCCGATCTGGGGTTGGTTCTCGCTCCGCTACCTCACCCGGAAGGGATACCTGTGACGCAGGTCGACGCTCGCCTCAAGGGGATGGTCCTCGTCCCCGGTGGCGAGTTCCGGATGGGCTCCGAGAGCTTCTATCCGGAGGAAGCGCCCGTGCACCGCGTCACAGTGGACGATCTCTGGATGGACGAGCACCCCGTGACGGTCGCGGAATTCCGTCGCTTCGTGAAGGCGACAGGACATGTCACCGAGGCGGAGAAGACGCCGAACGCAGACGACTATCCGGACGCGGATCCCGATCTGCTCGTGCCGGGTTCGCTGGTGTTCTCCAACCCGGGTCGACCCGTGCCGCTCAACGACTGGACGCTCTGGTGGGCGTGGGTGCCCGGCGCGAGCTGGCGCCATCCCGAGGGGCCGGGGAGCACGGTGAACGGTCGCGATCGGCATCCCGTCGTCCACATCGCCCATGCCGATGCGGTCGCCTATGCGACGTGGGCGGGCAAGGAGCTGCCGACGGAAGCGCAATGGGAGCACGCGGCTCGGGGCGGACTCGACCGCGCGACCTTTCCCTGGGGTGACGATCCGAACCCGAAGGGCAAGCAGATGGCGAACACCTGGCAAGGCGACTTCCCTTGGCAGAACCTGCTGCTCGACGGCTACGCCGGCACGTCTCCTGTGAAGCACTACCCGCCGAACGGGTTCGGCCTCTACGACGTGGTGGGCAACGTGTGGGAGTGGACGACCGACTTCTTCACACCGCAACACACCGCGGACGCCGAAAAGACATGTTGTGTGCCGCACGACCCTCGCGTCACGTCCCCCGGCGCCAGCTTCGCCCCCGGTCAGACGGATCCGCACCACGCTCGCCGTGTGATCAAGGGAGGATCACACCTGTGCGCACCGAGCTACTGCTTGCGTTACCGGCCCGCCGCCCGCCAAGGCGAGACGATCGACACCTCGACCGCTCACATCGGGTTTCGCTGCGTCATTCATCCGTGACGGGGGACGCGGACCCCGCGACGGACGGGCTAGGTTCCGCACCAAATCCCCCGACTGAGGAGAAGCCATGGGAACCGTCTCCAAGCCGATCGGCCCGGTGTCATGCGCAGTCTTTGGCTTCCCCGGAAGCAACTTCAGCGGCGAGATCGCACCTGCGCTTGCTGACCTGGTCGACAAGGGCATCATCCGCGTCCTCGACCTCGTGTTCGCGATGAAGGACAGCGAGGGGGACGTCGCTGTGCTCGAGCTCAACGAGCTCAATGACGAGCAGCGGGCGCCGTGGGCCGGCGTAAGCGACGAGCCTTCGGGTCTGCTCACCGAGGACGACGTCGACGCGATCGCTGACGCCCTCGAGCCCGGCGACGCGGCCGCGCTGCTCATCTGGGAGGACGTGTGGGCTGGCCCCTTCGCCCAAGCAGTCCGAAACGCTGACGGCGAGCTGATCATGCTCGAGCGCATCCCCTACGACCTGGTCGTAGAGGCGCTCGAGTCGGCCGACTGACGCACCCTTCTACAGAGAGAGGACCAAAAGACATGATGAGACGAATGGGCCGCCGAAGTGTGGTCGGCACCGTGGCTCGCACGGCGGTGGTCGCGGGTACGGCGACCGCTGTCGTCGGCGGGGTGTCGCGGCACCAGGCCGGCAAGCAGCAGCAGGCGGCCGACGCACAGGCGTATCAGCAGGAGCAGCAGCAGGCAGAGATGCAGGCGATGGCCCAGCAGGCCGCCGCCCAACAAGCGGCGATGCAAGCAGCGGCCGCGCCGCCGCCTCCCCCCGCCGCACCCGCGGCCCCCGACCTCACCACGCAGCTGCAGCAGCTCGCTGCCCTCAAGGAGCAAGGCATCTTGAGCGAGGAAGAGTTCGCCGCTGCCAAAGCGAAGCTGCTCTCCGGCGGCTGATCACTCACAGACGTCAAGGGCGTCGGTGACGTCACTGAGCTGAAAGGCGGCACCGAATGCCCTGGAGGAAGATCGGCACCATCGCGCTCGTCATCATCACGAGCCTGTTCGTGTTGGTGGCCTCGATCGCGGTGTGGGGCAAGCGCACCCTCTTCGACACGACTCGCTTCACCGCGGTCGTTGCATCCGTCGTCGCGGACCCCGCGGTCACGAACGCGATGGCGACGCGCCTGACCGACAGCGTCTTCGACGCGGCCCAAGACAGCGGCGTCATCGCCGACAACACGCCCCAGGCGTTGCAGCCGCTGCTGCCGGTGTTGCGGGGCGCGTTCCGCGGGGTCGTTACCGAGCAGGTCGAGAAGTTCCTCGCTTCTGACGCGGGCCAGCAGATCATGGTGCGCGCAGTGTCGCGATCCCATAGGGCCGCGATGCGCGTGCTCGACGGTGAGAAGCCGGGCAACGCGGTCAACATCGAGAACGGCGCCGTCGTGCTGAACCTCGTGCCGGCCGTCAACGCGGTGCTCGGCCGCCTGCAGGACCGCGGTGTGCTGACCGGGAAGGATCTACCCAACCTCGATGAGTCCCAGAGCCCGCAGGAGCAGATCAGCGAGCTCAGCAAGGCGCTCGGCGTCGACCTCAAGCCGACGTTCGGACAGATCACCGTCTACGAGAACGCCAAGATTGACCACGCCGAGAGCTACGTTGCTCTCGCACAGAAGGTCGCCAAGCAGTTCAAGCGGCTGGTCGTGCTGATCGTGCTCGTCGCACTCATGCTGATCGCCGTCACGATCCTCGTCGCCTACGACCGCCGCCGTACGGTGATCATGTTGGGCATCGGTGTCGCGTCCGCAGTCGTGCTCGCGCAGATCGCAGAGAAACGGCTCGTGCAGCGCATCCCGCTCTTGCTCACCGACGCGGACTCTCGGGCCGCGGCTCAGAGCGTCATCTCGGCCTTCACGCACAGTCTCGGCAACGTGAACATCGCGCTGTTCGTCATCGGGCTTCTCGCCGCGCTGATCGGGTTCATGGCGCGGCCGGGAGGAGTCGATCTCAAGGGCCACCCTGAGGTCGCCCGCATCGCGATCGGCGCCCTGGCGCTTGGTGCGCTCTGGATCGCCGGGCTGCACCTGTGGTCGTTGATCCTCGTCGCCGTGTTCGTCGCGGTTGGATTCGCCGCGGTCGCACGGGCCGAGCAGATCGACAAGCCGAAGCCGCCCTCACCTGAGGCGGGAGGGGACGAACCAGCTCCTCCGATGCCCGAGGAGCCGGTCAGCTCGGCTTCGGGGCCGGCTTCTTCTTGAGCGCAGCGATCTGCTCGCCGTCGAGCTGGCCGATGTCGACGCCGTTCTCGAAGTGGACCCAGTAGCGCAGCCGGTTGAAGCCGTTGACCAGCATCACCTTGCCGCGGGTGCCCGTCGGTACGTTCGGGAGGTCGACGATGGCCTCACACTTCCCACCGACCTTGAGCTCGATCTGACCGGTGACCGGGTTGGCAAGCTTGTGCGGGGTCCAGCTCGGCATGACCCACGACGCTAGTCGGCGGCCAGCGAGGCTTCCGCTGAGCGCTGCATGCGCACGACGGCCTCCGCCGGCGAAAGCGCTCCGCGCAGCGCTGCGTTGATCGACTCCCACGCCGCGTCCTCGATCGAGGGGAAGCGAGGCAGAGGCGGATAGGTGATCATGCCGTGATCGATCGTGCTGCGGATGATGTCGAGGCGGCGGGCGTCCATGGAGTCCACCGGCTCGACCTGTGCAAAGGCCTCGACATGCGCGCACACCGATCCGCCGCGCGAGTCGAATGCGTGCGCATCGAAAGAGGAGAGGCGCCGCACGAGATCGATCGCTGCGGACACCTCACCACATGTCGAAGGGATCGCCCACGCATGGCATCCCGAATACGAGCGGAGCCCTCTCGGCCCTGACAGGTAGGGAAGCGGAACGAGATGCGGGTACGCCGGCGCGTGCCGCAGCGCGTCGTAGCCACCGGGCCACGTTGCGGCCATGTCGATCTCGCCTCGACCGAGGGCGATGTCGACTTCGTCGTAGTGCCAGGCCGGGAGCTCGGCCGGCGCCCTCGCCGCGAGCGCACACAGGGCGGCGATGGCATCCACGCACAGCGGCGTGTCGAGCGTCGGTCGACCGGCGTCGTCGAAGAGCGCGCCGCCGTGCGAGGCGACATGCTCGAAGACGGTGCCGAAGAGGCCCGATTCGCGGCCCGTGAACCCGAACACTGCACGGCTCGCGAGCAGCGCAACCCAGGTCGAGGGCGGATCGGAGAGTCGATCGCTGCGGGCCCAGAGGACGCGGACGTCGACGTTGCGGGGGACGCACAGGAGCGTGCCCGCGAACGAGCACATCTCGACGGCACGCGGGGCGAGGCCACTCGCGAGCTCGGCCTCCAAGGGGCGCAGCCACTGGGCTTGCGACGGGGCGTACTTGGAATGCGTCGAGAGCAGGTCGATGCGGGCTCCCGCGCCGAGCATCTCGGCCACGTTCCGATTGAGCGTGGGGTGATCGGCATGCACGACGACCTCGGCGTCCTCGGGCAGCAGGGCATAGAGCGCGTCGTACATCGGGCCGCCCACGAGCGCGACGCGCAGCGCCATTCGAAGCGTCCTTTCGTCGGCAGATAGCCTCGCCGCACACTGTCTCACCCAGGGGGGCGCCATGAAGCTCAGCATGCAGCTCAGCTACGCCGGAGGGTTCAAGGAGGCTGCGAAGCAAGTCGTCGACCTCGAGAAGGCCGGACTCGACGTGGTGTGGGTCGCTGAGGCATACACCTTCGATGCGATCAGCCAGATGGGGTACCTCGCCGCGATCACCGACCGGGTGCAGATCGGCTCGGGCATCATCAACGTCTTCTCCCGCACTCCCACGCTGCTCGGCATGACTGCCGCGGGACTCGACTTCGTGAGCGACGGGCGCTGCATCCTCGGGCTCGGGGCGTCGGGGCCGCAGGTCGTCGAGGGCTTTCATGGCGTTCCGTACGAGAAGCCGATGGCTCGCATCAAGGAGACGATCGAAGTCGTGCGTCGCGTCATCCGCCGCGAGGTCATCGACTTCCACGGACAGACGATCGACATCCCGCTGCCGGAGGGGGAAGGCACTGGGCTCGGCAAGCCGCTCAAGCTCATCAACCGTCCCGTTCGCCCCGCCGTGCCGATCTGGTGGGCGTCGCTCATGGGCAACTCTGTCGCCGCGACCGCAGAGGTCGCGGACGGGTGGCTGCCGATCATGTACATCCCCGAGAAGGCCGACAGCGTGTGGGGCGACGACCTACGTCGTGGCCTCGCCAAGCGGTCGCCCGATCTCGGCCCGCTCGAGATCTCCGCGGGGGGCATGCTCGCGATCGGCGACGACCTCCCCGTCGAGAAGATCCGCGACATGGGCCGTCCCGGCACCGCGCTCTACGTCGGGGGCATGGGAGCCGCGGCAAGAACTTCTACAACGACCTCGCCGTGCGCTACGGCTACGAGCAGGCCGCGAAGGAGATCCAGGACCTGTACCTCGACGGCAAGAAGGACGAAGCCGCCGCGAAGGTGCCGGCCGAGTGGTTGGAGAAGACGACGCTCGTCGGGCCCGCGGCGTACATCGCCGAGCGGGTCGCGGCCTTCAAGGAGGCAGGAGTCACCGTGCTCAACGTGAACCCCGTTGGATCGGATCCGGTCAAGGCGATCGATCAGCTGCGCGAGATCGTCGACGCGGCATGACCGACGTCGCGACTCCCACGATCGGTGGCACCGTCGAGCCCGGCTTCGAGGCCGTCCGCGAAGCGTTCACCCGAAACTTCACCGAGCACGGAGAGCTCGGCGCACAGGTCGCCGTGCACCTGAACGGACGCAAGGTCGTCGACCTCTGGGGCGGCGTCGCCGACCCGGCGACCGGCCGCACGTACGACGACGACACCCTGCAGCTCGTGTTCTCCACGACCAAGGGCGCCACGGCGGTGTGTGTCGCACTGCTCGCGCAACGGGGGGAGCTCGACTACGACGCCAAGGTCTCGGACTACTGGCCGGAGTTCTCGGCCGCGGGCAAGGGCGAGATCCCCGTACGCGTGTTGATGTCGCACCGCGCCGGCCTTCCTGTGGTCGACCGCACGCTCACTGCCGACGAGGTGTTCGCGTGGAC
This sequence comes from uncultured Acidimicrobiales bacterium, assembly GCA_963847855.1. GTDB lineage: Bacteria > Actinomycetota > Acidimicrobiia > Acidimicrobiales > DATKAS01 > DATKAS01. The sequence continues at coordinate 618,044 of CAWKBM010000005.1, forward strand.
GCCGCTCGTCGAGGCGCTCGCCGCACAGGCGCCGGTCTGGGAACCAGGTACGAAGCACGGATACCACGCGGTGACGTACGGGCACCTCGCGGGCGAGCTCGTGCGGCGGATCAGTGGGAAGAGCCTCGGCACGTTCTTCGCTGAGGAGGTCGCGAAGCCTCTCGGGCTCGACTTCTGGATCGGGTTGCCCGCGAGCGAAGAGTCCCGGGTGGCGCCGCTCGTTCCCTCGCCTCCGCCTCCTCCCGAGATGGAGGCGATGATGGCGCAGTTCATGGGGCCCGACACCCTCATGGGTCACGCGCTGTCGCTCGACGGCACGCTCGCGGCGGGCGGCGACGAGATGATCTTCAACACGTCCGCGATGCACGCGGCGGAGATCCCGGCGGCGAACGGCATCACGAACGCGACGTCGCTCTCTCGCATGTACGCGGCGTGTGTCTCGGAAGTCGATGGCATCCGGCTGCTCACTCCCGCGACCGTTGCGAAGGTGAGTGAGACCCAGACGAGCGGGCCCGACCAGGTCCTGATGATGGAGTCGACCTTCGGGCTCGGCTTCATGACCGCCGGGCTGATGACGCCGATGATGGGGCCATCGTCGTTCGGGCACGCCGGTGCAGGCGGTTCGCTCGGCTTCGGCGACGCCGACAGTGGCGTCGCGTTCGGGTACGTGATGAACCAGATGCAGATGAACCTCGCCGGCGACCCTCGCGCCGCGGGCCTCATCGAAGCCGTGCAGGCCAGCCTCTAACCCCAGCCGGTTTTCTTGGTGATTCTCAGCCTCGGCGCTGCGATTTCACCAAGGGAACCAGCCGGTCGAACACTGCTTCCGCCTCTTCGACGAACTGACGCACGAGGTCGCCCGCGGGGATGAGCTCATGGATCGCGCCGACGCCCTGGCCGCACGGGAAGAACTCGCGCTCCGGGTCGACCTTGGTGTGCTCGTCGCCACCGAGGTTCGCGACACCTGCTTTTGCGGCTTCGGCCATCTGGTAGGGGAACGGCTTCAGCTCCTCGGGGTGCTCCTCGAAGTGCTGCGTCCACTCGTTGCGCACGACGCGACACGTCTTGCCGGTGTACGAGCGCGAGATCACGGTGCCGTCCTCGGCGAGGCCGATGAGCACGTCCTTGTAGCCGGGCACGGCGCGGGCCTCGGGCGTCGCGATGAACCGCGTGCCGATCCACACGCCGTCGGCGCCGAGCGCGAGCGATGCGGCGAGGCCGCGACCGTCGAACAGACCACCCGCGGCGACCACCGGCACTCGGTCACCGACCGCGTCGACGACCTGGGGGACGAGGGCCATGGTCGCGACCTGTCCCGTGTGGCCCCCGGCCTCGGTGCCCTGCGCGACGACGATGTCGCAGCCGGCCTCGACCGCTGCAGTCGCGTGGCGCACCTTGCCACACATGCTCGCGACGAGGACGTTGTTGTCATGGCAAAGGTCGATGACATCGCGAGGGACGCCGAGCCCGGCGACGAAGACGCGAGCGCCGCCGTCGATCACCGACTGCACCTGGTTCGCGACCTGACCGGCGACCGCGGTGAGCAGGTCGACGCCGAACGGCTTGCTCGTGAGCGCCCGAGTCTTCGCGATCTCGTCGATCATCATCTCGGGACCCATCGCCGAGGCACCGAGACAACCGAACCCCCCGGCCTCGGACACCGCCGCGGCGAGCGTGTGGTACGAGACGCCGCCCATCCCCGCGAGCATCACGGGGTGGTCGACTTCGAGGACGTCGGTCAGGCGGGTGCGCATGGGCCGCATCGTACGGGGCCAGGTGCGCGGCGAGGCCCGTCACCTCCCCGGGGGGACGAGAGAGGTGACGGGCCTCGACCTGAGCACACACCGCGCGACCGGCGTGGCTCGGTTGGTGTGCTCAGGGTACGGAAGGCGCGTTTCGGCTCTGTGTCGTCGCAGTGAATGGCGCGGGTCTGTCCTCTGCGGAGGCGACGAAGGCGCCGTCGCGGTCCAGGAAGCGCCGGTGCCACCTGCGGGGGGTGAGCACGATGGCCCGCGGCTCGTCCTCGAAGAGCCACCGAGCGAAGTTCTGCCGGGTCCACGCCGTGCTGCCGGCGACCCGGATCGCGCCGCGGGCGCCGTTCGAGTGCTCGAGGATCTTCCCGAGCGCGACCGACATCCGATGGTCGGCGACGAGATGTCGGCTCACCGCTCGCTCGTACGCAGCGCCGAGCGCGACCGGATCGTGTGTCCCCTGCTCGAGGATGGCTTCGGCCGCGAGCACGCCGGTCAGCAGCGCCTGGCCGATGCCCTCTCCGGTGAGGCGATCGGTCGCCCCCGCCGCATCACCGACGAAGAGCGCCCTGTCTTTGTGGAGCGGGAGAGATCCGATGCGGGCCGGGATGGGCCACGCCTTGTGAGGCGCCTCGGCGACTGCGTCGGTTCCGAGCACTGAGCGGATGTGTGGACGTTCCAGCAGGTCGGGCCAGAGCTGCTTCATCGCCTGCGTCGAGATGGGCCCGTCCCGCGGGATGCCGAAGCCGACGTTCGCTCGGCCGTCTCCCAGCGGAAACGACCACGCATAGCCGGGCAACAGGTCGCGTTCGAACCAGACCCAGAGCTGACTCGCCGCGGCCCCATCGACCTCGGCGAAGTACTGCCGGAACGCGTGCCACTCGCCGAGATAGCCCGGTTGCGCCGCAGAGAGCAGCTTGCGCAACGGCGACCACATCCCGTCGGCGCCGATCGCGATGCGCGGCACGATCGTGCCCAGGCCCTCGACGTCGAGCTCGATGGTGTCGCCGACCCCACGCGCGCCGGTCAGCGTGACGCCCTCGTGCACCATTGCGCCTGCGTCGCGGGCGCGTGAGACCAGCAGGTGATCGAGCTCGGCGCGCCGCGCGGCGCCTGCGTAGAGGCCTCGACCATGCGGGAGCGGCAGCTCGACGACCCGGCCCGACGGTGAGCGCACCCAGGCCGCGTCGACGCGTTGCCACGACGGCAGCTCGACCGGTGACACACCGAGCTGCTCGAGCACGCGCAGGGCGCCTGTCGTGAGGCCGTCTCCGCAGCACTTGTCGCGCGGAAACGTCGCCTTGTCGATCAGCGCGACCCGCACCCCCGCCGCGCGAGCGTCATCGCGGCGGCACTCCCCGCGGGCCCCGCCCCGATGACGGCGACATCGACTTCGGTCGGGGGCGCGGCCACATGGGGAGGCTACGTGCGGGCCCGGGCCGATTCAGATTGGGCGGTTCGGGCGCGAGGTGCGCCTGCGCACGGTGGTGTTGAACCGGTCAGCGGCGCCGGTCAGGCGACACTCGGCGGCCGTCACCGAGCGGACGGTCGGCGAGACGTGACTGAGTGCAGCTGCGGGATGGCCGCGTCGACGCTTCGCGTTTCCAGCCACCGCGGCGACGAGGTAGGAGGGCTTCGCCGGGCTCTTGGTGTGGGGGGTGACGATTGCGCTCATGGGACTCTCCTGTGTCTCGTGCGGCTCCCTCGAAGCGCTGAACGAGTCCCATGGTCTGCTTCTGAGCGCGACCCGACATCGGGCGCGATGCCTCGATCGGCACCGCGGATGCCTTAGGCGCGGCTATGCCGCGGTGCGTTGGCGCAGCGCGGGCGTCTGCGGCGAACAGCGGGAGATCCGCGAGCGCCGCGTGCTCGGGATGGGCGGCGATGTAGCAGCGGGCCCGCTTGCGTGCCCGCTGCACGCGCTTGCGGGCCGCGTCAGGGCTGATGCCGAACCGGGGGGCGATCGTGTGCGACGGGGAGGGATCGCCGGCCTCGGCCTGCTCGGCATACTGCAGGAGCAGCGCGACGTCGACGGGACTGCTGGTGGCGTCGAGGACTTGTTTCACCGGAGCGAGCCGGGGATGCGCCGCAGCGATGCGGCCGAACGTGTCGAGGATCTCGCCGTCGGCAACCGCAACCAGCGGCTCCGCAGCGGGCGCCTCGTGAGGCTCGGCGGTGGTGAGCGGCCAGAAGCCTGTGTTGCGCCGCACCTCGTTCGTGAGGTGCGCCCACGCCCACTGCCACGGCTTGGCTCCCTCGGGCCGCCACGCGACCGCGTGGGTGATCAGCCAGGTGCAGAAGTCGGTGGCGATCGCCTCGACCTCCTCGCTCGGCAACGTACGCCCGCACGAGCTCGCGGCGCGCCGCACGGCCGACCGCAGCTCGGGGGCGAACTCGACTCGCAGGGCGAACGCGGCCATGCGGTCGCCCGCGGCGATGGATGCCATGAGCCTCTTCAAGTTGTCGTATCGTCCCGATTCCACCAACCCTCCTCTGCCTACTCGGCCCACTATGAGAGGGGGGTGTGACATTCCCGATGACTGACCACTGACCGAACGAGGGGGCGTGCCGATGCCTGGGCTGTGTGAGGGACGAGTCGCGATCGTGACGGGCGCCGCCCGGGGGATCGGCCGAGAGCATGCGCTGATGCTGGCGTCGCACGGCGCCAAGGTCGTCGTGAACGACCTCGGCGGGGAAATGGACGGCACTGGCCAGTCCAAGGGTCCCGCCGACGATGTCGTCGCCGAGATCAAGGGGATGGGCGGTGAAGCCGTGTCGAACGGCGACAGCGTCTCCGACTGGGAGGGCGCGCAGCGCCTCATCAACACCGCCGTCGAGTCGTTCGGCCGTCTGGACGTGCTGATCAACAACGCGGGCATCTTGCGCGACCGGATGCTCGTGAACATGACGGCCGAGGAGTGGGACGCGGTGATCAACGTCCACCTTCGCGGCACGTTCGCACCGTCGCGCTGGGCCGCGGCCTATTGGCGTGACCGCGCCAAGGCCGGTGAAGCCAACGACGCGCGCATCATCAACACGACGTCCGTCTCGGGCATCTACGGCAACCCCGGCCAGACGAACTACGGCGCCGCCAAGATGGGCATCGCGGCGTTCACGATCATTGCCTCGCGCGAGCTCGGTCGGTACGGGGTGACTGTGAACGCCGTCGCCCCCGGTGCGCTCACGCGCATGACCGAGGGTCTCGGCATGGGGCAGGGCAGCGAGGAGGATCGCGAGCGCATGTCGCCGCGCTGGATCGCGCCGATCGTCACCTGGCTCGCGAGTGAGCAATCCGCGGGCGTGACCGGGCGCGTGTTCGAAGCGTCGGGCCGCGTCCTCGCGGTCGCCGAGGGCTGGCATCGAGGTCCGCGGGTCGAGCCGGTCGACGATCCGGTGCAGATGGGACCCGTCGTCGCCGAGCTTCTGGCGAAGGCCCGTGCGAACGCCGGCATGGACGGCGAAGACAGCAACCGCTGAGTGCAACGGAACTGAGACAGGAGCGAGTCGAGCGATGCCGATCAACCCCGATGCCGTCGGAACCGAGTCCGAACCCCAGGAGACGTCGTGGACGTCGAAGGACTGCTTGCTCTACGCCGTGGGCGTCGGAGCCGGCGTCGACGAGCTCGCGTTCACGACGGAGAACACCTCGGGCGTGCCACAGCAGGTGCTCCCGACCTTCGCGGTGATCGTCGGGATGGGGGGCGGCGCCTTCGGGCAGATCGGCACCTTCAACCCGGCGATGCTCGTCCACGGCCAGGAGGCGATCGAGCTGCACCAGCCGATCCCGCCCGAGGGGACGATCAGCACCAGGAGCAAGATCACGGGCATCTACGACAAAGGCAAGGCCGCGCTCGTCGTGAGCGAGGCGACGTCGGTCGACGCGAAGACCGGTGAGCCGATGATGACGACGCGCATGTCGGCCTTCATCCGGGGTGAAGGCGGATGGGGAGGTGACCGAGGTCCCGGCGGCGCAGTCAACGTGCCTCCCGAGCGTGCGCCCGACCACACCGTGACCTACCAGACGTCGCTCGATCAGGCGCTCGTCTACCGGCTCTCGGGCGACCGCAACCCGTTGCACTCCGACCCGTCGTTCGCGGCCATGGGTGGGTTCGACACCCCGATCCTGCACGGGCTGTGCACGTACGGCTTCACGGGTCGCGCGCTGCTGCACTCGCTGTGCGACGGTGATCCCGCGCGGTTCAAGGCGATGGAGGGACGCTTCTCGTCGCCGGTGTTCCCCGGAGACAGCCTCACCATCGAGATCTGGGTCGATGGCGACGGCCACGCGGTCTACACGACGAAGCGCAGTGGGTACGGCGGCGCGAACGATCTCCCCGTCATCGACCAAGGCGCCTGCAAGTTCACGGGCTGAGCTCGCTCAGAACAGCGTGACTCAGAACAGCGTGACCCAGAACAGCGTGACTCAGAACAGCTTGAGGTCCTCCGGGCGCATGCCGCGCAGCACCTCGTAGTCGATCTCCACGCACGTGAAGCCGCGCGCGCCCGCGAGCACCTTCGCTTGTGGGGTGATCGACTGCGCGACGAACACTCCCCGTACCGGACGCAGCCCTGGATCGAGCTCGAGCCGGGCGATGTAGCGAGTCAGCTGCTCGATGCCATCGATCTCTCCTCGCCGCTTCACCTCGACCACGACCGTCGCGCCATCGCGGTCCCTGCAGAGCAGGTCGATGGGCCCGATGTCGGTCGGATACTCGCGGCGGACGAGGACGAGGTCCTCCGCAATCGCGTCCGGCCGGGCCGCCAGGAGCGCCTGCAACTCGGCCTCGACTCCGTCCTTTTCGAGGCCGGGATCGGTGCCGAGCTCATGCGCCGTGTCGGACAGCACCTCCTCGAACCGGATCACGAGGCGCTCGCCCTTGCCGTTCGTCACCGTCCAGATGGGCTGCTCTCCCTCGACGGTCTCGACGAGCACGTTGGGCGCAACCATCCAGTTCAGGGGCTTGTAGGCCCCACCATCGGCGTGGATGGCGACGCACCCGTCGGCCTTGACCATCACGAGTCGGGTGGCCGACGGGAGACGAGCGCTCAGCCGGCCCTCGTAGTCCACCGAGCAACGGGCGATCACCAGGCGCACGAAACGACAGTACGCGACCCTCACTTCGCTGCCGGCCGGGCCGATTGTCCAGGGATGAATCAACCCCGATCTGCGAAGTCGACCCCGTCGTCGGCTCGCCCGAAGGTCGGCCACCTCCTCATGGAGGCCCGCCTCGACGCCGGGCTCAGCCGGCGCGACCTGGGCCGGCTCGTCGGGGTCGAGACGTCGAGGGTCAGGGCGTGGGAGCGCAGCGACAAGGTGCCCGCGGACGTGTCGATCGAGGCAGTTGCCGATGCCTGCGGTCTGACGCCCGAAGTGCTCATCCCCCCTCGCCAGCCGCTCTCGTTCGACCCGGTCCGGGGACGCCTCGTCGTCGGTGAGCAAGAGGTGCGGATCGACCAGCTCGTGCTCGGCAACGAAGGGGTGCTCCGCTGCTATCTCTCGATGGTGCGCTACGAGCGCGGTCTCGCACCCGACACTCCGGTCACGCTTCGGCTCGATGATCTCGAGGTGCTCTCGGTCGCGCTCGACGTGACCGACCGCCAGCTCGAGGAGCAGCTCGTCGCCTTGGCGGGCATCTCCGAACGCAGTGCTGCCGACATCCGTCGCCGGCTCATTCGTCGAAGGGCGCCCACGCGCGTCGCCGCGCTCGCGATGGGCATGCTCGCGGCCGTGCCGGTGGTGCACATCCGGGCCAACCATCGCCTGCTCGATGCCGTGCCCGCCCCCTCGTCCGGTGCGGTCGCGGCCGGAGTGGATGCGCCCGTCGAGATCGGTGAGGCGCTCACGATCGAGCGGGACACCACGCAACCCTGACGCTCAGAGCCGGGCGGCTGGATTCCCGGCATGGGGCTCCACCATGCTCTCGCAGTGCCCCGTCTCCTCGTCTCCACTCTCGCGCTCCTCGCGCTCGTCGTGCTGCTCGTTGGCCTCGCGGCGTGCGGGGATGACTCCTCCACCTCGTCGAGTCCGGCGCCGACGCCCGATGACCTGGCCAGCGCGTCCGTCACGGGCACGTGGGTGGTCACATTGACGGTCGACACGCAGACCCCGCCGGTGCTCGACGACAGCGTGAAGAAGGGGGACACGGTCACGCGCCAGTACGTGTTCGCGGGCGGCTGCAACGTCGACACCGTCGACTGTGAGGTGCAGCGGCAGTCGAGCGCCGGGCAGTCGAACGAAGTGTGGACGCGTACGGGCGCGACGCTCACCTATCACAACGAAGCGACCGTCCCCCTGACGTGCGCGATCGACGGCGCCGACACGTCGGTCGACCACACGGCCCGCGTGACGTTCACGTTGGAGATCACTGACGCAGTCCAGGTCGGCGAGGCGTGGACGGCGACCGAGCTCGCCTACAAGCGAACCGCAGAGCTCGAGCCGAGTGCAGCAGCGGCTGCGAAGGGCTGCCCGACGGGCACCCAAACCGAGAGTGGCACGGGCGTGCCCGCCGAGACCTCGACGGAGACGACGACCGAGACCACCGGCGGGACGGTCACGACGGTGGGGAGCTCGACGACCGGTCCCTGAGCCGCTTGCCGATCAGCTCGCGCCGGCGCTGAAGGTCGCGATAGGTGAGCGTCTCGGTCGACGCGTCGACACCGAAAGACGCCTTCACTCCCTCGAGGTCGATCTCGACGGCCATCGGATGGATGCCCATGTCCGCGGCGAGGCGGTCGCCGTGGCGGGTGGCGAAGTAGGCGGAGATGCTCGTGATCTCGGCGAGCAGGTCGAGGTCGGGAGCGAGGCGCGCGATCGCACCGTCGAGGAACACCATGTTCTTCACGTAGAGCATGAGCTCCTTCGGGAGGCGGGCGCCGTAGCCGAGCAGCGCTTTGACCAGGCGCTGGATCTCGTGCACCAGCTCCTCTCCCGACAGCGTCGTCGGATCGACGGGGGGCTGGTCGAGTCGCAGGTCTCGGATGACCGCGTCGAGGTCGGTGTCGGCTGGCAAGGCCCCGAGGTCGCGGAGTGCCGCGAGCTGTCCCTTCACGTCATTTGTGGTCGCGCCGAGCATGAGGCGCAGGAACGCGAGCCGCCGCGGTTCGCTCAGACGGCCGACGATGCCGAAGTCGAGCAGCGCGGTTCGCCCATCGGGGAGCACGAACAGGTTGCCCGCGTGGAGATCGCCGTGGAAGATCCCGTAGATCATCGCCCCTTCCATGAACGCGATCATCCCGGTGCGGATCACTGCGGTCGTGTCGATGCCGGCGCGCTTCATGCTCTCGACATCGTCGAACGCGAAGCCCGACAGCCGTTCCATGACGAGCACCCGGCGAGTGACGAGAGAAGGATGGGGCCGCGGCACCACATACCCACGCTGGCCGAGCTCGGCGAGCACGTGAGCGACATCGATCATGTTCTGCGCCTCGAGGCGGAAGTCGAGCTCCTCCGAGATCGTCTCCGCGAACAGCTCGACGAGCGCGGGCGGGTTCGCCAACGCCGCGATCGGGATGCGCCCGACGAGCAGGGGAGCGAGCCACGACATCACGGCGAGGTCTTGACGGACGAGCTTCGCGACCTGTGGTCGCTGCACCTTCACAACGACGTGCTCGCCCGTGCGGAGGGTCGCGGCGTGGACCTGCGCGATCGACGCAGCGGCCAGCGGAACCGGGTCGAAGGTCTCGAACACCTCTTCCAGAGACCGGTGGAGGTCCTGCTCGACGACCGCTCGCACGGTGTCGAAGCTCTCCGCCGGCACACGATCGCGGCAGAGCTTGAACTCGTTCACGAGCTCCTCGGGGAACAGTCCCTCGCCGGCGGAGATGACCTGGCCGAGCTTGATGTAGGTCGAGCCGAGATCGGTCGCGGCGATCCGAAGCCGGCGCGAGACGCCTGCGCGTGACCGGTGCTCGCCCTTGCGCCGCTCGAGGAGGGCCCATCCCCCGACCGCGAGCCCGAGGCGAGCCGTGACTCGTGCCATGCGCCACGCGGGCGGCAGGGTGCGCCGGCGCGTCAGCTCGGGCACCTCTCCTCGTGCCGCGGCGCGCACCGCGTCGAGGCCGGGGACCCAGCGCAGCTCGTCGACGTCGACGATCCACGGCGGATCGTCGCTGAACGCGCCGAAGGCGAGATCGCTCGGGGGGTCTGCCGTCGGCTCCGTCACGCCACGCAGTCTCGCAGCCCCCTCGGGAACCACGAACCGCGGGGGCTACTCTGCGCGAGCGCCGCGGGGGCGGCGACGCTGACAGAGGGGGATTGCCACATGGTCGAGCGCTGGATCGCCGACAGCGACCTCAGCACGCGGTATCCGATCTACACACGGGCGAACGTGGGTGAGGTCTTCCCGGATCCCGTGACGCCGCTCACGCGCGACGGCGGCATCTGGCTCGCCGAGCTCGGTTGGCGCGACGCGTGGGAGCGACTCGGGGCGTTCGACCAGGACGAGTTCGATGCGCACGAGATCGAGCAGCTCGGCATCGCGGGCGGCTATTGCTACCTCAACGCATCGCTCATCCGCCTCTTCGGCGAACGCGCACCTGGCCTGTCCGCGGCCGCGATGGACGAGCAGTTCTTCGGCACACAGCCCGGCATCCCACCGTACGAGGAGCAGCCGGGCGACGTCGACCTCGCGAAGACCGAGAAGATCGGCCGGACGTTCGGGTGGGCACTCACGGCCGAGGATCTTCCTGAGCTCATCGACGACCAGATCGCGACGAAGCGACTCCGCGACCAGCGGCCCGATCTCGGCGTCCTCACTGACCGTGAGCTCTCGGACCGGTACTTCTCACTGCTGGACGCGCACTTCCGCGATCTGTTCGCCCATCACATCTTCATGTCGTACATGGCGACGCTGCCCGTGGGCATCCTCACTGCGATGGCGGTCGCGGTCGGCGACCCGTCGCTGATGATGCGGCTCATCGGCGGGCTCGGCGAGGTCGACTCCGCAGCGCCGTCGATGGCGATGTGGGACATGGGGCGCGTGGTCGCCGATTCGCCCGCGCTCATGGCCGAGTTCGACACGGGGCTCGTGGACCTGCACGAGCGTCTCCGGGCGTTGCCCGACGAGAGTGCCGTGAAGCTGTGCTCGATGATCGACGAGTTCCTCTACAACTTCGGATCTCGGGGACCGAACGAGTGGGAGATGCGCTCACCCACGTGGGAGACGCAGCCGGATCTCGCACTCGCTGCCGTCGACCGCATGCGCCTCTCGCCGGAGGGTGCCGCGCCGATGAACCAGAACTCGCGGATGGCGACCGATCGCGAAGAGCTCGAGGCGCAGCTCGCCGAGGCGTTGAAGGATGACCCGGAGACGCAGGGCACCTTTCTCGCGGCGGTGCGGGCGGCCCGAGTGTTCTTGCCAGGGCGGGAGCGTTCGAAGACGAACGCGATCCGGATGCTGCACGAGTGCCGCATGACGCTCCGTGAGCTCGGGAAGCGCATGGTCGAGCGGGGAGCGTTCGACGAGGTGGAGGACTTCGGCATGCTGCGCAAAGCCGAGTACGACGACTTCCTCGCCGACCCGAGTGCCTTCACGAGCACGATCCGGGCTCGGCGCGAGCAGTACAAGGTGCTCCAGGCGCTCGAACCGCAGTTCGTGTTCGTCGGTGAGCCCGACATCGATGCATGGCCGCGGCGCGACGAGATCCACGTCGCGCGATTGGGTCCGGGCGAGTCCCTGATCGGCATGTCGGGATGCCCCGGCGTCGCCGAAGGGCGAGCGCGGGTCATCCTCGACTCGCACGACCCCACCGCGCTCGAGCCCGGTGACATCCTCGTCGCGCCGATCACCGATCCGTCGTGGACACCGTTGTTCGTGCCCGCCGCCGCAGTCGTCGTCGATGTGGGTGCGTTGCAAAGCCACGCCATCATCGTGAGCCGCGAGCTCGGCATCCCGTGTGTCGTGTCGGCGACGGGAGCGACGCGGGCGATCCCCGACGGCGCGATGGTGCGGGTCGACGGCTCGACCGGAACAGTGACGGTGCTCTGAATGGAAGAGCGCTGGATCGCCGACACGGTGCCGAGTGAGAAGTACACGATCTACACGCGGGCGAACGCGGGCGAAGTGATGCCCGATCCGGTCTCGCCGCTGTCGTCGACCATGGGCATCGCGACGGCAGGCGACCTCGGCTGGCTGGACGCGTACGTGAAGGCGGGTTCGTTCAACTACGACGAGTTCGACACCGATCGGCCCGACGCCGTCGGCGTCTTCGGGGGCTACCTCTACCTCAACATGTCGATGACGCGGATCTACGGGTTGCGCACGCCTGGCCTCTCGCCGGAGATTGTCGACTTCCAGTACTTCGGCGACATGCCCGGGATCACGCCGTACGCGGACGAAGCTCGGCCTGACGACGAGAACGAAGCGCTCACGGCGAAGCTTCAGAGCTACCTCGACGAGCTGTTCACCCGCGACGATCTACCCGAGCTGAGAGCCGACCGCGACCAGGTGGACCGACTGATCGCGCGCCGCCCCGACTTCGACGATCTCACCGATCAGGAGCTCGTCGACCACGCTCGCAGCTTCCTTCCGCTGTACCGGCGGCTCTTCTGCCGGCACATCCTCGTGTCCGGTGCGTCCGGCATCGGCATCGGCACCGTCGCCGGGGTGCTCGCAGCGATCGAGCAGCCCGAGCTGATCATGACGCTCGTCGCCGGCCTCGGCGACGTCGACTCCGCCGCACCGAGCTGGGCGATGTGGGACATGTCGCGGATCGTGAAGGGCTCGCCCGATCTCACCGCGGAGTTCGATGCGGGCGTGCCGGGGCTGCACGAGCGCCTCGTTGCCCTGGCCGCATCGGGAAGCGCCTCCGCCGAAGACTTCGAGAAGCTGTTCGACAGCTTCGTCGAACGGTTCGGTGCCCGCGGTCCGAATGAGTGGGAGATGCGCAGCCGCACCTGGGGCATCGACCCCAACGTGCCCCTCGCCGCGATCGATCGCATGCGCTTCGCCCCGGACGACGAGTCTCCTCAGACGCGCACCGAGCTGCGCATCGTCGAGCGCGAAGCCGCCACCGACTTCGTGCGCGAGCTCGTGGCAGGTGATGCGCAGGCTGCCGGCACGTTCGAGGTCGGCCTGCGGTGTGCGCACCTGTACAACGCCGGTCGTGAGCGCACGAAGACGAACAACATCAAGCTCGCCCACGAGATGCGGCTGGCCATGCGTGAGCTCGGTCGCCGTGCCGTCGAGCGTGGTGATCTCACCAACGTCGAGCAGATCTTCATGCTCGCCGCGCTCGAGCTCGATGACTTCGTCGAGCGCCCAGCCGACTTCACGGCGCTCGTGATGCAGCGCGAGGCCTACTACCTGTCGCTGTGGGACCTCGAGCCGCCGTTCGTGTCGCGGGGTGCGCCGCCGCCAACGTCCGAATGGCGTCATCGCGCCGCGGTGAGCGGCGCCGACCACGCGGTGACCGGCGACGTCCTCATGGGCATCCCCGGGTGCCCGGGCATTGCGCGCGGCCGCGCACGGGTCGTGCTCGATCCCAGTGACCCGAGGGGACTCGAACCGGGAGATGTGCTCGTGGCGCCACTTACCGACCCGTCTTGGACGCCCCTGTTCGTGCCCGCCTGCGCGGTCGTCGTCGACGTCGGTGCTCAGATCACCCACGCCGTGATCGTGAGTCGTGAGCTCGGGCTGCCGTGCGTCGTGTCCGTCACCGATGCCACGAGGCGCATCCCGGACGGCGCCATGGTCGAGGTCGATGGCAAAGCGGGCACGGTGACGGTGCTCTGATGCTCGAGCATCTGCGGGTCGTCGAGCTGTCGGTGTGGGTCGCGGGGCCGGCCGCTGGGGGCGTCCTTGCTGACTGGGGCGCGGACGTGATCAAGGTCGAACCGCCGGAAGGCGATCCGATGCGCAGGCTCTTCGGCGCGATCGGCGTCAAGCAGACGAAGGTCCCTCCCTTCGAGCTCGACAACCGGGGCAAGCGGTCAGTCGTGCTCGACCTCCGCGCCGATGAGGGCATCGCCGCGATGTGGAAGCTGCTCGAGACTGCCGACGTGTTTCTGACCAACCTGCGGGCCGACGCACTCGAGCGCCTCGGCCTCGATCCGGCACGCGTGCGCGAGCGACTGCCCCGCATCGTCTACGCGAGCGTCACGGGCTACGGGTTGCGCGGCCCCGACCGCGACCGACCCGGGTACGACATCGGCGCGTTCTGGGCCCGCAGTGGGGCGGCCGCGACCTTCGTGCCGTCGAGCGAGGACCCGCCCACGATTCGCAGCGGCTACGGCGATCACACCACCGGCCTGACGGTCCTGGCCGGGCTGCTCGGTGCCTTGCTCGAACGCGAACGCACGGGGGAGGGTCGACTCGTCGAGGTCTCACTGCTGGGCACGGGCATCTACTGCATGGGATGGGATCTCTCGATCCTGAGTGGGTTCGGGAGGATCTCGTCGACCAAGCCGCGGACGGTCGCACCGGCCCCACTCGTGAACTGCTACAAGTCGGCTGACGGCCACTGGTTCTGGCTGCTCGGGCTCGAGGGCGATCGGCATTGGCCGGGGCTGCTCCGCTCGATCGACCGTGTCGATCTCGGCGAGGACGAGCGCTTCTCGTCATCTGTGGGCAGGCGTGAGCACTGCGCCGCGCTCATTGCCGAGCTGGACGAGACGTTCGCGGCGCGTGACTTCGCCGAGTGGATCGAGCGGTTCGACGCGCACGATGTGTGGTGGGCGCCGGTGAACAGCCTGCGAGACGTGCTCGAAGATCCTCAGGCGATCGAGGCCGGGATGTTCGTCGAGATGGCCGGCGCCGACGGCGAGCCCTATCGGTCGGTGTCCACGCCGGTGCGGTTCGCGCCCTCGACTGACCACGTCGCCGCGCCTGGTCCGGTGCCCGCGCTCGGTCAGCACACGGCCGAGGTCTTGGCCGAGCTCGGCCTCCCCTGACCGAGTGCGCGCCAGACCGACGCATCGTCGCCCTGGAGCGCAAACGCTTCAGCCCCAGAGGGCGGTGAGCACGTCGTCGCGCAGCTCGGCGCGGCAGATGAGGAGGTCGGGGAGCCAGGGATCGGCACGGTTGTAGACGAGCGGTGATCCGTCGATGCGGCTGACGTGAAGGCCCGCGGAGATCGCGACCGCGGCCGGCGCTGCGGAGTCCCACTCGTACTGGCCACCGGAATGCGCGTAGACGTCGGCGTCGCCGGCGACGATGGCCATCGCCTTGGCGCCCGCAGATCCCAACGCGACGATCTCCGCGCCGAGCGCGTGGGCGACCACCGCCGCGGCGTGAGACGAGCGACTGCGGCTGGTGATCACGCGCAGCCGGCGTCCGTTCAGCGGTGGGGGATAGGGCGGAGGATCGTTCGTGCCGTAGACGATGCCGATGGCTGGGAGTGCGACCGCACCGACGAGCGGCTCGCCGCGCACCGCGAGCGCGATGTGCACGGCCCAGTCGCTGCGGCCGGGCTGGCCGTACTCGTTGGTGCCGTCGAGGGGATCGACCACCCACACTCGGTCGGAGGAGAGGCGAGCAGGGCCGTCCCGGCCTTCCTCGGACAGGATCGCATCGTCGGGCCTCAGCTCTGCGAGCCGATCGACGATGAAGTGATGGGCCCGCATGTCGCCTTCATCCATCACCCGCCAGGAGGGAGTGCCTGCGGTCACCAGCTCCGCACGCAGCGCGACGAGCAGGACCCCGGTGGCCTCGGCGATCTCGGCCGCGATGCGATGGTCGTCGGCGTCGGGGGTCACGTGCGCAGGCTATGCCTAGTGTGCGTTGACGCCCGAGACGGAGGATGCGCATGGAGCGGACGGCGGTCAACCCATGGCAGTGGTCCATGATCTTCGGATTCAACCAAGGTGAGCTCGTCGAGGGAGCGAACAGGGTGCTGTTCTGCAGCGGCCAGACCTCGGTCGACGCCGACGGCGCGCCCCAACATCCCGGTGACATGGGAGCCCAGCTGTCGCTCGCCCTCGACAACCTCGAGGCCGTGTTGCGCGACGGCGGCATGGGACTCGGGAACTTGGTGCGACTGAACTTCTACACGACTGATGTCGACGCGTACTTGGCCAGCTCCGCCGTCCTTGGAGCGCGGCTGGGCGCGGCTGGCGCGATGCCGGCAGGCACCCTTCTCGGCGTCGCCCGCCTTGCATTCCCAGAGCTGATGGTCGAGATCGAGGGCACCGCGGTACGCGTAGCCCGCCCGCGTCATCCGTGAGGCTGTTGTTTGGCCAAGAAGCGCAGTCGGGCAGCGCGCGCGTCCCACGCGTACACCACCGCGGTTCCCGCGATGAGGTCTTGCAGCGCGCGACGATCCCGCCGGAACAGCGCCAGCCAGAAGCCCAGGAAGAAGAGCGCGAAGCTGAATGGCGTCACGATGACGCGCACGATCGCCTGCCATGTCGTGATCGGGTCGCCGTCCTTTCCGACTGCCCGCAGGCCGACGATGGCCATGCCGAGCGTGCGCCCGTCAGCGGCAAGTGAGTACGCGCAGTACAGGAACACCCATCCGGCGAGCACGAGGGCAGACGCGAGAGGCGCGTCGCGGAGCGCGATGTCCGCGCCGAGCACCGCCGAGGCGAGGTAGTCGAACACCTTGCCCGCCACAGCGAACAGTCCCAGGATGATGAGGAGGTCGATCGCGAGGCCGCTGGCACGGGTGACGACGCCCGCGTAGGTGCCTTGTAGCTCCTCTTCGACGTGGAGTGCGCGCTCGGTGCTCATGACGACGCCGGCCCGGGGCTCTCGACGAGCAATGCGGGCCGGGCCGGGCCGAGTGCGGCGACGTCCCCCCGTCGAAGCAGGCGGTTGACCCATCGGTGGACGAACCCATCCAGGCCGACGCCGGCGCTGCGGGCCGCGTCGACTGCCTCGCTGGCAACGCCTGCGCTCGCACTCGCGATGATCGGCCCCAGCTGCGTGCGCTCCATCAGCTCGTCGACGTCGACGCGCTCGAGGACCTTGTCGAGGTCGACCTTCGCGATGATCGCGTCGAGGTCGAGCTTGTCGATCACAGGATTCAGGTCCATCTGGAGGACGATGCCGTTGATGATCGCTGCGAGCATCATCGGATCGAGTCTGATCATCAGGCGCATGAGGTCGAGCCGGTCGATGAGCCGATCGAGGTCGACCTTCGCCAGCAGCTCGTTGAGGTCGACCCGATCGAGGAGCGCCTGGAGGTCGACACGATCGAGCACGGCCTGCACGTCGACTCGCTCGACGACCTCGTCGAGGTCGATCGCACTCACGACGGTGGGCGCGACCTCATTGACGACGGATTGGAGGATCGCAGTCGCGTCCCCCTTCAGCGTGTCGAACAGCGCGGCTCGTCGCGTGCGTGTCTCAGGGTGGTGGTTCGTGGACTCGGGCGTGGTCATGCGGCTCCGGCATCTCGCCGAGTCAGGCAGAGGTGCGAGCGGGGCGCGGCTTGGGTGGAGGTGAGTCGGCCAGCGAGTCAGCGTCGTACGCGCGGAAGGCCATCGCGAGGCAGTCGATGAACGCCGCGGGATCGGTGATCGCGTTCGGGTCGAGGGCGACACCGATGTCGAGCCGGTCGCCGTTGCCGAAGGCGCTGATGTTGGCCAGGCAACCGAGTCGCGGACCGAACGGATAGCACTCCTCGATGAGCGCGCCGCCGATGTGGCGGTCGACCCGGAAGCCCGGAAGCGTCGTGGCGACGAAGTCGACCGAGTTCGCCTGCGAGTGAAGCGCCGGGGCGAGCAGACGCGTGGGCAGTCGACCGACGACGGACGCGACACCGTTCGCGATGCGGACCACCGGTTCGCGTCGGGCGCGGGCGAGGCGCTCGGCCACCACACCGAAGTGGGGACCGGGGTGCTCGGCCGAGGTTGGCACCTCGAGGCGAGCGGGCGCGACCCAGCTGCCCCCAAGGTTGCTGCTGTCGCGATGTTGCGTCGTCGGCAACGCGAGCCTGAGCTCGAAGCAGGGCATTCCGACGTGCTGGTGGTAGAGGCCGAGCCCGGAGCTCGCGCCTGCGACGAGCAGGTCGTTGCGGCTGCCGCCCTGGCGGCGAGCGGCGTCGCGAGCGTCCTCGACGGACAGCATCTCGAACCGGCTCGTCAATGCGCCGGACGGCGGTATCGGTGAGTGCCGTCCTCCCGTGACGACGAGCTGGTTGGAGACCGAGCTCGCGATGTCGAGCGTGCGCTGGATGCCGGTCACGAGCATCCCGACCGGATTGATCGTGCGGGCGAACGACACGCCTGCCGCGACAGTGGCGGCAACGGGTGCAGCCACCTCGGTCAGGTCGACGTTGATGTTGACGGTGCCCGGCCGGCGCTTCGGGGCGGACGGTTGCGCGGCAACCGACGGCGGTGCCGCGTCGGGCGATGTCTCGGAAACCGTGGGTGGCGGTGCGGGGTTCGCCTCGTCGACGAGCAGGCTCATGAGGGACACGCCGCCCAAGCCGTCGGTGAGGACGTGATGGGCTCGGAGGTAGATCGCGGCGCGGCCGCCCTCGAGGCCTTCGATCAAGGTCACGTCCCACGGCGAGCGATCCGGATCGAACGGCGCCGGTTCGAGCAGCGCGACGAGGTCGAGGACCTGCCGGCGCGTGCCCGGCGAGGCGACGGCCATCGTGCGGAGGTGGTTGGCCGCGTTGAACTCGGCGCTCGGCACCCACCCCGGGCGGGTTCGTGTGCCGTTCGGGTCGTCGAGCCGCCAGCGCAGCCGGGGCGCCCGTTCGACGAGTGACTCCAACCGTTCGAGGAGGCCCTTCTCGGTCGGGGACCGATCGGTGATCATCAAGGTCCCGACGATCATGCGCAGTGTGGCGTCGTGGCCCGTGCGCCACATGATCGCCTCGATCGAGCTCAGTCGCTCACCCATTCGCCCACCGTACCGGGGCAGCAGGGGCGGGCGCTATGGCGAAGGGGCGTTTCCGGCGGCGACCTGAGCCTGGTAGTCGAGCTCGATGCGCGCGGCTTGGAGGAGGTTGATCGCGTACCGCAGGGCTCCGGACGAGTAGGTGCCGCACTCGAGGCTGCCCGTCGTCGGAGTCGGGCAGAAATGGCCGTCCGAGCCGCGCACAGTGATCGTTCCATCCGCAGCGCCGCACGCCTCGCGTGCCGTCGGGATGCGCAGCTCGAACGGGAGGCAGCGCTGCGTGGCGATGAACTTCCCGTCGGGCGAGATCGCCACTCCTGCGTCCGCGTACTGGATGCGGGGATGCCCGGCGGCGACCTCGCGATACACCGTGTCGAGGCGCTCCCAGGGATCGCCGGGAAGGTGCGGCGCCGGCGGCGATGCGAGCACGAAGTCGACGTCGGCGTGCTCGGCGGCGTCGGCCGCATGCTCGATGTCCGTGCGGTACTTGTCGAGGAGGGCCTGCCCGGCGTACGGCGTGCCGGACGCGTCGAGCATGCACCCGAAGATGCTGTTCCCGCTGAACGCCCACACGACGAGATCGACTCGCTTTGCGGCGAGGTCATCGGCGAGGGGAGGGAGTGAGTCGCACGGGGCGGCGCCGCCGAGCGCGCGCACCTCGACCTGCAGCCCGAGCGCCCGCGCCACGATCCTGAGGTAGGGCTCGGCCTGGGTCACGAGCGAGTCGCCGTAGATGATCACGCGGGGCTGCCCGCTGGGAGAGACCGTCGCCGTCGGCGCCGCGCTGTTGTCCGGGGCGGCCCCTCGTTCGTCGGCTGAGCTGCGTCCCGCCACGAGACCACCGGTGAAGGCGATGATCGCCACGACGGCAATCGTCCCCACCACATAGATCGCACTCCTCGGGACCCTTCGCACCCAGACTTTCTAGCGGCGAGGACGGGCAGCGCTCACGTCGCACTACCGGTTTGCGATGAGGCGCCGGTATGCGGAGGTCGGCAGGTGGCGGGCAACCCCGGTCACGTAACGGATCACCAACGGTGACCAGACCGCGTGTGCGCCTGTCTCGAGCGCGCGGACGATGTCGAGCGCAACCGCGTCAGGAGTCGTGGCAAACGGTGCAGGGGGTCGTCCGACTGTCATGGGTGAGTGCACGAAGCCGGGGCGCACGATCAACATCTCGACACCGGTGCCGTGAAGCCGGTGCCCGAGACCTTGGGCGAAGGAGTCCAGGCCGGCCTTTGACGCGGCGTACGCGGTCTGGTCGGCACGGGGGAGGAAGGCCGCGGCGCTCGACAGCACCACGATGCGACCTTGACCCTGCGCGGTCAGTCGCTCGACGATCGGCGTGAGAATCGACACCGAACCGATGAAGTTCGTCATCGAGACGGCGACCGCGTCGCCGTGGGGGTCGTACAGGCCCGGATCGCCCATGACGCCCACTGCGAGAAGCACGAGGTCGACGCGTCTGGCCATGCCCCAGATCTTGTCCACGAACGCGCAGTGAGACTCGAGATCCACCGCGTTGAACTCGAGTGCCCGGATCGTCGGAGCCGGCGGTGACGCACGCATCTCAGCGACCCACTCCTCGAGTTCGTCCGGACGGCGCGCAGCGAGCAGCACCTCGGTCGTCCCCCGCTGTACGAGCAGCGTCGTGGTGGCCTGCACGATCGCGGAGCCCGCGCCGAGGACCAGGATCGTCTCGGGAAGGTTCGTGCCGTCGATCACAGCGCCTCTTCGACGAGGTGGAGCCGCCGGGCCAGGTCTGACCGGAGCACGCCGTGTGGATCCACGCGCCGGCGCACCTCGCACCACTCGTCGAGTCGTGGGTACATGGCGCGAAGGGAACGAGCGCGCAGGCGCGCATCTTTGGCGAGGTACACGCGTCCGCCGGCGCCGATCACGATCGCATCGAGGCGGTCGAGGAACACGCCGAGATCGGGTGCGCCCGCGGGCAGGTCGATGGCCAGGGTCCAGCCCTCCATCGGGAACGAAAGCGGGCCTGGGTTCGCGGGTCCAAGCCGCTTCAGCGAGATGAGTGGCGAGGCGGTGCCCTCCCTCGCGTATGCGTCGAGCAGCGCCGCGATCGCATCGGACTCGCCGCGGGGCACGACGGCCTGCCACTGCAGCAACCCGCGCCGACCGAAGAGGTGGTTCCACGCCACCGCGCGGTCCAAGGGGAAGAGGAAGTGGTCGAGCGAGGCGAAGCGCTCGGTAGGCCCCGCGGCGATCGCGCGTCGTCGGGCGGCATACGCGAGACGAATGAGGGACGGCCGAGCTACTTGCGCGCCACCGGGCAGCGGTCGATCCGTCAGCGCGTGGTAGGCGAGCGCGGTGCGTCGCCGCTCCGGATCGAGCGAGGCCCGTGGCGCCGGTTGGCCCGCAGTCACCACTGCGCGCCCAAGTCGGTCGGGGTGGGTGCACGGGTCGATCGACGCGAGGGCGTGCTCGACCGGGCACTGATCCAGGGTGCGCAGCGTCGACTCGAGCGTCTCGGTCTTCCAGGTGGCGGTCTCGAACCACGAGCTCTCCAAGGGGACGACACGGAGCGTCGCTCTCGCGATCACGCCTGTGAGCCCCATGCCGCCCGCGGTCGCCCAGAACAGCTCGGCGTCGCGATTCGGGCCGATGTCGAACGAGCCCGCGGGCGTGACGAGGTGGATCTCGTCGACCCAGCTCGCGAACGTCCCGCTCCGGGGATGGTTCTTCCCGTGCACGTCTGCGGCAATCGCGCCCCCGATGCTGACGTTGCGGGTGCCCGGCACCACGGGAAGCATCCACCCCGCAGGCACGAGGCTCGCGAGCACGGCGTCCAACGTGGCCCCGCATTCGACCGAGATCGTCCGCGTGGCTGTGTCGAGTCGGCCGATCTGCCCGACCCGACGCGAGTCGACGATGTGGCCGCCGGCATTCAGCGCAGCGTCTCCGTAGGAACGGCCGCAGCCGCGGGCGAGAAGGCCACCCTGGGGTCTGGTGGCGACGATCGCCTCGATCTCCGCGGTGGTGCTGGGCTCGTGGACGATCGCTGCGCTTCGCGTCGCGCCGCCCCAGCCGGAGAGAAGCTGTGTGCTCACCACAGGTACAACCCTGCGACCAGCAACGCGCCGGCAGCTGTGCCGGCGATGAGCAAGCCGGGGTCGAACAGCATCTGCTCGGGATCGGCACCGTCTCCGCGGACAACGAGCTGTGTGGCCCTGAGCATCCCGACGGTGAACGGGAGCACTGACAACGAAACCCACGGCAGTCCGCCCTCACCGACGTCGAGGCTGAACGCCCACGCGGCGTAGGAGACGAGCGTTGCCGTGAGGCTGGCGGAGACGAGCTGGCTCGTGAACTCGGGGGTGTAGGCGGTGAGCGTGGTCCGGTAGGGCAGCGCTCCGTCTGGGAGGGCGAGCTGCTCCCCGTGGCGCTTGCCGACGACGATGAAGAGCGCGGCGAATGACGCAACGAGAAGGAAGGACGCGCTCACCGCGACCTCCGCCGCCACCGCTCCGGCGATGGCTCTCAGCAGGAAACCGGAGGCAATGGCGGCGATGTCGACGACCGGGATCATCTTCAGCCACGTGGAGTACGCGACCGTGAGGGCGATGTAAAGCGCGACGACTCCCATCAACGATGGGCCGAGCGTCGCAGCGATGGCCAACGCGCTCACCAACAAGATGATGCCGACCGTGAGTGCGAGCCGAACCGAGATCGCTCCGGCAGCGACCGGACGAAACCGTTTCGTCGGATGAACACGATCGGCAGCGACGTCGGTGACGTCGTTCACGAAGTAGGTGCCGGATGCGGCAACGCACAGCGCCACGAAGGCGACGGCGACCCGTGCCGCGACCGCGCGTTCGGACAGCACCTCTGCCGCGAGGGGCGCCGCGAGCACGAGTCCGTTCTTGATCCACTGCCTCGGGCGCGCCGTGCGGATCAGGGCCCACCGCGAGGCCGATCTGACAATCAGTGGAGCCGATCGTCGGGTTCGTCGCGCGCGTCGGGCCGGCGAGACGGGTGCTCATCGGGCGAACACCGCGACGAAGTCACGCTGGTCGGGGTACAGATATCGGTCGGCGCTCGCCGTCATGTCCGGGCTGAGCTTGTGACCGGTCGGGTGCAGCTGCCCAGGGTCGTGGGTGAAGACGTTGAACTCGACCATCTTCTTGTGGATGTCGAGCTCCATCGCGCGCACCGCCCCAGCCGAATGCAGCGCCTGAGCGAGCACGTCGAGGGTCAGCTGGTTGCCGCTCGCGTACAGGATCTTCCCGTTCGCATCGACGCCGACGGCCGACCGCCATGTCGGGAGTGTGCTGCGCACGCCTCCCCAAAGCCCCCCTTCGTTGTGACGCAGACCAGGCACCACCTGCCCTCCGTCGACGATCAGGTGGAGGTTCTGACGCACGCCGACGACGTCGGGGCCGAGCTGCACATCGCGTCCCCACATCCCGACGGTCGCGGTCCCGTCACTGTGCACCACGAACGACGCGAGGCCATCCACCATGGTGCGCGTCTGCTGCCCCTCCTCCAGGGCGCCGCCCGGCGTGTCACGCATCTTGTAGCCGGAGTTGAACGCGGCGACCACTGCGGATTGGAGGGCCTGCGGCACCTGCGCGCCGGACGGGCCCGTGCCTCCCCCCGGCTGTCGGGTGCCGGCGATCAGCGCGAATTTGACTGTCGCCGGGTCCATCCAGGCCAGCGTCACCGTCACGGACGGGTGCACGGGATCGGCTCGGAGAGTCGTCGTCGCGATCTCGAGCTGACCGTTCGCGGCTGTCGCTGCAGGGAACCATTGGCCCTCGCCCGCGAGCGCCGGTTGCAGTATCGGGGGCACCGGCTGCGGGCCGCTCGGCGCGGCGCGAACCACCGAGCTCGCCCCGGTGATCGCCGCTGCCGCGCTCGGAACGGACGCGGTCGCGGTCGGGGCGGTGGGGAGGCGCTTGAGTGTGGCGGTCGTCGACGGCGGGTGCTTCCAGAGCCACCAGGCCTCCGCGCGATCGACAGGGCTGGAGAAGCCGTGGCTCTTCAGCCAGTCGACCGTGCGCACATCGAGGGTCGCGTAGCCGGGAGCGCGCACCGCCTGCGTGTACGAGGTCCCGACCGCGACGAGGCACATCGCGGTGGTGGCCCAGGCGAAGCGCTTCGCCACGGCGTGTTCGGACGGTCGGCGGACTCTCGGGCGTCTCGGCAGCGGCATGGCCACCGTGACGACGGTGGTCGCGATGATCGCCCCGACCGCGAGACCCACGAGCTCGTCGGTGAGCCAGCTCGTGCCGAGGACGAGACGCGAGGAAGCCCCGACCACGGTGCCCGCAACGAGGATCGGGAGCAGCCATCCGAGTGGCCTCGTCCTCCCGCGACTGAGGACGAGGCCACTGGTCAACAGCAAGGCCGCCGCTGCGGCCCCGGCCGTCGCGGGATAGGAGAAGCCGCTTAGGTGCAGCGCTCGCAAGCCGTCGTCGGGCCGCGGCCGCGCGACCACTTCGCTCGCGAGCTTCGTCAGCACGACGGAGAGGACGACCGCGATCGTCGGTAACGGCGCGATGGCTCGTCGGCCGGTGGTGCGCCCGATCCAGACGCCGATGACGACGCTGATCACCAGGATGGCGACCGTCCCGGTCGCGGGGCCAGCGGTGCGCGCCCCGGTCACGACCACACCCACCCGGTGTGCAGCGAAGAATCGAGCCACGCTGGTATCCATCGGTTGCGCGAAGCCGGTGCCGTCGGGCGTGGCGAGCTCGATGCCGCTCAACCACAGCACTGCGAGGAGCGCGGGAAGCACGGCGATGGTCACCGCGAGGCGAAGGGGGCCGCTGAGCGCGCCCGACCGCGACGGACTGTTGATCTCGTTCGGCGCCTCGACCACTCGCTCGTCGGCGTCGAGCAGGCTGGTCACAGGCAGCACGGTAGGTATGGCTTGGTAAGGGAGACGTGAGACGAGCGTTATCTGCAGGCCAAGTTCCCAGCTATGTCAACAGGGACGCGTAGAAGCGGAGGTAGTCGATCGCGTGCCCTCGCCAGTACGCACGGTTGTGCCGGCCCGGAGCCTCGACGAGGTCTGCGCTTCCGCCTGCGGCGGTGACCCGGGAGGCAAAGTGCTCGACTCCCGCTCGCAACGGGTCATCGGCGCCGACATCGAGACGGATCGGCCCCGCCCCCTGACCGAGTCGCGCCGCGATCGCGTCATCGCCCGCGCCGACCGCGGGGCTGTGACCAGCGATGCCTGCGAACACGCCGGGGTGGGTCGCTGCTGCGAGTAGCGCGACCCGTCCCCCGCGTGAGATGCCGCCGGCAGCTCGCTGGGATGGGTCCGCGATCGTTCGGTACGTGCGGTCGGCCCACGGCACGAGCTGATCGACGAGTGTGCTCGCGAGCCGGTCGTCCATCACGACGCCCCCGTCTGGCATCACGATGATGAGCGGAGGGATCTGGCCGTCAGTGATGAGCGTGTCGGCCGTGGAGGTCAGACCGACGTCGGGCCATTGGCTCGCGTCGGCTCCGGCTCCGTGGAGCATGTACAGCACGGGGAAGCGGCGGTCACCCTGCGACGCGTAGCACGCGGGCAAATAGACCTCTGCGGCGTCGGCACCCGCCGCGCCGAACGGCGCCTGGACGTGTTGCACCGAGCCGGCGCCCACGCAGCTGGCCACGGGTGCCGAGACCGTGGACTGAGCAGTGCTCGGCGTCGTCGTTGTCGAGATCGCGGTTGGCGTGCTTCCCGCGCAGCTCGTCGACACGATGAGCAGCCCTAGGGCAACGCCCGCGACCTTCATGCGCCGAGCGTACGAATACCCGGGTTAGCGCGGGGCAAAGCCGAGTGGCTACGCGAAGCGAACGATCGAGAGCGACCCGAAGGCGAGGCAGTAGATCGCGAACGGCAGAAGGGTCCTCGTCTCGAAGAAGCGCATGAGGAATCGCACGGACGCGAATGCCGCGAGCCCTGCGAAGACGCTCCCCACCAGCGCCTGCCCGCGCACGCCATCGCCGAGGTGGCCGGCGAGGTCGGGAACCTTGTAGACGCCAGCGGCGAGGATGATCGGCGTCGCGAGCAGGAACGAAAAGCGCGCCGCGTCTTCGTGGTCGAGGCCGCGCAGCAAGCCCGCGACCATCGTGATGCCCGATCGGCTGACACCCGCGAACAGGGCGCCGACCTGGGCGACGCCGACCGCTCCCGCTTCCTTGAGCTCGAGGGTGTCGAGGCGCCGTCCCTCCTCCGCGCCGCTGTGCACGGTCGGATGCTCCGCCGCGAGCCTTCGCACCGGAGCCCGGCGCCGCACGCGTTCACCCGCGAGCAGGATCATGCCGTTGACAGTCAGGAAGATCGCCGCGGCGAGAGGCTTCGCGAACAAGGTCCTCAGCGAGTGCTCGAGCGCGAGGCCGGTGAGCCCGGCCGGGATCGTGGCGACGATCAGCAGCCACGCCATCCGCTCGTCAGGGGTCTCGAGCCTCCGCGTCCGCAGCGTGCGGAAGAACCCGCCGATGATCCGAACCCAGTCCTCGCGGAAGTACACGAGGAGGGCGAGGGCGGTTGCGACGTGGAGCGCCACCACGAACGCAAGGTAGAAGGATTCGCCGGCCGATTGCGCGCTCACGAGCGTGTCCCAGCCGAGCCAAGCGGGGATCAGCACCGAGTGGCCGAGGCTCGAGATCGGGAACAGCTCGGTCACGCCTTGCAGCACTCCGATCACGATGGCTTGGAAGTAGCTCAGCGTCGCTCCTCATCGAGATCGCGTGACTCGCGATCACGGGAGCGTAGGGAGCCTTCGGTTAGCGGAAGGTAAACCCTGGGGGTCAGTGGGCGAGGGTCGCCAGCGCGGATGCGAGCCGACCCAACATGTAGCCGCAGAGCGAGTACACGCCCGCGAAGATCAATCCGTAGGACAGCGCCGCCACCCGGATCCGCTGGGGACCAACGGGTCGTCCGGTGATCACTCGAGCGCTGCCCACCACCAGGATCGCGTTCACGATGGCGGCCGCGAGTGCGTAGCGCCCGACTGTTCCCTCCTCGATCCAGCCGATGGGCTTCTTCAGTGACTTGCGCGTGCGCATGTGCTGCAGGCGCTCCTCCACTCGCGCGCCGGAGCCCATCACCCATGCCGCCCAGTGCTCGTCCACCCAGGTGCAGCACGCGACGTTCAGCAGGACGATGGCGAGCACCGCGACCGCGAAGACACGCAACGAGTCGTACCTCGCGGCGAGGACGAGCGTCGGCAGCCCGATGATCGCGGTGTCGAAGACGGCGTAGACGGCGATCGCCCCGCCGATGAGGGCGGTCGACTTCGCTGATGTCGTGGTTACGCCGCTGTCCCGTGCGGCCGGCCGGCCTCTTCGTAGCATTCGAAGTGATAGTGCTCGACGCGGTCCCAGCGGTCACGGATGTACACGTTGCAGATCACCTGCTGGCCGCGCAGCTTGGCGCTGAACTTCACCCGATCGCCGCAGGAGGCGCAGAGGACGTCGCTGCCTGGCTCGATCGAACGAACCACGGCACGGGTCCTCAAGGGGGCGGTCTTGGTCGCCATGTATCCCTATCGGCGGCGGGTCGCCACGCGTGAGCAGCATCTTCCTGCTCGGAGCGCGATCTCACAGCTTGCGAAACAAGTGCCGCTGAGTGCCGACTGCGCTGACCGACCTCCGTATGGTCGTCCAGGATGTTGCCGATGACTGCCGAGGGCACAGAACGCGGGCGAGGAGCTCCGGCGCGGGTCCTCGTGATCGAGGACGACCGCATCCTCGGCGACGTCATCGCCCGGTACCTGGCCCACGAGGGCATGGCCGTCGACGTGGTCGCGAACGGGCGCGAGGGACTCGAACGGGCGTTGGCGACCCTGCCCGATCTGGTCGTGCTCGACCTCATGCTTCCCGGCCTGAATGGCATCGAAGTGTTCAAGAGGCTGCGTCAGGCCGCACCGATCCCCGTGGTGATGCTGACCCGCGCGGATCCGAAGAGGATCGGGTCGCCGGGCTCGAGCTCGGCGCCGACGACTATGTCGCGAAGCCGTTCTCACCCCGAGAGCTCGCCGCGCGGGTGAGGGCGGTCTTGCGGCGGGCCGCCGGTGGTGTCGGAAGCAACGTCGGCGCCGTCATGACCTCGGGCAGCGTGACCGTCGACCTCGTGGCCCACGAGGCCGTCGTCGACGGAAGGGTCCTCGCGCTGACCGTCAAGGAGTTCGACCTGCTCGCGCACTTCGTCGCGAACCCCGGCCGTGCGTTTCGGCGCGAGGAGCTGCTCCAAGCGGTGTGGGGATACTCGATGGGCGACACCGCGACGATCACGGTGCACGTTCGCCGGCTGCGCGAGAAGGTCGAGATCGACCCTTCGAACCCGATCCGTCTCTGCACGGTGCGCGGCATCGGCTACCGGTGGATGCCGTGAACACGTTCACCCGCGCCGCGGTCCTGATCGCGTGCGGCGCCCTCGTCGCGGGGCTCCTCGCCCTCGCGAGCGGAACGGGCCTGGCGGACGCCGCGATCCTCGTTGCGCTCGCCGCCGGCGGGGCCATCGCGGCCGCCGCGGCCGGGGCCGCGCTCCTCCGCACGTTGCGGGGCCGCTCGCTGCGGATCCAGGTGCTCGCGGTCGCGTGTGCCACGACGCTCACGATGGTCGCGGGAGTGCTTCTCGCGGCCGAGTTCATGCTCGTCTCCGATCACGACCTTGCGGTCCTCGCGGTGGTGCTCGTCGTCGCAGGCTCTGTGGCAGGCGGCGCGGCGCTCTACCTCGGAGACATGTACGAGCGCGAGACGCGCGAGGTCGGCGATCTGGCGGAGCGCCTCATCGATCCGACCGGCTCGAGTGCGGGCGCACGGGAGCCAATCCTCACCGCTGATCTGCAACGCCTGGCCAGCCAGCTCTCCGACGTGTCGTCGCGCCTGGAGGCGTCGAGGCAGAGAGAGCGAGCGCTGGACGCGTCCCGGCGCGAGCTGGTGGCTTGGGTCTCCCACGACCTGCGGTCTCCGATCGCGTCGATCCGCGCGCTTGCCGAAGCGCTCGACGAGGGCGTCGTCTCCGATCCGGATGACGTCGCCCGATATCACCTGGCGATCGTGCACGAGAGTCACCGACTCGGTGCGCTCGTCGACGACCTCTTCGAGCTGAGCCGTCTCGCCAGTGGGGCCGAGCCCGTCGATCAACCCTTCGTGCCGGTCAGCGAGCTCGTCTCAGAGGTGCTTGCCGCGATCACGCCCGCGGCGGCGATCAGCGGCGTGGTCGTGTCGGTGTCCGTCGAAGACCTCCCGTCGGTGCTGGTTCCGGCGAGCGATGTCCGCCGGGTGTTGCGCAACCTCCTCGACAACGCGGTGCGGCACACGCCGTCAGGGGGGCGAGTCGGGTTGGCGGTGACGTGTGAGGCATCAGTCCTCGAGCTGTCGGTCACCGATCAGTGCGGAGGGATCCCCGACCCTGATCTCGAACACGTCTTCGAGGTCGCGTTCCGCGGAGACGAAGCTCGGACCCACGACGAGGGCGGTGGGGGCTTGGGTCTCGCCATCGCGAAGGGCCTCGTCGAAGGTCGGGCAGGCACGATTCGGGTCGCCAACCGCGCGCACGGATGCCGGTTCACCGTGCACCTCCCGGTGGTCGAACGATGACGACCGTCGCGGCGAGCCCCACACGATCGTCACCCGATCGGGAGGTGATCTCAGGGCCCAGGGCGGCGGTGGCCGGCGTGCTCGCCGCGGCAGTGGCGTTGGCGGTGACCGACGTCGTGAGCGCGCTCAAGGACGGGCCGTCGCTCATCGACACCATCGGCACCGAGTTCATCAACCGCTTCGCGGCATCGCTGAAGCAGCTGGCGGTGTCGCTCTTCGGCACGAACGACAAGGCCGCGCTCGTGGTCGGCATCATCGTGGTGTCGCTCGCGATCGGGGCTGTCCTGGGATGCGCGTCGGTTGCGCGACCCTGGGTCGGCACCGCGGGCTTCATCGGGTTCGGCCTCGTGGGGATCGCGACCGGCGTCACGGATCCGCTCGCCGACCCGTGGCTCATGGTGGCCGCCTCGGTCCTTGGCACGATCGCCGGGATCGTGACCTTGGGGGTGTTGCTCCGCGCCACGCGTCGACGACGCTCGCGGCGCGGGATCGTCTCGCTCCGCAGAGGATCCGACCGTGCGGGCTGGTTCTCGCCGCGCCTTCCTGACGTGGAGTGCCGGGGCAACAGCCGCCGCAACGGTCGGAGTCGCTGCGAGCCGCGCCCTTCGCGGCCGGTACGGCTCGGTCACCGAGGGCATCGAGCTCCCGGCTCCTGCGCAGTCCGTGCCCCTCCCGGGCAGCCAGCCGTTCAGCGTGCCCGGCTTGAGCGAGTACGTGACACCGACCGCGGACTTCTATCGCATCGACACGGCGCTCTTCGTGCCACGCGTGAGCACGGACGGGTGGAGCCTGACCATCCACGGGATGGTCGATCACCCCTTCGAGCTGTCGTACGAGGACCTCCTGGCGATGCCGATGGTCGAAGAGCCCGTGACCATCGCGTGCGTGTCGAACGAGGTCGGTGGCGACCTCATCGGCAACGCGGTGTGGCGGGGCGTGCCGCTTCCGATGTTGCTGGAACGGGCCGGCGTCCAGTCCGGCGCGACGCAGATCGTCGGGCGCTCCATCGATGACTTCACGGTCGGGTTCCCGACCGAGCTCGCGCTCGACGGACGCACGGCCCTCGTCGCCGTCGGCATGAACGGCGAGCCGTTGCCGTCGAAGCACGGCTTCCCCGCTCGGCTGATCGTGGCTGGCCTGTACGGCTACGTGTCGGCCACGAAGTGGCTGCGCGACATCGTGCTCACACGGCTCGAAGACTTCGACGCCTACTGGGTGCCGCGCGGCTGGTCCAAGGAAGGCCCGATCAAGACCGAGTCGCGGATCGACGTTCCTCGTGACGGTGCATCCGTCAGCTCCGGGCGCGTGGCGGTTGCGGGTGTCGCCTGGGCGCCGACGCGTGGGATCACCGCCGTCGAGGTGCAGATCGACGACGGAAGCTGGCAACGGGCGCGCTTGGGCGAGGTCGCGAACGACAACACCTGGGTGCAGTGGCTCTACGACTGGGACGCACCGCCAGGGGGTCACCAGCTGTCGGTGCGCGCTACGGACGGCACCGGTCAGGTGCAGACCTCCGACAGCAGCCCCCCCGCCCCGAACGGAGCGACCGGCTACCACTCCCGAACGGTGACCGTCGCCTGAGGGCGCGGTCTCGGATGGATCTCACACGCGCATGGAGGAACGAATGAAGCTCGTCGTCCCCATCACGACTTTGCTCGCTGCGCTGGCGGTCGCCGGCGTCGCGATCGGCCTCGCGCGCCACTCCCCGTCGGCGTCGAGCGCCTCTGCGTCGAGCGCCTCTGCGTCGAGCGCCTCTGCGTCGAGCGCACCGCCGGTCGAGGCGACGGGGTGGCTCAACACGTCGCCCCTCACGCCGTCGGACCTCGCAGGCAAGGTCGTCCTCTACGACTTCTGGACGTACAGCTGCATCAACTGCGTGCACACCCTGCCGCACGTGAAGGCCTGGTATGCGCGCTACGCCGCCGACGGTCTGGTCGTGCTGAGCATCCACACTCCAGAGTTCGACTTCGAGGCGAACCCGGACAACGTCGCGAAGTTCGTTGCCGACAACGACATCGAGTACCCGGTCGCGCTCGATCCCCACCGAGACACATGGCGGGCATGGGACAACCATTACTGGCCCGCGTTCTACCTCTACGACCGTGCCGGCACCCGGAGCTACGTGCACTTCGGGGAAGGTCGCTACGACGAGACGGAAGACGAGCTGCGCCGCGCTGCTCGGCGTCGATCCCTCTTCGCCGCGTGCCCGAGTCGACCTCGGATGACACGCGGCATCTGTTCCCCAACAAAAGGAGAAGCTCCGATGAACCAACCTTCGAAGATGCTCGGCGGCCTGCTGCTGGTCGCCGGCCTCACGTTCGCAGTCGCCGCGTGCGGCGATGACAGCGGAACCTCGAACAACCCTCCCGCTCAGGCACCCACCTCGACGGTGACCCAATCGACCGAAGCCATGACCGAGACGACCGAAGCGATGACCGACTCGACCGAAGCGATGACCGACTCGACCGAAGCGATGACCGACTCGACCGATGCCATGACCGAGACGACGGAAGCCATGACCGAGACGACGGAAGCCATGACCGGGTCGACGACCCCTTGACCCAACGGCGAGCGATCGCTCAGCGCGCTCGTCCGAGGCGCACTGCCTTGCCGACGAGGTCTCGCACCGAGGCCTCGTCGGCGCCCGCGCCGACCAGCGCTTGCACCTTCGCCTCGATCTCCTCGGCGAGTGCTTCATCGACCTCGGCGGCGGCTGACTGTCGAGCCTCGAGCCCACGAGCAGTCGTCGCGACGGCCATCAACACGAGGATCGACACGGCAGTGATGAGCCCGAAGGTGACCACCACGCCGTTGTTGTTGTCGGCGATCGAGCCGATGATCATCCCCGCTATCCCGACGACGCAGATCGCGATGACCGCCCAGCGCAGGACGCGGAGTGTCATGCCGGGCGTGGCCTCATCGACCCAGAGGCTTGTACTTGATGCGGTGGGGTGTGTCGGCGTCTGCGCCGAGCTCCTTGTGCCGGAAGGCCTCGTACTCGGTGAAGTTGCCCTCGAACCACCGCACGTAGGAGTCGCCCTCGAACGCGAGCACGTGCGTCGCGACGCGATCGAGGAACCAACGATCGTGGCTGATGACGACCGCGCACCCCGGGAACGCGTCGAGGGCATCCTCGAGAGCGCGGAGGGTGTCGACGTCGAGGTCGTTGGTCGGCTCGTCGAGCAGGAGGACGTTGCCGCCCGTCTTGAGCACCTTCGCCAGGTGGACGCGGTTGCGCTCGCCGCCTGAGAGGTCGCCGACCTTCTTCTGCTGATCGGCACCCTTGAAGTTGAACGACGCCACGTAGGCGCGACCGTGGATCTCGCGGTTGCCGACCTTCATGTGCTCGACGCCGTCCGTGATCTCCTCGTAGACCGTCTTCTCGGGATCGAGGGTGTCGCGCGACTGGTCGACGTAGGCGAGCTGCACCGTGTCGCCGAGCTTCACCGAGCCCGTGTCGGGGGCCTCCAACCCCGTGAGCATGCGGAAGAGCGTCGTCTTGCCCGCACCGTTCGGACCGATCACGCCGACGATGCCGGCGGGTGGCATCGAGAACGTGAGGTCTTCGATGAGGAGCTGGTCGCCGTAGCCCTTCGAGAGGTCGGTCACCTCGACGACCGTGTCGCCGAGCCGGTTGCCCGGCGGGATCGAGATCTCGAGCCGGTCGCCGGCGCTCGCGTCGGCTTGCGCCTCCGCGAGCAGCTTCTCGTACGCGCTGAGACGGGCCTTGCCCTTCGCCTGGCGCGCCTTGGGCGCCATCCGCACCCACTCGAGCTCGTGCTCGAGGGTGCGCTGGCGCGCCGATGTCTGCTTCTCCTCGGCGGCGAGGCGTGCCCGCTTCTGCTCGAGCCATGACGAGTAGTTGCCTTCGAACGGAATGCCCCGTCCGCGGTCGAGCTCGAGGATCCAGCGGGCCACGTTGTCGAGGAAGTACCGGTCGTGGGTCACGGCGACCACGGTCCCGGGGTACTCCTGCAGGAAGCGCTCGAGCCATGCGACCGACTCGGCGTCGAGGTGGTTCGTCGGCTCGTCGAGCAGGAGCAGATCGGGACGCGAGAGCAGCAGCCGGCACAGCGCGACTCTGCGACGCTCGCCGCCCGAGAGCACCGTGACGTCTGCGTCGCCGGCCGGGCATCGCAGGGCGTCCATGGCGATCTCGACGTTCCGCTCGATGTCCCATGCGCCGGCAGCGTTGATCTTGTCTTCGAGCGAGGCCTGCTCCGCGCCCACCTTCTCGAAGTCGGCGTCGGGATCGCCCCACATCGCCAGCACTTCGTTGTACCGCTCGAGCAGGGCGCGGATCTCGCCCACGCCGTCCATCACGTTGCCGAGGACGTCCTTCGCGGGATCGAGCGCCGGCTCCTGCGCGAGGTGGCCGACCGTGAAGCCCGGGGTGAGCCTGGCCTCGCCGCTGAACCCGTCGTCGCTGCCGGCCATGATCTTCAGCAACGAGGACTTGCCCGAGCCGTTCGCCCCGAGCACTCCGATCTTGGCTCCGGGATAGAAGGACAGGCTGATGTCCGCCAGCACCTGGCGGTCGGGCGGGTAGTAGCGACCGAGCTTGTAGGTCGTGAAGATGAACTGCGGTGCCATGACGGGCCGACCCTACCGATGCGTGGCCTCGGCTGGCGCCGGTGCTACGTTCCGGCCCATGTACGCACTCGAGCTGCTCGGCCGAGACGGCTTCGCGTTCTTGTTCCGGTGGCTTCACATCATCGTGGGCGTCACCTGGATCGGGTTGCTCTACTACTTCAACCTCGTCCAGGTGCCCGCGTTCGCGCAGATGAGCGCTCCCGCGCGGATGGAAGCGATCGAGATCCTCGCGAAGCGGGCCCTCTGGTGGTTCCGCTGGGCTTCTGTGGCGACGGTGCTCACCGGCATCCTGATCCTCGGAGCGACGAAGGACTACTTCGCGAACGACTTCGCCAAGCGGGCGAACGGGATCTCGATCTCCACGGGCATCGTCATCGCTCTCATCATGTTCGTGAACGTGTGGGGGATCATCTGGCGCAACCAGAAGACGGTGATCGCGTCTGCGGCTCAGGTGCGCGCAGGAGGCGAGGCGCTGCCCGAGGCGGCCGCCGCGGGTCGTCGTGCGGGCCTGGCGTCACGTCAAAACGTCTTGCTCTCCTTCACGATGATCTGGTTCATGACGTTCACGGCCCACTTCTCGTTCAGCTACGACACGTCGAGCAGTGGGGCCCGGGCCGTGTACTGGGTGCTCACCCTCATCATCCTCGCTGCGCTCGAGGCGAACGCGCTGGGTGTGATCGGAGGCGGCTTCAAACCGGCGGCCGAGTCGAAGGCGAACTGGCCATACGAGACCGTGCGCAACGTGCTGATCTCAGGGTTCGTGCTCTGGGCGATCTTCTGGCTGATGTGGGAGATCCTCTTCGCCCCGTGAGCCAGCGCGCGCTACGCGAGCGACTGGATGTACGCGACCAGCTGGTTGATCTCCGTCTGACTGAGGTTGAAGTGCGGCATGAGGTTGCCGTACCCCTTCACGAGCTTCTCGCCGGGGTCGGTGATCGACTCCTTGATGTAGGTCTCGTCCGCGGTCACCGTCGTGCCATCGGACAGCTGCACCTCGCTGCCGTAGAGGCCCTTCCACGTCGGGCCGGTGCCCTTCGCTCCGCTGCTGCTGTGGCAGCTTGCGCATCCGCGATCGCGGGCGACTTCCTTGCCTGCCGCCGCGTCACTCGACGAGCCGCCTCCCGTCGTCGGCGCGTTGGACCCTGAGTCGTCGCCTCCGCACGCGGCGAGCACACCGGCGAGAACGAGGACGGGGACGAGCGCGATGAGGGCACGTTTCACGGGCCGTCAACCTACCGGTCACTCCAGCGCTGAGAACCCTCGCCGGTAGCATCGAAACGTGACTGAGACGTCTTCGCACAGCCCCGCGCCGGAGCAGAGCCCTGAGCAGTTCGGCCCGAACGCGTGGCTCGTGGACGAGATGTACGACCAGTTCCGCGCGGACCCGACGTCGGTGAGCGAGAGCTGGCGCGAGTTCTTTCATGACTACAAGCCCGGCGCGGTCACGGTGGCGGTGGCCCCCTCGCCTACGCTCGCACCGGTCCCCCCGCCCGCCCCGTCTCCGGCGGTGGCGGTCGCAAAGACGCCGAGCCAAGACGGCGAGGTCGGCGACCCGATCCGCGGCGCCGGTGCAGCGATCGTGTCGAACATGCAGGCCAGCCTGGCCGTGCCCACGGCGACGAGCTTCCGCGTCGTGCCCGCCAAGCTGCTCGAGGTCAACCGAAGCGTGATCAACGGCTACCTCGCTCGCACTCGCGGCGGCAAGGTGAGCTTTACCCACCTGATCGGCTACGCGGTCGTGCGCGCTATCGCCGACGACGTGCGAATCATGAACTCCACCTTCGTCGAAGGACCCGACGGCAAGCCACGCGTCGTCCACCACGACCAGCTCAACCTCGGCATCGCGGTCGACACCGAGAAGAAGGACGGCAGCCACTCGCTCGTCGTGCCCGTCGTCCGCGGCGCCGAGGCGATGTCGTTCGCCGAGTTCGTCGCTGCCTACGAGGACCTCATCCGGAAGGTGCGCACGAACAAGCTCACTCCTGACGACTTCCAGGGCGCCACGATCTCGCTCACCAACCCGGGCACGATCGGCACGGTGCAGTCGGTGCCGCGACTGATGCCGGGGCAGGGTGTGATCGTCGGCGTCGGGGCCATCGACTTCCCGGCCGAGTACCAGGCCGCGGACGAGCGCACCCTCGCCGAGCTCGGCGTGTCGAAGGTCGTCACCATCACGTCGACCTACGACCACCGCATCATCCAGGGCGCAGAGTCGGGCCTGTTCCTGAAGCGCGTGCACGAGCTGCTCCTCGGTGAGGGTGGGTTCTACGACGCTGCGTTCACCTCGCTCGGCGTGCCGTACGAGGCGGTGCGGTGGCGGCGCGACGTGAACCCTGTCGACCGGGAGGAAGCGCGGCTGCAGAAGCAGATGTGCGTCGCAACGCTCATCCGCGTCTACCGAGTGCGCGGCCACCTGATCGCCGACCTCGATCCGTTGCAGTGGAAAGCGCCGCGGATGGAGCCTGAGCTCGATCCGGCCACGTACGGCCTCACGATCTGGGATCTCGACCGCGAGTTCCTCACCGGGGGACTGGGCGGGCAAGAGCAGCTCGAGCTGGGCGAGATCCTGCGGGTCCTGCGCGACGCCTACTGCCGCACGATCGGGATCGAGTACATGCACATCCAGGACACCGCCGAGCAGAGGTGGATCCAGGAGCAGGTCGAGGGTGTGCGATTCACGCTGAGCCACGACGAGCAGCTCCACCTCATGTCGAGGCTGAACGCCGCAGAGGCGTTGGAGAAATTCCTCGCGACGAAGTACGTCGGCCAGAAGCGCTTCGGTCTCGAAGGTGCGGAAGCGGCGATCGCCATCCTCGACTCGATCCTCTCGCAAGCCGCGGACGAGGGCCTCGACGGCGTCGTGCTCGGAATGCCTCACCGCGGGCGCCTCAGCGTCCTCGCGAACATTGTCGGCAAGTCCTACGACCAGATCTTCAAAGAGTTCGAGGGGTACGTCGATCCGTCCTCGACGCAAGGCTCAGGCGACGTGAAGTATCACCTCGGAGCGTCGGGGAAGTTCGTGAGCCCTGCCGGTGCGGACATCAAGGTCGAGCTCGCTGCGAACCCATCGCACCTCGAAGCCGTCGATCCCGTGGTCGGCGGCATGGCCCGCGCCCGCCAAGATCTCATCGACCGTCCCGGCTCCTACTCGGTGCTCCCGATCCTGATGCACGGCGATGCCGCGTTCGCAGGCCAAGGTGTCGTGGCCGAGTGCCTCAACATGAGCGACATCACCGGGTATCGGGTCGGCGGCACGATCCACCTCGTCGTGAACAACCAGCTTGGCTTCACGACGGCGCCTGAGCATGCGCGCAGCTCGCAGTACGCGACCGACGTCGCCAAGATGATCCAGGCGCCGATCCTCCACGTGAACGGGGACGACCCCGAAGCCTGCATTCGGGTCGCTCGCCTCGCCTACGCCTTCCGCCAGACGTTCCATAAGGACGTCGTGATCGACATGGTGTGCTACCGGCGTCATGGCCACAACGAAGGCGACGATCCGAGCTACACCCAGCCCCTCATGTACAAGCTGATCGACGAGCGCCGCTCGGTTCGCAAGCTCTACACCGAAGCATTGGTGAAGCGCGGCGAGCTCAGCATGGAAGAGGCGGAGCAGTCGCTCGATGACTTCCAGCGACGGCTGCAAGTGGCGTTGGACGAGACGCGCCAGTCAGCGCCGCCGACCGTGGCGAAGGCTGCGCGTCCGCCCGCCCCACTCGGCGTGCTGCCGCACATCCCGACCGGGGTCGAGCGAGAGACGCTCGACCGCATCTTCGCTGGGCTCACCACCGTGCCCGAGGGGTTCACGATCCATCCCAAGCTGGCCAAGCAGTTCGAGACCCGTGCGCGGCTGTACGAACAGGACGGTCAGGTCGAGTGGGCGACTGCCGAGGCGCTCGCCATCGGTTCGCTGTTGCTCGAGGGCACAGACGTGAGGCTGACGGGCGAGGACACGCGACGGGGCACGTTCAGCCAGCGCCACGCCGCGCTCGTCGACTACCACACCGGTTGGGCGTACGTGCCGCTTGCGGCGCTCGACGAGGCCCAGGGCAAGCTCTGGGTGTACGACTCGTTGCTGTCCGAGTACGCCGCGGTCGGGTTCGAGTACGGCTACTCCGTCGTGCACAAGGACGCGCTCGTCGCGTGGGAAGCGCAGTTCGGCGACTTCGTGAACGGCGCGCAGATCATCATCGACCAGTTCCTCGTTGCCGCCGAGGACAAGTGGTCGCAGACGTCGGGGCTCGTCATGCTCCTGCCGCACGGGTACGAAGGCCAGGGCCCTGAGCACTCGTCGGCCCGCATCGAGCGGTTCTTGATCCTGTGCGCTGAGGACAACATGCAGGTCGTGAACGCGACCACTCCTGCGCAGTACTTCCACCTTCTCCGGCGCCAGGTGCGCCGCGAGATCCGCAAACCACTCGTGGTGTTCACGCCGAAGTCGCTTCTGCGCGCGAAGGTCGCGCACTCGTCGATCGACGAGTGCGCCGTCGGCTCGTTCCAAGAGGTCCTCGACGATCGTGGGGTGGCCGATCCGGGCGAGGTGCATCGCATCATCTTCTGCTCTGGCAAGGTGGCCTACGACGCGATCGGCCGTCGCGACGAGACGAGCGCACCCGTCGCCGTGGTGCGCGTCGAGCAGCTCTACCCCTTCCCGCGCGAGCAGCTGATCGACATCCTCCGCCACTACGAACAGGCGCGCGAGGTCGTGTGGCTGCAAGAGGAGCCGGAGAACATGGGTGCCTGGCGATTCATGTACGACCGCAGCCACGAGATCGAGAACGCGGGTTACAAGGTGCGTCAGGTCTGTCGGGTCGAGTCGGGCAGCCCCGCGACCGGATCGGGTGTGATCCACGCGCAGGAGCTCAGCGACCTCCTCGATGAGGCATTCGCGGGGCTCTAGGCAGTCAGCCGAGCGGGAAGCCGACGACCGCTTCCAGGTCGGCGAGGGCTTGCGGCGCGTCCAGCACCTTGATGGTCGTCATGCCCATCGCCCGCGCGGGCTTGAGGTTGATGCCGAGGTCGTCGAGGAACACGCACGCGGCGGGTTCGACGTCGAGCAGCTCGCACGCCATCTCGTAGAACTTCGGGTCGGGCTTGCGCACACCGACCTTGCTCGACTCGACGACGACGTGGAACAGCGCCATGACCGCACTCATCTGCGCTTCGCGATCGACGTGCCCGGAGGTGGTGACGAAGTTGTTCGTGAGGCACGCGGTCTTCAGCCGCTGCGAGCAGCGCCGCACCGCCTCGACCATCTCGGGGCGCAGGTCACCGGCGAGTGCTTCGACCACGCGACGGCCTTCGATCCGGTGGCCGGCAGCGGCTGCCTCAGCCTCGTAGAGCGCGGCAGAACTCCTCGAGTGAGACCTCGCTGCGCTCGAGCTGCGCCCACACGTTGGTGTCGGGGTTGGTCGCGTTCAGTCCCCGCAGGAGCCCGTCGGGGACGCCCGCCTCGGCCTCGTACTTCGAGAACGCCTCGAACGGGCTCGACAGGATGACGCCGCCGAAGTCGAACAGCACCGCTTCGATCATCTGGGTCGGCCCGCTCAGCTCAGGAAGTCGACGGCGAGGGCGTGCCACATCTCGGTCGAGAGGCGCAGCGACTCCTGATCGACGCGCTCGTCGTCGCCGTGGAACATCACGCCGTAGTCCTCGAACGACATCTTGCGACTGAACAGTCCGAACCCGTACGCCGCCGAGCCGGCTCGTCTGAAGAACCGGGCATCGGTGCCGCCGACCGTGAGGAAGGGCACGAGCATGCCGTCGGGATAGAAGCCGCGGCTCACGCGGTCCATGGCGTCCCACATCGGCGTGTCGAACGGCGACGCGGTCGGCCCGTCGTCGTTGAAGGAGATGAGCTCGGTGCAGCTGGCGAGCTCACCCAGCGCCTCGTCGAGCATCGCCCGCACCTCGACCTCGCCTTGTCCAGGCAACGTGCGGATGTCGACGGTGAGGTCGACCGTGTCGGGGATCACGTTCGTCTTCGTGCCGCCGTGGATGATCGTCGGTGCGAACGTCGTGTGGGTGCAGGCGTGGAACTCGCGCGCCATCGCGAGCGGAAGCTCGTTGCACAGGTCGACGAGTCGATCGGGGTCGAGAAGATCCGCGGCGACTTCGGGCGGCAAGCCGATGTCGGTGACGAAGCGGCGCCACGTGTCGTGCAGCTGTGTCTCGGGTTGGTACTCGGACAGGCGGCGCACGACCTCCGCGGCCTTCACGAGTGCGTTGTCCGTGCGCAGTGGCATCGACGCGTGCCCGGGAGTGCCCGTCACGCGCAGAGTGCTCCAGAACGTGCCCTTCTCGCCCACGATCACGGGAAGCCGCACGCCGGCGCCGAGGTCCATTGGGAAGCCGCCCGCCTCGGTGAGCACATAGTCGGCGACCACGTGCTCGCGCTCGTGGGTGACGAGATGATCCGCTCCGTACGCACCGAGGGCCTCTTCGTCGGCCACGCCGAGGTAGATGAGCGTGCCCTTCGGCGTGAAGCCCGACGTGGCGAGATGCTTGAACGCGACGGCCATCGAGGCGGTGAGGTTCAACATGTCGACGGCGCCCCGTCCCCAGACCTCGCCGTCGATCACCTCGCCCCCGAACGGGTCGTGGCGCCAGCGGTCCTCGTTCACGGGCACGACGTCGGTGTGCCCCATGAGCAGCAACGACGGAGCGGACGGGTCGGATCCCTCGATGCGAGCGACGAGGTTGGCCCGGCCTGGCACCGCCTCGAACCGCTCGAGATCGAGCCCCGAGCCCTCGAGATAGGTCGTCAGGACGTCGGCGCTGACCGACTCGCCCCCCGACTCGACCGTGCCGTCGTTGACGCAGGCATTGCGGATGAGCTGCTGGAGGAGGGCGGTCACCTCCCCGGTGGGATCGTCCATCAGCGGCACTGTAGGCGGGCCCGATGACGGGCTCGCCCGCCGCTGGATGGTTGACTGAGGCTCACCATGGCCCCCAACCTCCCCCGGCACGTCGTTGTGGACGGCTCCAACATCGCCACCGAAGGCCGATCGCACCCCAGTCTCAAGCAGCTCGACGAGGCCGTCAGGGCCTTCATCGCCGAGAACCAGGACCACACCATCACTGTGGTGGTCGACGCCACGTTCGGGCATCGCATCGACAAGGCGGAGGTCGCAGCGTTCGACGCGGCGATCGACGCGAACGAGCTCGTGTCGCCTCCCGCCGGAGCGATCGGCCGCGGCGACGCGTTCGTGCTGCAGATCGCCGACAAGGCCGACGCGATGGTGCTCTCGAACGACAGCTTCCAAGAGTTCCACGGCGAGTACGACTGGCTGTTCGACGAAGGACGTCTCATCGGCGGAAAGCCCGTACCCCACGTCGGATGGGTCTTCGTGCTCCGCAGCCCAGTGCGCGGGCCGACCAGCCGCCGCGCGCTGCGCACCTCGAAGAAGGGCCCCGTCAGTCGTGTCGCGAAGAAGTTGGCCGGGCGCCCCTCGCCGGCCGCATCCGAACCGATGCCCGTGCCGAAGGCGCCGCCGCCCGGGAAGCGCAAGCAAACCGATGCCGCCGCGCCGACATCTGCTGCGGCCGCGGCGACCGAGAAGCCTGCGACCGCGGTCGACCAGAAGCGCAGAGCCGCGGACGAGCTCAACCCGCTGCTGCCGTTCGTCGAGTTCGTCGCGCATCACCCCGTGGGGTCGCCTGTCGACGCGACGGTCGAGTCGTTCTCGTCGCACGGCGCGTACGCGACTTCGGAGTCGGTGCGCTGCTACATCCCCCTCCGCTACCTCGGAAAGCCTGCGCCGCGCAGCGCGCGCGAGGTGCTCACGCTCGGTGCGACGTTGCCGTTCATCGTCGTGTCGATCGCGGCCGGCCGCCGCGGCGTCGACCTCGCCCTCCCGGGGTTCGAGCCCGACGGCGTCGTTCCCGCCGAGGCTGCGCCGCCGAAGAAGGCGGCGAAGAAAGCCGCGCCCCGCAAGAAGGCGGCGTCGGTGAAAGCCGTCGCGGAGAAGGCCGTGCCGGAGAAGGCGGTGACGGCGCCCAAGAAGGCGGCTGCGAAGAGGGCCGCGACTCCGAAGCAGGCTGCCGCCAAGAAGGCCCCTGTGCCGAGGAAGGCGCCTATCTCGAAGGATGCCGCGACTCCGACGAAGGCTGCCGCGAAGAAGGCCCCCGCTGCTCCGAAGAAGACCGCAGCCCCTTCCAAGAAGGCCCCCGCGAAGAAGGCCGCGTCGCCGTCAGCCTGATGCGCTGCGCGCTCGCATGCGCGCCACCCATTGCTCGATCGTGGCGCGGTCTTGCACCCCGGGGATCAACAGTCGGCCGTCGAGCAGCCATGCCGGTGTGCCGCTGACGCCGACTTCGTGGGCGGCTTCGATCGACGCCCGTACCGCGTTCGCGCCCTCTCCGCGCTCGACTGCCGCGCGCACCTCATCTCCGTCGGCCCCACTGCGCGACACCACCTCGGCCAGCACGTCGGGGTCGCCGATGTCCTCGCCCACGACGAAGACGGCCTCGAACAGCGCTTGGTCGAGCGCAGCGAACGAGTTGGGTCGCTGCGATCGCACGACCTCTGCAGCGCGGAGCGCGAGGCGCGTGTTCGGGATGTGCTCGGGCGGCGTGAACGGCATCCCCACGGCAGCGCACTCGGCCGCGATGTGCGCGTTCACATCGGCGAGCCGACCGTTCGGTGACACTCGTCGCCCCGCCGCCGGCAGCTCAGGGTGCAAGTCGTAGGGGAGCGGCGTGACCGCGACGTCGAGGCTCTCGAGCAGTGTCGAGCGATCGCGACCCAGGTAGCACCACGGGCACAGATAGTCGCTCCACACCACTGCCTGCACCCGAGGGAGGCTATCGGTGCCCGGTTAAGGTCGGGCTCGTGCGCGTGGCGACGTGGAACGTGAACTCGCTGAAGGCTCGTCTCGGCCGGGTCGAGGAGTGGCTGGCGATCGCGAGCCCCGACGTGCTGTGCATGCAGGAGACGAAGCTCGCTGACTCGGCGTTTCCGTCCATGGCGTTCCAGGCGCTCGGCTACGAGTCGATCCATGTCGGCGAAGGCCGATGGAACGGCGTTGCGATCTTGAGTCGGGTCGGCATCGCGGACGTGGTCGCCGGCTTTTGCGATGGCGAGCCCGCCGATGCCGAGGCACGGCTCGTGACCGCGACGTGCGGGGGCGTGCGGGTGACGTCGGTGTATGTGCCGAACGGCCGCTCGCTCGATCACGAGCAGTACACATACAAGCTCGGCTGGTTGCAGCGGCTTCGCGCGCACGTGGCCGCGACCTCCACTCCGGACGACGACGTGATCGTGTGCGGTGACTTCAACATCGCCCCCGAAGACCGCGATGTCTACGACGCGGCGAAATACGTCGATACGACGCACACGAGTCCGGCCGAGAGGGCTGCGCTCGACGCGCTGAAGCACTGGGGACTCATCGACCTCTTCCGTGAGGTGTACGACCAGGACCGTCTCTTCTCGTGGTGGGACTACCGAGCCGGCGACTTCCACGAAGGCCGAGGCATGCGCATCGATCTCGTGCTCGGCACTCCCTCGGTGTCGAAGCGGGTGGGGTGGGCCCTCATCGACCGGAACGCGCGCAAGGGCACCCAACCCTCCGATCACGCTCCCGTGCTGGTCGACTTCGACGACCGTGACTGATCCGGCGACGTTCCACGAGCGTTTCTTCCAGTCCGCCTCGGCGGACATCAGCTCTCGCCGAGCCGAGTTGCACCGCCTCGCCGATGCGCTGAGGGTCGCGATCGAGTGCCTGATGGACACGCAGGCGCCTGAGAGTGACATCGCAGCCGCGGCGGACCAAGCCGAGGCGCTCGCTGCTCTGCTCGAGGCGCAGCCGCGCGGACGCAGCGTGGACGGTTGGGCCGAGGCGGCCAACGCTGGCGACGCGTTCGGGTTCTTCGACTTCTCACCGGTGTTCGGCCGCGCGAACCCCCTCGCCCCGCCGGTCGAGATGGAAGTCGTCGACGACACGGTGCAGGGTCGGGTGCGTTGGGGCGCCGCCTATGAGGGTCCTCCCGGCTGTGTGCACGGAGGCCACATCGCCGCGGCGTTCGACGAGGTGCTCGGCATGACGCAATCGATCACCGGGACGCCGGGCATGACGGGCATCCTGACGATCCGCTACCGAAGCCCGACCCCACTGCACACCGAGCTCTCCTTCGTCGCTCGCGTCGCCCGGGTCGACGGCCGCAAGATCTACACCGAAGGCACCCTCTTCAACGGAGATGTGGTGTGCGCCCAGGGCGAGGGCCTGTTCATCACGGTCGACTTCTCGAAGTTCGAGGCGATGCGCGCTCAGGTGAACGACGAGACGAGGCCCAGCACCTCGTCGCCGTAGCGCTCGAGCTTCACCGGCCCGATGCCGGGCACCGCGCGCAGGGCGGTCTTCGTGCGAGGGCGGCTCTCGACGATCGCGGCCAGCGTCTTGTCGTCGAAGATCGTGTACGCGGGCGTGTCGGCGGCGCGAGCCCGTGAGAGACGCCACTCCTTGAGCGCAGCGAACAGCGGGTCGGTGCCGGCTGCCGGCGCTCGTCGGGCGTCGTCGAGCGTGCGCCGTGCGTTGCGCAGCGATGCGCGGTTGTCGGTCTCGGGCGATCCGAGGCGCATCGCCTCGCACTCGTCCTCGAGCCCCGCGAGCAACGGCGACGGCGACCTGTTCATCGATCTGGTGCCGAACGTTCGCTGCTCGGCCCATGTCAGGTAGATCTCGCGCTCGGCACACGTGTGAGCGCGACGTAGAGCAGCCGGCTCTCCTCGTCGAGCGCGTCGGGCGTCGTGGCCTGACCGATCGGCACGAAGCCGCGCTCGAGCCCGGTGATCATCACGATGGGCCACTCGAGACCCTTCGCTCGGTGGAACGTCACCAGGTCGACCGCGTCGGTGTCGGGGGCGATGTCGTCGGTGCGCAGCGTCGCGGACAGCCATCCTGCGAAGCCGATGGACGTGCCCCCCGGATCGAGCGCGAGGTATTCGTGGCCGAGACGGATGAGGGCTTCGAGGTTGCGGCGGCGGTCGTCGGTGAGCCCTTGCGACCGATCGTCGTTCGGGCCCTCGGTACCGCGGTCGTCGGCGTCGTCGGCATCGACGACGATGGCTTC
Source organism: uncultured Acidimicrobiales bacterium (assembly GCA_963847855.1). Taxonomy (GTDB): domain Bacteria; phylum Actinomycetota; class Acidimicrobiia; order Acidimicrobiales; family DATKAS01; genus DATKAS01. The sequence goes on from CAWKBM010000005.1 coordinate 662,811, forward strand.
CAGGTCGGCGAGCCGCGGGGCGACGAGGCTGTCGCCGCGGTGGCGAGGATCGCGCAGCCATGACTTCACTTCTGGCTGCTCGAGCAGGCTGCCGCCGCCTCGCACCCGGCACGGCACCTGCGCCGCGCGCAACGCCTCCTCGAGCAGCGTGAGCTGCGCGTTGGTGCGCGCGAGGACCGCGATGTGACGCCATCCCATGGCGGGGCCCCGCCGATCCCGGACACGTGTCGCGCGACCGCAGCCGCTTCGGTGGTGTCGGTCGGATACGAAGAGATCGATGGCACCGGTCCGTCGGCCTGCACCGTTCGCCGGCTCGGTCGCCCGAGCACGCTCGACGCGATGCGCACGATCTGGGGTGTCGACCGATAGTTGGTGCCGAGACGCACGATGGTCGAGCCGGGGTAGCGCTCACCGAACTCCGCGAGCGCAGCGGACTCGGCGCCGTTCCAGCCGTAGATGGCCTGGTCGGGGTCGCCGACGACGCACAGGTCGGGACGCTCGGCGCGCCACGCGTCGAGCAGGTGCAGCTGCAGAGGGTTGATGTCTTGGAACTCGTCGACGAACAGATGGCGAAACTTCCAGTGCTGCACCGCGGCGAACTCGCGGTCCGCGCGCACGGCTCTCGCGCATTGGATGAGGACATCGTCGAAGTCGATCAGCGAGCGCTCGCGCTTCACCCGCTCGTACCGCTCGTAGATCGACGCCACGATGGTCGCAGTGAGCGGAGGACGGCGACCTGCCTGGTCGCACGCGCTCGCGTACGCGGCGGGGTTGATCATGCGGGCCTTGGCCCACTCGATCTCTGCAGCAACGTCGCCCGGCTGCACGAACTGACTCGAGCCGCCGCGCTTCGTCGCCTGGCTCACGAGCGGCGCCAGCAGGCCCGCCTTTCGGTCGAGCAAGGTCGGGGGAGAGATGCCGGCGTCTGTCCATCGCTGGCGAAGCTGGGCGAGCGCGACCGCATGAAAGGTGCCCGCGTGCGCTTGGCCGCGCAGACCGAGCGCGCCGAGGCGCATGCCGAGCTCGCTGGCGGCCTTGCGGGTGAACGTGATGACGAGGACGTGGCCCGGATCAGCGGTGCCCGAGGCGAGCCGGTGCGCGACCCGACGGGTGAGCACGCGGGTCTTGCCTGCACCAGGGCCGGCGATGATGCACAGCGGCGCCCCTTGGCTCGTGACCGCGCTGCGCTGGTCGTCGTCGAGGTCGTCGAGGAGGTCGGTCATCGGGGGCATCGCACGTCACCATACGGAGGGGCCAGAGGGGGGAACGAGTGCACTTCTCTGCGGTCGCGTCACTGTCCCCAGGGGCTGTGGAAAACTGCCGCAAAGGTAGGCGCCCGTGGGGCGCGAGCCTGGGCAAAACGCGGTTCGGCCCCGAGTAGCCTTCCGACCGAAGCCGTCCGTACTCCTCGGGGCCGCACCCCGTCTCACGTCTCGTCGCTTCCTTCGCACCTTGCGGCGCTCCGGCGCTCCGGGCATCGCCTGGCCTCCGTGCTTGCCCACTTTCGTGGACCCACCCGGCGGTTGACGGCGCCTTCGACGTGACTCGTCCCGCATACACCCGTACACCACCCCACCCGAAGGCTCCGAAATCCTTGCGGCTCCCGGTTCCCCCGAGCCGGGCGCTCGCCTTTCGGCGTGCTGCTCGCCTTGCGGCGTGCGGTGCATTTGCGCATCCGGTGGCGTCAATTTGCCGATTCGCAACCCAATCGTCAAGGGCATTTCGACAACTTTCGACATCTCTGGATAACTTGTGGACACACCTGTGGAGACGCTGTGGATGGGTTGTGCGTGACCGCCGTCACGCTGTGGATAGAGCGTCAGCAAGAGCTCCGAACGGACAGGTGCTCGGTAGCGTGCCCGCGTGCTCGTGTCGGAGGAACGGTTCGAGGAGCTCGTCGCCGAGGCGCTCGACGGCATCCCGGCCGAGCTCGGCGCTCGCATGGACAACGTGGCGGTCTTCGTCGAGGACCGCGGTCGCCAAGGTGGCCTCCTCGGCCTCTATCAAGGTGTGCCGTTGACCGCGCGCGACGCGGGATACGCGGGGATGGTGATGCCGGACCGGATCACGATCTATCGCCTTCCGATCTGCTCGATCTCCGCGACCGAAGCAGACGTCGTGCACCAGGTGCGCGTCACCGTCGTGCACGAGGTCGCGCATCACTTCGGGATCAACGACGACCGCCTGGCTGAGCTGGGCTGGGCATAGAGCTTCCGCGCTCGAGCCCGGAATAGAGTCCGCTCGTGGGTTACCCGAGGAATCTGCTCAACGAGGGCGAGGAGATCATCCTCGACCTCAAGCCGCACTGGATGTACGTCGTCCCGACGATTGTGGTGTGGCTCGGTGCGACACTCGCCGCGATCGTGCTCCAGAGCGTGACGGGGCAGGGCTGGATGTGGTGGGTCGTGCTCGCGGTGTTCCTCGGTCTCGGCGTGAACGCGGCGGTCCGCTACTCGAAGTGGGCGACGACGAGCTTCACCGTCACGAACGACCGCATCATGTTCCGTCAGGGCATGGTGGGGAAGTCCGGCGTCGAGATCCCGCTCGAGCGGATCATGAACGTCAACTTCAACCAGTCGATCTGGGAACGCATCATCGGGGCGGGTGACTTGCTCATCGAGTCCGGCGGCAAAGACGGCCAGAGTCGCTTCAGTGACGTACGCAAGCCCGAGCTGGTGGCGAAGGAGATCCACGAGCAGGCGAACCAGTACGAGGAGAAGCCCATTCGTCGCGCCGCCGCCGCGGCCAGCGCCGATGCCGCCGCGGCTGCCGGCTCGGACTCGAGCTTGCCGCCTCCGCCGCCGGGGCCCACGTCTGGGACGCCCACGTCTGGTGACGCCACCGAGCAGCTCGCCAAGCTGCACGAGCTGCTGACGAAAGGCGCGATCACGCAGGCTGAGTACGACGCGAAGAAGGCCGAGCTGCTCAACCGCCTCTAGTGCGGATCGTCAGCCTCGTCCCTTCCGTCACCGAGACACTGCTCGCTTGGGGCATCGCGCCCATCGCGGTCACGCGCTTCTGCGAGCACCCCGAGCTGCCACAGGTCGGTGGCACCAAGGACCCGGACGTCGCGAGGATCGTCGAGCTCGCGCCTGACCTCGTCATCGTGAACGACGAAGAGAACCGCAAAGAGGACTTTGACGCCCTCGAGCGCGCCGGCCTCGAGGTGCACGTCGTCCGCGTCTCCCGCGTAGAGGACGTCGACGACGCGTTGACGTCGCTGGCGAGCGCGGTGCGCTCGCAATTCGAACCCGAGCCGTTGCCGGCGCGCATCTCCGCGCGCTCCCACGCATTCATCCCCATCTGGCGCCGACCGTGGATGACGATGAACGGCGACACCTATGGCTCGTCGGTGCTCGCGCACCTCGGACTGGAGAACGTCTTCGCGAGCGCGCCGCAGCGCTATCCCGAGATCGTGCTGGCTGAGGTGCCGCGTGCCGACGTCGTGCTCGCGCCGACGGAGCCCTACCCGTTCGGCCCTCGGCACCAGGCCGAGCTCGCGGCGATCGCACCAGTGCTGTTCGTCGATGGCAAGGACCTCTTCTGGTGGGGCGTGCGCACTCCCGGGGCGCTCGCCCGGCTCGGTGCTCAGCTCGCGAGTGCGGGGTAGGTTCGCCCGATGGAGTACAGACGACTCGGTCGCACAGGGATGATGGTGAGCCCGTTCTGCCTCGGAGCGATGATGTTCGGTCGCTTCGGCAACCGAGAGCATGACGATGGCGTCGCGATCATCCACCAGCGCGCTCGACGCGGGCATCAACTTCATCGACACCGCGGACGTGTACTCGAGTGGCGAGTCCGAGCAGATCGTGGGCAAGGCGCTCGCGAACGGACGTCGCGACGAGGTGATCTTGGCCACCAAGTGCCACTTTCCGTTGACGGGTCCCGGCACCGCCGCGCCGCCGAACCAGTCGGGCAGCTCTCGTCGCTGGATCATGCGAGCCTGCGAGGACAGCCTGCGCCGGCTCGGCACTGACTGGATCGACCTGTACCAGCTGCATCGCTACGACCCGAGTGTCGACATCGACGAGACGCTCGGCGCGTTGAGCGACCTGGTGCACCAGGGGAAGATCAGGGCGTTCGGGTCGTCGACGTTCCCTTCCGAGCGCATCGTCGAGGCGCAGTGGGTGGCGGAGCGCCGCGGCAGAGAGAAGTTCAGCTGCGAGCAGCCGCCGTATTCGATCTTCGTGCGCTGGATCGAGACCAATCTCTTGCCGACCTGCGCCGCGCTACGACATGGGCGCGATCGTGTGGAGCCCGCTCAACGGTGGATGGCTCGCAGGGCGGTACCACAAGGGCGAGCCGATCGATCCGGAGAGTCGAGCGGCGCGCATGGCCGCGCGGTTCAACATGGAGTCGCCGGCCAGCCAGCGCAAGCTCGAGCTCGTCGAAGCGCTCGAAGGTCTTGCCGCCGACTCCGGGATGAGTCTCACGCACCTCGCGCTCGCCTGGTCGCTCGAGCATCCCGCAGTGACCGCCGCGATCATCGGTCCCCGCACGATGGAACAGCTCGAGCAACAGCTCGGAGCGGAGGACCACACGTTGTCAGTCGACGTGCTCGACGCGATCGACAAGCTGGTGCCCGCGGGCACCAACGTCGATCCTGGCGAGACCGGGTGGCGTCCGCCCGAGCTGTCGCGCAAGGTGCGGCGCCGGCCCCGCTGACGTTCACACCTCGACCGTCACACCTCGACCGTCACACCTCGATCAGGGCCGCTCCCACGACGGGGCGAACCACCCAGCCGAGGTCGCGGACGGCGCCACGTCTCGCGAGTGCCACCACGCAGCCACCGAACCCTGCGCCGGTGAGCCACGCGCCATAGACGCCCGGATGCGAGCACAGGGTCTCGACCCATCGGTCGAGACCGGGCGTCGACACCCCGTAGTCGTCGCGAAGGCTGGCGTGGCTGTCGATCATCATCAGCCCCGCGTCGCCGAACGCACGCGCACGGATCGCCTTCGCGAACCAACCCACCCGCTCGTTCTCGGAGATCACGTGCCGTGCACGCGCTCTGATCAGTGGATCAGAGATCTCCCACACCCGGTCGACTACCGCGTCGCGCAGCGGACCGATGATCCGCTCGGCCTCCGCGCACGCGGCCACGCGGTCTTCGTACGCGGACAACATGAGAGCGCGGCGCTCTCCAGTGTCGACCACGATCACATCGAGGTCGTCCGGCATCTCGATCGGTGTCACGTGGAGCGTGTTGCAGTCGATGAGGAGGGCGGCGCCCGCGACGCCACCTGCCGAGGTGAGCTGGTCCATGATCCCGCAGGGCACGCCCGACGCTCGTTGCTCCGCCGCTCGACAGAGGCGCGCGACGTCGAGGGGCGGGCCTTCGGCGCCCAGAGCAAGAGCGACCGCGACCTCGAGCGCCGCGCTCGACGAGAGCCCGGCGCCGAGGGGGATCGTTGTCGACACCTCGCCGACGAATCCGACGCCCGGCTTGATCTCGGCGACGACGCCCGCGACGTAGCGGGCCCACTCCGGCTCGACGTGGGAAGGCTCCTCGATGTCGAGCGGGACGACCGCGGGCCCGTCCGCGTCTGCGGACCGGAGCACCACCTGTTCGCCCTCGCGTCCGCCGCGCACCTCCGTCCAACGGTCGATCGCCATGGGCAACACGAGGCCGCCCGTGTAGTCCGTATGGTCGCCGATCAGGTTCACGCGCCCGGGCGCACGGGCGACGATCACGCGGTTGCCGCTCGGAGCGCTGCTGCCGCGACCTCCGGCGGCACGGGGTTGAAGAAGACGCCTGACCCGAGCTCGCCGGCCGCGACGAACCGAGCGAGCCCGGCCTCACGCCAAGGCGACACGAGGTGGACGTGCAGCGGAGGTCCCTGCCAGGCGCGGCCGTCGTACGGGCGCTGGTGGAACCAGAGCATGTACGGGATCGGGCGGTCGTAGAGCGCGTCGAAGCGCCTGAGCACGTCCACCAGGAGTGCCGAGAGGTCGTCGCGCTGGGTGTCGTCGAGTGAGGGAAGGTCGGGTGCGCCGTCGTCGGGGGCGAGCCTGAGATCGATGGGCCACGCCGACGCTCGTGCGCTCCACGCGCTCCATCGACCCGCCGCGCTGACATGCCGATCGTCGCCCGGGTCGGCGCGGTCGGCGCTGAGGTCGCGCTCTTTCGCTGGCTCTGGCGGCACCGCCTCGAACGCGTAGATCTGCCCGTGCGGGTGCGCAATCGTGGCGCCGACTTCCACCCCCCGGTTCTCGAACACGAGGACGTACGCGACGTCGGCGCGGGCGCCAAGCGCAGCGCTGCGATCCGCCCACAGATCGACGACACGGCGAGCACGTTCTCGGCCGAGCGACCAGAACGTTGCGTCGTGATCGGGCGTGTAGAGCACCACCTCGCATCGGTCGTCGGGGAGCGACGGAAATCGGTTCGTGAACGTGTGTACGTCGTACGACTCGGGTGCTTCGAGGCCACCGACGCAGAACGGGCACGCGCCGGATGGGAGGTTCGGCCTTCCTTGACGCGATCCGACGACGACCGTGTGCGCGCCAGTCAGCGGATCAGTCAGCACAGAGCGAGTGCCGCGGCGAGACGTTCGACCGCCTCGGTGTCGAACGGTGCCCGCAGCGCGATGTTGACCTGATCGACTCCTGCGTCGACGTATTCGCCGATGCGATCGACGACTTCCTCGTCCGAGCCGCCGAGCACGCCCGGTCGCACGTAGTCAGCGAGCCCGCCGAATTGCTCGCGCAGGCTGTCCTCGGTCCATGCGAGCCCGAGGTTCACCGACGTGCGGATCTCTCGAGGGTCCCGGCCGACGCTGTCGCAGTGCCGGTGGAGCACGGCTCGCTTGTGCGCGTAGATCGTGGGGTCGACGAAGGGGATGTTCACTCCATCAGCCCACTGGGCCGCGATCTTGAGCGTGCGCTTCTCGCCCTGGCCACCGATCCAGATCGGCAGTGCTGCCTGCAGTGGCTTTGGCTCGCATCGCGCATCGTGCATCTCGAACCACTCGCCCTTGAAGCTCGTCACTTCTTCACGCAGCAGACCGCGGACGCACTGGATCGCCTCCTCGAGCTGGTCGAGGCGCACGCGCACCGGAGGGAACGGGATGCCGTACGCGCGGTACTCGACCTCGCTCCATCCCGCACCCAGGCCGAGGTCGGCGCGGCCGCCGCTCAGGTGGTCGATGGTGGCGATGGCATTCGCGAGCACTGCGGGGTGGCGGTAGCCGACGGAGTAGACGAGCGAGCCGCAGCGCACGTTGCTCGTGTCGCACGCGAGCGCGGCGTGCGTGGCCACGGCTTCGTGGCACTCGCCTTCCTCGGTCAACGTCGCCGAGTAGAAGTGGTCCCACACGGAGATCCATCCGAATCCCAGGTCCTCGACCCGACGCCACAGCGCCCTCAGCGAGGTCATCGAGGTGTTCTGGAGACCGGCGTGAACCCCGAAGACCGTCACACCGCGACGGTAGCCGTCAGCCTCTGGCGCGGGCTCGGAGCGCGTACAGTCGCCGACATCACTCGGCGTCCTGCGAGGGCGCCGTGACGGAACAAACGGGAGGACGCACGATGGCCGGACCGCTCACCGGATACCGCATCATCGAGATCGCAGGGATCGGGCCGGGGCCGTTCTGCGCGATGTTGCTGTCGGACATGGGTGCCGACATCGTGAGGGTCGACCGAGCAGAGCGCGCGGCCGGAGACATGTCCGCGGCGCCGCCCTACGCCGACGTCATGGCGCGCGGCCGGCGGTCTCTCGCCGTCGATCTCAAGAACCCCGATGGCGTGGAGACGGTGCTCAAGCTGGTCGAGACCGCGGACGGGCTCATCGAGGGCTTCCGTCCCGGCGTCATGGAGCGCCTCGGCCTCGGGCCCGAGCAGTGCCAGGCTCGCAACCCGAAGCTCGTGTTCGGCCGCATGACCGGATGGGGTCAGGACGGCCCGTATGCCGCCTGGTCGGGGCACGACATCAACTACATCGCGCTCGCTGGCTGCCTCGCGCACATCGGCGAGGCTGGCGGAGCCCCGGTGCCGCCACTCAACCTCGTCGGCGACTTCGGCGGTGGCGGCATGTTCCTCGCCTTCGGGGTCGTGTGCGCGCTGCTCGACGCGCAGAAGTCGGGCAAGGGCCAGGTGGTCGACGCCGCGATGGTCGACGGCGTCGCGATCTTGATGTCGATGTTCCACGGCATGCGCGCGTCGGGCTTCTTCGACAACACCCGCGGCACGAACCTGCTCGACACGGGCGCCCACTTCTACGGCACCTACGAATGCTCTGACGGGGAGTACGTGTCGATCGGTTCGATCGAGCCGCAGTTCTATGCCGAGCTGTTGCGCATCACCGGCTTGACGGGCGATCCGAAGTTCACCAAGCAGATGGACCGGCAAGCGTGGCCCGAGTTGAAGCAGCGTCTTCGTGAGGTGTTCCGCACGAAGACGCGCGACGAGTGGTGCGCGCTCATGGAGCACACCGACGTGTGCTTCGCGCCGGTGCTGACGCTCGACGAGGCAGTCACGCATCCCCACAACGTCGCCCGCTCGACCTTCGTTGAGGTCGGTGGCGTGCCGCAGCCCGCGCCCGCCCCACGCTTCTCGCGCACGCAACCCGAGATCGCCCGGCCGCCGGCGCATGTCGGGCAGCACTCCGACGACGTGCTCGCCGACTGGTTGTCGCTCGACGCGGACGAGATCGCGAAGCTGCGCACGTCGGGCGCGGTGCGCTGAAGGGCTCGATGGGGACGCTGGTCTGCTTCCACGCACATCCGGACGATGAGTCGATCACGACCGGCGGCACGATCGCTCGCGCCGTCGCCGAAGGGCACAGGGTGGTGCTCGTCGTCGCGACTCGCGGTGAGCAGGGAGAGCTGCCCGAGGACCTCGCGACCGGTGAGACGCTGGCCGATCGGCGGGTTGCGGAGACGATGCGATCAGCCGCGGTGCTCGGCATCTCGCGGGTCGAGTTCCTCGGCTACACCGACTCCGGGATGGATGGCTGGGAGCAGAACAACGAGCCGGCGAGCTTCTGGCAAGCCCCGGTCGAAGACGCGGCGGAGAAGCTCGCGGCGATCCTCCGCGAGGAGTCGGCCGGCGTCCTGACGGTGTACGACTCGCACGGCAACTACGGCCATCCCGATCACATCCAGGTCCATCGTGTCGGCCACCGTGCGGCTGAGCTGGCAGCCACCCCGTCGGTGTACGAGGCGACGATGAATCGCGACGCGGTGCAGCGGCTGGTCGAGCTGGCGGCCGAGCTGGCTCCCGACCTCGACATCGACCCGCCCGAGATGCCCGAAGACCTGGAATTCGGCACACCCGAGGCCGAGCTCACCACTGCGATCGACGTCGCGGCCTTCGTCGCGCAGAAGCGAGAGTCGATCACGATGCACGCGAGTCAGGTCACCGACTCGTCGTTCTTCCTCGGCATGCCTCCCGAGGTGTTCGCAAGGGCGTTCTCGACCGAGTGGTTCATTCGCAAGGGCGCGCCGCCCGGCATCCACGAACAATCCCTCGCCGGCCTGTGAGCAGGATCACCTTGGTGCGCCACGGCCGCGCCTCGGGAGGATGGGACGACGACCTCGATCCCGGTCTTGATGAGCTCGGGCGCGCACAAGCAGAGGCGATGGCTGATCTCGTCGCACCCCTCGGCCCGCTTCCCATCCTCGTGAGCCCGATGCGACGCACGCGTGAGACGGCTGCCCCGCTCGAGCGGCGCTGGGGTTCGGTCGCGGCGGTCGATCCCGCGGTGAGTGAGATCCCGTCGCCACCTGACATCCCGATAGAACAGCGCACCACATGGCTGCACGAGGCGATGGCCGGCACGTGGGCCGACATCGGACCGACGTACGTCGGGTGGCGAGACGCCGTCGTCCAGCGACTGTGCGCGATTGATGTGGACTCGGTCGTGGTGAGTCACTTCGTCGCGATCAATGCGGCGATCGGCTCGGCAACCGGCGACGATCAGGTCGTGATCGCCGTGCCCGACTACTGCTCGCAGACGGTGTTCGACGTCGTCGACGGTCGGCTCGTCTTGGTGGAGCACGGGTTCGAAGCGTCCGACACCCTGGTGCGATGAGCGACCCGCCCGTGAACGACCTTCTCGGTGAGGCCTGGACCCACACCGGCTTCGCACAGCGTCTCCACTTTGGCGCGGGCGTCGTCGCCTACCTCCCGGAGATCACGAAGGAGCTCGGCATCCGCCGCGCGCTGCTCATCACGACGGCCGGCCGAGGGGAGTCGGACGAAGGCACACGCATCGTCCAGCTCCTCGGTCGGTCGCTCGTGTCGACCTTCGCAGATGCGCGCTCACATGTCCCCACGACGGTCGTGCAAGCGGCGGTGCAGCAGGCCCGGCGCGACGCCGTCGACGGCGTCGTCTCGTTCGGAGGCGGGTCGTGCGCCGACCTCGGGAAAGCCGTGAGCTTCTTCCTCGAGCAAGAGGCGGGCACACCCGGCGCGTCTTACGCGGATCGTCCTGCACTCCGCCACATCGCCATCCCGACGACCTATTCGGGGGCCGAGCTCACGCCGTTCTTCGGCATGACCGACGAGCGGACGCACACGAAGGGTGGTGGCGGGGGACCCACCACCGCACCGATCGCCGTGGTGTACGACCCGTTGCTCACGCTCAGCACACCCGTGCGCGTCAGCGCCGAGACAGGGATGAACGCGCTCGCGCACTGCGTCGAGGTCGTGTACTCACCGCATCGCTCGCCCGAGGCCGAAGCGATCGCGCTCGCCGGCATCCGCCGCCTCTCCCGTGCGTTGCCTGCCGTCGTCGACGATCCCGACGACGTCGCGGCTCGCACGGACGCGCTGGCCGGGGCCGCCCTCGCCGGACGGTCGCTCGAGAACGCCACGATGGGCGTGCACCACGGTCTGGCCCAGCTCGTCGGCGGCCGCACGGGCATCCCGCACGGCCTCGCGAAACGCGGTGATCCTCGCCCATGCGATGCGGTTCAACGCCGACGTCGCACCCCACGAGATGCACCGGATCGGCGAGGCGTTGGGCGATCCGGATGATCCGCCCGGAGCGGTGTCTCGACTCGTCGAGCGCCTGGGCCTGCCGACACGGCTTCGCGACTGCGATGTCGATGAGGACGATCTCGACGCGGTCGCCCGCATGTCGCAGTCGAGCTTCGCCGTGCAGGCGAACCTCCGCCCGGTGGGGGAGAGCGACGCCCGGGCCATCTTGACCGACGCTTGGTGACTCGCGCGGCGGCGCAGTGCGCCGCCGGGTGCGCGAAGCAGCGATTGTCGAGCGAAGCGAGCAGGAGCCGTCGAAGCGGAGCGGAGACGGCGACGAGGCGGGTACAGGGTACGCTGGGGCCAGGATCCGCTCACGGAGGTAGAGGTTCGATGAGGAAGCTGATGCCGTCGGGAGAGCTCGCCCGAGACGATCGGTTCGTGCGCATCACCATGGAGGACGTGATCTTCGATCCTCGCAACGCGTTCGTGGCGACCCGTCGGCGTGAGAACGGCTTCGATCCTCGGGTCGTCGAGGCGCCCGACAGCGCTCGCGGCCTGATGCACGGCATCTTCGTGGGCGAGATCCAGGCGCTCGAGGGCGCGGGGCGCACGTGTTGGGACTTCGAGACGGGCGGTGGCGAGGGTGGGGTGCCGTTCGAGCTCAAGCTCGACATGGCCCGGCAGTGCTGGGACGAGGCTCGCCACGTCGAGATCTCGGTGAAGCTCTCCGACCACATGGGCACCGAGCTCGGGGAATTCTCCGAGCAGACGTTGCTCTTCGAGGCCGCGTGCAACGAAGACCCGGTGCTCCGGCTTGCCGGCGTGAATCGGGCTCTTGAAGGCTTGGCCATCGACGTGTTCACGGCGATGCGCGACTTCGGCGGCGCGTTTGCCGACCCGGTGCTCTACTTCTGCGAGGACTGGATGCTGGCCGACGAGGTCACCCACGTGAAGATGGGCTCTGACTGGCTGCGGCGCATCACCGCGAAAGATCCCGAGCGACAGCAGCGGGCACTCGACTTCCAGCGCACGGTTGACAAGGTCTTCTCGTTCGGTGGCTTCCGCGGCGAGGAAGAGGACAGCCCCGTCCATCTCGCCCGCAAGTTCCGGGGACTCGCCGGATTCAGCGAGGAAGAGATCAGCGATCTCGTCGACGTCGCCGCCGAGGCATACACCGAGGCGCTCGCGCAGGCTGAAGCGGCCGCAGCCTCCCTCGCCAGCGCCTGATCTCCCCTGTACGCGCTCGTCCTGCTCGACCTCCACGAGGGTTGGGCATGGATGGTGATCATCGGCAACGGCCTCGCGGGCGCGTGGGCGCTCGGGGCGAACTGGCTCGAGTGGCTGCGCACGCGCGCTCTCTGGTGGTTCACCGCATTCGTCGAGCTGGCGATCTTCGTGCAGGTGGCCCTCGGTGTCGCCCTCGTCAGCGGTGAAGGGCTCGTCGCGCCGCAGTTCCACATGTTCTACGGCTTCGTCGCGATCATCGCCGTCGGCATCTTGTACTCGTACCGTGCGCAGCTGCGCAGCCGGCTGTACCTGCTCTACGGCTTCGGCGGCCTGTTCCTGATGGGCCTCGGCATCCGCGCTCTGCTCGTCGGCCGCTCCTAGCCCAAATTCTTGGTGTTTCTCACTCCCGGCGAGGGGGTTGCACCAAGAGAACCGGCGTCGGGCTAGAGGTTGACCACGGGGCACGTGAGCGTGCGGGTGATGCCGTCGATCATCTGGATGCGGCTCACGACCATGCGACCGAGGTCGTCGACCGTGGACGCCTCGGCCTTCGCGATCACGTCGTAGGGACCCGTGACGTCATCGGCAGCGACGACCCCGTCGACCGCGCCGACCTCTGACGCCACCTTCGCTGCCTTGCCCACCTCGGTCTGGATGAGGATGTACGCGCTCACGGCCATTTCGTGAGCGTAGGGGGTCAGCCGGCGAGACGCTTCTCGAGCTCGACGAGCTCGGCCCGCAGCTGCTCGGGAAGGTGGTCGCCGAACTGCGCGTAGTGCTCCTCGATGAGCGGGATCTCGGCCCGCCATCCTTGGAGGTCCACGGCGAGCAGCTGCTCCATGTCGGACTCGGTGACGTCGAGCCCTTCCCTGGAGATGGCGTCGAGTGTCGGCAGGAGCCCGATCGGCGTCTTGACCGCTTCGGCCTCCCCGGCGACGCGCTCGAACACCCACTCGAGCACCCTGCTGTTCTCTCCGAAGCCGGGCCAGAGCCAGCGGCCGTCGGCGTCCTTGCGGAACCAATTGACCATGAACAGCGAAGGCAGGTTGTCGGGGTCGGTCGCGCGGCCGATCTCGAGCCAGTGCCCGAAGTAGTCGGCCATGTTGTAACCACAGAACGGCAGCATGGCGAAGGGATCGCGGCGAAGGTTGCCGACCGCGCCCGCTGCAGCGGCGGTGGTCTCCGACGCCATGATCGATCCGAGGAACACTCCGTGCTCCCACGAGGTCGCCTCGTTGACGAGCGGCACGACCGATGCCCTGCGCCCGCCGAACAGGATCGCCGAGATCGGGACGCCCTTCGGGTCTTCCCACTCGGGTGCGATGGAGGGGCACTGCGCGGCCGGGGCGGTGAACCGGGCGTTCGGGTGCGCGGCCAACGTCGTCGACTCGGGCGTCCACGGGTCGCCTCGCCAATCGGTGAGTCGAGGCGGCTTGTCGGGCGTCATCCCCTCCCACCAGACGTCGCCGTCGGGAGTGAGGGCGGTGTTCGTGAAGACGCAGTTCTCCTCGAGCGTCATCATCGCGTTGGGGTTCGTGTCCATCCCTGTACCTGGGGCCACGCCGAAGAACCCGGCCTCGGGATTGATCGCGTACAGCCGGCCGTCCTCGCCGAACTTCATCCAGCAGATGTCGTCGCCGACGGTCTCGACCTTCCAACCGGGGATGGTCGGCACGAGCATGGCGAGGTTGGTCTTGCCGCACGCCGACGGGAACGCCGCGGCGACGTACTTCGTCACGCCCTTCGGCGAGGTCAGCTTCAGGATCAGCATGTGCTCGGCGAGCCAGCCGTCATCGCGTGCCATCACCGATGCGATGCGCAGGGCGAAGCACTTCTTGCCGAGCAGCGCGTTGCCTCCGTATCCCGAGCCGTACGACCAGATCTCGCGGGTGGCGGGGAAGTGGACGATGTACTTGTTCTCCGCGTCGCACGGCCACGGCACGTCGGCCTGCCCTGGCTCGAGTGGGGCACCGACCGAATGCACGCACGGCACGAACTCGCCGTCGTCGCCGAGCACGTCGAGCGCCGCCTGTCCCATGCGGGTCATCGTGCGCATGCTCACCGCGACGTACGCCGAGTCAGTGAGCTGCACGCCGATGTGCGCGATGTTGGAACCGAGCGGGCCCATGGAGAACGGCACGACGTACAGGGTGCGGCCCCGCATCGCGCCGGCGAGCAGACCGAGCAGCTCGGCTCGCATCTCGGCGGGCTCACGCCAGTTGTTCGTCGGCCCAGCATCAGCCTCGGTCGCGGAGCAGATGAACGTGCGGTCCTCGACCCGAGCGACGTCGCCGGGATCGGAGTGGGCCCAGTAGCTGTTCGGGCGCTTCGAGAGCTTCGTGAAGGTGCCTGCCTCAACGAGCTGCGCGCACAGCCTCTCGTGCTCTGCTACCGATCCGTCGCACCACTCGATCGCCGCGGGCTGCAGGATCGACGCCCAATGGTCGACCCACTCGCGCAAGGCCTTGTGTGTGGTGGTCGCGCTCATGTTTGCTCCGGACAGGGTTGGGGGTGGTGGGAGCTAGCTGTCGGCTGCAGGCAAGAAGCCCGGGGTGCCCATGTCGACCTCGGATCCGAGCCGTAGGCGGGTCGCGAGACCCGCGTCGTCGAGATCGAAGATCACTCGCTGGCCTTGGCGCACCATTCGGAAGACCGAACCGGCCAACGCGTTGGACGCCAAGTCGAGCTCGGACAGATCGGAGTCGCGCACGACCACACCGTCACCAGTACCGGGGTCGTACGACTTGATCACGCCCTGCATGCCCACCCCACGTTACCGGTGGGCCTGCGGGCGGACCAACCATGACGGCGCCGGGACTCGGTGGGGTCCCGTGAGGGCGCGCCGATACGATCGCCCGAGCATGACCGGCTCATCGGCAGCGACGCCGCTCACCATGAGCGACTTGCAGGCGATCCCCGTGACCGCACTGAAGGGCGTTGGCCCCAAGAAGGCCGACGGGCTCGAGGAGGTGGGGGTGACCACCGTCCTCGATCTCCTCACCTACTACCCCCGGCGTTGGGTGGATCGCACGAACGAGGCTCGCATCGCGGACCTGCGCGACGGTGAGGAGGCCCTCGTGCTCGTCACCGTGAGGTCGAGCCACCGCGCGACAACACGGACGCGAAAGGTGATGGTCACGGTGGAGACCGGCGATGACTCGGGCCGGTTGCGGGTCGTGTTCTTCAACCAGGGTTGGCGCGAGCGCCAGCTGACCCCGGGTCTGCAGGTCGCGCTCTTCGGCCGGGTCGAGTCGTACCGAGGACGGCTCACCCTGACGAATCCGGTCGTCGACCTCATCGGCGATCGCACGGGGCGCATCGTGCCGGTGTACCCGCAGTCGGAGAAGGCCGGGCTGACGACCTGGGAGATCGCGGGTTGGGTGGAGGCCGCGCTCGCGCGCTGTCGCGTGCGCGGCATCGCCGATCCCGTGCCGGCGTCGGTGTTGCAACGCCTCCATCTCGAGGGTCGTGAGCTCGCGTTCCGGGCGATCCACGCTCCCGAGTCGATGGACGCCCAGCGCGCCGCGCGGCGCCGGCTCGTGTTCGACGAGTTGCTGCGGGTGCAGCTCGCGCTCGTGCTGCGCAAGCGGGCGGTCGAGCAACAGTCGCTCGGCATCGCCCACGTGGTCGACGGTGGGCTCGTCGCCCGCTTCCACGATCGACTGCCGTTCCCGCTGACCGGAGCGCAGCACCGGGTGATCGCACAGATCGAAGGCGATCTTGCAGACGAGCGCCCGATGCATCGCCTGCTGCAGGGCGACGTCGGTGCGGGCAAGACCGTGGTAGCGGTGTCCGCCTTGCTCGTCGCGGTGCAGGGCGGTCACCAAGGAGCGTTGATGGCACCCACTGAGGTGCTCGCCGAGCAACATGCGCTCGGGGTGCGCGCGCTTCTCTCCGACATCGAGGTGCCTGACGACGCGACTTTGACCGGCGATCGGCCGCTCCGCGTGGAGCTGCTCACCAATCGCACGACTGCCGCCGAGCGTCGACGCATCGCTGCGGGTCTCGCCGATGGCACGGTCGATCTGTTGATCGGCACGCATGCGCTCATCCAGGAGGGCGTCGCGCTGCGGTCGCTCGGTGTCGTCGTGATCGACGAGCAACATCGGTTCGGCGTCGAGCAGCGAGCGATGTTGCGTGCGAAGGGTCGTGACGGCGCAGTGCCCGATGTCCTCGTCATGACCGCGACCCCGATCCCGCGCACCGCGGCCATGACCGTCTACGGCGATCTCGACGTCAGCGTGCTCGACGAGATGCCGCCGGGCCGCACGCCGATCACGACGAAGTGGGCGCGCGGTGAGCTCGACGCAAGCGAGGTGTGGGAGGGGGTGCGAGCCGAAGTGGCGTCGGGGCATCAGGCCTATGTCGTCTGCCCGCTCATCGACGAGTCCGAGAAGCTCGAGGTCGCGTCGGCGACCGAGACGTTCGAGCGGCTGCGCAACGAGGAGCTCAAAGGTCTGAGGCTGGCGTTGCTGCACGGGCGCCTGCCCTCGCCGGAGAAGGCGGCGATCTTCGAGGCGTTTCGCAACGGCGTGATCGACGTGCTCGTCGCGACGACGGTGATCGAGGTGGGTGTCGACGTACCCAACGCCACCGCGATGGTCGTGCTCGATGCGAGCCGCTTCGGGATCGCGCAGCTCCACCAGCTCCGAGGGCGCGTTGGCCGAGGAGCCGCACCGTCGGTGTGCTGGCTCATCGACGACGGGGCAGTCGAGGGATCCGAGGCCAGGTTGCAAGCGCTCGTCGATTCGACCGATGGCTTCGAGCTCGCGGAAGTCGATCTCGACCTGCGCGGTGAGGGCACGATCATGGGCGAGCGTCAGAAGGGTCGCAGCGATCTGCGTCTTGCGTCTCTGCGGCGCGACCGGGAGATGGTGGGAACCGCGCGCGAGGTGGCGTTCGAGATCGTCGACGGGCCGGGCGGCATCGCCGACCATGGCGGTCTGGTCGACGAGCTGAGGTTGTTCGTCGGAGACGAAGAAGCCGAGTTCTTGCTGAAGGGCTGAGCGCGACAGCTAGGCGAGGACGGCGTCGAGCTTCTTCTCGACGACCTCTTCGCTCGTGTTGAGCGAGAAGCTCAACTCGGACACGAGGACACGCCGAGCGTTCATCAGCATCGTCTTCTCGCCGCTCGACAACCCGCTGTCGCGGTTGCGCAACGAGAGGTTTCGCACCACCTCGGCGACTTGGTACACGTCGCCCGACTTCAGCTTCTCGAGGTGGTTCTTGAAGCGGCGCGACCAGTTCGACGGCATGCGCGCGTCTTTCTTCGCGAGCACGTCGAGGATGTCCTCGACTTCGTCTTTGCTGACCGGCGGCCGGATGCCGACCTCTTCCGCCTTCTCGACGGGCACCATCAGCGTGAGATCGCCGTGGGTCACGCGAAGGACCAGGTACTCGACCTTCTCACCGAACATCTCGCGCTTCTCTTTGCGCTCGATGACGGCCGCCCCGTGATGGGGATACACCACGCGGTCTCCGACCTTGAAAGCCACTTACATCCTCCGCACTCCGCACGCGTCAGTTCTCAAGGATGCCAGATGTGGCTGCCGTTCCCTACTCGCTTGCGCGCAGTCACTCCTCGGCGTCGTCGGGCACGACGAGATCCCATCGGTCAAGGCAGTCAGCACATCGATACGCGACCACGTCTCCGGGCTGCCATTCGCCGTCCTCAGGCGGGTACGAGAGCAGGTGCGCGCGCCCGCCGCAGTCGATGCAGGTGATGACCTCGTCGACCTGCACGTCAGCTGCGTTCGCGCAAGGTGAACCGCGCGACCCCCGTAGCGAATCCCGGATCGAAGATGACCGCCTCGCCGTGCTCGGCCTCGTTCGCGAGTGCTGCATCGAGATCGAGCCCGATGCTTTCGTAGACGGAGAGGCGATCATGGATCACTGCAGGCCACGGCGAGGAGGCGATCTGCTCCGCGATCTCGATGGCTGCATCCAACGCGTGACCGGCCGCGACGACGCGGTTCACGAGGCCGATCGTCAACGCCTCGGCCGCGTCGATCTCGCGCCCCGTCAGGATCAGGTCGAGCGCCCGGCCGAGCCCGACGATCCGCGGGAGCCGAACCGTGCCGCCGTCGATGAGCGGCACGCCGTAGCGACGCTCGAGACAGCCGAGGCGCGCGGTCTCGCCCACGATGCGGATGTCGCACCAGCACGCGAGCTCGAGCCCGCCAGCGACGCACCACCCTTCGATCGCTGCGATGACGGGCTTGGAGAGCTGGAGCCTCGTCGGCCCGAGCGGACCGCTCGGCCGCAGCCGCGGCAGGTCCTTGAGGTTCGCCCCGGCGCAGAATGCGGCCTCATCGCCCGTGAGGATGGCGACCTTCGCATCGTCGTCTGCCTCGAAGGCGAGGAATGCGTCGAGCAGGCGCTGCGCGGTCTCGCTGTTGACCGCGTTGCGCACGGCGGGCTGGTCGATCCGCACGACGGTGACAGCACTCACCGCGTCGACGATAGGGCCGACGATAGGGGTGCCGCGTCGATGCGTGTGGTCGCTGGACAGGCGCGGGGGCGCCGCCTGACGGCGCCTCGGGGCCACGACACTCGGCCGACGAGCGACCGGGCCCGCGAAGCGACCTTCAACGCGCTCCGCTCCATCGACGCCGTCGCGGGAGCGCGGGTGGCTGACCTGTTCGCGGGCAGTGGCGCGCTCGGCATCGAGGCCCTGTCTCGGGGGGCCGCGTCGTGTGTGTTCGTGGAGCGCGACCCCGCGGCGACAGCCGTGATCGAGCAGAACCTGGCCCAGACGGGAGTGGCCGGCGGCACCGTCGTGCGAGCCGACGTGATGCGATGGATTGCCGGTCGGAGCGGCTCGTACGACCTCGTGCTGGCCGATCCTCCGTACGCGTTCGACGACTGGGCGTCACTGCTCGAAGCCCTCGACGCGCCGGTGGTCGTGGTCGAGTCCGATCGTGAGATCGACCCCGGACCAGGGTGGTTGATCACGAGATCCAAGCGCTACGGCGGTACCGTGGTGACGTTCGTGGCGCGGGCGGCCCAGCGCTGAGTCCTCTTTCCGCCCGCCCCCACGACCGCTGATCCAACGGAGCCACTGTGAGCAAGGTGCTGTACCCAGGGTCGTTCGACCCCCTTCACAACGGACACATCGAGATCATCGAGACCGCCGCCGCGCCTCTTCGACGAGGTGGTCGTGGCGGCGATGCGCAACCCGCAGAAGGGCGAGCCCACCTTCAGCATGGAGGAGCGCGAGGCGATCCTGACTGAGTCACTCGAGCACATCCCCGGTGTGTCGGTGACGATGTTCTCTGGTTTGGTGGTGGACCTCGCCGATGAGCTCGACGTGGACTTCATCGTGAAGGGATTGCGGGCGGCGTCCGACTTCGAGGTCGAGCTGCAGATGGCGCAGATGAACTACGCGGTGTCCGGGTTGCACACCGTGTTCTTGCCGTCGGCGTCGTCGCACTCGTTCCTCGCATCCAAGTTCCTGCGTGACATGGCGAGGTTCGGTCGGGACGTGAGCTCGATGGTGCCCGAGCCGGTGGCGAAGCGCCTGCAGGAGAAGTACTCGCGATGACGACGCACCAAGACGACGAAGACACGGGCGAGCATCCCATCCCCCGCCTCAGCGACTCCGAGGCGCTGTTGCGACGCGTCGCCGACATCATCTCTTCGGCGAAGACGATGCCGCTTTCGTCCTCGGCCATGATCAACCGCGACGAGATCCTCGAGCTCTTGGAGGAAGCGAACAACCGGCTTCCCGAAGAGCTGCGCGCGGCGCGCTGGTTGCTGCGGGAGCGTGACGAGTTCCTCGCGAAGACGCGCCGCGAAGGCGACGACATCCTCGACGCGGCCCGGGCGCAGGCTGAGCGCATGGTGCAACGCACCGAGGTCGTGCGAGCCGCGGAGCATCGCGCTCGCCAAGTGGTCACCGCGGCAGAGGACGAGTCTCGCCGCCTACGCCACGAAGTCGAGGACTACTGCGATCAGCGGCTTGCGCAATTCGAGGTCGTGCTCGACAAGGTGCTCCGCACGGTGCAGGCCGGACGCGAGCGGCTCGCCCCTACTGGCTTGCCCGAGCCCGAGAAGGAAGAGGCCGAGGCGGCGGCAGCCCACGAAGCCGCGTTCTTCGATCAGGATCAGTCGTGACGACGCTGCCCGGTCTCGTCGTGCAGGTTGCGGACCTGCGGCGCCACCCAGGCGACCGGCGCCACCTCTCGATCGAGCTCCGCTCGAGCGAGATCGATGTCGGCGACGCGACGGTGCCCGAGGGCGCGGTGGTCGAGCTCGAAGGCGACCTCGAGGCCCTGTCTGATGGCATCGTGTTCACTGGCACCGCTCGGGCGCCCTGGCGAGCGGTCTGCCGCCGGTGCCTCGGCCCCGCGCAGGGCGAGCTCGTCGCGCCGCTGCGGGAGGTCTTCGCGAGGCCCGGCCATGCAGTCGAAGGCGAGGACGACGTCTTCCCGATCTCGGCGCAGTCCATCGATCTCGGCCCTGCGGTCCACGACGCGCTGGCGCTCGAGCTCCCGTTGGCCCCGCTCTGCACGGACTCCTGCGCCGGGCTCTGCCCGACCTGTGGCGTCGATCGCAACCACGCCCGCTGCCACTGCAGGGTCGACCGGACCGATCCCCGATGGGCCGCCCTCGACGTCCTCAAGCAGCCGAACCAGGCGCGGTTCGACCCTGGCTCCGCTGCTCGCTAGCCTTCAGCGGCCCGATTGCGCGAAGGATCCCCCCGATGGCTGTTCCCAAGAAGAAGACCTCCAAGGCGAAGAGCCGCAGCCGGCGGGCATCCGCCTGGACGCTCTCCCTCCCGGCCCGCAGCACGTGCCCGCGTTGTGGTGCGGCGAAGCGTCCGCACACGGTGTGCGGCACCTGCGGGTGGTACAAGGGCCGCCAAGCCGTCGACGTCGACTGACGCCCGGCCGCGACGCTGACTGCTCGTGCTCCCGATCGCGGTCGACGCGGTCGGCGGTGACCACGCTCCTGACGAAGTCCTCGTTGGTGCCCGTGCGGCCGTCGACGGGCTCGACATCCCCGTCGTCCTCGTAGGTCCGGAGGAGGTCGTCGCGGACAGCGGCTTCCCGTACATCGTCGCCACCGAGATCATCGCCATGGGCGACGACGGCGCGCAGGGTGTCCGGCGGAAGAAGGACTCGTCGCTCGTCCGCGCGGCCGAGGCGGTGCGCGACGGCAAGGCCTCGGCGATGGTGAGCGCCGGCAACACCGGGGCCACGATGGCGAGTGCGTTGCTGCGCATGGGTCGCATCAGGGGAGTGTCTCGGCCCACGATCGCCGCTCCGCTCCCCGTGCCGGGGGAGACACCCACGGTGCTGCTCGATGCCGGCGCGAACGCGGAGTGCCAGCCCGAGTGGCTCGTACAATTCGCGCAGATGGGCACGGTGTTCTCGCGCCAGCGCTTCGGCGTCGCCAAGCCGCGCGTCGGCCTGCTCTCGATCGGGGAGGAAGCGTCGAAGGGCTCGAGCTTCGTGAAGGAGGTGCACCACCTCCTCGAGGGCGCTCCCGGCGTGAACTTCATCGGGAACATCGAGGGGCACGACGTCGCGACCGATGCGGTCGATGTGGTGGTCACCGACGGCTTCAGCGGCAACGTGGTGCTCAAGACGCTCGAGGGCGGTCTCGAGGTGATCCTCAGCGTCATCAGGGCCGGCCTCGCGTCGACGCCCGAGACCCGTGCCGCCGCCGACGTGTTGGCCCCGGTGCTCGAGCCGCTGTTCGACTACATGGGGCCCGAGAACACGGGTGGCGCAGTGCTGCTCGGCGTCGACGGCGTGTGCATCATCAGCCACGGCCGGTCGTCGGCTCGTGCGATCACCAATGCGATCTCGTTCGCTCGGGAGATGGTGGTCGGCGACATCGTCGGCGGCCTCCGCACCGCGATCGGCGCGCCCGGGTGACGCTTCACGGCTCACTTGTCAAGCACAGAACTCCATGAACAATGCTGAGAACGGCTGACACGACACCATCCATCCGTCAGAGTTCGGGCACATCCGGTAGAGTGGGGGTTTCTGACGCCCCCATCCCCCTGACGCCACGACGAGGACGGAGAGAGCGTGCCCGCCGAGACCCACGTAGAACGAGCCCCCCTCGACCGCAGGGCTGTTTTCGAGCTGATCCGCGATCGCCTCGCCGACATCCTCGAGATCGACCCGGGCTCCATCAGCGAGAGCGCGTCGTTCGCTGACGACCTCGATGCCGACTCGCTTGCGCTCATCGAGCTCGTCGAGGCGCTCGAGGAAGAGCTCAGCGAGCGTTCGGTGGGCTTCCGCATCGAGGACGAGGACCTCGAAGATCTGAAGACCGTGCGTGATGCCGTCGACTACGTCTACGGCCGGGTGGGCGAAGGTTCTGGTTGACCAGCCTGCGATCGAGGTGCTGAGGCACCGGATCGGGCATGAGTTCGCGGACCCTGCCCTGCTCGTGCAGGCACTCGCCCATCGGTCGTGGTGCGCGGAGCAGGCGACACCGGGCACACCGCCGCCGTCGTCGAACGAACGACTCGAGTACCTGGGTGACGCCGTGCTCGGCGCGGTCGTCGCAGACCACGTGTACCAGGAGTATCCCGAGCTTCTCGAGGGTCGTCTGACCGACGCCCGCAAGTCGGTCGTGAACTCGATCGCGTTGGCCGAGGTCGCCGCGAGGCTCGGTGTCGGCCCGGCGCTGCTGCTCGGCCGGGGCGAGACAGCGGCAGGTGGTCGGAGAAGACGTCGATCCTGGCCGACGCGCTCGAAGCCGTGATCGCTGCGGTGTACCTCGACGGCGGCTGGGACTCGGCTCGCCGGTTCGTGCTCCGCGAGATCGGTGACGACATCGCCGCATCGGTGGCCGGCGTCGGAGCGCACGACTACAAGAGCCTGTTGCAAGAGCTCGCGGGCCGCCGCGGTCTCGGGCCGCCGCGGTACGAGATCGAAGAGTCTGGCCCCGACCACGCGAAGGTCTTCGCCACGCGCGTGACGGTCGGCCCCATCGCGATGGGCGCAGGCACGGGCCGCTCGAAGAAGCAGGCCGAGCAGGCAGCGGCCAGCGTGGCGTACGAGGAGCTCGCCGAGTCCGTCGAAGGACGGATGGCTGACCATGCCTGAGCTCCCGGAGGTCGAGACGATCAAGCGTGACCTCGAGCGTGAGATCGTGGGGAAGCGCATCAAGACCGTCGAGGTGTCGGGCACGCGCTCGATCCGCCGCGGCACGAAGAAGCAGTTCATCGACCGTCTCGAAGGCGCCAAGGTGACCGGGGTGCAACGCAAGGGCAAGTATCTGCTGCTCAAGCTCGACACCGGTGATCTGCTGGTCGTCCATCTGCGGATGAGCGGGCAGCTGCTCAAGGCGGTCGCGAAGGATCCGGTCGCGAAGCACACGCACGTCACGTTGACGCTGCAGCCTGCCGGGCAGCTCCGGTTCGTCGACCCCCGCACCTTCGGCGAGATGTTCGTCAGTGATCCGGATCATCTGGCCGAGGACGCGCCCGAGCTCGCAGACCTCGGCTTCGATCCTCTCGACGAGCCGATCTCCTGGATCGACTTCGGCCGCATGCTCATCGCAAAGCCGGTGCAGCTGAAGGCGTTCCTCATGGACCAGCACCTCATCGCAGGCATCGGCAACATCTACAGCGACGAGATCCTCTATGCAGCCGGCCTGCGCTACGACCGGATGACCGACACGCTCACGACGCAGGACATCCGCCGGCTGTACCGGGCGGTGGTCGAGGTCGTCCACGAGGCGGTGAAGCACCGCGGTTCATCGCTCGCCGACGAGCAGTACCGCGACCTGTTCGGACGGGTGGGCGGCTACCAGAACGAGCACCAGGCGTACGGCCGGGAGGGGCTCGCGTGCCGGCGCTGCCGGTCGACGATCGAGCGGGCGAAGTACCAGGGTCGCTCGACCTTCTACTGCCCCAGCTGCCAGGTTTGATCTTCGTCGCCGTCGTCCGCTCCGCTTCCGCCGGCTCCTGCTCGCTGCGCTCGACAATCGGTGCTTCGCGCACCCAGCGGCGCATTGCGCCGCCCTTTCACACCATGCACTTCGGGCGTAAGCCTTCCGGTTAGTTTCGGCCCCAGCCATGTTCTTGCGATCGCTGACCCTCAAGGGGTTCAAGTCCTTCGCCGACACGACATCGCTCGACCTCGAGCCCGGAGTCACCGTCGTCGTCGGCCCGAATGGCAGCGGCAAGTCGAACGTCGTCGACGCCATCGCGTGGGTGCTCGGAGCACAGGCGCCGAGCGCGGTGCGCAGTCAGAAGATGGATGACGTCATCTTCGCCGGCACGGCGAAACGCGCAGCGCTCGGCCGCGCCGAGGTCACGCTCACGATCGACAACAGCGCGGGAGTGCTGCCGATCGCGTTCACAGAGGTGACGATCAGCCGCACCCTCTTCCGGAGTGGCGACAGCGAGTACGCGATCAACGGCGTGTCGTGTCGTTTGCTCGATGTGCAAGAGCTCTTGTCCGACACGGGCGTCGGTCGCCAGCAGCACGTCATCGTCTCCCAGGGCCAGATCGACGCGGTGCTCAACGCTCGGCCCGAGGACCGGCGAGCGATCATCGAAGAGGCGGCGGGCGTCCTCAAGTATCGGCGCCGCAAAGAGAAGGCCGAGCGCCGGCTCGAAGCGACCGAGGCGAGCCTGTTGCGCTTGCAGGACCTGCTGCGCGAGGTGCGTCGTCAGCTGAAGCCGCTCGAGCGCCAGGCCGACGCGGCGCGACGGCACGGAGACCTTGTCACCGAGCTCGGAGCGCTGCGGCTTCACCTCGCCGGACGCGAGATCTCGACGTTGCGCAATCGACTCGAGAGCACGAGTCGAGATCGCATCACGCTCGATCAGCAGGCAGCGGCCCTCAAGAACGAGCTCGTCGCTCTGGACACCGAAGTGCTTGCGACGCAGGCGCGTCTCAGTGCCCTCGGCGGCTCCGATGTCAGCGACAGCCTCGTGCGCTACGAGTCGATGCGGGAGCGTGCTCGCGGCCTGATGGCGTTGCTCGCCGAGCGCCGGCGGGGAGTCGAGCGCGATCGCGGCGGGTTGCTCGACGCCGATCTCGTCGCGTCGCTCGAGGCCGAAGCTGCGCTCGTCGCGAACGAGCTCGTCGAGGTCGAGGCATCGGCCTTGGCGCTCGTGGCCGACTCCGATCGTGTCGTCCAAGCCGAAGCCGCTCTTGCGGAAGAGCGTGCAGCGTTCGACGACGGCGTGCTTCCCGAGGCGAGCGCGGTTCCTCCGCAACGGGCAGGCGAGGTGCGCGGCGAGCTCGCGGCACGACGCGCGGCCATCGAGCGGGCAGTCGGTGAGCTGGCGAGGGTCGAAGCCCGACTTGCCTCGATCGAAGTCCGCACCGCCCAGCTCGCCGCCGACGGCGATTTGCATCGGCGAGCCTGCGAGCAGGCCGAGGAGGCTGAGCGCCCTCTCGTCGCTCTGGTGCAGCGTGCCGAGGAAGTGAAGAGCGGCGCGGAGAGCGAGCTCGCCTCTGCCCAGGATGACCATCGGTCCGCCGACGAGGACCGGCATGTTTGGTCGGCGCGAGCGGAGGCGCTCGCCCTCGCGCTCGACGGCATCGCGAGCGACCCGCGTTGGCGCGAGGTTGACGGAGCGGTCGGCGCGCTCGTCGATCTGGTCGAGGTCGACGAGGGTTGGCAAGCCGCCTTCGAGGCGGCGGTCGGCGAGACCCTCAACGCGGTCATCGTCGACGGCACAGTCGCGGCTCGTCGCGCGCTCGCGGCCCTGAGCACGGGCGGCGACGCCGGTGCCGTGCTCGCGGTGTCGGGTGATCGTGCTCCCGCACGCCTCGATTCGGTGCTGCGGTCGCACGTGCGGTCGCGCACCCCGCTTGTCGAACAGCTGCTCGACGCGCTGCTGGCCGACGTCATCGTCGTGGACGGGGGATGGGAGCGTGCGCTCGATCGCGCGCTCGCGCAGCCCACCGCCATCATCGTCACACGTGAGGGAGACCGGTTCTCGGGATCGGGTTGGCGGCTGGGCGCGGCGAGATCGCAGATGACCGGTGCGGCGCTCGAGGAGGCGCGCAATCGGGCGTCGTCCGCGGCCGATCGAGCCACGACCGCGGCCTCACGCGTTGCCTCCGCCACGCTCGCTGTCGAGGCGGCCACCGGCGAGCGCGCCCGAATCGAGGCCGAGCTCGAAGAGAACGACGCACGACTGAACGCTGCCGCCGACGGCCTCGCACGGGTGCAGGCCGCGCAGCGCGAGGTCGAGACCGAGTCGCAGGCGTTGCGAGCACATCACGACGCCCTCGCCGAGTCGGTCGCAGCGGAGCACGCCCGCACGGCCGAGCTCGAGGCGGTCCTTCCGTCGCTCGAGGCCGACGAGGAGGCCGATGCGAGCCGGGCGCGCTCAGCGCATGCGGTGCGCGCGCGACTCGAGGAGCGTGGGCGGGCCGTTGCCTCGTTGCGCACGAACCTCGAGGTGCAAGCGGCGGGTCTCGACGAGCGCCGGCAGATGCTCCGTCGGCGGCGCGACGAGGTCGAGGCTCGACTGCAGGCCGACGTCGCGGAGCGCGAACGAGCGTCGCTGCGACGCGAGAACCTCGAACGCAAGCTGTTGGTGCTCGATCGCCTCGCGGCCGTCGTGGCCGGCTCGTCGGCCGCGGTCGACGGCCAGCTCGCCGGTCTCCACGAGGAGCGCAGACGTCAGTCCGAGGAGTCCCGTGCGATCGCCGCGGCCCTCGACGATCAGCGTCAGCGCCGCACCGCGGCCGAACGTCAGCTCGAAGAGGTGCGAGAGCGATCCCGCCGTGCCGAGCTCGACGAGGCCGAGATCACGCTGCGACTCGAGTCCGCGGTGGCCAGCGTGCGCAACGACCTCGACCGAGAGCCCGAGGTCGCGATCGAGACGCCGTGCCCTCCGCTTCCGGAGGGCGTCACTGCGCACGCCCGGGTCCGCGAGCTCGAGCGTGAGCTGCGTCTGATGGGACCGATCAACCCGCTCGCGTTGGAGGAGTTCGAGGCACTCGAGGAGCGGCATCGATTCCTCGAGGCTCAGCTCGAGGATGTGAGATCGACGCGGCGCGATCTGTCGCGGGTCATCCGGGCGATCGACGGAGAGATCGTGACGGTCTTCGCGTCCGCGTTCGCGGACGTCGCATCGAACTTCGAGTCGCTGTTTTCGACGCTCTTCCCGGGCGGACAAGGGTCGCTTCGGCTCACTGATCCCGAGCACCTGCTCGACACTGGCATCGAGGTCGAGGCTCGCCCTTCCGGCAAGAACGTGCGCAAGCTCTCGCTGCTGTCAGGCGGCGAGCGGTCACTCACGGCGCTGGCGTTCCTGTTCGCGGTCTTCCGCAGCCGTCCCTCGCCCTTCTACGTGATGGACGAGGTCGAGGCTGCGCTCGACGACGTGAACCTGCATCGCTTCCTCGATCTCGTCCACGAGTTCCGCGAGGAAGCGCAGCTGCTCATCGTGAGCCATCAGAAGCGCACGATGGAGGCCGCCGACTGCTTGTTCGGCGTCACCATGCAGCCCGGCGGCTCGTCCAAGGTCGTGAGCGAGAGGGCGTCACTGCGGACCACGTAACTTGGGCCTCGCCATGTTCTTTCTGATCCTCGCGATCGTCGTCGTCCTCTTCGGGTTCGGCGTGGTCGTCGTCAACCGGCGTCGCGAGCGTCGCCTCAGCCTCGAGCGTGCGAGACCGACCGCAACTCCCGTGCCGCGGCCGGCCCCCACCGAGGTCGAGCAGCCCGAGGGCGGAGTCGAGGCGCCCGAGGCTCCGGCCGAGCCAGAGGCCGAGCCAGAGACCGAGCCCGACGTCGAGCTGGATGTCGCCGAAGTCCTCGCGCCGCCGCGCTTTCGCGATCGGCTGGGAAAGGCGCGTGCCGCGCTCGCCGGTGCATTCGCCTCGGTGCGTGCTCGCGGCGGGATCACCGAGGACACGTGGGACGACCTCGAAGAGGCACTCCTGCGAGCCGACGTCGGTGTGTCGCTCACGACCGAGCTGATCGACGACCTCCGCGAGCAGGTCAAGACGAAGGGCCTCACGACTCCCGACGAGGTGCTCGACGCACTGAAGGCGGATCTTCTCGCGCAGCTCGAAGGTGTCGACCGTGGTCTCGTGCTCGATGCCAAGCCGGGCGAGCCCGCCGTGTGGCTGTTCGTGGGTGTGAACGGCGTGGGCAAGACGACGACCATCGGGAAGCTCGGTGCTCGTCAGGTGGCCGAGGGGCACTCCGTGGTGATGGCGGCGGGCGACACGTTCCGGGCCGCGGCAGCGGAGCAGCTCGAGCTGTGGGCGAAGCGGGTTGGGGCCGACCTCGTGCGTGGCGCCGAAGGCGGCGATCCCAGCTCGGTGATCTTCGACGGCGTGCAGCGCGCCGCGGCCAAAGGCTCGGACCTCGTCCTCGCCGACACGGCGGGCCGTCTGCACACGAAGGTCAACCTGATGGAGGAGCTGCGCAAGGTGCGCCGTGTCGCGGACCGTCCCCCGGGGCACGTCAGTGAGGTGCTGCTGGTGATCGACGCCACGACCGGCCAGAACGGCCTCACGCAAGCCCGTCAGTTCATGGAGGCGGTCGAGGTCACGGGCGTCGTGCTCACGAAGCTCGATGGCTCGGCGAAAGGTGGCATCGTGCTCGCGATTCAGAAGGACTTGGGTCTGCCGGTGAAGCTCGTCGGCCTCGGGGAGACCGCATCCGACCTCGTCGAGTTCGACGCACAAGAGTTCGTGGACGCGTTGTTCGAATGAAGATCGTCTTCTTCCCCGTTCGGGTGACCACCCGCAGCCTGCGGTGGGTCGGACTCCGCCGTTTGATCTTGATCGGCATCGGCGCGTCGGTGGCGCTGCTGCTCACGCCGGTCACCGGGGCGGAGATGCGCCGGCGGCTTTCCCGCCTCGTCGCTCGCAGAGTCCCCGACGCCGATCTCGCAGCGCGAGTCCGCCACGAGCTCTCTCATTCCCCCCGCACATGGCATCTCCCGCAGCCTTCGATCTCGGTCCTTCAGGGCAGGGTGGTCCTGGCCGGTGAGGCGCCGCACGCGACGGGCCGAGCCGACCTCGAGCGGGTCGTGAGCGCGGTACCGGGTGTCGTCTCGGTGGACAACGAGATCATCGTCGCCTAGGGGCTCCTCAGCGGCTCCGGTACCCTGAGAACCCGCATGTTCGATTCCCTCTCCGACCGTTTCGACGGCATCTTCAAACGGCTCCGGAGCAAGGGGCGGCTCAGCGACAGCGACGTCGACGAGGTCCTGCGCGAGATCCGAGTGGCCCTGCTCGAGGCCGACGTCAACCTCACGGTCGTCCGCACCATGGTGGGCCGCATCCGTGAGCGGTGCGTCGGGGAAGACCTTTCGAAGAGCCTCACGCCGGCGCAGCAGGTCATCAAGATCGTCAACGACGAGCTCGTCACCGCTCTCGGCGGCGAGACGTTGCGCCTCGCGTACGCGTCGAAACCGCCGACCATCGTGCTCCTCGCCGGCCTGCAGGGCTCGGGCAAGACCACGGCGTCAGCGAAGCTCGCACGTTGGTTCAAGGCCCAGGGGCGCAACCCGATCCTCGTCGGTGCCGACCTCCAGCGGCCTGCTGCCGTCGATCAGCTCCGCACTCTCGGTGGACAGATCGACGTGCCGGTGTTCTCCGAGCCGACCGATCCCGTCGCCGTAGCCAGCCAGGGTGTCGCCGAGGCGCGCCGGGTCGGTCGTGACGTCGTGATCGTCGACACGGCCGGACGTCTCGCGATCGACGCCGAGATGATGGAGCAGGTGCGCCAGGTCTCGGCGACCGTCCAGCCGGACTACACCTTCCTCGTCGTCGACGCGATGACCGGCCAAGACGCCGTCGCCGTCGCCGAAGCGTTCAACGAGACGCTCGCGATCGACGGCGTCATCTTGTCGAAGCTCGACGGCGACGCACGAGGTGGCGCTGCCCTCTCGGTGAAAGAGGTCATCGGCCGGCCGATCGCGTTCGCTTCGACCGGTGAGAAGCTCGGCGACTTCGAGCAGTTCCACCCCGACCGCATGGCGAGCCGCATACTCGGCATGGGTGACGTGCTCAGCCTCATCGAGAAGGCCGAAGAGGTCTACGAGAAGGAGGAGGCCGAGGCTGCCGCAGCCAAGCTCCTCGACGGGGACTTCACCCTCGACGACTTCCTCGACCAGATGCAGCAGCTCAAGAAGATGGGGCCGCTGTCCAGTGTGATCGGTATGATCCCTGGGCTTCCGAAAGAAGCCCGCAACGCCGAGATCCACGATGACCAGCTGAAGCGGGTCGAGGCGATCATCCGTTCGATGACGCTCGAAGAGCGTCGCAAGCCCGATCTGGTGAACGGTTCGCGACGGTTGCGGATCGCGAACGGAAGCGGCACCACGACTGCCGAGGTGAACGCACTCCTCAAGCAGTTCAAGGACGTGCAGAAGATGATGAAGCGCATGGGCGGCTTCGGATCGAAGAAGGGCAAGCGCCGCCTCCCGACGATGCCGAATGTGCCCTCGCTCAACTAGCAGACACCAGCAAAGGACCAAATCCAGTGGCAGTGAAGCTCCGCCTGATGCGGATGGGAAAGAAGAAGCAGCCGACCTACCGGGTCGTCGCCGCTGACGGCCGCGCCCGCGCGACGGCCGGTTCATCGAGATCGTCGGCACCTACGAGCCGCGTGCCGAGCCCTCGGTCGTCAAGATCGACAACGCGAAGGCCGTGTCGTGGCTGCAGAAGGGGGCGCAGCCGACCGACCGCGTCGAGAAGCTCCTGAAGATCTCGGGCGCGTGGGACGAGTTCCAAGCCTCCAAGTCCGCCAGATGACCGAGGCCGACAACACGGTCGACGACCTCGAAGGCGACGACGACGAGTTCGAGGACGACGACGAGGAGTTCGAGGACGACGGCGACGACGTCAACCGCATTCCCGCCGCGACCGCGCGGGCGGTGCTCGACTACGTCGTGCGTGCCCTCGTGGACGACCCCGACTCGGTGGAGGTCGAAGCGGTCGAAGGTCGTCGCGGCGTGAGCTTGCGGGTGAGCGTGGCGTCCGGTGACATGGGTCGTGTGATCGGCAAGCGCGGGCGCACCGCAAACGCCGTCCGTGCGGTGACTCGTGCCGCGGCCGTGCGTGACGGAGTCGAGGTAGACGTCGACTTCGTCGACTGACGTGCTCGAGGTCGGCTCGATCGGGCGGGCTCATGGCCTCAAAGGCGACGTCGTCGTCCACCTCGTCACGAACCGCCTCGAGCGCGTCGAGCCGGGCGCGATCCTCGAGACCAAGAACGGCCCGGTGCAGGTCGTGACCTCGCGCGCGCAGCAGGGCTTCTTCGTCGTGCACTTCGCAGGCGTCGACACTCGTGACGCGGCCGAGGCCCTGAATGGTCT
Organism: uncultured Acidimicrobiales bacterium; assembly: GCA_963847855.1. Taxonomy (GTDB): domain Bacteria; phylum Actinomycetota; class Acidimicrobiia; order Acidimicrobiales; family DATKAS01; genus DATKAS01. Next base: position 694,241 of record CAWKBM010000005.1, read on the forward strand.
CGTGCTGTCGGCCGAGCCGATCGACGATCCCGACGAGCTCTGGGCCCACGAGCTCGTGGGGTCGTTCGCGTTCGACGTCGCGGGGAACCCGCTCGGCCTGATCACCGCGCTCGTCGCGAACCCGGCGAGCGATCTGCTCGAGATCGATCGCGGCGTGCTCATCCCGGCGACGTTCGTGGTGTCGTGCGAGGCCGGCCGTGTGGTGGTCGATCCGCCCGTCGGCCTGTTCGAGTGACATGCGGATCGAGGTCTTCACGATCTTCCCGACGCTCGTCGAAGGGTTCCTCGGCCACAGCCTGATCGGGAGGGCGCGCACGCAGGGCCTCCTCGACCTCCGGGTGCACGACCTGCGGTCTGCAGCAACCGATCCTCACCGGTCGGTCGACGACTCGCCGTTCGGCGGCGGCCCGGGGATGGTCTTGATGCCCGAACCGCTCTTCGCCGCTGTCGAAGCCGTCGACCCCGTGCGTCCCCTGTACCTCCTCGGTCCCGCCGGGCCGAGGTTCGACCAGGAGCGGGCGCGGGCGCTCGCAGCCTCGGATGGGTTCTCGCTGCTGTGCGGCCGCTACGAGGGGGTCGACGAGCGAGTGCGGGCCCATCTCGTCGACGACGAGCTGTCCGTCGGCGACTTCGTGCTGTCGGGAGGTGAGGTGGGGGCCCTCGTCGTGATCGAGGCGGTCGCTCGCCTCGTGCCCGGGGTGATGGGCAACGAGCAGTCGGCCACCGACGAGTCGTTTGCCGACGGGCTGCTCGAGTACCCCCAGTACACCCGGCCTGCCGCCTTCAGGGGCTGGGAGGTGCCTGAGGTGCTGCGATCCGGGGATCACGGCACGATCGCCCGGTGGCGTCGGGCCCAGGCGCTCGCCCGCACGATCGCCGATCGGCCCGATCTCATCGCCGCTCGGGGTGGGTTGTCTGAACCCGACCAACGTGCCTTGGAGGAGTTCGGATTCGCCCGCTATCGTGGCGAGTCCCCTCCCGGCGAACGCCAGCAGGAGTCGAGCGCGCCATGAAGTCCACCGATCTGATCGATCAGCAGTCTCTCCGCAGCGATGTCCCTGACTTCGCGCCCGGCGACAACCTCAAGGTCCACGTCCGCGTGGTCGAGGGCAACCGCGAGCGCGTCCAGGTCTTCCAGGGCCACGTCACGCGCCGGCAGGGCTCGGGCCTGCAAGAGACCTTCACGGTCCGCAAGGTGAGCTTCGGCGTCGGTGTCGAGCGCACGTTCCCTGTGCACACGCCGATCATCGCCAAGATCGAGGTGATGACCCGCGGCGATGTCCGCAGGGCCAAGCTGTATTACCTCCGTGACCGGGTCGGCAAGGCCGCCAAGGTCAAGGAGAAGAGGGTCTGAGCCCCGAAGATCTCGAGGCCTACGAGGCCGAGCGCGAGCTCGCCCTCGCTCAGGAGTACCGCGATGTCAGCGCGATGTTCGCGTATGCCATCGAAACCGAACGCCGCTTCTACTTGGCCAACGGTGTCGACGTTCGGGTGAAAGGCGACGGGGCCCGGCCCCTCATCGAGGTCGAGCTGCGCGACGCCTGGGTCTGGGACATGTATCGCCAGACCCGGTTCGTTCCGTCGGTTCGCGTCCTGACGTTCAAGGACGTGAATGTCGAAGAGCTCCCCAAGCTCGAGGTCTGATCCTCGACGCGCGCTCGGCGCGCACGGCGAAGCCCTCGCCGCGGCTTGGTACGAGCAGCGCGGCTTCGAGGTCGTCGACCGAAACTGGCGCCGTCGCGAAGGCGAGATCGACCTGATCGTGCGGCGGGACCGCACCCTCGTGTTCTGCGAAGTGAAGACTCGGTCGTCCGATCGGTTCGGTGCACCGTTCGAAGCCGTCACGCGCCAGAAGCAGCTGCGGTTGCGTCGGCTCGCGTCGATCTGGCTCACCGAGCACCGTGTGGCCGCCGCAGACCTGCGCTTCGACGTGGCGTCGGTGAGAGGGTCCGTCGTTGACGTGATCGAGGCCGCCTTCTGAGAAGGCCACGCCGGTCAGCGTCGACGGTGGCGATACTCCCAACACGCGTAGTGCCAGTGGCGCCGCAGGTCGGGCGCCTCCTTCGGGATCACCACTAGGTGCCCATGGCCCCGCGGGATCTCACCCAAGCAGCCGGGACACACGTAGTCCTTCAGTGCTTTGTAGGGCTGGACCCGCTGGATGTCGACGTCGTCGTCTTGCCACGCGACGTCGCTCATGTCGTCAGAGGAATGCCCAAACGACGACCGCGAGACAAGCGACCAGGGCGAGCGCGACCATCGTGTACTCGAACGCCCCTGGCGCGCGACGGGGGCGGTAAGGGTCGAGTCCCATAGACCTCAGTATCGTCGCGCGACATGGAGACCCTCGAAGTCGCGCGTCGGGACCACATCGTCACCGTCACCTTGAACCGCCCCGAGAAGAAGAACGCGGCGAATCCCGCGATGTGGAACGAGCTCCTCGAGGTGTTCTCGGAAGTCCGCGAGCGCGACGACGACCGAGTGTTGGTGATCACCGGCGCGGGCGGAAACTTCTGCTCGGGCGCCGACCTCTCGGGCGGCGGAGCCGAGGAGGCGCAGCGTCGCCATCAGCTGGCAGTGATGCGCCACATCGGCGACGCAGCCTTGGCGTTGCACCGCATGCCCAAGCCGACGATCGCCAAGGTCAACGGCGTCGCCGTCGGTGCGGGATGCAACCTTGCGCTCGGATGCGATCTCATCGTGGCGTCGGACGAAGCACGCTTCTCCGAGATCTTCGCTCGTCGTGGGCTGACGATCGACTTCGGTGGTTCGTGGGTTCTGCCACGCCTCGTCGGCATGCACCGAGCGAAGGAGCTCGCGTTGCTGGCCGACATCATCTCGGCGAAGGAAGCCGAGGCGATCGGTCTCGTCAACCGTGTCGTGCCGGTCGGACAGCTCGACGCGTTCGTCGATGATTGGGCGACCCGTCTCGCGGCCGGCCCGCCGATCGCTCTCGCGCAGACGAAGCGTCTGCTGAACAACGCGTTCATGGTCACGATGGAGCAGGCACTCGAGGACGAAGGCGCCGCGCAGACCGTGAACTTCGGCACCCAGGACACACTCGAAGCGATGTCCGCGTTCATCGAGAAGCGCGAGCCGAAGTTCAAGGGCGCCTGACCAGGGTCCGTCTGCGAACTGGCACCGTTCCGGCCCCTATGGGGCGGCACAGGTGCCAGTCGTCGTGAACAGGTCGAGCACGCCCGCCCATCCGACGGCATAGCCCTGTCGCGTGTCCGCGGCGACGTCGCCCAGCTGCTGCCAGTCGCGATGGGTGAGCTGCACCGTGGTCGAGTGAAGATCGATCGCGGTGAACGTCACCTCGACTTCGGTCATCGCCACGGGATTCACGCTCGGATGCCACGTGATCACGAGCCGGTGCGGTGGCTCCCACGCGAGCACCTCGCCCCACGCATGGTCGGTGCCGTCGTCGAGCCGTTCGAACAGGCGTCCACCCTCGCGTCCGTCGAAGATCACGTCGGCGGAGCGATCCTCGCCGATCGAGTGCGTCGCCCTGGGCCACCACGCGCCGATCCTCTCGGTGAAGAGGACGAATGCATCCTCGACGGATTGCTCGACGGTCACGGTGAACACGAGCGGAGACAGGTCGACATCAGTCGTGTCGCTCATGAACGCTTCCTCCTCGGTTTGGGCGGCGTTGCCGCCTCCTTGTACGCCTGAAGCACATCGGTCCAGAACGTGTCGAGCCATCCACGCAGCGCGTTGAGGCCATCGGGGCTGACTGCGTACAGGCGGCGGGTGCCTTCGGCGCGATCAGTCACGAGCCCGGCCCCCTTCAGCACCTTGAGATGCTGCGAGACCGCCGGACGGCTCACAGGGAGACGCGCCGCGATCTCGCCGACGGGTTGTGGACCCTTCCGGAGCTGTTCGAGCACCGCGCGCCGAGTCGGGTCCGCGAGTGCCTCGAGCGCCATTCCGTAAGTCGCCACGAACGGTAAGGTATTACTTACGAATAGTCTCTGGCAAGCGCGAGGCGGGATTGGTAGCTCGGGGGTTTCATGAGTGCCCCGACCTACCAATCTTCTGGGGCCGGGCAGGACCCTGGCTAGGGTGAACGCCTCCTGGCGACGTGGCCGAGTGGTTTAGGCAAGGGCCTGCAAAGCCCTGTACAGGGGTTCGATTCCCCTCGTCGCCTCCAGGCGCGGCAACGATGACGCGATGAGTCGCAACGGTGACCACAGCGATCGCGGACTCGATCGTCTCGTCAACATCCTCTGGCGACTTCGAACCAAGCCGACGTGACCATCAGCTGCCTGCCCCGCGCGCAGCCTCCTTGTTCGGAGCGGGCTCACCGGGCAGATGCATGAGGGACTCCACCGCGTAGACGCCCGGCACCTCGTCCACCGCTGCGGCGACCCGTTTCACGTCGATTGCGCTGGCCATCTGTCCTCTCAGTCGCACGTGACCGTCGACCGCCTCGACCGTGACGTCCCGCACGTCCACGTCGAGCTCCTTCAGCACCTGGTGGAGATGCACCTCGAGTGCCCGATCGTCCGTCGGGTGGAAGACGCCCGCACCGTGCGCTCGCGCTTGCTCGCCCTGAGCCCGGTTCTCCGCATCTCGTTCGACCCGATGCGCGAAGCGGTCGAGGGATCGCTCCTTTGCTCGCCCGCGCTGCATGAGCTGGGCGCGGCGACTGCGGCCCCGATCCGGATCGAGGAGGTACATGGCGGCGGCGCCGACCGCGGCGCTTGCGAGGAATCGCTTCATGTCCTCCCTCTACCCATTGCGGGCATCGAGCATGCTTCTCCGATGAGCTCGCCCGGACGCAAGACGGCTTCGGTTTCTGAGCGGGCGGGGTACTGGTCGGAGCGCGTCACCCGCGCGATCGTCCTCGGCGCGGCGTTGTGGGTGGGAGCGGTCACGATGCTGTGGCTGTTCGCCCCGGTGGTCGAGGAGACCGACTCGTTTCTCGTCACCACGCACGAATCGCTGGTCGACAGCGAGGGCTCGAGCGTCGTGATCGTGCTCGCGGTGCCCGTCGTGCTCGTGGCCCTTGCGGTCGCGGCGCAGGGGACACGGTGGAGGCGCGCGGCGCGGATCGCGAGCGGCTCGCTCTTGCTCTTGGGATGTCTGCTCGGCGCGATGTCGATTGGCCTGCCGTACCTACCCGCCGCGATCGCGCTCTTGCTTGCGGGGCTTCGCACCCCGGCAAAGCGAACAGCTTCTCATTGACACGTGACTAAAAGGTCACGTATAGTCTTCGACGTGGACGCGGTGTTCAAGGCACTGGCCGATCCCACCCGGCGCAGCCTCCTCGACGAGCTCTTCCGGGAAGACGGCCAGACCCTGAGCTCGCTCGAGACTCGGTTTTCAATGACTCGCTTCGGGGTCATGAAGCACCTGAAGCAGCTCGAAGACGCCGGTCTCGTCGTCACCAAGCGCAAAGGTCGGGAAAAGCACCACTTCCTCAACCCGGTCCCGATCCGACTCATCTACGACCGGTGGGTCAGCAAGTACGCCGAGCCCTGGGCAACAGGGCTCACCGAGCTGAAGCAAAGACTGGAGAGCTCCATGGAAGCAAAGACGATGGAGAAGGTGTACGAGATCTTCATCCGCACCACGCCAGAAAACCTCTGGCAAGCGATCACCGACGCCGACATCCGCGAGAAGTACAACTTCGGCAGCGCGAGTCGAGTCTGACTGGAAGGTGGGCGCGGCGATGACGATGAGCAGCCCGACAGGTTCGCTCGGCGAGGGCGAGGTCCTCGAGGTCGATCCGCCGCGCCGGCTGGTGCACACGCTGCGCGCGCTGTGGAGCGACGATGTCGCGGCGGAGGGCTTCTCACGCGTGACGTGGGAGATCGAGCAAGTCGCCGACTCGTGTCGCCTCCTGCTCACGCACGACCAGCTGCGTGAGGGCGCGAACGATCAGATCTACGGCGGCTGGCCGATGATCCTGTCCGGTCTCAAGACCTGGCTCGAGACTGGCACGCTGCTCACGACGCCCGGCTCATTGATGTACGCACAGCCGTGAGCGAGATCGCTGACAGCTACCGCCAGGTGGCCGCGGGCTTCACGACACGAGCAGAGGCCGTGAAGCCCGACGCGTGGGACAACCCGGCGCCGTGCGAAGGGTGGGTGGCGCGCGACATCGTGCGCCACATGGTCGAGTGGATGCCGGGCATGGTGCTGACGCCGGCGGACATCGAGATGGTCGACGCGCCGTCGGTCGACGACGACCCGGTGGGGGCGTGGCTCGCGCTCGACCGTGCGCTGCAGTCGGCGCTCGACGATCCTGCGAAGGCGTCGCAGGAGTTCGAGAACGTGGTCGGCACGTTCACGATCGAAAAGGGCATCGACATGTTCTGCACGCCCGACGTGTTCCTGCATTCGTGGGATCTGGCTCGGGCGACCGGCGGGGATGAGCGGCTCGACCCCGTGCGCGTCCACGAGATGTTCGTCGGGATGGAGCCACTCGACGCCATGCTGCGCGACAGCGGTCAGTTCGGCCCACGCGTCGAGGTTCCGGATGACGCGGACGAGCAGACCAAGCTGATCGCATTCATCGGCCGCCACCCCTAGTACCCGAGCAGTCCCCGGACGTAGGCGGCTTGGCCTGCGTGCTGCAGGCAGTCGTCAGCGACGCTCACGAGCCGCACTCCCAGCGTGACCGGAGGGTCCCACCGCCGGTCGACGACTGAATCGAGAGCGGCCGGATCAAGCGATTCGAGAAACGTGCGAGTGCGCGCCGACACGGCCGCGAGGTAGCCGGTCAACGCGAGCCCGTCGGGCGGTCGGATGGTCGCGACCTGCTCGGCGGTGTGGCCGTAGCCGGTGTTCTGCGGGTCGGGCTCGAGGCCCATGCGCTTCGCCCAGTCCTCGGTGACCCACAGCTGGTCTTCGTCGATGACCTCGGCGATGTGGTGGTCCTCCACGCGGGTGAGGTGCCACACGAGCCACGCGATGGTGTTCCTGCCCTCACCGGGGGGAGCGGCGAGCTGCGCGGCGTCGAGACCGTCGACGGCCTCCTCCGCGAGGGGTTCGATGCGGCCGTAGAGCTCGAGCAACAGCGGGGCGACGTCCATGGCGCCGATTCTCGCGGACGGAAGCGGACGTAGCCTTGCCGAGTGGCTCACGGCCGGACGAAGACCGACGACCTGCCGGCACTCGAAATCGAGTCGTTGGACGACGAGCCCGTCGACGGCGTCACCGTCGTGTCCGGTCCGCGCGGCCCGATCCCCTGGAGCGTGATCGCGGTGGTCGCCGCCGGCCTGCTGTGCCTCGCCATCGTCTCGGGCATGGGCACGCACGCGCCGAAGTCGGATCAATCCGAAGCGGAGAAGATTCCCGCTCCCACATTCATCCCTTCCCCGCAGGTGACCGCGCCGCCAGTGACGCAGCCGCGAGGTCCGCTGTCGCTGGCCTTCATCTACGGGCGCATCGCCGCGACGGTGCGGATGACGGAGGAAATACCTTCGACGCACACGGTGAACTTCGCGATCGCAGGTTCCGGCGGTGCCCCTGATCGGTGGTACTACCTCCAAGTCGGAGTGTGCCCCGAGCGGACCCCATCAGTCGGGGCCGGTGCACCAGCGCGCATCGACGGCTCGTTCGAGACGAACGTCCTTGCCCAGGTGCCTGCGGGCGCGCCCGTCTGGCTCCGCGTCATCGACAACGGGGGGAGGGAGTTCGGCACGGCGTATGGCCGCCTCTTCCAGACCGACTTCCGCTTGATGGTCGCGTCGGGTGCAGATGTGTGTGAGGAACGCACCCTCGCGCCGGAGGCGTCGAACGTCTCGGTGCGCGGTCTCGATGCCGCCGAACAGTTCGCCGGCCATAGGGCGACGTTGACCCCGACTGCGGTCGTCTCGGAACCCGGTCACCAACCCGTGCTCACGAGCGCCGACATGCTTCAACGTGTCGCTCCGGTCGGCACCGGGACGGTCGAGCTCGTGTTGGGTCGCTACTCCGATGCGGAGACCGGCGTCGTGGTCGACCCGGCGTGGGTGGTTGTCGACCGCGGCGAAGCGCGCACCGTGTGGGTTTACGACGCGGTGACGGGCGACTTCCGGTTCACGTTCTCTGGCGCTCCCGGAGCCCTCACTTTTTGCCCGATCGCGCCCGGGGCCGTGCCGGACGGGTGCCGGGGATGACTTGGCGGGAGACGGTCGACTCGTTCTACAGCGAGGAGATCGAGGCGTTCTACGAGCACGGGGGCGATGGTGTGCTCGACGTGAGCCTCGAGCCGCGCGGACCGTCGCTGCTCTTCGACATGGCGGGTGAGCTCGGCGCGGCGAGCGGGGCACGCGTGCTGGATGTCGGATCGCGTGATGGCCGTCATCTCGTCGAGCTACGCGATCGCTTGGAGTGTGAGGCGATCGGTGTCGAGCCGGCACCCGCGAACCTCGGCCGGATGGAGCGGACATACCCGACGTACTCGCTCCCGGTCGCGCGTGCTGTCGGCGAGGCGCTGCCGTTCGCCACCGGCGTGTTCGACCTCGTGTGGGCCCGCGACGTGCTCGTGCACTTCGAGTCACTCGACCCCGCGTTCGCCGAGATGCACAGAGTGTTGAAGCCCGGCAGCCCGGCCCTTGTCTTCGCGGTGTTCTCGACGCCCCTGCTCGAACCTCGCGAGGCCGAGCGACTGTGGGCCGGCACCGCCGTCGTGCCGTCGAGCGCCGACTGCGAGAACTTCGAGCGCGCGGCCGTGCACGCCGGCTTCGCGATCGAGCGGTGTGAGGTGCTGCATGGCGAGTGGCGCGAGCACTCCGAAGAGGTCGGCGAGAAGAAGACCTCGGGCCAGCTGCTGCGAGTGGCGCGGATGACCCGCGAGCCCGAGCGCTACAAGGCACTGATCGGAGAGCGCGAATACGAGGAGGAGCTCGCCAACTGCCTCTACGGCATCTACCAACTGCTCGGAAAGCTCAGCGCGCGCATCTACGTGCTTCGCTAGAGCTCGGGCAGTCGCTGCTTCAACCCGATGAGCGGCGCAAGCGGATCGCCCGCTGTCGCGAGCCGCTCTCCGATCGATTCGATCGTCCACCGATCGGGCCGCAAGTCGGGATCGTCGAGCTCATCCCACGTGATCGGCACCGAAACGGGCGCGCCGGGAACGGGCCGAGGGCTGAACGGACCGACAAGCGTCTTGTTGATCGCGTTCTGCGTGAAGTCGAGGCGCACCTTTCCGCCGCGCTTGGAGACCTCCCACTCCCAGCTCACGAGCTCGGGTACCGACTGCGCGATCGCGCGAGACAGCTTCTCGACCCACGCGCGCGTCTCCTCGAACGTGTAGCGCTCCTCGACCGGCAGCCAGATCTGCACCCCACGCTGCCCGCTCACCTTTGGGCTCGCCTTCAGCCCGAGGTGGTCGAGCGCGGTCTTGTGCAGGCGGGCGAGCACGACGACGTCGTCGAACGAGCTCTCGTCGCCCGGGTCGATGTCGAACATCGCCCACGTGGGCTTGTGCGGCGTGTCCGCGCGCGATGTCCACGGGTGGACTTCGATCGCCCCGTAGTTCGCGACCCAGGCGAGCGCCGCGGGAGAGTCGAGGATCAGGTACTGCTGTGCATCGTCTTTGCCGGCGTCGTCGTACCTCCAGCGCGTGAGCCACTCTGGCGCGTGCGACGGCGCAGTCTTCTGCCAGAACCCGGGCTTGTCGACGCCATCAGGAAAGCGATGGAGGTTCACCGGGCGGCCTGCGAGATAGGGGAGCATCGCCGGCGCCATGCACGCGTAGTGCCGGATCACGTCGCGCTTGGTGAGCGCGTGATGAGGCTTCTTGGCGGGGAACAGGAGCTTGTCGAGGTTGGTCAACGAGAGCGTGTGCTCGCCGAGCGTCCACTTGCCGCTCTTGCCCAGCGCACTCAGGGCTTCGAGCTCGTCGTCGCTCGGCGCGACCCAGCTCGCGTGGCTCGACCACGTGGCCGCGGGCGCAGCCTTCACCTCGTCGTTCGTGCGGCCTGACTTCACCGAGCGCGGGTGCGCCTCCGGATCCCATCCCTTCACTGCCGCGTCGTCGTGCTTGTGCAGCAGCAGCCACTGGTTCTCGGCGCCGTTGCGCCCGCCCCCGCGGCGGATGAGCACGAACCTGCCGTCGAGCTTCTCGCCTTCGAGGCTGAAGTGCAGGTCCCCGTCTTCGATGGCCTTCGTTGCCGAGTCCCCTTCGGCGAGTGACCAGATCCCCCAGTCCCAGACGATGACATCGCCGCCGCCGTACTCGCCGCGCGGGATCACACCCTCGAAGTCGAAGTAGTCGAGGGGATGGTCTTCGACCTTGACGGCCATGCGCTTCACGTCGGGATCGAGCGTCGGGCCTTTCGGCACGGCCCAGCTGACGAGCACCCCGTCGTCCTCGAGACGGAAGTCGTAGTGGAGCCGGCTCGCTCGATGGCGTTGCACCACGAAGCGGCGGCCTCCGGCGAGCGGTGGGGGAGTGGTCGCGCCCGAAGGCTCGGAGGTGACCGAGAAGTCCCGCTTCTTGCGGTAGGTGGAGAGGCGGTCCTTGGCGGGCATGCCAGCGTCAGGCGCTCTTCCGAGATCGCTTCGCCGTCCGCTTGCGGGGTCGCTTCGCCTGTCGCAGGCTCGCCTCGAGCGCGGCGACGAGGTCGACCACGTTGCCGGCTTTCTCGGTCGTCTCGGGCTCGTCCACGATCTCCTTGCCTGCCTTCTTGGCCTTGATGCGCTTGCGGAGCTCCTCCACGTACGTGTCGTGATACTTGTCCGGGTTCCAGTCGGCGGCCAGCCCGTCGATGAGCTGTCCGGCCATCTTCAACGCTGACGGCTCGGGCTTCCCACGACGACTCGGAACGCCTTCGACCGAGCTCCTCGGCACGACCTCGTCGGCAAACCGCATCGTCGACATCGCGAGGGCGCCGTCGAGGGGCCGGATCGCGGTCAGGTACTGCTTGTTGCGCATCACCACGGTGCCGATCGCGACCCGCGCGCGATCCTCCATCGCAGCGAGAAGCAGTTGGTATGCCTTCCTACCGGCATCGCCATCCGGCCCCAGCCAGTAGGTGCGGTCGTAGAAGATCGGATCGATCTCCTCGAGCGCGACGAACTCGTCGACCTCGATGCTCTTGGTCGACGCGGGACGCAAGGCCTGCAGCTCGTCCTTGTCGAACGTGACGTAGTGGCCCTTCGAGATCTCGAAGCCCATCTCCACGTCGGGTTCCTTCACCTCTCGGCCAGAGCTCTCCGACACCTTGCGATGGCGAATCCGCGAACCAGAGCTCTTGTCCACTTGATGGAAGTGGACGTCGTGGTCTCGCACCGCGGTGTACGCCTTCACGGGCACGTTCACGAGACCGAAGCTGATCGATCCTGACCACACCGGACGCGCCATGTCAGCTCCTTCTCGATTTGCCGTTCGCGTCGACTGCGAAGACGTCGGCCCAGTCCCGACCCGCGAGCCGGTTGCGCGCGAGCTTGGCTTCCTCGCGATCGTTCGTGTGCAGCGATACGAGGCACACATGAGTCTCGTGGGGCTCGACGAACGTGCCGCGATAGGCGTCGCTGCCACCCATGCCGGCGAAGACCGAGATGATCGCGCCGAGCACGGCACCGGCGACTGCCCCCACGACGGCTCCGAGGAGACCGCTGCTGCCGCCGGCGAGCCCGGCCGCGATCAAGCCGATCAGCGCGCTTCCGGTGACGGCTCCTACCGCGGCGCCGATTGCCGCCCGTTCGGCGACGAGGCGCGTCGCTCCCTCCGGGTCGGCGTGTCCGGTGTCGTGCCATCCCGACTGCCTTGGATGCGGGGGCTCCAACACGACGAGGCCGAGGCGAGCGTCATCGACCTCGAGGTCCTCTAGAGCGATCACGGCGGCGCGCGCCTGCTCGACGTCGTCGGTCACGGCCATCACGTTGCGGTCGAGGAGCACGGGCTCGGGCTGCGACACCGAGACGATGTCGAGGCCGGCGAACTCCTGCGTCGCGAACTCGCGCAAGGTCATCATGCGTCGTCCGTACCCCCTCGCAACCGGCGCGGAACCTCTTGACACGCACGCCGTTGCGTGAGTTAATCAACCAGTCAGTTGATAAACCCGATGGTTGACCGGAACATGGCCGACGACCCGCTCAGCAGCACGTTTGCTGCCCTTGCCGATCCCACGCGAAGGGCGATCCTCGCCCGACTGGCGGAGGGGGATGCGACGGTCAGTGAGCTGGCCGAGCCGTTCGCCATGACTCTGCAGGCGATCTCGAAGCACCTGAAGGTGCTCGAGCGAGCCGGCCTGATCGTGCGGGGAAAGGACGCGCAGTGGCGTCCGTGCCGGCTCGAATCGGCGCCGCTCGAAGGCGCCTCCGCGTGGATCGATGCCAACCGCAAGATCTGGAACGACCGTTTGGATCAGCTGGACCGCCACCTCCATCAGCTGCAGGACACCCGACAGAAGAGGACGACGAGATGACGAACCAAACCGACCTCGGCGAGCTCACGATCACCCGTGAGTACGACGCTCCCCGCGAGATGGTCTTCCGAGCGATGATCGAGCCCGAGCAGCTCACTCACTTCTGGGGCCCGACCGGCACCCACACGCCGCTCGAGGGCATCGTCATCGAGCCCTGGGCCGGCGGTCGCTTCGAGACGACGATGGTGCCCGACGGCGCGCCGGCCGATGCCGGCTTCGCGATGAAGGCGGTGTTCGTGGAGGTGGTCGAGCCCGAGCGCATCGTGTTCACCGAGGTCGGAGGGGACATGACGACGGCCTCGACCTTCACCGACCTCGGTGACGGGCGCACCCGCGTCGTGATCCACCAGACCAACATGCCGGCGATGTACCGCAGCGAGGAAGCGCAGGCCGGTTTCAACAGCAGCCTCGATCGGTTCGCGGCCTACCTCGCCACGCAGGCGCGTTCAGCGCGACCGTCGCTTCAGGGAAGCTCGAGCGCACGCCAGAGGTACCAGCTGGCGACAGTGCGGTAGGGAGCCCACTGCTCCCCGTGCGCTGCGAGCTCCTTGGGTGTCGGCATCTCTTGCTCGTACACGAGCCCGAACGCGCGGCGGACGGCGTAGTCGTCGATCGGGAGGACGTCCGGGCGACCGAGGCGGAAGATCAGGAACATGTGCGCGGTCCATCGACCGATGCCGCGCACGGCGGTGAGGTGGTCCACGATCTCGTCGTCATCCATCGTGTCGACGTCGGCCAGCGTCGGGAGCGTCCCGGCCCGGTCGTGGTCGGCGAGGTCTCGCAGGGATGCGAGCTTCGCCCAGGACAGCCCGGCGCCGCGAAGGTCCTCGTCGGAGGCGTGGAGGATGTGATCGGCGGTGAGCCCGTCGCCGTCCACTCCGCATGCGGCCAGGACTCGACTGTGGATCGTCTTGGCGGCCCGACCGTTGAGCTGTTGGTAGACGATCGCCTCCGACAGCACGGCGAAGACGCTGCTCGCCTGCTTCACGTCGAGCTCGAATGACCCGACGAGCTTCGTCAGGCGTCCGAGGACAGGGTCGGATCGGCGGAGCGAGCGCAAGGCCCGCGGGCCGTCAATCGTGCGCGCTGTCGCCATCGAAGAGGCTCGTCTGGGAGGCGCGGGCGCCCTCGATCGCCAGCAGCTGCATCTTCGTGGTGACCCCGCCGGCGGCAGAGAAGCCACCGACCTCGCCGCCGGCGCCGACGACGCGGTGACAGGGGACCACGATCGCGAACGGGTTTCGGGCAAGGGCACGTCCGACCTCGCGGCTCGCGCGTGGTGCTCCGAGTCGCGCTGCGATGTCGCCGTAGGACGCGGTGGCGCCGGGCAGGATCGTGCGGGCCGTCTCGTAGACGCCGCGATCGAAGTCCTCGAGTCCGGTCATGTCGAGCGGTACCCACGAGAGGTCGCGTCGCTCACCGTCGAGGAGGGCGACGACCGCGTCGATCACCCGCTCGACCTCCGGGGGCGGTGCCACGCTCTCGCCCATCCGTCGGGTTCCCGGGAGCCAGACACCGGTGATCGCGCGGTCGCCCCATGCGATGCCACACCGCCCGACTGCGGTGTCGAACTCGGCGAACCCGGGCGTCATCCGCCGAACGGTAAAGGGCGGACGAGCGCGACGGGCTGTGACATGGGCGACGCGTGCGGTCAGGTGCCGTAGGTGGATGCGAGCTCGGCGGCGATGCGGGCGAGGTGCACGCGCACTTCAGGCGGGTCGATCACCTCGATCGACGATCCGAAGCCTGCGATCTCCGAGGCGAGCATCGATGCGCCCGCGGCCCGGAGCTCGACCTCCACGCGTCCGTCGGCGATCGTCGGGCCGATCCGCACCCGAGTGCCGAACACGTGGCGGCACTCCCACACGATCTCCGGCTGCATCAGGACGCGCGCGCGGAGAGGCGAACGGCGCTCTTCGACTTGCTCGGTGATGAGCTTCCACGCTTCGGCGAGATCGAATCCCACAGGCCGCACCACCCGCTCGCCCGTCGGCTCGAGGGAGGTCATCCGGTCGACGCGGAACGTGCGTAGGCCGGCTTCGGTGTGGGCGACGAGGTACCACGCCGTGCCTTTGGTCGCGAGGCCGAGCGGGTGGACGACGCGTGTCGAGCTCGCCTGGTCGCGCGGCGACGTAGCCGAGCACGACCTGCTGGCCCTCGATGACCGCGCGCTGCACGGCGTCGAGGTGCGCGGGCTCTTTGCGCGGCGCGGCGACGTTGTCCCACCCGACCGGGTCGATGATCATCGCGGTGGACGCGGCCTCGGCGTCGGGACGGAACTTCTCTGGCAACGCTCGGGTGAGCTTGCGCAGCGCCGCCTTCACTTCGGGCGTTGCCGACGACGACGGCCCGGCGACGAGGAACAGCGCTCGCGCCTCGGCAGCAGTGAGACCGCTCAGGTCGGTGCGACCTCCACCGATCAGCTGCCAACCTCCGTTGCGGCCCTGCCGTGAGTAGATCGGCAGCCCGGCCATGCCCAATGCGTCCAGATCGCGCCGGGCCGTGCGTTCGGAGACCTCGAGCTCCGCGGCGACCTCGGCTGCGGTGACCTGCCCCTTGGATTGGAGCAGCAGCAGGATCGCCACCAGTCGGTCGGCTCGCACTGTCTGATTCTGTCTGCCCAAACCGGCCACATGCTGACCGGTTCAGGGGCGCATCCTCATCCCATGGCAACCAAGCGCACGTCCCAGTCCACCGATCCCGTCACTCTCTTCGCGAGCGCCCTCGCGACCGGCGCCGAAGTTCTGAGCGGCGTCACCGACGAGCAGCTCGATCTGCCCACGCCCTGCACCGAATTCGACGTCCGCACGCTGGCGAACCACCTTCTCGGCGCCCCGTTCTCGATCGCGGCCCTCGGCCGTGGCGAGGGGTTCGCCGAGCGCCCCGCGCCCATTCCCCGCGACGAGTGGCGAGCCGACTGGGATGCGAACACCGCGGCGGTTCGAGAGATCTGGAGCGACGACGCGCTGTTGGGCAAGCCGATGACCCTCCCGTGGGCCGAGCTGCCCGGGGTGGCCGTGCTCGCCCAGTTCACGGGCGAGGTGGTCATCCACACATGGGACCTGGCCCAGGCGACCGGCCAATGGGCCGAGTGGCACCCCGAGGTCCTCGCGCTCTCGTACGAGGCGTTCCACGAGGGACTACCGGCCGAGGGACGTGAGGCGTTCGCCGCATTCGGCGACGTCGTCGCGGTGCCCGACGACGCGCCGCTCATCGATCGGTTGGTCGCGTGGACGGGTCGCCGGCCCTGACAGTGCGGGGCGACGCGGCCGATGTCGAGCATGTCGCCCGCCTCGCGTACGTCGTCGGGTACTACGTGCACAGGTTCCGGGAGGCGGGTCACGCGCCCCGGGGCTCGATGAGAGCAGCGACGCGACCGCGCCGAGGCGTTCCGGAACATCGTCTCGGTGATAGACGCGCTCGGTCTCCTCGATGCCGTCGAGGAAGCGTCGGTAGATGATCGCTTGGCGCATGGAGCGCGACGGGAGCGATCAGGTCGGCTGCGCGCTCGGGATCGCTGTCCGGCACCGCGTCGCGCCAGCGGCGCATCCATCGCGCTCGCAGCGCGGGTGCGTGGTCACCGACTCGTTCGATGAACGCGGGAAGGTCGAACAGTGGGTGTCCGACGCCGACGTCGCCCCAATCGAGGATCACCGGCGCGTCGCGAGACCACCGAGCGTTCCCCGGATGGAAGTCGCCGTGCACGAAGGTGTCGGGCAGGCCGCAGGTGCCGAGCTCGGCGAACCGGTCCGGAAGGTCACCCACGAATCGAGTGAGCTGCGCTCGGAGTGCGGATGGCGCTCCACGTTCGACGACATCGACCGCGAGGTCCACGAAGCAGTCGGGTCGCCAGTCCGGTGCGCCGAGCGCGATGGCTTCGTCGACGCGGTCGATCCAGGCTGCCTGCAGCGGTACGAGTGTGTCGACCATCGCTTCCAGCTGGGGCAGGTCGGCGTCGTAGCAGTCGTAGCCGGGGATGTCGGCCAGCAGCATCCGGCCCGGCTCGCCCGCGATGAGTCGCGGCACGGGAGCGTCCTCATCGAGCGCACGCAGCATTGCCGCCTCGTGAGCGAAGAACGGCGGCACGTGCTTGAGCCACACGAAACCCTGATCGGTCGGGATCTTCCAGATCGACGAGAGGTTCCATGTCCGGATCTGCACGGGCTCGCCGGTGATGCGCACGTGTCGGGCAGCCCACTCGAGGTCCGCTGCCGGCCCGCCGGGTCGTGCGTATGGCGCGCGCAGGGGGTCATCGTGCAGCTGGCCTGTCCACTGCGAGAGGACGGCGCTCGGGTCGCCGCGCACGAGCTCGGCCAGGTAGGTAGGCGGCGACTCGAACGGTCGCTCGCCTTCGAGCAAGCGCAGGATCGTGACCTCGAGACCGAACTGCTCTCGCACTGCGGTGACGACCGGCTCGGCCTCCTGCCACCACGGCGATTCGATGGTGAACGTGGGGAGCGCGCCCCGAGGTTCGTCGAGGACGACGGTGACGACGCGGGGGACCGGCATCTCAGACCCGCGTCGCCGCGCCAGAGCCGCACGGGTGTCGGGATCCCCTTCATGACGACGGGTCCGATCTCGTCGAAGGCCACGTGGGGCGCGTGCCCCCCGACTTCGAGCCTGGCTTGATCCGACGCGAGCACTTCGCCGGGGCCCGCGACATCGAGGATCCGCGCGGCGACGTTCACGTCGTGGCCGACCAGGTCTGTGCCCTTGGCCAACGCCTTGCCGCAGTGGACGCCCATGCGCACCCAAAGCGGCAGTCCCGTGGAGGACTCGTCCTCGAACCGGCTTTGGAGCTCGAGCATCGTCACGACCGCGGTCGCCCCGTCGGGGAACCAGAGCAGCAGCCCGTCGCCGATCTCCTTCACGACGCGCGCGCCCGCTGGCAACGCATCGTTGACGAGGTTCTCCTGAGTGTGGAGCAGCGCGAGGGCCTGCTCGTCTCCTTCCAGCGCGGTGAACTCCGTGAACCCGACGATGTCCGTGAAGACGATCGCGCCCCAGACCTCCTCGGCCGCAGTGACGGCAGTCGCCGATCTGCCCGGTGTGGGTGCCATCAGCGCGCGGCGATCTCGATCGTGCCGCTCACCGTCTTGACATCGACCTCTACGTCGTCGCCGTCGTCGTAGCTGCCGCGGATCTTGCCCCGCCCAGCGATGCGCACGTTGGGCTTCGTGCCGACGGGCAACCCGACGTCGATCGAACCCGACACGGTGCGCACCCTCACGGGCCCACCTGCCCCCGAGTGCACGTCGACCTTGCCGCTCACCGTGCGCACGTCGACGAGGCTGCGCGCCTCGATCTTCACGCTGCCCGACACCGAGGAGATCTCGACGTCGCCGCCTTCGCCGACGACGACCTTGCCGCTCTTGTTCGAGACACGGCACAGGCCCGTGCACTGCTCGACCGTGACGCCGCCCGACAGGGTGCGCAGGTCGGCGCTCTCGACCCGGTCGACCTCGATGGAGCCGCTCCTCGACGTGACGCGAACTGCGCCGAGCGTTCCGATGAGCTCGACGTTCCCCGACGCGGTGCCGATCATCACGTCACTGCCGACGGGCACCGTCACGTGGAGCGAACCAGAGCGCGTCCTCGGCCGCACCTCGATCGTGCCGTCGACGTCCTCGCGGGTCGCGTCAGGCCCGATGCTGACGTCGTCCCGAGCTTGTGCTTCGACCACGACCTTGCCCGACGCGGCATGGAGCCTGAGCCGGGCTGTGGACATCGGGTCATTGTCGCATTGGCCGGACATTGCGCAACGAGTCGTTGGTCACGCCGGGTGGCGCGGTTCCGCCTAGCGTCGGCCACGGAGGTGGCGGATGCGGGAACGACGACCGACATCCACGTCGAACTTCGGGGTGGGGCGGCGCGAGAGCCATGACGCCACTGCGTTCTACGGGCGGTTCCAGCCGCCCGAGCTCACGACCGACAACGAGGTGTTGCCGCCGAAGGAGATCGCGGAGCCGTTCGTCCTCGGCGACGCTCGCAGCATGGACGAGCTCGACGACGGCTCGGTCGCGCTCGTCGTGACGTCGCCGCCGTACTTCGCCGGCAAGCAGTACGAGGAGGAGCTCGAGAAGGATGGGGTGCCGAGCTCGTACATCGAGTACCTCGAGCTGCTGACCGAGGTCTTCGCCGAATGTGCTCGCAAGCTCGAGCCCGGCGGGCGCATCGCGGTGAACGTCGCCAACCTGGGCCGCAAACCGTATCGCAGCCTCGCCGCGGACGTCATCACGATCCTGCAGGATCGGCTCGGGCTCTTGCTGCGCGGCGAGATCATCTGGCAGAAGGGCGAAGGAGCGACCGGCTCGTGCGCATGGGGTTCGTTTCGCAGTCCCGCGAACCCCGTCCTCAGAGACCTGACCGAACGCGTGGTCATCGCGAGCAAGGGACGGTTCGATCGCGCGCGTTCGCTGAAGGTTCGGCGAGCGGAGGGACTTCCTCATGAAGTGACGCTCACGACCGAGGACTTCATGTCGCTGACGCTCGATGTATGGGAGATCGCGCCCGAGAGCGCGCGGCGCGTCGGGCATCCGGCACCGTTTCCCCTCGAGCTGCCCGAGAGGCTGATCGCGCTGTACACGTACGCGGACGACTTGGTGCTCGATCCGTTCATGGGCAGCGGCACGGCGCTCGTCGCCGCGGCGCGGATGGGCCGCCGCTTTGTCGGCTACGACCTCGATCCGATGTACGTCGACATCGCGCGCCGGCGGGTGACGCTGGAAGGCCAGCCCGCCGATGCCCCCCCGGTCGCCGAGCCGGCGAAAGGGGCGAAGAGGCTCGCCGAGGAGGCTCTTGTCGAAGCGGGCTTCACGATCACGACTCGCAACCGGCGCGTGCGACGCACTGGTGTGTCGGTGAGCTTCATCGCAGAGGATCGGCGGGGGCATCCGTGGGTGTTCGACGTGGCGGGCGCCGCGACGACCCATCGCGGCGGGCTCACGCGCACCGATGTGGTGTGGCGGACGCTGGGCCGCCTGTCGGCACTCCGCGATCACGTGGCCGGTCCGGTCGTGGTGTTGACGCCCCAGCTTCCCCGCAAAGGATCAGAAGGTGACCTCGCGCTGCGGGCCGCCGGTCCCGCAGCGTTCTTCGACGCGGTCGATTTGCGGCATCCCGAGGCTCGCGCTCGGCTCGGGACCTATGCCGCGGGCGGACATCACGGCGCTGCCGCGATCGGGTTCTGGTCGGCGCAGGACCTCGGCGCGCACCTCTCTTGATCCACGCGTGATCAGGGGAGCTGGGTTGGCTTCCCGAGCGCGCCGAGCTGCGCGATGTCACGCGGGAAGAGCAGCCCGATCGTCCAGTCGGTGACGACGCGCGACTTGCGTGCCAAGCCCGGGATCATCAGCAGGTGGTAGCTGCGTCCCATCCACCACGCAGTGAAGCCTTTGAAGGTGACGCCCTTCACCTCGGCGACGCCTTGCCACTTGCCGAGCGTGACCGCGAGGCCACGGTCCCGGTAGTCGAACGCGGTGCGCTCGCCGTGGCCGAGCCATGCCGCGACGTTGTGGCCCGCCACGACGCCTTGCCGGAACGCATGCTGTGCGGTCGGGGGCGACATGCCGCCTTCGGCGCTCGGGACCGCGGCCGCGTCGCCGAGGGCGAAGACGCCATCGTGCTCCGGTACTGCGAGGAACTGATCGGTGATGACCCGCCCCTCCTTCGTCATCGGAAGGCCGAGCGCAGACACGAACGACGAGGGACGCTGCCCCGCGGTCCACACAAGGGTGCCGGTGCGGAACGTCGTCTTCGTGGCGCCGCCGGTTTCGACCACCTTGTTGACGCACGACTCGAGCCTCGTGTCGAGCAACACGTCGACCCCGCGGCTGCGCAGGTAGCGCAACGTGTAGTCCGCGAGCCGCGGGCTCAGGCCGGGCAGCAGCGCGTCGCGCGCCTCGATCAACACCCAGCGCAGATCGACGGGCCGCAGCCGCGGATACATCCGCAATGCGTCGCGAGTGAGCGACTCGAGCTCGGCGAGCGCCTCGACGCCGGCGTAGCCGCCACCGACGAACGTGAACGTCAGCAGCTCTCGGCGGAAGTCGTCGTCGGGCAGGTCGTGTGCGGCTTCCATCTGGGCGAGCACGCGGTTGCGCAACCAGATCGCGTCGGGGAGGGTCTTGAACCCGACGGCTTCGTCGGCGAGCCCGGGGATGGGCAGCGTCGACGGCACTGAGCCCGGCGACAGCACGAGGGCGCGGTAGTGCAGGTCGTGGCGCACGTCCGCATGGTCGACCGCCACTGCCGTGTGGGTGTCGATGTCGATCGACTCGACCGTGCCCGTGATGACGTGGACCTTCTTGAGCATCGGCCGCAGCGGCACGACGGCGTGTCGAGGCTCGATCGTGCCGGACGCGGCCTCGGCGAGCAGGGGAGAGAAGAGGAGGAAGTTCTCGGGAGTCACGAGCACGACGCGCTCGGCTCGATGACCGAGCGCCCTCTCGAGCTCGCGGGCTGCATAGGCGCCGCCGAAGCCGCCGCCGACGACCAGGACATCGCACTCGAGCATGACGTGGATGCTACGCTGTCCACATGGCAGAACAGTTGTCCCAGGATGTGACATTCCTCCCAGGGTGGGATGGAGCGTCATACGCGGCGAATGCCGGGCACCATCGCGTCTTCGACGCGGCGTTCCTCGCGACGCTCCCTTTCGAGGGCCACGAGAGAGTGCTCGACCTGTGCTGCGGTTCGGGCGAGTTCACCCGCACGATCGCGGACCTCGTTCCGGCGGGAGAGGTCGTGGGGCTCGACGCGCAGACCTCCATGCTCGATGAGGCGCGCGCCTGTGCGGGCTCGAACCAGTCGTTCGTGCTCGGGCCGGTGCAGCACCTCGCCGCCCTCGTGCCCGACGTCGGGTCGTTCGACGTGGTCATGAGTCGCTCGGCGCTGCACTGGGTACCGGAGCAAGACCATCCGCCCCTGCTCGCCGAGTGCTTCCGGCTGTTGCGGCCGGGCGGCCGTCTGCGCATCGAGTGCGGGGGCGGAGACAACGTGCGGGCGATGATGGCGCTCTTCGGCGATTGCTCGGTCAAGCGCGGAGGCCCAGGGTGCCCGTGGACCTACTTCGGCGCAGGCAGGTATCTCGAGCTCGTCGAGGGGGCGGGGTTCGCCGTCGAGCAGGGGTGGGTGCGCACGGTCGCACAGCACCGCAAGTTCGACCGCGAAGGCTCGATCGGCTGGGTCACGTCCCAGTGCTTCCAGGCCTACGAAGCGCACCTTCCCGAGTCGGTGCACGCGGACTTTCGCGCCGAAGTGCTCTCGCGCTTCGACGAGCTGCGACGCGCGGACGGCAGCTACGACGAGACGTTCGTGCGGCTCGACGTGCTCGCCCATCGGCCAACACAGAGACCTTCGTCACAGCGATAGGTCCTTCGGACTATCTCAGTCCGAATCGGAACGTTCACGCCGCGGGTGGCGTTTCTTCTCCCGGTACTTCGCACAGGAGGAAACGATGACCGGGCCCGTGGATGACGTGTTGGAACAGATCGTCGAGGACTATCTGTCGCGACGGACGTCATACGTCAGAGATCGGGCCTACGCGCTCGCCTATGCGGTGCACTACGAGGTGACCGTGCAGGTCGATGCGACCGCTGGTGATCCCGAGGTGCTCATCGAGCAGAACGGCATCATCCCCGTCGCGATGACCGACATCGAGGACATCGAGGACGACAGCTGGCGCGAGCAGTGCCGTGAGATCGAAGAGGAGATCTGCCCCGGCGGGTTTCCCGAAGTGACCGAGTGGAAGGCCCAGCATCCCCTCGGCTTCGCCCCGCCCGAATGGGTCGATGGGCAGCTCATCTTCCGCTACAACGCACGCTGCATCGCGCTGTGCACGCTCGCTCTCGACGACGCCCAGTTCGAGCGCTACGTCATCGCGCTGTTCCGCTGGCTCGGCCGGGCTCGTGAGCTCTGGATCGAGCAGGTGACCTCAGGCCTGTACGACGGGATGGATGTCGTGACTCGCTTCGTCGATCCCGACGCGTACGAGATCCTGACGAGTGCACATCCGCAGCTGAAGCCGACGGAGATCTTCGGCTCGTAACGCTGACTTAGGGTGGCCCTGCCCTTAGGTTGGCACGGTGTCCGGATGGCGCCGCTGGTTGCCCAAGGTCGGTGTGCCCGGCACAGGTGAGCCCGGCAAGGGCGTGTCGTCGTTCCACCTCTGGTGGCTCGACGCGCCGGCCGAGCCGGTGGTGTCGGTGGCAGTCACGCTCGAGGTGCTCGAGCTTCCCTCGGTGTCACGTCTGTACTTCTGGGCGCTCCAAGCGACGTTTCACGACGCTGCCCGGGCCTACGGCGGCGCGCACATCGGTCTGCAGTGGAACCCGCGCTACCCAAGGTCGCGCGCGGCGAACTGGGGCGGCTACGCCAACGTTGGCGACGTGACGTCGATCCTCGAAGGCACGCCGTCTCCGCTCCCCAGCACGCCGAACGACCCGAACACCCGCGACTACCCGTGGCAGCGGGGCGTGCCCTATCGATTGCGGATCTCGCGCTCCGACGTCGGATGGCGAGGCGAGATCACCGACACGTCAAGTGGTCACACCCAGCTCGTGCGCGACCTGTTGGCCCCGGGCGATCGGTTGACGTCGCCGACGATGTGGTCGGAGGTGTTCGCTCGCTGTGATCACCCGAGCGCGATGGTGCGCTGGTCCGAGCCCGAGTGGCTGACCGCGTCGGGCGCATCGCTGACGCCGACCCGCGTGCGGGTCACGTTCCCCTCTGGCGGCGACTGCCCGAACACCGACGTGGGAGTCGACGCCTCCGGCGTGTTCCAACGCACGAACGCTGCCCGCACGCGCCGAGACGGCGACACGCTCGTGCTTCCTGCATGATCGTGATGTGGAGATCGAGGAGCATCCCGACCGAGATGACGTCAGCCAGCTCGAAGACCTGCTGAACGAGTTCAACTTCGCGACGACCGGCATCCGCGATGGGCGCGAGCTCGCGATCTTCGAGCGCGACCAGTACGGCCGCATGGTCGCCGGCCTCTACGGGTGGACCTGGGGTGGCACGTGCGAGATCGACATGCTCTGGCTCGACGAGTCGCTGCGTCACCACGGCAAGGGCAGTGCGATGCTCTTTGCAGCAGAAGCCGAGGCCCGCGAGCGCGGCTGCATCCAGATGGTGCTCGGCAGTCACGGCTTTCAGGCGCCCGACTTCTACCTCCGTCAGGGCTACGAGCTCATCGCGACAGTCGCGGACTATCCGCACGGCAGCAGCGACAACTGGTTCCGCAAGCGGCTTTGAGCAGGGACCTTCGGCCCTGCCGGTGCATGGCGCCGGGGTGCACGATTGCCGCATGACTACGAGGACGACTCCTGTCGGGCTGAGTGTTTGGGAGCACGATCTCTACGAGCACCTCACCGAGCACATCGAGAACGAGCAGGCGCTGGTGGGCCGCTATTCGGAGCTCGCCGAAAGCGCGGGCGGGCATGTGGCCTATCTCTTGAAGCTCGTCATGGAGGACGAGGCGCGCCATCACCGCCTGTTCGAGGAGTGGCGGAACGCCCTGCAGTCCGACGCCGAGCTCCGGGAGGTGCCGCCTCAAGTGCCGCACCTGACTCGGTCAGCGGAAGCGGAGCGCGTCAGGACGGCCGCACGCGAGTTCCTCGAAGTCGAGCGTGCCGACGAGCGGGACCTGCACCGTCTTCAGAAGTCGCTCAAGGACGTGAAGCACACGACCATCTGGAACCTGCTCGTCGAGATGATGGCGCTCGACACGAAGAAGCATCAGCTGATCCTGCAGTTCCTCGAGGACCATCCCGGCGACTGAGCGGCCTGCCTTAGTCGCCCACGTAGACGTCCGCGGTCGCACGAGCCACGACCTCGACATCGTGTGGCGCGCCCGGAACGATCGGCGAGAACACGAGGTGCGCGGTGGATCGCAGCGTGACCGTGACCGTGCCTTCCTCGGGATCGGTGGTCACATCGATTCCGGCGCGGTCGACGACGCCGCCCGCGCGGACCGCCAGCGCACGCCGGACCGCTTCCTCCGCACGGGCGGCGTCGATGACGAACTCGCCGGTCTCGCGGAATCGAGCCTCGTCGAGGCCGAAGGTCACCGCGTCGTTCGCAGCAGCGTCGGCCGCGGCAGCGAGCTCACGGCGGGCGAGGTACTCGGTCGTCGTATCGACGGCGATCGCCGCGAGCAGCAACAGCACCAGGAGGGCGGCGGGCATCAGGGCGAGCACGCTGCCCCGATCACCCGGGCGTCGATCAACCACAGTCGGCCTCGCCCTCGGGGCCGTTGCGATAGGGGTCGACGATCTCGCCATGGCGAGCGGTGACGCGCATCCCGTTCCCCCAGCTCCCCACGAACGGAAGCGTGAGGGTCGGCACGACGTAGGCGACCTCGAGCGTCACCATCGTGCAGCGCGAGAAGCTTCCCTCCGCGACGACGACGGTCGCGCGCGATCGAGTCCCGTCCGCGAGCCGTGATCTCGGCATCAGCAGCATCGATCGCAGCTGGTTCGGCCTCGCTCGCGCCGCCGGCCTCGACGTACGCGTGGGCTCCTCGCGCGCCGCCGCCGTCACCGCGAGCTTGGCGTCGATCACTGCCCAAGTGTTTGCGACGAGGAGCGCGCCGGCGACGAAGATGAGAACCCCGAACGGCAAGGCCTCGACACCACCGACCTGGCCTCGATCGCCACATGCCCGCCTCACCCGAGCGCCTCGCGTCGCACCACCACGGTCCGCTCGATCGTCGCTCCGCCGAACATCCGGACGAAGCCGGGGCGCGAGACTCGGACGGTGATGCCCACGCTGTCGCCGTCGAAGGACCACGCGATCGCGGCGTCGTCGCCCATGCGACCGAGCGCGGCACGGATCTGACCCTCAGCGTGCGCCACCGCAGCCGGCCTGTCCTCGTCGGTTGTGGCCGCGCCTGCCACGCGACGCGCGGCGTCGGTCGCGGCATCGGTGACCACCGATGTCGCGTAGAGACCAACGATGACGTGGACCGCGAGAAACAGGAACGCGAGGAACGCTCCGACACCCGCGAGTGATGAGACGAGACCAGACCCCGAGTCACCTCGAAGGCGCTGAGCGGTCACGACCCGATCTGCCCCACTTGCGTCGAGGTGCGAGCCGAGGCATCGGCGAAGATCGCCTTGAACGCGACCCACATCAGGGCGCCGAGCAGCGCCATGACCAGCACCGCGATCGCGGACGAGATGACGCCTTCGCCGCGCTCGTCGAACTCGATGCGGTCCCACGTGTGGACGGCGAGCGCGGTCGCGGCCGCAGCGATTCGTTGGATGTACAGCATGGCTCTCCTTCAGGTGATGAGGACTGAACGTGATCAAAACTGGGACGTGATCAGGACTGTGCGAACAGCTGCATGGCAGCGAGGAAGGGGATCGCGAGGAGGAGAGCCCCGGGCAGCAACGCCGCCACGGTCACCGGAATCCAAACCTGCTGGTTGCGCCGCTCGACCAGGCTGACGAGGTCGCGATGGGCTTCCTTCCTCGATCGCGCTCGCTTCCTCTGACACGAGGCGACCGAGGTCGGTGGTCTCCCGGTCGAGTGCGAGCACGGCGACCAAGCGGCGGGCGCCCGAGACATCCACGACGTCGGACCACTCTCGCAGTGCGTCGGCGGTGGCGAGGCCTTGCGCCACGCGGGTGAGCACGCGGCGGAGATCCTGCGCGCACGCTCCTTGTCCGCGATCGGCGAGGCGCCCGAGCGCGGGGCCGAGTGCGTAGCCCGCGCCGAGGAGCATGGCGAGCTGCTCGGCGATGACGGGCAGCTCTGACGCGACCCGCTGGCGCCATGCGTCTGACGCCTGGGTCACGCGGTGCTCGACGAGCAGGAACCCCAGCGCGGCTGGAGCGAGTGTGAGGAGCACCGCGAGACCCGGTGTGGCGCCTACGGCCGCCGAGACGAGCAAGCCGAGTGCAAAACCGCCGATGCACCAGCCGACCTGACGAAGCCGGACCGCCGTCGAGTCGAGCGAGGAGTGCACCCTTTCCAGGCGGGTGGCAAGGTCGTCGTGAACCCCGAGCACGCGTGCCATGTGGACGCCGACGGTGGTGGCTCCCCGGGCGAGCCACTGTCCGGTGCCGTCCGAGGACCGGCTCGTCGGCGCATCCTTGACGGTGAGCCGCTTGGTGAGCGAGAGACGACGGGCCCACCGCGTGTCCGCAAGCAGCAGCGTCACTCCTACCCACGCCACGAGCGCGCAGCCGATGAGCGTGCGACTCACGTGAACACCCGCTCGGGCCGAGGCAGCCGGAGGATGTGACCTGCCCATACCCAACATCCGCCGATCAACGCCAGCGCGACGCGCGACAGTGAGCTGCGCACCTCGGCCCTGATACGCGGCCGCGCCCGGTGCCGAGTGACATGCCGACGAACGCCATCCCCACCGGCACGATCAGCACGAACCGGCGAGCGAACCGCGCGCCCGCCTGCCGTGACGCCGCGTCACGACGGAGATCGAGCTCTCGAAGGCGATCGTCGATCAACGCCTCGAGCCGCCGGTCGACTCCGGTGCCGCCGACCTGATCGCGCGATCAGGAGGGTCTCACACACGACGTCGCTGCTGGCCTCCGAGAGCTCGGCCTTGAGCACTGCGAGGGCGCGTGCAGAAGTCGGTGGACGTCTGCCACTCGCGCTGCGCCGCGCCGAACGATTCCCGGATGCTCGTCGGCGTTCGCTGGCCCGCTTCGAACAGCGCATGCGGGATCGGATGCCCACCGGCGCCCGCGAGCACCCGAGTCTCTTCGAGGATCGCCGGCCAGGCGTCGGCGACGCGTTCTTGTCGCCGCTCGACCTCGGCGCGCGTGGAGACGGCAGTGAGCACTGCGGCGAGGGCACCGCCGAGCAGCGACGGCAGTGGCGCGCTGAACAAGAGGAACGTCACCACCGTCCCGACGACACCCGCGACGAATGGCCGTCCCGAAGACTTGGCGAGGTGAGGACGGAAGCGTCTGCGCGGCAGGTGCGGCGTCGCGCGGCCCGGGCCCGAGTCCTGTCCAGCGCATCGCCACGCTGGTGTAGAGGAGATGCGCTCCATACGCGGCGACGCACGCGATCAGGGCTGCCCACAGCTGCGTCGGGCTCATCGATCTCCGCCGAGCACGGCTCGCACCGCGAGGCCCTGCGCCGCGAACCGTCGTTCGAGTCTCGTCGGAAGGTCGCCTGTCCACTGCACTCCGCTGCCGGGCGTGTGTTGTGCGAACACCTCGGTCACGGTGAAGTGCGGCGAGTCGGGGCCAGTCACGAGGTCCTCGACTGCGACGATGCTCGTGACTCGTATCCCGGTACGTGTGCGGGCGGTGTGCACGACGATGTCGACGGCTTCGCTGACGAGCGAGCTCAGCGCGGAGAACGGGAGGTGGCGCCCAACGTCTGAGAGCTGGCTCAGGAATCGGAGCCGGCTGAGCGCCTGTGTCGCCGAGCTCGCGTGGATGGTCGTGTACCCCGTCACGCCCGACGACAGTGCGAGCAGCAGTGACAGCGCTTCACGATCTCGCACCTCTCCGACGACCGCGACGTCCGGTGCCATTCGAAGGAACCCGGCGACGAGCCGGCGGAGGTCGACCTCTGGGCGATCTGCGCGGGCGGGCCGGGTTTGCATCTGCGCGACGTTGGGCAGCGCGATGTCCGCCTCGAACACCTCTTCGGCGACGACGACGCGCAGTGACGGGTCGAGCTCGGCGAGGCAACAGGAGAGCAACGTGGTCTTTCCGGCTCCGGGCGCGCCCGCGAAGACGATGGAGGCACGAGCCCGGATGCACGCGTGGAGGAACAGGGCCACCGCGGGCTCGATCGCATCCGCCATCACGAGCTCATCGAGCGAGCGGATCGGCACGCCGGTGAACTTGCGGATGTTGACGAGGACGTGGCCGCCACGGGCGACGTCGGCGTGCACGATGTGGACGCGCGGCCCGTCCTCGAGTCGAGCGTCCTGCAGCCCTTCGGCAGGATCGAGCTTGCGGTGCGCGCCCGGAGCATCGTCGAGGAGTCGAGTGAGCGTGCGGACGACGTGCTCGTCGTCGTGGAAGACCTCGTCGTGGAAGCCGCTCGGCCCCGAGTGTCGCTTCACGAAGATCGCGGTCGGGCGCGTTGATCTCGATCTCCCAGACGTCGTCATCGATCAGGAGAGGCGCGAGAGGCCCGTAGCCACCGAGGTTGCGGAGCGCCCGATCGACCACGCTCTCCGGGTCGGCGACGCCGAAGGGTCGCAACCCGCGTTGATGGTCGAGGTTCCACCGCTCGACTTCGTCTTCGACGATCGCGCGCAAGCCGTCGCGCGTCTCTTCGTGCACGCCGAGGCGCTTGGCGCGCTCCTGCACACGCCGCTCGATCTCGGCGAGCGGCGACGTGTCGCGAGCACCCTCGAACGTCGCCGTCATACTGCGTCTGCCTCGGTGTGCGACCAGTGGCCGAGCGTGCCGGGCATGACGAGCGCCGGCCAGCTGTCGTGCGAGTCGAGCGCGGCTTCGCCCGCATCGAGGGCCGCGGCGGCCGCACTGGTCACCGGCCCGACGATCGCGGCGGGCAGCGGTTGCCCTCGCGCGCACCGCTTCTTCGATGGCGCGGCGCGTGGCGACGAAGACCGGCGCTGCGACGCGGCTCGGCGAAGGGTTGCTGCGCCCGGCGAGGACGGGAAGCGCCTTGGCGATCGCGGCGCGGTCAGCGTGGCGAGCGAGGGGCGTGATTGACGACCGTGACGAGGCGGCTCGGATCGACTCCGTGGTCGATGAGGTCGCGCAGCACTTGAGCGAGGCTGTGGAGGCCGCCGACGGACGCGGTCCCGACGACGACCGCGACTCGAGCCCGGCTGAGCGTCGTGCGAGCGATCGAGTCGCGGTCCTCGACTTCGAACGAGCCGCACTCGTGGTGCCCGTCGACGTCCGGGTCGACGTCGCCCACCACCACGCTGTAGGCGCCGAGAAGGGAGTCGATCGCCGCGTCGAGAGCCTTTGGGCGCAGCGAGGCCCATCCCCGGCGCCGTCGCAACCCGAGCAGCAGGTGGTAGCCGCGCTCCTCGACGTCGAACACCATCGAGTGCACCGCCGCGGGAGACAGCGAGCCGCCCCGGTGCGCGTCCACGAGCTCGGGCAGCCCTGGCACCACGTCGGGCGCGTGGTGCAGGACACCTTGGTCGGCGTCGAGTGCCAAGTCCGCGAGCAACACCGATCCCGGCGGGCGCTGGTCGGCGGCGAAGCCTTGGGCGACTGCCGCCGCGACCGTGGATGCGCCCGCTCCTCTCGCACCGGTCACCGCGACCAGATGGCCGGACCAGGGTCGGGGCGGTTCGTCGCTCGTTCCCTCGTCGGCGGTGGCCCGCGGGATCACCCGAGCGAGGTCGGCGAGCGCTCCCAGGAGCAGGGCGACGGCGAAGTCCGGGGGGAGCACCGCGCTCGCTCCGAGTGCATCCCAGTCGCGAGCGACCCGAGCGTGCTCGACCACGAGCACCGCAACCCCCGAGCGCCGGGCGTCGTCGATCAGGTCGCGGTCGACGCCCGGCAGACCCCCGTCGACCAGGAGCGCGGAGAACGCACGTCCGGACGCCAAGCGAACTCGGGCCTCCTCGTGGCTCACACACTTCACGAACTCGAGGGGAACCGAGCCCGCTGTCGCCATCCGCGCAAGGTCTCGGAACCACGGCGAACGGGCTTGGCCGAGCCCGAGGACGACGTATCGCTCGCCGCCACTCACTGTCCGGTCTCCAATGCTGCGCCTGGGTCGGCCACAATCGGCGGCTGATACACCGCCCCCGACGTGGCGGAGTCGGTGCGCACGAGCGTGAGTTCACCGGCGCGGGCGGCGTGGACGACCGCTTGCATGTCGGCCTCGACCGGCAGACCGAGGGTCACCACATCTTCGGTGCCGATGGCCAAGCCCGTCGGCTTCGAGATGCGCTCGACGAGGGCGCCGCTGGCGACGGTGAGGGTCACGGCGTCGGCGCCGGCTCCGTAGGTCGCCATCACTGCGACGCGCTCGCCCGCGACGAGGCGGCCGTCGAGTGCTCGATCGCCATCGAGGGACAAAGACACCTCGAACGGAGTCAGCGGCGATCGCCCGACTGCGCCCGCCTGCACCAGCTCACCAGGACCGATCGGGGCGAGGGCGATCGCGCCACTGAGGCCACTCGGATCGGTGAACGACGCAGCGGCGACATCGGGCGGCAGGTCGATCGGCACCGTCGCGAGGTCGCTGTCGTCCAGGCGGGATCCCGGCGCCACGTCGTGGGTCACGACGACGTATTCGGGAGGAGCGGCGTTCTTGGGCATCGCGAGGACGAACGCACCGATCGCCGCGACTGCGACGAGCAAGCCGCCGATCGCCGCTCGTCCCGGTACGCCTGCATTCCGCTTGCCGACTGTGCCCGCCATCGCAGCGGACCGACCCTCACCCCGATCGGTCACCTCCGCACGGGCGCGCTCGAGGAGCGCGTTCGTGCCCTTCATTCCGCCCATCCCTCCGCCGTTTCCGCCTGGATTGCCCTATCGCCCCACTGGGGGGCCCTTCATCCCGCCAAGGATTTTGGGCCCGAGATGTACTGAGGCGAGAAGGTATCGAGACACATCGAAACGCGCCAAATCGAAATGCTGGATCTCTTGGCGCGACAGGGCGTCAGAGACCCGAATTCGCCAAGAAATCCGCGGGTTCGGGGGCACGCACCGAAAACGCATCGAAATCCACCGAAACGCGCCCAGCCCGTCGTACCATGACCGTCATGACCGTGACCGATGAGCATCCGAACGTGAATCCGAACGTGAAAACGGCGAGTGGCGAAGAGATCCGATGGCTGTCCACGGCGGCAGCGGCGAAGCGCCTCGGCATCACGAATCGCACGCTCTATCGCTTCATCGACGAGGGATTGCTCCCCGCCTACCGCTTCGGGCGAGTGATCCGACTGCAGCAGAAGGAAGTCGATGCGTTCATCCAGCGCAGCCGCATCGAACCGGGTTCGCTCGAGCACCTCTACCCCGAGTCGACGAGCCCGACCTCCGACAGCGCCTGAACAGCGATCACCACTTCCGGCGTCGGTCCCGCCGCCGCCAGTCGCACGACATCTCGGCCTCCTCCCACGAGGCGGCCACGCAGCGCATCGGTCATGTCTGCAACGAAAAGTGCGACCGTCGCCTGGTCAGCGACCAGGTCGCCCATGACATCACTGAGCGTCACCTCCGACTCGACTTGTCGAGTGCTCACCGGCAACGCGCCTCCACCGGGTTCGCCTGCCACGATCGCGATCGCGTCGAGCGCGAGCCAGCTGACATGGCCGTCGTCATGACGCACCGCGATGCAGTCCGACGCCACTCGCCAGATCGCCACGCGATGCCGGCGCCCCGAACGCAGGGTGAGCAGCACGGCGGTGCCGCGCTCGGCGAGGTCGAGCAGGGTGCCAGACAGTGTCGCGTCGTCAGCCGCCGCCTGGCGCAGCCATCCCTCGCGAACCCGGGACGCGACGGCTTCCTGCTCACGCGCGTCGGCAGCGAACCGATCCCAGCTGTCGTCGTCCCCCACGAGGGCCACCGTAGGGCGGGGGCGTCTCGTCCGGCTACCGTCAGCGCGGTGAGCGTCCTGCTCCCGAGCCCCCACTGAGCACGCATCCTCCTGTCGTGGCGCGCACGCAAGTTCGCATCAACGTTCCCGGCAACCACCTGATGGTGGGCCTGCTCGGCCAACGTGACGAGCTCCTCCGCGAGATCGAGGGGGCCTTCCCGCGCGCCGATATCCACGTGCGGGGCAACGAGATCGCCGTCGATGGCGAAGACGCCGAAGTCGTCGGGCGCCTTTTCGAGGAGCTCGTGCTGCTGCTGCAGCAGGGGCACCCCATCGATGCCTCGGTCGTGCGTCGTACGGTCGACATGGTGCAGGCCGACGAGCGGCCCTCCGAGGTGCTGACGACCGAGGTGCTCCGCGGGTCGAAGGGCCGCACGGTGCGCCCCAAGACCAGCGGGCAGAACCGCTACATCGACGCGATCCGGTCGAATGTCATCACCTTCGTGATCGGGCCCGCCGGCACCGGCAAGAGCTGGCTCGCCGTCGCGATGGCCGTGCAGGCCCTGCAGGCCAAGCAGGTGAGCCGCATCATCCTCACCCGTCCGGCGGTCGAGGCGGGCGAGCGACTCGGCTTCCTGCCTGGTGACTTGATGGCCAAGGTCGATCCCTATCTGCGGCCGCTCTACGACGCGCTGTACGACATGGTCGAGGCCGAAGGCGCGCAGCGGCTGCTCGAGCGCCAGACGGTCGAGGTGGCCCCGCTCGCGTTCATGCGAGGGCGCACGCTGAACTCCAGCTTCATCATCCTCGACGAGGCGCAGAACACCTCGCCCGAGCAGATGAAGATGTTCCTGACTCGCATCGGCTTCGGCTCGAAGGTCGTCGTCACGGGCGACGTGACTCAGGTCGACGTGCCCGGCGGACGCAGTGGCCTGCTCGGGCTCGAGCAGGTGCTCGCCGGCATCGATGGCCTCGCGTTCGTGCACCTGACCGGAGCCGACGTGGTGCGCCACCGCATCGTCGCCGACATCGTCGCGGCCTACGAGCGATCGGACTCCGCCAAATGACCCTGCCACCTCCACGGTCCGATCGTCCGCAGCGCATCGGCGGCGACGGGGAGCCAGAGGTGTTCGTCGCGGACGAGCAGAGCCAGGTCGACGTCGACATCGCGCGCTGGAGCGCGCTCGCGGAGGCGGTGCTCGTCGCCGAGGGGGTGCGAGGCGCGGCCGAGCTCTCCGTGATCTTCGTGGACGAGACTTCCATCTCCGAGCTGAACGAGCGTTTCATGGAACATGAGGGCCCCACCGACGTGCTCGCGTTCCCACTGGACGCGGACACCGTGTGGGCGGTGCACGACCCGCTCGCCTCCGGGCCCGATCGCGCCGACCCCGATCCCGACGAGATCCCCCTGCTGCTCGGTGACGTGGTGGTGTGCCCCGCGGTCGCGGCACGCAACGCACCCGACCACGCCGGCACGGTCGACGACGAGATCGCGCTGCTCGTCGTGCACGGGGTGCTGCACGTGCTCGGTCGTGATCACGCGGAGCCCGAGGAGGCAGCTGAGATGCGGGCCCGAGAGCTGGCGTTGCTCGAGGCGCACCACTGGGGTGGCCCGGCCCCTGAGGGCTTCCGGCAGGAGCAGTCGTGATGCTCGCCATCGAGTTCGGGACGCCCGACCTCTTGTTGGTCCTCGTCGTCGTGGTGCTGATCTCGGTCGCGGGGTATGTCGCGATGGCGGAGACCGCGCTGACCCGGATGAACAAGGTCAAGGCGATGACCCTCGCCGAGGAGCAACCCCGGCGGGGGAGGGCGCTGCTGCGGCTGATCGGCCATCCCGAGCGGTTCCTCAACCCGCTGCTGCTCGTGCTCCTCGTGTGCCAGCTCGTCCAGGCCACGCTCGTCGGGATCCTGTCCGAGCGGCTGTTCGGCACCATCGGCATCATCATCGCGACCGTCTTCAACGTCGCGATCGTGTTCGTGTTCGCAGAGGCGGCGCCGAAGACGTGGGCGCTCCAGCATCCCGAGCGATCTGCCCTCCTTGTCGCCAGGCCAGTGTCGTGGCTCGTCGCGTTCTGGCCGATCCGGGTGGTCTCGCGCGGGCTCATCGGCCTCACGAACGTGATCCTCCCCGGCAAGGGCCTGAAGAAGGGGCCATTCGTCTCCGAGCAGGAGCTGCTCGCGTTCGCGGACGTCGCAGTCGAAGAGGATGTGATCGAGCACGAGGAGCGCCAGCTCATCGAGTCGATCATCGACTTCGGGGACACGGTTGCCCGTGAGGTCATGATCCCGCGGCTCGACATGATCACGGTGCCCGAGTCCGTGCCGACCTCAGAGGCGCTCGACGTCGCGATCGAGCATGGGTTCAGCCGGCTGCCGGTCGTCGGCACGACCGTCGACGACGTCAAAGGCGTGACCTACGCCAAGGATCTGATGCGGGCCGAGCGGGAAGGTCGCGGCAGTGAGCCCGTGAAGGCCGTGATCCGCGAGGCACACTTCATCCCCGAGACCAAGCCGGTCGCGCAGCTCATGCGGGAGATGCAGGCAGGGCAGTTCCACATGGCGCTTCTCGTCGACGAGTACGGCGGCATCGCCGGGCTGGTCACCCTCGAGGACCTGATCGAGGAGCTGGTCGGCGACATCGTCGACGAGTACGACGTCGAGGACGCCGAGGTCGAAGTGCTCGACGACGGCACTCGACGGGTGCAGGGCAGCGTGCCGATCGACGAGCTGAACGACCTGCTCGAGAGCAACCTTCCCCACGACGACTGGGACACTGTCGGAGGTTTCGTGCTCGGGGTGCTCGGCCGCGTGCCCGAGCCCGGCGAGGAAGTGACGCACAACCAGTGGACCTTCACCGTCGAGGAGGTCGACGGTCGTCGCATCGGTGCGGTGCGGGTACGAGAAGACCCCGATTGGGAGCCGATCGACGACGACGACGAGTCGTGACCTTCCGTTCCGGCTTCGTCACCTTCATCGGTCGGCCCAACGTCGGGAAGTCCACGCTGCTCAACCGCATCCTCGGCACGAAGGTCTCGATCGTCTCCGACAAGCCTCAGACCACCCGCACGCAGGTCAGAGGCGTCCTCAGCCGCGACGACGCGCAGATCGTGTTCGTCGACACTCCCGGCATCCACAAGCCCGTCACCGCGCTCGGCACCCGCCTCAACGAGACCGCGAGCCAGGCGCTCGGCGGCGTGGACGTCGTCTGTCTCGTGATCGACACGACGATGCCACTGGGTCGGGGCGATCGATTCGTGGCCGCCACGGTGCCGAGCGACGCCGTGGTGGTCGTGAACAAGACCGACGTCGCGCGTCCGAACCAGGTGCTCGAGCAGCTCACGAAGGCTGCCGGTCTGAACCTGAGCGAGTACTTCCCCGTGTCGGCTCACACGGGCACGGGCGTCGACATGCTGGTCGAGCACCTGGTGTCGCGCATGCCCGAGGGGCCCCAGCTCTATCCCGATGACGTCGTCACCGACGTGCCTGAGGCGTTTTGGGTCGCGGAGCTCGTGCGTGAGCAGCTCTTTCTCGTGGCCCGCGAGGAGCTGCCGTACTCGATCGCGACGCAGGTGACGGAGTGGGAGGAGCCCGGTCCGCGCATCCGCTGCGAGATCCTCGTCGAGCGAGAGTCGCAGAAGGGGATGGTCATCGGGAAGGGCGGTCTGATCCTGAAGGAAGTCGGTACCGCGGTGCGGGCGCAGCTGCCGCGCGGTGCTTTCATCGAGCTGTTCGTGAAGGTCGACAAGGACTGGCAGCGGCGTCCCCGCTCGGTGCAACGCCTCGGCTACTGATCAGTCACTGCACCCAGGCTCACTGCACCCAGGCGAACGCCGTCACGCCATCGTCGATGTGGATCGGGTCGCCGTCGGGTGTGGCGAGCACGAAGAGGGACTGCTCGTCCCCTTCCACCAAGTACGCGATCGCGTTCGAGCCCGCCACCGCGGGTACGGCCGGGAACAACGCCAAGTTCGTGACCGGTGAGGCCGGCTCGGGGTCACCCGTACACAGCCGGTGCAGCAGCACTTGCCCGGTGCCCTCGCCGAATTGCCTCGCGTACACGAGGCAGCCCACGCTGTCGCGCACACCCCACCGGTAGTCGTCGGGGCCGGGGTCGGGCGCCACCGTGACCGGTGCACCGCCGCTCTCGTCAACCGAGTACAGGCCTGGCTTCGAGAACGCGAATCCTCCCTCTCCCTCGGGTGGCAGCGGCAGGTTCGAGTTCACGAAGATTGCCTCGTCGCCGGTCGGCGAGACCGTCACGCCACCGTAGGCCGCGGTGCCTTCGACGATGACATGCGGTTCGAGTGACACGAGGTCGAGCACGCTGATGTCGACCGGGCTCACGTCGTTCGTGCCGGTGACGAACACCAACGAGGCACTGTCGCGCGCCCACGAGTAGCTGCTCACCCACACGGTCGGAGCGGGAATGCGGACGTCGCCTGTCGGGTCGACGAGCTGGAGGTCGCCGCCGTCGAGCCCGATGGTGGTCATGAACGCGATCGTGGACGAGTCTGGCGACCAGGTCGGGCGGAACGCGGCGGCGGGCTCGCCTTCCGACGACGCGGGATCCTGCGACACGCCGACGGGAACCAGCAGGTGCGCATCAGACCCGTCGGCACCCGCGATCCAGAGCTCGCCAGCAGTGTCGCCAGCCTTCGCGAGGCGGATGAACGCGAGGTGGGTGCCATCGGGAGACGGTGCGGGTTGATCGTCGAGGGGACCATCGGTCACCGCAGTCGGCTCGTCGCCAGGCGTCACCACGAAGATGCGACCAGCCTTCGCGAAGTACAGCTGCTCGCGCCTCGCGGGCGGCGCCGTGGTGTCCGCCGCCGTTGTCGCGGTCGCGGTCGTCGCTGCAGCGGTCGTCGGCGCGCTCTTCCCCGAGTCGTCACCTGCACACGCTGCCGCGCCCAAGCCCAGCACGACGAGCGTGGCCATCACTGAGACGGTGCGTCGCATCGGGTGAGGGTACGGCGATGAGCTCAGCGCAACGCGCGCAGGAACGCTTCGGCTTCGTTGCGATGTCGTGTGCGTCGCATCGGCGGCAGCGCGCGGACGAGATCCCAACGGTACCCGGCGGTCGCGAGCCGGGAGTCGAACACCGCGACGACGCCGCGGTCGGTCGCAGTGCGGATGAGCCGTCCGGTCGCCTGTGCGAGCAGAACCGCGGCACGAGGCAGGTCGATCTCGTTGAACGCACGCGCGCCGGCACGCTCGCGGCGCGCCTGCAGCAACGGATCGTCGGGCCGAGGGAACGGCAGACGGTCGATCGTGACGAGGGAGAGGCTCGGTCCCGGCACGTCGATGCCCTGCCAGAAGCCCATCGTGGCGAAGAGGCACGCGGAGTGCTCGTCCGTGAAGCGGGACAGCAGACGAGGCTTTGGGTACTCGCCCTGGGCGAGGATCGTGTAGCCGACCCGACCGCGCAGCTCGAGTGCGGCCGACTGCATCGCTCGCCACGAGGTGAACAGCGCGAGAGTGCGTCCCTCAGCGGCCTCGATCAGCGCGGCGAGCTCGTCGTGCAGTGCCGCCTCGTAGCCAGGGCGACGAGGATCGGGCACGTGCGCGGCGCAATAGAGCAGCGCGTGCTCCTCGTAGTCGAATGGGCTACCGACATCGGTCACCTCGGTCTCGTTCGGCGCTCCGAGGCGCACAGGGAGCGTGCGGGGAAGCGTCGCGCTCGTGAGCACCACGGTGTGCTCGGGCCACAGCTCTTGGCCGAGCACCTCACGCACGTCGATCGGCGCCACCTCGAGCCGCGGTGACTCGGGTGTCCCTTCGACCCACGCGACCGAGGTCGCCGGCACGTTCGCCACGATGTCGACAGCCTCGAGCACCGCGAGGATCGCCTTCTGCGCGCGGGCCTTGCGGGTCTGCACCGACTCAGGCGCCTCCGACGGCACCGTGCTCACCGCAGCCGACGCTCGCTCGATGCGCCCGCGGGCGAGCGCGAGGGCGTCGGCGAGGTCCTCGGGGAGCGTCGCGGGGAGCCGTTCGCCCAGATGCGCGCTGATCGCCTCGGCCCAGCGTTCCGCCATGTCGTCGAGCGAGGCGACGAGCTCGGGGTCGACGATGACCGATCGGATCGCGCGGGCCAGGAACCGGAAGCGGCTCGGTGCCAGCGAGATGCCCGAGGTCGCGGACACGACCTCTTCGAGCTGGTGCGCCTCGTCGATGACGACGACCTCGTGCTCGGGGAGCAACGTGCCGTGCATCGCGAGGTGCATGCCGTAGAGGTGGGTGTTCACGACCACGACGTCTGCGGCTTCTCCTCGAGCCCGGGCTGCTTCGGCGAGGCACTCCTCACCCATGGGGCATCGCAGGGCGCCGGGACACTCGTCCCAGCCCACGCTCACGGCGGCCCACGCTGCGATGCTCGGCTCCCACTCGAGCTCGGCGCGGTCGCCCGACTGGGTGTGCTCGGCCCATGCGACCAGGCGGCGCACCTCGTCGCGGACCGAGGCCGGTGCGGTGTCCACCGCGAGATCGAGCTGGCCGCCTTCTCCGGCCGTGATCTCCGCGACGCGTTGGCGGCACACGTAGTTGGAACGCCCCTTCAGCACCGTCCACGAGAAGTCGCGTCCGAGGTGCGTGGTGAGGAAGGGGAGGTCCTTGGTCGCGAGCTGGTCCTGCAACGCCTTCGTCGCAGTCGCGACGATCGTCTTGCGGCCCGACACGATCGCGGGGACCAAGTAGGCGAGCGTCTTGCCGGTGCCGGTGCCCGCCTGCACGAAGAGATGGTGGTGCGACTCGATCGCGGCACTGACCGCGTCGGCCATCTCGCGCTGGCCGTCCCGTCGCTCCCCGCCTCCGGGAAGCTCGGCGACGACGCGCTCGAGCTCCGTTCCCACCGGCCGACCCTCTGTGCCCACCGGCCCACCCTCTGTACCCACCGGCCCACCCTAGGGAGGCGGTAGGTTCGAACGGTGGCTCGGCTCGACGATCTCGCTCGCGGGCTCGAAGGGATCGACCCGAACCGCATCCCCACGCACATCGCTTGTGTCATGGACGGCAACGGTCGCTGGGCGCAGAAGCGAGGGCTGCCGCGCACCGAGGGCCACGCGGCGGGCGAGGAGGCCCTCTTCGACGCCGTCGACGGCGCGCTCGAGCTCGGCGTGCGCTGGCTGACCGTCTACGCGTTCTCGACTGAGAACTGGCGCCGACCGGTCGATGAGGTGCGCTACCTCATGGGCTTCAACGAGTCGATCCTGACGCGGCGCCGGGACGAGCTGCACGAGCGCGGGGTGCGCATCGCGTTCATCGGACGTCGCGACTGGCGGGTGCCGCGACGACTGCTGAAACGGATGGACGAGGCGCGCGAGCTCACCAAGTCGAACACGACGATGACGCTCACCATCGCGTTCAACTACGGCGGTCGCGCGGAGATCGTCGACGCCGTGCGCGCGCTCGTCGAGGAAGGCGTCAAGCCCGACGACGTGACCGAGAAGGCCATTCGACGCCACCTCTACGACCCGAAGATGCCCGATCCCGATCTCATGGTGCGCACGTCGGGTGAGTACCGCATCTCGAACTTCCTCCTGTGGGAGCTCGCATACAGCGAGCTCGTGTTCACCGACGTGCTCTGGCCCGACTTCCGCCGGGATCACCTCTTCGAGGCGGTGCGCGAGTACCAGCGACGCGATCGGCGGTTCGGCGCGGTCGAAGGCGGAGCGCAGTGACGGCGAGATGAGCCTCTATCGCGACCGCGGCATCGTCTTGCGCACGTACAAGCTCGGCGAGGCCGATCGCATCGTGGTGCTCATGACCGAGTCGCACGGCAAGGTGCGAGCGGTCGCCAAGGGAGTGCGCAAGACGAAGAGCAGGTTCGGCGGACGCCTCGAGCCGACGAGCCACGTCACGATGCTCCTCTACGAGGGGCGCCAGCTCGACATCATCAGCCAGGTCGACTCGATCGACCACTTCCGCCCCATCCGCGAGGACCTCGACCGGCTCGGGCAGGCAGTCACGATGCTCGAGGTGGTCGATCAGGTCGCGCAGGAGCGCGAGTCGTCGCCACGGCTCTACCAGATGCTGCTGGGGGCGATGCGCACACTGGCGGCCAAGCCCTCCGTCGTGGTCGTGCCGGCGTTCTTCTGGAAGGTGCTCGACCTCGAGGGTCTGCGCCCCGAGCTCGACCACTGCGTGACGTGCGGCAGCGACATCGACCTCGTCGCCTTCGACGTCGACCAAGGCGGCGTGCTGTGTCGCACGTGCCGGCGAGGCGTGCCGATCAGCCCGGAAGCGCTCGCCCTGGTGCGACGCATCCTCGGAGGAGGGCTGGCGGCGGCGCTCGACGAGCCCGCGTCACCGACGACGCACGAGGTCGAGGTGCTCGCGACTCGGTCGCTCGAACATCACCTCGAGCGCCGCATCAAGTCGATGACGGTCCTCGACCGCGGCTGACCGGGTAGGCGGCGGCGAGGCATTGCAGAACCTCCGGATGCTGGAGGACGTCGGTCGAGTCGACCCACTGATCGACGGATCCGATGAGCGGGAGATATCGGAGCCAGGGATCGGACACGCGCTCGAGACATGCCGTGACGAAGCGCTCGCCGAAGATGACGTTCCACGGGCGGGCGTAGTACTGCCGCACCGTCGGGTCGACGAGATCGGTCATGCCGAGGGCGTTGTGGCGCCGCGCGACCGCCTCGTACGCGAGGCCGAGCTCCCTGCGTTCGAGGAGGGGCGCGAGCTCCGGAGCCGCTGTCCAGCCTGGAGAAGGCGGTGCCGAACCACTTGCCATATGGCGCGTAGCGGCGCTCGAAGAGGAAGCAGAGCCGCATCAAGTCGCGCGCCAGACGAGCGGCGATGATCTCCGAGCCG
Organism: uncultured Acidimicrobiales bacterium; assembly: GCA_963847855.1. Taxonomy (GTDB): domain Bacteria; phylum Actinomycetota; class Acidimicrobiia; order Acidimicrobiales; family DATKAS01; genus DATKAS01. The sequence goes on from CAWKBM010000005.1 coordinate 734,905, forward strand.
AGCTCGTCGCTGACCTGCGCGGTGCGGCCGACGAACGCCTCCTCCTGTGAGATGCGTTGCCACTGACACGCGATGAGCCAAAGCCAGAGGTCGTCCGGGTACCACTCGAGCTCAGCGCGCAACGCGGTGAGCTCGCCCAAGTCGTCGTGGAACACGGTCCCGCCAACGACGCCGAGGATGAGCTGCTGGGGGAGGAGGAGCCAGTCGATCGTCGTCGGTCGAGGCCGCACGTCGCGGCCGAGCTGGAGCGTGAGCCAGTCGCCGAGCGTGGAGGTCTCGACCCAGTGGCGGGGCGAGACGTCGTCCCATCCGTAGTGCGTTGGCCATCCGAGAAACGTCTCAGGGAGCCCGGCGTCGACCGCGGCGCGGACCCGCTCGATGTCTGCGGCATCAACGAACACGTGCAGGTGCGGACCCCATCCGTGGTCTGTGCTGCGCTCGGTGTCGTAGCCCAGGACGTCCGATCCCCAGCCCAGTCGCCCCGCCGCGTGGGGCACGTCACCGATGAGCACCGCGATGACTTCCTCGTAGTACGACCTCGCGAGGTCGAGGCCGGGCACGAAGTCGGGCATGACAGGCGAGCGTAGATTCGCCCTCGTGATCACGTTGGCGTGCCTGGACATGGCGGGAACCACCGTCGCCGATGGTGGTGCGGTTCAGGCCTCTTTCGTCGAGGCGATGGTCGAGAACGGCGTGGAGGATGGGAGCGCGCAGATGGAGGCGGCGCTCGACCATGTGCGTGCCTCGATGGGCCAGTCGAAGATCGCCGTGTTCCGGCATCTGTTCGGGGGGAACGAGATCAGCGCCACGCGCGCGAACGACTCGTTCGAGGCGGCGTACGCGAGAGCGGTCGATCGTGGCGAGATCAGCCCGATGCCCGGGGCGACGGGAGTGTTCGCCGAGCTCACCGAGATGGGGATCAAGGTGTGCCTCACGACGGGGTTCGCGCCTCCGACGCGTGACCGCATCATCGACGCGCTCCGCTGGCACACCCTTGTCGATCTGGTGCTCTCACCCGCCGATGCCGGCCGCGGCCGGCCATCTCCCGACATGATCCTGACCGCCATCCTGCGGCTCGAGATCGAGGCTGTCGATCAGGTCGCGATCGCCGGCGACACCGTGAGCGATCTCGTCGCCGGCACGCGGCGGGCGCCAGCATCGTCGCGGGTGTGCTCACGGGGGCGCACGGCCGCGCCGAGCTCGCCGCCGCGCCGCACACCCACATCATCGACTCGGTGGCCGATCTGCCTGCGGTTTTGCGAGCCTGAACGGCAAGACCCGCCAGGTATCCTCGGCGCCCATGCCCGCATCGGATCTCGACCAGGTCGTCAACCTGTGCAAGCGACGGGGCTTCGTGTTCCCGTCGGCCGAGATCTACGGCGGATTCCGCTCGACCTACGACTACGGGCCGCTCGGCGCGTTGATGCTCCGCAACGTGAAGGACGCCTGGGTGCGGGCGATGGTGCAGCAGCGAGACGACATCGTGCTGATCGATGCCGCGATCCTCTCCCCGCCTGCGATCTGGGAGGCGAGCGGCCACCTGCAGAACTTCACCGATCCGCTCGTCGACTGCACGGTGTGCAACCGGCGCTTCCGCGAGGACCAGCTCGACCAGCGCGACTGCCCCCGCGACTTCAAGGTGTGTGAGTACACCCCCGCCCGGGCGTTCAACCTGATGTTCAAGACGCACGCCGGCCCGGTCGAGGACGAAGGTGCAGTCGCCTACCTGCGCCCCGAGACCGCGCAGGGCATGTTCACGAACTTCACCAACGTCCTGCAGTCGACTCGTAAGAAGCCTCCGTTCGGCATCGCGCAGGTCGGCAAGTCGTTCCGCAACGAGATCACGCCCGGCAACTTCGTGTTCCGCACGCGCGAGTTCGAGCAGATGGAACTCGAGTTCTTCGTGCCTCCTGACGACGTGCCGAAGTGGTACGAGTTCTGGTGCGCCGAGCGACTGCGCTGGTACACCGAGCTCGGCATCCCCGCCGACCTCTTGCGACTGCGGGCTCACGATGCCGACGAACTCTCGCACTACTCGGCAGGCACCTCCGACGTGGAGTTCAGCTACCCGTGGGGCTGGGGTGAGCTCGAAGGCATCGCGAACCGTACGGACTACGACCTCACGCAGCACTCGAAGAGCTCAGGTCAGCGGCTCGAGTACTTCGACCAGACGACGAACGAGCACTTTACCCCGTACGTCATAGAGCCGGCGGCCGGCGCGACCCGGGCGATGATGGCCTTTCTGCTCGCGGCGTTCGACGAAGACGAGATCGGCGGCGAGTCGCGTACCGTGCTGCGGCTTCACCCGCGGCTCGCTCCGTACAAGGTCGCCGTGCTGCCCCTCTCGAAGAAGGACACGCTCTCGCCGATCGCGCGTGAGGTGCTCGGCCTCGTGCAACAGCGCTGGATGACCGAGTACGACGACACTCAGTCGATCGGGCGCCGCTATCGGCGCCAGGACGAGATCGGCACCCCGCTCGCGGTCACAGTCGACTTCGAGTCACTCGAGGACCGCGCCGTCACGATCCGCGATCGTGACACCACTGAGCAGGTGCGAGTGCCGATCGACTCGTTGGTCGACGAGCTCGCGGGCCGTCTCGACGTCTGAGCTCGCTAGTCGACGAACCTCCGGGTACGGGCAACGAGCACGAGGCCGCCGATCATCGCGAGCAGGCCGGCCACGACGAGGCCACCGGTAGGCGAGCCAGTAGTCGGCAGCTCGCTGGGGGCGCTGGTCGGCGGCGCGGTCGGCTGGCCACCCCCTGGCGTCGTCGTGTTGCCGCCGTTGGGCACGGTGGTCGCTGTCGTGGTGGTCGTCGTTGTCGTCGTGCTGGCGATCGTGGTGGTGGTTCCTCCGGCGATCGTGGTGGTGGTTCCTCCACCTTCGTCGCCAGGGAATGGGTGATCGATCGGCGGGAACGCGTTCGTCACCGTCAGCACGAGATCGTCGCCGACCTCAGACGTGAACGTGAGCGAGGTCGTGCCGGTGGCAATCAAGACGCCGTGGTTCGTCATGACCATCGACACGGAAACCGGGACATTGCTGCCGGTGTCGATCTCGCTGATCGTGCACGTCGCCGGCTGGATCGCGCCCTGTCCGATCGTGTAGGTGCCAGGCCCGCCGGGCCCGATGGGCGGTTCGATGTCATTGTCGAGCTCCAGCGCGGGGCAGCTGATGTGGAACTGGGCCGGCCGCACCCACGAGCTCGTGTCGCCGGTCACGACCTTCTGGCCGAGGATCGTCGCGCCCGCGAGGGTGTTCGTGAACGTGCACGTGACGGCCGGAGCCTCTGCCGTGAGTGTGATGAGCGCCTGCTGGCCCTCGACCTCGATGTCGGCACTGGGGTCGGTGCACGTGATGTCGGTCAACTGGAAGGCGCCGTCGGTGCCGTCCTCATGGATGACATACGAGCCAAGCGCCAGCTCGGTCAGCGTCGTGCTCCCAGGATCGCCGGCCGAAGCGGAAACCGATGGATTGAACACGTCGGGATCGCCGGTCACGGTGAAGAACGCCGTCGCCGTGCCCTGGTTGACTTGCTTCACGATGGTGATCGAGCCCTCGGGCGCCGCCTGCGCTTGTGCCGCCGGGGCGAAAACTGCCACGCCGACGAACGACAGTGCAGTGGCGAACAGGATACGTGCGGCGCGATGTCGCGCCCCAACTCCGGAAGGCATCCGGCGAGCATTGTGCGCGACAGCGGATTCAGCAACTTTGATCGGGAGGGCCCCAATCGGACGGCAACTAGGCTCGCGTTGTGACCTACGTGTTCGCCTTCGACCACAAGCACCGTCGTGCCCCCATGGACATGAAGGATCTGTTGGGGGGCAAGGGCGCCAACCTCGCTGAGATGACCTCGGTCCTGAAGCTGCCGGTGCCTGCGGGGTTCACCATCTCCACCGATGCATGCCGCGCCTACATTTCCGGCGGCTGGCCCTCCGGTTTGAGCGACGAGGTCGCGAAGCAGGTCACCACGCTCGAGAAGAAGATGGGCCGCACCCTCGGCGATCCGAAGGATCCGCTGCTCGTGAGCGTTCGCTCCGGAGCGAAGTTCTCGATGCCGGGGATGATGGACACGGTCCTGAACCTCGGGCTGTCCGACCGATCGGTGAAGGGTCTTTCGGCGCAGACCGGCGACGAGCGGTTCGCGTACGACTCCTACCGCCGCTTCATCTCGATGTACGGACGCATCGTCCTCGACATCCCCGCCGTCGAGTTCGACGAGCCCTTTGAGAAGGCCAAGGCCGCCGCGGGCGTCAAGAGCGACGCCGAGCTGCCTGCGAAGGCTCTCGCCGACCTTTGCGGCCAGTACAAGGACGTGGTCAAGCGCGGCGACGGGTCGCGGCGTTCCCCCAAGACCCCATGGCACAGCTCCGCGGCGCGGTCGAAGCGGTGTTCCGCAGCTGGAACGGCGCGCGAGCGATCTCCTATCGCGTCCGCGAGCGCATCAGCCATGACCTCGGCACCGCGGTGAACGTACAGGCGATGGTGTTCGGCAACCGCGACGACAACTCCGGCACCGGCGTCGGCTTCACCCGCAACGCCGCCACCGGCGAGAACAAGCCCTACGGCGACTTCCTGGTGAACGCGCAGGGGGAAGACGTCGTCGCTGGCATCCGCAACACCGAAGACCTCGATGCACTCGGCGACAAGTTTCCCGACATATACGAGGAGCTGCTCGCGATCTTCGATCGGCTCGAGACGCATTACCGCGACATGTGCGACACCGAGTTCACGATCGAGCAGGGCAAGCTCTGGATGCTGCAGACCCGTGTGGGCAAGCGCACCGGCGCCGCAGCGCTGCGGATGGCTGTCGACATGACGAAGGATCGGCACATCAAGCTGTCGAAGAACGACGCCGTGATGCGCGTCACGGGCGATCACCTCGATCAGGTGTTGCATCCCCAGCTCGCGTCCAAGGACTTGAAGGTCATCGCGACCGGTCTCGCCGCATCGCCGGGCGCGGCGGTCGGCCGCGCGTACTTCACCGCGGACGGCGCTGCCGACGCCTCCGACCGCGGAGAGAAGGTGATCCTGGTCCGTCAGGAGACCTCACCCGAAGACGTGCACGGCATGAGCGTCAGCGAGGGCATCCTGACCTCGCGTGGAGGCCTCGTCAGCCATGCGGCAGTGGTCGCGCGCGGTTGGGGCATCCCCGCGGTCGTCGGCGCCGAGGCGCTGCGCATCGACGGTGCCTCGTTCACCGCCGGAGACGTGGTCGTGCACGAGGGCGACGTGATCTCCCTCGACGGTTCGACCGGGCAGGTGATCCTCGGTGCGGCCGCGCTGAGCGCGTCCGAGCCGCCGCCCGAGTTCGCGGTGATCCTCGAGTGGTCCGACAAGATCCGCAAGGGCAAGCTCGCCGTGCGGGCGAACGCCGACACCGGGGCCGATGCCGCCAACGCCCGTCAGTTCGGTGCCGAGGGGATCGGCCTGTGCCGCACCGAGCACATGTTCCTCGGCGAAGATCGCCTCCCCGTCGTGCGACGCATGATCCTGGCCCAGACTCCGCAGGAGGAGGCCGAGGCGCTCGAGCAGCTTCGGGTAGTCCAGAAGGCCGACTTCATCGAGATCCTCGAAGCCATGGACGGGCTGCCCGTCACCGTCCGCCTGCTCGACCCCCCGCTGCACGAGTTCCTGCCGAGGGTCGACGAGCTCGAGATCAAGCAGGCGACCGTCGGCCTCTCGGTCGAGGAAGAGCACCTGCTCGCCGCGGCGCGGTCGTGGCACGAGTTCAACCCGATGCTCGGCACCCGAGGGGTGCGGCTCGGCGTGGTGAAGCCAGGGCTGTACGCGATGCAGGTGCGCGCGCTCATGGAGGCGGCCGCGGAGCGGGTCGCAGCGGGCGGCAAGCCGGTCGTCGAGATCATGATCCCGCTCACGGTGACCCGCGAGGAGCTCGGTCTCGCTCGGTCGTGGGTCGAGGACGCGATCGCCGAGGCGACGAAGGGCTTGAAGAAGAAGCCGAAGGTGATCATCGGCACCATGATCGAGACGCCTCGCGCCGCGATCAGAGCGGACGAGATCGCGGAGGAAGCCGACTTCTTCTCGTTCGGCACGAACGACCTCACGCAGATGACGTTCGGCTTCAGCCGCGACGACGTCGAGAGCCGGATGATGCCGCTGTACCTCGAGGAGGGGCTGTTGAAGCGCAACCCCTTCGAGACGATCGACCCCGGCGGGGTGGGCGAGCTGGTGCACCTGGGCGCCGAGCGTGGACGCAAGACGAAGCCGGGCCTCAAGCTCGGCGTGTGCGGCGAGCACGGCGGCGACCCCGAGTCGATCGCCCTCTTCTACGATGCGGGGCTCGACTACGTGAGCTGCTCTCCGTACCGGGTGCCGATCGCCCGGTTGGCGGCCGCACAGGCCGTGCTCGGCGCTGGTGGCAGCGACACCCGCTAGCTCGTGAGTGTCATGGCGCTGCTGGCTCGAGTGCTCGCCTCGAGCTCAGAGGGATCGTCGGGCGACTTCGTCGACTTCCACACCCCTCTCTGGGAGTGGGGCGCGCTCCTCGCATTCATCACGGTCCTGCTGATGATCGACCTGCTCGTCGTCCATCGCAAAGCCCATGCCGCGTCCACCAAGGAAGCCGCTATCGAGAGCGCGGTCTGGATCAGCATCGGCCTCGCAGTCGGCCTGGTGTTCCTCACGATGCACGGGTCGGCGGCCGCCGGTGAGTACTACGCGGGCTTTCTGATCGAGAAGAGCCTGTCCGTCGACAACGTCTTCGTGTGGGCGTTGATCTTCAGCTACTTCATGGTGCCGCGGGAGTACCAGCACCGCGTGCTCTTTTGGGGCATCTTCGGCGCGCTCGTGCTGCGAGCGATCTTCATCTTCGCCGGAGTCGCGCTCATCACGCGCTTCTCCTGGATCATCTTCATCTTCGGCGGGTTCCTGCTCTTCACCGCGATCCGTCTGATACGCCACCAAGAGGCGGAGGTGCACCCCGAGCGAAACCCGGTGCTGAAGCTGGTGCAGCGCGTCGTGCCGTCGACCACGGGATACGACGGGCAACGGATGTTCACCCACGTCGATGCCCGCCGTCTCGCCACGCCCCTGTTCGCGGTACTCATCCTCATCGAGACGACGGACGTCATCTTCGCCGTCGACTCGATCCCGGCGATCCTCGCGGTCAGCCACCAACCGTTCATCGTGTTCAGCTCGAACGCGTTCGCCATCCTCGGTCTGCGCGCGCTCTACTTCCTGCTTGCGGGCCTGCACGAGCGGTTCACCTACCTGCAGCAGGGCCTCGCCGTCATCCTTGCGTTCGTCGGCATCAAGATGATCGCCTCGCACTGGTACCACATCCCGACGGGCATCTCGCTCGGCTTCATCGCGCTCGTCCTCACGCTGTCGATCGTCGTATCGCTCCTGTCCGAGCGTGTGCCTGAGCCGCCCGTGCAAGAGCACTGACCGCCCGCGATGCCGATCGTCGACGAGGACGTCGAGCGAGTCCGTCAGGGCAGCGATCTCGTCGACGTCGTCTCGAAGCACGTCGCCTTGCGGAAGGTGGGCCGACGATGGACAGGGCTGTGTCCCTTCCACGCAGAGCGCACACCGTCGTTCTCTGTCAACGGTGAGGACGGGCTCTACTACTGCTTCGGTTGCCAAGCGCGCGGCGACGTCATCAGCTTTGTTCGCCAAGTCGAGCAGCTCGACTTCGTCGGCGCGGTCGAGTGGCTCGCCGCGCGAGCGGGCGTGACGCTGCGGTACACGACTGCAGGGGAGGGCAAGGAGCGTCTGCGGCGAAAGCGGCTCGTCGAAGCGATGACGCTCGCGGTCGACTGGTACCACGAGCGGCTGCTCTCGGCACCGGACGCGGCCGTGGCGCGCGGCTATCTGCGCTCACGCGGCTACGACGGCGACATCGTCCGCGAGTACAGGCTCGGCTGGGCACCCGACGAGTGGGACGCGCTGAGCCGCGCGCTCAAGCTGCCCGACGACGTGCTGCGAGACACCGGGCTCGGCTTCCTGAATCGGCGCAATCGCCAGCAGGACTCGTTTCGCGCCCGCGTGCTCTTCCCGATCGCCGACGTGCAGGGTGATCCGGTCGCGTTCGGTGGGCGGATCATGCCGGGTGCCGAGGGGCCGAAGTACAAGAACTCGTCCGACACCTCGATCTACGCGAAGGGACGCGTGCTCTACGGCCTCAACCGAGCGAAGTCGGCCATCGTGGCTGCTGACGAGGTCATCATCTGCGAGGGCTACACCGACGTCATCGGGTTCGACCGCGTGGGCTTGCCGCGCGCCGTGGCGACGTGCGGCACCGCGCTGACCGAGGATCACCTGCGCAGCCTCCGCTCCTTCGCGCGGCGCATCGTCCTGGCGTTCGATGCTGACGCCGCAGGTCAAGCCGCTGCCGACCGCGTCTACGAATGGGAGCGTCGGTTCGATCTCGATGTGTCGGTCGCCGCGATGCCGGAGGGTTCCGATCCGGCCGACCTCGCCCGCACTGCTCCGGACGTGCTGCGCGCCGCGGTCGAGAAGGCCGTCCCATTGCTCGGCTTCCGTGTCGCCCGCGTGCTCGATGCCGCTCGGCTCTCGACACCAGAGGGTCGCACCCGCGCCGCTGAAGCCGCGCTCGACGTGATCAGGGAACATCCGAACGAGCTCGTGCGCGACCAGTACCTGATGCAGGTGGCTGCTCGCTGCCAGCAGGATCCCGATCGGTTGCGCGGAGCGCTCTCACGCGCGTTGCGCACGGGCACGGTGTCGATGCCTGCTGACGCACCCAACCGACGCGCGACCGAGACGGCTGAAGTCGTCGCGATCCGCCTGCTCGTGCACCGGTGGGACGAGACCGCGCCGTTCCTCGCCGAGGTGCTGTTCAGCGACGGCATGACCCTCGACGCGTTTCGCGCTCTCGCAGCTACGGAGCGCGTGCACGACGCGATCGAGGTCGCGAGCCCGGAGGCCGCCGAGATGCTCGCGCTGGCTCGATCAACAACCCGATCAGGCTGCGGCGCTCGAACCCGCGGTCGAGATCGGCCACCTCATCACGAACGCAGCACAACGGCGGCTCTCCGCGCTGCTCGCTGGGCCTAACCGACCGACTGACGTCGCGGACGTGCGGCACCTCATCGATGAGGTGCGCGAACAGGGCGCGGGATCGGATTCGGCCGCGCGGTTGCTAGGGTGGCTAGAGGGTCACGACGAGGAGAGGTGATGACTCAAGCCTCCGAGAGCGCCCTGCTTGGGGGCATGTCGCAGGACGATCTTGATCGTCACATCGCGGCATGGAAAGAGCGCGAGCAGCCCGTCGTGACGCACGAGGAGTTCATGCTCGTCGTCAAGGACGTCGACTTCAACGAAGAGCTGATCCTGGCGTGGCGCACGCGGCTCGCGGAGCACGGACTGACCTTGAACGAGCAGGTCGAGCTGATCGAAGACGATTCCGTCGAGGCCGTCGAGCCGCGTCGGCTTCGGCCCGGGTTGCTCGACCGTGACGGATCACGTTCGAGCGGTTCGACCTCCGACCCCGTGCGGATGTACCTGAAGGAAATCGGGCGCGTCCGTCTGCTCACGGGTCCAGAGGAGGTGAGCCTCGCCAAGCGCATCGAAGCGGGCGTGCTCGCGCGCAGCCGGCTCGAAGAGGGTGGCGTCGACGCGGTGACCGAGCGGCGCCTGAAGCGCGACCGCGACGACGGCGACCGGGCGAAGTCCGAGCTGATACAGGCGAACCTGCGGTTGGTCGTCTCGATCGCGAAGCGCTACGTCGGTCGCGGGATGCTCTTCCTCGATCTCATCCAAGAGGGCAACCTCGGCCTGATGCGGGCGGTCGAGAAGTTCGACTACGTGAAGGGCTTCAAGTTCTCCACCTACGCGACGTGGTGGATCCGCCAGGCCATCACTCGCGCCATCGCCGACCAGGCACGCACGATCCGCATCCCCGTGCACATGGTCGAGGCCATCAACCGGGTGATGCGGATGCAGCGCCAGATGACGCAGGAGCTCGAACGCGAGCCGACGGTCGAGGAGCTCGCCGCCAAGGTAGGGCTTCCGGCATCGCGCGATCCGCGAGATCCACCGCTACGCGCAGGACCCGCTCTCACTCGACTCGCCCGTCGGCGAGGAAGACGACTCGAACCTCGCGGACTTCATCGAGGACCAGCAGGCAGAGGCGCCGTCCGACGCGGCCACCCGTCGCATGTTGGTGCTGGCGGTCGAAGAGGCGCTTCACGACCTCAACGATCGCGAGAGGGAGGTCGTGAAGCTGCGCTTCGGCCTTGCCGACGGTCAGCCGCGTACGTTGGAAGAAGTCGGCAGGGAGTTCGGCGTGACGCGAGAGCGCATCCGACAGATCGAGTCGAAGACGCTCGCGAAGCTCCGCCACCCGCAGCGCAGCCAGAAGCTGCGCGACTACCTCGACAACGAGTAGGCCGCCCGGGTGTGCGGAGCACCGATTGTGGAGCGAAGCGACCCGAGTCGGCGGAAGCGGAGCGGCGAAGGGGGCGGCGCAGTGCGCGGCCTGGGTGTGCGGAGCACCGATTGTGGAGCGAAAGCGACCCGAGTCGGCGGAAGCGGAGCGGCGAAGGGGGCGGCCTGGGTGTGCGGAGCACCGATTGTGGAGCGAAGCGACCCGAGTCGGCGGAAGCGGAGCGGACGACGACGAGGAAGACGATGAGTCAGCCGAACGCGAGAGCGCGCAAGGCGTCGACTGCCGGCTGCGGATCGACCTCGACCAGGATGGCGTGCAACCCGACTGCACGAGCGCCGGCGACGTTGCGGGCGGCGTCGTCGAGAAACACACCACGCGAGGGGTCGTCGAGCCCCACTCTGCGCATCGCGAGCTCGTAGATCGCGGGGGAGGGCTTGCGTAGTCCGACCTCGTGCGAGTCCACGATGTCGTCGAAGAGCTCTCCGAATGGCAGCACCTCCCACCAGCGGGACCGGAACTCGGCGACGTTGTTCGTGACGAGGGACGTGCGCACCCCGTGCTCGCGCAGCTCGGTCACCACGTCGACGACCGGGGGGTTGATCGTCCACGCGTCGCTTCCGGTTCGGGGAGGCGCATCGCCGCGTTCGGTGATGCCGTGCTCCGCCAGGATGGACTGCACCAGCCCCCACGCGGCGGTGATCGAGATCTCGCCTCGCTCAGCCCGATGCCACGGGTGGTCTCCGTCCTCGTCCGGGCCGAGGAACGAGAGCGTGAGCGTCTCGAGGTCAGCGCCCTCGTAACGCGCGAGCAGCTCTCTCGGACTGCCCGACACCGTGACCACGCCGCCGAGGTCGAAGAAGGCCGCGTCGATCCCCGCCATGGCCCCCGAGTGTGGCAGGAGCGAGGCGTCGGGTCGCAAACCGGCCGGTAGGATCGTTGGGCCATGAGTGTCCTCGACAGGCTCCTTCGCGTCGGCGAAGGCAAGAAGCTGAAGGCGCTCGGCTCGTTGGTGCCCGACATCAACGTGCTCGAGCCACAGATGCAAGCGCTCAGCGACGACGCGCTGAAGGCGATGACGCCCCAGTTTCGGGAGCGCCTGGCCAACGGTGAAGACCTCGACGACCTGCTGATCGAGGCCTTCGCGGTAGTCCGCGAGGGCGCTCGGCGTGTCATCGGCCAGCGCCATTACGACGTGCAGCTCATGGGTGGCGCGGCGCTCCACTTCGGGTGGGTCGCCGAGATGAAGACCGGCGAGGGCAAGACGCTGGTCTCGACCCTGCCCGCGTACCTCAACGGCCTCGGCGGCCGCGGCATGCACCTCGTCACGACGAACGACTACCTGGCTCGACGCGACTCCGACTGGATGGGCCAGATCCACCGGTGGCTCGGCCTCAGCGTGGGGCTCATCGTCCCCGGCGACTTCGACCAGGAGTACAAGCGCGGCCAGTACGCCTGCGACCTGACCTACGGCACGAACAATGAGTTCGGGTTCGACTACCTCCGCGACAACATGGCGACCTCAGTGGTGGGCAAGGTGCAGCGAGGGCACGTCTACGCGATCGTCGACGAGGTCGACTCGATCCTGATCGACGAGGCCCGCACCCCGCTCATCATCAGCGGTCGGGCGGCCGACGCCGCGAAGCTCTACTACCGCTTCGCGAGCGTCGTGCGAGGTCTGCAAAACGAACGCGACTACGACGTCGACGAAGAGAAGCGCACGGTCGCGCCGACCGAAGAGGGCATCGAACGAGTCGAGCAGGCGCTGGGCGTCGACAACCTGTACGACGCGGTGAGCCAGAACCTCGTGCACCAGCTGCAGGCTGCGCTGAAGGCCAAAGAGCTCTACAAGCGCGACAAGGACTACATCATCACCGACGGCGAGGTGAAGATCGTCGACGAGTTCACCGGTCGCGTGCTCGAAGGTCGGCGTTGGTCAGAGGGCTTGCACCAGGCCGTCGAGGCCAAAGAGGGCGTGAAGATCAAAGAGGAGAACCAGACGCTCGCGACGATCACGTTGCAGAACTACTTCCGCATGTACGAGAAGCTCGCCGGCATGACGGGCACCGCGCAGACCGAGGCATCAGAGCTGGCGGGCACCTACAACCTGCAGGTGGTGCCGATCCCGACGAACCGCACGATGGTCCGTCTCGACCAGCACGACCTGATCTACAAGACCGAGGACGGCAAGTTCGACGCGGTCGTCGAGGACCTCGTCGAGCGGTGGGGAAACGGCCAGCCCGTGCTCGTCGGCACCGTGTCGGTCGAGAAGTCCGAGAAGCTGTCCCGGTTGCTCGAGAAGCGTGGCGTGCCGCACGAGGTGCTCAACGCGAAGCAGCACACCCGTGAGGCACACGTGGTCGCGCAGGCTGGTCGGTTGGGCGGCGTGACCGTCGCGACGAACATGGCTGGCCGCGGCGTCGACATCCTCCTCGGTGGCAACCCAGAGGGTCTCGCCACGCGCGAGGTGCTCGCCGAAGGGCTCGAGCTCGAGACCGACGAGGGTCAGGCCGCCTTCACCCGCGCCGTCGAGCGCTACAGCGCTGAGTGCCGCGCCGAAGGTGACAAGGTGCGCGAGCTCGGCGGTCTCTACGTGCTCGGCACCGAGCGTCACGAGAGTCGCCGCATCGACAACCAGCTCCGCGGCCGCGCCGGGCGCCAGGGCGACCCGGGGGAGAGCCGCTTCTACCTGTCGCTCGAGGACGAGCTGATGCGCCTCTTCGCGACAGGTGCGATGAGCTGGGTGATGGGCCGAGCCCTTCCTGATGATGTCCCGATCGAAGCCAAGATGGTGAGCAAGGCCATCGAGCGCGCGCAGACCACGGTCGAGCAGCGCAACGCGGAGATCCGCAAGAACGTCCTCAAGTACGACGAGGTGATGAACGAGCAGCGCAAGGTGATCTACAAGCGCCGCGACCAGATCCTCGAAGGAGCCGACCTCAAGGAAGAGGCGCTCGAGTACCTCGCCGATGCGGTCGACACCACGATCGACACGTTCTGCGTCGCCGAGTTCGTCGAGGAGTGGGATCTCGAAGGGCTCGTCACCGAGATCCAGACGTTCTGGCCCTCGAAGGCGACCCCCGACGAGCTGCGCGACGCGGGTTCGACCGACGCCATGTACGACCTCCTCATGTCGGAGGCCACGGCGCACTACGAGGCGCGTGAAGCCGATCTCGGTCCCGACAACATCCGCGAGGTCGAGCGCCAGGTGATGCTGCGCATCATCGACCAGCGTTGGCGTGAGCATCTCTTCGAGATGGACTACCTGCAGGAGGGCATCAACCTGCGGGCGATGGGCCAGAAGGATCCGCTCGTCGAGTGGCAGCGCGAGGGCTACTCGATGTTCTCCGAGATGATGCACGGCATCGCGCAGGACTTCGTGCGCTATGTCATGCACGTGCAGGTCGTGGTGAACGAGGAGCAGACCGACGACGGGGTCCGCAACGTCCAGTACTCGGCTGCGGAAGAGCCTGTGCAGGGCACCAGCGGCATGCGGGCCGCGGCCATGGCGGCGATCGCCGATGGCTCGCTGGCCCTTGACGAGGCCGCTCCGGCCGCCGTGCCCGAGCCGGTCGCGATGGCCCCCGTCGTGAAGTCCGATTGGGACAAGACGCCGCGCAACGCACCCTGTCCGTGCGGGTCGGGGAAGAAGTTCAAGCTCTGCCACGGCCGCTGAACGCCGGCCCTCATGCATGACTACTCGGACGACCTCAGCGCGCTTCGCCAACGGCTGACCGAGGCGCGCGCCTACCTGAAGATCGACGAGGCACGGGAGCGCTCCGCGGTGCTCGAGGTCGAGATCGCGAAGCCCGATCTGTGGGATGACCAAGAGCGAGCCAAAGCGGCGAACGGTGAGTACTCCTCGCTGCGAGACGACCTCGACACCTTCGATCGGCTGTCGAGTCGTCTGGAGGATGCCGAGGTGCTCCACGAGCTCGCCGCGAGGAGGCCGACGACAGCCAAGAGGCGGAGATCTCCGAAGGCATCACCGCGCTCGCCGCTGCGCTCGATCAGCTCGAGCTGCGCTCGCTCTTCACGGGAGAGCACGACGAACGTGATGCGGTGTGCACGATATCGGCGAAGGACGGCGGCACGGATGCGCAGGACTTCGCGGAGATGCTGTTGCGGATGTACTCGCGCTGGGCGGAGCGGCGCGGCTTCGAGCTCGAGATCGACGAGGTGTCCGAGGGCCAAGAGGCCGGGATCCTCTCCGCGAACTTCGTCATCCACGGCAGGTACGCCTACGGACTGATGCAGGCGGAGCGGGGCGTACACCGCCTCGTGCGCATAAGCCCGTTCGACGCGAACGCTCGCCGCCAGACCAGCTTCGTCGCCGTCAACGCGGTGCCCTCTCTCGACGACGTGGCCGCCATCGAGATCGACGAGAAGGAGCTGCGCATCGACGTGTACCGGTCCTCCGGTGCTGGCGGCCAGCACGTGAACGTCACGGACTCGGCGGTGCGCATCACCCACCTGCCGACGGGCATCGTCACGTCGTGCCAGAACGAGCGCAGCCAGCATCAGAACAAGGCGAAGGCGTTGGCGAACCTTGCCGCGATCCTGGCGGAGAAGGCGCGTGAGGAACGCACCGCGGAGCTCGAGGCCATCTCGGGGCCGAAGGCGCACATCGGGTGGGGGTCACAGATCCGGTCGTACGTGCTGCAGCCGTATCAGCTCGTGAAGGACCTTCGCAGCGGGTTCGAGGTCGGCAACGTCACCGGTGTGCTCGACGGCGATCTCGACGGCATGATGGAGGCGTACCTCCGCTGGAAGCGAGCGGTCTCGACCGAGTGACCGCGTAGGCTGATTCCATCGATCACGGGGTGGGGCCCGGAGGTGGTGGGGACGAAGCACCGCGCCGCGGACGAGCGCTCTGCCGCGCCTTGGCCCGCACCGCCCCCGCCTCCCGTCTCGGCACCACCTCCTTCACCGCCCCCTGCTCTTGTCGCGCCGCCGTCGGGCGTCGCTGCGAAGCCCGATCGCCGTGTGCTTCGCCGCTGGATCGCCGCGGGGCTGAGCGGTGCCCTCGTCGTCGCCGCGATCGCAGTCGCGAGCATCGTCTCGCACGATGACCCACCGCGATATCCCGACGACTGGGATCCCCGAGTCGCGGACCTCGTGCAGTTCGTGCAGGACGAGCGCGGTCTGCTGTTCGACCATCCCGTCGCGATCGACTTCCTCACGGCGGATCAGTACAGCGATCTCGTCGCGGCAGACGATCAGCCGACGTCCAGCGACACCAAGGAGCTGCAGCAGTTCGAGGGTGAGCTGCGAGCAGTCGGTCTGATCTCCGGCGATGTCGACCTCGCCGCATCCATGGGCGAGCTGCAAGACGACGGCACGCTCGCGTTCTACGACCCGGCGACGGAACGCATCACCGTGCGGGGCACCGACCTCACGCCCGCTCTCCGGGTCACGCTCGTCCACGAGATGACCCACGTGCTGCAGGATCAGCACTTCGGCCTAGGCCGACTCGACCAGCTCGACTCGACCGACGCGCAGGACGGCTTCCGCGCCCTCGTCGAGGGCGACGCGACGCGCATCGAGAACCGCTACATCGACACGCTGAGCCCTGCCGATCACCGGGTGTACGACGCGGCGACGTCCGACGACACGCCTGATCTCGGCGCGGTTCCCCCGGTGCTCCTCACTCTGTTCGGGGCGCCGTATGTGCTCGGCACAGATCTGGTGGATCTCGTCGACGCGACCGGCGGGGACAAAGCGGTCAACGCCGCGTTCGACTCGCCCCCGGCGTCGGACGCGATGCTGCTCGATCCGTTCCGGTTCGTCGCGCACGATGCCGCCACGGACGTGGCGGTCCCTTCGCTGGCCGACGGAGAGACGCGGGTCGACGACGGCGACATGGGAGCGCTCGCGATCTACCTGTTCCTCTCGACCCGCCTCGACGCCCACGAGGCACTCGAGGGTGTCGACGGCTGGGCGGGCGACGCGTTTGTCGGCTTCGAGCGCGACGGACGAGTGTGCGTCCGGGTCGCCGTCGCGACGGTCGACGACGACGCGGCCGTTCGTCTCGAGGACCTGCTGACCCGTTGGTCGGATGCAGCACCCGCCACTTCCCCGAAGGTGAGTCGAGCGGCGTCGACGGTCACGTTCGAGTCCTGTGACCCGGGAGCGAGCGCCGACGCCGGACCGAAATTCGACGTGTCCGCGCTCACGCTTCCCGCGGTCCGTGCCGAGATCGGAATCGGCCTGGTGCACAACGGTGCGCCGCCCGAGGCGGCTCGATGCGTGGCGGGGAAGATCATTGACGAGTACTCCGTGGATGAGCTCACGACCGGCGACCCCGCACAATTCCAGACGGCGGAGTTCGTCGGTCAGGTGCAGGGCTTCGCCCAGGCGTGCAGCGGCGGGTGACCCGGAGCGCCGGAGGGTGACTGGTAGGTTCTGAAGCACTCACGGGCGGCCACATATGTTCTCGCACGCCCCGATATCTCTACGTTCCCAGGTCAGGGATGATCCGACTCGACAACGTCACAAAGATCTACAAGGGCGACGTCACGGCGCTGAAAGAGGCGTCCGCGGACATCGGCAAGGGAGAGTTCGTCTTCCTGGTCGGTCCCTCAGGTAGCGGCAAGTCCACGTTGATCCGACTGCTCAACAAGGAGGAGTCGCCGACCGCGGGCGAGGTGTGGGTCGCAGGCAAGGACATCAACCGCCTGCCTTCCTGGAAGGTGCCTCATCTTCGTCGCAACATCGGCTGCATCTACCAAGACTTCAAGCTGCTGCCGACGAAGACCGTGTACGAGAACGTCGCGTTCGCACTCGAGGTCATCGGTCGGCCGCGACATGTCATCAAGACCCAGGTCCCCGCGATCCTCGAGCTCGTCGGTCTGTCGAAGAAGATCGACAACTTCCCGAACGAGTTGTCCGGCGGTGAGCAGCAGCGCGTCTCGATCGCGCGAGCGTTCGTGAACCGCCCGCTGATCCTCCTGGCCGACGAGCCGACCGGAAACCTCGACCCCGCGACGTCCGTGGGCATCATGCGACTCCTCGACCGCATCAACCGAACGGGCACCACCGTCGTCATGGCGACCCACGATCAGTCGATCGTCGACACCATGCGTCGTCGCGTCATCGAGCTCGACCACGGGCTGATCGTCCGCGATCAGAGCAAGGGTGTGTACGCCTGATCATGGCGCTTCGGCTCGACTACTTCGTGCAGGAGACGGCGGCGAACCTCCGCCGCAACCTCTCGCTCACGATCGCGTCCCTGCTGACCGTCGCCGTCTCGCTCGCGCTCGTCGGGGCCGCGTTGCTGCTGCGTCAGGGCGTCGACAACGCGACGACACGGTGGCAGGGCGGCATCGAGTTCATCGTGTTCCTGCAGCCAGACGTGAGCCAAGAGCAGGCCGACGCGGTCGGCCGCGAGCTCAAGGACAACCCTGACGTCAAGGACGTCAAGTTCGTCGACAAGCAGCAGGCGTACGACGAGTTCAAGCTGCTCTTCCGCAACTCGCCCGAGCTCGTCGACACGGTGACACCAGACATCCTTCCGGCCTCCTGGCGGGTGGTGCCGAGCAACACCGATCCCAATGTGATCGAGGCGATCGGCCGTCAGTTCGAGAAGAAGGCAGGCGTCATGTCGGTCGTCTTCGCGAAGGACACGGTCGAATCGGTGATGAAGGTCACTCGACTCATGCAGATCGGCATCCTCGGGGCTGCCATCGTGCTGCTGATCGCCGCGGGGCTGCTCATCATCAACACGATTCGCACGGCGATGCTCTCTCGACGAAGAGAGATCGAGGTCATGAAGCTCGTCGGCGCCTCGAACTGGTTCATACGTGTGCCCTTCATCTTCGAAGGGCTGATCCAAGGTCTGCTCGGCGCCGCGCTCGCGTGCGTTGCCGTGAGAGTGCTCAACAGCCTCGTCGAGTCGCGCGTCACCGAGGGTCAGAGCTTGGCGATCCTGCAGAACTTCTCGGTGTCCTCGAGCGAGGTCTGGGGAACGATCTTCCTCTTGCTGTTCGTCGGCGCCGTCGTCGGCGCGGTCGGCTCGGGCGTGGCGGTCAGCAGCTACCTGGACGTCTGATCGGCCTCAGCCGCTACCGTCCCCCTGCGTGACGGACTACCAGCAGATCTCCTACGTCGTCGAAGACCAGGTCGCCACGATCACGCTCGATCGCCCCGATCAGCTCAACGCCTTCACCGCCCGGATGATGCACGAGATGATCTCGGCGTTCGACGACGCCGACGCCGACGACGACGTGCGAGCGGTGATCGTGACGGGTCGGGGTCGGGGCTTCTGTGCCGGCGCCGACCTGTCGGGCGGCGGCGAATCGTTCTCGCACGGAGGCGGAGGCGATGCCTCCGGCCCGCAGTCGGTCGTGCGCGACGGCGGCGGCATGTTGACCCTCAGGATCTTCGCCTGCAAGAAGCCGGTGATCGCCGCGATCAACGGGCCGGCGGTCGGCGTCGGGGTCACGATGACGTTGCCGATGGACATCCGCCTCGCGTCCGAGAACGCGAAGCTCGGGTTCGTGTTCGCCCGGCGCGGCATCGTGCCCGAGGCGTGCTCGAGCTGGTTCCTCCCGCGCATCGTCGGGATCAGCCAGGCGGCCGAGTGGGTCTACACCGGGCGCGTGTTCCCCGCGTCGGAGGCGCTGCAGGCAGGCCTCGTGCGCAGTGTGCATCCGCCGGACGAGCTCCTGCCGATCGCGCACGAGCTCGCCAGCGAGATCGCCGAGAACACCTCGCCGGTCTCGGTCGCACTCAGCCGACAGATGATGTGGCGGATGCTCACCGTCGATCATCCGATGCAAGCGCATCGAGTCGACTCCCGTGCGATCAACGCCCGGGGTGCGAGTGCCGACGCGCGCGAGGGCGTCGTGTCGTTCCTGGAGAAGCGGGCGCCCGCGTTCCCGCTGCACGTGAGCACCGACCTGCCTGACATCTTCCCGAATTGGGAAGAGCCCGAGTTCAGCTGACGTTCCGCTGGTTCTCTTGGTGGAATCGCCGCGCTGGGAGTGAGAAACACCAAGAAAATCAGCGGGGGGGGGTCAGCCGGCGGCGAGACCCCGCAGCGCGGGCACGTCGAGCAGCACGATGCGCTGACGGCCCGTGCGAAGGCAGCCCAGGTCGCGGAGCCGTCCGAGTGACCGGCTGGTCGCCTCTCGCGTCGCGCCGACCCAACCGGCGAGGTCTTCCTGCGTGATGGGCAGGTTCACCTCGATCACGGGCCCGTTGTACTCGCCGTAGCGCTCGGCGAGGGACACCAGACGGCGGGCCACCCGACTCGTTGTGTCGCCGGTGTCGCGGTCAGCGGTGCGCGTCGCCGCCTCGCGGATCTGCTCGGCGAGCGTGCGCAACAGTCGCACCGCCATCCGCGGGTGCATGTCGAGGAACTCGTTGAACGCCCGGTCGGGGAGTGCGATCGCCTCGACCGTGTCGAGCGCGGTCGCCGTCGCGGACCTCGGGCGTCCGTCGATGGCCGACAGCTCGCCGACGAGCGCGCCCGCTTCCTTCACCGCGAGGAGGATGTCTCGACCGGCGGGCGTGACCACCGAGATCTTCACGACGCCCGAGCGGATCGCAAGCACGGTGCCGCCGGTCTGACCTTCTCGGAAGATGACTTGCCCCTTCCGGTATACGCGGTGGCGTCCCATCGCCGCGAGGTCGACCCACTCCTCCTCGGTGAGCAGGTCGGTGAGCATCGCGGACCGGTCGGGCACGGAGTGAGGGTAATGGCAGACTGCACGCATGGCCGACGACAACGCTCTCCACGACATCCCCGTCCACACCCTTCACGGTGACGACGGATCACTCGCCGATCACAAGGGCAAGACCTTGCTCATCGTCAACGTCGCATCCAAGTGCGGGCTGACGCCGCAGTACACGGGCCTCGAAGAGCTGCACGAGCGCTACGGCGACCGTGGGTTCGCCGTCGTGGGATTCCCTTGCAACCAGTTCGGTGCGCAGGAGCCGGGCTCACCCGAGGAGATCGCCACCTTCTGCTCGACGACGTACGGCGTGACCTTCCCGATGTACGAGAAGATCGACGTGAACGGCGACAGCAGGCACGCCATCTATGACGAGCTCACGAAGGCGGCCGACAGCGAGGGCTACACCGGTGACATCCGGTGGAACTTCGAGAAGTTCCTCGTCTCCCCGGATGGCGACGTGGTTGCCCGCTTCTCGCCGGTCGTGACCCCAGAGGCACCCGAACTCGTCGACGCGATCGAAGCTGCGCTGCCGGGCTGACACGCTCAGAGCTTGCGGGCCAACGTGATCCCGTCACTGATGGCCAAGATCATGGATTCGACGCGTGGGTCAGCCGCGACCTTGTCGTTGAAGGCCCTGATCGCCGCCGTGTTCTCGTCGACGGCCTGGGGATCGACGACGGAGCCGCCCCAGAGCACGTTGTCGACCATCAGCAGGCCGCCGCTGCGCAGTCGCGGGATGATCTCGTCGAAGTAACCCTCGTAGCTCGGCTTGTCTGCGTCGATGAAGGCCAGGTCGAGCTGCTCGCCGTCGGGAAGGGCTCGGAGGGTGTCGATGGCAGGGCCGATGCGCAGGTCGATCTTGTGCGCCACTCCTGCCGCCTCCCAGTACTTCCGCCCGACGCTCGTCCATTCTTCGCTCACGTCACAGCACAGGAGCGTGCCGTCGTCGGGCAGGCCCCGGGCGACGCAAAGGGCGGAGTAGCCGGTGAAGGTGCCGACCTCGAGGGCGTGCCGTGCGCCGATGAGCTGCGTCATGATGCGCATCAAATCGCCCTGGTCCTTGGCGATCTGCATGCGAGACACGAGACCGAGCGCGGCGGTCTCGTCGATGAGCGCCTGTGCGATCGGATCAGCGATCGGAGCGTGGTCGAGGACATAGCGGTGCAGTGCCGGCAGCACGCCGAGCACCGGTCTGCGACTCGTGTCCTCGAACGGCTTGCAGACGCAGAACTCGTTGCCCTCGGGGTCGACCATCTGGATCCACTCTGTGCCGAGCTCGGTGAGGTGGCCGTCGGGTACCCGCCGCGCACCCAGGCCCTCGAGACGCGTCGCTTCCCCCTCGATGTCCGGTGCCGTGAGATCGAAGTGGGCGCGGTTCTTGCTCGTCTTCGGCTCGTCGACCCTCTGCAGGAGCAAACGGGGTCGGCGGCCGTCTCGGTCGCGGAGCACCGAGTACTGCTCAGCTGAGCCAGCGTGCTCATAGCCGAGCGCCGCGCTCCAGAACGCCGTGCTGCGGTCGAGATCGGCACAGTCCAAGACGACTTCGATGTCCATCTGGCCATCCTCTCTCACCGGGTGGTCGCGCCGAATTCGGGCCAGCCAACTGCGATGATCCTCGAGTGAGCCGCGCCGTGAAGTATCTCGTCTGCTTCGCGATCGCCGGACTTGCGATCGCCGGCCTTGCTGCATGTGGTGGTGACGACTCGGCGGCGGCCACGACCGCCGCAGCCAGCTCGACGGCTTCGACCACGTCGACGACCCTCGCGACGACAACAGTGGCGACCACCACAGTGGCCACGACGACCACGACGATGCCCGACCCCGCGCTCGCTCCTCCGTGCAATGTGGGCGAGATCAAGATCAACCGACAGTCGAAGCTGTACTTCGAGCCCGGTGACCCCCGCTATGGCACCGTCCCGCTGCCGCTCGTGATCTGCTTGCCGAACACCTCGGTGGCCCAATCCGAGGGCTTCGCGCCGGCGCCTCCGGCCTGACCGACTCTCACAGCGTCCTCGGCGCGGCCGATTGGAGGGCGGTGACTTGGCCCGCTCCGCGACGGCCCGCTGCCGACGCGCCCCGCGTCCGACGTCGGCCGGGTCCTGGGCCGGCGTCCTCGTCGCGGCAGGCGTCGCCTTGGGCCTCCTGGTGTCAGCCACCACCGCGATGAGCTGGTATCGCCATGACGTGCGGGCCCTGGACCAGGAACGACAGTCCGAGATCGACGCCCTCGTCGACGGCGTCCGGGTGCGGCTCGAGGACATCGGCAAGTTCGTGCAAGGAGAGGCGGCCAACTATCAGGGCGCCCTCCCGACCCAGAGCGAGCTGAATGACGCGGTTCGCGCTTCCCGACGTGCTCGGCCGTGAGCCGGGCGTGATCGGCGAGTTCTACGTGCAGCGGGTCGTGGAGGGCGAGCTGCCCGGCTTCGTCGCGGAGCAGCAGGCTGCGGTGTCCCCGAGCTTCGTCGTCCTGCCGTCCGGTCCCCGCGACGAGTACTGGATCGTCGCCCGCGCGGTCCCGAGCTCGCTCACTTCGATGATCGGCATCGACGGCAGATCGGTCGATGTCGCTGCGCAGGCGCTGATGCTCTCCCGGGACTCGGGGACGCCGATCGCATCGCGCGCCGTCCCGCTCTCGGTCGGCAAGGTCAGCCCCGCCGTCGGCGGTAGAGCGATCCCCCCGCGATCGTGGTCGTGACTCCCGTGTACTCGACGGCGACGACCCCCCGCACCGTCGCCGAGCGTCGTGACGAGATCAAGGGATGGGCGGGAGTAGTCGTCGTGGGCGATCTGTTCGCGCGTGACCTGCAACGTCCGACCGAGCGGACGTTGGGGCTCAGCCTGTTCGACGGCGGTCCTGAGGATCGCACGACGGCGTTCATCGGTGTCGCGCCGGCGAATCTGCTCGATGCATCGACCGTCGACGCGCACGATGTGCGCGCTGCTTCGGTCGATGCGCTCGGCCTCCGCCTCACCGTCCGAATCACCTCATTGGTCGCGCCCCCGCATGCTTCGGCAACCGCGCCGATCATCGTGTTCGTCGGCGGTCTGCTGCTGAGCCTGCTCGCGGGGTCGCAGGCGCTCGTGTTGGTGCAGAGCCGCCGACGGGCACTGCACCTTGCGGACGACGCGATCGCCGAGGCCCGGCAGAGCGAAGACGAGATGCGCAAGTCGGCAGCACGGTTCGCGTCCCTCGTGCGCCGCTCGTCGGACGTGATCGCGATCGTCGACCCGACGGGGGACGTCTCGTTCGTCACGCCCTCGATCCAGCGACTGCTCGCGGTGCCCCCATCAAGGATCGAGGGCACCTGCCTGTTCGACTACGTCGTGTTCGACGAGCAGCACGTGCTGCGCGAGCTGCTCGACCAGGTTGCGTCGGGCGAGGAAGCGACCAGCCCAGCTGAGCTCGTGCTCTTGCGGGCCGACGGGGCGAAGCGGTGGCTGGAGGTGCGGGCCTCGAACCTCATGGATGATCCCAACGTCGGGGGCATCGTGCTGAACGGACGAGATGTGACCGAACGCCGGGCCTTCCAGGACGCGCTCACCTACGAGGCGACCCACGACCGGCTCACCGAGCTCCCCAACCGCGCCCAGTTCCTCCACATCCTGGGGCAGGCCGAGGAGCGGGCCGTCAGCGGTGGTCGCTCGCTTGCGGTCCTCTTCGTGGACATCGATCACTTCAAGGTCGTGAACGACAGCCTGGGCCACGGCGTGGGTGATGCGCTGCTGGTAGCGGTCGCGCGCGCAGGCTCGTCGGAGCCGTCCGGTCTTCAGATCCGGTCGCTCGACTCGGGGGCGACGAGTTCGTCGTGGTCTGCGAGGGCGTCGACCTCGTCGGAGCGAAGATGGTCGCCCAGCACGTCCTGGCGGCTTGCGCTGCGCCGTTCGAGATCGCCGGTCGCGAGCTCCGCGTGACTGCCAGCATCGGGATCGCGTTCGCCGAGTCAGCGAGCGAGTCCGCTGAGGTGATCCTGCGCAACGCGGATATCGCGATGTACGAGGCGAAGTCGGCGGGGCACGCGTGTGTGCGGGTGTTCGACGACAACGCCCGAGCTGACATCGTGCGGCGGCTCGACACCGAGCACGCCCTGCACAAGGCGGTCGAGCGCGGGGAGCTGCGGCTCTTCTACCAACCGATCGTGCGACTGGCCGACTCGCAGATCGTCGGGGCCGAGGCGCTGCTCAGGTGGGAGCACCCCCAGCGCGGCATCGTGCTCCCGGGCGACTTCTTGTCGGTCTCGGAGGACTCCGACCTCGCGGTGACGATCGGCGATTGGGTGCTCGAGGAGGCGTTCTCGTTCCTGGCCCGGTCTGACATGCGCGCCGCCGTCGGTCCCGCTTTTCGCCTGGGCGTGAACCTCTCGAATCGCCATCTGAGCCACGCGGGGTTGCCCGCGCGGCTCGATCAGCTCGCGAGCAAGCACGACGTCGAGCCGTCCTCTGTCAGCTTGGAGATCACCGAGAGCGCCGCGATGCTCGACCCTGGGCACGTGCGCAAGGTGCTGCTCGCGATCCGTGATCAGGGCTTCTCGCTCGCGCTCGACGACTTCGGCACCGGCTACTCGTCGCTCAGCCACGTGAAGCGACTGCCGATCGACACGCTGAAGATCGACCGAGCGTTCGTCGACGGTGTCACCGCGGATCGCGATGACCGCGCGATCGTCGCGGCTGCGGTGGGTCTGGGCGAGGCGCTCGACCTGCAGGTCGTCGCGGAGGGCGTCGAGATGCAGGTGCAGGCCAAGGCGCTGCAGGCGCTCGGCTGCCAGGTGGGTCAAGGCTTCCTCTACTCGGCCGCGGTGTCCGGCACGGCGCTCCTCTCGCTCATGGACACCGCGGATCTCACAGTGGGCGGTGAGTAGTGCCTTCTCCCGGCGTCACGAACAACATGTCTCCGGCATGGTGGACGATCGCGCGATGCCAGGTGTTCCTCGGCACGATGCAGCACGATCGGCCGCGCAGCTCGACCGTCTGCTCGCCATTCGGCAGGTCGAGCACGAAGTCGACCGAACCCGACAGCAGGTACACGATCTCGTCGCCGGCAGGATGGCGCTCCCAGGTCGACCACGTCTCGTCCATCGCTGACACCATCATCAGGTAGCCGCGGGAGAGCTCGCGCCGTTGATCGATGGTCTCCCAGAAGTCGTCGCCGACCGGCAGCTCGGTGGCGTCGGGCAGATCGAGGTGGATGTAGGTCTGATCGAGGTCGAACGTCGTCGGCATCACTCACGCTCCCATGATCAGTTAATGAAGCCGTTAATCTTCGCGGGACGGGCCGCGGCCGTCAAGGAGCGACGCCGACACGAGTGCGATAGCTCCACCAGAACGGCCGCGGGCCTTCGCCCAACGCGGCCCGGACCTCCCGCTCGAGCTCGTCGACTCCGACCGCCGCTTCGTCGACGCCGTGCTTCTTCAGTGTCTGGAAGTCGCCTTGGCTCAGCAGCACCGCGACGAATCGTTCCGCGTCGCCTTCGTCGATCTGCAAGGCCTCGACCTCGCCGCACCAGAGGAAGTGGCCGCTGGCCGCGAACCGGGCGAGGTGTTCGTCCTTCGACCACGAGGTCACGCCCACGCTTCTCGCGCGCCCAGCCGGTGCGTCGCGTGCGAACTCCGGCGGCAGCGCAGGCACCTCGCCCTGGAGCGGTTCTTGCAGCTCGTCGCCGCGCAGTCCGGCGGTGAGCCGACCTTCGTACGCGTGCACCCGAGCGCGGCACTGCGACCACGCGAGCTCGGCCCTCGCGTTGCCGACGGACGGAGGGAAGTCGCAGTCGATCGCCGCGAAGACACCTCCCGGGCGCAACAATCGTGCGACCTCGTCGAGCGTGCTCGTCGGTTCCATCCAGTGCAGCGCCTGACTCGCGAGCACGATGTCGGCGCGGGACTCGTCGAGACCGGTCTCGTGTGACCAGCCCGCGACGTATGAGACGTTCGCTGCGTGGGTCTGCCCCTCGGCCTTGCGACGCATGTCGTTGCTCGGCTCGACCCCGATGACCGAGCCGGCCCATCGTGCGGCCCACCGCGACGAGAGGCCCGTGCCGCTGCCGAGGTCGACGACCGTTGGTCGCGACGTTCGGGCGTAGGCGCACAGGATCTCCGCGATCACATCAGGCGGCGTGGGGCGCACACGGTCGTAGAGGTCGGCGAACCCACTGAAGCGCTCGGCGTTCGACTGGACCCCAGGTTCCGGCGATCCCACGTCGCCGACAGTACGGCAGCCGTCGGTTCTCGCTCTCTTCGTTCCGGTCGGGTAGGACTTCGGCATGCAGGTCGCCTCGACGAACGGTGTCGTGCTCGCCGTCCACGATCTGGGCGGTGACGGTCCTCCGTTTCTCATCGCGCACACGACGGGGCTCTGCGGGCGGGCGTACGGGCCCCTCGCGGCGGTGGTGGCGTCCCGGTTCCACGTGTACGCACTCGACTTTCGCGGTCACGGCGACTCGACCGATCCCATCGACGGCAGCTTCGCCTGGTCAGGGATGGGCGAGGATGTGCTCGCGGCGATCGACGCGATCGGCGCCGAGTCGATCGATGCGATGGGACATTCGATGGGTGGAGCCGCACTGCTCATCGCCGAAGCCGAGCGGCCGGGGCTCCTGCGCTCCGTGTTCCTGTTCGAGCCGATCGTGATGACAGAGGCATATGTGAGCGAGCGGACGAACATGATGTCCGATGCTGCCCGGCGACGTCGCTCGGTGTTCCCGTCGAAGGCCGACGCGCTCATGCGCTACGCGAGCCGCACCTCACTCGGCGCGCTCCGTGCGGATTCGCTCGCCGCGTATGTCGAGCACGGCTTCGAGGATCTTCCCGACGGCACCGTGCAGCTGAAATGCCGGCCCGAGAGCGAGGCTCGCACCTTCGAGTGCGAGACCAAGATGACGCTCGACCGCATCGCCGGCTTCACCGTGCCTGCGGTCGTCGGCGTGGGAAGCGAGGAGCCAACGGGATCGCTCTTCGGGTCACCGATCGTCGACGAGATGATGCACGCTCGCCTGATCGCCTATCCCCACCTCGGTCACTTCGGGCCGCTGCAGGACCCCGGCACCGTCGGCGCCGACATCCTCGCCGCCGCCGCTCAGGCGACGATGAGCGAGGTCATCGACAGGGAGCCGTAGCCGTAGCCGTCGATCACGACGTTCGCACGCGTGTCGGCGCTCTCCGCGATGCCTGCGAGGTAGAGCAGCGGCAGGTAGTGATCAGGCGTCGGCACCGCGAGCGGATAGTCACGATCATGAGGCAGAGCGAGCAGCTCGTCGGACGTGCCAGTCGTCATGATCTCGCGGACCCGTGTGTCGAATCGCTCTGCCCAATCAAACCCCGACTCCGCGAGAGCGGGCTGCACGAGGCCGAGGTTGTGCACGATGTTGCCGCTGCAGACGACGAGAACCCCGCGGTCGCGGAGCGCATCGAGCCGCACGCCGAGATCGAAGTGGTGTTGCTGCGGCTTGCTCGCGTCGAGGGAAAGCTGCACGACGGGGATGTCCGCGGCCGGGTACATGCGGGCGAGGACGCTCCAAGCGCCATGATCGAGACCCCAGCTGTCGTGGTCGAGGCCGATCCACATCGGTGCCGCGACGTCGACGACCTCCGCGGCCAGCTCCGGTGAGCCCGGCGCCGGGTAGCGCTTGTCGAACAGCGCCTGGGGAAAGCCGAAGAAGTCGTGGATCGTCCGGGGCGTGTCCATCGCAGTCACGGCCGACGCGTTGATGAACCAATGGGCCGAGACGCACACGATGGCTCGCGGCCGAGGGATCGACCCCGCGAGCTCGGACCAGGCGACGGTGTACCGGTTGTCCTCGAGCGCATTCATGGGGCTGCCATGACCGATGAAGACGGCCGGCATCCGGCCCGCGGCCGACTCCGCGCTCACCAGTAGCGGTCCATCAGCTCACGCGCCCAAGCCGGCTCTCGGACCTCGCCTCTCGGCGCGAATCCCGACATCACGGGCTTGATGTCGAGCACCGGGGTGCCGTCAATCGCGTCGAGTCCCGTGACGTGCAGGACGAAGCCGTCCACACGGTCGAGGCGACAGCTCGTGACCCCGATGCGGTTCGGTCGATCCTTCGCTCGCTGGGCGAGGATGCCTGTGAGCGGCCAGTCGGTGCGGCTGCGCGGATGCCTGGCTCCCCGGCATGCCGCGGCCTCGTCCACGAGGTGGAACAGGTACACGACCTCGATGTGGGAGAAGGTGTCGAGGCCGAGTGTCGCCGATGGCTCGAGGGTCGACGCGTCGAGCTCGATCGACGAGGTGACGACGTCCCACTGGTCATCCTGAGCGTCCGATCGGCTCGACCGCACATGTCCGATGGGTTGCACTGTGAGCTCTGTCATGTCACGCGGATACTCCCATGGCCAGGCTCGTCGTGTAGTTGTCGCCGGCCTTCGTGACGACGAGCGTCGACGCGTCGCCCCCACCGGCGAAGATCTGATCGTCCGCATTGCGGAGCGACCGCGTTCCTCTTGACGAGTACGGCGCGGTGGACGCGAAGACCTCGTCGGTGAACGAGTCGTCGAAGAACAGCTGGCCCGTGTGGATCTCGCTGCCGTTGACGTGGACCTTCACGTGGATGTGCACCGTGCGGCCCTGATACCAGCCGGGGTAGATCGTGGTGAAGGTGACGTTGCCGGAGCTGTCGGTGAGCTGTGTGCCCCGCAAGAAGGTGCCGTCGTCTGCGGTGCTCGATCCTCCACCGTTGGCGCCGACGCTTTGGCTCACGAATCCCGAGTAGTAGCCGTTCGCGTCGCAGTGCCAGATGTCGACTGCGGCGCCGCTCACGGGCGCACCGGTGCTCACGTCGATCACCGACAGCCCGAGCGCGAGCGACGCTCCCTCGCGATCCTCCCGCACGTCGCTGCGCACGAGATCGAGGTCGAGGTAGTAGGGCCCTTCCGTCATCTCGGGCGCGAGCACGACGCTGGCAGCGGTCGCTGCCGTGGTGGCGGCTGTCGTCACGGCCGTCGGGGAGGATCCCGTCGGCGCGTTGGTCGGCGCTGCCGCGGTGTCGGACGAGGTGTTGCGTCCGCAGGCCGCCAGCAGCGCAGTGATGCCGACCCCACCCGCCGCGAACAGCGCCGCCCTGCGGGTGAGCCCGCGTGGGCGGTCACCGCGCCCGGCCGCCGAGTGCGACGCGAGAGGAGCGAGCACCGCTTCGAGATCGGTGTGCGGGGTGAGGGTGAGGAACGCAGCGATCGACGCCTCGCTCGCCGCCCACTGCGAGCGCAGCTGCTTGCGATCGGTCTGCGGGGAGAGGTGGACGACGCTCACGTCGCTCAGCTCACGTGCGAGGCGATGGGCGATCGCGCCGGTGCCGTCGGTCGACGCGTGATCGGCGACCGTGATCCGCCACCCGCGAGGGAAGCGCTCGGGCTCCTGCCGGCACAGGTGCTCGTGGAGACGGCGTACCGAGGTCTCGAGCGTCGACGCCTGATCGCGGGCGACGACGATGAGCTCGACCTCGCAGAGGGCGATGGCGCTGGTGGTGGTGGTGGAGGTCACGCGGCCATCCTGGATGTCGCCTGTGAGAGCGGTGTCAGACGAGCCTGGGAGGTTCCTGGGGAGCTGCCGCCGTCATCGTCCTTGACCTTCAAGTGGGCTTCATGCGCTGTTCTGTCCCCGCCTGAAGCCGCGCGCCGAACGTGTCGAGGAAGGCGATGTCGGTGAGAGGCCGCCGATTGAGGCGGCGGGGGAGGGGCCGCGCCGGCCACCCGAGCGCGATGTGCGCCGCGGTGATCACGCCTTCGGGGATCTGCAGCAGCTCCTTCACCTGCGGCTCGTATCGGCACAGGAGCGTCGTGAGGGCGGTGCCCAGCCCTTCCTCGCGTGCCTTCAGCAGCAGGTTCTGCACCGCGGGGTAGATCGAGCAACCTCCGACGACGCTGATGCGGCCGAGCTCGTGGTCGGTGGGATAGATCGCGTCCCACTGGGCGCACACGACGATCAGGACGGGCACGTCTTCAAGGTGGTCGGCGAAGTGCTGCGCGTTGTCGAGGATCGTGGTTGGCGCGCCCGCGCGCTCGAGGCCAGCCCGTGAACGCGCCGCATACGGCGTCCACGTCTCCCGGTACCACTCGGCGAGCTGGTGGCGCTTGACGAGGTCCCGAACTGCGATGAACCGCAGTCCCTGCCGGTTCCCTCCCGTCGGCGCCCACCGCGTCGCGTCGAGAACCCGGGTGAGCACGTCTGCCGGCACATCCTCGGCCGTGTAGTAGCGGCAGGTGCCGCTGGTGCGCATCACGTCCATCAGATCCATCGTGCCAACCTAGGGTCGATGAACTCGGTCCCGGGAGGGGGTTGGCTCTGATGGGTTGGTACGCGGACCAGGTGGTGCCGCGCTTGATCAACATCGCTCTCGGTAGCGAGCGCTTCGAGGTGATTCGCAAGCGCGTCACCACCGGGCTCGAAGGGGACGTCGTCGAGATCGGGTTCGGCTCTGGGTTGAACGTGCCTCATTACCCGCCGGCGGTGCGGAGCGTGAAGGCCATCGACCCGTCCGCGGTCGGCCAGAAGCTCGCACGGGACAGGGTTGCCGGGACGGCCATCCCGATCGAGTTCGTGGGGCTCGACGGCGCGCGCCTGCCGATGCCCGACGCGTCAGCCGACCATGTGCTGACCACCTGGACCCTCTGCACCATCCCCGCCGTGGACGACGCGCTCGCCGAAGTGAAGCGGGTGCTGCGGCCGGGCGGCTCGTTGCACTTCATCGAGCATGGTCGCTCACCTGATGACAAGGTCGCCCGAGCTCAAGACCGCCTGACGCCGATCAATCGGCGCCTCGTGGGCGGCTGCCACCTCAACCGCCCGATCCGGGACTTGCTCGACCGCAGCGGCCTCGAGGTGACCACGATCGACAACTACTACCTGAAGGGGCCGAAGGCCGTCGGCTACATGTACGAAGGAGTCGCGGAGAAGCGATGATCCTCGCCACGGACGACCCGCTCGCGGTCGCTGTCATCTCGGCGATCCACTGCGGCGATGCCGAGGCGCTCGCCGCGCTTCTCGTCGATCACGCCGGACTCTCGACAGCGCGGATCGGCGACGAGACCGAAGCCCGCACCTTGCTCCATGTGCTCGCCGACTGGCCCGGCTACCGACCCAACCGCGTCGCGACGGCCGTCGCACTGATCGACGCCGGCGCCGATGTGAACGCGCGCTTCGTCGGACGCCACACCGAGACGCCTTTGCACTGGGCCGCGAGCAACGACGACGTCGAGCTCCTCGACGTCCTCCTCGATCATGGCGCCGACATCGACGCCGAGGGCGCGGTGATCGCGGGCGGTACGCCCCTGCTCGATGCGACTGCGTTCGGCCAGTGGGAGGCGGCGCGTCGCCTCGTCGAGCGAGGTGCGGACGTGAGGCTCTGGCCCGCGGCGACGTTGGGACTCGTCGATCGCGTCGAGTCCGAGCTCGCGACACGTCCGCCGACGCCCGAGGAGGTCACCGAGGCCTTCTGGGGCGCGTGCCACGGCGGCCAGCGGGCGACCGCGGCGCGTCTTCTCGACGAGAGTGCCGACATCAACTGGGTCGGCTGGGACGACCTCACCCCCCTCGACGCCGCGGCCCGAAGTGGCGCGGACGATCTCGTCGCCTGGCTCAGAGAGCGCGGCGGCCGTGCAGGCCTGGACGCGCCCGAGGCGCGGGCTTAGGTTCGAAACATGGACGCAGCTTCCCAAGACCGGTCGACGTTCCTCGAGTCTGCAGAGACCGAGGGCGCACACGCGATGTTGGCGGAGCAGGAGGCCAGCGACGGGTACGTCGCGAACTACATGAAGGTGTGGGCATGGCGACCCGACGTCTTCGCGTCGTACACCGCGATGCGAGGAGGGTTGGTCGAGGGTTCGGCGCTGTCCGAACGCGATCTCGCGGTGCTCGTCAGCTCGACCGCGTCGCAGCGCGGCGACTCGTATTGCTCCCTTGCGTGGGGCACGCGGCTCGCGCGTCTCAGCGACGGTGAGACGGCCGCGGCGGTCCTCACCGGAGGTTCGCCCTCGGCTCTCACGTCGCGGGAGGCCGCTCTCGCCGCATGGGCCCGCCAGGTCGTGCGTGATCCCAACGCGACGACCGCGGCCGATGTCGCGACGTTGCGCGCCGAGGGGCTCGACGATCAGACCATCTTTGATGCGACTGCGTTCATCGCGTTGCGGCTGGCGTTCTCGACCATCAACGATGCGCTCGGTGCCGTGCCCGACAAGCAGCTCGTCGACAAGGTGCCCGCGGCGGTCCGCGGCGCGGTCACCTACGGACGTCAGCCGCTGTCGACGTCCCCGCGCTGATCGCTCGCTGCACTGCGGCGCGCGCCAAAAGGCGAGTCGAGTCGAGAGTCGGAAGCGCAGCGTTCGAGTCGTCGATGATCAACGGGATCTCGGTGCATCCGAGCACCACCGCGTCACAGCCTTCCGAGCGCAGCCGGGTGATCACCTGCTGGTGGAATGCGACGGCCTCGGGCTCGAGCTGCCCGAGCACGAGCTCGTCCATGATGATCCGATGGATCTCGTCGCGCTCGTCGTCCGTCGGACGCACGGCCTCGATGCCAACGGCAGCGAGCTTCTCCGGGTAGACCTCGCTGTCCACGAGCCACCGAGTGCCGAGGATGCCGACGCGCTCGAAGCCCCGCGCTGACGCGCTCTCGGCGACCACCTCGGCGATGTGGAGCCAGGGGGCGGGGGTTTGGTCGAGGATGAAGGGCAATGCCTGGTGGATGGTGTTGTCGGGACAGATCAGCAGTGAAGCCCCGATCGCGGCGAGCCTCTCGGCCGAGTCGAGCATGAGCTCGCCCACACCGGACCAATCACCCGCGTCGAGGCGCGCGGTGTACTCCTCCAACGAGTGACCGTGGAGCGAGACCTCCGGATGTCCGCGTCCGCCGGGCGCGTCTGTGCCTTCCCGGCACACGGTGCGGTAGCACAGGGCCGCTCCCTCGGCTGAGCACGCGACGATCCCGATGTGACTCACTCGGTCAGGATCAGCCATGTGCGTCCGTCGATGAGCTCGCGCCCAGCGTCGAGATGACCGGCGTGGCACGCCGTCTCCGCGATCACGTGCAGCATGATCTGCCTGAGGTCGTGCATCACGAAGCCTGGGGGGAACTGGTCTTCGGGCCACCACGCGGGAGCGGCGCTGGGAGATGTCGCGGCGATGATGACGTTGGCGGCGGCGATCTCGTCGCGATACAGGTCGAGCACCGCCTCGACCGACTCGTCGGCACGGACGTTCCAGACGGCGTCGTCGGGCCGATCGAGCTCGATCGGCTCACCGGCGACCACGCCGCGGAACCAGAACCGTTCGACATCGAGCGCGAGGTGGCGCACCATTCCTGCCGAAGTCCATCCCGTGGGCAGCAGTGCCCGCCGCATGTCATCGCCCGACAGGCCCTCCACGATGCCGAGCACGTGCCGCCGCTGCGCGTCGAGCGTCGCGAGCAGCACCTCAGCTTCCCGTCCGCTCATTCGCGTCCTTGCCACGTGCAGATGCAGGCCTCGTTTCCCTCGGGATCGGCCAGGATCCAGAAGGCCGGCGCCGCGCCGTCAGACACGAGCGTGCCGCCTGCGGCGAGCGCCGCGGCGATGCGCTGCGGCGCGACGTCGTGCGGGACGGTGACGTCGACGTGGATGCGGTTGCGTTGCGGGCGAGGAGCGTCCATCTGTTGGAACCAGAAGGCGGGAGCGCGCCCGTACGGGTCCACTGAGTCATCGTCGAGGTGCGGCTTGTAGCCGAGCACTGCCTCCCAGAAGGGCTTGACCGCCGGGATGTCGAGTGCGTCGATCGCGATCTCGAGCTGCGTGACAGCGGCCGGCTCAGCCGTGAAGCCGAGCCCGCGCGCGATCGCCGAGATCGTGCGGGCCATGTCGACGTCGCGCACGCTGAGGGCGTCGACGTCGTGACTGGTGAGGAGGACGTGCACGCGCGGGTAGGTGATCGTGAGGTCTGGGTGGTGGTCTGCCTCGTCGGCTGCGGCGCCGATGCGGGCGGCGAGCTCGAGCCCCTTCGCCATCGAGCCGGTCTTGAAGGAGGTCTGCAGCGTGCGCAGCAACACACGCCAGTCGTCCAGCCCTTCGCTCTCGCTGACCTGCCTCGTCGTGAGCTTGTCGGTGTCCGTCATTGCTCAACGTTCCCAGAATTCGCTCCCCGGCGCGGTCCTATGGTGGGTCGGCATGGACGTGCAGCGGTGCCCTGTTGACGCAGATCCCCAGGGCATCGTCACCGCACTCGAGCGCGACGGCGCCGTCATCGTGGAGGGCTTCCTCGACGCCGTCCTGCTCGGCCGTTTCAACGCCGAGCTCGACCCGTTCATCGAGACCGCTCTTCCGGCGAAGGACCGGCCCTTCATCAACGACGCCATCCAGTGGTTCTTCGGCGCGGAGACACGCGACGTGACGGGCGTGGCGGGACGGTCGCGAGTGTTCGCAACGGAGATCCTCACCCATCCGGTGTATCGAGCCCTCTGCGATGCAATCCTTCTCCCGAGCTGCGCGTCCTATCAGCTCAACATCGCCCATGTCCTCGACCGCGGACCTGGTTCGACCCAGCAGCTGATCCACCGCGACGAGCTGGTTTGGGTGCATCTGCCGAATCCGCATCCCGAGGTGCAGCTCGCTTCTGTGATCGCGCTCGTCGACTTCACCGCCGAGAACGGGGCGGCGGCGCCAACGTCACCGCCGACGTGCGCTGGCGGGGGATGCACGTCAGCTACTGCCTCGGGTGGCTGCGCACCGAAGAGAACCAGGACCTCTCGACGCCGATCGACGTCGTGCGCACGCTGGCCCGCGAGTCACAGGCCCTGCTCGGATACGCGGCGCACGACGCCCTCGCAGCGGGCGGCGGGTACCTCGGCTCGGTCCGCGTGCAGGATCCCGTCGAGCTGATGGCGGCCGGGGAGCTGTAGGTCCCCCCTCTCCGCGCCGATCGCCGAGTGTCGTACGGTGCGGGATGACATCCGCGATGACCTCGGCCACCGCCGCGAAGTCGGCCAAGCACATCTCGCCCGAAGATGCGGCCGCGCTCGTGCGCTCGGGCGACTGGCTCGACTACGGCGCGGTGCTCGGGCAGCCCGACGCGTTCGACAAGGCTCTGGCCGGGCGAATCGGGGAGCTCCGCGACGTGAGCATCCGCGCCTGTCTCTGCACGCGGCCGAGAGCGGTCGTGGAGGCCGATCCCGAAGGCGAGCACGTCTCGTTCTACAACTGGCATCTCGGCGGCTACGACCGCAAGCAGTGCGACGCGGGGTTGCAGAGCTACATCCCGTGCAACCTCGGCGAGATCCCTGACTACTACCGACGGTTCATCGACCCGCCAGCAATGATGGTGGTGAAGACGTGTCCCGTCGACGCCAACGGCTACTTCAACTTCGGCGCGGCAAACCTCTGGCACGGAGCGGTCGCATCACGAGCGAAGGTCATCATCGTGGAGGTCGACCCCGCCGTCCCCTACGTGCACGGCATCGACAACGGACTGCACGTGAGCCAGGTCGATTACGTCATCGACGGCACCGGTCTGCCGCTTCCCGAGCTGCCGAAGGGCGCGCCCACCGATGTCGATCGTGAGGTCGCCCGCCTGATCGCAACCGAGGTCGAGGACGGAGCGTGCCTGCAGATCGGGATCGGCGCCATGCCCGACGCGGTGTGCTCGCTGCTGCTCGAGAGCGGCGTGCGAGACCTCGGCATCCACACCGAGATGCTGACCGACGGCATCATCGACCTGTACCGCGCGGGCGTGGTCACGGGCTCGGCCAAGAACACGCACCCGGGAAAGGTCGTCTGCACGTTCGGGCTCGGCTCCCAGTCGATGTACGACGCAATCAACGACAACCCCGACATCTCCTGCCAACCGGTGGAGATGACGAACCTGCCCCACCTGATCGCCCAGAACGACCGAACGACGTCGATCAACAACACGACTCAGATGGATCTCCAAGGCCAGGCGGCGAGCGAGTCGAGCGGTCATCGCCACATCAGCGGCACCGGCGGCCAGCTGCAGTTCATCCGCGGGGCCTACGCATCGAACGGCGGGAAGTCCTTCCTCTGCATGTCATCGACGTACGAGCGCAACGGCAATCGCCGCAGCCGCGTCGTGCTCGAACTGACGCCCGGCAACGTCGTCACTGCGCCCCGCAGCGACGTGATGTACGTGGTCACCGAGTACGGGATGGTGAACCTGAAGGGCAAGTCGATCCCCGAACGGGCGAAGGCGATGATCTCGATCGCGCATCCTGACTTCCGCGACGACCTCGAGCGCGAAGCTCGCGAGAACGGACTCATCCCGCGTTCGTTTGTGTGAGCCTGTCCGGGTGACGGCCGACGCTCCCGACATCGCAGTCGTGACCGGAGGCGCCGGAGCGATCGGCGCAGCCGTGTGTCACCGCCTCGCCGCGGCTGGCCGCACGGTCGTTGTCGTCGATCTGGACGCCGCTGCTGCTGGCGACATCGCCGACGGCCTCGCCGGTGACGGTCACATCGGCATCAGTCTCGACGTCGCGGACACCGCCGCTGTGGCGGCCGCGATGAACAAGGTGTCCCTCGATCTCGGTCCGGTCGCGACATTGATCAACGTCGCCGGGTGGGACCGGTTCGTGCCGTTCGTCGACACGACGCCTGAGTTCTGGGGTCGCGTCATCGACATCAACTATCGGGGCACCCTCAACACGGTGCACGCGGTGTTGCCCGGGATGATCGAGCGGCAGCGCGGTCGCATCGTGTCGGTCGCGTCCGACGCGGCAAGGGTTGGCTCGTCGTTGGAGTCGATCTATGCGGGTGCGAAAGGTGCGGTGATCTCGTTCTCTAAGAGCGTCGCTCGCGAGGTTGCCCGCTACGGCATCACGGTGAACGTGGTCTGTCCGGGTCCGACCGACACGCCGCTGATTCACACCATGGCCGACGAGCTCGGCTCGGGCGACCGGTTCGTCGACGCCCTCATGAAGGCGATCCCGATGCGGCGCCTTGCCACGGCCGACGACATCGCGCCTGCGATCGTGTTCCTCGCTTCCGACGAGGCCGGCTTCATCACCGGTCAGACGTTGTCGGTGAGCGGCGGACTGACGATGGCCTGAGCCGAAGGGGATCGTATGCACTTCGACGTGATGGTCGGACCCTGTCGCTGGACTGAAGCTGCCGACCTCGCCCGCAAGGTCGAGGCGGCGGGGTTCTCGGGCATGGTGTTCACCGAGACCGGCCAGACCCCGTGGATGAGCATCGCGGCCGCCGCGGCCGCAGCGCCGACGCTGACATTCTCCACCGGCATCGCGGTGGCGTTCCCCGTCAGCCCGATGATCGCGGCGAGCATCGCGTGGGAGCTGGCGGGGAACACCGGCGGAAGGTTCCGCCTCGGTCTCGGCAGCCAGGTCAAGGCGCACATCGAACGGCGATACGGCATGCCGTTCGATCCGCCCGGTCCCCGCATGCGTGACTACCTGCTGGCGGTGAAGGACACGCTGGCCGCGTTTCGTGGTGAGCAGAAGCTCGCGCACGACGGGCCGTACTACCAGCTGTCGTTGCTGCCGGATCAGTGGCGGCCGCCGATGCACGCGCACGGCGACATCAAAGTCGATGTGTCGGCGGTGGGACCGTGGATGACCCAGATGGCAGGTGAGGTCGCCGACGGAGTGCACGTCCATCCGCTGCACTCGGTGCAGTATCTCGAACAGCGGCTGATACCCGCGGTGGAGGCCGGAGCAGCGAAGGCCGGTCGGTCCGCCGCGGACGTCGACCTGTTGATCCCCGTCTTCATCGTCCCGGGCGACCTCCCTGAGGACCGCGCGCTGCTGACCAGACGAGCTCAGACCCAGATCGGCTTCTACGGCTCGACGAGGAACTACGCGTTCCAGTTCGACGACCTCGGGTTCGACGGCACCTCCGCGAAGCTCAACGAGCGGCTGAAGGCGGGCGACTTCGACGGTCTCGCTGCGACCATCACCGACGAGATGCTCGACCTCTACGCCGTCGTCGGGCCTTGGGACGACATAGCCGACGAGGTCATCGATCGCTATCGCGGACGGGCCGAGCGGGTCATCTCGTATCTCACGATCGACGACATCGCCCACGATCCCGATCGCCTCGCGCGCTGGGGCGAGATCGCGCGAGCAGTGCGCGCTGCCTGAACGCCCTTGCTGCTGTCAGAAGAGCTCGAAGCGGCGGCCGCCGCCGTGCGGGCCGATCTCAGGCTCGACGACGTGCTCGGTGAGCTCGGTGAGCCGCATCTCGTCGGCAGCGCCGCGCTCGGGCTGATGGTCTGGCCGGACCTCGACATGACCGTCGTCTGCGAAGCGCTCGACGTCGTCGCGCTGCACCGCGCGGCGGTCGACCTCGTCAGCCATCCACGAGTGCGGCAGCTGACGTTTCGGAACGAGTCAGTCCTTTGGAACAGCCACCCCGAGATGTATCCCGACGGCATCTACTGGGGAATCGACTACCGGGACGGGCACCTGACCTGGAACATCGACGTGTGGTTCGTTTCCGACGCCGACCGTCAGCCTGACCTGCGTCATGTCCGTGAGCTCGCCGGCCGGCTCACGTCCGAGACCCGCAGCGCCATCCTCGACATCAAGCGAGCGTGGGTGACGCGTCCGGAGTACGGCAAGACCGTGAGGTCGTTCGACATTTACATGGCCGTGCTCGACCAAGGGATCCGGACAGCAAAGGAGTTCGAGCGCTACTTGCGCACGACGGCGAATTGGTACTCCCAGCCCTGACCACCGGTT
This sequence comes from uncultured Acidimicrobiales bacterium, assembly GCA_963847855.1. GTDB lineage: Bacteria > Actinomycetota > Acidimicrobiia > Acidimicrobiales > DATKAS01 > DATKAS01. The sequence continues at coordinate 773,635 of CAWKBM010000005.1, forward strand.
GATTCGGAAGTCTCGAACAGCTCGACCTCGGCGTGTCGCGCGAGCATCTCCCGCCAACGGTCGTGCGACGCGAGCGAGAAGAACCGGTAGGGCCGCAGCTCACCGAACTCCGGCACTCCCTCGAAGTCCACACCGCCCCATGTGCCGATGCCGAGCGGCGAGCCGGGTACGACGACGCGCAGCATCGCCGTGATCGCCTCGTCGAAGCGATCACGGGGCACGTGCACGAAGGTGCTCATCGTCCAGAGCGCGTCGAACGCTGCCGCACGGAATGGCAGGTGGTAGAGCGAGCCGGTGACCCCGGTCAGGCCGACGTCACGCATGTGTTCGACGTTGGCGTGGGTGAGGTCGAGCCCGACCACTCGGAATCCGTCGGCGTCCCACCGCGCGGTGTCGAGACCGGGTCCGGCACCGACGTCGAGCAGTCTGCTGATGCGCTCGTCCCGGAGCAGCTCTGCGAATCGCCTCCGCAGATCGACTCGTTGGTCACCGTATGCCGAACGATGGCCGCCCCGGGCCTCCGCTTCGTAGTAGGCGATCAAGTCGGCATCGCGCGCGCTCACACCCGTGTCGCGATCCAAAGCCAAGTCTCATACGACACTGACATCGTGCCCAACGGAAACGCGTCAGCGACGATCGCGCGCAGCTCGCTCAGCAGGCGGGTGCGGGGTCCGGCTTCAAGGCCGAGCACGTAGCTGTGGCTCGCCTGGTCGGTCATCCACCGATGGTTCGAGACGGTGCGGACCCACGAGATCACCACCTTGGACGCGACCTCGAAGCGGCCGGGGTCCGCGACGGTAGCGCCCCAGTCGATGTCCCGGTGTTCCCGTCGCGTTCCCGAACAGCAGCGCTCGATGGCTGACCAGTAACGATCGAACCATGGCTCGCCGTCGGCGCGCGGCGTGAGACCACCAGCCGGCCCAGCGCCCTCCTTGGCTGAGCACCCGGTGCATCTCGGATAGCCGAGTCGTGGGGTCGAGCCAGTGCCACGCTTGCGCGAAGCACGCGAGATCGATGCTGCCTGTGCGCATCGGCAGCACCGCGCCGTCGGCAACGATCGCGGGCAGCCCTGCCGTGTGGGCCACAGCGCGACGCAGAACCTCCGGTCCCGCGTCGACCGCGATCACGGTCGCATTGCGCGCCAGCAGTGCCCTCGTGGCGATGCCGGTTCCGGCTCCGACGTCGAGAACCCGCAAACCGTCGAGCTTGCCGAGCGCGTCGAAGGCTTCCGGGGGATAGGTGGGTCGCGCCGCGTCGTATTCGTCCACGGCTGCGTCGAACGACACCCGATCGGCCAAGATCGCCCTCGCTCGTGTGCGTCGTAGCGCTCGATCCGTCGCACCTTATGGCTGCGCTGGGTGGTCGAGCGCTCGATTTATCCCCGACGACGCCGAGTCCTGGAAGAAGATCTTCACCGATTGACGGAGGTCGGGGGTGGCGACCGCCTCGCCTTCAGCCGGCCGCAGCGCAGTGGTCCCAGTCGGCCGGCATGCCTCCGATCCGCGGGTTCTACTCCCACTGGCCGTGCGCGCATCGAGGGCGACGAGCACGGCGACGCCGAGTACACGATCACCCGCGCCGCGTGGGAGCCCTCACGACGCTTTGCGCGCCGGCGATGCCGGCGAGATGCATGTTACCGAGCACGAAGAGCAGCTCGGGCGTCCCCCGTAGCTCGCCACGCGTGATCGCGGCGCCGAACTCGTCGGGCGTCGGTGCGGTGAGATTGGTGGAAGACGGTGGCGAGCGCGAAGAAGTGTGCACCGACGACCAGGGTGATCTATGGCAGGTCTGCTTGGGGAGCTGAGAAGGCTTGGCTGAGGATCGTCGCTCTGCCGAGTGCGGCGAACGCCTCGAGGGTGACGACGAACCATTAGCTGCGACCGAACCCGACCTCGGGTGAGTGGTCGCGCGGTGCTTCATCGTTGGAGGCGGCTCGGGGGCGCGCGATGAAGAGCACGAAGACGACGATCCCGGCGCCTCGCAGTACCGGTGCTCCCGGCGAGGGGAGGGCGCTCGCCTTGACCAGGATGTAGACGAGGCCGAGAGTCGCTCCGATCAGCGACGCGGTCAGCCGCCGTGATCGCCGTGGACGCGTTCGTGCGGCGATGCCTGGGTTCTTCGTGTCGGTCATGTGCGCACGGGGTGTCGGGTCTTGAGCAGGCGGTCGCCCTGGAGGTAGACGAGCGCGTGGTAGGCGGCTGAGAGAGCGGCGAGCGTCCAGCCGAGAGCGTGTTGGTCGGCGCTGTACAGGGCGAGTGCGGCGAGGCCGGAGATGGCGAGTTCTTCGATCAACCGCAGCGGTTCGGCGATGTGGCGGAGTCGGTGGAAATCGACCGCTCCCCAGATCCCGAACCCGACCGCCGGCGCGGCGATTGCGAGCGCGACGCTGGTGGCCATGTTGCCGCCGGCGCGGTAGCCCCAGTAAGCGAGGGCTCCGACCACGCCGGTCTCCATGGTTGCGCGGGCGGTCAGGGTGACGGCTTGCAGTGGGGACATTGGACGGCTCCTTCCGCTTCGTGAACGGATGTGGGGGTGGCGACGCGGGCGCCGTAGGCGCCGAGCAGGAGAATGGCGACGAGCGCGCTCGATGCGAGTCGGTAGGCCACGCGTGAGTTCTCCGCGAGCGGTGGATCGATGGTGACCAGCGAGTAGCGGCCGACGATGTCGAACGCGACGACGTTGAGCAGGTCCATGCCGAGATGGATGGCGACCGCGACCCACAGCGAGCCACTGACCAGGTAGGCAAGGACCAGGACCGCAGCCCCGACGGTCCAGCTCGTCAGTTGGAGCGCGGTGGACCGGTTGGTGAGCAGGTGGATCCCGACGAACAACACGATCGAGGCCACGGTGACGACTCCCCAGCCGAGGTGGATGAGGTTGACCGTGACGTAGCCGCGATAGAGGACTTCCTCTTGGAGCGCGACGGCGACGAGCACAGCGACCGTCAGTGCTGCGCCGCCGACGTCGGGGTTCGCTCGGTCGGGTCGAGTGCTGAGGCGGACCTCGGTCGTGCCGGTGCGGCGCAACAGGAGCAGGAAGAGCCCAGCCACCACGACACTCACCGCGACGAAGCCGGCCACGACCGCCGCGTCGATGGCGTCGAGGTCGAGACCGAGGTCGGACACTGGCCTCCCGTCCACCCAGACGAGCATCAGGACGACGAGGCCGCAGATCGCCAAGTTCGCGACCAGCCCGAGCAACGTCACCACGGGCGAGGTTCGGGCTTCCATGTCCTTTAGGTCGCTGCCGACACGGCGGATGATCCGTGAGGTTCCGAGCGCGATCACGACGTAGATCCCAACCGCCCCGAACACCCGCGCCCACGCGGCAGGATCGCTCACCTGCACGCCTCCTCTTCGGCGGGTCGTGAGTTGTCTCTCAACTGCGCTGGAGAACCGAGCAGCGCCGATGACGCCAGCGCCCAGGCCACAACCCAGCAGCCCAGGGCCATCAGTGCGCCGTGGGCCACCCGTACCGAGCTGCGCGCCTCCGAACTGCGGGATGTACAAGGCGACCGCGACAGCGAGCGGGACGACGGTCCAGCGCCCTGCTCGGCGATGCAGCCTCCACACGGCCGAGGCGGCGATGCACACACCGACAGCGAGCACCAACAGGCCGATGATGATGAACCAGATCCCGACATCCCATCGGATCGAGTCGGTCATCGTGTCGAGCAACGCCGGGTCCGCCCGGTCCACAGCGGTCTGGCCGACCGCGTGAAGGCCGAAGACCTCCGCTCCGTAGTACGGCAGGGTGAGCCCGACCCCGACCCAACTCAGCACGACGGCCCACCGGGCTCGGCCGGCCACCGGCGTGTCGGCCAGGTGGACCGACAGGCCATACAAGCCCACCGCGAGGAGCACGAACGCGACGATCGCCAACCCGTGGGCCACGACCCACGAAGCTGACGCGAACGCCCTCGCCCCGTCCATCGAGCGTTCATCCGAGAACGGCCGTATCGCCGGGTACAGCACGAACCCGATCCCGGAAAGTGCGAGCGCTACCGCGAACGCCCTCGCTGACGGACCTGTGGCTCGCTTCGCTGCGCCCTCGGTCGCCCCTGATCGTGCTTGCCTGCGATGACGTGAGCAGCTCACTGGTCACTGGAGACCTCCTTCGCTGAATGAGGCTACGCTACGTAGCGTAGCGATCGGTCCATTCGGAGCCCACGCGGCCAAGTAGGTTTCATCTGACCGTGATCAGCGACCCGCCAACCGACAGCGCTCAGCACACTCCGATCCGAGCAGGACCATTCGCGTCCGGTGGAGCAAGCGGTCCTCAGCGTCGCTCGCCGGCTGCTCGCTCAGGGCGGCGTCAGGCAACTCACGATGGAAGCGGTGGCCGCCGAGACCGGCATCGCGAAGACGACGTTGTATCGGCGCTGGGGATCCAAGGAAGAACTCGCCCTGGCCGTGGTGCTCGACATGACCCGAGAAGTCGTCGCCGCCCCAGCCGACGGCGACATTCGGACCTCATTGATCGCCTACCTCGACGCGGCAATCACGACCTTGCGAACCACGCTGATGGGCAGCGTCATGCAAGGGCTCGCGTCCGACTTGGCCACGAACCCTGAGCTGCGCGACGAGTTCCACACCCGAGTCGTCGCTCTACGCCGCGCCCATCTCGACGAACTGGTACGGGCCGGCATCCAGCGCGGTGAACTCCGGCGCACCGTCGACGTCGACCTCCTGCACGACCTACTCTTCGGGCCCGTCTACTACCGCCTCCTCGTTTCTGGCGGGCCACTCGATCCGGGCCTCGCCGCACAGATCGTCGACGCCGTCATCCCCTCGCTGCGACGAACACCTCGGCGACCGAAGACATCGTGACCCGTTCACCGGCGTCGCGGCGACGCCGGTCCGAGCCCTTGACTCGCCGGCCGCGACGGGAGATCAGAGAAGGAAGCCCGATTCTTCCTGGCGACGCGTCGTTGCGACTCTTAGGTCGGCGGACTCACTCGGTCGACTTGCATCGGAATCATCGGATGGCAAACCAACCACGGAGGAGATGTCATGACAGCCACCGATGTCGAGAATCCTCAGACGCAGCACCTGCAGCGCCCGGAAGGCCGAATCGCCTACCACATGGCCCGCCACGAGCCGCTGGTCGTGCGCGCTCCCGGGTCGAACGGCCCGGTCGGCCACGACTCGGCACCGGCAACGTGAGCGGCAGTCGCAGAGCCTCGATCGCTCTCGCGCCGAACGCGAGCTGCCTCACGCTCGTCGCTGTGCGCGAGGAACACGCCTGATGCGCGTCTTCGTGGCCGGTGCCAGCGGTGTGATCGGGGTGCGGCTGCTGCCACTTCTCGTGGCCGCCGGGCACGTTGTCGTCGGCATGACCCGCTCGCACCCCGACGTGGTCGAGGCGCTCGGCGTCGAACCGATCGTTTGCGACGTCTACGACCGCGTCGATCTTGCACACGCGATGGCACGGTTCGCGCCTGACGTCGTCCTGCATCAGCTCACCGATCTACCAGACGACCACGGCAAGGTCGAGGTCGCGTTGGCTGCCAACCGACGTATCCGCACAGAGGGCACACGTAACCTGCTCGACGCCGCCAACGGAACGAAGACCGTCGCGCAGAGCACCGCCTTTCCCGCAGGCACCGATGAGCACGAACGGTTGGTGCTCGACGCCGGAGGTGTGATCGTCCGCTACGGCCACCTCTACGGGCCGAGCACCTGGTACGTCGACACAACACCTCCACCACCCCGCATCAACATCGACGAAGCGGCACGTCGAACGCTCGCGGCCCTCGACGCTCCCCCAGGCACGATTCTGGAGATCGTGGACCCCTGAGTCCAGCCAACGCGCCTGAAGACGCATGCTCATGACCTCGGCAAATCTCACGCGACAGCAGTTCATCAAGGGATCAAGGGGTGGTCGATCAACGGAGTGCCGGACGAGATTGGCTGTTCTTCGCACGTCGATGGTTGCCGTAGCACTCGGGACTTGATCCGAGCCCTTCACTCGCCGGCCGTGGCGGGATGCCACGGACGTCGGCCCGACTGATCCTGTGCGCCGCGTCGCTGCGATCCCAACGTCGGCACAGTGAGGCGGTCGTACGTGCCGCCGCCGTGGTCATCGGCAGCCTGGAACGCCTACTACAAGAAGCTGCTCCCGGGCCGACCCCCGCCGACCTCGATCGACATAGAGCGAACATTCGCCGATCGATGCGCCGTCCCGGCCACGCCAGAGCATTTCGCGCGACCACGTATACCGCCCACGTCCCTGTGGAAGCCCGCCTCAACGACGGGCACGCTCAGACTGTCGTCATCATGGGTTCGAAGGACCCCGACTTTCCCGACTCGACAGCCGGAGCGCAGGTCAGCGATCCGGTGACCGGGCGCCAGCGTCGGTGTCGGACTTCTGCCCCCGCAAAGCCCTGGTAGATGGGCATTTTGGGCGGTCAGTGGAGCTGGGGGGAATCGAACCCCCGTCCATCGGTTGAGCACCGCCCGCGCTACGACCATTCCCGACTACGGGGCTGACGGCACCCCACCGGCGGGTCGGTTGGCCTCGCGGCCACCGCCGGGTCTTTCCCCGACGTCAGCGGTCTTTCCCGCCGTCAGCAGTCTTTGCCGCGGTCATCCTCCGCTTCTGTTGCCGGGCTGCGGTGGATCGGCCCCGTGCGGCCTCTCGGCTCACGATGTCTCTGCGACTACCTAGGGACTAGGCAGCGAGAGCGTACTGCTGGTTGGCAGTTGTGGTTTGTGCCCCGTTTAGCGAGTCTGAGCAACTCGGGTCGCACGTCCGGAACCCGGCTCCGATGTCGAAACCGATCAGCCCCGTGATCTGCATCGCCCAGGATACCGGCCCGCTGCGGCCGCGGGATTGGTCTTTGAACGGACTCTGCGTCCGCCCAATCATCAATCTCCGGGGGAGGGGCCGCGGCGGCGAGCGGCGGATTCGGCCCGTCGCATGACTTCGCGGTTGCCCTCCTGTCGGAGCAGGTTGAGCTTCACCGACGAGATTCGCCATCCGTGCGGTGTTCGCTCGCACTCGTCGACGTACGTGCCGAACATCGTGTAGCGATCTCCACCCTGGCTGACCGCCGCCCAGTGCTCGGCGCGGAAGTGAGCCGTGATCGTCGCGTGATCGCCGTCGATCACGAAGCGATGGCTGCCGATCAGATGCTGCGTCGCTTCGAAGCCCGCGAACAGGCGGCTCACGAACGATGCGTAGACATCGACGGGCAGCCGGCGGGGAGGCGGCTCGGGTTCGTAGTCGCTCGTGTCGATGATCACCTCTTCGGTGAACGCCGACCGCCAGAGCTTCCAGTCGCGTGTGTCGAGGCCCAGCGCGTAGCGGTGGATCAGGTCGCGGAGGTCAGCTTCGTCCGCGAGACGCTGCATCGTGTGGTCGTCGATCGTGACAACCTACGTGCGGGCCGAGCGCTGAGGGGGAGCCATGCAATCAGTCGAGGGGAAGGTCGCGGTCGTCACTGGTGCGGCCTCTGGCATCGGGCTCGGGATCGCCCGAGCGTTCGTGGGCGCCGGCATGAAAGTCGTCCTTTCTGACAATCGCGATGTCGCACTCGCGGCATCAGTGATGGACCTTCAGGCGCAAGGACATGAAGTGGTCGGGGTTCCGACCGACGTCTCGAAGCTCGCGGAGGTCGAGGCACTCGCCGAAGCCGCGCTCGATTCATTCGGCGCGGTCGACGTGCTGTGCAACAACGCCGGCGTCGGCCTGTTCAAGCCGGTCGCCAAGACCTCGATCGAGGACTGGGAGTGGACGCTCGGCATCGATCTGTGGGGTCCGATCCACGGAGTCAAGACGTTCCTCCCGATCATCGAGCGTCAGCCAGAAGGCCACATCAACTCGACGTCGTCGATGGCCGGGCTGCTCGCAGTGCGTTCGCTCGGCGCGTACAACGTCGCCAAGCACGGTGTCGTCGCGCTGATGGCGACGCTGCAGCGCGAGCTCCGCGCCGCTCACTCACCCGTGTACGCGTCGGTGCTCTGCCCCGGAGCGGTCAACACGGGGATCGGGCGGAACAGCGTCGACAGCCGCAGGGCCAAAGACGGTGTTGCTCCGACACGTCTGCCAGGTGAGGGCCGTGCCGAGGGGGCGGCCGACTTGGGAGCGGTGCTCGACGCGATGGATCCCGATGATGTCGGGCAGCTCGTCTTGGACGCAGTCCTCACCAACCGCTTCTGGGTCTTCACCGATCCGCGCATGTTGGCGAGCGTGCGAGATCAGGTCGAAGCGATGGTCGAGGACGGCGCGCTGAGCCGGATCAGGCCCGGGTGAGAGCGAACACCTCGAACAGCTCGTTCTTGGCAGCGCGTGTGCCGGTGATCTTCGCGTCGAGCGGCTCGCCTTGGCGCGCCCGCACGAGCGATGCGGAATCGGTCGTCATGACGACGTCAGCGTCGCCTTCGGCCGGCTCGAGCCGGGTCTCGCGTCCTTCGAGGACGAGGTCGATCTCACTGCCGTCGATCACGAGGCGGACGCGGAGATCGGCGTCGATCGGCTGGCGCCAGGGGAGGAGCAGCGCGTTGGCGGCGCGGCCCGATTTCATCTCTTCGTGCGGCTCGCCCTCGAGGTAGCGCACCCCGAAGCGCGCCATCGCGCGCAGGACCGGGATGACAGAGCGCCCGTTGTCAGTGAGGCGGTACACGGTGCGGGCTGCCGGGGGAGGAAGTTCGGCTGTCGTCACGAGCCCCTCATTCTGCAGCGTCCGGAGACGTTCACTCAGCAGGTTCGGTGCGATGCCGTCGAGGGCGTTGCGAAGATCGGTGTAGCGGCGATCGCCCTGCGCGAGTTCGCGGCAGATCAGCAGTGTCCAACGGTCGCCGACGACGTCGAGGCCCGCGGCGATCGGGCAGTACTGCCCGTAGGTGCGTTCGGAGGACTTCGCGGTGGGTGTCATAGATCACTAGATTTTTTCTAGCGACTACATCATACTTTGTACCAATGCAGCAGACAAGAGCGCGAAGCCCGTGGGCGGTCCTGATCTCGACGAGCCTCGCGATCTTCGCTGTGTTCCTCGACACCACTGTCCTGTTCGTGGCGTTCCCGGCGATCCGCGCTGACTTCAGCGGCGTCAGCGCGTCGTCGATCTCGTGGGTCTTGAACGCGTACACCATCGTGTTTGCCGCGTTGCTCATCCCCGCGGGCCGGCTCGCCGATCGGGTCGGTCGTCGGCGCACGTTCCTCACCGCCGTCGTCATCTTCACGTTGGCCTCGATCCTGTGCGGCCTCGCGCCGACCGCAGGACTGCTCGTGCTCGCCCGCATCCTCCAGGCCGTCGGAGCCGCAGCCCTCGTGCCGTCGTCGCTCGCGCTCGTGCTGCAGTCGTTCCCGAGCGAGAAGGTGCCGGTCGCCGTCGCGATCTGGGGAGCGATCGGCGCAGTCGCCGGCGCGTTCGGCCCGACGCTCGGGGCGCTCGTCGTCGAGAACTTCGGGTGGCGGTGGGCGTTCTTCATCAACCTCCCCGTCGGCATCGTCAGCTTCGTGCTCGGCCGGCGCGTACTTCCGGAAGGACGTGAGGTGAATCCCGGTCGGCTCCCTGACCCAGTCGGCGTCGGCCTTCTCGCCGGCGGCCTGGCGTTGCTCGCGTACGGCATCGTGAAGACGACCGACTGGGGATGGGTGAGCGCCCCATTCCTGCTCACCGTCCTCGCGGCCGCGGCACTCATCGCGGTGTTCATCCGACGCTGTGCTCGTGTCTCGAACCCCTTGCTCGATCTCAGGCTCTTCCATTCGCAGTCGTTCCGCTGGGCGAACGCGGCGATGCTCGTCTACGCGACGGGCTTCAGTGCGATGTTCCTCGGCAACGTCCTCTTCCTCACCCAGGTGTGGCAGTACTCGATCCTGCAGGCAGGACTCGCGGTCTCGGTCGGGCCGCTGATCGTTGCCGCGACCGCTCCGTTCTTCGGGCGGCTCGCGGGACGTGTGGGCCAGCGCGCGCTCGTGCTGCCCGGTGGTCTCGTCTGGGCGGCCGGGGGCGTGATGCTCCTGACCCGTGCGACGGTGGCGAGCAACTACCTCGGGCAATACCTGCCGGCGATAGTCCTGACCGCGCTCGGTGTGTCGCTCACCCTTCCCCAGCTTTCGTCGGCCGCGGTGCAGGGCCTGCCGCGCGATCAGTTCGGCTCGGGCTCGGCCGTCAACCAGGCGGGACGCAACCTCGGGTCCACGCTCGGCGTCGCGCTCGTCGTCGCCTTCACGGCCGACCTCACTCCCGACACGGCACTTGCCACGTTCCACCGCGTGTGGTGGCTGCTGGTCGTGTGTGGTCTCGTCGTCAGCGCCTTCGCGACACGCCTCCCTCGCCGGATCACGGCCGCCGGCCCCGTGGTACACGTTGACCTGGCACCGGCATGAACCCCGTCGACCTCACGGCTCGGTTCGAAGCACCGATCAGTCGCGGAGGTCTTGCCCTCGAGCACGGCATCGTCCTCGGGCCTGCGGGGGAGACGCTCGCCGAGTCGTTCCACACCCGGTGGACTGCCTGATCTGAATCCCTCTCATCGGGAACTGCAGCCCCTGATTCGGCGACCAGTGGGCATGACCCGCTTCCGTCTGTTCTCCGCGGCCGCGCTCGTGGCCGTACTCGTCCTCGGCTGGACCGCGGCCGCGAGCGCCCACGTGACCATCGATCCTGACAAGGCCGAGGCAGGCGGCTTCACCATCCTCCACTTCCAGGTGCCGAACGAGTCCGACACGGCGAGCACCGTGAAGGTCGAGATCGCGATGCCTCAAGGGGTCGTCCTGCCCACGGTTCTCGCGGAGCCGATCGCCGGTTGGGACGTGAGCGTGCAGACGACACCCCTCGAGACGCCGATCGAGACCGACGACGGCACAGTCACGGAAGCGGTGTCCGTGGTGACGTTCGAAGGCGGCGAGATCAAGCCGGGCGAGTTCCAGCTGTTCAACCTCGACGTCGGGCCGCTTCCCGATGCGGCAGGGACGACATTGCTGTTTCCCGCGGTGCAGACCTACTCCGACGGTCAGGAGGTTCGGTGGGTCGACGTCACGCAAGAAGGGCAGCCCGAGCCTGAGCACCCTGCGCCCCACCTCGACCTCGTGAGTGCCACCCCGGCTGACGACACCCCGACGAGCAGTGGCGGAAGCAGCGACTCGGCGGCGAAGACCCTCGGCATCATCGGCATCGTCGTGGGCGCAGTGGGCGTCGTGCTCGGCGGCATCGCCTTGTCCCGATCCCGTAGGCCCACCGCCACCTGACAGCATCGAGCCCCGTGGACGAGCTCACCGCGCTGGCGACGGCCGCCAGCGCGGGCGACCAGGCGGCGCTCGGCGCGTTCGTGCGAGCGTCGCAAGCCGACGTCTGGCGGTTCTGCGCCTACCTGCTGTCACCTGACCGAGCCGACGACCTCACCCAGGACACGTACCTGAGGGCTGTGGGTTCTCTCCCGCGCTATCGCGGCGACGCGCCCGCGTTGCGGTGGCTCCTCTCGATCGCGCGCCGAGCGTGTGCAGACGCGCTGCGACGAGACTCGCGCCGACCCGAGATCGTTGCGGACTTCGCAGACGCGTCCTCGCCATCCGATGATGGCGCGGTCGATCTCTTCGACCTGGTCGCCCGCCTCGAACCCGATCGTCGGGCAGCTTTCGTGCTGACCCAGATCATCGGGCTCTCGTACGCGGAAGCCGCCGACGTGTCCGCGTGCCCGATCGGCACCGTTCGGTCGAGGGTCGCTCGGGCTCGGGCCACGCTTCTCGGCGAGCTGGACGATCGGGATCTCGGCGAGGAGGACACGGGGAACCTGCGGGCAGCTCGGGGCGACCAGTAGGCATGGACTGCGCGGACTGTCGCGAAGTGCTTTCGGCGGCGCTCGACCATGAGGCCGGGCCAGGCGAGCTCGCAGAGGCGTCGGCACATGTCGCCGCGTGTCATGCCTGTGGTGCCCACCGGTCTCGCCTCGAGGCATTTCATCGGCGCGTCCGCCTGCATCCCGGCGAGCTCGTGCCCGACCGCACCGCCGCGATCCTGTCGGCGCTCCCTCACCCGCGTCGCGGTCGACGTGGGCGGCGGACGTTGGTGGCCTCAGCCGCGGTCGTCGCAGTGGCAGTGGGCGCGTGCCTCGTCGCGTCGAGCCGCGACGAACCCTTGCGTCTGTCCGCATCCCCGAACGTCGAGGTGTCCCAGGTCGCAGTGAGCCAGGGTCCGCTCGGCGGGCTGTCGGTTGTGTCATTTCGAGTGCACAACCTGTCGGTGCAGGACGACGCGCTCGTCGGCGCGCGGACTGCCGCGGCCGACGACGCGACGCTGCACGTGATCCGCACAGTCAATGGTCGCGAGGTCATGCAATCGGTGGATGAAATTGCCGTTGCGGCCGGTGAGACGCGCGACCTCGGTGGCGGCACTTCTCACATCATGCTGGTCGACTTGCGTGAGCAGCTCGAGCCAGGCGTTCGCGTCAGGATCGAGCTGGAGTTCGTGCATGCTGCGCCCGTTGACGTCGACGGGGTCGTCACCGCCTGATCGGTCAGATCAAATGGACCGGCTCGGTCAGATGGCCGAGCTTGTCGGGGTTGACGACGACGCGGATCGCCTGCACCCGCTCTCCCTCGCTTTCGATGGCGATCATCACCTGGGGACGCCCGTGATGTGAGATCACGAGCGTCGGCCTGCGGTTCACTTCGAAGAACTGGATCTCGGCGTCGCGCTCGAGCCCGCGCTGCGTGATGTTGACGAGCAGGCGCGTGACGCGGTCGGCGCCGATGACGGGGCGGCGGGCCGCGTGCCGATGTGGTCCGCCGTCGCTCGTGAGCACGACGTCGGGATCGAGCAACGCCATGGCAGCTGCGACGTCGCCCTGCGACACGGCGGCGAGCAGGGCGACCGCGAGGGAGGGTGACGAGCTCACCGCTCCGTGCGGCTTCGAATCCTGCAGCCTGCGCCACGCTCGCGAGGCGATCTGTCGGCACGCCGCCTCGGTCTTGCCGACGGTCGCCGCGATGTCGCTGTAGGCCTCGCCGAAGACGTCGGCGAGCAGGAAAACGACTCGCTCGACCGGACTCAGCTCGTCGAGCAGCACGAGGAACCCGAACGTCAGCGAGTCGGCCATCTCGGCGCGCTCCGCGGGATCAGGTTCCGTTGCGACGGGCTCGGGGAGCCAAGGGCCGACGTAGTCCTCGCGCTTGCGTTGCTGCGCGCGCCACGCATCGAGCGCGAGCCGGCTCACGACGGTCGTCAACCATGCCGCCGGTCTCTCCACGCCTTGAGCGCCCTCCCAGCGGACCCACGCTTCCTGAACCACGTCTTCGGCGTCGACCGCCGAGCCGAGGATCCGGTACGCGAGGCCCAGCAGTCGCGGACGCTCGGCCTCGAAGATGTCGATGTCCTGCACCTCGGGCTCCACGCGGCTCAGCGTGCCGCAGCCAGAGGCTGAACGCACCGCTCGCGTGCTCAGCCGCTGCTGCTCCGCTCGCCAGGGCCGCGTCGGCGAGCATCCCGACCGGGCCGACCCAGTCGCCGGCGACGAACACCCGCTCGTGCGCGGGGACGATGACCGGCGGCCGGCCGGGAAGTCCTCCCGACGAGGGGTTCGGCACCGACCACGCGACGTGCATGCGGGCGAGGAAGCGCTCTTGCACGACAGTCGCGCGTTCGATGCCCGCTGCGGTGGCGAGCCGGGTGAGCTCATGGCGATCGGTCACCGCGTCGCGGGCGCCGTAGCGCATGACGTGCACGACTGCGCCGCCCTCGGGGGCGAGATCGGCGGGCGGGCAGTGCGTCGATAGGTACAGGGGTTCGGACAACCCGAACAGGAGCGGTCGTTCACCGGGCCGCGTCAGCCCGAGGTCGAGGCATGCGGCCGTCACTGGGTCGCCGAGATCGCCCCATCCGGGATCGCTCCCGAGCAGCCCCATCGCGGCACGTGGCCCACCGCCCGCGAGGATCGCAGCGCCGGCGCTCCACGACCCCGCCGCAGTCGTCACCTCCACCGAGGCGCCCACTTCGCGCACCGAGAGCGCCGACGTCCGGGTCTCGATCTCGACTCCTCGTTCCCGGCAGACGTCGAGCAGTCCGTCCACGAGGGTCTGCCACCCGCCGTCGATGTACCGGACTCCCTCCGCGACGGCCATCTGCAGCTGCCTCACGCCGGCGTCGGCCGAGAGGGGCATTGCGTCAGGATCGACATAGGTCGCGGTGCGCATCAGCATGGAGACGAGCCGGCGGGCCTCGGGCTGCAGGTCGAGGGAATCGAGCCACGCGGCCGCGCTGATCGTGGACAGCGCGGTGGTGTCGATCTTGCTGAGGCCCGCGAGGAGCTTCGCGACCTGCGCCTTGGCCCGAGCGCCGAGCAGCTTGCTGGCCATGAGCTTCGGCGCCGACGACGGCATCGGGAAGGCCCGGTTGTCATGCCAGAGGAACGTGTGGCGGATGTCGGGCGGCCCGCCGCGAGGGTCGATGCCCAGGTCGAGCAGGACACGACGGCCCGCGCCCTCGAGGTACACCGCGTGCGGCCCTTGGTTGAACCGGTAGCCGCCGTGCTCGTCTGTCCGGGCACGGCCGCCCGGTTGGGTGCTGTCGATCAGCGTGACTCGGGGGGCGACGCCCTGGGTCTGCGTCGATGCTCTCGCGGCGGCGACGAGCCCCGCGAGTCCGGCTCCGATGATGATGATGTCTGTGTTGCGGTCTGAGCTTGGCTCCATGCCCATACGACGAATGTCGATGGCCGGTTGTGACAGGTCAGCGCTTCTTCGTGATCTGCTTCACCGACTTGTTGATCGCCCGCCACTTGCGCATCTCGGCTCGCATGGCGAGAGGATCGCCGACCCGGTCTGAGTGGGCGAGCTCCTTCTGCAGCTTCTCGTACGAGCGCATGCGGTTCGGATCGATCTCGCCGGCGGCGACGGCTGCGCGCACCGCGCAGCCGGGCTCGGTCGCGTGGGTGCAGTCTCGGAACTTGCATCCCGCCGCCATCTCTTCGATGTCGGGGAAGGCAAGGGAGAGCCCCTCTTCGAATTCCAAGAGGCCGAGGCTGCGGATCCCGGGTGTGTCGATGAGCACTCCGCCACGCGGCAGTGTCACGATGCTGCGAGCGGTCGTCGTGTGGCGGCCGCGGCTGTCGTTGTATCGGACTGGTCCGGTGTCGAGGAGCTGCTCGCCGAGCAGCGCGTTCGCGAGCGTGGACTTGCCGACTCCTGAGGCCCCGAGGAGCACCACGGTGCGGTTCGGCTGCGGGATGGTGACGACGTCTTCGATGCCCAGCCCCGTCACGGTCGAGGTCAGGATGACGTCGACACCGTTGGAGCGCGCGGCCACCTCGGTCGCGACCTCGAGAGGATCCTCGATCAGGTCGGCCTTGGTGAGCACCACGATCGGCGTCGCGCCGGAGTCCCACGCCGCTACGAGCTCACGCTCGACGCGGTTGAGCACGACTCGGTCGACCCCGACGACGATGAAGACAAAGTCGATGTTGGCGGCCATGACTTGGCCGTCGGGCGCCTTGCCGACACTGCGCCGGCCGAGGACGGACCGACGTGTGAGCACCGTCGTGACGAGGAGATCGCCATCCGGCCCGCCCTCTACTAACCCGACCCAGTCTCCGACGCTCGGCAAGGGGTCTCCGCGGGCCGCGCGGTGGTCGTCGGAGTCGGTGATGACGGTGACGCGGTCCCGATCGACCCGGATCACGCGTCCGGCGATCGAGTCGGGATTGGCTTCGTAGGAGAACAGGGCGGCGACGCGGTCGTCCCAGCCGTAGGGGACAAGCGCGTGCGGAACAGCGTCGATCAACGGAAGAACCTCCGGGGGAGGTGCTCCCGACCGAATCGAACGGTCAGGCGGCCGAGAGCACGCGGAACGAGGACGTGGCGGCAGCAGATCTGACACTCATGAAGTCGTCCTCCTTTTCGTGCTCGATCGGACGTCTCGGAAAGGGTACTCCCGCCCGGTCGGCCTGGCTGGGGTCATTTGCCGCGGCGGTTGTCGGACAACGCGCGCTGCATCTCCCGATCCGCATCGCGCTTCGCCATGTCCTGCCGGCGGTCGTGGCTCTTGCGCCCCTTTGCGAGCGCGAGCTCGATCTTCGCTCGCCCCTCTTTGAAGTACAGCGCGAGGGGGACGAGCGTGAGGTGATCCTGCGCGATCTTCGCCCCGAGCCGTTCGATCTCGCCTCGATGCGCGAGCAGCTTGCGAGGTCGATCGGTGACATGAGCTCCGAAGCCCGCCGCGTGCTCATACGCAGCGATGTGCATGTTGTGCAGCCAGAGCTCGCCTCGTTCCACGCGGGCGTAGGCATCGCCGAGCTGCACCTTGGCGTCGCGGAGCGACTTCACCTCGCTGCCGACGAGCACGAGCCCGCACTCGATCGTGTCGAGCACGAGGTAGTCGTGGCGCGCGCGTCGGTTCGACGCGATGACCTTCACGCCCGTCGGTGCCATGGGGGGTCGAGGGTACTCTCGACCCCGTGCTCCGCCTCACCCGAGCCCCGTATCTCGAGATGGTCGGCCATGCCTATGACGGGCTTCCGAACGAAGCATGCGGGCTGTTCGCGGGCGAGCCGGCGTCAGGTGGGCACGTGGTCGCGTTCTATCCGTGTCGCAACGTCGCCGAGTCGTCACGCGTCTACACGATCGACCCGAAGGACTACTTGCTGGCGGAGCGTGACGCCGAGAAGCGGGGCCTCTCCATCCTGGGCGTGATGCACAGCCACACGCACACCGACGCGTATCCCTCACCGACCGACGTCGCGCAGGCACCCGACCCCGACTGGCACTACGTGATCGTGTCGCTGAAGCAGCCGGAGCCGGTGCTGCGGTCATACCGCATCGTCGACGGGCAGATCAGCGAGGAGCAGGTCGCGCTCGAAGGTTGGGGCTGAGCGCCTGAGTCACGCGGCAGTGTCGACCAGTTTCACGCCGTCCTTCCACACCTGGGTGATGCGGTCGCCGAGCTTGTCGAGCTCGAGGGGATCGCCGTCGACGACGACGAGGTCGGCTCGCTTCCCGGCTTCGATCGTGCCGAGCTGGTCGGCCACGCCGAGGAGGTCGGCCGCAGTGCGAGTCGTCGCCACGAGCGCATCGGTCGGCGACATCCCGCAGTCGGCCATCAGTGCGAGCTCACGCACGTTCTGCCCGTGCGGGCAGACGCCCGAGTCGGTGCCCATCGCGACCTTCACGCCCGCGGCGATCGCTCTGCTGATGGACGACGTGTGCGTCTCCATGACCATCGCGCACTTCTCGAGCATCACCGCGGGCACGGGGATGCCTGCATCGCGCGCAGCAAAGACACCGCGGGGCGCCGAGAGCGTGGGGACGAGGAACGTGCCCCGGTCGAGCATCATCCCGATCGCTTCGTCGTCGAGGAAGATGCCGTGCTCGATCGAGCGGATGCCCGTGCGGATCGCCCCCTTGATGCCTTCGGTCGCCTGCGCGTGCGCCATCACGTACTTACCGGCGGCAGTCGCCTCCGCGACCAGTACCTCGAGCTCGTCGTCGCGGAAGTGTCCATGTCGAGGATCGTCGCGGGGTGACAGCACGCCGCCCGAGGTCGCGACCTTGATCACATCGGCGCCCGCGCGCAGCAGCTCGCGCACCTTCTGGCGCATCGCGTCCGGGCCGTCGACGACCGCGTGGGGCATGCCCGGGTACTCGCCGCTGAGCGCGAGCTCCGCGCCGCACAGAGTCCATCCGTCGCCGTGGCCGCCGGTCTGGCTGATCATCGCGATCGAGATCTGCATGCGCGGACCACGGATGCGCCCTCGCTCGACCGCGGTCTTCACACCGAGGTCTGCGCCGGCTGCATCGCGCACGGTCGTCACTCCCTGCCGGAGCGTTGCCTCGAGGTTGTGCACGGCGTCGTAGAAGCGGCTCGAGAACGGGGTGTTGACGCGCCGCGCGGTGTCCATCAGGTCGGGCCCGAACATCACATGGGTGTGACAGTCGAAGAGCCCAGGGATGACCCACCTGCCGCTGACGTCGACGCCTTCGTCACCGTCGAGCTGCGACGCCACGTCGATGATCCTGCCGTCCTCGATGAGCACGTCGGCGGACGCAGCGGGAACGCCGGTTCCGTCGAACACCATGCCTCCGTGCAGCACTGTCCTCGTCATGTGGCGGACGCTACCGCTCACACATCCCTCATGACTCCCTCGCTTCTCGCCCACAGGTGAGGGCCACCTTCATGGCGTACCTACAGCTCAGGAGGCAAGCCATGAAGCTCTCGAGGATCATCGCAATGGCGGTCGCTGGTTCGCTCTCACTCGGCGCACTGGCGTTCACCGCAACCGCGGCCGGCGCGGACACGAGCACCGAGGCCGCGGCGGACAATGCGACGTGTACCTCGGGCCACTGGCCGGGATGGGTCGACGGACGTCCCGCGGGCGGGCACGCGCAGGGGCCGCAGGGCGTGTACCTGTGGCACGACGCCGTCGGATGGCACCTTCGCGTCACCCATCGCGGCACGGCGCAGCAGGTGTTCGAAGTGAAGATCTCCGCGCCGGGCGGCCTGTATGGCGTCGAGCGACTGACCGAGCGTGGCGACGTGCTCGTCAACGACGGGACGACACTCCTCATGCGGTTCACGAACTACGGGGGTCTCGACGGGATCGACTTCCGGGTGCGCTGCGGCCCTGGCATCACGGTGAACGCCAAGGTCGACGGTGCGCAGGCGAGCCCGACTCGCGTGTTCCTCGGCCGGTTCTCGGCGCATCCCACCTCGGTGCCGTTCGCGATCGAACGGGTCGGTCAAAGCTGACCTCCCAGGTAGCATTTCCTCGATGGCAGGGGTGTACGGCTCAGTGCTCGACATGATCGGCAACACGCCGCTCGTCGACGTGAGCCCGCTGAGCCCGAACCCGCGGGTGCGGATCCTCGCCAAGATGGAGAGCCAGAACCCGTTCGGCTCGGTGAAGGATCGCATCGCCCTCGCGATGATCGAGGCCGCGGAGAAGGACGGCTCGCTCAGGCCGGGGCAGCGCATCCTCGAGCCGTCGTCGGGCAACACCGGCATCGCGCTCTCGGGCATCGCCCGCATCAAGGGCTATCCGATCACGATCGTCCTCCCCGAGAACGTCTCGATCGAGCGTCGCCAGCTGCTCGACGTGTTCGGCGCCGACATCGTCTCGACCCCGGGTGGCGAGGGATCGAACGGCGCGGTGCGGCGGGCGCGGGCGATGGCCGAGGAGCATCCGGAGTGGTGCTTCCTCTATCAGTACGGCAACGAGGCGAATCCCCGAGCCCACTACGAGGGCACAGGTCCGGAGATCTGGCGGGACTGCCCCGAGATCACGCACTTCGTCGCCGGCCTCGGCACGAGCGGCACGCTGATGGGGGTCGGGCGCTATCTCAAGGAGCAGAACCCGGCGGTCAAGGTGCTCGCCGTCGAACCTCCTGTCGGCGAGGCGGTCGAGGGCTTGCGCAACCTCGACGAGGGCTTCATCCCTCCGGTGTACGAGTTGTGGCACGGCACCGAGCTGCTCGACGGCAAGCGGATCGTGCGTCCCCGCGAATCGCTCGAGTGGACGCGGCGCATGGCAGAGGTCGGGGTGTTCTCGGGGATCTCGGCCGGCGCGGCATTGGCCGGTGCAGCTCGAGTCGCGGAGCGCATCGACGAAGGCGTGATCGTTTTCATCGTGTGCGACGGGGGCTGGAAGTACCTCTCTACTGGTGCCTGGACCGACGACCTCGACGAGGTCGAAGAGCGCGCCAAGAAGATCATCTACTTCTGACCCGCTGATTCGCCCGTAGCCTCGCGGGGTGGCCGACGACCGTCCGATCGGGATGTTCGACAGCGGCTTCGGCGGCCTGACCGTCGCCCGCGCGGTCATCGACCTGCTCCCCGACGAGCACCTCGTCTACATCGGCGACACCGGTCGCTACCCGTACGGCCCTCGTCCGCAGACGGAGGTGAAGGAGTTCGCGCTCCAGATCGGGCGCACGCTCGTCGACCGGTTCGGCGTGAAGGCGGTCGTCGTGGCGTGCAACACGGCAGCGGCCGCAGGGCTCGACGATCTCGCCGCCGAGCTGCCCGTTCCGGTTCTCGGGGTGATCGAACCCGGCGTGCGCGCGCTCATCGCCGCGACCCGCAACCAGCGTGTCGGCGTGATCGGCACGGTCGGCACGATCGGGTCAGGGGCCTATCAGCGGGCGGTCGCCGCGACCGAGGCCGCGGTCGAGCTGACGTGCGCGGCATGTCCAGGCTTCGTCGAGTTCGTGGAGCGGGGCGAGACGACGGGCGACCAGGTCACGGTGCTCGCCGAGCGGCTGCTCGCCCCCGTGCACGACGCGGGCGTGGACACCCTTTGCTCGGCTGTACTCACTACCCCTACCTCGCCCGTACGATCACCGACGTGATGGGTCGCGATGTCGTGCTCGTGTCGTCCGCGGACGAGACCGCGTTCGAGGTGCGGGCCGTGCTCGAGTCGACGCGCCTCGCGCGGTGCCCTGACGACACGCCGGCGACGCACCGGTTCCTGTCGTCTGGAGATGTGCAGTGGTTCGAGGAGATCGGTCGGCGGCTGCTCGGGCCAGAGCTCGCGCGCGCCGAGGCGCTCACCTGGAGCTGACGTGGCCCTCAGCGTGACGATCCTCGGGTGCTCGGGCACCTATGCCGGTCCCGGCGGCGCGTGCAGCGGCTACCTGGTGCGCGGCGGCGGCACGACCGTGTGGGTCGATACCGGGCCGGGCACCCTCGGCAACCTCCAGCAGCACGTCGACCTCACCGCGCTCGACGCCGTCGTGGTGAGCCACAGCCATCCCGACCACTGGGGCGAGCTCGGCGTGCTGCGCAACGCGTTGAAGTACGGCTTTCAGATCGAAGGGCTGCCCGTCTACTCGACGCCGGCCGTCCGCGAGCTGGTCGACATCGTGTGCGGTGACTCGTCCGAGCCGACGTTCCGGTGGGGGATCGTCGCGGACAGCGACCGGATCACGATCGGCGATCTCGACTTCACGTTCAGCGAGACCGACCATCCGGTCGAGACGCTCGCGATGCGCATCGAGGCCGAGGGCAAGTCCCTGCTCTACTCAGCGGACACTGGCCCGGAGTGGTCGCTCGAAGCGCTCGGGTCAGACGCCGACCTCGCGGTGTGCGAAGCGACGCTGCTCGTCGAGACCGAGGGCACCGCGCCGCATCTGTCTGCGCGTCAGGCCGGCATGTCTGCCCGCGACGCCCGAGTGCGCGACCTCGTGATCACCCACTTCTGGCCGACGTCCGATCCCCGTCGCCACGAAGACGAAGCCGCGGACATGTTCGGACGCGCGGTGCAGGTGGCGGTTCCCGGCAAGACGTTCACGGTGAGCTGAGGAGACCCGATGCCCAGACCCGACGGCCGCGCTGCGGATGAGCTGCGCCCGATCACCTTCGAGCGCGACTACACCGAGATGGCGGCTGGCTCAGCGCTCGTGTCGTTCGGCCGCACGCGCGTGCTGTGCACCGCGTCAGTCGACGAGGACACGCCACGGTGGATGCGCGGCAGTGGCAAGGGGTGGGTCACCGCGGAGTACTCGATGCTGCCCGGATCCTCACCTGAGCGCATCGAGCGCGAGGCTGCGCGGGGCAAGGTCTCGGGCCGCACTCAGGAGATCCAGCGCCTGATCGGCCGTTCGCTGCGCGCGGTCACCGACATGCGCCTGCTCGGCGAGCGGCAGATCATCATCGACTGCGACGTGCTGCAGGCCGACGGCGGCACTCGCACCGCGTCGATCTGTGGCGGCTACCTCGCGCTCCATGACGCGATCAGCCGTCTCGTGCAGACGGGCACGATCAAGCAGCACGCCATCTCGGAGCGTTGCGCGGCGATCTCGGTCGGCATCGTGAACGGCGAGGCCGCACTCGACCTTCCCTACGTCGAGGACTCGGCGGCCGAGGTCGACATGAACGTCGTGATGCTGTCGTCGGGCCGGTTCGTCGAAGTCCAGGGCACGGCGGAGGGCATCGCGTTCTCACGCTCGGAGCTCGACGTGCTGCTCGGTCTGGCCGAGAAGGGCATCAAGGAGGTCTTCATGCTGCAGGACGAGCTCCTCGCGGAGGGGCCGGCGCCCCGGTGAAGATCGTCCTCGCCAGCGCGAACCCCGACAAGGCCAAGGAGATCCTCGAGATCGTCGGTCCGCTCGGCATCGAGCTCGACCCACGACCAGTGTGGGTGCCCGACATCGAGGAGACCGCCGACACGCTCGAGGGCAACGCCCGCCTGAAGGCCGCCGCGATCCGCGATCGCCGCTCGTGCACCCGCGCTCGCCGACGACACCGGCCTCGAGGTCGACTTCCTCGGCCGCGCCCCGGGCGTGCACACGGCTCGCTACGCGGGCGCCGATGCGACCTACGCCGACAACGTCGCCCTGCTGCTCGAATCGCTCAAGGGGATCCCCCCGGCACAGCGGACGGCTCGGTTCATCACGGTCGCGATGGTGTGTTGGCCGGACGGACGCGAGGTCATCGCTGAAGGGTTCGTGCGCGGGCACATCGCGCTCGAACCGATCGGCGCACGCGGCTTCGGGTACGACCCGGTGTTCATCCCCGACGAAGGAGACGGGCGCACGTTCGCGGAGATGTCAGACGGGGAGAAGCATGAGCTGTCCCACCGCGGGCGGGCCCTGCGCACGCTCGCCGAGAAGCTCGCGGACTCACCAGCCCCGTAGGTCGATCGCCCACGTATCGACGACCTCGTCACCGTCGACGATGTGCACCCGCTCGTGCAACGCCAACGTCGGGTCGACGTGCGCCGGGAGCACCTTGATGTGGTCACCGACGCGCAGGCTCCGAAGCGAGCTGCCCTCCTCCGGGGCGAACGTGATGTGCTCGTCGGAGCAGAACCAGACCTTGGCGCCATCGATCGACGGGTCGCCGTGGTCCATCCCGAGTGACTTCAGTCCGGCGTCACAGACCATCCACTTCGGCGAGACCGAGATGACCGTGGTCCACACCGACAGCGCTTGGCGGAAGGGCAGGCCGAGGCGCCCGTAGTACGTGTCCATCAGCGCGTATGAACCCGCCTGGATCTCGTTCGCCCAACGGTGGAGGTCATAGGTGCCGGTGCCGCCGGCGGAGGTGACTTCGCCGCCGACGAGGTCGTGTGCCGCCCTGAGCAGCGTCATGCACTCCTCTACCTGCGCGGTGCGGTCGGCGCGATCGACGACGGGCATCACGTGTCCCTCGTACCCCATGACACCGCGCACGCCGAGGCCCTTCGCACGAGCGTGGTCGGCGAGGCGACCGGCGTCCTCGGGTGCGCAGCCGCAGCGGGGGAGCCCGACGTTCACGTCGATGAGCACCTCACGTATCCCTGCGGCAGCGGCGGCGTCGATCGTGGCCGCACTGTCGACCGCGACCGTCACGCGCGGTCGGCGAGCGCGGCCATCGCCGCGAGCCGGTGAGGATCGACGCACTCGTTCGCGAGGAGCAGATCCTCCCCGAGGCCGGCCTTGGCCATGCCAGCAACCTCGAGCGGGGTCGCGCACGTGAACGAGCGATGACCGACGGCGAGCTGCGCCGCGGCAAGGGATGTGCACTTGTGTGCTTTGACGTGAGGCCGGCAGCGGCCGCCGGGCAGCGCCGCGGCCATCGTCGCGAGGTTGTGGTGCAGATCGGTCGATTCGACGATCAGCGACGGTGTCGGCAGCTCGGAGACGCGCACGCGTGGCGACGCTACTGCGCGACCGCGGGAGTCGCGACGAGCGACTCGTCAGGCGTGCGGAGCGTCTTCGTGATCACGAGGTAGAGCACCCCCCACGCGATCTCGACGCACGCGAGGCCGACCATGGTCGGGCCGACGCCGATTGCGCCGGAGAGCCATCCGGCGAGAGCGAGCGACAAGCTCATCGTCATGGTGACGAGCGCGAAGTCGGCGGCGAAGATACGGCCCCTCAGTGAGTCGGGCGTCACGATCTGCAGGCCGTAGGTCGAGAAGGTCCATTGACAGCCGCCTCCGAGGTGGGCGATCAGCACGAGGATCGCGGCGACGATGATCCCCGGTGCGAACGGCACAAGTCCGTAGGCCGCGCCGTAGACGAGCGACGCGACTCCGCACGCGAGGAGCAGGCCGTGCACGCCGCGCTTCGCGACCCGATTGGCGAGCAGCGGTCCCGCGACGACGCCGAGCCCGCGCATCGTGAGGAGGAGGCCGGTGCCTCCGTCGCCCGCGTGGAAGGTCTTCGTGGCGAGCACGGCGAGGAGGCCGACGACGCCCGTGCCGAAGCCGAATCCGGCCTTCGACCCCAGCAGCGCCAGCACCTGGGGTCGGTGCCACGCGTAGCGAATGGCCTCCGCCGAGTCCGTGAGAGGGCGCATGCGAGTCGAGCGATCGGGCTCGTTGCCCGGCTCGCGCATCGGCCGGCGCACGCTGAAGATGAGGACGCCGGCGACGGCGAAGCTGATCGAGTCAGCGATGAACGCGGCGTCTCGACCGAAGAGCACCGTGAAACCCGCACCCAACGCCGCGCCGATCGCGAGCATGGCGCCCCACGTCGAGGCCATGAGCGCGGTCGCGAGTGGGAGATCCTTCTTGTCGACGAGGTTCGGCAACGCCGCGTTCGATGCCGGCGCGAAGAACGCGCCGAGCGCGGCGATCGTGCCCTGCGCGACGAAGGCCATCCACACCCGGCCGGGGCCGATCAGCAGGAAGCCGAGCGCGGCGACGGCCTGGACCGACGAGGCCAGCACGAGCACCTTGCGCCGGTCGAAGCGATCGGCGACGGTGCCCGCGAGCGGAGTGACGAAGAACGCCGGAAGGCTCTGCGCGACGAAGACCATCGCGGCAGCGAACCCCGAGTCAGTGAGATCGAGCACCAACCCGAGCACGGCGACAGTGGCGAACCAGTCGCCCATGTACGAGATGACCTGTGCGGTGAAGACCGTGCGGAAGTCGCGGTTCCGTCGGAGCAAGGACCACATGGGAGCCCTCAGGCTACCGACCCCCTCCAACCCCAGATTGAGGGTTCGCCGCGCCATGTCGCGCCCAAGAGCCGAATCCCGAGCGGTAGTCAGGCTCGAGGAACCCACACCAGGGCGATGTCGACGACCTTGACGTCGGTCTTCTCGAGCGGGACGGTCATCGTGTCGATCGTGGCCGCGGCGGCGTCGGCTTCGGCGTGCACCTCGGCGAGATCAGCTTGGAACTCTTGCTCGAGATCCGCGAGCGCGTCTTGCTTCTCGTCGGCGCGGTTCTTCGCGCTGTCGAGGCGCTTGTTGGCCGTCGATGCCCTACCTGTGCCGCGAGAGATCGACCGGCTCATGGTTCGCGCGCTCTTCCTGCCGCCCAGGAAGCCGCCGAGCAAGTCGCCGACGGCGCTCACGACCCCGTCGTCGCGTGCGGCCTTCGCCTGTGACTCGTGCACGCCGACCTGATCCTGCGCTGTGGCCAGCGCAGCCCTCGCTCGCGCGTACTTCGGCGCGTACTTGTCGCGCACCAGGGCGAGCTTCTGATCGGCCGCGGCATCGGCCGCCTCAGCACAGCGCGCCGCGAACTGCTCCGGTGTCTCACCGACGCGCGAGTACAGCTTGAGCGTCGAGTTGCGCTGGATCTGCATCGTGCGCGTCCGCACGAGCTGATCGACCAGGTTGCGTTGGAGTGAGGTCCAGTACGTCTTGGTGCCGATCGGCGCCTCGCACAGCGCATACTGCGCGCCCAGCGGAGCCGCGGTCACGAGGTTGCGCTCGTCGTAGTCGACCGACACCGCGGTGGACGGATCGGGTGTGCTCGGCAGTGGGCACAGCACCGCCTCCCACTCCTGCACGTCTCGAAGCCCCGCCTTGTCGTCGTCGAACACCATGCTCACTCGCGCGACAGCCGCGGCCACGAGGTGCGAGCCGCTCGGGACAGCGCCGACTTGCGCGCCCCAGGGAGTGGCGGGATCGAGGTAGCGCACCGACACGCTGTCGGCGACCTTCGGCGCGACCGGCGAGGCTTCGGCGGTCGGGGGAGCCATCTCGCCGGGGGGAGGAAGGCTCGCGGCAGCGACTCCGGGAGGTGGGGGAGGCAGAGCGGCGGTCTCTTTGGGCGTGAGCGACGCGATCTGCTCGCGCGTGAGCGGTCCGCGCAGATAGGCCATCGCCCAGCGCGTCGTGAACACGGTGGGTTGATCGACCCCCGCGCGGCGCAGCACGAACTCCCGCTTGCCGAGTCCGCTGATCGTGGCGCCGAGCTCGGTCACGTCGACGCCGCCCCCCGCCGCGGACATCCCGTCGAGCAGCCGCTTCTTGTCTTGCTCGGTCTGCAGCCGACCGACCATCCACGTGCCCGCGTTCGAGATCGCCTTGTAGTCGAGGTCGACCGGGTTCTGCGTCGACAGCACGAGGCCGACGCCGAACGCCCGCGCTTGCTTCAGCAGCGTGAGGATCGGCTTCTTCGACGGAGGCTCGGCGGTCGGTGGCGCGTAGCCCGCGACCTCGTCCATGTACACGAGCGCGCGCAGGTCAGTGGTGCCGGTCTGACGTCGCATCCAGGTGACGAGCTTGCCGAGGAGCAGCGACACGACGAACTGGCGCTCGGCGTCGGACAGATGGGCGATCGTGACGATCGCCGCCGCCGGCTTGCCGTCCGCTGACTTCAGCAGGCGGTCGATGTCGAACGGCACGCCCTGCGCCCATGCGGCGAAGGAAGGCGACGCGAGCAACCCGTTCAACCGCAGCGCGAGCGCAGTGCGATCCGCCGGCGGAAAGAACGTGTCGACCTCGAACACGCCGAGCTTGCGCATCGGAGGTGACTGCACTTGACCTACGAGCGTGGCCAGATCGAGGTCTCGACCTTCGTTCCACGACGCCGCGACGATGTTCGAGAGGAGGATGTGCTCACGGCTCGACAGCGGGTCGGCCTGGATGTCGACGAGGCCGAGCAGGCCCGAGACAAAGCCCTCGACCTCGTCGCCGATCGTCTCGGCGTCCGCGCCCTTCGGCGCCTGGAGCGATCCGACGAGGTTCAGAGGCATGCCCGAGGTCGAGCCCGGCGTGTAGATCGTGAAGTCGACTGCGGCCCTGAGCGCGGCGATGCGTTCTGGGGTGACCCCCCACGAGGCGAGGCCGTCGCGCCACCTCGTCGCCTCCTGCTCTGCGAACGCGTCGGGCGTGACGCCGGCGCGCTGTGCGTCACCATCGTTGATCCACGGCCGGAAGTCGGTGGCGCGCAGCTCAGGGAAGGTCAGCTCGAGGTTGGTGAGGTCGCCCTTCGGGTCGATGATCAGCGCGGGCACTCCGGAGAGCAGTGCCTCCTCGAGCAGCACCACACCGAGGCCCGTCTTGCCCGATCCGGTCATGCCGACGATCACGCCATGGGTGGTGAAGTCGCTCGCTGCGAGCGTCACTGGTGTCCCGTCGCGGGAGTGCGTCGCCGCGTCGATCTGCTCGCCTACGTAGAGCTGGCCTCTCGGGACTGGAATGGTCGGGACGTCGGTCATTGACCGCGACGGTAACTTGGCGGGCGATGCAGCTCCGACCTGACATCGTCGCGACCTTCCAGCGAGATGGTTACGTCGTGGTCCCCGACCTGCTGTCGGCGGAGGAGGTCGAGCACTTCGAGGCCGCAGTGACCGGCGCGGTGCGTCAGCGTCGCGAGGGCATCGAGATCGCGCCGTTGGCCGAGCGCAGCCGGTACCAGCAGTCGTTCATCCAGTGCATGAACCTCTGGGAGGACGATGCCGATGTCGCTCGGCTGACGTTCCACCAACGGATCGGCCAGGCGGCTGCAGAGCTGCTCGGGGTCGACGCGATCCGCCTGTGGCACGACCAAGCGCTCTACAAGGAGGCGGGCGGCCGCGAGACCGACGCACACCAAGACCACCCCTATTGGCCCATCTCCGAGACCGCATCGGTCACCGCATGGATCCCGCTCGTCGGCTCGACGTTCGCATCTGGTGCGATGGGCTACGTGCCGGGGAGCCATCTCATCGGCATGCGCAAGTTCGTCAACATCTTCTTCGGCGAGCCGGAAGACATCCTCGCGGACCCCGAGATCAGTGGCATCGAGCCCGTCTTCGTCGAGGTGCCCGCAGGATCGGTCGCGTTTCATCACGGCCTGACCGTGCATCTCGCGAAGCCGAACACAACCGACCGCGATCGAGCGGTCCACACGATCATCTACTTCCCGGACGGCAGCACTCGCGGCTATCCCTTCCCGCACTTCAGCGTGGACCGAGGCTCGATCGCAGTGGGCGAGGTCATCGACAGCGACGCGACGCCGATCGCGTGGCCGCGCCCGGTCGATGCGCCGATCCCGCCGTTGCCGGCAGTGCCGCTGCAGATCGGCGGCCCGATCGCCGCTTCGAAGATCATCGAGCCGTCGGCTCTGCCGCGGGGTGCGGGCCGAGGCTGATCTGAGGCTGAGGGGTGCGGGCGGAGGGACTCGAACCCTCACGGATCGCTCCACCGGGACCTAAACCCGGCGCGTCTGCCAAATTCCGCCACGCCCGCAGCGTCTCTGGGGACGGTACCCGCATCGGTGCCCGGTAGCCTGCGACACATGGACCAGCGCGACTTCTTCACTCCTGCCGCGCAGCAGGATGGAACCGCCCTCGAGCGGATGGACATCTACAACCGTCTGCTCAGAGAGCGCATCGTCTTCCTCGGCACCGACGTGAACGACGACATGGCGAACCTCATCACCGCGCAGCTCCTCTATCTGGAAGGCCAGGAGCCCGAGAAGGACATCTGGCTCTACATCAACTCGCCGGGCGGGTCGATCACGGCGGGCATGGCGATCTACGACACGATGCAGTTCATCCGCTCTGATGTCGCCACGATCTGCATGGGTCTCGGTGCGTCGATGGGGCAGTTCTTGCTATCGGCGGGCGCAGCCGGAAAGCGCTATGCGCTGCCGCACGCGCGGATCATGATGCACCAGCCCTCTGGCGGCATCCGCGGGCCGGCGTCCGACATCGCGATCCAGGCCGAGCAGCTCGCGTACATCAAGCGGCTGATGGCCGAGCGCATCGCGTTCCACACAGGTCAGCCCGTCGAGCAGGTCGAGCTCGACTCAGAGCGCGACCGCTGGTTCACCGCGGAGCAGGCGAAGGACTACGGCCTCATCGACCACGTGATCCTCAAGCGCGGCGAGGTCATCTGACCCGAGGTCGCCTGACCGCTCGGGCTACGGGGTCGAGACCGCCGGTGTGGTGAGCGAAGGCGTCGCTCCTCCCAGGTCGATGCCGCACTGCTCCTGAGTGAACTGCTGCATCCGCTTGCTCGCCGCGAGGAACGCCGGGTCGAGGGCGGCCGCGAAGAGGTCGGCGACGCCGTTCTCGTCGGACGGGTCGGCGGAGGCGATCTTGTCGATGAGCCCGGCAACCGTCCGCACGTCGCCCTTGATCGCCGACGGAGCCGTCGAGACGAGCTGATCGAAGGCGTGCACCGCGGCCTTGGCTGCCGTCGGATCCTGGACATCGCCGGCCAGCGAGCCCTGCGTGCTACGCACGGCGTCGCAGTACTTCGTGGTGTCACCCGAAGCTGCGGTGTCGTCGCCTCCACACGCCGGGAGGAGAGCCAGCGCGCTCATCACGAGCCCGGCGACCACGACGCGACGCATGCTCCGAGAGCGTGTCACACCCCCTGGCTACCTTTGGGTCATGGAGCAGGCGAGGGGGTGGGCTGACGCGGCGCGGCTGGTGACCGTGCCCTTCGGTGCGGGCGCCACCGATGCGCTCGCGATGATGATCGCCGCGGCCAAGGGTGACGACCCCCTCGCACCGGTCACCGTGATCGTGCCCGGCAACCTCACGGGGCTTGCGCTGCGGCGAGAGCTCGGGGGTCGCGGCAACGGCCTGTGCAACGTGCGGTTCTTCGTGCTCGACCGTCTGGCTGAGCTGCTCGGTGCCGGCGCGCTGGCGGCCGATGGTCGTGCGCCCCTCGATGACGCGGTGAAGGCCGCGATCGTCCGCCAGGTGCTCGCCGATCGTCCCGCGCCGCTCTCGCGTGTCGCCGCGGCCGAGAACACCGAGCTCGCCGTCGTCGAGATGATCGACGAGCTCGCGGCGTCGGGGCCCCGTGCTGTCGATGCGCTGCGCTCGTTCAGTCGGCGGGGTAGCGAGCTCGCCAGCATCGCGACGCGCTTCCGCTCGATCGCCGGGGCCTCGTACTACGACGAGCACGACCTCGCGGAGGCGGCGTCCGATGTGGTGCGAGCCGGCATCGCCGACCTTCGTGATGTCGGGCAGGTCGTGCTCCACTTGCCACACCGGGTCGGTGACGCTCAGCTCGGGCTCGTCGACGCGCTCGCAGCCCTCGAACGTGTGTGGGCGATTGTGGGCCTCACCGGCGAACCCGACGCCGATGCCGATGCGCTCATGCTCGTCGCCCATCTCGAGTCACGTTTGGGTGCACGCTCGGTACTCGGCGAGTCGGGCGATCCCACGACGATCAAGGTCACCGCGCCAGACGCGGTCGGCGAGGTGCGCGAGGCGATGCGCGTGGTGGCCGCCGAGCTCGACGCTGGCCGACCCCTCAATCGAGTCGCGATCGTCGCCCGCGAGCGTGAGCCCTACGGGCGACTGCTCGACGAGGAGCTCTCGGCGGCCGGCATCCCCATGCACGGACCATCGCCCCGCACGCTCGCCCAGTCGATCGCCGGCCGCACGCTTCTCGCGGCGCTCTCGCTCGCCGACGACCAATTCGGCCGGGCCGCGGTGGTCGGCCTCATGAGCAGTGCGCCATTGAGGTTCAACGGTGCCCGAGTGAGCGCGGCACGCTGGGCTCGCACGGCGCGACGAGCCGGCGTCGTCCGCGGGCCCGAGCAATGGACCCATCGTCTCGAGCGCAGGGTTGCCGACGACAACGATGCCGCTCCGCTCATTGAGTTCGTGGCATGGCTCGTCGACGAGTGTGGCGTCGACGAGCGTGCGTCGTGGGTCGACTGGGCTGATTGGGCGCGTCGGTTCCTCCATTCGATCCTCGGTTCGGCCGCGGCTCGGCGACGATGGCCCGAAGCCGAGCTCGCTGCGTACGACTCGGTCGAGCGCGCAGTCGAAGATCTGCGCCCCATCGCCGAGGTCGAGCCGGGCGCGGTGACTCGTGAGCGCATGCGCGCACAGATCGCGACGATGCTCGACGCGCCGGCGGGTCGGCGAGGGCGGTTCGGTGTCGGGGTGCTCTGCGGGTCGCTCGCACACGTCATCGGTGTCGATCTCGATGTGCTCATCGTGCTCGGCATGGCCGAGGGTTCGTTTCCGCCGATGGGCGTGCGCAGCTCGGTGCTGTCCGACGCCGAACGAGCTGAGATCGAGTCCCCGTTCGCGCCTCACCGGCGCGCCTGTGACGAGCGCCGTTCCTACCTTGCCGCGGTCGCGTCGGCGAGCACCCGCTGGCTGGTCACGCCGAGGGTCGGCCCCGATCGGGTCGCCCATCCGGCGCCTTGGTGGTCTGAGGCCCCGCACGAGTCCGAGATCACGATTGACTCGTTCGACAGCGAGCTCGCCATGCCGAGCGGACCGGCAGCGTCGTTGCACGAGCGCGACCTCCGGGTGCTGCGACTGTGCCCGCGTTCCGTCCTCTCAGACGATCCCCTGATCGCATCGCGACCGCGGCTCGCCCGGGGGGTTGCCGCGCTCGTCGCGCGGGGTGGTGACGAGTTCTCGGAGTGGAACGGCGACGTCGGCCCTCATCCCGAGCTCGAGGTCGGCGGCAAGCTGCTCTCGGCGACGTCGCTCGAGACATGGGCGAGCTGCCCCGCCCGCTACTTCTTCCGCAACGTCCTCGGCGTCCGGGAGCAGGACGACCTCACCGAGGTCGAGGAGCTCGAGGCGCGCCATCGAGGCACGCTCGTGCACAAGATCCTCGAGGAGCTCGGCAACGTCCATCTCGCCGACTCGAGATCGGCGGAACAGCTGGGGCTGTTCGAAGGGGAACGCCCTCCGTGGACGGTGGCGGCGCATGCGGTGGTCGAGGAGGTCACCGACGCGGTCCTCAGTGAATTCGAAGGCCTCGGCGGCGCGCCTTACCCGATCCTCTGGTCAGTCGAGCGCAAGCGCATCTTGCGCGACGTCATGCGCACCCTCGACAAGGATTCCGAAGGCGCGATCCTGCTCGCGGTCGAGCATCACTTCGGCGACGTCGCGAACGGGGAGCAGTCGTTCTCGCTCACGCTCGAGAGTGGCCGGGAGCTCCACTTTCGCGGATCGATCGACCGTGTCGACCGGTTGCATGCCGGGCTTCGGGTGATCGACTACAAGACGGGCGGGCACCAGAGCGAGACGACCGTGCGTGACGGCATCGCGACCGGCGTGCTGCTGCAGCTCCCGCTCTATGGCCTCGCGGCGCAGCAGATGTTCGATCCCGACGCATCCGTGTCGGCGGGCTACTGGTACATCTCGTCGAGGGGGGGTTGGCGGAGCGTCGACATATCGATCGACGACGAGGTCCGCGACCGTTTCCTCACGACTCTCGACACGATCACGACTGGCATCGCCGACGGCGTCTTCCCCGCGCATCCCGGCGATGAGGGGTACCAGACGTTCGTGAACTGCCAGTGGTGTGACTTCCAGCGCATCTGCCCGCCCGACCGCGACCGAGCGTGGGAGCGAGTGCAGCACGCACCCGCGCTGAGGCGGTACATCGGGCTGAGCAGCGGGGAACCGACCGACGGAGCCCGAGATGAGTGACGACGACGTTCGTCTTCCTCACGATCAGCACGTCCGCGAAGCCGTTGGCTCCGATCTCGCCGAGACGTTGTTCGTCGAGGCGGGCGCCGGTTCCGGCAAGACGACCATCCTCGTCAACCGCGTCTGCGCTCTGATCGAGTCCGGCGTCGACGTGCGCCACATCGCCGCGATCACCTTCACCGAGAAGGCCGCGAGCGAGCTGCGAGTGCGGGTGCGCACGCAGCTGTTGGCTCAACCCCAGACAGGTGCGATCACGGCTGCCCTTGCTGCGTTGGGCGACGCGCCGATGTCGACGCTCCACGCCTTCGCCCGTCGCCTCCTCACCGAGCATGGCGTGGCCGTCGGCGTGCCCCCTCACTTCGAGGTGCTCGACACCGTCGCGGAGGCGATCTACCTCGAGGAGCGATGGCGCGAGCTCGCGGTCGATCTGTTCGATGAGGACGGGCCGCTCGCCGCGGTCATGACGCGTGCCGCCGAGCTCGGGCTCAAGCCGAAGGGCGTGCGGGAGATCGTCTTCGCGTTGCATCAGAGCTACGACCGTCTGCGCGGGCGAGGCTGGGAGTGGCCCGCGGACGCCGTCACGTTGCCCCCGATCGATCTCGAGCGCGTGATCCGCGCCATCGAGGCCGCGCCGCTCGATGACCGGGCTGAGGTCGCGGAGTACCTCGCACGGGCGATCGCTGCCGACTCGGAGGGTGAGCGCATCGACATCCTCCGCATCGAGGGGGTGCTCCCGAAGATCGCGGGGAAGAAGGGCGAGCCCGCGCGGGTGGTCGTCGCCGTGAGTGCCGACCTGCGCACTCAGGCGCTCGACGCGCTCCTTCCGGCGTTGGCCGCGAGAGTGATGGGGTGGGCCGACAAGCGGGCATCCGAGGGTCGGCTGCTGTTCCACGACCTGCTCGTGCTCGCTCGCGATGCACTCCGCAACGACGAGGTGCGTGTCGCATCTCGTGCTCGCTACGAGCGCATTCTGATCGACGAGTTCCAGGACACCGACCCGCTTCAGATCGAGATAGCGGTGCTTCTTGCGTCGTCGCGCGAGGGTGTCGACAAGCGTGCCTGGTCCGAAGACCCGCTCGACGCGGCCGACGCGGGGCGGCTCTTCTTCGTGGGCGACCCGAAGCAGTCGATCTACCGGTTCCGCCGTGCGGACATCGACCTCTACGAGAAGGCGCAACAGGTCTTCGCGCATCCGCTTCTGCTCCTCACCGAGAACTTCCGCAGCGTCGCGTCGATCGTGGGCTTTGTGAACGCACTCTTCGAGCCCTGGATGGGCAGCCCCGAAGCGGCGGGTCAGCCCGCGTACACGCCCCTCACTGCTTACGTTGACGACTACGACAACAGCCCGAGCGTTGGGTTCCTGGGTGACGAGACCACAGGCATGCCCGCAGCCGAGATCAGGCTGTACGAAGCCGACGCTGTGGTGCGGGTGATCGCGCAGGTGAAGCGCGACGGGTGGATGGTGCGCGACGAGAAGACCGACCAGCTACGACCCGCGGACTACCGCGACATCGCGGTGCTGATGCCGACGCGAGCGTCGCTTGCCGCGCTCGATCACGGGCTCGACGAGGCCGGCATCCCACTTCGGGTGGAGAGCCGCATCCTGATCTGGAACACACCGGAGGTCAGGGATCTGCTGGCCGTGCTGAGCGCGGTCGCCGATCCGAACGACCAAGTCGCGATCGTCGCGGCGTTGAGGTCAGCAGGTCTCGGCTGCTCCGACCGCGACCTCGCGACGTGGCGATGGGACGAGCGACGATGGAGGTACCGCGACATCCCGTACGCGCCTGCTGCCGCGATCGAGCACCCGGTCGGTCGAGCACTGTTGGTGCTCAGCGACCTCCACCGCGCCCGTCATGAGCTGTCGATCTGCGAGATGGTGCGGCGAGTCGTCGATGTCTGCCACCTCCGCGAGGTGGCCTTCGCCAACGTGCGCCCACGTGATCGCTGGCGGCGCATCGACTTCTTCCTCGCGCAGGCGCGTGCGTTCGAGGAGGCGGGTGGCTCGTCGATCGAGGAGTTCGTTTCGTGGGCGCGCGAGCAGGCCGAACGTGATGTGTGGGAGAACGACTCGGTTGAGCCCGATCCTGACGACGACGCGGTGCGAGTCCTCACCGTGCACGCGTCGAAAGGCCTCGAGTTCCCCATCGTCGTCTTGATGGGCCTGAACACCGCGCCGAGGGCCGCCGGCCCGGCGGTCCTCTGGACTGACGACGGCTTCGAGGCAAAGGCGGGGCCGCAGGACGGCGACCGCTTCGAGACGGCCGGATACAAAGCGGCGTGGGCGGCAGAGGGTGAGCTGCTCAAGTCCGAGCGGGTGCGGCTCGGTTACGTGGCGATGACTCGTGCCCACGATCGGCTCGTCATCAGCCGCTTCCGGGCGCACAACGTGAGGTCCCTTGCCCGTGAGATGACAAAGTTCCTGCCTGCGGCGCCGACGCTCGACCCCCCGGCGGTTCCCGACCTGATCGTTGCGCCACCCAGCGAATTCGTGCACGAACCCCTGCGCGAGCGCGACCAGTGGATCGAACAACGCGCCGAGCGGGTCGCCCGAGCCCTCGTCCCTCGAGCAATCGCCGCGACCGGGCTGAAACTCCTTCTCGCCGCACCTGACGAACCCAGTACCGACGCCGACGCCGACGCCGAGAGCGACGATGCCTTCACCGACCGCTCGGGCAGCACCGAGGGTGACGACCGCCCCGACGACGAGCCGCCGTGGCGTCGGGGTCGCGCCGGCACCGCGATCGGTCGCGCCGTGCACGCGGTGCTGCAGACGATCGACCTCGCGACGGGCGACGGAGCCAGCTCGCTTGCTGCCGCGCAGGCCGCCGCCGAGGGGGTCCCGGCCCTCGCCGGCGACATCGAACGACGGGTGCGGGCGGTGCTCGGCGCGCCGAGCGTCCACGAAGCGCTCGCCTCTGGTCGCTACTGGCGGGAGGTGTTCGTCGCAGTGCCCATCGGCGATCGCGTCCTCGAGGGCTTCATCGATCTCTTGTACGAAGCGTCGTCGGGCGAGCTCGTGGTCGTGGACTACAAGACCGACGGCGTCCGGGGCGATACCGATGCGGACGAGGCGGTGGGGCGCTACCGCCTCCAAGCGGCCGCGTATGCGTTGGCAGTGTCACGTTCGCTGGGCCGACCCGTCGAGCGATGTGTCTTCGTGTTCGCGAATCCCACGCGGTGGTTCGAGCGCGAGCTCACCGACGTGGCGGCCGCGTGCGATGAGGTCGAGGCGTTGCTGACCTCAGGCTGAGCGTGCCTGCTGCGCGTCGACGGCGCGCGCCCTGAGATCCGAGATCCCATGTTCCAGCCCCTCGGGGTCGCGGAAGATCGCACTGCCGGCAACGAGGAGGTTGGCGCCGGCGCCGACCGCGCCGGCCACGGTGTTCGGGCCGATGCCGCCGTCCACCTCGATGCCGACGTCGTAGCCGCTGGCGTCGATCATGCGCGCGACCGCGGCGATCTTGGCCTCCATCGTCGCGATGTACTTCTGGCCACCCCACCCAGGGTTGACCGTCATGACGAGCACGTGATCGACGAGATCGAGCACGTGCGCCACGGCCGACTCGTCGGTCCCGGGGTTGATGGCGACGGCTGCCCGCGCGCCGAGCTCGCGGATCGCGCCCATCGTGCGGTGGAGGTGTCGCGTGGTCTCGGCGTGGACGATGAGGGTCTCGCAGCCTGCGTCGAACATCGGCTTGAGCATCTGCTCGGGCGTGTCGATCATCAGGTGCGCTTCGAACGGCAGGCTCACCTCGGCCCGGATCGCGGCGATCACGTCGGGTCCGAACGTGATGACGGGCACGAACTGACCGTCCATCACGTCGAACTGCACACGGTCGCATCCCGCCTTCTCGAGCTCGATCACACCCTCGGTCAGACGGCCCTGGTTCACCGGCAGCACGGACGGGACGATCGCGATGGGTTGCACGCCAAGACGTTACGTCGGGCTGGAGGGCCGTACGCTCGCTGCGTGCTCCTTCGCCCAACTGCCATGGCCGCGGGCGGAGCCGCGCTCGCCCGGGAGGAAGATGGTCGGGTCGTCTTCGTCGAAGGGGCTCTTCCTGGGGAGCTCGTCGACGTCCAAGTCTTCGACGAGCACGTCGACTATGCGCGGGCCGTGGTGGTCTCTGTCGAGGAGCCTGCTCCCGGTCGAGTCGCGCCGCCGTGTCCGTATGTCGAGGCGGGGTGCGGCGGGTGTGGGTGGCAGCACATCCACACCGACGTGCAAGTGGATCTGAAGCGCGAGATCGTCGTCGACGCGCTCCGCCGCATCGGGCACCTGTCCAACCCCGAGGTGTCGTCCGCTGCGGGCCTGCCGGTCACCGGATATCGCACGACCGTGCGCATGGGCGTGCGCAACGGCCGAGCCGGCTTTCGCGCACATCGGAGTCATGACCTCGTCGACATCGACTCGTGCATGGTGGCCCATCCCCTCCTCGACGAGCTCATGCGCGACGGACGCTTTGGCGGCGCGCGGGAGGTGACGCTGCGATGCGGCGCGGCGACGGGGGAACGGCTCGTGCTCGCGGCTCCGACCACGCGCGGCATCGAGGTCGCCGAGGATGTCGTGCTCGTCGGCGAGAACGAGGTGAAGCGAGGTCGCACGGCGCGGTTCCACGAAGTCGTCGGCGGGCGAAGGTTCATCATCTCGGCGACGTCGTTCTTCCAAGCTCGTCCCGATGGAGCCGAGGCG
Source organism: uncultured Acidimicrobiales bacterium (assembly GCA_963847855.1). Taxonomy (GTDB): domain Bacteria; phylum Actinomycetota; class Acidimicrobiia; order Acidimicrobiales; family DATKAS01; genus DATKAS01. Next base: position 810,836 of record CAWKBM010000005.1, read on the forward strand.
CTCGTCGCGGCCGTTCGAGACGCGTTCGTCGACGACGACGAGCTCGGCACGTTCATCGATGCGTACTGCGGTGTCGGGCTCTTCGCCGGCCTGCTCGGCGGGGACCGCAAGGTGGTCGGCATCGAGCGCAACGGGCCCGCGGTGCGGGATGCCCGAGACAACCTCGAGTCGTCGGCGCAGATCGTGCGGGCAGAAGTCGCCGCCTGGAACCCGCTGCCCGCCCGGGTCATCGTCGCCGACCCGTCTCGGCCCGGCCTCGGCAGCAGGGCAGCGACGCGCCTCGCGGCGACCGGAGCGACCCGTCTGGTGCTCGTGAGCTGCGATCCCGCCTCGCTCGGGCGCGACGCCGCCGTGCTCAGCGGCCTGGGCTACGTCCACCGAGGCTCGACCGTGGTCGATCTCTTCCCCCACACCCCCCACGTCGAGGTCGTGACGAGGTTCGACCGGATCACATGATCCGCCGGGCCGGTCCGTGACGTATGCCTTCCGTGAACGCCGAGCCTCTGCGCGACGTCAGCGATGCCGCGCTCGTCGTCGCGGTCGCGCGCTACCGGCAGGACGCCCTCGCCGAGGCCTATCGGCGCCACGCCGGCGCGGTCTACGGCCTGGCCCGGCGGTTGCTCGCGAACGAGACGCTCGCGGAGGAGGTCACCCAAGAGGTGTTCCTGCGCCTCTGGAACCATCCGGATCGATTCGATCCGAGCCGCGGGTCGCTGCGTTCGTACCTCCTTGCCCAGACCCACGGACGCTCGGTGGACTTGCTGCGGTCCGAGGGGGCCCGCAAGCGACGGGAGGAGCGTGAGGCCCGCGCGACCGCGGAAGGCGGATATGACCTCGAGCACGAGGTGTGGGACCTCGCCACGGCGGAACGGGTGAGGGCGGCAGTGTCATCCCTGCCCGACGGCGAGCGCGAGGCGATCGAGCTCGCATACTTCGGCGGACACACCTACCGCGAGGTCGCGGCGCTTCTACGAGAGCCCGAGGGCACGGTGAAGAGCCGCATCCGATCGGGTCTCAAGCGCATGCGTTCCACGCTCGTCGACATCGGTACGGGAGGGCTGTCATGAACCGCCGGTTGACGCCCGCCGAGATGGACGAGCTGCTTGGCGCCTACGCACTCGACGCGGTCGATGACGACGAGCGCGAGCAGATCGAGCTGTACCTCGAGGAGAGCCCTCGAGCTCGGGCCGAGGTCGCCGAGCACCGCGAGGTCGCCTCGATGATGTCGCTCGGCGGCGGGCAAGCGCCCGATGGGGTGTGGGACCGCATCGCCGGGGAGATCACGACTGACGCGGACGGCGAGCACGCCGTGCCGCGGCTTCGGCTCATGCCGGTCGACGAGAAGCCGAGGCGACGTTGGTGGCCGGTTGCGCTCGGGTCGGTCGCCGCGGTTGCCATCGCGGTGCTCGGCCTCACCGTGGTGCACCAAGGTCAGCGCATCGACAACCTCGAAGCGTCGACGACGGCCGATGCCGTCGTCGTGGGCGCCGCGCACGCGATGACCAACCCCGACGCGCGCCTCACGACCCTCACGACCGACGACGGCACGACGATGGCCGATGTCGTCGTGCAGCCCGATGGTCAGGGCTATCTCGTTCCGCGGGCGATGCCGGCTCTCGCGTCCGATCGCACGTATCAGATGTGGGGCGTGATCGGGCCAGACGTGATCTCGCTCGGCGTGCTCGGGAACGATCCGACCGTGTCGGCGTTCCACACCGATCCCCACGTGCAGAGCATCTTGATCACGGACGAGGTGCGTGGTGGCGTGCCGGCTACCGAGCAGACGCCAGTCAGCCAGGGGGAGCTGGCCTAGGCGCGCAGTGCCTCGACCGCCGCAGAGTCGATGTACTCCTCGATGCGCGTCACCCGGCCGCCGTCGACGTGACCGACGATGCAGGCCGGCATCGTGAACGGCAGCCCGCTCGGGGCAGTGCCCTTGCCCACGTGCTGCTGCACGAAGCCGCCCTCGTACGTCGTGCGACGGACTTCCTCGTACCGCCAGCCCTTGACGTGCTTGTGCACCCACTGCAGCACGACGAGGTTCTCTTCCACCGCCTGCTCGATCTCGTCGGTGTTGTGCCAGACAACGGCATCGGGGGAGTAGATGCCCCGCAGGGCTTCGATGTCGCCGGCTTCGATCGCGGCGAAGAATCGGCTGGCCACGGCTTCGACTTCGACGGGTTGGTCGGGCACGGGCGGACGCTACCTGGCGAATGTGAGGCGGCGCCGTCCCGGTGAGAGACTGGGGCCTGCGATGAGCCTGGTCACTTCCGAACCGTCGGGTGAGCCCTCGGGCGTTCCCGAGATGTCGCCCGCAGGGCCCCCGGTGCGGCTCGTCGCCATCGCAGTGGCGGTGGCGATCGTCGTGCTGGGAACGCTCGGCTACTTCACGATGCGCTCGGAGTCGGGCGGCACCGCCGACAACGACGGTTGGGCAGGAACGCTGCTCGGAACTCCCTGGACAAAACCCGAGTTCACGCTCACCGACACGGCAGGCGCCCCGTACGACTTCCGGAAGCAGACCGACGGATACGTCACCCTCCTCTACTTCGGTTACACGAGCTGTCCCGACGTCTGCCCTCTCCACATGGCGAACATCGCGTCGGTGCTCGGTGACGTGTCGGGCGAGGTGAACCAGAAGATCAAGGTCGTGTTCGTGACGACTGATCCCGGGCGCGACACCCCGGCAGTGATCCGGAAGTGGCTCGACAACTTCGATGTGACCTTCATCGGGCTCACGGGAACGCAGCAGGAGATCGTCGCGGCCGAGCGCGCAGCCAACCTTCCCGAGGCCGTGATCTCAAAGCCAAACACAGACGGCAGCTACACCGTCGGCCACGCGAGCCAGGTCGTCGCGTACACGCTCGACGACGAGGCGCACATCGTCTATCCCTTCGGGATCCGGCAGGCCGACTGGGCACACGACCTTCCCCGACTGGTCGCCGCGACCGAGTGGCCCTCATGAAGTCCGCGGTCGTGACGAAGGCCGTCGTGGTGGGCATCGCCGCCGCACTCGCGATCGCGATCTTCGCTCGCACCTCCTCGGGACCCTCCGCGCGACCCGAGATCTCCGTCGTCGACGCCTACGTGTCCGAGTCGACGTCAGACGCGTCCGCGCTCTACCTCACGCTGCAGAACGACGGCGGGGGCGATCACCTCGTCGGCGCGACGACTGCGGCCGCGAGCACGGCGACGATCCACGGCCCCGACATGGTGCCCGAGACGCGCTACGCCGTCGGTCACGGGAAGACGGCGCTGGCGCCAGGCGGATCCCACATCATGCTCGAGGGCCTCCCCGCGCCGATGCGACCCGGTGATCAGATCGGCGTGCGGCTGCTGTTCGCGAAGTCGAGCCCCATCGACGTCACGGTCGACGTGTTGTCGTACGACGATGTGCTCGCGAAGGTGAACTCATGAGCTTCTGGTGCCAAGCGCTGAAGGTGCCGTGGAGGTGGCAGTTCCGCGCGTACCCAGGCGTCTGGCTGATGATGGGCCTGTTGGGGTTCGGATACTTCAGAGCGATCTATCGCCGCCGACGTCGAACCGGCGCACCCGTCGATCGTCGTCGTCTCATGTGGTTCTGCTTCGGCTGGGTGACGCTGTGGCTCGCCTCTGATTGGCCGCTCGCGACGCTCGGCGCGGGCTATCTCGCTTCCGCGCACATGACGCAATACATGCTCTACACGCTCGCGGCCTCGCCGCTGCTCCTGCTGGGCACGCCGGAGTGGATGGCCCGACGCATCACCGGCAAGCTCCGCATCTACCGCGTGCTCCGATTCCTCTCGCGTCCTCTCTACGCGGCCATCATCGTGAACGTCGTGCTGCTCGCCACTCACTCCCCGATCGTCATCGACAACGTCCGCACCACCCAGATGGGTGGGTTCGTGCTCGACATGATCTGGCTCGCCGGCGGCCTCGTGCTCTGGATGCCGTTGATCAGCCCGCTGCCCGAGCTCGTCCATCCTTCCTATCCGGTCCGGATGATCTACCTCTTCGTGGCCGCAGGCGTGTTCGCCATGGTCCCCGGCGGGTTCCTCACCTTCTCGAGCTTCCCCCTTTACCGAACGTATGAGCTCGCACCTCGCATCCACGGCTTCGGTGCGTTGAACGATCAGCAGCTTGCGGGAGCGATCATGAAGATCGGGAACATCCCTGTCGTGTGGTCGGTGATCGCGGTCCTGTTCTTCAGGTGGGCGACGATCGATCGCGATGGTCCGCCGGCGAAGGCGCCGGCCTCGGCGCCACGACCGACCGAGGCGCCCTCCGGGTAAGGTCCCGGCGCGACGGAGGGGGTCGAGATGCGTCATGTGCTCTACGTCATCGCGCTCGCTGCGGCTGTCACGGCGCTGACTGCCGCCCCGGCGGGGGCAGTCACGCTGACCGGAGGGTGTCAGGGCACGGGCCGCTCGGTCGATGCCGCCGGAAACGAGATCATGACCGTGACGGCGCCGAGCGCCGAGCCTGGCACCAGCGGCAATCCGGCCCTCGTCGACTACGACGGGACCGTTGAGTACGCGGGCAGTGGGCCGCTGATGGTCAACCACCACTGGGAGGTCAAGGTCTTCGGCGTCACCGTGAAGTCCGGGGGCTCGAAGAACGGATCGCATCAGACGTCGACAGCGGGAGTCGCCAAGGTCAGCGACTACCTCCCCTTCAAGATCACCGGCGTCTACTACGTGTCGGGTGGCATCTCCGGCGAGGGCGGATCCTGTGACGGCAACGCGTTCGTGAAGCTCATCGGCTCGCCGGTGGGCACGATCCCGTGGATCGTCGCGCTCGGCTTCATCGTCGTGGGCCTCGGCCTCGGCTATGCGGCGCTTCCCAAGGCGAAGGTGCCGGCACTCGTGGCGACGGGTCCGGGGACAGGGCCGATCGAGCCGCCGCCCGAGCCTCCCCCTCCGCCTCCCCCCGCGTCTTCCCTCGGCGAGCCTGGGTCGTCGGCCGGTCTGCCCGCCGAATCACCCACTCCCAGCGAGCACGCGCCTTTCGCCGCGCCAGAGCCGACGGTGGAGCACACGCCGACGCCGAGCCCCCCGCCACCCCCTCCTCCGGCTGAAGGAGACCCGGCATGACGCGCAAGCGGCATCCCGTCCGTGGCTTCTTCGCCGGCCTGCTGGTCGGGCTCGGAGTGTCCACCATGGTGCTGATCTACGGGAAGCTCACGACCACGGACTCGTGGCCGCTCCTTGCGATCACCGGAGGCTTCGCCGTGATCGGCGTGTTGGTAGGGCTCTTCGGTCCGACAAGGGGCAAGAAGAAGGCGACCCTGTGACGTGGCTCAGACGTCGAGCTCGAGCTGCTCCTCGAGCATGCGATGGAAGTGGCGGATCTTGAGCTCTTGGTAGAGCGACAGCGTCACGCCGGGCTTCACTGTGGTGCGGAGGCCCTGCTGCACCTTCGCCAGGTTGTACGTGTCCTGGTTGAAGACGCGGGCGAGGAAGCCGAGCTCGGGGGCAAGCGTCCAGTCATCGTCTGGCCCGAGCCAGTGCACTTGTGCTGAAGGCGGCCGCTCGCCGACGAACGGCGCCAGGTACATGCACTCCATGATCGATTCGTCGTGTCGATCCCCGTTCGGCCGGAACCGATACGTGATCCGGTTGTACGCACCCCACGGGTGGAAGTTGGGGAACACCGTGTAATAGAAGCTGTCGACGAGCTCGGCGTCGCACAGATCCTCCGCAGCGGCTTCGCCGATGATCGGTGCGAGCGAGGTCCGCGCTCCCATCGCGGCTGCCTGGCGCGCGGTGATGCCGTCCGGCAGCTCGAGCACGGCCGGCTCGTCGCGGCGACGATCAGTCATGGCGTCGAACCGCTCTTGCTCGGTCGGCGTCCAGGACAGGTGGGGGCTGGGCGTGCCGTTCGCAGTGATCGCGCGACTGAACGAGCCGAAGACGTCGTACTGCGAGTTGGCATCGCCGATGCCGGGGAGGAGCTGCGGGTGTGTTGCGACGACGTGGAATGCCTCCATGAAGGCCTCTTGTGCGACCTTCCAGTTGCATCGCAACACCTTGGCCACGTGTGCTTGCTTGTACCGCTGTTCGAGTGGCCAGCGCGCGAAGTGGTCGCTGAGGTCGCCGAGAAATTCGTCGAGTGGCGCGCAGTCAGGGTCGAGGTTGACGAACACGAACCCACCCCACGCACCGACCTTCCCTTCGGGCAGGTGCATCTCGTCGCGATCGACATGCGGGAAGTCCCATTCAGCCGGGATCTGCTTCAACGACCCGTCGAGGTTCCAGCAGTACCCATGGAAGGGGCATCGGATCTCGTTGGCGAAGCCTGCGTCTTCGCGCAGCAGCCGTCCCCGATGCAGGCAGGCGTTGTAAAAGGCCTTGATGGTGTCGGTGCCAGATCGCACGATGAGGATCGAGAGATGCGCGATCACGTACACGATCGTGTCGCCGACCTCAGGAATGTCCTCCTCGCGGCAGGCCATCTGCCAGACCCGCTTCCAGAGCCGCTCGACCTCGAGCTCGTGGAACTCGCGGGTCGTGTATCGGACGACCGGGATGTCGCCGTTGCCCAGGTCGGTCGGGTTGTCGAGCCGCAGGACCTCCGGCACCTTGTGCGTGTCGGTGTCGAGGAGCTTCTGATACGACAGGCCGCGGGTCATGTGCTGCCTCGGCGCGGCGTGGTTGTCGAACCTGCGATCCATCCGCACAGCTGTGGGTCCGCGGTCCGGATCTCGCCGGAGAGCCACCGACCTGTCGCGGTGAACCGACCGCTCGCTCCGTCCTTGGTCACCGTGACGGTGCCGTCCTCCTCGAGGTCGTAGAGCGCACCGCTCAACGGATGGCGGATCTGGCGCACGGCGCCCTCCTACAGCTCGACTGGTCCGAGTGGAGACCCGAGTGTCGCGCGGACGACACCCTCGCCAGCCTCCACCAGCACGTCTTGTACGTGGAGGACCGCGAGAAGTCGTCGCAGCTCGCGTGGGTCGGAGTCGGTGACGACAAGCCTCTCGAGGGTGCACTGGCCAGGTGCGCTGTCGGAGGGATGCGGTGAGGAGCCCCAGTCGATGATGAACGGCCAGTGATCGCCCAGGGGCCGACCGGGAAGCACCGCCAGCGACCACGCGAGGGTCGAGCCGTCGGGACGGCGGCGGGTCATCGGCGTCGCTCTCACAGGCCATCCGGCGTCGGTGAGGCTCGCGCAGACCTCATCGATGTCGGTCGTCCGCACGGCCCAGCTCGCGAGCCGCGGCGCCTGTTCAGCAGCGAGCGCTGCGCCGAACCCAATCGGTTCAGCCAGGTCCGGGTCGGGTCCGAGCACCTCGAGGTACACGCCCGCGCCGAGGCCGAGGATCGCGTTGGCCGTTCCCATCGAGGGGTGGCTCCCGCCAAGTGCGGCCCGCACGCCGGTGCGTGCATGCAGATCGTCGATGCCCGCCGCGAGGTCAGGCACGACCCACATCAAGTGGTCGATGGGCGCCATCTCGGCGATCCTATGGACATGACTGATGTCCCGGCCGAGGTGGTCGATTGGTGCGCGCGGTTCGCGGTGGCGCTCGGGGTCGCTGCGCCCACCGCGGAGGAGATCGACATGCTTCTCGAGCTGGCCAGCACCGCCGCGCACTCGTCGCAGCGGCAGTCGGCGCCGGTCGCGTGTTGGCTGGCCGCCCGGGCGGGCGTGGCGCCCGATCGCGCCCACGAGATCGCCCTCGGCCTCTGAGCCAGCGGCGACCTATGGTTCGCACATGGGTGAAGGACAGCAGTCGTACCTGCGGGGCCTCGATGGCGCGCAGAAGGTGCTCACGATGGTCGGCGACGACCAGTGGGAGGCGCAGTCTCCCTGCGCGGAGTGGAAGGCAGCCGATGTCGTCGGGCACCTGGTAGGGGGGATGCAGATGGTCTCGTCGCTCGCCACGACCGGCGAGAGCGGGCTCGGCGCGTCCCCGGGGTTGCGCGACTACGTCGGGGACGACCCGAAAGCTTCGTTCGCCACCACGCGCTCAGCGATGGAGGCGAACTTGACGCAGGACAACCTCGACCGGGTCGTGCAGTCGCCTTTCGGTCCGATGCCACTCGACCAGTTCCTCGGGATCATCACGCTCGATGCCATCGCGCACACCTGGGACCTGAGCAAGGCGATCGGCCATGACGTCACACTCGATCCCGACCTCGTGCACCAGTGCTACGAGAACGTGAAGCCGCTCGATGCGATGCTGCGGTCGCCGCAGCTGTTCGGTCCGAAGGTCGAGGCGCCCGCCGGCGCGGACGAGCAGACCGAGCTCATGGCCTTCCTCGGCCGCAGAGTCTGAGAGAGGCACGGCTGACAACCCCGATCCCGTTCGTTCGCGACCTCGAGGTCCAGTACGGACGGGTCGAGCAGGTGTCGCCGCTGATCCGCCGCGTCGTCGCCCAGAACCCGAGCAAGTTCACCTACCTCGGCACCGGCACCTACATCGTCGGGCGCGGCGACGTCGCGGTCATCGATCCGGGTCCCGACCTCGCTGCCCATGTCGACGCGATCCTCGACGCCCTCGAGCCAGGGGAGCGCGTGTCGCGGATCGTGATCACGCACACGCACTCCGATCACTCGCCCGCGACGCTCGCGCTCGCGTCTCGCACCGACGCGGCGTCATGGGGCTTCGGCCCGCACGGTGCCGTGCCCGACGACGATCCGAGCGACCGCATCGTCTTCGGCGACGAGGAAGCGGATCGATCCGACGCCCCAGGCGTGCCCAAGGACGGCGACATCCTGCGTGAAGCGGCCGACACCGCGTTCGATCCCGACACCCGCATCGGTCACGGGGACGTGATCGATGGAAAGGGATGGACCCTCGAAGCGATCCACACGCCTGGCCACACGTCGAACCACCTCTGCTACGCGCTGCGCGAGGAGCAGGCGGTGTTCACCGGGGATCACGTGATGGGGTGGTCGACGAGCGTCATCGGCCCGCCCGATGGTCAGCTGGGGGCGTACCTCGAGAGCCTCCGGCTGCTGCTCGACCGCGCCGACGCGGTGTACTGGCCGACCCACGGTCCGCCGGTGACCGAGCCCCACACGCTGGTCCGTGCGTTTCTGGCTCACCGGGCCGAGCGCACCGAGCAGGTCCTGCGCCGGCTCGGGCGGGGTCCGGCAACCATCGCCGAGCTCGTGCCCGAGATCTACGCCGACGTCAGCAAGGCGCTCTGGCGTCCGGCCGCCGCGTCGACCTATGCCCACCTGTTGATGCTGGTGGAGCAGGGTCGCGTCGAGTCTGACGGGCCGCCGAAGCGCACGAGCCGGTACCAGCTGACCACGTGACGAAAAGCACCCCTTGTCAGGATGCTTAGGGTCGCCTAACATCACCCTCGTGTTCATCTGCGCCTGCAAGCGGATCAGCGACCGCACGGTCGAGGCAGCTGTCGCGTCGGGCGCCGACACGGTCGAAGAAGTGGGGGCGCGCTGTGGCGCCGGCATCCGTTGCGGCGGCTGTCACCCCTACATCCAGGGAGTTCTCGAGGTCCGCTCTGCTACGGCCGAGGCCATGGTCGCCGCCTGACCGATAGGGTCCCGCCATGACCGGTGACGACGAGATCGTCGAGCTCTTGAACGACGTCCTCACAGGTGAGCTCACCGCGATCAACCAGTACTTCGTCGACGCGAAGATGTGCGCGAACTGGGGCTACGAGCGACTCGCGTCGCACTTCCACGACGAGTCGATCGACGAGATGAAGGACGCGGACACGCTGATCGAACGCATCCTCTACCTCGAGGGGCTGCCGAACCTCCAGCGGCTCGGTGTCGTGCAGGTCGGCGAGACCGTGCCCGAGCAGTTGTCGCTCGCCCTCGATCTCGAGCGCGAGGCGATCGAACGACTGAACCACGGCATCGTCCTGTGCCTCTCGAAAGAGGAGGCGGGAAGCCGCGAGCTCCTCGAGCACATCCTGAAGGGTGAGGAGTCGCACGCCGACTGGCTCGAGACGCAGCTCGAGCTCATCCGCCAGATCGGCGAAGCCCACTACCTCGCGCAGCAGGTGCACGACTGACGATCATTCAGTTCCAGCCGCCGGGGGCCGGCGTGTGGTGGTTCACGCGCGACCACTTCCCCGTACCTGTGTCCGGACTGTTCGCGTCGTTGTTCCCCCCGACGGTGATCGGGTGGCAGCGCGCCACGGCGCGGTACGGGTGGCCGATCGAGTCGACCACCTTTGCCGTCGTGAACGGCTGGCTCTACTACTCACCGGGGACGACCGATTGGGAGCAGACCCTCGCGCTCGAACCCGTCGCCGAGCGCACGCTTGCGACGCAGTCGTGGCGCGAGGAGATCGATCGCTGGTACGACGTGGAGCGTCCGCCGGTGCTCGAGCAGAACCTCGCGCTCCAAGCGGAGCCGGTTGCTGAGTACGGCGATGCCGAGCTCGCCGCTCTCATCGATCGGGCGATCGCACATTTCGCTGCCGTCGCGCCGCTCCACTTCGAGCACAGCGGCTTCGACCTTGCGATCGGGCTGCTGCTCCGAGCCGCGTCGGAGTGGGGGATCGATGCCGCAGATGTGACGGCGTTGCTGGCGGGAGCGTCGCCTGCGACCGCCGCCGTCGCGCGGCACCTCGACGAGATCGTGCACGGCCTGAAGTCCATGCCGACGTCGCTCGACGAGGTGCGCGAACAGAACCCGGGCGCCCTCGACGGGTTTCTGCGCGACTACACGTGGAGGGTGATCGACGGCAACGACCTCGCCGGCCCGACGCTCGGGGAGCGACCCGGCCTCATGCTCGCCGCGATCACCGCCCGCATGGACAGCGGGCCGCGCCGAGCCGACCCAGACATCGACGCGGTGCGAGCCCGGGTGCCCGTCGGCGGGCGCGAGCGGTTCGACGTGCTGCTGTCCGACGCTCGTGCGCTGTACGCGCTGCGCGACGACGACAACGGCGTGTGCTTCGTGTGGCCGCTCGGGCTCATCCGGCGTGGCGTGCTCGAGGCGGGCAGGCGTTTGACTGCAGCGGGACGGCTCGACGAGGTCGACGACCTCTTTGACGCGACGCCTGACGAGATCGCCGCGCTGTTGCGCGGTGAGGGGCCGAGCTCGGATGAGCTGGCCGCACGGCACTCGTTTCGAGTGGCCGCACGAGACCTCACACCGCCGATGCAGCTCGGGGACATGCTCGATGTCGACGTGCCGTCGTTGCCGCCCCACGTGACGGAGCTGGTCGCGATCCGCAGCCTGTACTTCTCTTCGACGAGCGGGCGATCGGCGGGCGCCATGCACGGGCTCGGCATCGGCGATGGCACGGCGCGGGTCCTGCTCGTCGCCTGGTCGACGCCGCCTCCATCGACCGGATAGCGCCCGGGGATGTGCTGATCTCCGTCACCACGACCTGCAACCTGAACTCGGTCTTCCCGCTGCTCGTCGCTGTCGCGACCGAGGAGGGCGGGCTCTTCAGCCACACCGCGCTCCTCGCCCGCGAGCTGGCGATCCCGGCGGTCGTGGGCGCGCCCGGTCTCCTTGCCGCCATTGCCGATGGCGACCTCGTGGAGGTCGACGCGGCAGCAGGAGTGGTGCGCGTGATCAGCCGGGCCTAGGCCGGTACCGTCGCGTACATGCCGGTCGTCGCGCAGGAAGCCAAGCGGTACAACCGCATCAAGGTCGCGCCGCTCACGGGAGCGCTCGGCGCCGAGGTCGAAGGCGTACAGCTTCGTGACCTCGACGACGAAACGTTCGCCGAGCTGCACGACGCCTGGCTCGAGTACAAGGTGCTGTTCTTCCGCGACCAAGAGCTCAGCCTCGACGAGCACGTCGCGTACGGCGGCCGCTGGGGCTCGCTCGAGCAGCATCCGTTCACGCCCAACGAGGCCGAGCATCCGCAGATCGTCGTGCTCGACTCGACGCCCGAGCAGTTCTACGCCGCAGAGCACTGGCACTCCGACGTGACCTGGCGTGCCTGCCCGTCGCTCGGTTCGATCCTTCGGGGCATCGTCATCCCGCCCGTTGGCGGTGACACGTGCTGGGCGAACATGGAGCTCGCGTACGAGCAGCTGTCCGATCCGGTGAAGGAGCAGGTCGAGGGCAAGTTCGCTGTGCACTCGTTCGTCAAGGTCTTCGGGCGCAGGTTGAGCGAGGAGGACCGGGAGCAGAAGCGCCGCGAGTTCCCCGATCAGCTCCATCCGGTGGTGCGCACCCACCCCGAGACCGGCAAGCGCTCGCTGTACGTGAACGCGCCGTTCACGATGCACATCGAGGGCATGGAGCCCGAAGAGTCAGAGCATGTGCTCCACGTGCTGTACCGGCAGGCGTCGGTGCCCCAGTTCCAGTGCCGCTTCCGCTGGCAGCCCGGCAGCGTCGCCCAGTGGGACAACCGGTGCACCCAGCACTACGCAGTGCCGGACTTCGCTGGCCAGCACCGCCGTATGGAGCGCGTCACCGTCGAAGGCGACCGCCCCGTCTGACCACTGGCTGGTTCTCTTGGTGGAACTGCCGCGTCGGGAGTGAGAAACACCAAGAAAACGGGCGCCTACTCGGGGTCGCTCTCGTGGCCGGGCTTGCGACTCAGCAGGCCGGTGTACGCGTCGACCGCCGTCGCCTTGCCTTCGACGACCTTCTCGATGGCGGCGGCGATCGGCATCTGGATGCCGTAACGAGCGGCGAGCTCCATCGCGGTGCTCGCGGTCTTCACGCCCTCGGCGACCATGTTCATGCTCGAGAGGATCTCGTCGAGCGCGCGGCCCTTGCCGAGCCCCTCCCCGACGTGCGGTTGCGGAGAGCGGGCTCATGCATGTCGCGACGAGGTCGCCGAGCCCGGCGAGGCCGGCGAACGTCGCCGGCTCGCCGCCCATCGCGACGCCAAGCCGGGTGATCTCGGCCAAGCCTCGTGCGATCACCGTGGCGCGGGTGTTATCGCCGACCCCGAGCCCCTCGGCCATGCCGGTGGCCAACGCGATGACGTTCTTCAGTGCGCCGCCGACCTCGGCGCCGATCACGTCGTGGTTGGTGTAGATACGAAACACCCCGCGGGCGAGCGCGCCCTGGATCGCGGTGGCCACCGAGATGTCTTCGGTCGCGACGACGCTGGCCGCTGCCTGCCCCGACATGATCTCCCGGGCGAGGTTCGGCCCGCTCAACGCGACCGCGGGGCGTCCGGGCAGCACCTGACCGATGACCTCGGTCATCCGCAGCAGCGTGCCTGCCTCGAAGCCCTTGCTCAGGCTGATCACCGGGATCCACGGATGGACGTACGGCTTGGCTTGCTCGAGCACTCCTCGGAAGCCCCGCGTCGGCACTCCGACGATCAGCAGCTCGGCGTGGGTGACCGCCTCCTCGAGGTCGGCGGTCGCGCGCAGCCGGGTCGGCAGGTCGAACCCCGGCAGGTAGCTCTTGTTGGTGTGCTCTCGGGTGATCTCCTCCGCGACGGCCTCGTCACGCGCCCAGAGCAAGGTGGGGTTGCGGTTCGCAGTCAACGACGCGACGGTCGTCCCCCACGATCCGGCGCCGAGCACAGTGACCTGCATCGCGGGAGTCTCGCGCGTCAGCCTGCCGTCAGGAACTCGACGACGGAGGGGAATGCAGCAGGGTCCTGGATGAAGAACATGTGGCCACCCTCGTAGACCTCGAGCTTCGCGTCGGCGATGTGCGTGGCGATCCACTCGGCGTTCGCCACTGGCGCGATGCCGTCGTACCGACCGCACGCGACGAGCGTCGGACACGTGATCCGGCCGAGCCGGTCAGAGACGTCGTGCGCGGCGCGCGCCTGCATCTGGAGTCGCTCGCCCGTGAGCCGCTCGTCGGATCGGGGCTCGGCCGCGCCCGCCGCCCGAGCGCGGATGATCGCGTCGTCCATCGGATGGTCGGCGAACCACTGCGGCGAGAAGCGTGAGTCGACGAGCGTCATCGACTTCGCCATCCGTTCGTCGGGCGACAGCGACGCCAGCTCGTGGAGCGGATAGGACGCGCCGCCCGCGCCGCCTGCAGAGGTGCAGAGGAGCGCGAGTCGCTCGACTCGCTCGGGCGCCGTGACCGCCATCTCCTGCGCCATCATCCCGCCGAAGCTGATGCCGAGCACACGACACGCCGGCCACCCAACCGCATCGAGCAGCCCGAGGGCATCACCCGCGAGGTCGGCCATCGCGTAGGGCGCGTCGACGGTGCTGCTTCTGCCCATGCCGCGAGCGTCGAACGCGAGCAGTTCGAAGTGGCGCCGCAGTCGGTCGATGAGCGGGGCCGAGGTCTCGAGTGTCGTGCCCGATCCGTTGAAGTACATCGCTCGGGGGCCGTCGCCACCGAGCTCGGAGTACAGGTCGACGTCGTTGACGGGAGTCATCGGCACGGCCGCACCTTACGTGGGGTGCAATCATCGGGCGATGGCCGAGCCCATGCCCATCGGACGCATCTTCACGACGCTCGCCGAGCAAGACCCGACTCGTCCCTCGGTCACGTGCGCCGGGCAGACCGTCAGCCGGCTCGAGCTCGAGACGTGTGCGAATCGCCTCGCGGTGCGTACGCCGACCTCGGGGTGAAGCAGGGCAGCTTCGTGACGATCGGGCTGCCCAACTCGATCGAGTTCTACGAGGCGACCGTCGCGACCTGGAAGCTCGGCGCCGTGCCACAACCGGTCTCGCCCAAGCTGCCCGCGCGTGAGCGCCAGGCGATCGTCGACCTCGCTCAGCCGGCGATCGTCGTCGGCGTGGACCAAGCCGACCACCCGGGCCATGTGTGCATCCCCGCCGGCTTCACGCCCGATGGGACTTTCGTGGACGACCCGCTGCCCGACGTGGTTGCTCCGTCGTGGAAGGCGCCGACCTCGGGTGGCAGCACCGGCCGGCCGAAGCTGATCGTCGCGGGGCAGGAGGGCCGGCTCGATCCTGATCTCCTCTCGCTCGTGTTCCGCATGGAACGCAATGACACACATCTGGTGCCCGGTCCGCTGTACCACAACGCCCCGTTCAGCCTTTCGACTGTGGGGCTCTTCATGGGCCACCACCTCGTCGTGCTGCCGAAGTTCGATGCCGAGGTCGCGCTCGCCGCGATCGACGAGCACCGTGTGCAGTGGATGAACCTGGTGCCGACGATGATGCTGCGCATGCACCGCGGGTGCAGGCCGATCCCGATCGCTACGACCTGTCCTCGTTGCGTGTGGTGTGGCACATGGCGGCTCCGTGTCCCGAATGGTTGAAGGAGGCCTGGATCGACCTCGTCGGGGCCGAGACGTTGATGGAGCTCTACGGCGGCACCGAGGGCCAGGCGTCCTCGATCATCAGCGGCACCGAGTGGCTGGCCCATCGAGGCTCGGTCGGCAAGCCCCTCACGGGCCAGATGCGGGTGCTCGACGCAGACGGCAACGTGGCGCCCGCAGGTGAGATCGGTGAGATCTACATGCGTCCCTTCGACGGGATGGCGCCGACCTATCACTACATCGGGGCCGAGGCGCGCGAGCTCGACGGATGGGAATCGCTCGGAGACATGGGCTGGATGGATGAGGAGGGCTACGTGTACCTCTCCGATCGGCGCACTGACCTGATCCTCTCGGGCGGCGCGAACATCTATCCGGCCGAGGTGGAGGCGGCGATCGACGAGCACCCCAACGTTCTCTCGTCGCTCGTCGTCGGCATCCCTGACGAAGACCTCGGCCAACGAGTCCACGCGATCGTCCAGCTCGACGGCGACGTGACGGCCGACGAGCTCCTCGTCCATCTGCAGGACCGGCTGGTCCGCTACAAGATCCCGAGGTCGTTCGAGTTCGTCGACGAACCGCTGCGTGACGACGCCGGCAAGGCCCGCCGCACCGCAGTGCGCGATGCGGCGGTAGAGAGGTTGCGCGATGTCTGAGTTCGAGACCATCGATGTGTTCGCCGCGGGGGAGCGGGGCTCGCTTGCGCTCAACCGGCCCGACAAGCTCAACCCGCTGTCTTCGCAGACGCTTCGGGAGATCGCGGAGGCAGCGCGCTGGTTCGATCGACATCCCTTGGTGAAGGTCGTGGTCGTGTCCGGTCATGGCCGGTCGTTCTCGGCGGGAGCCGACATCTCTGCGTTCGACGTGCCGGCCGAGGGATCGCCGCGTGACAACGCCGATCTCGGACGGTTGATGGCCGACGCAGTCGAAGCGATGGCCGCGGTGACGATCGCGCGCATCCACGGCCACTGCATCGGGGGAGGGCTCGTGCTCGCCGCAGCGTGTGATCTGCGCGTTGCGGCGGACGACGCGTACTTCTCGATCCCCGAGGTTGATCTCGGCATCCCGCTCGCATGGGGCGGCGTCCCTCGGCTCGTGCGCGAGATCGGGCCCGCGCTCACGAAAGAGCTCGTCATGACGTGCCGGCCGTTCACGTCAGCCGAGGCGCTCGCGGCCGGGTTCCTGAACCGAGTCGTTCCGCCCGCTGACCTCGATCAGTCGGTGGAGGGCCTGGTCGCCCAGCTGCTCACCAAGTCGTCATTGACGCTCAGGGCGACGAAGCGCCACGTCGACGCGGTGACTCGCCAGATGGTCGGGCTCGACCGCAGCTGGGCCGACGCCGACAGCCTCGTCGCAGCGTTGCGCGATTCCGAGTCGCTGCGCCAGCGCGACGGCCTATCTCGATCGAGTGAGGAAGAGGTGACGACGTGAGCACTCCCATCGACGACGTCCTCGCCGACCTGGTCGACGAGTACGACCGCCTGGAGTCGATCCTCGACGATCTCTCCGACGCGCAATGGCGAAGCGAGTCGGACGCGCCGGGATGGACGGTCACCGACGTGATGATCCACCTCGCGCAGACCGAGGAAGCCGTCGTCGGCACGACGACGCGACCGAACGAGCCGAATCGGTTGGACCGCGGGGGCGTGACCCTCGATGAGTGGGTCGATCGCCAAGTCTCGAGTGAACGCGATGAGCCATCCGTCGTGTTCGCGCGCTGGAAGACGGCTCGTCGCGCGTCGATCGATGCGCTTCGCGCCGCCGATCCCGACGCGCGCTACTCGTGGGCCCACACGCCGCTCAAGCCCCGCACGCTCGCGACGACGCGACTCGCGGAGCACTGGGCCCACGCGCTCGACATCACTGTGCCGTTCGACATCGCCCTGCCCGACACCGACCGGCTGCGACACATCGCGTGGCTCGGCCACAGCACGTTGCCCTATGGGTTCGAGCTCGATGGCCAGGAGGCGCAGCCCGTCTTCTGCGAGCTCACCGCGCCCGATGGTGCATCCGTGTGGCGCTTCGGCGATCCCGACGCCGAGTCGAAGGTCACAGGCGCCGCGGGTGCCTTCTGTCGAGTCGGTGCGCAGCGGCTCGCGCCCGAAACATCTGGCCTGGTCACGACCGGTCCGCATGCCGTCGCCGCTCTTCGAGTCCTCAGAAACTACGCAGGCTGATCGCCGCATAGGGAAGGTCAAATGGGGAGTCGCTCCCGATGGCCGGGGCGGTGAAAAGGCGCACCCTCATCTTGTCGCCGGATGGCCCGGTGCTTGGAGGAGGGAAACACCATGAGTGCAGCCATCATGACCATCCAGCGCAGTACGTGGAACGGCGCCCGCGTCGCGCTCGCAGCGTTGGTGATCGCCGTCGCCGTCCTGGTCTCGCTGCTGATCATCACGAACAACGACAACAGCTCAGCCTCGACCCCGACCCGAAGCGTCGGCGCCGACATCGCGTGTGGCGTCGGTCACCCGTGCTGATCTGCAACACGCTGTTGGTCAACACGGTGGCGCCCGCGACCGAGCTCCTGGTGGCGTGCGGCGCGGGATGCCCCTGTTGAGCAGCAAGGAGGCGGGGCTGGTTTCGACCAGCCCCGCCTACGCTTCTGACGTGCAGCTCCTCGAGCGAGAGGCCGAGCTCTCGGCGCTCGACGAGTGCATCGCGGCCGCCGATCAGGGCGAAGGACGCCTCGTCGTGATCTCCGGTGAGGCAGGGGTGGGGAAGACCTCGCTCGTGCGCGAGCTGGGCAAGAGCGGCTCGAGTTTCCGGATGCTGTGGGGCCAGTGCGACCCGTTGCACACTCCACGACCGCTCGGTCCCGTGGTCGACGTCGCCCGCGGAGCGGGCGGCGACTTGGCGAAGCTCGCCGACAGCGACGATCGACATCGGCTCTTCGTCGAGCTGATCGGCGCATGCTCGCTCGACGGCCCTCCGACGGTCGTCGTCTTGGACGATCTGCACTGGGCCGATGCGGCCACGCTCGACTTCCTCGTCTATGCGGGGCGCCGAATGGAGCACACGCGCGGGGTGCTCATCATCACGTACCGAGATGATCTCGGGCGAGAGCACCCGCTGCGCACGGTGCTCGGCGAGCTGGCGACCGTGCGAGCGGTGCGCAGGCTCCGGCTCGAGCCTCTGAGCGCCGGTGCGGTGGCGACGCTCGCAGCCACGACGGCCTGGGACCCGAGCGAAGTGCTCCGGCTGAGCGGTGGCGTGCCGTTCGTGGTCACCGAGCTGATCGCGTCCGAACCCGGGGATCTCACCTCTGTGCAGGACACCGTGCTCGCCCGGGCCGCGTCTCTCGGCGCCGCGGAGCGGGAGCTCCTCGATGTTGTCGCGCTCCTGCCCGGGGGAGCCGGCGCGTCCGTGCTCGCCGCGGCCACCGATGATCCGGATGCGGTCACCGAGGCCTGCGTCGAGTCCGGGCTCCTCGTCCATGACGGGTGCACGCTCGCGTTCCGCCATGAGCTCGCGCGGCAGGTGATCGATGCGGCGATCACACCGGCGCGACGCTCACGGCTGCACCGAGGGATCCTCGCCGGGCTGATCGAGTCCGGCGATGCCGATGCGGCGATTTGCTCGCATCACGCGGAGCACGCAGGCGACGCCGGTGCGGTCCTTCGCTTCGCCCCGCTTGCGGCGCGGCGCGCGGCGAGGTTGGGAGCGCACCACGAGGCGGTTGCGCAGTACGAGCGGGCATTGCGGTTCGCGGGCGGTTCACTGCCGGCAGAGCGGGCCGCCCTGCTCGACGACTATGCCGCCGAGCTCATCGTCGTCGACCGTGCGACCGACGCGGTCGAGGTGACCGCCGATGCGCTCGCGTGCTGGCGCGAATCGGGCGACGCGCGCGGGCTCGGCGCGTCGCTCTGCAACCGGGCGCTCGTCCTCCATCGAGTCGACGACAGCGACGCCGCGCTCGCCGCCACGGAAGCCGCGATCGCGGTCCTCGATCCAGTCGGCGAGTGCGCCGAGCTCGCGCGTGCCTACAAGGGGGCGGCAAGCGTCCAGCTGGTCAGAGGACGCTGGGCCGAGAGCCTCAGGCTCAGCGCGGTCGGGCTCGAGCTCGCCGACAGGGTGGGCGACGAAGCAACGTGCGTCCAGCTGCTCGTGACGATGGGGAGCGCTCGCGTGTGCGTGGGAGATCCTGCGGGAGTGGTCGAGCTTGTCGAGGGCCGACGCCGCGGGGACGCGGCGGGTCTCGAGGATCCGGTGGCCCGCGCCTGGAACAACCTCGTCGAGTACCACGTGAGCCACCGCGAGCCAACTGAGGCACTCAGCTGTGCAGAGCCCGCGCTGCGCTTCGTGAACGAGCACGGCTTGACCGTGTGGGGACGGTGCCTGCGGGGAGCCCTTTCAACCGGGCTCATCGCCGCGGGCCGGTTCGACGAAGCGCTCGAGACCGCGACGTCGGTGCTCGGCAGCGGCGACGCGACCGCGTGGCAGCGCCTCGAGCCCCTCATCACGGCCAGTCGCGTCGGCGTTCGACGGGGGACGCGTGGAGCCGCGTCGATGCTCGACGAAGCCCGGCCCACAGCGCTGGACTACGGCGATCCTCTGTACCTCGCCGCGCTGCACGCGGCGCAGGCGGAGGCAGCCTGGTTTGCCGGCGACTCCGGTCGTACCGCGGACGAGGCACAGCAAGGGCTCGGTGTCCTGCCCGACACCGGCTGCGAGTGGCACCGCGGCGAGCTTGCACTCTGGCTCTGGAGAGCGACGGGTGACCGCGTGATGAGCAGCTGGCTCGCAACCCCGTATCAACTGATGATCGACGGTGAGGCCATCATGGCGGCCGACCTGTGGGCAGCGCGCCGCTGTCCGTACGACGAGGCCGACGCGCTCGCGGAGACCGACGAGGATGAGGAAGCGCTGCGGCGCGCGTTCAGGATCTTGGATGACCTGGGCGCCCGTCCACGGTTGAGCGAGGTCATCGAGAAGCTCAGGGCACTGGGCGTGAGGGACCTGCCCAAGTCGACGCGCCCGACGACGAAGTCGAACCCGATGGGCCTGACGGCGCGCGAGGTCGAAGTCGCCTCCTGCCTCGGCGAGCACTTGACGAACGACGAGATCGCCGCTCGCCTCTTCATCTCCCCGAAGACGGTCGACCATCACATGTCCTCGGTGCTCTCGAAGCTCGGAGTGAGCACACGACGCGAGGCCGCGCGAAAGGTCGACGAGCTCCGGCTCACCGGGGCGACGTCGTGACGTCGGTCTCGGTCCGGCTCCTCGAACGCGAAGCCGAGCTTTCCTCGCTCGACGACTGCCTGACCTCGGCGTCCGCCGGCGAGGGCCGCTTGGTCGTGATATCGGGCGAGGCGGGCGTGGGGAAGACGGCGCTCGTAAAGCAGCTGTGTGCAACGCAGCGTGGGTGGGCGCGGGTGCTGTGGGCGCAGTGTGACCCGTTGCAGACCCCGAGGGCACTCGGCCCGATCCTCGACATCGCCCGGATGTCCGGAGGTGATCTGGCCGACCTCGTCGACACCGACGATCGCCATCGACTGTTCGCGGAGCTCATCACGTCGTGGACGGACGCTGACTCCACCGTCGTCGCCGTCATCGACGACGTGCAGTGGGCCGACGCCGCGACGCTCGACTTCATCGCGTTCGCGGTCGGCGCCTCGATCTCACAAGGTGCGTGCTGATCGTGACGCATCGAGACGAGATTCCTCGTGACCATCCGCTCCGGGGCGTCCTGGGCGACCTCGCGACCGTGCCGGCACTCCGTCGGCTTCGACTCGCGCCTCTCAGCGCGGCGGCGGTTGCCGACATCGCGGCGCCTACGACATGGGACGCCGGGGAGCTTCACCGCCTCAGTGGCGGCATCCCGTTCGTCGTCAACGAGCTCATCACCGCCGGACCCGGCGCCCTCACGTCCGTGCACGACACCGTCCTCGCTCGCGCTGGGCGTCTGGATGCGGATGCGAGAGAGGTGCTCGACGCGGTCGCCCTGCTGAGTGAGGGTGCACCGGTCGGGGTCTTGATCGCGGCACTCGGTGACGACGAGGAAGCCGTCGAGGCGTGTGTCGAGGCGGGTCTCCTCGTCCATGACGGGCTCACGGTGACGTTTCGCCACGAGCTCGCGCGCCAGGTGGTCGACGGCGCGATCGCCCCGACTCGGCGTGTCCGGCTGCACCATCGACTTCTCGCGGGTCTGGTCGACGTGGGCGGCATCGATCCAGCGGTCTGTGCGCACCACGCCGAGCTCGCCGGCGATCCCGCGGCGGTGCTCCGCTACGCGCCGCTTGCGGCTCGTCGAGCGGGAGTTCTCGGGGCGCACCGCGAGGCCGTCGCGCAGTACGAACGGGCACTTCGGTTCGCGGGAGGCCTCGCACCCAGGGAACGGGCCACCTTGCTCGACGAGTACACGGCCGAGCTGCTCGTGGTGAATCGGCAGGGCGACGCGCTCGAGTCGAGCACCGATGCGGTTGCGTCGTGGCGAGCCTCGGGTGATCGCCAAGGCCTGGCCCTGGCGCTCTGCGAGAGAGCGCGAGTGCTCGAGAAGGTTCCCGATCCCGACGCCGCGCTCGCTGCCGTGAGGTCCGCGTTCATGCTGCTCGAGGGGCAGGAAGAGACCCCAGCATTGGCACGCGTCACGCGACCTTGACATGGATCTTCCAGATGCGGGAAGAGCGACCGCAGTGTGTCGCCGCGGGCGCGGGCGGGATTCGAGGTTGCCGAACGGGTCGGCGACGAGGAGGCCACGCTCGAGCTCATGATGAGCCTCGGAGCGACGGAGCTGTGTCTCGACGACATGGGTGGGTGGGCGAGGCTGGATGGCGCGCTGCGACGGGCCCGGGCAGCGGGGCTGGGCGAAGTGGCCAGCATGGCGCTGAACCGCATGGTCGCGTATCGATCGGGCAGCAAGGATCCGGGCGCTGCTCTCCCGCTTGCGCAAGACGCCCTCGAGGTCGCGATCGACCTAGGTCTCGAGTCAGGAGAGCGCGTCCTGCGCGTGCTCGCCGCCGACTCCCTCCTTGACGCGGGGAGACTCGACGAAGCCGTCGAGGCCGCGAGATCGATCGAGGCGCAGACGGACGCGTCAGACCCGTTCCTGTTGCAACCGCTCGGGGTGCTCGCTCGTGTCGCCGCAAGGCGCGGGGAGCCAGTCGGGCGAGCACGGCTCGACGACCTCGACGCGAGGGCGAAGCAGTGGGACGACCGATGGCTCTACACCTGGGCGAGCCTGCCCCTCGCCGAGGGCGGCTTCCTCCTCGGCGACCTCGAGCGCGGCGCGTGGTGGGCCCGCACGGGATTGGGGAATTTGGGCGACCAAGGCGACATGTACTGGCGTGGCGAATTGGCGGTCGCGCTCTGGCGGTGTGAGGGAACTCTCTACGAGCACGAGTGGATCGGCGAGGCGTATCGCTGGCACCTGGATGGCGAGCTCTCCAAAGCCGCGGCCTATTGGGCAGACCGGGGGTGCCCATATGAAGAGGCCGATGTTCTCGGCGATAGCAATGACGAGGCGGACCTGCGGCGTTCGTTCGAGATCCTCGACGGGCTGGGAGCCCGGCCGCGCCAGCTGATGGTGATGCAGAAGCTGCGTGAGCTCGGTGTGAAGAACCTTCCGCGCTCGACGAAGGCGTCGACCAAGGCGAACCCGATGGGGCTCACGAACCGTGAGGTAGAGGTGGCGTTCTGTCTCGCAGAGCACCTCACGAACGACGAGATCGCGGCGCGCTTGTTCATCTCGCCGAAGACGGTCGACCACCACGTCTCGTCGGTGTTGTCCAAGCTCGGCGCGAGCAGCCGGCGCGAAGCGGCGAGGCGAGTGGAGAAGTTGGAGTTGGGCTCTACTACTTCGTTGACGAGCGATAGCGCGAGTGTCTAACTTCTCCGACCAGTGGAGTACGTCCGTCGCCTCGACCGCTCGGCGCTGAACGCCGACGACTTCGACGCCGTCAACCTCGTCGACAATGAGACTGCGTGGGTCGTCGCTGTCGGCGTGCCGCCCGGATGGGTACGGCCGTTCCCGCACGTGCACGAGAGTGACCAGCTGTACTGGATCATCGAGGGGGAGCTCACGGTTGTCCTCGACGGCGTGGAGCACGTCGCGGGGCCGAATTCGCTCGTGTGCATCCCGGCCGGCGTGGTCCACAAGAACCGCAACGACGGGCAGGTGCCCGAGCTGCATCTCGATCTCCTCGTGCCGGCTCCAAATCGGTTCAAGCCCGGCAGCACCCCGGCGTCCGAGGACGACCGCGGGCCGGGCACCGGGTGGGTGCGGGCGCTCGACGACGTGCTGTACGAATCGAGCCACGTGCCCGGGTTCGATCTCGCGCGCGACTTGCATCGCCGGCGAGCGGCTGCTCGAGCGTCGTGGTGAACGCGGTGCGTGTCTTGCCCGAGTCGACCGGGACGTCCTGGCACATCCACGCGTTCGACCAGCTGTACTGGGTGCTCGAGGGCACGCTGCACGTCGAAGTCGCTGACGCGGTGCACGACGTCGAGCCCGGCCACCTCGTCGTGCTCCCCGCCGGCGTGCCGCACCGCAACTGGAACCCGGGCCCGGGCGTCGAGCGCCACCTTGCATTCCTCGTGCCCGCGCCCACCGAGCGGCCTTTCGACACCGCGGTGACATGGCAGGTCGGGGAGCCGATCGCCTGAGCGAGACGCGATCGTTTGGTCAGCGAGGCACGTGGCGCCCGCCGACGTGGGCGAACCGCTCGTGATGCTCCTTCAGGAGATCACGCCCGTAGTCACCGCCGTTCGGCGTGCGCACGAGCATGTGGATGTGGTGGCGGGACGGGTCGACGTTGTCGAACACGACGCCGTCATGGTGATCGAACTCGATCAGAGTCACAGGGCTGTGCACCCGGTAGTAGAACGCGTCGTCTTCGCCATACCCGCCGTACCAGGAGAACCACGTGTCATCGAGATGCGACTCGATCTCGGCCATCGACACGGTGGCGTGAGCGTCGGCGATCCATCCGTTGTAGGAGTGGGCGACGTCGAGCAGCAGCCGGCGTTGCGCGTCGGACAGGTCGGTGGCTGGAACGCCCTGGTAGGGGATGACCCTGTTGTCTTGGCCCATGCCACCTACCTGCCTCCCGTCGAACGGGTTCTGCAGCTCGGGGTCGGGCATGTCGGCCTTCGTGATCGACGGGTAGATCTGCGCTTTGGCGCGCTGCGCGTCGTTGAGCGAACGCATGAGCAGCAGCCCGGCTTCCTCCTCGAGGTCAAACCATGACCGGTCGCCGATCGACCGTGGCTCCGAGCCCATGAAGGTCGGTGTGGTCACGATGCGACCGTCGAACACCACCGTGCTCACGACGAGGTGGTGCCCGTCGATCTGCCACCCCCACGGCTCGTCACCGCCGGGCGTGCCATAGATCGACAGGAAGTACAGCCAATGTCCGTAGGAGTCGTGGTCTTCCTTTATCTGCGCTACCAGCTCGTTGAGCTCCATGATCGCCTGCGCGTAGTCGAACCCGCGTGCCGACAAGGTCGCGCGCAGGACGCCCAGCGCGAGGTCCCGCTGCGCGGGGGAGAGGTCGTCGAGCATCACGCCGTGGCGCCAGAACGCGACGTGCACGTTGGTCCATGTTCGCCATTCGGGCGCGTCCATCGACAGGCAGGCCTGCGCGCGCTGCGCCGGTGAGAGCGCCTGAAGGAAGGCGCGGGCCGCGTCGGCGATGGGGGCGGTCGAGACCACAGGCGCATCGTCGAGCGTGCGCAGACCGGTGCGCACCACACCATCGGTCGTGATGCCGACGAACGGCGCGTGCTGCCCCTCGACCGCGCGCAACAATCAGTGGAGCGAAGCCACCCTCGACGGACTGGTTCACCCTGCCCGACATCGGTGGCAGGCCGCGGAACCCGAGGGAGCGCCATCCGTCGTGATCATGTGCCATCGGTCGTCCCCCGTTTCGTCGCCTATCCGGCGCGAAGGTAACATCTTTCGTTGACGGCCGACACCGGGAGTGTCTACCGTGCCTCCACGGACCTCGGCATCGCCGGGCGTCGGGGGCGTCGCATCTCGAGGGCGGCACCTGCAAGGGGGGGAGTGTGAGATGACGACCATCCAGCTGCGCCGATACTCGATCGAACCGGGACGCATGGATGACTTCGTCACCTGGTTTCCGTCCATCGTCGTGCCTCGAGTGAAGTACGGATTCCGCGTCGTGTTCGCCTACGTCGATGACGAGCACAGCCAGTTCGTGTGGGCCGTGGCGCATGACGGAGACTTCGATGCTGCGGAGGCGGCATACCTGGCTTCGCCCGAGCGGGCCGAGGCGTTCGCGGCCAACCCGAACGTCACCGGGGAGATCGTCGTCGCGAAGGTCCGCTCGATCGACGTGTGAGTCTCGTTGTCTCTAATCGGGCGGCGCGGTGGCGATGATCCCGAGCGCGGCGAGACGAGCTGTTTGCTCCGCAGTCAGGCCGAGCGAGCCGAGGACGCTCTCGTTGTCCTGGCCGAGCGTCGGTGCGGGACGGAGTGACACTGGCGTGACGTCGAAATGGAAAGGGGAGCCCGGGTAGCGCTGGCGTCCAGCGTCCGGATGGTCCAGCGAGACGATGAACCCGCGGGCTTCGAGATGCTCGTCGAGGACGAGGTCGCGATTCGTGAACGCCGGCGCGGCCGCGATGCCGATCGCCTGAAGCTCCTTCGCCGCCACGATGGGTGTCCGCGACTCAGCCCATCGGGCGAGCGCGGTGTCGATCACGTCATGGGCTTCCCGGCGCGCCGCGAGGTCCGCGGACGCGAGCCGATCGATGGTCTCGTCGCGCAGCAACCTCAGCAGAGCGCCCCACTCCGAGTCTCCCTGCACTGTGACGGCGACCCATGCGTCTGCACCCTCGCACTGGTACACACCGTGGGGTGCGTGGTCAGACGAGCGGTTGCCATGTCGTTCGGGAGGGACATCGTCGATGCTTGTAGCGAGCACCGACTCGCCCGCCGTGGCGAGCAGCGTCTCGAGCTGGGAGAGGTCGACGTGCACCGCGGCGCCGGTGCGCTCCCTCTCCCAAAGCGCCGCGAGGAGGGCGTATGCACCGTGGAGACCTCCGACCGCGTCGGGATACGCGATCCCGACAGGCATCGGCCCTCCGTCGATGTAGCCGGTGGCCTCAGTGAACCCTGCATGCGCTTCGAGCATCGGCCCGAACGACGAGTACGGGCTCATCGGTCCGGTCTCGCCGTAGCCGGTCATGGCGACAGAAGCGACGCGCGGGTTGCACGCGTGCAAGCGCTCGGGGTCGATGCCGAGCGAACCCGCACCCCGCGGCGAATAGTTGTGCACGACGAGGTCAGCCGATGCGATGAGTGCCGCGAGCACTGCGGCACCCTCCGTGGGCTTCGCGTCGAGGCACAAGCTTCGCTTGCTTCGGTTCATCTTGTTCCAGGTGCCCATCCGGTTCCAGCGCCGCTCGCCCGGCTCCGCGAGCGGAAAGATCTCTGGGCGGATCGCGGTCGGACCGACCTCGCCCCATCGCCACTGCGGATCACTCGTCGTGCTGCTGTTTCCCATCGCGAAACCGCGGCTCGCAGGGTGTTCAACCTTGATCACGTCGACACCGAGATCGCCGAGCGTGCGGCCGGCGAGCGGGCCGGCCCACGCGAGGCTGAACTCGACCAGTCGCACCGAGGCGAGATCGATCGCCGGAAGAGGGGCACGACCGTCGTCGTCGCACGCCACGAGGAACGCAGCGGTGTCGGCGCCGGGTTCGGAAGGTGGTGGCGCCAGGTCCCCCTCGCTATCGATGCGGAACGGCCTCGAGGGCGTGACCGCAGTGTCACCGAGGTCGCGGCGAGGCTGGAAGTAGCCGCGTGCGGCGAGTTGCTCTGATCGCAGCGTCTCGGCGAGGTCGAGGAGCCGGCTCGCGGGAACCCGATTCGCCTGGAACGCCTCCACGGCTTGTTCGGCGGTGTGCGCGGCCATCCACGGCGCGACGGCCGCGTCGATCTCTTGGCACCGTTCGAACCGCTCGGCTGGCGCATACAAGGAGTCGTCCGTCATCAGCTCCACGGTGTCGGTCGTGATGCAGAAGCTCTCCCACTGGTCACGGCTCGACGCGCCCACCGCGATCCACGCGCCGTCTCCGGTCTGGAACAAGCCCATCGGGTGATACGACTCGCCGAAGCGGCGGCCCCACCGTCGCTTCACCGCCCCGGTGTGCGTGTACATCGTCAGGCTCCACTGATGAGCGGCTGCGATCGACTCCATGGCGCCGATGTCGACCAGCTGGCCGGCGCCGGTGCACGCTGCGTGCATCACCGCGGCCTGCCCGCCAATGGCTGCCGTCGTGCCGTGCAGGAACGCGGCCCACGGACCGCCGCCTTGCAACGGCTCGCGGTCGGGCTCCCCGGTGAGGTAGAGGTATCCGCCGGCGGCCCAATCCACGAGAGGGGTGGAGCGCCAGGTTGCGTAGGGACCCGTGAGGCCGAACCCACTCGAGCGCGACGTGCACGGTCGACGGATCAGCGGCGACGACTCGCCGATGCAGTCGGCGTGCTGCCTCTGGTTCCCCGTCGCTGGACGACACGACCAGATCGGCCCATCGCAGCGCACGATCCAACTCGGTGCCATCGTGCAGGACGACGGACCGCTTGCCGCTGTCGAGGTACTCGTGCGTCGCGCTGCGACGAGATCCCGAGCGGTCCTCGATCCACGGACCGACTCGACGCGTCGGCGCGCCGCCGGGTGGCTCGCTCAGGACCACGTCGGCACCTGTCGTCGCGAAGAGCCGGGCGCAATAGGAGCCTGCGAGCGACCCGGCTAGCTCGAGCACCCTCAGACCGCGCACGTCTGCCTCACGGACGGTAGGGAACAGGAGGCGGACCGAGCTGGCGCGCCAGGACGCGCTGCGCGTCGTGCACGAACTCGACGGCGAGCGGGCGGGTGTCGCGAGGGTCGACGATGTCCTGCCCGGTGGCTTCAGCGGTGCGGAACGGTGACGCGAGCCGCAACAGGCGAGCCTCGATCTCGGCTTGCTTGGCGGCAGGGTCGTCGGCTGATTCGATCTCTCGCCGGTAGGCGGCCGTCGTCGCCGCCGAGGATGTGCATGCTGCCCCAGCTCGCCGACGGCCAGGCGTATCGGCGGAACATGCCCGACGGACGGTGGTGTGATTGACCGGCGACGCCGTAGAGACGCCGCAGGATGAAGACGAGATAGGGCATGCGGCTGTCGACGACGGCGCAGATGAGACGCGCACCCGCCCGCTCGATGCCTTGGCGCTCAGACTCGATGCCCACCATGAGCCCCGGCTCGTCGACCAGGTCCACGAGGGGAAGGTGGAACGTGTCGCAGAGCTGGATCAACCGTATGACCTTGGCGCCGGCTGCCGCGTCGGTTGCTCCCCCCATCCGGAGCGGATCGTTGGTCATCACGCCGACCGGGTAGCCGTCGATCCGTGCCAGGCCTGTGATGCGGGCCCTGCCGTACAGAGGTGCGATCTCGAAGAACGAGCCTTCGTCGACGACGGCTCGGACGATCGCCCGGGCATCGAACGGCCGTCGCGGGTTGTGCGGCACCGCCTCGGCCAACCGCTCGTCGCGGCGGTCATCGGGATCGTGCGTGGGACCTCGGGGGGCAAGCTCGTCGACCGACGAGGGGAGGTACGACAAGAATCGCCGGAGCTGAGAGAACGCATCGTCCTCGTCCACGGCGAGGTTGTCGATGACCCCGCTCTCGCGCACGTGGATGTGCGGTCCCCCGAGCTCCTCCTTGGTGATGTCGACCCCGGTCGCGGCCTTGACGACAGGCGGCCCGCCCGGGAACACCTGGGCGTTCTGCTCGGTCATCACGTTGAAATGGGACAGCACGGCTTCGAGCGCGGGGAGACCGGCGACTGCTCCGAGCACCGCGGCGGCGACGGGCACCTGGCTCAGCAGCCGCACGTCTGTCTGGGTCCATTCGTTGCCGTCGGGCAGGTACGTGCGACCGAGTGTCTCGAACGTCCGGACGCTTCCGCCCGCCGAGTCGAGAAGTCGTACGTACGGCAAGCGCCACTCCAACGCTCGTTCAGCCGCGGAGAGCTCGGTCCCTTGGGCGCCGTGTTCGCTCAGCGACCCGCCCCGGACGGTGACGTCGCTCGCCATGACCACGGCTTCCCGACCGTCGAGGCGGATGCGGCCGTCGACCTGGCCCAAGGGGAGGACCGATAGCAGGGTGCCGTCGTCGGCGTACGTGGCCTGGCCTCTCAGGCCCCCGAACTGGCGAAAAGATCCCGCGTCGGCGAGCCGCTCTATGCGCTCCCGGGCGGTCAGCTTGCCGAGCCGGCGCTGCCGCGCCACCCCTTCTGGGCCGCCGAGCGCTTCGGCGAACTTCTCTCGTTGGCGCAGCTCGGCAAGCTCCTCCGACCACTCCATGTTGAGTCAGCCCTTCGCGGCGATCTCCTGCAGCGCAGGCAGCACGTGATCATGGAACAGCCGCATCGAGTGGTGCACGACGTCGGTGCGCATGCCGGCGTGGCGGAACCCGCAGGCGAGCTCGGTGATGCGGCCGAGCTGGCCTGACGCGAAGGGCGCGAGCGCCTTGATCACGTCGTCGGGAGTGCCGACTGCCGCCGACCAGAACCCGGCGTTGCCGCCGCGGATCATCTCCTGTGTGATCGGGTTGTTGCCCTGAGGCTTGCCGTCGAGGCCGAGCCGAAGGTTGTAGAAGTTCACGAAGTACTCGATGCCCGCCGCTGCCTCCTCCCACGCCTTGTCGGTCGAGTCCGAGACGTGGATGACCTGCATCGATGCGATCTTGTAGTCGGCCGGGTTCCGACCCGCGGCAGTGAGCGCGGCGTCGTAGCCGAAGTTGCCGGGACCGATGAAGTTGAAGCCGCGCTCCGCCGAGCGAGCCGCGTTCCTTGGGCCCATCGAGCTCGACCACACCGGCACGGGGTTCTGCACCGGCTTGGTCGTGAAGGTCATGTTCGGGATGTCGTAGTACTTGCCCTTGTGGGAGAACTCCTCCTTCGAGGCGAACGCCTCGAGGATCCAGTCGATCGACTCGTACATCCGACCACTCATGGTCTTCGGGTCGATGCCGAACGAGCGGAATTCCTCGAACTGCGAGCCGGGACCGATGCCGAGCTCGAAGCGCCCGCCCGAGAGGATGTCGCAGATCGCGACGTCCTCGGCCATGCGGATCGGATCGTGGAACGGCAACAGCGCGACCGCCGTGCCGACGCGAATCCGCTCGGTGCGAGCCGCGACTGCAGTGCAGACCTGGATCGGAGACCCCGTCCACTGACACTCACGGAAGTGATGCTCTCCGTACCAAGATCGGACGAAGCCCATCTCCTCGGCGAGCAGTGCGTCGCTGATGTAGTCGGCGTAGACATCCTTCTCGGCGTAGGCGGAGTCAGGATGGTTGCGGACGGCATTGAGCAATGAGAACTCCATGAGACCCCCAAGGTCGACGGCGCAACAGCCTACACATCCGTTGACGCCCGGCACGGAAGATCGCTAGTTTGAAGGTCTCGCGAGTGGTTACGGTGGCCTGATCGCCACCGCGGGGGAACGACGGGGGGAGGACAACGCCGTGACCGACGTTGCGCAGGTGTCTGGCGAGGCCGCTGCGACCGACACTCCCGCGCCTGCCGGCCCGCCAAGCGCGGCCGAAGTGCTCGCAGGTCCGCGTCTCGAGCAGTTCGAGACCGAGATCCGCAAGCTCAAGGTGAAGGGCTCGCGGCCCGAGACCGAGCGGCTGTTCGTGGTGCTCGGGGTGATCGCGATCGTGGCTGGCTTCATCCTGACCGCGATCGGCATCTCGGGCGTGCGCAGCGCGGGCGACCAGCTCTCGCAGGGCGACTCGATGAGCTTGACGGTCCTCGGGGTCGGCATCGCGATCGTCGGTGCCGTCGTGTGGGCGAGGTCGTCGCTCACGCGCTACCTCCGGTACTGGCTCGTTCGCGACCTGTACGAGCAACGGGCCTCGACCGATCGCATCGTCGAAGCGGTCGAGCGAAGCTCAGGCAGATGAGCTCCGCGAAGTGAACCACGCCGGCGTCGCGATCCCGCTCGGAGCCGCGTGGTCGTCGCCGTTCGTGCGGTGGCAGGGCTCGCTCGCGGACGTGAACAGCGTTGACCTCGCGGCGCAGGTGACTCGCGATGCTTTGCAACGGGCCAACATTTCGCCCGACCGCCTCGACTCGCTGGTGCTCGGCATCACCGTGCCACAGAAGGAGTCGTTCTTCGGTGGGCCCACGCTGGCCGCCAAGATCGGCGCACCCGACATCACCGGGCCGATGATCTCCCAAGCGTCCGCGACATCCGCGAAATGCGTGGAGATCGGTGCAGCCGGTGCCGGTGGGGGCGAGGTGGTCGTCGTCATCACGACCGACCGCACGAGCAACGGCCCCCTGCTGACCTACCCGTCGAGCTCCGGTCCGGGAGGCTCGCCGGCGATCGAGCACTGGATCCTCGACAATTTCAAGAAGGACCCGTGGGCAGGCCAGGCGATGGTCGACACCGCGGAGGCGGTCGCCGCTGAGGGCGGCATCGACCGAGCCGAGCTCGACGAGCTCACGCTGGTGCGCTACGAGCAGTACGAGGCCGCGCTTGCGGACGACCGCGCCTTCCAGCGCACCTGGATGGTGCCGGTGACGGTGGCCCGTCGCGGCCGCGACCCGCTCCTGGTCGATGCCGACGACGGCATCTACTCGACCACCGCCGGGGGCCTCGCGAAGCTCGCGCCGCAGACGCCCGACGGCGTCGTCACCTTCGGCACCCAGACTCACCCCGCCGACGGCACTGCCGGCATGGTGATCGCTCCGACGGCCGTGGCTCGCGAGCTGAGCGGTGGCCGCGGTGTCGCGCATGTGCTCGGCACGGGGTTCTCCCACGTCGAGAAGGCGCGGATGCCGAAGGCTCCGGTGCCGGCGGCGCTCGCCGCCCTGGCCGCCGCCGGCCTGACGATCGACCAAGTCGATGCAGTGAAGTCGCACAACCCGTTCGCAGTGAACGATGTGTGGTTTGCCCGCCAGACCGGCTTCCCGCTCGAGCGCACCAACGCGTTCGGGTGCAGCCTCATCTACGGCCACCCGCAAGGTCCGACCGGCGCGCGGGCGATCGTCGAGCTCATCGCGGAGCTCGAGGCGCGGGGCGGTGGCGTCGGTCTCTTCACCGGTTGCGCTGCGGGTGACACCGGCGGCGCGGTCGTCCTCCGCGTCGACATCTGAATTCAAAAGGAGAACTCCGCCATGACCGACCAGATGCTTTCGATCAAGACGCCCGACGGCGACATGGGCGCGTTCGTCCGCCGTCCCGACGGCGACGGCCCCTTCCCCGTGATCGTGTACTTCCATCACGGTCCTGGTCTGGACGACGGCTCAAAGGCGTCGATGAAGATGCTCACGGACGCGGGCTACTACGTCGTCTCGCCCGATCGGTACCACCGCGAGGGGCCCTGGCTCACGTTCGATCCCGCCCAGATGCGTGCGGGCACACCGGAAGCCGACAAGCTCCGGGAGAAGATGTTCGGCATCCTCATGGGCACGACCGACGACATGGTCGAGAGCGATCTCAAGGCGCTCCTCGCTGTCCTCGACAAGGAGCCCACGGCCCGCAAGGCGCCGATGGGCGTCATCGGCTTCTGCATCGGGGCCCGCTCGGTGATGCGCACCGTCGCCGCACATCCCGACATCTTCACCGCGGGCGTCGGTCTGCATCCCTCCTTCTGCACCACTGCGGATGACGACTCACCGCATCTCGCGGTGGACACGTATTCGGGCCACCTGTACATGGGGTTCGGCTCCGAAGACAGGATGCAATCGGCGGACTCGAACAAGCCGTTCATCGACGCGGTCAACGACATGAGCGGCGGCCGGGGGCTGGCTGAGATCCACGACGGCGCCGACCACGGTTTCGCAGTGCCGGGCGGTGCCTATCACGACGCCGCGGCCGATCGCTCCTACGAGAAGGCGCTCGAGATCTTCGGCAAGGCGGTTGCCTGATGCAGGTCGGCATGGCGCTCGCCATCAAGACACTCGCGGACCAGTTCGAACCTCTCGTCGATGTCTACCGGTCCTTCACCGACGAAGCCGTGATGGCCGAGGACCTCGGTTTCGACTTCGTCTCGACGAGCGAGCACCACTTCGAGGACGATGCGTGGTCGCCGTCGCAACTGCCCATCTTGGCGAACATCGCGGCACGCACTTCGCGGGTCCGCTTGCACACGAACGTCTTCCTGCTTCCGCTCCACCAACCGCTGCGGGTCGCGGAGGACGCGGCGACCGTCGACATCTTGTCGAACGGGCGCCTCGACCTCGTGTGCGGCACGGGCTCGGTCGAGGAGGAGTTCGTCGCGTTCGGCGTCGACCCGAAGACGCGGTGGAGTCGCTTCTGGGAGGAGATGGAGATCCTGCGGCTGGCGTTCGCGGGCGAGCCGTTCACGTTTGAGGGCAAGCACTTCTCGATCCCCCGTCCGATCCGCCAGACCACGAAGGCAGTGCAAGACCCGTTCCCGCTCTGGGTCGGAGGCCTCGGCGCCAAGCTGCAGCACAATGCGGGTCTGCGGGGATTCCACTCGCAAGGTGGCCCGGTCTTCCGTCCCGAGTACCTCGAGGGCCTGAAGGAAGCCGGCATCGACCCGATGACCCGCAACCTGTCGATGTTCGTGAGCGGGCACCTCGCCGCGACGACCGCGCAGGCTTGGGAGGAGTGCAAGGTCGGCTGGTGGAACTGGCAGAACGAGTACCGCAAGCGCACCTGGATCGCGATGCTCGACGGCCCGATGAAGGCGGTGCCGCCGCTGGCTCCGCTCGACCAGCTCGCGGACCCTCCTGACGGCTTCATGGCTCCGTTGCTCGGCACACCTGACGACATCCTGGGCGCGCTCGTGCCGATGCTCGAGGGTGCGCAGGCGACGCACTTCGGCTTCGCGTTCCGGGCGAGCGGCGGTGGCATGCCGAACGAGCTCATCCGCCCGGGCATCGAGCTCTTCGCGAAGGAAGTGGTGCCGGTGCTGAAGACCCTCGGGCGCGAGCCCGTCACGTCACGAGCGGAGGACTGAGGGCATGAAGCTGGCCACGATCAGAGACGGCGGCGTCACGCACGCGGTTCGCATCGACGGTGACGAGGCCGTGGCCCTGGGCGTGCCCGACGTCCACGCGGTGCTCGACCGAGACGGTTGGGAAGCGTGGGCGACCGCGGTCGACGGCGCGCGACGTCCTGTCGCGGCGCTCGACTACGCGCCGCTGATCCCGAAGCCCGACAAGATCCTGTGCGTCGGCCTCAACTACCGATCGCACATCCTCGAGACGGGCAACCAGGTGCCGACCCACCCGACGTTGTTCTCGAAGTTCACCTCGGCGTTGGTGGGCGCCAACGACGAGGTGATCCTCGGAGCCGAGTCCGAGAAGGTGGACTGGGAGGCCGAGCTCACGATCGTGATCGGCAAGCGCGGACGCCGCATTCCGGTCGAGAAGGCGAACGACCACATCGCGGGCTACACGATCATGAACGACGTCTCGATCCGCGACTTCCAAATGCGCACGGCGCAGTGGCTCCAGGGCAAGTCGTGGGAGAAGTCGACGCCGCTCGGTCCGTGGCTCGTCACCTCCGACGAGTCGCCGGGGCCGGGCCGTGAGATCGCGTGCGAGGTCAACGGCGAGCAGAAGCAGAAGGCCGACACCGCGGACCTCGTCTTCGATCCTGCGGCGCTCGTCGCGTACGCGTCGATCGTGCACACACTCGAGCCCGGCGACGTGATCGCGACCGGCACGCCGGGTGGTGTGGGAATGGCATCGGGCACGTTTCTCGGCGACGGCGACGTGATGATCACACGCATCGCGGGCCTGGGCGAGTGTCGCAACGTGTGTCGCCGAGAGCGGCCGTGAAGTTCGGCCTCTTCTACCTCGGCCATCTCCCGAAGCCGCTCGACAACGACGACTGGGACGAGGATCAGCAAGTCACGCGCTTCCACGAGATCCTCGATCAGATCGAGCTCGCCGATCGCCTCGGCTTCGATTATGTGTGGATCGGCGAGCATCATTTTCTCGGCGAGTACACACAGGTGTCCGCCCCCGAGGTGATCATGGGAGCGATCAGCCAGCGCACGAAGCAGATCCGCATCGGCAGTGGCATCACGCAGATGGTCACGCGGCACAACCATCCAGCCCGTGTCGCGGAACGGGCCGCAACGATCGACGTCCTCTCACGTGGTCGCTACGAGCTCGGCACCGGGGCCGGCAACCCGAACGAGCATCCTCCGATCCTTCACGGCCTCGACGGCGAAACGGAGAAGCTCCTCGCGCACGGCCACGACATGTGGAGGGAGTGCACGCGCGAGTGCCTCCGCATGTTGAGCGAAGATCCGTATCCGGGCTTCGAGGGTGAGTATCTGCAGATGCCGCCGGTGACGATCGTCCCCCGGCCCGTCCAACGACCCCATCCTCCGATCTGGCGGTCGACCACCCACGTCGACCTGTGTCACGAGCTCGGGTCCACTGGCGTGGGGTGTCTCATCCTCGCCCTCTTCGGTCCCGACCTCGTGCAAGCCTGCGTCGAGCAGTACTGGGAGGGAGTGCGGGCCGGCATCACGCCGATTGGCAAGGCCGTGAACCCTGCGGTCGGAGCGTTCTCGACCACGTTGGTGGCCCCGAGTGATGCCGAGGCCGAGGCGCGCGCTGGACAAGGAGTCGACTTCTTCTCGTATTCGATCTTCCGCTCTGGACAGCTTGTCGGGCACGAGGGCAATCACCTCAACCGCGAGCTGGCGGCCGTCAAGCGCGACCTCGAGCCCGGTGCTGCGGTGCCCGGGTTCCCGAACAATCCCGAGGCGAACCTGATCGGAAGCCCCGAGACGGTGCGAGCCAAGCTCCGCCGCCTCGAGGACACGAACGTCGACTTCGCCGGCTTCGCGATGCAGAACGGCGATACTCGGCACGAGCACATCATGGAGTCGATCGAGCTCCTGGCCACCGAGGTGTTGCCTGAGTTCCGCGACCGTGACGAGCTGCACCAGAAGTGGCGGGCCGAGCGGGTTCGCGACATCGAGGTTCCTGTGAACGCGAGCGTCTGATGCACGGCGATTCGGGAATCGGCCAGCCCCGGCGCTACGCCCCGCATCACTAGGGTGGCCCCGATGGTGGTGCCCCAAATCGCCGAACCCGTGGACCTCCCGCGGATCCAGACCGGCGCAAACCCTCAGCACCTCATCGTCACGTTGCTCGGCGACTACTGGTCCGGTCGCAAGGAGCACCTGCCATCGGCTGCGCTGGTCGCGCTCGCCAACGAGTTCGACATCACCTCGACGAGCGCACGCGCCGCGCTCAGCCGGTTGGCCCGCCGAGGCCTGCTCGACTCGACGCGCGACGGGCGCCGCACCTTCTACGGTCTGACCGCCCGTGCCGAGAAGGTGCTGAACGAGGGATTCCGTCGCATCGTCGTGTTCGGCCTCGACGATCGGCCCTGGGACGGCTCCTGGTCGTTGGTGATCTTCTCGGTGCCCGAGGATCAGCGCGATGTCCGCCACGTGCTGCGTACCAAGCTGCGTTGGCTCGGGTTCGCACCCCTGTACGACGGTGCGTGGGTGTCACCGCGTGCCGACAGCGACGAGACGACTGCCCTGCTCGAGGAGCTCGGTGTCGCGAGCGCGACGGTCCTCGTTGGTCACGTGACGCACACGGTCAACGGCGGCGACCCCCTCTCAGCCTGGGACCTCGACGAGCTCCGCTCGAGCTACGCGCAGTTCATCTCGGACTTCGGACCGTTGCTGGGTCGGGTCGACAGCGGCGACATGGGCGCGGCGGAGGCCATGGTCGCTCGCACACGCGTCATGGACGTTTGGCGGCAGTTCCCGAACCTCGATCCCGAGCTTCCCGAAGACGTGCTGCCGGCGGGCTGGCCGCGACGGGAGGCGCAGGCGATCTTCGCTCGGGTCTACGACGCGCTCGGTCCGCTCGCGGAGATGCGGTTCCAGCAGATCCTGGGGGAGCACGAGCCCGAGCTCGCAGAGCACGCGCACCACCTCACGACGCGAGATGCATCGACCCGAGCTCGCCACCGCTGACCACGTTCGGCGCCCGAGCTCAGTACGAGCCGGTGTCGGTCTTGTGCTCGGCGGCGCGGGGCCCGAAGGGTGATGAGTCGAGCCATGTGCCGGCGGCGATGCCGCGCTTCGCGACTTCGGCTTTGAGCCGGCGCTTCATCCGGATCGGCCATCCGTTGGCCTGCATGTGCTGCAGGGCGAGGTTCGAAGCCTCTCGGTTGTAGAGGGCGGCCTCTCGTCGCGTCGCGGCGAAGTGGTCGATCGCGTCGGGTGTGCCGTCGACGATGGCCTTGGCCGCGACCACCGCGTCGGGGATGCCGGAGTTGAGTCCGCGAGCGCCGAACGGCGCGAACAGATGGGCCGCCTCGCCGACGAGCGCGATGCGCCGATGCTCGTCGGTGAACGCCGACGCGACGACTTGGTAGAAGCGGTACGTCGACACCCAGCTGACGCGGTCGGCGTACTTCACCGGCAGCACTTGCGCGATCCAGCGCTCGACCCCTTCGGGGTCGTTGAACTGCTCGGGATCGTCGTCTGGGCGGAGCTGCAGATCGGCTCGGATGCCGCCCGCGAACGGCACGAGCAGCACGTTGCGGCCCTGGACGGCCGGGTGCTCGTAGTAGAAGACCCGCTCGGGCAGCATCGGCGAGTCGTCGTCCTCCGCGACATCGACGATGACGAACGAATCCGCGATGCGAGGCCCCTCGA
The DNA here is from genome assembly GCA_963847855.1 of uncultured Acidimicrobiales bacterium. Taxonomy (GTDB): domain Bacteria; phylum Actinomycetota; class Acidimicrobiia; order Acidimicrobiales; family DATKAS01; genus DATKAS01. The sequence continues at coordinate 848,554 of CAWKBM010000005.1, forward strand.
GCTCGATGCCGGCCGACGACCGCACGACCGACCGTGCACCATCGGCACCGATCACGTGGTCGAGCGCGCCATTCGACGCCGGCAGCAGTGCGCAACACCACGCCGTTCGAGCTCGTCTCTGACGTGACGAGCTCTTGCTCCCACGCGAACTCGACCCCGGCTCGCTTGCATGCGTCGAGCAACAGCCGCTCGATCACCACCTGCGAGAGGTTCGTCGAGTGGGGGAGTCGAGTCGGATCGGGGGGCGGGTAGGTGCGTTCGTAGACGAGGTCCTTGCGGTAGTAGGTCTTCTTGGTCGTCCAGACGATGCCGTTGCGGGCGAGCTCCCAGCCCAGCCCTTCGCTCACAGACTCGAGGTGTTGCAGCGACTCGCGGTGGATGAAGATCGCCCGGCTGCCGGGCCGAGCTCGCTCCTCGGGGTCGGCCTCGAGCACGGTCACGGGCAATCCCCGAGCGCGAAGCGCGAGCGCGGCGGTCATCCCGACCGGGCCAGCGCCGACCACGAGCGCCCGGTGGGTATCGGTCACGCGAGCTCCTCGGTGCTCGATGCGAGGTAGGTGTCGCTGACCGTCGACGCGATCTCGTCAGGCGTCCCGATGGTCACGAGGCGCCCGTGGAGCATGACCCCGGCTTTCGTCGCGACCCCGAGCACGTCGTGGGCGAACTGCTCGATGATCAAGATCGCGATCGACTCGCTCTCCGCGACCTCCGCGACGATCTCGTACAGACGCTCGACGATGATCGGTGCGAGGCCCATCGACAGCTCGTCGATCATCAGCACGGCCGGGTCGACCACCAGCGCGCGGGCCAGCGCGAGCATCTGCTGCTCGCCCCCCGAGAGGGTGCCCGCGAGCTGCTTGCGCCGTTCGGCGAGCCGCGGGAACTGGGTGAAGGCGCGCTCGCGGATCTCCGCCAGTGGCCGTCCGGTGAAGGTCGACATCCGCAGGTTGTCCTCGACCGACAGGTTCGGGAACACCCCGCGACCCTCGGGGATCGTGCACAGGCCGGCGCGAGCAAGCGCGTCGACCGAGACGCCTCGAACCGACTCTCCGCACAGGAGCACATCGCCGCTCGACGGCACGACCTCGCCGTTCAACACCTTGAGCGTCGTCGACTTGCCCGCGCCGTTCGGCCCGAGCAGCGCGAACACTTCACCTGGAGCGATCTCGAGCGACACGCCGTGGAGGACGTCGATGGCCCCGTAGCCCGCATGCACGTCTCGCAGCTCGACGATGGGCGGCCGCGGCCGCGCGTCGAGCTCGCGGAGATGAGCGACCGTTCGGGTGCGGGGTGCCGCTTCGTCCTTCTCGGTGCCCAGGTAGGCGACCCGCACCTCGGCGTTGCCCTGGACCTCGGCCGGCGTGCCCTCGGCGATCTTCACGCCGAGGTTCAGCACGTGGATGGTGTCGCACGTGCTCATCACGAACGACATGTCGTGCTCGACCAGCAGCACCGCCACGCCTTCCGCGGCGACTCGGCGGATCACGTCGCCGACCACAGTGGTCTCCTCGTCGGTGAGCCCCGACGAGCACTCGTCGCACAGCAGCGCCTTGGGTCGGGTCGCGACCGCGCGGCAGAGCTCGACGAGCCGAGCGAGACCCGTCGGCAACGTGTCGACCGGCGCATCGACAAACGGTCGGAGGCCGACCAGGTCGATGACGCGATCGACGTCGTTCGTGTGACCCGCCGCCTCGGCGGCGACCAGGACGTTGTCGCGGACGGACAGCGAGTCGAACACCTCGAGCCGCTGGAACGTACGGGCGAGACCGAGCCGCGCTCGCTTGTACGCGGACGTCGTCGTGATGTCGCGTCCGTCGAGCACGACCTTGCCCGACTGCGGAGTCTGCAGGCCAGTGATCACGTTGAAGAGCGTGGTCTTTCCGGCGCCGTTCGGCCCGATGAGCCCGGTGATCAAGCCGGCCTCGGCCGCGATCGTCACGTCGCTCAAGGCCATGAGCCCGCCGAAGCGCACGGTCGCGCCCTCGACCTGGAGGACGGCCATCAGGTCGAGGCCCGGAGCTCGGCGGGCAAGCCGAGGCGTTCGTCGATGCGGCGCAGCTCGCCTTCCGTGAACGGCTCGGCGATGCCGAGCAGCGCCGGGTTCGCTCCGTGCTTGCGCCTCGCTTCGGCGGCGGCCGCCGCACGGGCGTCCGGGCGCCAAGGCAGCACTTGGGAGAACCCCTTGCTCATCTCGCCGGCGATGCCGTTCGGGTTCTGGCTGACGCCACCCGCGAGGCCTCCCGGGCCGAGCCGGCTGATCGCGGTGAAGATGCCCCCGGCCCACGCTGCGGAGAACCAGGCGAACGCGAAGTTCGCCCAGCCCGCGAAGAGCGCGCCGGCGAGCAGCGTCACGCCGCCCATCACGAGGAACAGCACCATCGCGATGCCCGGGAACATGCCGAAGTCGGTCGCCGACGGCGTGCCCCGCTGCATCGCGAGCAAGCAGCCGGCTACGGCGCCGAGCGCCGCCGAGAGACAGAAGACCTCGAGCTTCAGCTTGCGCAGATCGAGACCGATCGTCGTGCACGCCGCAGAGCTGTCGCGCAGGGCGATCAGGCGCCGGCCGTGGCTCGAACGTCGGAACGCGACGAGGCCGGCCATGATCAACGCGAAGAAGATCGCGCAGAGCACGAGGAACGCGAGCGGCGACTTGAACGAGATGCCGAACACCTCCGGCCGCTGCACGATGTCGAACCGGCTGCCGAGTACGTCGGGCTGCGCGAAGAAGATCAGCTCCATCGCCCGCGCGAAGGCGACCGACGCCAATGCGAAGTAGAGACCCTGCAGCCGGAGCGCGGGCAGCGCGATGAGTGCGCCGACGGGGATCGCGAGCGCCGCGGCGACGAAGAGCCCGGCGAGGTTTCCTCCCGGGTTGTGGGCGATCATGTAGTAGGCGCCGATGCCCGCGAACGTGAGCGGGGCGAGTGCGACCTGGCCGCTCCAGCCGATCAACGGCACGAGGGGGAGAAGCACCAGCGCGACGAGCAGGCCGCTCGTGAGCCGGTTCTGCGTGATGACGCTCACTCGCGAAGCGGCGACACCGAGTGCGAGCACCAACACGAGGCCCCCGAGCGCCGCCTCCCACACCTGCGGCACCCGGGCGTGCAGACGCGCGGCCTTCCGGCCGACGGTGATCGGCGCTGATGGGAGCGCCAGCAGCGCGATGAACAGCACGAGTGTCGGGATCGCCTGCGGCACTCCCGACCATCGACCGCTGAAGTCGAGGAAGCCAAGAGCGAACGAGGAGAGCAGGCCGATGAGCAGCCCGCCCGCGACCGTGAGGGGAAGGCTCCGCAGCCGCCCGATGATCGCTGCCGCGAACGCGTTGACGATCAGCAGTGTGAGGCCCTCGATGCTCATCAGCACCTCGGGAGCGAGCAGGATGCCGGCGAGTGCCGCGAGGGACGAGCCCATCGCCCACGCGAGGGCTGATGCCCGCTCGGGCTTGGCTCCGTGCAGAGCGGCGAGCGTGGGGCTGTCCACGACCACCGCGCATCGCGAGCCCGATCCGCGATCGCTTGAGGAACATCCGCAGGCCGATCGCGATCGCGATCCCGACCACGATCGTGATGAAGCGATGCCAGAGCACGACGGTGTCGCCGACGTGGAAGCCCCGGTTCCCGAACAGGTAGGGGACGCTGCGTGACTCGTTCTGGTTCCAGATCCAAGCCGCCAGGCCCATCAGGAACACCATCAGCGCCACCGTGGCCATCAGCTGCACGACGAGGCTGCTGCGGGCCGCACGTCTCATAGCGAAGCGGTCGAGCGCGACGCCCATCGCGGGTGCGATGACGAGGACCACGACCAACAGTGCGGGGATCTCGGCGAACCCCCAGCCTTGGGTGAGCTGCCAGTACACGAACGCCATGAACATGCCGATGGCGCCTTGCGCGAAGTTGAAGATCCCACTGGTCGTGTAGGTGACGACCAGCCCGGTCGCGGCCAGCGCGTAGATGGCTCCCAGCGCGACGCCCGCCACCGTCGCGCCGAGCAGCCGAGACCACGTGACGGGCGTACCTGCCCACAGGCTGACAGTGACCCAAAACGCGACCGCGGCTGCGCCGAAGGCGACGGCGAAGCCACGGAAGCGTTGCCGGAAGGTCCGGCTTTCGATCATCAGCCGGTGAAGTTGCCCGTCACCTTGACGACGGCGGCAGGGTTGCAAGTGAACGTGCCGACACCCTCAGGATCGACGCGGACGAACTTTCCGCTCTGGATCTGCACCGTGACCCAGCAGGGCGAGGGCGTGCCGAGCACCTCGCTCTTGTCGAGGATGCCCTTGGTGTCGACCGTCGGGCCGGTCGCGAGCAGGTCGAGGAGTGACTTGCGCGTGAGGCCGTTCACGCCGCTCGTCTTGACGATCTGACCGACGAGATCCTCGAATGCGAGCGCTGCCGCATACGCCGTCTCACCGTTGGCCGAGACGTCCTGCTCGTTGGTGACCCCCGCGCGGTAGAGCTTCACGCCCTCCACGCTGGTCTCGTCGAACGGCGTGAGCAGCTGCGAGATGTGCAGCCCCTCGACGGCAGCCGCGTTCTGCGTCGCGAACGAGGGTGATTGGCACTGCGAGGTGCACGACCACACGATCTTGCTCATGTCGAGGCCCTGCACCCGTGCCTCAGCCATGAGCTTCGCGACGGCGACCGAGGTGCTCGCCACCCAGGTGACGCCGTCGCCCTTGATCTTTTGGATGATCGGCGTCGCCTCCGATTGTGGTGCGGCGTCGGGGTAGACGACTTTGCCGTCGAACTTGCCGCCCGCTTCGGTCAAAGCTTGGCCGGCCGCGAGGATGCTCGGCCCGATGCCCGGAGTACCCGGGTCGATGGCGAGCTGGTTCGCCTGTGCCACCCCACCGAGCTGGCCGAAGTAGTAGTCCCAGCCGTACTCGGCGACGGTGAAGGTGGGTTCAGCGGCCGTGAAGTCCTGGCCAGCCTGGATGATGCCGTACGACGACTTCGATGTCGCCGTGCCCGCGGAGATCGTGAGCGCGGCGATGTCGGGCAGCCCGATCGCGTTGCCGGTCTGGTCCTTGCACGTCTGAATCGGGTCGGGGTTGAGCATCACGAACGCGCCCGAGCCGACGGTGGCGAACTCGTTCTGGCAGGCCTGGGTGTACGCGTTGACCGACTCGTCAGGGTTGAGCTTCGAGTCGTAAGACGTCACGACGACCTTGCGGCCGGCGAGGCCGCCGTTCGCGTTGACCTGGTCGCCCCACGCCTTGACCGCCGACACGAGTGGCTGGCTCAAGCCTGGCGAGATGGGCGTGTCGACGTCTGCGACGACGCCGATGTGAATCTCAGTCGCGGTGATCCCGACATCGGTGGCCTGGGTCGGCTCGGCTGCGGTCGTGGGAGCACCGGTTGTGGCGCTCGCTGCTGTCGTTGCGCTCCCTGCGGTCGTTGCCGTCGATGAGCTGTCGTCGCGGCCTCCGCACCCTGCGGCTACCAGGCCGGCAACGGTGACGAACGCGAGGATCCCCGTAGTGCGCTTCATCCAACCCCCCTGAGTTTGATGCGCTGACGACGGCGACAGTAGACACTCGGTCTGTCGCCCGTCAACAAAAGATGTTACGGTCTGCGCGCATTCCACGCTCCCGGGGGAGCGCTGAAGGGGGAGTGATGAAGGTCGAGATCTTCACGCCGGTCAGCTACTACGGACCCGTCGACGCGAGCACGTGGCCGACACCGCCCCGTTGCTACGACCCACAGCACGGCATGCGCTCGATGGAGCGAGGCTTCGAGCAATGCGAGGCCGCGTTTCGAGCGGGGTTCGACTCGCTGAACTTCGCCGAGCACCACTACTCGATCAACCAGCTGAGCCCGAGCCCGATCTTCTACGCCGGCCTGCTCGGCCAGCGGCTGCCCGAGGCGAACATCGCAGTGCTCGGCTCCGACCTCCCGCTGCACAACCCCGTGCAGCTGGCGGAGGAGTATTCGATGCTCGACAACCTCCTCGCTGGTCGGCTCACGATCGGCCTGCTGCGGGGCACGCCGAACGAGTACCTCACCTACGGCACGAACCCGTGGGAGTCGAAGGAAGCGTTCAACGAGGGCGTACGACTGTTCATCCGCGCGCTCACCGAGCCGGAGCCGTTCGGGTGGGAGGGCCGCTACCACCGCTACCGCAACGTGTCGATCTGGCCGCAACCGCTGCAGCGTCCCCGTCCACGGATCCTCCTTTCGGGCAACAGCCCCGGCTCGGCCCGGTTCGCGGGCGAGATGCACTGCGACATCGGCTTCAGCTTCCAGGCGCCCGAGGCTGCGGCGGCGAACGTCGAGCACTACAAGGCCGCCGCGCGCGAAGCCGGATGGGAGCCGACCGCGGACAACATCCTCTACCGGCAGTTCTGCTTCGTCGAAGAGGACGGCGATTCGGCCCGCGAGAAGATGGGTCGCATCGGCGAGATCTTTGGAGCCGGGTCGCTTGATTTGATGATGACGATGGGCCTGGTCGGCGCCGCCATGAACGGCTTGCCGAAGGGGGTGCCGCTCGACCCGACGAAGGGCGGCCCACCCAAATTCCATCCGGGCTGGAACGGCACTCCGGAGGAAGCGCTGAGGGGAATCGAGGAGATCCACTCGGCCATCGGCATGGGCCGCGCCGAATTCATCGTCGGCGGCACGCCGAAGATCCCCCACGACGATGTGCTGGCCTCGCTCGAGCTGATGGGCAAGACGATCGTCCCCGCGCTGCACGCCGATCGCTTCTCGTTGGCGGCCGTCTGATGGCCGGGGAGAAGCTCGTCGAGCACACCGTCGAAGCCGATGGCTTCACGATCCGCTACTGGGAGCAAGGTGACGGCGAGCCGCTCGTCGTGCTGCACGGCGCGGGCGGCCCCGTGCCGTCGGTCGCGCAAGACCTGCTTGCCGCGAACCACCGCGTGTTGCTGCTCGAGCTGCCCGGTTGGGGTGAGCAGCCGAACGATCGAAGCCAGAGCCTCGCTGATCTCGCCGACACGGTCGTAGCCGCCATCGACGCGCTCGGGCTCGAGCGTCCGCACGTGATGGGCACCTCGCTCGGCGGGGCCGTGGCGCTGCACCTCGCGCTCGACCACCCGGGGAAGGTCGCGTCGCTCGTGCTCGAGTCGCCAGCCGCGTTCCGCGTCGGATCGGTGCCGCCGCCCAGCCTTTCTCCCGATCAGATGGTGAAGGCCTTCCGCCGTCACCCCGATCGCGAGCCGGCATGGACGGGCCCCGACCCTGCGCGTATGCAGCGCGCGTGGCCGATCGTCGAGCGGGTGCTGGTGGCGACGCCCGAGTACGACGAGGCGCTCACCGCACGCATGGCCCAGTGCGATGTGCGCACGCTGATCCTCTTCGGCGAGTTCGACGGCGTGATCCCGCCCGAGAACGGGCGTACCTATCGCCGGTTCATGAGCAACTCGTCGCTGCAGTACGTGCACGATGCCGCGCACGACATCCAGGGCGACCGAGCCGAGGCGTTCGCGGACGTCGTGGGCGACTTCCTGCGTCGCGGCATGGCGTTCCTCGTGCCCGACCAAGACACCTTGATCAACCCTTAGCGGTGCGAGCCCTCGAGGGCGTCCGCGTCGTCGACTTCGGTCAACACCTCGCGCCGTCGTTGGTGAGCATGATCCTGGCCGATCACGGCGCGGACGTCGTGCGGGTTGATCCGCCCAGCGGGCCCCGTTGGGCGACTGACGCGCATGCGGCGTTGGAAAGAGGCAAGCGCAGCATCGCGCTCGATCTCACTGGCGAAGACGACCGCGCCATCGCGCGCCGCCTCGTCTCCCACGCCGACGTCGTGGTCGAAGGCTTTCGACCTGGCGTGATGACGCGGCTCGGGCTCGCCGCCGCCGATCGCAACGTGTGGTGCTCGATCCCCGGGTTCGCGGCCGACGATCCCCGCGCCGACCTGGCCGGGTGGGAAGGCATCGTCGGTGCCGCGACCGGCCACTACACGCGGAACCCGCGTGAGGGCGGCGATGGACCCGCGTTCTCGTCGGTACCGCTCGCGTCGTCGTTCGCATCGCTCGTCGCGGTGAACAGCATCGTCGCCGCGCTGATCGCACGCGAGCGCATGGGCCGCGGCCAGACGATCGAAGTGTCGTTGTTCGGTGCGATGTTCGAGGCGATCGGCAGCTCGGCCCAGAAGCTTCCCGTGGCGCCCGTGATCCCGTTCACGCCGTGCTCCGACATCGACGCGCAGGGCAGCGACGGGCGGTGGATCCACCTCGTGATGATCTCGCCGCGGCACTACGACTGGTTCCGCGACGTGTTCCTCTGCGACCTCGGCCCGCCGGACTTCGACTCGCGGCAGCGCATCATCGAGCTCATCGCGACGGCGCCGGCCGCGGAGTGGGACGCGCGCATCAACGCTGCCGGCATCCCGTGCACGCTCGTGCGCACGACCGAAGAGTTCCTCCGCGAGGACGAGCACGCGCGACTGGTGCGCGCGGTGATCGAGGTAGACGATCCCGAGCTCGGCCCGACCACGCAGCTCGGGTTCGGCGTGACGTTGAGCCGGACACCGCCGGCCGCGTCGCCTCGACACGACCTCGATGCGGACCGCGCCGCGATCCTGGCCGAGCTCGACGTCGCGGTGCCGCCGCTCGTGGCGGGTGTCTCGCTCTCGTCACCGCTCGAGGGGATGCGGGTGGTGGACCTCACGATGGTGCTCGCGGGGCCGTCCGGTGGTCGCATCCTCGCCGAGATGGGCGCCGAGGTCATCAAGGTCAACCGACCCGGCTACTGGATCATCGGCCACGCCCACACCAACAGCGGCAAGCGCTCGGTCTTGCTCGACGTCGGCGATGCCGACGGACGCGACGTGCTGTGGCATCTCGTGAAGGGCGCGGACGCGTTCCTCCAGAACATCCCCGAGGGGGGAGCGGAGACGATCGGCATCGGCGAGGCCGACGTGCGCGCGGTGCAGCCCGACATCGTGTACTCGTCGGTGAGCGCCTATGGGCACGGCGGGTTGCGGGGCGGGTTCCGGGGATGGGAGCCGATCGGCCAGGCCGCGACCGGGCTCATGATGCGCTACGGCGGTGGTGTGCCGCGGTTCGCCCGGTTCGCGGTGTGCGACTACGGCACCGGGCACCTGTCGGCGATGGCGGTGTTGCTCGGCCTCTTCCACAAGATGCGCACCGGCGAAGGGCAACACGTCGCGACGTCGCTGGTGCAGGCCGGCGCTCACCATCAGGCGATGTTCATGGTCGCGTACGACGGGAAGCAATGGGATGAGCCGTCCGGAGATGGCGTGCTCGGCTGGAGCGACCAGAGCCGGCTCTTCGAGGCGTCGGATGGGTGGCTGTACGCGATCGGTGACGATCTGCCCGACGACGCGACGTTCCGCACCGACACGGTCGACGCGTGGCTCGCGAAGCTCGACTGCGCCCATCGGCTCGTCGAGATCGAAGACCTCATGGAGGACGGCTACGTCCGCGCTCATGCGCTGAGCGTCGAGCGCGACCATCCCGGGTTCGGCCGCGTGCGCTTGGTCGGCCCGTGCCCGCGCCTCAGCCTCACGCCGGTACGGCTGACGGCCCCCGCGCCGGCGCCCGGGTGGGATAGCCGCGCCGTGCTCGGGGATCGCTACGACGCTCTCCGCGGCGCGAGGTGTGGCGGCGGACGCGTTGCCCGTCGACGTGCCGGTGATCTGGTAGGCGCAGAAGGAGCAAAGACAATGAAGCACGTACGACCGATCGACTGGGACACGGGCACCGATGCGGGCATCGCCGGGTATCGCGGCCAGATCCTCTACGCCGGGGAGAGCTGCTACGTCATCGCCACGAAGGTGCCGCCGGGCGTGCACGGTCCGTCGCGGCATACGCACGCGAGCGATCAGATCTACGCGGTGCTCGAGGGCACCACGACGATCGAGCTCGGCGACGAGCAGCGCGAGGTCGGCCCGTTCGGCTCGGTCTTCATCCCGGCAGGGGTGCCGCATCACAACCACAACGACGGCGACGTCGACGAGGTGCATCTCGAGGTCATCGCGCCCGGCGGGGTCTTGCAGCCGATCGCGACGCCGACCGACTCGACCGACGCGAAGGGATTGCCGTACTACGCGCGCGATCACATCCCCTCTGACGGTGAGCTGGGCGGCATGGGCGTGTCGTGGCTGGCGAACCGCGAGAGCGGGTCGGTGAACGCCTCGGTCTACCTCGCCGCAATGGCGCCCGGCGCGTCTGGGCCGCCGCTCCACACCCACGAGTTCGACCAGTTCTACTTCGTCATCGAGGGGGCGCTCGAGGTGCAGATCGGCTTCTCGAGCTACGTCGTCGGCCCGAACAACCTCGTCATCCTCCCCGCAGGCGTGCCCCACATGCAGCGCAACGCGCACGCCGATGCTCCCGAGCGGCACCTCGCGATCCTCGTGCCCGAGCCGCCGCTCCCGCACTCGGCCGAGCACCCGTGGGATGTTGCCGTCGAGCTGACGGCCACCGGCGTGCACATCTGAGCATGAAGATCACCGACGTCCGGGTGCTCGAGCACGAGCGCACGATGCCGCCAGGCATGGGTCCGCCCACCGCGCGCATCAACATCGTCACGATCGCGACCGACGAGGGTATCGACGGCCACGTGTTCGTGAGCGGACCGGGAGTCGATGTGACTCCGCAGATCGTCAACGTCGCGAAGCCGATGCTCGTCGGCCGCGACCCGCTCGACATCGGGGCTATATGGCACGACTTCCGCACGCGAGCGCGCCTGTTCGATCCGACGGTGCAGGGCTACGTCGACATCGCGCTGTGGGACATCGCCGGCAAGGTGGCGGGGCTGCCCGTGCACCGCATGCTCGGCACGGCCCGCACGAGCGTCGGCTCCTACGCCTCGTCGTGGGTGCATCCCCGCAACGAGACCTACGCCGAGGAGGCGCTGGCCTACAAGGCGCAGGGCTTGGTCGGCTACAAGCTCCATCCTCCGACCCAGCGACGGCGGATGCCGGTCGGCGGGTCGCCCGGGCCGGTGTCGATCCGTGAGGACATCGAGACGTGTGGTGCGGTGCGCGACGCGACCGGCGACGAGTACCGCCTGATGCTCGACTCTGCGTGGGCGTACTCCTACAAGGAGGCGCTCGACGTCGGGTTCGCCATCGAAGATGTCGACTACCACTGGTATGAGGACCCGATCGGCGCCGACGACATCGACGGGTACGTGAAGCTGAAGCAGCACCTGTCGATCCCGATCATCGCGACCGAGATCACCGGGGGAGGGCTCTACGCGCTGCCCCGCTGGATCGCCGCACGAGCCACCGACGCGCTGCGCGGTGACGTGGTGATCAAGGGCGGCATCACGGGAATGATGAAGATCGCCGCTCTCGCCGAGGCGAACCATCTGCCGTGTGAGGTGCACGACGCGTACAACGCGATCGGCAATCTCGCCACCGTGCATGTCGTGATGGCGGTGCCGCACTGCTCGATGTACGAGGTGCTCGTGCCCCACGCGCCCGGCTCGTACGACCTCGAGCACCTGTCGTACGGGCTCGCCGAGCCGATCACCATCGACGGGCACGGCCTCGTGCACGCGCCCGACCGACCCGGGCTCGGCATCGAACCGGACTGGGATCGTCTCCGAGCATCGTGATGGGCCCGGCTGTGAGTCGAGCTACGCCGGCGCGACGGCGAGTGGCAGAGTCTCGAGGCCGCGCAGCGAGTTGTTGAGGCGTGGCGTGGGCGGCGCGGTGATCTCGATGATGCGCACGCGCTCGCGCAGCGCGCTGAGCACGGCCTCGCCTTCCATCCGAGCGATGACCATGCCCACGCAGGCGTGGATCCCGATCCCCCAGCCCATGTGCCCGGACACCTTGCGCTGGATGTCGAACCGATCTGGGTCGTTCCAACGCCTCGGGTCGCGGTTGGCGCCGGCGTAGAAGATGAGCACCTTCTGACCGGCCGGGATGCCGAAATCGCCGACGGTCGTCGGTCGGGTGGTCATCCGGAAGAAGCCGATCACCGGGCTCTCGCGTCGAATCGTCTCTTCGAAGGCGTTGCGGGTGACCGTCGGGTCGTGGCGTAGCAGCTCCCACTGCTCCGGCTCGCGGGCCAGGTTGCGAAGCGCGAAGGCGATGCCGCTCACCGTCGTGTCGACTCCCGCCGACAGGAACGAGCGGACCAACATGGCGCCCTCGTCGGGAGTCAGGCCAGCCGCTTCGGCCGCGTCGTGGATCGCCGCGCCGATGCCGTCGGGGCGCAGAGCGTCGCGTGCACATGTCGCCGTCACCCACGCGATCGTGTCCGCGGCGTTGGCGATGGCGGCCCGGAAGCGGTCGTTCGCAACCCCGTTGCCGTTGAAGACGAGGGAGCCGTAGTCCAGCAGCCGGCGACGGGTGTCGTCAGTGACCTCGATGCCGAACGCGCGCGGGAACACGTCGGTCGGGAACGGCTCGGCGAGATCGTGCACTCCGTCGAAGGTCCGGCGCTCGACCAGCTCGTCCACGATGCGCGCGGCGGCGACGTCGAAGGCGCCCTGGAGTGTCCGCAACGCCTTGGGTGTCATCGTCCCGGCGACGACTTTGCGATTGCGGGTGTGCTCCGGCGGGTCAGCCTCGACCAGGATGCTCGGTCGGCGCCACGGCTCCCCGACGGCGAGGTCTGCGTGGCCCACGCCGTGAGCCGACGAGTAGGTCTCATGGTCGCGTAGCGCGGCCATCACGCCGTCGTGCCCTGCGATGGCCCAGATGTCGTAGCGGTCGAGCCACACTGCCGGGGCGGCGTCGCGGATCAGCTCGAGGTCATGCCAGGGCTCGGCAAGGAACCTGTCGCAGTACGGATCGACGTCGGCCGCAGTTGCGTTGCGCATGCTCAGGCCAGGCGCACATACTCGAAGTCGGCCGGTTTGCCGTTGATGCCGACCGACGGCGCCGCGACCCATCCCGCCATCTTCCCGGGCTCGGTCACCGCGGTCATCAGCGAGTGCACGAACTCCTCGTCGCTCGGGGTAGGCAACCAGGATGCCCGGCTCGCGTCCCATTCGGCTTGTGAGAGAAGCTCGCCGCTCGGGCTCACGTGCGCGTCGCGGAAGACGCCGACCGCGCGGTTGAACCCCCGGTGGGGGAGCCTCAGCTCGACGCCGACATCGGCGAGCGCGCGGTTCCAGCGGTCGACGCCCTTCGCGCAGTCCGCGATGTAGTCGTCCTGCAACGTCGTGTTGAGCGCCGAGAGCGCCTGGGCCTCGCGAGAGCCGATCGCGTTGCCATCGAGCAGAGGCACGATCTGGATGTCGCCGTGAAGGTGGTGGTCGTCGTCGCGGCGCTCCTCTTGGAAGCGACCCTTCAGGCCCGCCCCGAAGTAGTTGGCCGCGTTGGTCGACGTCTCCGCGCCGAACAGGTCGAGTGACACGCTGAAGTGGAAGTTGAGGTAGCGCTGCAGCGTCGCTGCATCGATGCCGCCGAACTGGCGCACGTCGTCGGTGTCGTGCTCCTTCATGAGGTCGACAGTGCGCTGCACGACGCGACCCACGCCGGTCGCACCCACGAACATGTGGTGGGCCTCCTCCTTCAGCATGAACTCACACGTGCGCGACAACGGGTCGAACGCGCTCTCGCGGAGCGACGCGAGCTGGAACTTGCCGTCGCGATCGGTGAAGTACGTGAAGAAGTAGAACGACAGCCAATCGGGCGTCGGCTCGTTGAACGCACCGAGGATGCGCGGGTTGTCGGGGTCGCCGGAGTGGCGCTCGAGCAGCTCGTCGGCCTCGTCGCGGCCGTCGCGACCGAAGTAGCGATGTAGCAGGTACACCATCGCCCACAGGTGTCGGCCCTCCTCCACGTTCACCTGGAACAGGTTGCGCATGTCGTAGAGGCTCGGCGCGGTCTGGCAGAGGTGGCGCTGCTGCTCGACCGACGCGGGCTCGGTGTCGCCCTGCACGACGAGGAGGCGGCGAAGCTCGGCTCGATGCTCGCCTGGCACCTCCTGCCACACCGCCTCGCCCTTGCGATCGCCGAACGCGATGCGCCGATCGGGCTCAGGGTCCGCGAGGAAGATGCCCCAGCGGTAGTCGGGCATCTTCACGTAGTCGAAGTTCGCCCAGCCCTCCTGGCCGACCGAGATCGCGGTGCGCAAGAAGACGTCGTCGGCCTGATGCTCGACCGGGCCGAGCGTCTTCCACCAGTCGATGTACTTCGGCAGCCACCCTTCGAGCGCGCGCTGCAGGCGGCGATCGTCCGACAGGCCGACGTTGTTCGGGATCTTCGTGTCGAGGTCGACTGCAGTCATCCGACCCTCCCTCGGTCGTACGTCGCCCTCACGCCGCTGCCGTAGCGCTTGAGCGCACCGTCCGCGCCGATCGCGTTCGGCCGCTGGAAGATCCAGTTCTGCCACGCGGTGAGGCGGGCGAAGATCTTCGTCTCCATCGTCTCAGGGCCGGGGAAGCGGAGGTTTGCCTCCATGCCGGTGAGCGCGTCGGGCGAGAAGCTCGCTCGCTCTTCCAGCAGCAGCCGCACCTCGTCGTCCCAGTCGAGGTCGTCGGGTGCCTCGGTGACGAGGCCGGCGTCGAGCGCTTCGGCCGCGTCGAGCTGCTTGCCGAGCGTCGCCCGCGCCTGTGCGAGGTCGTCGTCGCGGCCCCAGAACCGAGTGGCGAGGCGGGTGAGGCCGTTGGCCATCGGGTACCAGCCGTCGTTCGCGTCGGTGAGCTGCAACCAGCTGCCCTCTTCGTCGAGCATCAGCGTGCGGTCGGCCGCAAGCGCGAGCTCGGCCAGCGTGCCAGCGAAACAGCTGCCTGGTGTCACGAGGGTGACGAGTGTCCGGGCCGACATCTCCAGCCGCTTCAACGTGCGCTTCCAGAAGAGCCGGACCTCGCGGGGGAGCCAGGCGTCGTGATCGAGGTCGTGGTCGGCCGCGATGACCGTGGCCGGGTCACCTTCGGTTCGGAGGACCCAAGTGCCGATCTCGGTGTCGTTGAAGCGCAGGTCGAGGATCGCGTCGTCGAGCTCACGACATGCCTCGAGCGACTCGAGCAGCGTGCCGAACGCTCGCACGGTGATCGTCGCGTGATCAGCGGCGCGCTCGACCGATACGAACCTGTGCTCGAGCGGCTCGAACACGACCTTCTCGTCGTCGACGTCAGGACGGTCTGATTCGGCGGCGCGGGTGCGCGCGGGTGCGCACGTGGTCGGCGAACGCGGTCGGCGGCGCGATCGAGTCGACCAGACCCCACTCGACTGCCTGCTTGCCCTTGATGCCCTCGACCTTGGTCGAGAACACATCGGCGAGATCGCGCCGCACATGGCGCTTGTCGACCACGCGAGTCAGCCCTCCCGTGCCGGGAAGGACAGCGAGCAGCGGCACCTCGGGCAGGGAGACGGCCGATGAACGGTCGTCGACCAGCACGATCTCGTCACACGCGAGCGCGAGCTCGTAGCCGCCCCCTGCCGCAGTGCCGTTCACCGCGGCGAGCACGACTTGGCCGCTCTCGGACGACATCTCCTCGATGCCGTTGCGGGTCTCGTTCGTGAACTTGCAGAACCCGACCTTGTGAGCATGGGTCGACGTCGCGAGCATCTGGATGTTCGCTCCCGCGCAGAACACCTTGTCGAGCGCGCCGGTGATCACGATCGCCTTGACGCTCGGGTGCTCGAACCGCAGCCGCTGCAGCGCATCGTGCAGCTCGATGTCGACAGCCAGGTCATAAGAGTTCAGCTTGAGCTCGTAGTCGTCGCGGAGGCCACCGTTCGGATCGACCGCCATGGCCAGCGTCGCGATCGGCCCGTCGATGTCGAGCTTCCAGTGCCGGTACTGCGAGGGATCGGTCTCGAAACGGAGCCGAGTGTCACTCACAGTTCGCGATCTTACGCAGAATTAGCGACAACAGCCACGAGAAGTGTCATGAATAGGGGCATGGTCGATCGCAACGCACCCCTCGAGTGGTTCCTCGCCAACCGGCACGCCGAGCTACCGCTCTACGTCATGGTCCTCGAACCGACAGAGACCTGTCCGTCGCCGGGCACCGACGAGTTCTTTGCGGTCCTGCGCGAGCACTTCGTGTACTGGTGGGAGCTCGAGGAGGCGGGCGTGCTCGTGGGCGCGGGGCCACTCGAATGGGACACTCCCGGCACCGGGATGGCGGTCGTGCGGGCAGCGAGCCGTGACGAGGCCGAGCGACTCGCGGCTGGTGAGCCGTTCGCGATGCGGGGATTTCGCAGGAACGTCATCCACCCCTGGCAGCTCAACGAAGGCGCGCTCGTCGGGGTATTGCGGAGCATGTAACACAAACTGTTGACGGGCGACAGGAAGGGTGTCTAGGTTCAGCGCGATGGACCTGGGCATCGGGGGGCGCTGGGCTCTCGTCTGCGCGTCGAGTCAAGGCCTCGGCCGAGCGTGCGCGGAGGGCCTCGCAGGCGAGGGCGTCAATGTCGTCCTGAACGGCCGCGACAAGGAGAAGGTCGAAGGGGCGGCAGCCGAGGTCGCCGCCGCGTTCGGGGTCACGGCGATCCCGGTCGCTGCGGACCTCACCGAGGCAGCCGGCCGGGAGGCCTTCCTCGGCGCCTGCACGGAGCCCGACATCCTCGTGCTGAACAACCGAGGCCCGAAGCCGGGACCGCTTCGCGAGGTCACCGACGAGGACTTCGACGTCGCCCTCGACCTTCACTACCGCGCCCCGATCGCGTTGCTGAGGGCTGTGCTCCCCGGGATGCGCGCCCGCAAGTGGGGACGCATCGTGGCGATCACCTCCGCGGTCGTGACGTCGCCGAGCGAGATGATGATCACGTCGGTGGGCGCGCGGGCCGGCCTCACCGGTGTGCTGAAGTCGCTGTCGTTCGCGGCGGCGCCTGACGGCGTCACCATCAACCAGCTCCTGCCCGAGCGGTTCGCGACACAACGGCAGATCGACAACGCCAACCGCAGCGTTGAACGCGACGGAGTGACCTATGAAGAAGCGTGGGCGGCCCAGGCCGCGACGATCGCCGCCAAGCGCCACGGCGACCCGAAGGAGTTCGGTGCGATGTGCGCGTTCATCTGCAGCGCGCACGCGGGGTTCGTGTCGGGGATGAACATCCACCTCGACGGTGGCAGCTACAGGGGGATCGTGTGATGGAGGAGCAGAACGGTCTGTACGAAGCGCCACAGACCATCGTCAGGATGATGTTCCTGAGCCAGGCGCTCCTGTACTCGATGACCGCCGAGGAGCGGCGGTCGTGCGAGTTTCCGATGGACCACCCGGCTCGCTTCGACTGGGACTTCATCCCGAAGAGCGACCGCACCGGCATCCCGATCAGCCGGCTCAACTTCCATCAGCGCACCCTCGCTCAGACGCTGCTGCGCACGGGTCTCAGCATGCGGGGCTACACGCAGGCGCTGCAGATCATGGCGATGGAGAACATCCTGCGTGAGCTCGAGATCGGTCGCTCGGGCGTATCGACCGGCGACTTCCGCTCGCAGGACCTCTACTACCTCACGTGGTTCGGGCGCCCGAGCTTCGAGGACACGTGGGGATGGCGGTTCCTCGGCCACCACCTCTCGCTCAGCTACACGATCGTGGGGCAGCGGTGGCTCTCGGTCACGCCGTGCAACATGGGCGCGCAGCCCGCCGAGATGGGAGTGCTCAGCCCACTTCGCGCCGACGAGCAGCTCGGCTTCGAGATCCTCCACGGCCTGCCCGACGGCCAACGCAATCAGGTGGTGATCCACGACGTCGCGCCTGCCGATTACACGACGCGGCAGGTGCCGCGGGTCGGCAAGGTCGAGTACCCCGACTACCTCGACCTCGGGATCAGCTGGTACCAGATCAACGACGAGGACCGCGAGGCGCTCAAGTTCGAGAAGAACAACCCTCGCGGCATCGCCGGCTCGGACATGCCCGCCAATCAGGCCAACGCACTCGTCGACCTCGTCGAGTCGTTCGTCGGCCGGATGCCCGACGAAGTCGCTGAGCGGCACATGGCCCAGGTCAAGGCCGACGGTCTCGACAAGCTGTTCTTCTGCTGGGCCGGCCAGCAGGAGCCCGGGACCCCGCACTACTACCGCATCCAAGGAAGCAACCTGCTCATCGAGTTCGACAACGCGATCGACAACGGCAACCACATCCACTCGGTCTGGCGCGACTACCGCGCCGATCTCGGTCACGCACTGTTGCTCGACCACTACGAGCACGAGCGCCATCACGGCCATCATCTCGACACGCGGCTGAAGTCATCCGTGCCCGAAGATGACTGACGTCGCGGTCGACTGACGTGTCGGGAGACGGCCTTCGCCCGCTCTTCTGCCCGCGGTCGATCGCCGTGGTTGGCGCGAGTGCGACAACCGGCAAGGCCGGGAACGCGATGGTGCGGTCGCTGCTCGGGTTCCCCGGCGTCCTCCACCTCGTGAACCGCACGGCGACCGAGATCGAGGGTCGTGCCGTGGCGCCGTCGGTCTCGGCGATCGGCGGCCCGGTCGATCTCGCGGTGCTCGTCGTCCCAGCCGAGGCAGTGGCTGCTGCGCTCGAGGACTGCGGAGCGGGAGGCGCCCGCTCCGCCGTGATCTGCGCCGGCGGGTTCGCCGAAGCGGGGGAGGGCCGGCGACTGCAAGAGGAGGCGGTGGCGGTCGCGCGTCGGCACGGCATCCGTTTGCTCGGCCCGAACACCTCGGGGTTCATGAACCCCGTCGATCAGGTCATGGCGAACTTCGTACCGCTCGTGACCCGGCTCGAGCCGGGCCCAGCGTCGATCGTCGCGAGCAGCGGAGGTGTGAACCTCGCCGTGAGCTTCCTCGCGAACGACGAGGGCCTCGGCCTCCGCCTTGGCATCGGTCTCGGCAATGCCGCGGACGTGGGCTTCGCGGAGGTGCTCGACTTCCTCGCCGGCGACGACGCGACTGAGGTCATCGGCCTGCACCTCGAGGGCGTCGACGACGGCCGTGCGCTCTACGAGGCCGTCGCACGCGTGTCGGGCTCGAAGCCGGTCGTCGTGCTGAAGGTCGGTCGATCCGACGTCGGCGACTTCGCGCAGTCGCACACCGGCCGGTTGCTCGGCGACTTCGCACTTTCGCGGGCTGCGCTCGCCCAGGCCGGAGCGGTGCTCGTCGACGATGTCGGCCAGCTCGTCGACGCGCTGCGGGCGCTCGCCTCGCGTCGCATGGCGCCGTCGGCGTCGCCCGGTGTGGGTGTGGTGACCGCACAGGCGGGTCCCGGCCTGCTCGTCACCGATGTGCTTCGAGCCCGCGAGGTGTCGGTGCCGCCGCTGGCAGAGCCGACCGTGAAGGGGCTCACCCGGTTGCTCCCCCCGCTCACCTGGATGGCGAACCCAGTCGACACGGGCCGGCCCGCCGACACCTTCGGCCAAGTCCTCGCGCTCGTCGCGAACGACGATGCCGTCGATGCTCTCGTCGTCTACGCGCTCGAGGAGGGCGACGCGGTCGAGCCCGAGGTCGCGTTCCGCACCCCTGGGGTCGTCGGCGAGCTGCCGATCCTGTTCGGCACCGGCGGTCCCCGCGAGGCGCTCGACCTCCGCCAGCGCGTGCTCAGCGCGATGGGCATCCCCCTCTATCGCACGCCCGAGCGACTGGCCCGCGCTGCGTGTGCGCTCGTCGACGACGCGATCGCGCGGGTCCTGCGCCTCGACGCTGTGGTCGCCGAGCTTCCCGCTGCTCCACCGCTACCGAGCGAGCCGCTCGACGAAGACCGCAGCAAGCAGCTGCTCGAGGCGATGGGCGTCGCGACGCCTCGCCGCATCGTGTGCGCGGGGCGCGATGAAGCCCGCGCTGCCGTCGTGTCGCTCGGCGGCCCGGTCGTGGTGAAGGTGCTCGACCCCGCGATCGCGCACAAGGCCGACGTCGGCGGCGTGCATGTCGGCGTGACTGTGGGTGTCGCGCTCGAAGCGGCGCTCGACCACGTCGACGCGATCTCCACACCGGAGACGCGCGGCTATCTCGTCGAAGCCCTCGCCGAGGACGGCGTCGAGATGTTGGTGGGGGGTCTTCGCGACCCGGTCTGGGGGCCGGTGATCGCGTTCGGCAGAGGGGGAGCGGGAGTAGAGGCTCACGCGGCGTCGATGCGCCTCGTGCCGTTTTCTGATCGCGACGTCGTCGCGCTTGTCTCCGAGGTCGACGCCACGCTCGACCCGTCTGTCGTCGCTCCGGTGCTCCACGCGGTGGCCGCGTTGCTGCTCGCGCATGCGGAGATCACAGAAGTCGATGTGAACCCCGTGCGGCTCACCCCGAGTGGGGCGATCGCGCTCGACGCACTCATCGTGTGCGGAGGAAGGCAGGAATGGTGACCACACCGTCAGGTGCACTCGATGGGTTGAAGGTCGTCGACTTCGGGCACTACGTCGCCGGGCCGCTCTTGGCGATGTTGCTGGCCGACGCCGGAGCCGATGTCGTGCACATCGACCCGCCCGGCGGTCCGCGGTGGGATGACGCCGCGAACGCCGTGTTGCAACGGGGCAAGCGCAACGTGGAGCACGACTTGAAGGCCAGGGACGGTCGCGACGCCAGCGCGGGCGGTGGTAGCTGAGGCCGATGTGCTCGTCGAGAACTTCCGGCCCGGCGTGATGGAGCGGCTCGAATTTGGGTTCGACGCCGTGCACACGCTCAACCCTCGGCTGGTCTACTGCTCGATCCCGGGCTTCAGCTCGGACGACCCGCGGTCTGCACTACGCGCGTGGGAGGGCATCGTGTCGGCCGCGACCTCGATCTACCGCCCGCCCCGACGCTTCGGACCGGCGGGGCCGATCATCGACACCGATCCGTCGTTCAGTGCGACGCCCTTGCTGTCCACGTACGCGGCCGCGATCGCTGGCCACGGGGTGATGGCCGCACTGCTGGCACGCGACAAGACCGGAGAGGGCCAACGGGTCGAGGTGTCGCTCTTCGACGCGGCCTACGAGGTGTTCGGCCACGAGCTGCAGATGGCACACAACCTCGCCTCAGGCGGCTTCAAGCCCCCGCCGCGTCCCGGTCTCGGCCATTACCTGTGCCAAGACGGCACGTGGCTGCACCTCTGCCTGTTCGAAGACCGCCACATGCGGTGGTTCGCGCGGGAGTTCGTCCCCGAGTGGCTCGAGGAGGGCGTGGCCGAGCCCGACCGGCTTCGCGCCGAGCCCGAGCTGCAGGTCGAGCTCATCCGCCGCTTCACGGAGCTGTTCGCGACGAAGCCAGCCTCTCAGTGGGAGGACGAGATCAACAACGGCACGGGCGCGCCGTGCGCGGTCTGTCAGACGACTGACGATTGGCTCCACGTCGACGAGGGCGGGCGCGACAGCCTGGCTGTCGTCGCACTCGACGATCCTGAGCTCGGCGCGACCGCGCAGCTCGGGCAGCCCGTGGTGCTGAGCCTCACGCCGCTCGCTCCGCGGCCGCGAGGCGAGGTACGGGGAGCGGCGCCGGCCGCTGTCGCGGGGGTTGCTGCAGCATCTCCCGCTGCGGGCCCACTCGAAGGGGTGAGGGTGGTCGACTTCACCCACGTGCTCGCCGGTCCGACCGCTGGTCGCGTGCTCGCCGAGTACGGCGCCGACGTCGTGAAGATCAACAAGACGGCCGACCTCGCGATCCCCTGGCACGCGTGGATCAACGCAGGCAAGCGCTCCATGCTCCTCGACCTCAAGGCGGCGGAGTCGAAGGACATCATCCGTGGGCTGCTTGCAGACGCCGATGTGGTCAGTCAGAACTTCGCGCAGGGCGTTGCCGACCGGCTCGGCGTCGGTGAAGCCGACGCGCGCGCCGCGGTTCCGGGAGTCATCTACTCGTCGATCAGTGCGTTCGGCTACCTCGGCAAGCGCGGCATGTGGCGAGGACGGGAGGAGCTCGGCCAGGCGGTCACCGGCCTGCAGGATCGCTGGCACGACGAGAAGGGCGAGCCGACGATGATGTCGTTCCCGGTGAGCGACGTCGGCAGCGGCCACCTCGCCGCGTTCGGGATCCTGCTCGCGTTGTACCACCGGAATCGCACGGGCCAGGGCCAGTCGGTGAGCGCGTCGCTCGCTCACACCGCAACGTTCATCCAAGCCCCGTTCATGCTCGCCTACGACGGCAAGGTGTGGGACCTTCCGCACGGGTTCGATGCGCGGGGGTGGGGCCCGACGCATCGCCTCTACAAGGGAAGTGACGACCGTTGGTTGTTCGTCGTCGTCGACTCATTCGCTGGCATCGCAGGCCTCGATGGGGTGGCCGAGGCGGATCTCGAGGCGCGGTTCGCGACGGAGGCCGCGCAGACGTGGGTCGAGCGCGTCATCGATGCCGGTGGTGCAGCCCATCTCTCGGTGACTGGTGAAGAGGCCGCGCTCGACCCCGTGGCCCGCGCTCGAGGCTTGGTCGCTCCGCTCGACCACGAACGGCTCACGGTCGGGCCCGGTCCTCGACTCTCGAGCTCGAAGGTCTCGTCTGGTCCTCCCGGGACGATCCCCGGCATCGATGGTCAGCAGCTCGTCGAGGAGCTCGGCCTCGGCGATCGCTGGGAAGCCCTCGTCGCCGCGGGGGTAATCGTCTCCCCGTGAGTCCTCCGAACCGGTTGACTTCTCCCGCCAAGGTCGAGACGCGCCACGGCATCTCCGTGCCGATGCTTCTCGTGCTCGGTGGTCTCAGTGCGGTGCCCCCGCTGTCGTTCGACATGTACCTGCCCGCGCTGCCGCAGGTCGCCGACAGCCTGCGCGTGCCCGAGGCCCAGATCCAGCTCACGCTGTCGGCTTGCCTGCTCGGGCTGGCCCTCGGCCAGCTTTTCGGTGGACCGCTCAGCGACTCGTGGGGCCGGCGGGGACCGCTGCTCTGGGGGGTCGGCGGCTACGCGGTCGCGAGCCTCGCGTGTGCGTTCGCACCGACAGCACCGGCGCTCATCGTTCTTCGCTTCGCACAGGGCCTCCTGGGAGGCGTTGCCGTGGTCATCGCGCGAGCGATCGTGCGCGACCGCGAGGAGGGCGCCGCCGCCGCGCGCGTCTTCTCGCTGCTGATGTTGGTCAGCGGCATCGCTCCGATCGCGGCGCCACTGTTCGGCGGCCTGCTCATCAACGTGACCTCGTGGCGCGGCATCTTCGTGGTGCTCTCGCTTCTGGGTGCCGCCGGGCTCGTTGCAGTCGTGATGATCATTCCCGAGACGTTGCCGGTGAGCCTTCGGCATGCCGGAGGTGTGAGCGAGACCATCACGATCGCCAAGCGCGTGGTGCGGCATCGCCCTCTGATGGGATACGCGCTGACCGCCGCATTCTCGTCGGGCGCGCTGTTCTTCTACATCTCGAGCTCGTCGTTCGTGTTCCAGGACATCTACGGGCTCTCGTCGACGCAATACAGCCTGATCTTCGCGACGAACGCGGTGGGCCTGATGGCACTCGGATGGCTGAATGCCACGCTCGTCCGGCGGCACGACCCTGCGATCTTGTTGCGTTGGGGCGTCGCCCAGGGCGTGGTCGGTGCGGTCTCGCTGTGCGTCGTGCTCTGGCTCGGGCTCGGGCTTCCCGCGGTGCTGCCCGCGCTGCTGGTCACGGTCGTGAGCCTTCCGTTCATCGTCCCGAACGCCACCGCGCTGGCGCTGAACCCCTACAGCCGGGAGGCAGGTTCGGTCTCAGCGTTGCTCGGCGTGCTGCAGTTCGCGGTCGGAGCGATCGCGGCGCCGCTCGCGGGCATCGGGGGCGGGGTCACCCCGTTCTCGATGGCGTTCGGCATGCTCGCGATGACGCTCACGGCAGCGGTTGTGCGCAGGGTGCTCGTGCCGTGACGATGCGCCTCGGGTGTGATCTTCCCTACTTCGCCGACCCCTCCGAGATCCGGGCGTTCGCGGAGGCGGTTGAGGAGATCGGCTTCGACCACCTCGGCTTCTCCGAGCACATCGCCCGCAGCACAGCGACCGAGTACCCGGGTGTCATCTCGTTCGAGGATCCGTGGCACGAGGCATTCACGCTGCTGTCGTTCCTTGCGGCGGTCACCACCCGCGTCGAGCTCGTGAGCGCGATGGCGCTGATCACGTTGCGGCACCCGGTGTTGGTCGCGAAGCAGGCCGCGGAAGTCGCCCTGCTCTCCGGCGGTCGGTTGCGCCTCGGGGTGAGCGTCGGATGGAACCGCGAGGAGCAGCTCGCCCTCGGAGTCGACCCCGCGACTCGAGGCAGCCGGCTCGACGAGATGGTGCCGCTCCTGCGCCGCCTCTGGTCCGAGCCCGATGTCACCCACCATGGCCGCTTCTTCACGCTCGACGGCGTGGGCATCGAGCCTCGCCCGACGGAGCTCGTGCCGATCTGGATGGGCGGCGGCGGCTTCGACACCGGAGGCTTCCCCCGCGACCTCGCGATCCGCCGGGCGGCGCGGCTGGCCGACGGCTTCAAGCTGATGGCGCCAACTGGCGCCGACGTCGACAAGGCGATCGACGTCGCCACGCGGCTGCGCGAGGCGGCCGAGGCCGAAGGGCGCACGCTGCAGGTCGAGGCTCGGCTGCTCACGCAGCTCACCCCACCCGACGAGTGGCCGGCGGTCGTACGCCGGTACCGCGCCTCGGGCGTCATCACCCACCTCGGCCTCGGAAACCGCATCGCCGGGGGCGGGGTGGACGATCAGGTCGCGCTCGTCCGCGAGGTCGAGCGCCGCGTACGTGAGGAGCTGTGATGACCGAGATGCATCGCGCCCACCACGTCGGGTCGCTGCTACGCCCCGCGGCGCTTCGCGAGGCGTGGCGGGACACGGATCCCGACGAACTGCTCCAGGCGCAGGATGACGCGATCCGCGCCGTCGTCGCGCTGCAGGAAGGCCTCGGCCTGCTCGTCGTCACCGACGGAGAGTTCCGACGGCTCTCGTACTGGAACCGGTTCGTCGAGCAGGTCGACGGGCTCGAGGTCGGCGAGGCGCGCTTCGCGTTCACCGACGACTCGGGCGAACGGCTTGCGTTCACGGCGCCGCACGTCACCGGCAAGGTCTCGAGGGCCGCGCCGATCTCGGTGCACGAGGTCGAGTTCGTACGCTCGATCACCGACTGCGACATCAAGGTCACCCTGCCGTCGCCGTCGACGATGCAGTTCTGGTTCGGTCCGCTGTCGGAGGTGTATGGCTCCTCGGCTGCGTTCTTCGCCGACCTCTCGCGGGTCTACCGCGAGGAGATCGCGGAGCTCGCCGGCCGGGGTGCGGCGCTCGTACAGCTCGACGAGGTCGCGCTCGCGATGCTCTGCGACCCCGCTGCGCGTGACACCGTGGCCGCCGCGGGCGAAGATCCGGAGATGCTCGTCGACGACTATGTAGCGGCCGTTGCCGGCGCGATCGAGGGTGCGCCCGAGACGGTGACGACCGCGATGCACCTCTGCCGCGGCAACTACAAGGGTCACTGGATGGCGAGCGGTGGGTACGAGCCGGTTGCCGAGAAGGTGTTCGGGCACAGTGGAGTCGAGATGCTGTTCCTCGAGTTCGACTCGGATCGGTCGGGTGACTTCACGCCGTTGCGTCACGTCCCGAGCACCACGACCGTCGTGCTCGGGCTCGTGAGCTCGAAGACCCCCGTGCTCGAGGCGCGCGACGACCTGTTGCGCCGCATCGAGGAGGCCTCGCGCCAGGTGTCGATCGAGCGGTTGGCGCTGTCGCCGCAGTGCGGGTTCGCATCGACCATCGGCGGCAACCAGCTCACCGAAGACGACGAGAAGCGCAAGCTCGCGCTGATCGTCGAGGTCTGCCAGGAGGTGTGGGGATCAGCATGAGCAGCGAGACTGATCAGATGAAGACGACCGACGACGACGTCGCGCTCGAGCAGCTCTACGCAGACTTCGCCGCGAACGGCTTGAAGCCGCTTTGGACTGTCCGCGGTGACCTCATGCCTCGCTCACCGAGCCCGCGCGCCGTGCCCCAGCTGTGGCGCTGGAATGACGTGCTCCCGATCGCCGAGCGTGCCGGCGCGCTCGTGCCCGTGGGTCGAGGCGGGGAGAGACGCGCGATCGCGTACGCGAACTCAGGCCTGCACCCCGAGCCTTACGCGACCCCGACTCTCTGGGCGGCGGTGCAGTACCTCGGTCCGAGAGAGGTCGCGCCCGCTCACCGTCACTCGCAGAGCGCCTTCCGGTTCGTTCTCGAGGGTGAAGGCGTCTGGACGATCGTCGATGGCGATCCGGTCGCGATGCGCCGCGGCGACCTGCTCCTCACCGCCGGATGGCGCTGGCACGAGCATCACAACGTGGCCCCCGCTCCGATGGTGTGGCTCGACGGCCTCGACATCCCGCTCGTCTCCGGCCTCGACGCGGGCTTCTTCGAGTTCGGTCCTGACGACGTGAGCGATCGGTCGACCCCCTCGTCGTCTCGCAGCGAGCGGCTTTGGGCTCATCCGGGTCTCCGGCCGGTTGCCGCGCCCACCGAAAAGACCTCGCCGTTGATGGCATATCGGTGGGAGCACACCGACAGCGCCCTCGCCGCGCAGCTCGAGCTCGAGGCGGAAGGGCGCGAAGGTGTCGTCGCGCCCGGCCATGCCGCGGTTCGGTTCACCAACCCGACCAACGGCGCCGACGCGCTCGTGACGATCCGCCTCGAGATGCACAGGCTCGCCGCTGGCGCCTCGACGGCCACGCCGCGGCGCGTGGGTTCGTCGGTGTGGCAGGTCTTTGCCGGCGATGGCGTCGTCGAGCTCGACGGTCAGGCTCACGAGATCGGGAAGGGCGACGTGTTCGTAGTGCCCTCCTGGTGCGTGATGACGCTCACTTCGTCGTCGGGTCTCGACGCGTTCACCTTCTCCGACGCGCCCGTCTACGAAGCGCTCGATCTCGCCGACCCGCAGTAGAGACTCGCGGCTACCGACCTGGCGGAGCGCTTCCCGACGCGGCGAACGCGACCTGCAGCCACCCGGGCTCGGTCTTCACCCACACCTGCAGCGCGTGCGCTTCCATCTCGACAGGGTCGCCACCGGGCTCTGTGGGTGGGAACACATTGCGTAGCGTTCCCGTCATCACGGCGGTGTCGCCGTACACCCGCACGCGTAGGTCGTCGCGCGTCGTCGTCCGCGGGCGGCTCTTCAAACCCGCCAGCAGCGCGGCCTTGTTCTGCGTCGCTCCGGTGACGTGTGTGTGGGTGAGGTCATCGGCCAACAGCGCAGCGACGGCGTCGAGATCGCCCGCTGAGATCGCCTCACAACGGGTGATCTCGAGTGCGATCAGCTCCTCAGTGGCGCTCATTGCCGCATCCACCTCATGGATCAACCATAGACAGACTTCGTGACGTGCGACAGAGTGAAGGTCGAACTTGTTTCAGGGGGATTCATGGCGACGATCGTCGGCGCGTTCGGAGTGCCGCACATGCCGACTTCTCCAGGCGACTGCGCGTCGAACCCCGACTCGCTCGTGTCTCGCGGGTTCGCGAGTGTGCGCGGGCACGTCGACGACATCGATCCCGACGTGCTGGTCGTGTTCGACACCGACCACTTCCATCACTGGTTCTACGACCGGCTGCCGGCGTTCGCGGTCGGTGTTGCCGTCTCGACCGACGGCCCGGGAACCGACGACTGGCCGGGTGAGGCTCGCTTCGACCACATCCCCGTCGACGAGCCGCTCGCACGCCACCTTTATGTGTGGGGTATCGGGGCGTCCTTCGATCTGACGCTCAGCGAGGAGTTCCAGGTCGATCACTCGATCACGGTGCCGGTGCACTTCCTCGCCGCGAGCGACGGCATCGTCGAGCGGCCGATCGTGCCCGTGTGGATCAACGGCATCGCGCCGCCATTCCCGCTTGCCCCGCGCTGTCGTGATCTCGGTGCGATGGTCGCTGGCGCGGTGTCCGCCTACCCGGCGGAAGTCCGCGTCGGAATTGTCGCGAGCGGGGCCATCAGCGGCGACATCGGTGGTGCGCACGCGCGGCCTGGCTCGCCGATGGCCCCACCCGACGAGAGATGGCTTGCCGATGTCGAGGGCTGGCTGCTGCACGAGCGGCTCGACGACTTCGTCGACGCGGCCACCCCTGACCGGCTCCGCGCCGCCGGCAACGTCAGCGGGGAGTGCCTCAACTGGATCGCTTTGCTCGGCGCGATCAGTGGGCGGTGCCCGGCGTTCCTCGAGATGGACACGTATGGCGGCAACGCGTTCGCCGCGTGGGACCTGCGATGAGCCTGTACACCGTGCACAAGCTCTTGCACCGCGCCCAGGTCGACCTCGACTTCAGAGAGCGGCTGCGCACGGAGCCGGC
The DNA here is from genome assembly GCA_963847855.1 of uncultured Acidimicrobiales bacterium. Lineage (GTDB taxonomy): Bacteria > Actinomycetota > Acidimicrobiia > Acidimicrobiales > DATKAS01 > DATKAS01. The sequence continues at coordinate 876,551 of CAWKBM010000005.1, forward strand.
CGACGCGCTCACCGAGTTGTCGCTCAGCGACGAGGAACGCAGCGCGCTGCTGGCGGGCGATGTCGCGACCCTCGCCCGAGCTGGCGTGCACACCTTCCTCTTGTCACGCATCCCTCGGTTCCGCCTGTTCGGCCTCGACCGCGATGAGTACATCCGCCGCATGCGCACGGGTTTGCTCACTGGATCACGTCACAGGGGGTCCGAGTGAGCAAACGGTGGGCGGCGGTGGGCCCACGGCGCCGCTTCTTCGAGCTGCGCACCGACGCGCATGAGCACGTCTTCGCGCCCGTAGGCAGCGACGAGCTGCACACCGCGGGGCATGCCGTCGTCGGGCCATGCGAGGGGGAGTGACAGCGCTGGCTGGCCCGTCGCGTTGAACACGCGCGTGAACGCGCTGCCGCGGCCGGGGGCGAACCCGGCCTTGTAGGCGCCGAGCGGTGGACCCGGCTCCGCGGTCGTCGGCGTGAGCAACACGTCGAAGTCGTGCCACCAGCCCCGGATCTCGCGAGTCAGCGTCTCTTGCCGTTGGAGCGCGCGCACCACGTCGGCCCCCGAGAGCGCCCGCCCCGTCAAGACCAGCGTCCACGTGGTCGGCTCGACGTCGTCCTCGCTGAGCTCGCGGCCGAGTGCAGACGACCACTCGTCGAGGGCAACGGCGCCTTGCGCGGCGGCCAATCTCGTAGCGCCACCGAGGAGGTCGGGGTCATAGAGCGCCGCGGGCCACGCCTCGTCGACGTGGTGGCCGAGCTCCTCCATGAGTCGCGCGCTGTCGCGAGCTGCCCGCACGCAACCGTCATCAGGCTCGACGCCGGTGAACGGCTTGGTGCAGAGGCCGACGCGCAGGCGCCCTGGTTCACGCCCGATCTCGTCGACGAGGCGCCCGGGGGCCGCGACCTCCGCGAGGCCGTCGAGCACGGCCGCCGTGTCGCGCAAGGTGCGGGTGATCGCGCCCTCGCTCAACATCGTGATCGCCGCGTCGCCCGGTCGATTCGGGATCACTCGACCGCGCGACGGCTTCAGCCCGACCACTCCACATTGCGATGCCGGGATGCGGATCGATCCGGCGATGTCGTTCGCGTGCGCGACCGGCACGTATCCCGCCGCGACGGCGGCGCCTGAGCCGCCCGACGATCCCCCCGGCGAGCGGCCCAGGTTCCACGGGTTGTGCGTCGGTCCGTATGCCTCGGGCTCCGTCGTACCCATCAGGGCGAGCTCCGGTGTGTTCGTGCGTCCGACGGGGATGAACCCGAGCGAGCGAAACCGCAGCGCGAGCGGGCTGTCGACGCGCGCGATCCAGCTCGCGTCCCGCAACGCGCGCATCCCCTGGTGGTGTGGCTCGCCCAGCTCCTGTGCGCCGAAGTCCTTCAGCAGGAGCGGCACGCCGCGGAATGGGCCGTCAGGGAGGGGAGCGTCGGCGTCACGGAGCGCGCGCTCGAACTGCTGATGGATCACTGCATTGATCTGCGGGTCGAAGGTCTCGATGCGCGCGATCGACGCCTCGACGAGCTCGCGGGGATGCACATCGCCGTTGGCCACGAGCGCGGCGAGCCCGGTGGCGTCGTAATCGTCGAGGAGATCGCCCACTCAGTCGCCCATGTCAGTTCGGGATGCGGCCACCGTTGACGATGATCGTCTGGCCCGAGACGAACGCCGAGTCGTCCGAGAGGAAGTAGCAGAAGGTGCCCAGGAGGTCGTCGGGGCGCATGAGGCGCCCGAGCGGCGTGCGGCTGACGTCGTATTCGCCGAGCACCTCGGACCCCGGGGTCGTCGTGCGCCCTGGCGCGACGCAGTTCACCCGGATGTTCTTCTTGCCCATCTCGTTCGCGAGCGCACGCGTCAGGGAGATGACCGCCCCCTTCGACGCGACGTAGTGGGCGAAGCCGTGCGAGCCGGTGAACGCGGTCTCGGAGGCGACGTTCACGATGCTGCCGCCCCGGTCACCCATCGCCGCGGCAGCGGCGCGCGCACACAGGAACGTTCCCTTCACGTTGACCGCGAGCATGCGATCCCACTCCTCCAGGGGGATCTCGTCGTAGGGCCGGCGGTTGACGAGCAACGCGGCGCAGTTCACGAGCCCGTCGACTGCGCCCGCGCGCCGGAACAGGCCGGCGACCTGATCCTCGTCGCTCACGTCGCAGACGTCGTCCGCGCCAGCGAGGTCGACACCGATCACGGTCGCGCCGCGGGACCGCAGCTCGGCCGTGAGCTCTGCTCCGATGCCGCGCCCGGCGCCGGTCACGACCACGCGCTTGCCAGACACAGTCATGCCCGATCTCCCGTCGTTCGCAGCAGCGCGGCCAGCTGCTCGTGGATGTGGGCATTTGTCGCGAGCACGTTCGCGAAGCCCGGGCCGAGGTTGAGCGGGCCGCCGTCGAGGTCCTCGATGCGCCCTCCCGCCTCCGTGATCATGAGCCCGCCGGCACCGACATCCCACGCATACGTCGCGTCGCGTTCGAGGAATGCGTCGATGCGGCCCGCGGCGATGTAGGCGAGGCACAGCGCCGGCGCACCGAGTCCGCGCACACCGCGACACGCGACGTTGAGCTCGACGATCCGCCGTCCGTAGGCCTCGATGGCGTCACGGTCGTCGGCCTGGATGCCGGTGCACACCATCGCCCGGTCGAGCGTGGCGACCTCAGAGACGGCGAGCCGTGCACCGTCGAGCCACGAGCCCCCACCTCGCGATGCAGTGAACAGCTCGCTGCGGAACGGCTCGAAGATCGCCCCCGCGACGAGTCCCTCCGCGTCCCTCACCGCCACAGACGTGCAGGCGAACGGGATCCCATGCGCGTAGTTGGACGTGCCGTCGAGCGGGTCGACCAGCCAGGTGCACGGTCCGTCGGGCTGGCCGGCGATGCCTTCCTCGCCGAGGATCGCGTGACTGGGGAACGCATCAGTGACGAGGTCGACGATCTTGCCCTGGGCGGTGACGTCGGCCCAGGTCACGATCGACGTGCGCTCGCTCTTGAGCTCGATTTCGGGCGGGCGTTCGAGGCCCTCGATCAGCACTGCGCCGCCGGCGCGCGCAGCCGCGATCGCCACCTCGAGCAGCGCGTCGATGGAAGGCGCCGCGCTCACTCCCATCGAAGATGGGTCAGGAACGGCCGGCAGCGAGCATGGCATCGACGAGAGCGGCCGGGCGTACGCGGTCGGCGTAGAACATGTGCGCTCCCGTGCGGTTGGTTCGAGCCGACGCGAGGTAGTTGCGCTCGTAGAGGTCGTTGCGCGCACCGAGGTTCGAGCCGACGAAGTCCCAGGCCAGCCGATAGAGCGCGGCCCGCTCCTCGGCGTCGACCCCGTTGGCACCGTGCAGGAACTCGTCGATGAGGGGACGCAGGCGCCCGTCGGCGAGCATCGCCCGGCTCGGCGTCGCGAGCAGGTTGTGGCTGCCGATCGTGATGAGGATGTCGTTCACCCGGGGGAACCACGTGGCGAGCATCGCCCGCATCGGATGCAGCGGACGGCCGTCCGGGAACCAAACACCCTCGCCTCGGTCGTAAGCGTGCTCCTCGGCGAGCAGCACCGCGCTGCGTGTGACCTCGACGTACCCGTTGAGCTCCCCGAGCATCTCGATCGTGCCGGGCGTGACGTCGTTGACCGCCTCGGCCATGCGCGTCGCAAGCCCGTACGCGAACTCGAGCTTCGTGAGAGCCCGCAACGTGGTCTGCTGCATGATGTTCGCCCACCACGCTGTGGGGAGCATCACCGAGCTGTAGATGTCGGGATGGCTGTCGATGAAGACCCGCTCGCGGGGCACCTCGACGTTGTCGAAGATGACGAACGCGTCTTGCTCGTCGAAGCGCATCGAGAGCGGATGGTCGAAGAGGTTCGTGTCGGGTCGAGACGCGCTGTCGCGGCACAGGAAGATCAGCCCCGGCGTGTCCATCGGGATCGAGAAGCTCAAGGCGAACTGTGGCGGTGCGCCTGGGGGAAGCGGATGACCGGGGTAGACCGCGATCTCGTCGGAGAACGGCGCCAAGGTGGCGAGGATGCGACCGCCCCGCACGACGATGCCGTGCTCGGTGTCACCGACTTTGTGCAACGGCACGGGGTTGCCTTCGAACACCTGATCCGTGGCACGGTCGATGGTCGGATGCACCAGCGTGTGCGTGAGCGAGATGTCTTCGCGAGCGAGCTGCTTCTGGAAGGCGATGAGGTTGTCGTGGCCCTCTTCGTTGCGACCATCCGCACCCAACCATGCCGCTCGTTCGCCTGCGAAACCGGCGAACGTGACGTTCATGTAGTCCGGTGTGCGGCCCATGAGCCCGACAGAGGCCTCCGCGATGCGCACCAGTCCCTTGTGACGGCGTTTCAGATCTTCCTTGGACCTCGGGATCATGTGGCTCACGTTGATGAGCTCGCCGGTCTCGGGGTCGGGCATCAAGCAGTCGTCGGGATACTCGTGCTGGCGATCGAACACCGATGCGAGCTGATGTGCGGCACCCGAGAAGGCCGGGTGGTCGACGACGTCGTCGACGCGTTCGTCGCCGAGCCACACCTCGCGCTTGCGTGCCTTCAGGCCCTTCAGGAACTCTTCACCGGTTCGCGCGCCCATGTGCGGAGGTCAGCGCGATTCAGCGCGTGACGACGCGGCCGGGCACCGCCGCGGGCACCGGCTCATCGGGCCCGAACTTCTGGTACTCGGTCGTGTCGTCCAGCTCCTCTTCCGGAGGGAGATACTCGAAGTAGTTGAGCGCGGCATCCACGTCGCCCGACCACATCTCGGAGGGCACGTCGTAGAGCACCTCGATGCCATAGCCGTCCGGATCTTCGATGTAGGCGGAGTGCGTCATGCCGTGGTTGCCCCGCACGATGAACTCGACGCCGTTCGCCTTCAAGTGCTCGAGCTCGTTCAGCCAGGTCTCCCGGTCGGGATAGCCGATCGCGATGTGGTTCACGCCGACTTGCTTCGGCTCCATGGACCACCGGTCGGGCACGCCCATCGAGTCTGGATCGTTCACCTGCACCAGCGCGAAGTCGTGGTGATGCGACTCGTTGCCGCGGTAGAAGCGCATCACCATCGTGTGCGTCAGCTCGGCGCACTGCTCGAAGCCGAGCAGATCGGTGTAGAAGTGGTGCGACGCCTCGATGTCGCGGACGTTCAGCACGAGATGGCTGACAGCGCCTCCCTTGGAGGGCTTGGTGGACGATTGCGTCGACAAGTCGATCACCCCCGTGTCGTTTTGGTGGAGCGTAACCCAGGCTGTCGTCAGCGGGTCCCGTTGAGTGCCGTCCAGAGACACTCGGGCGTGAGCGGCGTCTCGAGGTGGCGCACTCCAAGGTGCGAGACCGCGTCGATCACCGCGTTGTACACCGCCGGGATCGCGCCGATCGTGCCTGACTCACCGACGCCCTTTGCGCCGAGCGGGTTGGCGAACGTGGGCGTCTCCATGTGCACCACCTCGAACGAGGGCAGCTCAGTCGCGGAGATGACCAGGTAGTCGGCGAAGTTGGTGGTCAGCGGCTGCCCGTCGTCCGAATAGCGCACGGCTTCGAACAACGCCTGCGCGACGCCCTGCGCGATGCCGCCGTGCACCTGACCCTCGGCCAGCAGCGGGTTCAGGATCCTGCCGGCATCGTCGACCGCGACGAGGCGCCGGAGGCGGGTGTCGCCGGTCTCGGTGTCGACCTCGACGACCGCGAGGTGCGCTCCGAACGGGAACGTCGGCATCACGGGCGTGAAGTCGCACTCCGCCTGCAGCGCCTCGCCTTCGGCGGCCGCGACGGCGCTCCAGTCGAGCGTGCGAGCCGGGGTGCCCGCGACGTGGAACACCGAGCGCTCCGTGTCGAGCACGACGTCGTCGACCGCGCACTCGAGCACGTCGGCTGCGCGTTCACGCGCGAGATCGACGAGCGTGCCCGAGGCAGTGTCGATTGCTGCGCCGCCGATCTGGACGGACCGCGACCCGACCGTGAGCCCACCCGAGCGCACCTGGTCGGTGTCGCCGTGGATCACCTCGATCTTCTCGATCGGCACACCCGTGCGCTCTGCAACGACCATCGCCCACGTCGTGTCGTGGCCCTGACCGAACGGTGTCGTGCCCGTGCGGACGCGCAGACGTCCGCCCTCGAGCAGCTCCACGGCGCCGAACTCGCTGCCAGGCGCGCCGGCGGTGATCTCGACGTACACCGCGATCCCGATCCCGAGTGCGATGGGATCGTTGGCCGACCGGCGAGACGCTTGCTCAGTTCGCAACGCGTCGTAGTCAGCCGCGGCCAGCACGCGCTCGAGCGCCTCGGGATAGTCACCGACGTCGTAGACCGTGCCGATCCCGGTCGTGTAGCGGTCGGTGAACTTCGGCACGAAGTTGCGGCGTCGCACCTCAGCCGCGTCCATCCCGATCTCGGCCGCGAACAGGTCGACCATCCGCTCGATCGCGACGGCAGCCTCGGGACGTCCGGCGCCTCGGTACGCAGTGGTCGACACCGTGTTCGTGACCGTCGTGACGCCTGCGAAGGACACGTTCTGGATCTCGTACACCCCGGTCGCCATCCGCATCGTCATCATCGGGAGGATGGCGCCGATCAGGGGGAACGCTCCGGCGTCGTGGACGACGTCGAGGTGGTAGGCGGTGATGCGTCCGTCGCGGGTGCCGCCGAGCTTGGCCCGCTGGATCTGGCCGCGGCCTTGCGGCATCGCGACCATGTTCTCCGACCGGGTCTCGGTCCACTTCACCGGGCGTCCGATCGCGTGGGCGTAGAAGCCCAGCGCGAGCTCCTCGGGGTAGGTGCGTGACTTTGCTCCGAACCCGCCTCCGACGTCGGGCACGATCACCCGCACCTGCGAGGCGTCGAGACCGAACAGCGCGGCGAGGAGGTCGCGGGTGGGGTGGGCGCCCTGGCACGCCGAGTAGTGGACGAGCCGGCCATCGTCGGTCCAGTAGGCGGCGCCCGAGCGCGGCTCGAGCGGGGCCGCAGTGAGCCGTTGGTTCACGATGCGCGCCTCGACGACGACTTCGCAATCGCTGAAGTCCGCCAACGACTTCGGCTCCCACCGCTGCACGATGTTCGTGCCCGCATCCGGGAAGAGCAACACCTCGTCGCGGATGCCTTCCTCAGGGTCGACCACGACGGGCAGGGGCTCGTAGTCGACGACCACGAGCTCGGCCGCGTCGGCGGCGAGGTAGCGGTCTTCCGCGATCACCGCGACGACCGGTTGGCCCACGTATCGCACGGTGCCTGCCGCGACGTACGGGCGGCGCATCGCGTCGTGGAAGCTCGGGTTGAGGTTCGGGGCCAGGCCCAGCTCGGCGAGATCCTCGCCTGTGAAGACGGCCAACACGCCCGGCGCGGCCTTCGCTTCGGCCACGTCGATCGAGGTGATGTGGGCGTGGGCCTCGGTGGACCGCACGTAGGTGAGCCAGGCCGCGTGCTCGAGCGCGACGTCTTCGACGTAGGTGCCGCCGACGGTCAGCATCCGTGCGTCTTCGACCCGCTCCACTCGGTTGCCGAGGATGCTCGTGCTCACCGGTGTCCTCCGTCGCCGTGCGTGGTTGACTACTGCCGCCACTATGACAGCGAACCTGATACTCCCGCGCGGCCGATGACCGACGTCGACCACCCCCGACCGGTCGTCCTCACCGACGAGCTCAAGGCGCAGCTGGGCAAGGTGTCGACAGCGACGCTCACGCAGCAGCTGCAGGGCAAGGGCATCCGCAACACGTTCCTCAGCGGCTTGAAGCCGGTGGCGACAGGCACGCGCATGGTCGGGTACGCCCACACGTTGCGTTACGTGCCGGCCCGAGAGGACCTCACCCACCTCACACGGGGGCAGAACGCGCAGCGCCGCGCGATCGAGAGCCTCACCGACGATGAGGTGCTGATCATGGACGCGCGGGGCGAGCCTGATGCGGGCACGATCGGCGACATCTTCGCGATGCGCGCCAAGCTGCTCGGGGCCGCGGGCGTCGTCACTGACGGCGCGTTGCGCGACACGCCCGCGATCCGCACGATGGGCCTGCCTGTGTACCACCGGTCGTCGCACGCCGCGACGTGGGGGCGCATGCATGTGCCGCTCGACCATCAGGTGCCGATCGCGTGCGCGGGTGTCACCGTCTTCCCCGGCGACATCCTCGTCGGCGACGACGAAGGCGTCGTCGTGCTGCCCGCCGCGCTCGCCGCTGAGCTGGCGGCCTCGTGCGTGGTGCAGGAGATCGAAGAGGAGTGGGCGCTCGAGCGCGTCGCTGCCGGCGAGAGCACACTCGGCACGTTCCCCATCGCCAAAGAGCGGCGCGCCGAGTTCGAAGCATGGGTGGCCGCGCGCGAGCGCTGACGGAGAGAGGAGCCCGCATGGCGCGACGGTCGGTCGAGGCGAACAGCGTGCACCACGTGAACCCGATACCCACCGCGTCGCGTGTGGGGCCGCTCTTGATGTCGAGCATCATCCCCGCTCGCAACCCCGGCGCTGACGAGATCCCCGCCGATCCTGAGGCTCAGCTCGCCAACCTCTTCCATCACGTCGGCGAGATGCTCGAGGCGGGCGGTGCGACGTGGGACGACGTCGCGAAGGTGACCTTCTACGTCCCCGATCTGAAGCTGCGCGATCTCATCAACGCGCCATGGGTCGAGCACTTCCCTGACGCGAGCTCGCGCCCCGCTCGCCACACGCAGCTCGCCGGGGGCGGCGGCAGCTTCATCAGCTGCGATTTCGTCGCCTACGTCGAGTGACCGTCACGTCGGACCACGAGCGCACGGGCGGCGCGCTGCTCGTCGAGGGGCTGCGGCGATGGGGTGTCGACGTCGTGTTCGGGCTGCCGGGCGTGCAGCTCGACGGGTTGTTCGAAGGCTTTGCGCAGGAGCCCGCGATTCGGGTCGTCCACACTCGCCACGAGCAGGCCACGAGCTACATGGCGGACGGGTATTCGCGGGTCACCGGTCGGGTGGGTGTGTGCGCGGTCGTTCCCGGGCCAGGGCTGCTGAACGCATCGGCCGGGCTGGCAACTGCATATGCGTGCGGCTCGCGCGTGCTCTGCATCGTCGGCCAAGTGCCGAGCGCAGATCTAGGTCGTGGCCGTGGCGTGCTGCACGAGATCCCCGACCAGCACGGTGTGCTGCTCGGAGTGATCGGCCGGGCCGAGCACGCGACCCATCCCGAGGACGTCCCTGGTCTGCTCGATGCCGTGTTCGCCGCTTTGCACGGCAACGAGCGTCCACGTCCTCACGCCATCGAGGTGGGTTGGGACACCATGCTTCGCTCGGCCGACGCCGAGTGGCCTCCCAAGCCCGACCTGCCCGGCCCGAAGCGACCCGACCTCGCGCTGATCGACGAGGCAGCCGGTGTGCTCGCCCGCGAAGCGGCCCGTGATCCTCGCGGGAGGCGGGGCGCTCCGCGGTGGCGCGGCACTGGTTGCGTTGGCGGAGGCGCTTGGTGCCCCCGTCGTCATGACGACCGAGGGCAAGGGCGCCATCCCCGCGAGCCACCCGCTCGCTTTGCCGCTGCTTGCGGTTCCACCGCTGCTCGACGCTGCCGACGTCCTCCTGATCGTCGGCTCTCGAGCCCATCTCTCGCGCGGACCGCTCACGGTGCCGCCCGACCTCACCGTGATCCGGGTCGACGTCGATCCGGCGGAGCTCGACCAGAGCGTGAAGCCCTCCCTCGCGATCGAGGCCGATGCCCGTGAAGCCGCGGTGGCCTTGCTCACAGCGGTCGACGCAGCAGGTCGGCCGAGCGGGGACCTGGTGGCTGCTCGCACGAACGAAGCGCGTGGCCTCGGCGAGCGGCTCATGCATGGTCTCGCCGCTCGTTTCCCGGACCTCGCGACCTGCTGCGAGCAGCTGCGCGCCGCGATCCCTCACGACGGGGTGCTCGTCGACGAGATGACCCAGGTCGGCTACTACGCACGAAACGGATATCCGGCCGAGTCGCCCGGTACGTACCTGGGCTCGGGCTACCAGGGCACGCTGGGGTTCGGCTATCCCACTGCACTCGGAGCGAAGGTCGGTGTCCCCGATCGAGTGGTCGTGTCCGTGAGCGGAGACGGCGGGTTCCTCTACAACGCGGGAGAGCTGGCAACCGCGGCGCAACACGACATCGGTGTGGTCGCCGTCGTCTTCCGCGACGACGCGTACGGCAACGTGCTCCGCATGCAGCAGGAGAGCAGCGGCCACGAGATCGCGTCGCGCTTGCGCAACCCCGATCTTGTCGCCCTCGCCGAGAGCTTCGGTGTCGCCGGCCATCGCGTGTCTGCGCTCGGCGATCTCCGTGAGACGCTCGACCGGGCCATCGCAGCCGGCAGTCCCGCGCTGATCGACGTGCCCATCGGACCACAGCCCGATCTTTGGGGGCTGCTGACTCTTCGTGAGAGGTTGGTGTGATGCAGTCGTTGAAGACGCTCTGGGGAGAGGGTGGCACCGCGCTCGGTGCGTGGCTGTCGCTGCGTGACCCGTTCGTCGCGGAAGCCGCAGCCACCGCGGGCTTCGACTACGTGTGCATCGACATGCAGCACGGGCTCGCTGATTACACCCAGGCCGTCTCCATGCTGCACGCGATGGCCCGCACGCCCACCGTCCCCATCGTGCGAGTCCCGTGGAACGAGCCGGGCATCATCGGCCGAGTGCTCGACGCGGGCGCCATGGGCGTGATCATCCCGATGGTGAACAGCCCTGAGGAGGCGAAGCGGGCCGTCGATTCGTGCCGCTGGGCGCCCGCGGGTACCCGCAGCTTCGGACCGCTCAGCGCGGGCATGCGCTACGGCGGGGAGTACGTCGGCTCCGCCAACGACCAAGTCGCGTGCATCCCGATGATCGAGACGCGGCAGGCCGTGGAGACGATCGACGACATCTTGTCGGTGCCGGGCATCGACGCGATCTACGTCGGCCCCGCCGACCTGTCGATCACCTACGGCCTCTCGCCCGGCCTCGACAACCCGTCGGATGACTTTCAGGGCGCGCTCACCACGATCGTCGGGGGATGTGATCGCCACGGGGTCGTGCCCGGCATCCACGCCAGCTCGGCGCTCGCCGGCGAGCGCCACAAGACCGGCTTCCGAATGATCACCGTCGGGTTCGACGCGGCTCCCGTGATGCAAGCGCTCCGCGCCGATGCCAAGGCGGCTCGCAGCGCGATCGGCTGAGCTCTCGCCTACGCCATCGCCTCGCGCCATCTGATCGCAGCAGCCAGATGCTCCGCCGGGGTCTCGTAGCCACCGCCGGCCGTCATCACCCGGAGATGTGTCGCGCCGAGCGCCCGGTACGCCTCCGCGAGGTCGACCCACTTCTGGGGGTCGTCGTCGCGCTGCACACGCATGCCACATTCGATCCCGATCGACCCGGGATCGCGCCCGGCTTCCATCGCGTAACCGCGTCAGCCGCGCGATCGCGTCGGCGAGATCGGGGCCGGGCGGATACTGCGGCATCCATCCGTCGGCTATTCGGCCGGTGCGTCGCAACACCCTCTCGACGATCTTGCCGAACCACACGCCCATCCAGATCGGGATCGGACGTTGCACGGGCATCGGGTTCAAGCCCATGCGGTCGAGGTGGTGCCACTCGCCCTCGAACGTGACGAGCTCCTCGGTCCAGAGGAGCCGGAGCACCTCGATCTGCTCCTCGACTCGGGCGCCGCGGTTCGAGAATTCCTCGTTGAGTGCCTCGTACTCCATCCAGTTTCGTCCGACTCCCACGCCGAGGCGAAGGCGTCCGCCCGTGAGCAGATCGAGCTCGGCGCACTGCTTCGCCACGAGCACGGTCTGGCGTTGCGGCAAGATCAAGATGCCGGTGACCAGCTCGATGCGCTCTGTCACCGCGCCGAGGTAGCCGAAGAGCACGAAGGGCTCGTGGTAGCGCACGTCGTAGGTGTGCAGCTTCTCGCCGGTCAGTCGATCAGGATGCCCGCCGATCACGTGCTCGGCGGCAACGAGGTGGTCGAAGCCGGCGCCTTCGACCGACTGCGCGAACTCCCTGAAGAAGCGGGGGTCGTCTCCGAGGTCGGGATGGCTGAACGTGACGCCGTAGCGCATCGAAGTTCGCCTACTCCGCCGAGAACGTGACTTCACCCAGGGTGTCGAACGAGCGCGACGACTGAGTCGCCGGGCTTGAACGGGATCGCCTTGATGAACGAGCCGGACAGCAGCACGTGTCCTGGCTCGAGCTCGACCCCGTACTCGTACAGCTTGTTCGCGAGCCAGGCGATCGCGTTGATGGGGTTCCCCATCACCGCCGATGCCACGCCGCTCTCTTCGACGCTGCCGTTGATCGCGAGGCTCGCGCCGATGCGGCGGATGTCGACGTCGTGCAAGCGCATCGGCCGGCCTCCGAGCACGACGAGACCGCAAGCCGCAGCGTCGGAGATGCTGTCGATGAGCGTGTTCGGCCCGCGGCCCTGCTGGCGGGTGTCGACGATCTCCATGCAGGGCAGCACGAAGTCGGTGGCCCTGATGACATCCGCGGCGTTGGCGCTCGGACCGAGCAGAGGCGCTCCGAGCACGAACGCGACCTCGACCTCGACGAGGGGCCGGTTCATCCTGCTCCGGGGCACGACGCTGCCCTCCGGCACGAACCAGTTGTCGAACATCGTGCCGTAGTCGGGCTCGGTCGCGCCGGTGATCGATCGCATGGCCTTCGACGTGAGGCCGATCTTGTGGCCCTTGATCGTGCGTCCGGCTTTGAGCTTGAGCTCGGTGACGGCCTGCGAGATGCGATACGCGTCCTCGATGTCGGCGTCGGGGTACTTCTCGGATGTGGGCGTCGTCGGCGTGTTCTCGACTTCGGCCTCGTACAGTGCCTTGGCGGCGGCGGACACCTGCTTTGCAGTGAGCATCGCCGTACTGTGACAGCCCATGCTCGGCACGGACAAGGCGAAGCCGTCCAAGACGGCCGCGGACAAGGCCATCGTGTTCGCTGAGCGGGAGGGCTTCCGGGCGCTCGAGCTCGACGTCTACCGCGATCACGGACGCGAATGGTGCGGTCGCGCCGCTCGTCGTGTTCGTGCACGGCGGTGGCTGGCGGGTGGGTCATCGTCGCGCGCCTCGAGACGCGCGACTGGTTGGAGGGGTTCTTCGAGCGCCTCTGCTCGGCCGGCTTCGTCGTCGCCGCGGTCAGCTACCGGTTCAGCGGCGAGGCGCGGTTTCCCGCGCAGATCGACGACGTCGTCGACGCGATCCGATGGCTCCACGAGCACGCCGGCGAGCTCGGTGTCGCCTCCGAACGCACCTACGTCTGGGGCACGTCAGCCGGCGGAACGCTCGCAGCCCTCGCCGCACTCGTGCCCCACGCGCCGCCCGTCGCCGGGGCGGTCATCTGGTACGCGGTGAGCGACTTCCTCGGGCTCGATCTCGGAGCAGTCGACACGTACGAGGCGAAGCTCTTCGGGGGAGCGATCGGCGACCACGTCGACCTCGCCCACGCGGCCAGTCCGGTCGCGCACGTGCGCCCCGAAGCGCCGCCGTTCTTGATCCAACACGGCGAGGCGGACACGTGGGTGCCCTTCGACCAGGCTCTGCGCATGGAGAAGGCGATCCGCTCGGTCGGAGGCGCGGTCGAGCTCGAAGCCGTGCCCGGTGCCGATCACTTCTTCGGGGGCGCCTCGGATGATGTGGAGGCGATCTTCGAGCGCGCGGTCGCGTTCCTGCAGCGGGTCGACTCCGAGCTCGTATGAGCTGGGAACGCGAGCTCGACGAGCTTCATCGTCGTACCGAGATGGCCAAGGCGATGGGCGGCCCCGGGAAGGTCGCCCGCCAGCACGAGTTCGGAAAGCTCACCGTCCGCGAGCGCATCGAACGTCTCGTCGATGCCGGCACGTTCGATGAGATCGGCGCGGTCGCCGGAGTCGGGGAGTACGACGAGGCTGGTGAGCTGACGGGCTTCACGCCGTCGAACTTCGTGTTCGGCGTCGCCGGGGTCGACGGCAGGCCGGTCATCGTCTCGGGCGACGACTTCACGGTCCGCGGTGGATCTGCCGACGCGTCGATCGGCGCGAAGCGCAACCACGCCGAGGGGCTGGCCCTCGAGCTGCGGATGCCCCATGTCCGTCTCGTCGACGGGATGGGCGGCGGCGGCTCGGTGAAGACGATCGAGCAGCTCGGCCGCACCCCGATCTCGCAGATGCGGGGATGGGACATCGTCCTCGAGCACCTCGCGGTCGCACCCTCGGTGTCGCTCGCGCTCGGATCGGTGGCGGGCATCGGCGCGGCGCGTGTGGCGACGAGCCACTACTCGGTGATCGTCAAGGACACGGCGCAGATGATGATCGCCGGCCCCGCGCTGGTGGACTTTGCGATGCCGGGGCCGCACCACGACAAGAACGAGCTCGGGGGAAGCCATGTCCACGTGACGAACGGCGCGATCGACGACGAAGCCGAGTCGGAAGACGAGGCGTTCGCGATGGCTCGCCGCTTCCTGTCGTTCCTGCCGACATCCGTCGACGAGCTGCCGCCACGTGCCGAGTGCGTCGACGATCCCCAGCGCAGAGATGACTCGCTGGTGTCGATTGTGCCTCGCAACCCGCGACACGTCTACAAGATGCGAGCGATCATCGAGGCCGTTGCTGACCACGATGCCGATGGCACGTCGTCGTTCTTCGAGATCGGCCGGCAATGGGGCAAGTCGATCATCTGCGGCCTGGCTCGCCTCGACGGGTGGCCCGTTGCTCTCTTCGCCGAGGATCCGTACATCTACGGGGGCGCGTGGACGGCCTCTTCCTCTCAGAAGGTCACGCGCTTCATCGACCTCGCCAGCACGTTCCACCTCCCGCTCGTGCACCTCGTCGACTGCCCGGGGTTCCTCATCGGGCTGCAGGCCGAGCAAGAGGGGACGATCCGTCACGGCTCGCGGGCGCTGGCCGCGCTCGGGGAGAGCCCGTCGCCGTACTGCTCCGTGGTCATCCGGAAGGCCTTCGGCGTCGCGGGTGCCGCGAACTGGAGGCCGGGCGGTTCGCACTACCGATGCGCGTGGCCGTCTGGTGACTGGGGATCGCTGCCCGTCGAGGGCGGCATCGAAGTGGCCTACAAGGCCGAGCTCGCGGAGGCCGAAGACCGTGACGCGCACCTCACGGCGATCCGGGCTCGGCTCGACCGAGTGCGCTCACCGTTCCGAAGCGCCGAGGCGTTCGACATCGAGGACATCATCGACCCTCGGACACGCGGCCGATGCTCTGCCGCTGGGCGGACTTGGTTGCCAGAGTGCGCCGACCCGGTGCGCAGCGAGTGCGCTACCGGCCCTGAGACCTCAGCCCTGCAGCGAGTACTCGTCGAGGTCGACGCCGCAGCGCACGTCGCCGTCGTAGATCGAGCGCACCCGCGACTCCCACTCGTCGTTCGAGAACTCGAAGTCGCCGGGAACGAGATGCGACAGCACGACCTCGCGTACGCCGGCGGCCGTCGCGTGCGCGGCGACCTGCTCAGCCGACGAATGCGAGCTCGCGAGGTGGTTCAACACCTGCTCGCCGTTCGGCAGGCGCATGATGCGTTCGGTCATCGGGCCGACGTCGAGGATCTCGTGCACGAGCACGTCGACGCCGCGAGCGAGCCGACCGATGTTCGGGCACACACCCGTGTCACCCGAGAAGGCGACCGAGCCCGTGGGCGTATCGAACCGATACCCGAGCGAGGGGAAGACCGGCGCGTGCTGCACGAGGATGGCGCTCACGGTCACCCCGTGCTCGTCCTCGGGGTACACGACGACTGGCTCCATCTCGGGCGACACTGCCTGCTTGCTCGACGCGTCGGCGTCGACTCCGAGGTCGATGTCGGGCACGTAACCCTCGCGGCGCACACCGATCTCGTGCACGCGCACTGACTGCGTGACGTCCTTGCGCCCTTCGTCGAGCACTCTCAGGTTCACGTTGTACACGAACGCGCGGAGCATGTGGTCGAGCGTCGCGCGGGTGCCCGGAGTCGGCTCGTCGGCGAAGATCATCGGCGCGTCGCTGTCTGGCGGGAACCGGGGGATCGGCAGCCCGGCGGGCCCGGGGCCGTACACGTCCACCGGGTTCGGGGGCCAGCTCCCCATGAAGAAGTTGGGCAGGTCGACGATGTGGTCCCCGTGGAGATGGGTGAGGAACATCGCCTTGACCTGTGGCCGTGACCGGTCGAAGTTGGGGTTGAGTCCGATGCCCGCCCGCCACATCTGGCGGTGGGCCCCTTCGCCGCAGTCGACGATGTAGGCGGCGTCGCCGACCACGACAGCGTTCGAGTACCCCGACCGCGTGGCTTTGGGGTTGCTCCCGCCGGCAGTGCCGAGCAGCACGAGGCGGTGGGCCGAGTCGGCGACGAACGGCGCACGTCGCTGTGCGAGGGCAGTGCGCCAAGCATGGCGTGGCAGCAAATCGTCCGCTGAGCGCACAGCTCGGAGCGCGTCGGATGCGGTGCACACAGCGTGCCAACGCTAGTTCTTCGTTTGGTATGTTCCGCGCGTCTGCAAGCACCAACCTGGGGGGTTCGAGTGTCGACGACTGAGGTTGTGTTCCCGACGTCCGACGAGATCGAGGGTTTCTGGAACCTCGACCGCATGCACGCACCGCGGCCGATCACTCCGCTGTCGTTCGACTTGGTGATCGAGACGTTGGCGAGGGGGTTCACCAGGGCGCAGGCCGAGTACGACTGCCCGATCATGGTGACACCGAAGGAGATCAACCACTACGTCTACGTGAGCTTCCATCCCGTTGACGACGGCGCGGTCATCGCGGACCGCATGAGCCGGTACGAAGCGACGCTCGCGGCCAAGGTGCCGAAGGTCGGGAAGCTCTGGGACGAGGAGTGGAAGCCGACCGTCATCGCCAAGAACGAGCCAGCGAAGACCGCCGATTACTCGGGCCTCAGCGACGCCGAGATGGTGGAGAAGCTCGACGACTTCACCGAGCACATGACCTACCAGTGGTGGATTCACGGGCACATCAACTTCGTGCTCCTGTCGAGCAGCGCGTTCTGCGACATGTACGACGAGGAGATGCAGCCGTCGGAGAAGACCGAGGCGTACCAGACGCTGCAGGGCTTCCACACGCGGTCGGTCGACGTCAGCCGGGCGATGTGGAGGCTGAGCCGCGTCGTCAAGAACAGCCCGACGCTGTCCAAGCTGTTCGAGGACAAGCCGTCGACCGAGATCGTGGCCGAGCTCGACAAGAGCGACGACGGTCGGGCATTCCGCAAGGAGCTCCGCGAGTTCCTCGAGGAGTTCGGGTGGCGCAGCGATGCGGTCTACGACCTCGCCGACATCCCGTGGCGTGAGGACGAGTCGATCGCGCTCTCGAGCATCGCCGGGTTCGTGGGTCTCGCCGACAGCGAGGATCCCGAGGTGAACTATCTGCGGGCGGTCAAGCAGCGTGAGGAGCTGCTCGCCAAGGCCCGAGCGAAGCTCGCGAGCGAGCCCGCGAAGCTCGCGAAGTTCGACGAGCTCTACGAAGCCGCCCAGTACAGCTTCCCCATCACCGAGGACCACGCCTTCTACATCGATCAGCTCGGGGTCGGGGTGTTCCGGCGCTTCGCACTGGCGATGGGCGACCGTCTCGTGCAGAAGGGTGTGGTCGACAAGCCCGACGATGTCTTCTTCCTCCGGGCCACCGAGGTGCCCGACGCACTGCTCAACGGCGGCGATCGTCGATCCGAGGTCGCCGCGAGGCGGCTCACGTTCGAGGCAGCGGGCAAGGTGGTCGCTCCCGGTTCGCTCGGCAACCCGCCTGAGATCCCGGCTGACGCTCCGCCCGATCCGTTCATGGACGCGCTGGTGTTCCGCCTGCTCGGGATGGTGCCGCCCGACGACAACCCCGATCCGGCGATCATCCGGGCGGTCGCCGGCTCGCCTGGCGTCCTCACGGCCAAGGCGCGCGTCGTGCGCTCGCTGGCCGAGGCGCAGGAAGGGCTCGAGGAGGGCGAGGTGCTGGTGTGCGAGATGACCTTGCCGCCGTGGGTGCCGCTCTTCTCGATCGCCGGCGCCGTCGTGGCTGATGTCGGCGGCGTGCTGTCGCACTGCGCGATCGTCGCCCGTGAGTTCGGCATCCCCGCGGTGGTGGGCGCCGTCACCGGCACCACGGCGATCAAGACCGGCCAGGTCATCACGGTCGACGGCAACAACGGCCTCGTCTACCTCGACGGCCGCTCCCTCGCCTGACCCCCGCGGCAACCCAACTTGCACCGTTCGGGCCCTAGGAGGGCATCCTGCGTGCACGTAGACGAGCGCGGTAGATGTCGAGTGCGGTCGCGGTGAACTCCGCGGGCTCGATGGTGTCCTGCCACGTGGGGTACAGCAGCTCCCAACCCCGCCTCCTGATGCGCAAATCCCGTACTTGGTCGTTTCGACCTCGTCTCGGGCCCTCGTGCCACCGCGCGCTCGTTGCCTCGACGCCGAGCATCACGTCAGGCCACGCGATGTCGATCTTGCCGAGGAGCACGTCCGTGGGTGCGTACACAGGGTGCTGCCGCACGGGTTGAGGGAGACCTCCGGCCACGACGAGTCGCTCGATGAGGCGCTCGAACTTGCTGTCGGGAAGCCGGCCGACACGATCGGGGCGACCGAGCACCCGCGGAAGTGACGCGGTGCCGCTCGGCCCCGGACGTTCGAGCCGATCGAGGGTCTGTTCGATCCAGCGCAGGCTGAAGCCGCGACGTAACGCTTCGTCCAGCGCCTGTTCCACGACCTCGTCGTTCACGACTGCTCCGAGGTCGCACAACGTCCGCGCGATGTTCGTCGTTGGGATGCCGTCGACGACCGTCAGGTCGACCGGGGCGAGCGGGGCGACGCGGTGGACGACGAAGCCCGGCACGCGGGGCATCCGGCCAGCGGCGACCGAGACCTCGAGCCGGCCCGGCGCGATCCCATCGAGAGCGTGGAGTGCCGCGGCGGCCCGATGAGAGGCGATGCCGCCGCTCGCAAGCACCCCGATCATGAGCCGCTGGTGCCACGTGTCGGGCGATCCGGCGACGACGAGCACGCCCCGCATCGGCGCGAGCCACTGCCCGCGGTTCACGCGGACGAGCCGCTCCTTCTTGGTGACTCCTCGTTCAGCGGCCTGACGTGTGCCGAACGCACCGTGCTGCGAGGTCGCGAGCGCAGCGACGGCGCAATCGGCGCCATCGGCATGCATGCGCAACCTTACGAATCGGCTGTGACACGCCCCAACTTGCACCGAACGCGCCGTCCAGGGGCCCCGACGGTGCAAGTTGTGCGTTCGTCGCGCCGACTTGCACCGAACGTGCCACCAGGGGCCTCCGCCGGTGCAAGTTGCCCGCGGGTGGGCGTCAGGGCCAGAGGGTCTTGGTGGCGAGGGCGGCGCCTTCGCTCAGCGCGCGGAACTTCGGCCACACGACGGTGGGATGCACCTCCGGCGCGTACGATGCACGCGACGAGAAGCCGCAGTCCGCGCCGGCGATCACGTTCTCCCGTCCGACGAGCCCGGCGTACTTCACGATGTAGTCCGCGATGAGCTCGGGATGCTCGACGTAGTTGGTCGCGTGCCCGAGCAGACCGGGGATGAGGATCTTGTCGTCGGGCAGCTTCACGTCTTCCCAGATGCGCCACTCGTGGTAGTGCCGGGGGTTCGCGACCTCGAAGCTGTGCGCCCCGGCGTTGATCTTCAACATGTACGGCACCACGTCGAGCAGCGGGATGTCGTTCATGCGCGGGCCGTGGTTGAGGCCGTAGCACGTGTGATGGCGCACCGACTCCGGCGGGATGTCTCGGAGCGCGTGGTTGAGCGCTTCGACGTGGACCCACCCCAGCCGGTCGCGCTCTTTCTTCTCCATCGTCGGATCGCTCAGCATGTCGATCAGGAACGGGTCGTCGATCTGCAGGATGAACCCCGCGGCGACGATGGCGAGGTACTCCACGCGCATCGCCTCGGCGACCTCGTGGAGGTACTCCTCGTGCGACGCGTAGAACTCGTTGCGCCCGAAGCCGCTCGGGCCGGTCGACGGCATGAAGATGTCGGCGACGTCGAAGTCAGCCGTCGCCGCCTTGAGGTTGTCGATGTCGGTCTGGAGGAGATCCTGGCCGATGTAGGTGATCGGCCCGCGGCAGATGATGCGGCGCAGCGGAGCGACCGCGGACGAGTACTTCTTGAAGTACTCCGCGTAGTACTCGGGGAAGTCGTCGACCTCGACTTGCCACGACGGCGCCATGCGTGACTGCCCCATCTCGACTTCGAAGCCGCCGAGCCGGTCCTTCACGTAGCCGAGGAAGCTGACCTTGCTCATCTCGCCGTCAGTGACGATGTCGATGCCGTTCTCGACCTGCTGTCGCACTCGGTCCGCGACGGCTTCCTTCACCTGGAAGTCGAACACCTCGTGGTCGTAGGGCTGGTCGTTCTCCTTGAGCTTCATCGTGTCGAGCAGCTCGACCGGTCGGGCGAGGCTGCCGACGTGGGTCGTCAGGATTCGGTCTGTGCTGCGCTTCATCTCGGATCTCCCCTAGCGGCCGTTGACACAGGTGATGTACGTCCAGCATGCCTGGAACGTGGGACGGCCGTGGAAGAGCACGTCCATCGCGTGACGCATGAGTGCGAGGCGATCGGCGACGGCCTGGTCAGATGGCTTCGCGCCATCGACCTTCTCCGTGCCTCCCACCCAGCCGAGCACCGCGTCGTGGTACGCGCACAGGAACTCGTACCAGTCCTGCACGCCCGCTTGCACGCTCGCCTCCCGAACTGACTCGACCTTGAGCCCGCCGAGCTCGAGGGTCTCGAGATAGAAGTCGAGCGGCCTCGGCAGCAAGAAGACCCGGTCGCGATAGGACGCGTGCGCCTTCATCCGATCGGTGTTGTCGAGATCTTGCACGTATTGCGCGTACTGCGGGTCGGTGCGCACGAGGCCTTCGGCGATCTCGCCGACCACCCACACGGTCTCGTCGAGGATCCACTCGCTGCGTCGTGCCCGCGGGTTGCGGATGTTCCCAGAGTTGATGAGCACATGGCCGCCGGGACGCAGCACCTTCAGCCACGACGCCACCGTGTCGGCGAGGTCGGGGTAGAGGTGGATCGCATTCGTCGACGCGATCAGGTCGACGCCGCGTGCGAGCATCTCCGGGCCGAGCACTTCCTCGACCCGTTCAAGGCGCTTCTCGTCCTTCAGGAAGCGCAAGAGCCGGAAGCCGACCTTCGGGTCGTCGTGGAACTTCTCGACCGCGACGCGGAGGAACTTCGGCGAGCTGTCGACGATGATGGCCCCGACCTGCGAGTCGAACATGCGCAGCTTGAGACGGTCGAGGAGGATGCCCGTGCCTCCCGAGTAGTCGATCATGATGTCGCCGTCGCCGAGCAGGTGCACCAGCTCTTCGACTGTCGGGTCGAGGTTGCGGTACCAGCCGTGGCGGTCGACGTTGTCGTAGGCGGTGCCGAAGTCGTCGACGGGATCTTGCGTCCAGCTCTCGTCGGGGACGCGGTCCCACCCGGGCGGCCACCCGAAGGCAGCGGTCGCATGCCTGCCGTCGAGTGGAGCGCTCACCTCGCGGTGCAGCTCGACGAGCGTGGGCACGTCTTGTGACCGGTGGCGTCCCCAGCCGCAGTCGGTCGCGACTCCGAAGTCGTGGACGAATCGCTGTGCGGCGACGATGCGAGCCTTCGCGCCGACGAGGCCGTCCTCGAGGTGCAGCACGCCGAGGTACAGCTGCGTCTCGGGTCGCAGCTGCAGCTGACCGAGCGTCTCGAAGTAGCGGACATCGACGTGGTCGCCCTGCACCGGGAAGTGGATCCAGTCGAGCGAACGTCCGAGGCTCAGCGTGAGCGCGTTCGCGATGTCGACGAGGGGCTGCGCGTTGAGCGGACGTTCCTTGTGGTGGCGCTCGTGCCCGTGGCAGAAGTGGTAGCCGAGCTGGACGTCGCCGGGCACGCTGCGGCCGAGGCGGACGAGGCGCTCGACGATGCTCGACCGCGGGTCCTCGAACCAGGTCGGCATCACCCCGTCGAGCATCGCGAACTCGAAGTTCGTGTCCCACTGCACGGCGAGCTGGTCGTGAGGGATGGTGTCGAAGATCGTCGCGAGCTCACCGAGCATCGCTGCCTCGTAGAGCGGCTCGATGCGAGCCTGGTCCTCAGGCGCGACGAACGCCGCGATCGGTGCGAGCGGCGTCGGCAGCGAGACCTGGAAGCGACATTGTGACGGGATGAGCCCGTCGCGCTTGCGCCGGGCGAAGACGCGGTACGAGCTCGTCGCTGCCTGCGCGTATCCGAGCTGCTCGAAGCGAAGCGTGTCGATCGACTCGTCGTCGCTGATCCGCAACCGGGGGAGCGCTCGGTGTGAGTCTGCGCCAGGAGGGCACACCTCGAACTCGGGCCGCGAGCTGAGCACGGGGTACTGCCACACGATCCAGTCGGACCGGGGGCCGGTCTCTCCGTCGGGAATTCGATCGAGCCGTTCGCCCAGCTCCGATGCCGCCAGCTGGAACACCTCGTCCGCACTGCGCAGAGGCACGCTCCCGACGAGGAGCACTCCGCCCGTCGCCAGGCCGTTCGTGTCGGTTCCCGTGGGCTCGGTGGACATGCGCGTTCCTCCCGCGTTGGGGAACCTCAGTGTCGGCCTCGGTGAGAACGAGGCCAAGCGGGCCGTTCGCCGCTCACGAACGCACGCCCTCGCACGTGCATCGACGCCGGTTCGTCACGTGTTCGCGCGTGTGCGCATTGCGCAATCGTGGCGATGTCATCTCAGGAAGGCTGACACCGTTGCTTCTTTGCCGCGCGCCGTTGTACGGTGCCCGCGGCCACACCCGATAGGGGGAGGTGTGGGGGGAGCGGTGGCGGGTGAGTCGTTCGCGACTCGCGATGCCACCCGCGACATCGGGAGGGTCTATTTCATGAAGCGTCTACTGCCGGTCATGCTCATGGCCGGCGCACTCTTGTTCGCCGCGTGCGGGGACGACTCAGGTTCGTCGTCCGCGACGACAGGAGCGGGCACCACTGCCGGCGGAACGTCGGCGACGACCGCTGCGAGCTCGGGAACGACCGCAGCAGCCGGCGCCACGAGCGCGAACATCCAGAAGTCGGGTGAGTGCGGCCTCGGCACCGGCGAGAAGGCGACTGGCGAACCGATCAAAATCGGCTCGATCAACACGAACGTGCCCGGCATCGACTTCACGTGGATCTCGAGCATGGCCAAGGCGTACTTCGACTGCGTCAACGACAACGGCGGCATCAATGGCCGTCCCATCCAGTACATCGAAGAGGACGAGCACATCGACCCGCAGGAGATCGCCGGTCTCGCGAAGAAGCTCACAGACGAGGGCGTGCTCGGATTCGTCGGGAACACGAGCATCATCGACTGCAGCGTGAACGGGAAGTTCTACGCGGACAATGGCTTCTCGCCGATCATCGCCGGCGTCGACCAGGCGTGCTTCACCGACGGCACGTTCTCGGCCGTCAACATGGGCCCGTACTACTCGAGCCTCGGCGGCGCGCAGGCGGCGGTGCGTGCCGGAGCCAAGGGCACCATCGTCATCATCGGCCCGAACCAGCCCGGCTTCGACGTCATCAACAGCGGTGTCGTTGACTTCGCGAAGACGCAGGGCATGAAGGGCATCAGCCAGAGCGTCGACGTCCCGATCGCAGATCCCGCGGTGCTCGCCACCCAGCTCGTGCAGGAAGCCGGTGACGGCGGCGGCGTGGTGCTCGACTTCACGGGCCCGACAGTGGTGCCCCTGCTGCAGGCCATCGATCAGGCTGGCCTCATCGACAAGGTCGTGTGGGCGAGCTCGACCCCGCCGAACGACCCGTCGGTCGCCGAGGCTTTGAGCCCGGCGTGGAACGGCAAGTTCCTCATCAACGCTGAGTTCAGCACGCTCGACTCGGGCAAGCCCGACCAGAACCACATGGTCGAGGTGCACGACAAGTACGCCCCGTCCGACGTGCCGATCTCGAGCTTCGCCCAGATGGGCTACCTCACGGCTCGTGCCGCCACTGAAGCGATGCTCGGCATCAAGGGCGACATCACCAAGGAGAGCGTCAACGCGGCGTTCAAGGGCCTGAAGGACTTCAGCTCCGACCTGTGGTGCAAGCCGTGGTACTTCGACAGCACCGTCGGCTCGAACGTCTCGAACAACACCGACATCACCGTCACTCCGAAGGACGGGAAGATGGTGCAGACCGAGGACTGCTTCGAGATCGCCGAGCTCGACGCCAACCCGCTGGCCGCGATCCGGGCCAAGGAGCAGGAGCTCGGCCTGAACTCGTAGCCATCCCCAACTTCGACGACCAGGATCAGGGTGCCCGGAGCTTCTGATGCCCAGCTTCAATGAGCTGAAACCGTTCATCGTGCTGGGCTTCGCGCTCGGTGGGGTGTTCGCCATGTCTGGTGTGGGCCTCGTGGTCCTCTACCGGGCGACTGGCGTGCTCAACCTCGCCTACGGCGCAATCGGAGCGATGGGCTCCCTGATCACCTGGTCGATCCTTGATCACGACCTCATGAACGAGTGGTTGGCGTTCGCGGCGTGCATCGTGTTCGGCGGGGTCGTCACACTCGTGTACGGGCTGTTGCTCGGCCCGCCGTTCGCGCCGCGTGATCCGCTGATCAAAGCCACGGCGACGCTGGGCCTGTTGCTCATCCTCGTGGGGTTCATGCAGTGGCGCTGGGGAGCGAACGCACACTCGATCACGTTGCCGACGTCGCGTCGGGGACTCGACATCTCGGGGGTGAGGATCACCGTCACCCAGATCATCGGGATCGCGGTGCCGATCGTGGTCACCGCCGGCACCGCCGTCTACCTCCGGGTCACCAAGGTCGGCACGGCGATGAGGGCCCTCGCGAACGATCGTGAGATCACCTCGATGCTCGGCGTGCCGGTCCGCCGAGTGGAGGCGGCGGCATGGTTCGGGTCGGGAATCCTGTGCGGGCTCGCCGGTCTGCTCCTGTCGAACCTCGTCGGTCTCGATATCCAAGGGCTGACCTACCTCGTCATCCCGGCGCTGGCCGCGGCGCTCATCGGCCGGCTCCGGTCGCTGTGGATCACGCTCGCCGCCGGATTCGTCATCGGCCTGGTGCAGTCGTGCCTCACTGGGTTCGATGCCGTCCAGCAGTACCGCACGATGGCCCCCTTCGTGCTCGCGATCGTCGCCTTGCTCTGGCTCGCTCGGCGGCAGCCGGTCATGGGGCGCAGCGCATGACGGCGACCCACTCGGTCGACGCAGCCGCAGCCGCGAACTATCCGAGCCCTCTCGCTCGCGTCTCGGCCCGCACGGTGGTGCGGGTCGTCGCGGTGGCGGTGTTTCTCCTCGTCATCCTGTTCTTCTTCCCCGTCTGGCTGAGCCCGTTCTGGATGCTGGTGATGACGTCGACTGTCATCTACAGCTTGGTGACGCTCGGGCTGGGCCTCCTGATCGGTCGCGTCGGCCTCGTCTCGCTGTGCCAGTTCGTCCTCGTCGCCGAGGGCGCGTGGTTCGCGCTCCGGTTCGACCAGCTCTGGCCGTGGCTTCCGTTCCCGGCGGTAGTCGTCATCGCGGGCCTCCTCACCGGAGTCCTCGGTACGTTGATCGGGCTGCCCGCGCTGCGGCTCTCGGGCCTCTATCTCGCGCTGATCACGCTCATGGCGGCAGCCGCGCTCACGGTGCTTCTCGGCATCTCGCAGTTCCCGAACCACGGCGGCGGCTTCTGGGGTCGCTCGAAGAGCGGCGGCGCGACGACGATCGTGTCCCGTCCTTCGATCGCACTCGGCGACGTCGCGTACTACCGGTATTGCGTGGTCGTGGCCGCGCTCATGTTCCTCCTCGCGTTCCTGCACGTGCGGAGCAAAGCAGGTCGAGCCTGGGCTGCGATCCGTCAGAGCGAGGCGACCGCGGTCTCCGCTGGCGTGCACACGACCGTTTACAAGCTCTGGGCGTTCGCTCTCGCGGCGTTCATGACCGGCGTCGCCGGCGCGCTGCTCACCGCGGCGGCAGGTGGAGTGAACATCAACCAGTTCCCCCGCCAGCTGTCGATCAACGTCTTCGCGACGACGCTCATGGGAGGCGTGTACATCCTTCCCGGAGCGTTGGTCGGCGCGTTCATGCTCCGGGTGCTGCCAGCGCTGCTCGACGACTGGGGCTTCTCGACCGAGCTCCTGACGATCCTGTTCGGCGTCGGTGTGCTGCAGGTGCTGCTCACCGCGCCCGGCGGCCTCGTCGAGCAAGTGCCACGGGATCTCGGCAACCTCGGCAAGAAGCTGTTCTCACTCGTCGCACCGAAGCGCGAACCCGCGGAGACGCCCGACCCCGCTGCCGCGATCGAAGTGCCGGAGCCGACTTCGTGATCGAGGTCAACGGTCTCAGCGTGCGGTTCGGCGGCGTCGTGCCCATCGACCAGATGACGGTGACGTTCTCCGCCGGCACGTGCGGGCTCATCGGGCCGAACGGCGCAGGGAAGACCACGTTCTTCAACGTGCTGAGCGGATTCGTGCGTCCGATCGCCGGCGTCGTGCGCGCGTTCGGTGACGACCTGCTTTCGATGGCCGACTTCCGCCGGGCCCGATGGGGTTTGCGGCGCACGTTCCAGACCGAACAGGCGATCGCGAACCTCTCGGTGTACGAAAACGTGCTCCTCGTGCACGAGAACACGGGAGGCGACCGAGCGAACCGTCGCCAAGAAGTGCTGGACGCGATCGAGTTCGTCGGCCTCGCTGACGTCGCGCAACGTGAGGTCGGCACCCTCGGTGCGGCGCAGCGCCGCCTCGTCGAGGTCGGTCGCGCGGTCGCGGGTAAGCCGCGGCTCGTCCTGCTCGACGAGCCCGCCGCGGGCCTGCCCGACGAGGAGACACAGCGGCTGGGCGAGGTCATCCGCGGGATCCCCGAACACGTCGGTGCCCAGGTCATCCTCGTCGACCACGACATGAGCCTCGTCTCGGGATGCTGCGAGACGACCGCGGTGCTCGACTTCGGCAGGCTCATCGCCGCCGGCCCCACCTCTGAGGTGTTGCGCAACGAGCACGTGATCCGCGCGTACCTGGGCACGGAGGACGAGGTATGACCGCAATCACCGAGACGTCGACGCCCGAACAAGTCGCGCCGACCCTCTCGATCGAGGACCTCTGCGTGCCGCGCGGCGGACGCGAGGTGCTGCACAACGTCACGCTCGACGTCGTGCCCGGTGAGGTCACCGCGCTCCTCGGACCGAACGGTTCGGGCAAGTCGACGATGGTGCTCGCAGTCGCAGGCGCCTTGAAGTGCACGTCGGGCTCGGTACGACTCGGCGACCAGAACCTCACGAAGAAGCGCCCAGAGAAGATCCGCCAAGCCGGCGTCGCCGTAGTGCCGGAGGGCCGTCGCCTGCTGCCCGAGCTCTCGGTCGCCGACAACCTGCGCGTCGCCACCTACGCGTTGACGTCGGAGCAGGCCGAGCGCGGCATCGAGTACGCCCTCGAGCTCTTCCCCGAGCTGAAGGATCGGTGGGATGCCCTCGGCCGATCGCTCTCTGGCGGGCAGCAGCAGATGGTCGTGCTCGCGCAAGCTCTGGTGTCGCGACCGACCGTGCTGCTCGTCGACGAGCTGTCCCTCGGCTTGGCGCCGCTCGTCGTGAAGCGTCTCGTCCCGACGCTCGCGTCGGTGGCGGCGTCGGGCGTCGCCGTGCTGCTGATCGAGCAGTTCGCCCACGTCGCACTCGGGCTCGCCAACGTCGCCTACGTGCTCGAGGGTGGACGCATCCGCTATCAAGGCACGGCCCGCGAGCTCAAGGAAAACCCCGAGAAGCTCCACTCCGCGTACCTGCTGCGCACCTGACCGTGGAGGATCTCGAGGGCAAGGTCGCGGTGGTCACCGGGGCCGCCTCGGGCATCGGCCGGGCGATGGCCGAGCGCTTCGCGGCCGAGGGCATGCGCGTCGTGCTGGCCGACATCGAGCGTCCGGTGCTCGAAGCGACCGCCTCGGAGATTGCCGAGACCGGCGCTGAGGTGATCGCCGTCCCCACCGACACGAGCCTCGAAGACGACGTCAACGCGCTGGCCGCGCGCACGCTCGAGGAATTCGGCGACGTGCATCTGTTGTGCAACAACGCCGGCGTCGGAAGCCGCGGCCTGCCAATTGCCGAGCTGCCGTTGCGCGACTTCGAGTGGGTCATCGGCGTGAACCTGTTCGGCGTGATCTACGGCTTGCGGGCGTTCTTGCCTCACTTGCGTGCCAACGACGTCGGCCACATCGTGAACACGGCCTCCGTGTCGGGTCTGTACTTCTTGCGACGGATGGGGCCGTACAACGCGACCAAGGCCGCCGTCGTCGCACTCAGCGAGACCCTCAAGTTCGAGCTCGACGCGGAGGGCAGTCACGTCGGCGTGTCCGTGCTCTGCCCCGGATGGGTCCGCACGAACATCTCGACCTCCGACCGCAACCGGCCCGAGCGCTTCTCCTACGAGCTCGACACCGACCAGATGCTGCAGCTCGAGGAGTACAAGGCGAAACGCCGCGAGCAGCGCGCGACGATTGCCATCGATCCGTCAGATGTCGCCGAGCAGGTCTGTGCCGCGGTGAAGGCGAACCGGTTCTACGTGCTCACACATCCCGAGAGCGTTGCGTTGTTCGCCGAGCGCGCGGCACGCATCGTCGCAGGCGAGAACCCGATCGAGCCGCCTCAGTGAGTGCGCACCCGCACGACCGGGATCGTCCGCGGACGCGGTCGCAGCTTTCACCGCGTAGTCCGTGTAGGGCGGATAG
The DNA here is from genome assembly GCA_963847855.1 of uncultured Acidimicrobiales bacterium. Classification (GTDB taxonomy): domain Bacteria; phylum Actinomycetota; class Acidimicrobiia; order Acidimicrobiales; family DATKAS01; genus DATKAS01. The sequence continues at coordinate 905,073 of CAWKBM010000005.1, forward strand.
ATCGAGACCATGAGGTCCCACAGCCGCGCTCGCTCGGCTTCGTTCTCGACGGTCTCGGCTACGCCGTTCGTGACCGTCGCCTGCTCCTGGACCGACACGTGCGGGTCGGCGACGAGGTTCAGGTACCAGAGCGGGTTCTTCGGCCGGCCCCCGTACGACGCGATGAGGATGAAGTCGTCGCCGTCTCGGCCGTAGATCAGGGCGTTTCTGCGCAGCGCGCCCGACTTGCGGCCCCGGGTCGTGAGCACGACCGTCGGGAACCCTCGCCAGATGTAGGCATCGCCTCCGCCGTTCTCGACGTACTGCCGCGTGTGCTCCGCCACCCAGTCGATCGCGCTGTCGAGCGGCTCGTCTTCTGCCATCTGCCCGACGCTACCGTCTGTCCGAGCTGTTGAAACCAGGGGGATCACCATGACCCAGAAGGCCCAAGACGAGCTCCTCGAGGATGTGCTCTCGCGCTATGCGGGCTCGCCGAACCCCCGTGCCGCGGGAGATCTGTGAGGCGGCTGTGCGCCACCTCCACACGTTCGTCTCCGAGGTGAACCTGACGCGCGACGAGTGGTTCACCGGCATCCAGTTCCTCACCAAAGCCGGCCAGATGTGCGACGACACGCGCCAGGAGTTCATCCTGCTCTCTGACACGTTCGGCGTGTCGTCCCTCGTCGAGATCATCAACTACGACGCCGCCGAGGGAGCCACCGAGAACACGGTGCTCGGCCCGTTCTTCGTTCCCGGGTCACCGCACCGGGGTCGCGGCGAGACGATGCTCGTCGATCCCGACGAGGGCGACCGAGTCGTCATCCGCGGCCGCATCACGAACGACGAGGGCAAGCCGGTCGGCGGAGCAACGCTCGACTGCTGGCAGAACGCGACACACGGGTTCTACGCGGTGCAGCAGCCCGGCGTGCAGTCCGCAGAGAACCTCCGTGGCATCTACACGACCGACGAGGACGGCACCTACGAGATCCGCACGGTGCGTCCGGTGCCGTATCCGATCCCGTCCGACGGGCCGGCCGGCGACATGCTGAAGGCGAACAACCGCCGTTGGATGCGTCCGGGACACACGCACATGTGGGTGCGCGCCGAGGGATACAAGGACCTCATCACTCACGTGTTCGACGTCGAGAGCGAGTTCCTCCGCGAGGACCCCGTCTTCGGCGTGCGCGACAGCCTGATCAGGGCGTTCGAGCCTGACGCGCAGGGCGACCTCGCGACGACGTTCGACGTCGTGCTCGATCGCGTCTGAGGCGACCCGACCCGTTGTCGAAGGCCAGCGTCACCAACAGCATCACCGACAGCCCGACGCTCTCCTACCTCGTCGGCCGCGCCGACCGTGTGCTGCGCAGGGCGATGAATGAGGTGCTCGCGTCGCACAGCGTCTCGCTCAACCAGTACACGACGCTCAGCGTGCTGGAACGAAGGGGAGGACTGTCGAACGCGCAGCTCGCGCGGCGCTCACTCGTGTCTCCGCAGTCGATGAACGAGGTGTTGCTGACCCTCGAACAGCGTGGCCTCGTACGACGGCGAGCGCATCCCGATCATGGCCGCATCCTGCAGGCGCAAGTGACGGCAAAGGGCCGCAAGCTGTTGAGCGCCTGCGAGGCCGAAGTGGCGGCGCTCGAGGAGCGGATGGTCCGAGCCGTCAGCCCCGAGGACCGGCGGACACTGCGCGCCGCCCTCCTCGAGTGCGTGCACGCACTGGACGGGGGTCTGCTCGGTCGCTGATGCCCTCGTCCCGCGCCTCTGACCAACCGAGCGGTGCGACGCTTCGATCGGTGTCGATCGCGCTCGACGTCATCGACGTGCTTGTCGACGCGCCCGAGCTGAGCCTGAGCGAGATCGCTCGGCGGGTCGGCGTCGCGAAGAGCACCGCGCACCGCACCTGCGGTGTGCTCACAGAGCGCGGGCTGCTCGATCGCACCGAGGCAGGCGGGTATCGGCTGGGCCTTCGGTTCGTGGAGTACGGGCATCTCGCGACCGAGCGCACCGCGGTGCGTGATCGCGGCCTGCCGCTTCTGGTCGAGCTCCGCAACGCTCTGGGGGAGACCGTGCAGATCGGCGTGCCCGCAGGCGCGGATGTCGTGTACGTGGAGCGGGTCGAGGGGCGGCACACGCTGCGGTACACGACCAACTCGCGTCGCTCGCCGATCCACCGGTCGAGTGCGGGGAAGGTGCTCGCGGCGTTCAACCCCGAGATGGTCGAAGCGCGGGTGAAAGCGGGTCTCACGCCGAGCACGGGCTACACGATCGTCGTTCCCAAGGTGCTGGTTGCCGAGCTGCGTCGCGTCCGCACGCGGGGCTTCGCCCGCAGCGTCGACGAGACCGAGCTCGGGATGTCGTCCCTCGCGGTGCCGGTGCGGGTTGACGACGATGGCGCGGTCATCGCGGCGATCTCGATGGTCGGCCCCACTGCTCGCGTCGTCGGTGAGCACGAATCGCAACACCTCGCCCTGCTGCAGGCCGGGGCGACGAAGCTCGGCGACGCGATCGGCAAGGGCGAATACGCGTTGCGCCGTCGCCCCCGCTGAGCCCCACCAGTCGTTCTCGGCGGGAAAACCCGCCAAATGTGACGGGTTATGCCGCTGAGAAGCCGGGGGAGGGGGTCAGTCGAAGCTGATGACGGCGCGCGCGACCTCGCCGCGCTTCAACGCGGTGAAGCCGTGGTTCACGTCCTCGAGGGCGAGCACATCCGAGACCATCGACTCGAGGTCGAGCATCCCTCGCTGCCAGAGCTCGACGTATTTGGGGATGTCGACACGAGGGCGGGTCGCTCCCATGAACACGCCGACGAGTGACTTTCCGCGGCGGAGGGGAAGCGCGGGAAGGTGCAGCTCGGCATCGTCGGCGAAGACGCCGACGATGTAGGCGCGGCGGCCGGGTGCCGCCATCTCGAAGGCCTGCCGAGCGGTGTCGGGCCGGCCGATGACCTCGAACGCGTGGTCGACGCCCTCGCCGGTGAGAGCGAGGACCGCAGCCACAGCGTCGTCCTGCGAGGCGTCGATCGTCTCGGTGGCGCCCACCTTGCGGGCGAGCTCGAGCTTCGACGGGGAGACATCGATCGCCACCACACGCGACGCGCCAGCGATGCGCGCGCCCTGCACGACGTTGAGCCCGACGCCTCCGCATCCGATGACCGCCACCGTGTCGGTCGGGCGGACGCGGGCGACGTTGAACACTGACCCCAGGCCCGTGACCACCGCGCAGCCGACGATCGCCGCGAGGGCCGGGGGCATCGACTCGGGGATGCGCACGAGCGCCCGCTCGTCGACGAGCATCTGGTCGCTGAACGAGCCGATGTTCGCCATCGTGCCGATCGCACGTCCGTCTGGCAGTGCGTGCCTCGGCGGCGTCCCTCGAGGCCGGCGGGTCGCGTTGGGGTTGGCGCACACGAACGGCTCGCCTTGTTCGCACCGCGCACACGTGCCGCATCCGACGACGAGACAGGTGACCACGTGATCGCCGACCGAGACGGAGTCGACGCCGGGGCCGGTTGCCTCGACGATGCCGACTGCCTCGTGCCCGAGCAGCACAGGGCGCGGGCGGTTCAGCACCCCGTCGAGGTAGTGGAGGTCGCTGTGGCACAGGCCGGTGGCGAGCGTCTTGACCGCGACCTCCCGACCGAGGGGCATGTCGACCTCGATGTCGGTGACCACGAGGTCGTCGGTTCCGTCGTCGAGAACAGCGGCACGCGTCATGGCGCGGACGGTAGCCCTATCATCCGCCGCGCAACGTTTCTCATTGGGGGGATGCCGTGGCCGAGATCGTTTCCGTCGACCAGTTTCTCGACTGGTACCCGGGATGGACACCGGAGCTGACTGACAGCCCGTGGGTCGCCGAACGCACTCGGCCGTTCACGAAGGAGGACGAGTCGCGCTTCTGGTTCGTCGACTTCCACTGGCCGCGTGGGTTCTCTCCGATCGGCTACCTCTACATGACCGACTGCTCGTCGTGGGGCACGCAGACGGCGGCGCACTGGCTGCCGCTCCCGCCCGCGAAGGGCCTCGTGCAGCGGATGGGCGGCCCGTTCCCCTACGAGGGGGAGGTCACCACGACATCCGAGTGGGAGCTCGGGTTCCGCGCCGCGCGGATCGAGCGGAACATGGGCCCGTTCCTCCAGAACTTCGATGCGATCTGGGATGCGCGCAAGTGGGAGCTGCAGCTCGGCCTGAGCCACTTCGAGAGCTTCGACTTCGAGGGGAAGTCTCTCGCCGACATCGGTCAGTTCATGACCGACGCGCGCGCCTTCCACCGTCGCGCGTGGGAGATCCACTTCGAGATCATGTACCCGCTGCTCGGCATCTACCTCCAGATGTACGGGCTCTGTGCGTCGAACGGCATCGACCCCGGCCAGGTCGCCAAGTTCTTCCAGGGCCGAGACTCGATGATCATGGAGAACGACCGGGCGATGTGGGGCCTGGTCGCCGAGGCGAAGCGCCTCGGCATCGTCGAGCTCTTCGACACCGAGCCCGAGCACATCCGCGACACGCTCGCGAAGGCGGGAGGCAACGGCTCGGTGTGGCTCACGAAGTTCGACGACTTCCTGCGGGTCCATGGCTGGCGGACCGAGGGCATCGCCGACACGAACATCCCATCGTGGATCGAGAACCCGGCGTCGCCGCTCGGGCAGATCCGCAACTTCCTGTCGATGGACGAACCGCACGACTTCGAGAAGGCAGCCACGGCAGCGCGAACCGAACGGGACGAAGCGATCGACGGGGCACGCTCGCAGCTGGGCGGTGAGATCTTGGGCGCATTCAACGAGCTTCTCGCGGTGAACCAGGTCGCGAACTTCGCGTGGTGGAACGAGGACCACAACCACTACATCGACCTGCGCGCATCGATCCCGCTCCGCCGAGCGGGGCTCGCCCTCAGCGCCGCCGTCGGCGCGGACAGCTACGACGAGGCGCTGTTCCTCTTCTATCCGGAGTTCATGGACGTGTGCTCCGGACGGCGTTCCTGGAAGGACCTACAGTCGCTCGCGAAGGCGCGTCACGAGTACTACGACCACTACAACGAGATCCGCGAGACGCTGCCCAAGGTCGTCGGCACGCTGCCCGACAAGATCGAGGATCCCGTGCTGATCGAGATCTTCGGGATGCACGATCACTACTTCGAGCGGATGAAGAGCGATCCGAGCTCGACGCAGATGTCGGGCTTCCCCGCGTCCGCGGGCACGGTCACCGGGCGCGCTCGGGTCATGGTCTCGGCCACCGAGCTGTTCGATCTCGAGGAGGGCGAGATCTTGGTGTGCGAGGCGACCTCACCGAACTGGACGCCGGCCTTCGCCATCATCGCGGCCTGCGTCTGCGACGGCGGCGGCTCGCTGACCCACGCCGCGATCGTCAGTCGCGAGTACGGCATCCCGTGCGTCGTCGGCTGCTCGGTCGCCACCACGCGGATCAAGACGGGTGACCTGATCGAGGTGAACGGGTCGAGCGGAACCGTGACCATCGTGGAGCGCGCCGGCTGATTTTCTTGGCGATTCTCACTCGTTGGGAGCCGAATTCACCAAGAGAACCAGCTGGGACTACCAGGGGTGGGTCGAGCCGTCCCAGCGCCGGAAGGTGCCGGAGTCGGCGAGGGTCAGGCCGTCGACCATCGTCACGATGCCGGCCGCGCCATCGGCCGTCGCCATGTCGGCTCGTGCGCCGCCCATGTCGGTCTTCAGGAAGCCCGGGTGGACCGCGACGACGGTGATGCCGGCATCGCGCAGATGCACGGACTGCCTCACGCTGATCATGTTCAGCGCTGCTTTCGAGGCTGTGTAGGAGACGTCGCGTCCGAGGGTGTGCGCCACCTCCATCGAGCCGGCTTGCGACGAGATGTTGACCACCCGTGGGTTCGGTGACGCAGTCAGCCGATCCACCACCGCCCGGGTCAGCAGCATCGGGCCGACGGCGTTGACGCGCATCACCGCGAGGAAGACATCGCCGCTGATCTGCAGCACGTCGCGCGCCCCGTCGTCGACGCCGAGGGCCCGCGCATCGATGCCCGCGTTGTTGTAGAGGACGTCGATCGCCGCAGGCCCGAGCGCGTCGGCGAACCCTGCGATCGAGTCGTCGTCAGCCATGTCGACCGGCAGCACGTGCGCCGCGACCGACAGGAGTTCAGCCGCTTCGTCGGGGCGGCGACATCCTCCCCACACATCGTCGCCACGCTCGGCGTGCATGCGCGCGAGCTCGAGGCCGAGCCCCCGGTTCGCGCCGGTGATCACCACGCGCCCGGTCACAAGGGTTCCAGTCCGGCGGTCAGCTCGGCGACGATGTCTGCCGCGGGCATCCGGCCGCGCACGGCGTCGACGCTCGTGCCCGCGTAGAGCGCCATCGCCCCGATCTGCCCCGACGTCCCGGCAGTCGGCGGCGAGGTGTTGAACCGCGGCAGCGTGCGGTCCGTGCCGTCCGCCAACCTCATCGACCCGACGGGGTCAGCACCCGGAGCCATCACCGCCTCAACGCATGAGGCGAGCACTCGGTGCGGAGCGTCGGGCCATCCGAGCGAGAACGCCTCGGTGATCACGGTGTCGGCGGCGCTCGCCTCGGCGAGCATCGCCACGTACTGGGGGTGCGCGGCGGACTCGTCGGCGGCGACGAAGCGCGTCCCGACTCGCACCGCATCGGCGCCGAGGTCGAGTGCGCGTGCGACATCGGCCCGGGTGCCGATGCCTCCTGCGGCGAGGAGCGGGATGTCGACCGCCGCTCGCACCGCAGGAAGGAGCTCGGCGAGCGGCGTCGTCCCTCGCACGTGGCCGCCGGCCTCGCGTCCTTGAGCGACCACGTAGTGGCATCCGACATCGACCGCGGCCTTGGCCTCGTCGACCGTGGCGACCTGCCATCCGACCAGGCGACCGGGCGGCACGAACGCTGACTCTGGCCATCCCCAGAAGACCTCGATCACCGGCAGGCTCTCCGCGACCGCCTCGATCAGGGCGGGCGTGGCAAACAGGGCGAGCAGTGTCGCGCCCACTGGGCGATTCGTGCGACTCAGCACATCGTCGATCTCGGCGGTCGCCGCGTCGGGTTGATGGTGGCTGAAGGCGAGCATCCCCAGCCCGCCCGCCTCGGAGACCGCCGCCGCCAGCGCTGGCGTCGCGACGCGTGTCATCCCGGCTTGCTGCAGCGGAAGCGAGCAACCGACGAGGGCACAGAACCGGTTCGTCATCCGACTGCATCGTCGATGCGGTGGTAGTAGGCGTGCCACTCGACGAGCAGGTCGCCGCGCAAGGTCCAGATCTCGGCGGCCCGTGAGGCTCGATGCTCGCCGTCGGGCGTGCGGTAGCTGGACCGCCACTCGACCGCGACGGTGTCTCTCTCCGCTGCTCGAAGCGTCTTGGTCAGCTTGTAGTCGCTTCTCGACACTTCGCCGAAGCCAAGCCGTTCGACGTGGAACCGCCGCACCTCGTCGAAGCCGCTCGCGACCTTCTCGCCGTTCCAGTACACGATCGCGTCGGGATGGAAGAGGCGCATGATCGCCTCGAGGTCTTGCGCCCCGTATGCCTCTTCGGCCATGCGTACCAGACGTCGGGCGCGCGGCTCGGGCCCGAGCCGCAACAGCTCGGCGGCGAGGTCGAACGCAGCCTGCGGTTCGACCGGATCGACGTGGATGCCGAACATGCCGACAGCGCGGGCCCCTTCGACGCATTCGGGCGTGTCGTCGAGAAAGACGATGCGCTCGGGCTCGACACCGAGGGCCTTGGCCGCCGCGAAGTAAGGCTCGGGCGCGGGCTTCCGAATGCCGACCTCGCTCGAGTCGACGAACGCGTCGAGGTACCTGAACGCCGGAAGTGCTTCGAAGAAGCCGGGTCCGTTGATCGAGTAGGCGTCGTTCGAGAGCACGCCGACGCGCCGCCCGGCCTGCTTTGCGCGTTGCATGAGCGTCACTGCCTCAGCCACCACGAGGCTCTCGGGCACCACCTCGGAGACGGCGCGGTAGAGCGCGCGCCAATCGGCATATCCGGCCCGTTGTGCGACGGTGTTCCAGTACTCCTGGTGAGAGATCGCGCCGGCAACCCGTTGTTGCCACAGCGGATCGTCGTCAGGGCTGTACGGCCCGCGCTCGGGGATCACGGCACCGGTCGCGGCTTCGAACGCGTCGAGGCCGCGCCACATCGCGCTCATGATGACGTCGCCGACGTCGAGCAGCAGGGCCTCGTACTCGGGTGTCATCGCGACGCCTCAGCTCGCGGCGCAGAAGCGGGCGACGGCCTCGCGAGCGTCCTTCGACTCGTCGAGCACGAGGTGGCCGGCGTTCGGGAAGGTCGCGATCTGCGCGTTCGGCAGCTTCGCAGCCCAGCCGGGTGCGAGCGCGGGCGGCACGAGCCTGTCCTCGTCGCCCCACACGATGAGCGTCGGGATGTCGACGCGGCCGAGCCACTTCGAGAGCACCCGGTCGTACGGCTGCTCCCACGTCATGATCGCCATCGTGCGCGTCTCGCGGTAGCGGTCGACGGTGAAGTCGACGTCGTGCGGATCCTCGGGCAGGAACGGGAGGATCGTGTTCATGTCGTGGACGAGCCGCGGCACGAGCTCTTCTGGCGGGATCGTGAAGAAGTCCTGCACCTCGACGCCGGGGACGCGAAGCCCTGCCGGCGCCACGAGCACGAGGCGACGCAAGCGGTGCTTCTGGTCGATCGCAAACCGCGCCCCGATGCGTCCGCCGAGCGAGAAGCCGACGAGGTTCACCCCCTCGTGCAAACCGAGCTGATCGAAGAGCTCGACGTAGTGGAGCACGACGTCGCCGACGTCGCGCAAGCCCTCCATGTCGGCCGACTCGCCGAACCCGGGGTGGTACGGGATGAGCACGCGGAACGCCGAGGCCCACTGCTCTGCAAAGGCCCATCCGTGGAACGTGCCCCCACCGTGGAAGAAGACGAGGGGCGGCGCGCCGGGGTTGCCCGCCGCCAGCACCACGGTCTCGGTACCCTCCACGTCGAACGTGAGCCTGTCGAACGTCACCGTGCTCACGCTGCTGCCACCTTCGTCTTGCGGAGGCGGGGGATGACCTCTTCCGCGAACAGCGTCGTGTTCTTCACGACCTTCCAGCTCGGCATGTCGCCGATCGTGAGGTTCAGGTTCACTCGGTTCGTGCCCGCCGCCTCGATCCAGCTGCCCACTGCGTCGGCGACCTGTTCGGGCGTGCCCGCGACGATGCGGTTGATCGCGACGAGATCATCCCAGTTGGCTGATCCGTGCACGTCGGGCGCCTGCACGCGCTTGCGAAACTCCGGCACCGTCACGTAGCCGGGAGGCACCAGGTAGCGCGGCGTGGTGCGCAGCGCGTCCTCGAAGAAGTACAGCAGGTGTGGCATGAACTCCCGCTGCGCGAGCTCTTCGTTCTCGGCGACGTAGGCGAAGATCCCGATCGTCACCTTGTCGGGCGTCACGGCGTGGTCGTGTGCCGCGAGCCGTTCGCGGTACTGGTCGAACACGCGCAGCTGCACCTCGGTCGGGATGAACACGACCGAGTAGCCGAAGCCGAGCTCGGCGGCGAGCTCGATCGTCTCGGGCGAGCCAGTGCCGACGATGTAGCACTCGGGATGGGGCTGCTGCACCGGCTTCGGCCACGGGTTCAGGTACCGATAGCTGTAGAAGTCGCCCGCGTAGCTCTGCGGCCCATCCTCGGTCCAGCACTTGAGGATGATGTCGAGTGACTCGCGGAAGCGGGCACGTGCCGTCGCGGGGTTCACCGCGTTCGCCCAGTACTCCATGCCCGTGCCGAGCGGGAACGCGACCCGAAGCCGCCCGCGCGACATGACGTCGAGCATGGCGTACTCCTCGGCGAGCCGGTTCGGGTACTCGAAGTTCGGGGGAGTGCCGAACACGCTGACCCAGCCCTTGGTCTGGGGGATGAGCGCCGCAGCCGTCAGGTTCGGCGCAGGGTTCATCGTGTACTGCGTGTTGTGGTGCTCGTTGAGCACGATGCCGTCGTAGCCGAGCTTGTCGGCGAGCACCATCTCGTCGAGGTACCGGTTGTAGAGCTCGCTACCGAGCTTCGGGTCGTAGTTGCTGTTGGGGAAGTCGACCCACAGCGACGCGCGGTCCTTCTGGTCACTCGGCAGGTGTGTGTACGGAAAGAAGTGGAAGTAGTGGAACTCAGTCTCGTCGACGAGACCCATGGGACCCCCGGTGCGTTCGTGGATGGATGTGGTCTACTGCGCGCCGCGGAGGAACGCGACGACGCGGGCACCGACCTCGTCGGGGGCGTCCCACTCGATCAGGTGGCCGGCCCCGGCGATGACCTCGGTCGGGATGCCGCCCTCAGCCCATCGTGCGGACACGCCGACCGGCAACAGCTCGTCTTGCTCGCCCCAGAGCGAGAGGCGTGGGCACGTGATCCGATGCAGGCGGCCGGTCTGACCGCGGTCACCGAGCGGCCACAACAGGTTCGCCGCAGCGACGTCGCTCAGGTAGCGCGCGACCGGCCCGTCGTCCGGACCGAGCTCCGCGAACCGGTCGACGAATGGCTCGGGCACGCCCTTCGCGAAGAGGTGATCCATGCGTTCGGGTGTAGGCACCGCGTACAGGTCGATGCCCTGGTTGTCCTCGTCGAAGATGCCGAACGGAGCAAGCAGTGCGAGCGCGCTCACCGCCTCGGGTCGGTAGGCCGCGAGGTCGACCGCGAGCATGCCGCCGACCGATGCGCCGACCACCGGGCAAGGAAGCCGTGCCTCGCTCGCGTCGATCGCGTCCCAGAGCACGGTGAGCCAGCCGAGGTAGTCATCGGGAGCGACGAAGTCCCAGCTGCCGTCGAAGCCCCGCAGCTTCGGCACGACAACGTTCCATCCCTCGTCGGCGAGCTGTGCCAGGACGGGTGAAGGCGCTGGGTAGCCGGCGATGCCGAAGAGGTAGATGAGGTCACGGTCACCGGCCACCTCAGGCCACCGTCGCGTTTGCGGGCCACCAATGGTCGACCTGCTCGGCGAAGATCGATCGCATCGCGGGAGCGACCTTGTCCCCGAAGAGCTTCGTGTTGTACCGGGTCAGCTCGTTGCTCATGTTGCCGAAGTGCAGCGCGGTCAGCAGGTGGCCGCAGTTGAACGTCTTCGCGACGTCCTCGAGCGTCTCCCGGACGGTGTCGGGGCTGCCGATGACCACGTAGCCCTTCTCCACCATCTCGTCCCACGTGAGGTCGTGCTTCTGCTGCTTCGTACGCGCGACCTGTCGCACCGCGGACTTGTAGCGCGCCCTCACCGACGCCTCGGTGACGTAGCCGGGTGGGTCGGCGTAGCCGGCGTACACGTGCAACGAGCGGTTGAAGAAGTACTCGGCCGGCTCCTTGTACAGCTTGTACGCCTCGGCATCGGTGTCGCCGACGCCGATGAACTGCACGAACGCGAGGCGGTAGGGGTTCGGGTCCTTGCCGTTCGCCTCGACGCGTCGCCAGTAGTTGCCGACGTTCTCCTTCGCCAACAGGTGGCCGTAGTAGGAGAGCGCGCCATAGACGAAGTCGTTCTGCGCGCAGTAGTCCCACGTCTCGACCGAGCCGCCGCCCGGGATCCAGACCGGAGGATGAGGTCGTTGCATCGGCCGAGGCACCGCGTTGACGGTGCGCATCTGAGTGAAGCGTCCATTGAACGCGAACGGCTCTGGCGCGGTCCACGCCTTGAGGATGAGCTCGACGGCTTCGGCGTACTTCGCTCGCAGGGTGCCCGGGTTGGCGCTGTACGCGTATGCGGTGTCCATCGACGTGCCGACAGGGAAGCCGGCGATGATGCGGCCACGCGACATGAGGTCGAGCACCGCCATCTCCTCGGCGACGCGCACGGGCGGGTTGTAGAGCGCGACGGAGTTGCCGAGGAGGGTGATCGCCGCGCGGGAGGTGCGTGACGCCAGCACGGACGCGAAGAGGTTGGGTGAGGGCATGAGCCCGTAGCCGTTGGCGTGGTGCTCGTTGATCCCGATGCCGTCGAACCCGCACTCCTCCGCGTACACGAGCTGGTCGATGTACTCGTCGTACGCCTCGGCGATCACTTCCGGATCGAACAGGGCCGGGTCGATGTCGACCCACACGCTGCGGTGCTTCTGGTTGAAGTCCTCGGGCAGGTTCGGGTACGGCATGAGGTGGAACCACAGCAGCTTCACTGCCTCACCGTGCCGGTTGCGCGCAGAAAAGTCCACGACCGACTCCGACACGGATCATGTCCAAACCGGTAACGTTCCGCCGATGCCGAAAGCCGATGTGCGGCACCTGCGCTACTTCGTCGCCGTCGCCGAGGAGTGCCACTTCGGACGGGCTGCCGCCCGGCTGCGGGTCACGACACCGCCGCTCTCGCAGCGCATCCGCGAGCTCGAGGAGGGCCTCGGTGTGCGGCTGTTCGAGCGGACGAGCCGTCGAGTCGTGCTCACTCCGGCAGGCGAGCGGCTGCTCGTGGAGGCGCGAGACGTCCTTCGCGCCATGGATCGGTTCGACGCGGTCGGCGCGGAGCTCGCCACGGCAGCGACCGCCCCGCTGCGGGTGGGGTACTGCCACGGCAGCGAGGGCGGTGTGATGCGCGCGGTGGGAGCGCTGCTCGCCGAGCAGCCCGACGCCGCAGTGCGGCCGGACGGCTTGACCTCCCTCACGATCCTCGAGCGCCTTCGCTCCGGGAGCCTCGCGGTGGGCATCGTGCGGGCGCCGGTCGGTGAACCCGAGCGCATCGCGTCGGTGCCTCTTGCCCGCGTGCCGGTCGATCACGTGGCAGTGCCGGCGTCCCACCGGCTCGCGAGCGTGCCGGCGGTGGACGTCCGCGACCTCGACGGTGAGCCTGTCTTCGTCGTCGACCGCGTCGACGCACCCACTGCACACGATGAGATCGAGACCTACTGCACGTCACATGGAGCGAGACCCATGTGGGTCGACCATGCCGCGGTACAAGTCGAGCGCGTGCTCGACCTGGTCGCCGTCGGCTCTGGCATCGGTTGGCTGAACTCGTGGCAGGCCGAACGCGAGGGGATCAGCGGTGTCGTCGTGAAGCCATTGCGGCCCGTCGCGCTTTACGACGAGTTCCGCGTCGCGTGGCGGGTGGGCGACACCGCCACATCGACGGCGACCTTCGTGCGGCTGATACTCGAGACCTGTGGCTCCTGAATACGGGCTCGGCCGCGGGAAGGTCTTCCCTGCCGAGAAGGCGAACTCGCTGCTGAACCCACTCCGGCGGCTCGTGCAATCGCCCGAGCGGACTGTCGGCCGCATGCAGCTCCGCGAGGACGCGCACGTCCTCGAGATCGGATGCGGCCCCGGCTTCTTCAGTCCGTCGATCGAACGAGCGGTGCCCCGCGGGCGCCTGGTCCAGCTCGACCTGCAGATCGAGATGCTCCGCGTCGCGCGAGACCGCATGAACAGCGCGTGCCTGGTGTCGGCCGACGCGTCGAGGCTGCCGTTCGTCTCGGGGTCGTTCGACGCGGTGTTCGTCAGCGCGATGCTCGGCGAGGTCCCCGATCGAGACGGCTGCCTGGCGCAGATCAGGCGTGTCTTGCGTACCGGCGGACACGCCACGTTTGCGGAGACGCGCCGCGACAGCGACTTCATCTCGAGCGACGGCCTGAGGGAGGTCCTGCTGCCGCACGGCTTCGAGTTGGCCGATCGAAGCGGCATCCGGTGGCAGTACGTCGCAAGGTTTCGCGCAAAGTAGCGAGGTGGCATCGGTCACGCAGACCGGTTTTCCGTCGGTTTGGGCCGTACCGTGTGCGCGACGATCGACGTACACACCGGGGGAGTGGACCAGACATCTCAGCCGGAGGTTTCCCGATGCCCCCCCAGTCACCGTGGCCGTTCGAAGTGTGGGGAACGCGTGAAGACCGCTTCTCGCCAACCCTGTTCCGTGGTCCCGAGCTACCGAGGTTCCCGCGCCGTCGTGGTCGCCGCCGGTTGTTCCGGCGACTCCGCTAGCTCACCCCCAGACCTCGTTCGCGACGTCGACGATCAGGCGCAGCTTCGCCACCTCGTCCTCGTAGGTGAGCTCGTTGCCCTCGACTGTCGACGAGAAGCCGCATTGCGGTGAGAGGCACAGCTGATCGAGGGGCACGAACTTGGCGGCCTCGTCGATGCGCCGCTTCAGGTCGTCCTTGCTCTCGAGCTCGGGCCGCTTCGAGGTGACGAGGCCGAGCACGACCGCCTTGTTCTTCGGCACGAACCGCAACGGCTCGAACCCGCCGGACCGCTCGTCGTCGTACTCGAGGAAGAAGCCGTCGACCGCCAGCTCGTTGAAAAGCGCCTCGGCGACGAAGTCATAGCTGCCCTCGGCGGCCCACGACGACCGGAAGTTGCCGCGGCACATGTGGGTCGTGACTCGCATCGAGGCGGGCCGATCGGCGAGGGCGGCGTTGATCTGCTTGATGTAGCGGAGGTGCTGATGCTCGGCGTCGTCCCCACGGGCGGTGAGCTTGGCGCGCTCGGCCGGATCGTTGAGATAGGCGAGGCTCGTGTCGTCGAACTGCAAGTAGGTGCACCCGAGAGCCGAGAGACCCGCGACCTCCTTCGCATACGCGGCACTGAGGTCGTTCCAGAACTCGTCCATCGTGGGGTACACCGCGTGGTCGACGGCCGCCGGACCACCGCGGTAGTGCACCATGCTCGGCGACGGCACCGTGAGCTTGGGAGTGAGCTTCGTCGTCTCCTTCAGGAACGTGAAGTCGTCGGCGAAGATCGTCTTCGGCAGTTCGAGCTTGCCGATCGTGAGGGCGGCTGTCTCGAAGGCGATCTCCTCGTTCGCGTTGCGCATCTCCACGCGGAGCGTCTCATCCGACTTGCCGACTCCGCCGAGCTGGTAGATGAAGTCCATGTGCCACGAGCCGCGCCGGAACTCTCCGTCGGTCGCGGCCTGCAGCCCCACGTCCTCTTGCATCCTGACGATGTCGCGGATGGCGTCGTCCTCGATCGCCCGCAGCTGCCCGGCGGTGATGCGCCCGGCCGCCGCGTCGTCGCGAGCGAGCAAGACCGATTGGGGGCGCAGAAGACTGCCGACATGATCGGCTCGGAACGGCGGGAGCGATGCGGCCATGGCCGCACGATATGCCGTCAGTGGGTGGCGCTCTCCACGGACCGATGCCAGGGGTACATCGCTGCCGCGGCGAGCGCGACGAAGGGGAACGCGAGTGAGTCGCCCGAGTGCACGCCGTGGGTGCGAGTCAGGATCAGGATGACCGGGCCGATGCGGGTGACGAACACGATGTAGTACGCGATCGCGAGCGCCAGCGCGGCAACGGATCCTCGGAGCACGCCCGTACCCTACGCACCCTGGCGCCGGGGCGGCGCGCGGCAGACCCTTGCATATTTGGCTGAATGTGCAAATAATCAGGGTTGATGCAGGAGCACATCGCACACACAGTGATCTGCCAGTATCGACCGCGTCGTGATGCGGTCGAGGAGCTCTTGACGCTCATCCGTGAGCACCGAGAGGTGCTGCGAGAGCTCGACCTGGTGGTCGACACGCCCGAGGTCGTGTACATCGGGGAGGACCAAGACGAAACCGGCCCGCTGATCGTCTCGATCTTCCAATGGCGCGAAGCCGAGGGGTCGAGGCGAGCCGCACAGCACCCACAGGTTGGGGTGATCTGGGAGCGGATGGAGACGTGCGTGGAGGATCGAGCCATGGGGCCGGGGATGGCGTTTCCGCACTTCGACACGATGGAGACCCTCTGACGGCGCGGGCGCGCGGCCTCCGGGAGCTCGACGAGCTCGAGGCAGTCTTCTCGGCGCTGGCGAACGAGCACCGCAGGCAGATCCTCGTGACGCTCCACGCGCGCGGCGGTGCCATGACCGCGGGTGACCTGGCCGATCGCTTCAGCCACTCATGGTCGACGACGACCCGACATCTGCAGTGTCTCGTCGCCGCGGGGCTGATCCGTGTCGAAAAGCGCGGACGCGAGCGGCTCTACACGCTCGACGCCCGCCATCTCCGAGCGGTCACGGCTCGCTTCCTCGACGTCTTCACGCCGTAGGGTCTGGGCATGAGCGACATGCCTTTCCGCCAGCTCGGGTCGTCCGGGCTGAACGTCTCGATCGTCGGCGTCGGATGCAACAACTTCGGCTTTCGCATCGACGAGGACCAGACGAGGGCCGTCGTCGCGGCTGCGCTCGACGCCGGCCTCAACCTGTTCGACACCGCGGCGGGCTACGGAGCGAGCGAGGAGCGGTTGGGCAAGGCGCTCGGCGACCGTCGAGGTGACGTCGTGATCGCGACCAAGTGGCCGTCGCCATTCGAGGCCACGAAACATCGGCCCGGGTCTCGCCACCACCTTGTCGAAGCATGTGAGGGAAGCCTGCGCCGGCTCGGCACCGACTACATCGACCTCTACCAGATGCATCAGCCCGACCTCCTCACGCCGATCGACGAGACGCTCGAGCGCGCTCGACGATCTTGTGCGGTCGGGCAAGGTGCGTTACGTCGGCAGCTCGAACTTCGCCGGGTGGCAGATCGCCGATGCAGACTGGACGTCTCGCACCCACGGCTGGGCTCGCATGATCTCGGCGCAGAACAGCTACTCCCTCGTCGACCGACGAGTCGAGTCCGACGTCATCCCCGCGTGCGGTCGCTTCGGAGTCGGCATGCTGCCGTACTTCCCGCTCGCGAGTGGCCTCCTGACCGGCAAGTACAAGCGAGGCGAGGACGGCCCCGAGGGGTCGCGGCTCGGCAAGGGAAGTCCCATGGCCGCGCGGGCGGGACGGTTCCTGAACGATCGCAACTTCGACAGGGTGGACGCGCTCGAGAAGGTCGCCGCCGAGGCGGGGGTCACCTTGCTCCACCTCGCGATCGGCGGCCTGGCCGCGCAGCCTGCGGTCGCATCGGTGATCGCGGGTGCGACCTCGCCAGAGCAGATCAAGGCGAACGTCGAGGCGGGAACGTGGGAGCCACCGCCCGACGTGCTGGCCGCGATCGACGAGGCCAGCCCGCGTCCCGGCTGATGGCGCTCAGCCTCACGTTCGACGAGTGCCTCGAGGCACTCGCACGATCGGGTGCGCAGCTCGCGGCATCAGTGCGCGTCGCCGGGCTTTCGGCACCCGTGCCCACGTGTCCGGACTGGACGACCGGCCACCTCGTCGCGCATGTCGCGATGGTGCACCGCTGGTCGGCCGCCCAGATCCGGGGTGAAGACCCGGACGCGGTGCCGACCGATTCGACGATCCGCGAGGGGGTGCCCGACCTGGTCGAGTTCTATGAAGACGGACTCGAGGCGCTGCTGGCTGCGCTGCGCGACGCGCCTCCCGACCTCGAGGCGTTCACGTTCCTCAAGGACCCGCCCACACCGCGCGAGTTCTGGGCGCGCCGGCAGGCACACGAGACCACGATCCACATGGTCGATGCGCGCGCGGCCGAGCTCGGGCGCGTCGCGACCGCGAGCGAGACAGCGGTTTCGCCCATGTTCGCGGCCGACGGGATCGACGAGCTGCTCCGCGGGTTCTTCACACGCGGAAAGTCGAAGCTCTACGACAACACGCCGTTCGTCGTCGAGGTGTCACCGACGGATGTGGAACGGCGTTGGGTGCTGCGCGTGGACGAACGATTGACCGTGGATCCCGGCGACGCAGACGCCCCCGACGCGGACGCGCGTCTCATAAGCTCAGCCGCAGCGCTGTACCTCGCGCTGTGGAACCGCGGGGACGAGATCGATGTGAGCGGGCGACCGGATGTGCTCGATCGTTGGCGCGAGACGCAACGCGTCACGTGGAGCTGAGACGCCCTTCACACCCTGTTCATCGCAGCTGCAGATGAAAGCGCAGGTCACCCCGGTAGGGTGACAGGGTCTTATCCGGGGGGATCGCACAGGAGACCTGATGCATCACCTCGTAGAGATCATCGAACAGGCGACTGAGCACGAGCCTTACTGCGTCTCGTGTGACTCGCTCACGACGATCACCGTCGCCGACGACACCGTGTGGCTCGCCTGTTCGTCGATCGACGAACCGCAGTCGTTCCTTCGCGGCTTCCTCGATCCGCACACGCACCGTCCGATCGCCTCACTGAGCTAGCCCAGCGAGCCGTACGCGACGTCGCCGTCGGTCATGGTCGCCCGCACGGCAACGTGCGGCAGGTCGTCGAGAGCGCATGTGAGCGGATCTCGGTCCACGACAGCGAGATCTGCGTAGGAACCCGGCGTGAGCCGACCGAGTTCGGGCCAGTCCAGCACCGACGCGCCGCCAGCGGTCCACATCGCGAGAGATTCGGCGCGGGTGATGACTTGATCTGGCCCGTCGTTGCGCACACCCGACCGGCCGAGCAGGTGGGTCTCGGCGAGCCACATCTGCTCCCACGGGCTCTTCGGTCCCCAGTCGGACGCCGCTGCGAGGATCAACCCCGCGTCGATGAGCCGCCGCAACGGGTTGAGGTCGCGGAGCACCTCGTCGCCGAACGCGCGCCGATAGACATCGCCCTTGCCCCACGTGAACCCGCAGCACACCGTTTGTCGAAAGCCACAGGCAGCCCAACGACGCGCGTGCTCCGCGGACATGATCGCCCCGTGCTGCACGACGCCGCCGCGCACGCCGTGTCGCTCGATCGCGTCGAGGAAGACGTCGTGCTCCGACGGCCCCATCGCGCAGAAGTTGAGCTGGAGGCCGTTCGTCGCGCAGAAGCCGGCCGCTTGGTCGACCGCCTCCTCGCTGACGAACCAGCGTCCGGTCGTCTCGTGGCCGAACGCGTCGAGATACGGGGTCTGCCAGCGCATGTTTCCCGGCGCGCATGTGCCAGTCATCGAGACGGTGATGCCTTCCGCACGCACCCAGGCGTCGCCGGTGTCGACATCGGCGAGGGCGTCCCGCAAGGTCTGCGCGAGCTCGTCGAGTGACTTCACCGGGTCGTTGGGACGGGTGAATCGCTGATACTCGGGAACCGCCTTGACCCGCATCGTGAGCAGGCCCGCGTCGCGGAGCCGGCGGTACACCGAGATGTGGCGAGCTTCCATGGCGTGGGGCTCGTAGACGGCCGTGATCCCGTGGGCGTGGTGGGCCACGATCGCGGTGAGGATGGCGGGTGCGACGAGGTCCGAGCTCGGCGGAGGCAGCTTCAGCAAGATCTCGCGGAAGAACGGGTCGGTGTTGTAGTTGGTGGTGACCGCGCCGCGGAGCCTCCCGGTCGGCTGACCAGCTCCGTCCTTCTCGATCCAGACGTCGGCGACACGGTCGGGCGTCGTGTCGTCGATCCCGACCGCAGCGAGCCCGCGAGAGTTGAACGCGCACGCGTTCGGCATCGTCGGGGACCACGCCTGTACGAGCACCGGATGCCTGTCGGTTGCTCGGTCGAGGACCTGCCTGTCGGGGAGGTCTCCCTCGGCGAGATCTCGGTGAGCCGCGACGGAAGAAGTAGTGAGGCTCGCCGACCGGTGTCCCCATCACCCACTCGCCCGCCGCACGGGACGCGGCGACCTCGGCGATCGCGGCAACGATCCCCGCGTGGTGCGGTCGCGTCCGTCAGGTCGGCGAGGCCGGCGGCAGCGGCGGCGAAGTGGAGGAGGTGGGGATGCGTGTCGATCAGTCCCGGCACCACCCACGCGCCATCGAGGTCGACGACGGTGTCGAACAGTCCGTCGCCCGGCGCGACGACCCGGCCGTCGCGCACGCCGATCGAGTCGAGCACCTCGCCGTCGAACGTCGCCCTGATCCGACCGCACGCGAGGAGCGTGCCGGACATCAGCTCGCGCGTTCGATGATGCGGACGACTCCTGCGGTGCCGTCGACCTCGATCATGTCTCCCGTTCGGATGAGGGTGGTCGCCAAGCCGGTGCCGCACACCGCCGGGATGCGGTACTCGCGCGAGACGATCGCCGTGTGAGAGAGCGCGCCGCCTGTGTCACAGACGCATCCGGCGATCTGCGAGAACGCGGGGGTCCAGTTCGGAGTCGTGAACACGCACACCAAGATCTCGTCGGGTTCGACTTCTCCCAAGAAGTCAGACGACGTGATGACCCGAGCGTGTCCCCGCACCACTCCTGAGGAAGCGGGCACGCCCACGAGCTCGGTGGCGGACGGGTCCGCGGAGCTGACTGCATCGAGCAAGCGCTGGTCGACCCCGAAGATCTCCTTCATCACAGGGTCGTCGGTCTCTGCGCTCGGAGTGCCGAGCACGCGGGGCATCTCGGCGCGCTTCGCGGCGCCCTCCTCGTAGTACCGACGTCGTGCGGCGATCACGTCGCGCACGTCGTCGTAGGCGATCGTGCCGCTCACGAGGTCGTCCAGCTCGTGACGGAAGAGGTAGATGAGGTCGTCACGCCGATCGGCGCCCACGATGTCTCCGGCCCGCAATGCGGCCATGCGGAGCGGGATGTGCGCCGCGCATGTCGATGTAGACGTTGTGCTCCTCTTGCCACCACGCGAAGTTCGCGTGGTAACACGCTCCGAGACCTCCTTCGAATCTCTCGAGCGCTTCACCGCTGAGCCCGGCCCGCACGCGGGCGAGGGTCGCGTCTCGCTCGGCGACCGCGTCGCGCTGAGCGGCGTCGAAGTCGTGATCGGCATCCTTGCGAAGGAACGTCGCGAGCATCGTGACGGGCGGCGTCGGGTCTTCGACCCACGGTGCGAGCGTGGGATCGCACATGCCCTCTGTCCGCCAGCCGTACTCGTGCAAGAACTCATGGAACTTCTCCCGCCACGCGACCACTTCAGGATCGGTCGCGCCTCGTAGCGCGGCGACGGGGTCGTCGGCGGCGAGGACCTTCTCTGTTGCCGTGCCTCGCGCCACGGTGGCGAGCGCCCAGAGCGCACGATCGGTCTCCATCACGCGGGTGTCCGCGCCTTGGAAGAACAGCGTCACGTCGCTCTCGTCGATGCCGAGCTCGAGGCACGTCGCGCGAAACGCGAAGTAGTTGCCGATGAGTGGGTCCATCAGCTCGAAGTGCACTTCCCAGACCCACCGATGGAAGGCCCAGAACTCGCCGAGGTACACGGCGAGCTCGGGTAGGCCCATCGACGCGAGGTCGGCCTGCTCGAAGTGCGCGAGCGATGCCTTGATGTCGTCCAGACGCTCTGCCCACAACGTCGGGAACGACATGATCGCGGGACCGACGAGCTTTTCGATGCGCGCCACGCGCTGCATCATCTCCCACGGGCTGTGGCACGGCAGGTCGCTCACGTACCCGTGCACGCCGCTCATCCGCGCGGCCTGCCCTTTGGTCGGAGGCAACTGGTACATGTTGGCGCCGTATTGCGTTCCCCAGAGCACGTCGTAGGCGGTCGACACGCACATCGGCGTGAAGCCGCGGCTCCAGTGTCCCTCGAGAAGCCAGAAGCGGTCTTCGTCCTCGGAGGTGAAGAGCTCGAAGCCCTCTTCCATCTGCGGGTGACGCGGAAGCGGCAGCGTCGCTCCCGGGTACCACTCGTCGGTGACGTGCTCTCCCAGCGGGAACCGCGTCATGCCATCCCCCTCTGCTACTTGTGCTACTTGATCAGCGGATCACGTGGCAGGCCGAGGATGCGCTCGCCGATCTGATTGCGCTTGATCTCTGACGTGCCACCCGCGATCGACATCCCGCGGTGCATCAGCACGAGCAGGTTGCTCATGCCGCCTGCGCCGTCCATGTACGCCGCGTCGGGCCCATTGAGCTCGGTGAGCATCGCGGCCGCCTCGTGACCGATCTCGCTGAGGATCAGCTTGGTCATCGCTCCTTCGGGTCCGGGGCCGGCCCCCGACACGGCCCGGTGCGCGGCGCGAAGGTTGAGCAAGCCCATCGCCTGGTGCTCCGCGATGTAGCGACCGACGCGGCCTTCGCCGGCGGCCAGTCGCTCGGGGTGCTCGTCGAACGACGTGACCATCATCGAGGCCGGCATCGACATGCCGCCCTGGCCACCGCCGATGCTCACGCTCTCGTTGCCGAGGGTCGCGCGGGCGACCGTCCATCCGCCGTCGACGGGGCCGACGACGTCGTCGTCGGGAACGAACACGTCGTTGAAGAAGACCTCGTTGAACTCGGAGTTTCCGCTCGTCATCTTCAGGGGACGCACTTCGACTCCGTCGGCGTGCATGTCGAGGACCATCATCGTGATGCCCTCGTGCTTGGGCACGTCGGGGTTGGTGCGCACCGTCGCGAAGCCCATGCCTGCGTAGTGCGCGCCGCTGGTCCAGACCTTCTGTCCGGTCACGAGCCAGCCGCCGTCGACTCGGGTGGCCTTCGTCTTGATCCCCGCGGCGTCAGAGCCTGCGTCGGGTTCGGAGAAGAGCTGGCACCAGATCACTTCCTGGTCGAGCGCCGGCGTGACCCAGCGGGCCACCTGATCGTCGGTGCCGTACTCGATGAGCGTGAGGATCACCCATCCGGTGATGCCGTACTGAGGTCGCTTGATGCCTGCTGCGGAGAACTCCTGCTCGATGACGAGCTGCTCGACGGCGCCGGCCTCGCGCCCGTAGGGCTGGGGCCAGTGGGGCATCGCGTAGCCAGTCTTGATGAGCTCGGCGCGCTGCTCTTCGGCCGAGAGGTCCTTGATGCGCGCGGCGAGCGTGCGCACTTCGTCGCGGAATGCTTCGGCCTCGGGCGGCAGCTCGACGGTCTTCTCGCGCACGACGCCGCGTCGAGTGAGCTGCGTGAGCTCTCTGGCGGCTGCCTCCGCGTCGAGGTATCCGAGCAGCACGCTGGCACGCCGCATGAAGAGGTGAGCGTCGTGCTCCCACGTGATCGCGATGCCGCCGTGCACTTGGGTGCTGAGGTTGGCGCAGAGGCTTGCCGCCGGAGCAGCGAGTGTCGCCGCGACCGCAGCCGCGTAGGTCAGCTGATCTCCACCGGTGCTCGCGGCCTTCGCCGCGTCCCACACCGCGCTCGTCGCGAGCTCACTGGCGACGGCCATGTTGGCGCAGTGGTGCTTCACGGCCTGGAACATCGCGATCGGCCGTCCGAACTGCAGGCGCTCCTTCGAGTACGAGGCGGCCATCTCCGTCGCCTCTCGCGCGAGGCCGACCGCCTCCGCGGACAGGATCACCCACGCGAGATCGACGAGGACGCGGCGTGCGCCCGGCAGCACCGTGGCCGGCGCGCCGTCGAGCGTGACGCGCGCGCTGACCGGCGCGTCGGGTCCATGTTCGGAGGTACGTCGACCTTCACTCCATCGCCGCGCCTCACGACGGCGACGTCGTCGCCCACCGCGACGAGCAGCACGTCGGCGAGCCCGCCCCCGAGGACGTTGCCCGCGCTGCCCGAGGCCGTGCCACCGGAGACCGTGATCGACCCCGCAAGGGCGACCGCTCCCTTCACCGAGCCGTCCGCCAGACCAGGCAGAAGATCGTCCGCGACCTCGCCACCGACGGCCGTCAGCACCGAGCTCACAATGACCGTCGGCACGAACGGCCCCGGCGCGACTGCGCTGCCGAGCTGCTCGATCACGACGACGAGCTCCTCGAGGCCGTAGCCCGAGCCACCCTGCTCCTCAGGCACGTGCAGTCCCAGCCAGCCGAGCTCGACGAGCTCAGCCCACCACGAGGGAAGCGTCTCTTCCTTCGCCTCGAGCAACGCTCGCGCAGAGCCCCGAGCGTCGCGGCGATGGAGGAAGTCGTCCGCTGTCTTCGCCAGGGACTGGTGGTCTTCGGAGATCGCGATCGGCATGCCGCGAGCCTGCCAGGATGAGCGGCCCGAGGTGAAATGGAGTCGCAGAGTTGGCCGAGCAGCGTGAAGAGCCATTCTTCACCCACCCGATGAGCGAGAACGTGGTCGGCAAGATCGGGATCCATGCGACCGACATCGGCGACCCGTGCGGGTCGGGCATGCACCTCCACCTGTCTGCCGCGCTGCTCGAGGACGACGGACACGTCGAGTTCGGCGTGCTCGGCGTGTTCCTCGACATGGCGTGCTCACAGGCGGGGCTGAACTCACCCTTCCTCCACGCGGACATCAGCACGCACCGCATCGACAAGCCACTCGGCACGAAGCTGCTCGTCGATGCCAAGGTGGCGCGGCGGGGCGGGCGATCGGCGGTGGTGGAGATCGACGTGCACGACGACCTGGGCGTGCGGGTCGCCTACAGCTGTCAGCAGCTACGACTCGCGCCGACCGCGCAGGAGCACGACCTCGAGACGATGCTCGCCTTTCGCGAGAAGTTCTTCTCGATGTTCGACGGGGTGTGCCGGCTGCCCGGTCGCCTCCACGACACGCTTGGCCTGAGCACCGAGGTCTCGCCGAGCGGCGAGACAGTGTGGAAGCTGCCCCTCGGACCGACGAGCGTCAACGGCTTCGGGGGCCTCCACGGCGGTGTGGCGTTCTCACTCGTCGGGGACGCTGCCGCGGGCGCGGCTTCGGCACATTTCGGATCGGCGAGAACGACGAGCGCGCACATCCGATACCTCGCGCCGGGGTTGGCTGGGCCGTTTCGGGCGGAACCTCTCGTCATGCCGCAAGCAGACGGTGATGCATTCGTGCGGGTCGAGGTG
Source organism: uncultured Acidimicrobiales bacterium (assembly GCA_963847855.1). Lineage (GTDB taxonomy): Bacteria > Actinomycetota > Acidimicrobiia > Acidimicrobiales > DATKAS01 > DATKAS01. The sequence continues at coordinate 929,389 of CAWKBM010000005.1, forward strand.
TTCGACGAAGGCGCCGACGACGCACTCATCATCCTCGGCGAGGTGCACGTCGTCAGATGACGGTGCGATCCACCTCGGCGTCGTGGAGGCGGATCATCTCGGCGGTCAAGCGGACGGTGAGCTCGAGCCGCTGTGCGGCTTCAGCGGCAGCGACGGCGTCTGACGCCTCGTTCCGGTCCTCCAGAGCAACGGCCATCGCGCGGGCGCCGCGGAGCATCGCGATCGTGAGCTCGTCGCGAGCATCCATGTCGGAGAACGTGTCGTCGAAGAGCAGGGGTGAGAGGTCAGACTTCATCGGGCTGGATGCCTTTCGGGTGAGCGTCGAGTTCTTGGACGCTCAGTGCGGCGACCGTGGTTCCTGTCAGCCGCTCACACTCCCCAAGTAGGTCCGAACGGCCTAGGCGTTCGTGAGCAGGTAGTTGCGGGCCGGAGCGGGCGACGCCCTGGGTCCTCGCCATCGACAACTGCCTTGATGCCGCGCTTGAACAGTCCGCGGCGCCACCGAGTGTTTGCTCAGTGGACGCTTCTGGACCTGGGCTTCTTCTCCCTCAGTGAGCAAACGGTTGCGTCATCAGGACTTCGTCAGGAGCCTTGGCCCGCGCTGCGTGCGCGGTCTGTCTTCGGCGAAGTCATGCGCGGTCCACCCATTGCTGCATCGACCCGTCGAACGGCCACTCGCCGTTTGTGTACTGAGACGCCCAGTGGGGACGCGGTGTCGACCGCGGAGATCGTCCCGTCCTACTTCTGCTTCACGACTTTGCACGGTTGTCATGGCTGCTCAGCTACTCCACCACCAGAGAGGCTTCGTCGAAGTAGAGGTCTATCGCGCTGTCGGCCGTGAACTCTGGAGCCTGCACGAACACAGAAACGAAGCTGGCGCCTTCGGGCACCGTGAAGTCGCGGCTATATCTCGTTGGGGTAGTGGTGACGGCAGTGATGTTGGTGGAGACATCGGCGATGTAGGTCTTGTCGGCTCGGAAGGCCTCGATGCCGATGATCGCATACGCCTTGGTCAACGCCGCCGTGCCTGGGCCGGAGACGCACACGGAGAACTGCAAGGTCTGGCCAGGCGAGATCTCCTCGACTGGGCCTTGGTAGAACTCCGCCTTCTTCGCGCCGTCGTCGCCCGCACCGCCGGAGTACTGCATGCGCTGCGCCTTCGCACCGTCGCTCACCCCGAGGTTCGTGGACAGGGTGTATGTCGGCTGACCGACGGTCGACGACTCGTCGATCCAGCCGGTGCCCAGCGCGGTTCCTTCCTCGAATGATGGGTTGATCAGCAGGTTGGTGCCCACGGTCTCGGTGCACGCAGCCGGGGGTGTCGTCGTCAGCGCAACCGCTGCGCTTGTTGCCGGCGTCGTCTCGGTAGGGGGCACCGCACCTGAGTCGGGAGCCCGAGAGCAACCCGAACCGACGACGAGCACGACCATTGCCACACCAAGCACACGACGCTTCACGTGTTGACCACCCACCCCTGGGTCTCACATCGGGACGTGTCCCAGTGGGGAGAATACCGGCTCGTTCACTGCTGATGGGGTGACCACGCGGGCAGAGTGTCGGGCCGTGAAAACCGTCGTTCGGCAGAAGCCCAACCTCGAGTCGGTCTACAACCAGACCGACTTCTGCTCGATCGCGGAGCATGAGCGCCTATTGACTGCCCAGCTTCCGGAGGACGACATCGAGCCCCGGCCACGGTGGGCGCTCGCGGATGCTCTCCTCGACACACCGAGCGAAGAGCCATCGTCTCACCCGGTCGGCATCCAGACCCGCCAGGTCGGCAACCGCGGTCAGCAGCCCGACCGGGTCGGCCTGCAGGGAGGCGTTGCAGTTCAGTAGGTGCTGCACGACGTCGTAGTGCGGGTCACCGACGTATGGCTTCGGGTCGATGAGCAGCCACGGGCGGCGCTGGCCCGACAGCACGTTGCCGGCATGGAGGTCTGTGAAGAGCAGGACCTCGGTGGGCCCGGTGCGCGCGAGCTCGCGAAACAGCGCGAGCCCGTCGCGAGCCAGCGCCGCGTCGAGCACTGCCGGGTCAGCAGCGAGCCGCGCTTCGGCTCGCACGACCCAGTCGTCGGCCATCGCCGAGAGCGGACGGAACGGATGGTCGGCCGGCAGGTCGACGGCCCACACCGACCGGAGCAGATCGGTCACGACGACGTGCTGCTCGGCCTCTGGAACTCCGTTCAGCTCGGTGCCGGGGCGGCATCGCTCGAGGAGCATTGCGGTGGTGTCGTCGGAGAGGTGGTCGAACTCGTACACCTCTACTGCGCCGTGTCCCCCGAGCGCGGCGAGGCCCTCCGCTTCGTGCATTGCCTCGGTGTGCCGCCACGCCACCTTGAGCACCACCTCGCGACCGTCGGCATCGATGCCCGGGGCGACCCAGGAGCAGTTGCCGCCGGGCTCGAACGGTTGGTCGAGGCTGAGCCTCCAGCGCGCAGAGAGCTCCTCGACCCGCGCCGGCAACGCGTCCAGCCACTCCACCCGCGCCGGTCCGCCCGCATCGGTCGACGCCTGCAAGTAGGTGGGCACGCGAAGTCGCGCAGTCATTCACATCACGTCGATCGGGCTCGCCTCGAAGAACGTGACCTCGCGGCTCAGGGGAGACACCGGCGTTGCCCCTTCGGCTGCCCCGCCGGCCCGGCGGGCCAACAGCGCTTTGATGTGGGCATCGAGGTCGGCGCGCGAAGACCAACGCTCTGACAGCACCACGCGCTCGGTGTCGAGCGGATCGGCTGCCAGGACGTACTCGAGACAGCCCGGTTCGGCTCGGCTGATGCGCTGCGTCTCCGCAGACTCCGCGAGGTATTGCTCGCGATCTGCGGCGCGGACTTGAAACACTCCCTGGACGACGATCATGGTCGGAGTCTGGCTCACGCGGATCCCTAAGGTTGGCGCCCATGAGTGAGCTCCCGGTTGGAGTAGTCGGCGGGGGGATCCTCGGACTCGCCATAGGGCGCGAGCTCACCCGGCGTTTTCCGGGCCTCGGCGTGCAGGTCTTCGAGAAAGAAGCGCACCTCGCCGCCCACCAGACAGGGCACAACTCGGGCGTCGTACACGCTGGCATCTACTACAAGCCTGGCAGTCTCAAGGCCCAGCTGTGCACCCGCGGCCGCGAGCTGATCCGTGAGTTCTGCGACGCCCACGAGCTGCCCTATGAGGAGTGCGGCAAGCTCGTCGTCGCGGTTGACGCAACGGAGGTCGGCCGACTCGACGCGCTCGAGGTGACCGCTCGCGCGAACGGGGTCCCCGGGCTCGCCCGCATCGAGCGTTCGGGCATCACGGACATCGAGCCGCACGCGGTTGGCTTGGTGGCTCTGCACTCGCCCGCCACAGCCATCACGGACTACGTCGCAATCGCCCGCGCCTTCGCTGCCGACATCGAGGAAGCCGGCGGCACGATCATGTGCTCGACGGCCGTCACCCGGATTGATCGGCGCAGCGACGGTATCCACGTGACGACACCAGCCGGTGTCCACCGGGTCCGCCAACTCGTCGTGTGCGCCGGACTTCACGCCGATCGCGTCTCACGCCCCGTCGACGGCGAGTCCGGTCCGCGGATCGTGCCGTTCCGCGGCGAGTACATGACGGTGAAGCGGGAGAAGCGCGAGTTCGTGCGCGGGCTCATCTACCCGGTTCCGGATCCGCGCTATCCGTTCCTCGGCGTGCACTTCACGCGGCGAGTGTCCGGTGAAGTGGAGGTCGGTCCCAACGCGGTGCTCGCGTTTCGACGTGAGGGGTATCGACGCTCTGACATCGGAGCGCGAGACATCCGCGACATCGTGACCTGGCCCGGGTTCTGGCGCATGGCGCGTCGGCACTGGCGCACAGGCATCACGGAGATGCGCTCTTCACTCTCGGTCAAGGCCTACATGCGAGCTGCGAGCCGCTATGTGCCCGAGGTCGGTGCGGACGACGTCGTCCGGGCGGGCTCGGGCGTACGCGCCCAGGCGGTGGACCGCGACGGTTCGCTCGTCGACGACTTCCGCATCAATGACAGCGATGGCATCGTCACGATTCGCAACGCCCCATCGCCCGCTGCGACCTCCAGCCTGGCGATCGCAGAGTTCGTACTCGACCGCATCGGGCTGCTTCGGTGATACCCACAGCGCGGTCAGCGAGCGGTGACTCGCTCCGGTGAGACGAGGTAGTTGCCGGCCTGCAGACGCACGAGTGCGTCGTGGTCAGTGCGGGCCACGCACTGGGGGTCATCGCCGTCGGCGACGGCTTTGATGGCGCGCTTGAAGAGGGTGCGGAACATCACGACGCCACGATCGCTCGACGCGAGCTGCTCCTCTGAGTGCAGCGTGATGCGGCCCTGGCCGACTTGTGCCTCGTAGTCGCCGGGATGGCGCTGGTGGCCCTCGTCGTCGAGCTGATACCACGACTTGCCGCCGTACATCGGCGCGTCCTTCACCTTCGACAGCCACGACGTGTCGGCGTCCGCACCCATTCGAAACGCAGTGAAGATGCGCGTCGTCGTGGCGTCGATCGGCAAGGTCCACGCGACGTTGTCGGTCTTCGTGAACGACGAGACGCGCGGATCGGCCACGACTCTGATGTTCGGCATGATGAGCTCGGTGACGCGGTGGTGGATGGAGCCGTCGTCGAGCTTGCGATCCTGGAACGAACGGACTCCGTAGTCCGTGAAGTCCCAAGAGATCTCGGGGAAGATGTTCATGATCTCGGTGAACTGCGTGCCCGAGAACGTGCCGTGCAGGATGAACACGTGGTACGGGTCCATGACGTTTTCGTGTGTCTGGAACCAGTTGCAGTGCATCAGCGGCGGCCCGCCTGATCCGATGCTTGCGCCGTTGGCCACCACGCGCTCACCCGGACCGAGGTCTTCGAAGATGTCATAGCGGGGGAGGACCGGTTGCGTCTCAGCGGGACCGAGGTACGCGAAGACCATGCCGTAGCGCTCCTGCACCGGGTACCACGGCTGGCGGTACCGGTCGCGGTGCAGACCATGCTCGGGCTCGCAGGGCTGGTCGAGGCAGCGCCCCTCTGAATCGAAGAGCCAGCCGTGGTAGCAGCAACGGATGCCGACCTCCTCGACCCGGCCGAAGAGGAGCGTCGTGCCGCGGTGCACGCAGCGCGGGTAGACGAGCCCGGGGTTGCCGCTGCGGTCGCGGAACAAGACGAGGTCTTCACCGAGGACGCGAATCGCGCGCGGAAGGTCAGTGGCCTCCTCGGACAGCGCCACGGGATGCCAGTACCGCCTGAGGAGCTCACCTCCGGGTGTGCCCGCGTCCACCGAGGTGAGGTCGTGGTCGGTCGTTGCGGCGGGCAGGCCGTAGGCGCGGCCATCGCCGTTTCCAGCGTCAGCGCTCATGAGGCCATCGTAAGCTGGCTCCGCCGCAAGATGGGAGTGGAGCAACGGACCGGACCGGGCGGACCGGGCCGCCCTCAGAGTTTCGCGAGTGCTGTCTTGGCTGCTGCCTCGACGATGTCCTTCGATGCCGGCTGGCCATTCGCCGACACTGTCACGGTGAAGATCTTGCCGTTCTTCAGGACTCCGATCGTGCCTTCGTCGACACTGAAGTAGGCGGCGTCGCCGATTCCGTCGATCGGTGCGGCGTCAGGCGCGAACTGCGGAGCGGCCGCCGCGAGCGCCTGGGCGCTGCCCGGAGCCGAGAAGATCTGCACAATGACCGCAGACGGCCCTGACTGGTAGATGCAGTCTGTTCCTCCCGAGAAGGGCGCCTCGGTGCCCTTCTCAAACGTCGCCCCGGCAAAGCTCGACGCCTCCGAGGCAGTGATGAGTGCACACGGATCCGTTGCCGCGGCACCCGAACCTGACGCTGCCGCAGCGGCAGCGGTGGAGGCGGCGCCCGCGGCAGTGGTCCCGCTCGACGCGTCGGAAGACGTCACCGCGGCCGCGGCTGACCCGGCGGTCGTCGCTGCCGCGCTTCCTGAGTCGCCGCCGCCGCAGGCCGAGAGCGCCACCATCCCCAGGGACGCTGCGGTGAACGCGATAGCGAGTGCTCGGCTCATGGGTGCCTTTCATTGAAGCGGAGGGACGGCGCGCGGTCTCACACCGGCACCTGTCAGATTCGCGGATGTGGTGGTCCCCACGTGCCCGGTGGGATCTGATGCGGGCACGACCTGGGCCGCTGCGACCCGTCACGCAAGTGCGCCCCCTGGGATTCGAACCCAGAACCTGCGGATTAAGAGTCCGTTGCTCTGCCATTGAGCTAGAGGCGCGTGCCGCTCGCTGCGGCCGGGAGATCGTAGGCGATCAACCGGCGGGACCCGCGGGCGTTGTCAAACCCTGGCCGATGGGTGGGGGCGCGACGATCGGCGGCGGAGAGAAGACGGGTGAGGTCGGAGCGACCGGCGTCAGCAGTGATGCGAGCCACGGCGGCAGCGTCGTCGTGGGACTCGGCACTGTGGTCGAGGTCGACGAGGTCGTTGTCGGCGGCAGCGTGGTGGTGGTCGATGGCGGCGCGGTCGTCGGCGCGGACGTGGTCGGCGCGAGGGTCGTGCTCGGAGCCGCGGGTGGAGCCGCGGGTGCGACTTCGACGGTGGTCGGGGTGGTCGCGGGCGCGAGGCGGCGAGGCGGGTCTTCCGCGAGCTGCTGTGTGACGGTCGTGGGCGACGCTTGCGTCCCTTGACCATCTGCGGTCGGACCGGAGAGCTCAGCGGTCGTCGACGGTTCGTCCGCTCCCGCTTCGACATGCTCAGGCAGCACCTTGACCGGTGCCTCCGTCGTCGGCGCCGCGTGCGAGGCCGGCGGCGATTGGAAGCTCGTGGTCGCCTCAGGAGCGGTCGTCGTCACATCGATGTCCGCGCGTGGATGACCTGCCGACGCGAACGCCGCGATCGCAGCGATCAGGCCGGCTCCGATCAGGAAGCCGCGCGGGGTTTGCACTTCGGGTTGTCCTCCAGACACATCGCCAAGCCGTTGGACGTCGCTGCCCTGGCCCGCGGTTCCCGGGCTCAGCGGGCCCGGGCTCTCCCCGTGATGAACGCGCCGGCCAGCACGATTGCGGTGCCGGCGATCGCCAACGGGGCAATGTGATCATTGCGGAAGACTGCCCCCAAAATGATCGCGACCACCGGAATTACATAGGTCGTGATCGAGCCGCGGGTGCTGCCGACGCGGCCCACGAGTGTGCCCATTGCCACATAGGCGACGCCCGTGCCGAGGGCGCCGAGGGCCATGCATGCGAGGAGCGGGCGCCACGCGAAGTCGGACCGGCTGATTCCCAGGAGCCCGAGCGGAAATGTGAGCACGAATCCCACCGCGAGTGCGCGCCAGATCACCGGGAGCGAGCCGTAGCTCTGCTGAAGCGGCACCGCGATGTTGTAGGCGACGCCGTACGAGCAGAGGGCAATCAGGATGAGGAAGATCCCCCCGAGCGAGCTCGACTCCTCGCCGACCGAGGTGAGACCGATCAGCAGCACGCCCGCAAAGCCCACGCCGAGTCCGATGACCTGTTGCCGCGGCGGGAGCTTCCCCAACATCAAGGTCGCGATGAAGGCGGCGAAAAGCGGCGTCGCTCCGTTGAGCATTCCCGTCACCGCGGAGGAGACGTGTTGCTCCGCGAGGGGAAACATCGACAGAGGGATCGCGACCCAGGTCGTCCCCAACAGGAAGAGACGCGGCCAAGCGGAGCGCGGGATCGTTCGCCTCGTCGCGGGGAGCAGGCCGAGCAGACAAAAGCCGAACGTGATGCGCAGCGTCGTGATGAGCGCGGGGCTGAACGCATCGAGCCCGACCGCGATGAACAGGAACGAAGCGCCCCAGATGCCCCCGGCGGTGCAGAGCAAACCCCAATCGAGAGGGGTGAACGTGTGCGCATTGGTGCCTTCGGCCGTCGTGAGGACGCGCTCGCGGGCCACGATGTGAACGTACCGGCCGTCGCGTCAGCCGTTCGGGGGTTTCCTGAGTGGGGTGACCGAGGGGACTTGAACCCCCGACCTCCAGGGCCACAACCTGGCGCTCTAACCAACTGAGCTACGGCCACCAAGGGGTTGTCAGTCTGGCATAGGCGAGGGTCGATGCTCATCGAGAACGAACGCCGTCTGCGTGGATCTCACCTCGGGCATGGCCTGAAGCCGTTCGAGCACGACATCGCGCAGGGTTTGCATGTCCGCGACACGTACCAACAGGCAGAAGTCGAACGTCCCCGTCGTGACGGCGAGGTGCTCGAGCCCGGGGAGGTCGAGCAACTTGTGCTGCAACGCCTTCCACCCGTGCTGATCAGCGTTGACGAAGATCATCGCGGCGATCTCGAGCCCTACCTTGCTCGGGTTCACTCGCGCGGAGAACCCTTCGATCACGCCCGAGGAGCGGAGCCGCTCGAGACGACTGTAGGCGCTCGCACGAGAGATGCTGGCCTGGCTCGCGAGCTCGTTCACCGACATGCGTCCGTCTTCGAGCAGGAGCCGGAGGATCGTGCGGTCGATCGCGTCGAGCGGCTTGCTCGCGTCAGTCACGCGTGGCGTCGAAGTACCGCAGGAGCTGATCAGAGACCTGTGCCATCGACTCGGCTGCGAAGAGCACCGGTTGGAACGTGGTGATGTCGTACTGCTGGTGCTGCATCGCGTTGAGGTCGAACGGCAGGATCTCAGCGTCGCGGTACGCGTCGAGCTCTCCGAACGAGGAAAGGATCCCGGCGCCGTAGGTCTTGAGGTCGCCCCGCTCGTGGACGAGCCCGAACTCGAGCGTGAACCACCACACGCGGCTGAGCCGGTCGAGCGCTTCCTCCGTCTCGACGCGGCGCACCGCGCGCCCCATCGCCTCGTACAGGTTCGCGAACAAGGGATGGCCGAGCTGGTTGGTGTGCCCGATCACCTCGTGGATGACATCGGGCTCGGGGGTGTAGAGCGGCACCGAGGGATGGCGGACGTATTGGGTGCTCAGGAAGCAGCGATCTGCGAGTGAGCCGTAGAAGCGTCGAGTGGGAACGAGTCCGGACACGGGCTCGATGCGGAAGTGGGTGAGGTCGGTCAGGCGTCTCGACACCCACGCGAGCTGGGGGACTCGATCAGCGGGCAACGAGACGGCGGCCGCTCCCTCGAGGTACGCGTCGCACGCGTCGCGCGGCATGCTTCGTGGCGAGCTCACTCGACACGAGACGCCACACTCCGTCTTCCTCGGACGTGTAACGAACAACCGGGATCGGCTCACCCGAGTGGAACCTCTCACCGATGGACGCGATCTCCTGACGGCGAGCGCGGTAGGCGGGATCGGTGAGTCCGGGATGATCGGCGGCCAAGCTGACCGAAGGAGCGAGAGCCATGGCGGGCCTCCTGTCGATGTCCACCCATGATGCCCCGTTCGCTCCGATCAGAGGTTCAGTGGTGTGCAGAACCGCACGTGTTCACGTGATCTGGCTGATCTGGGGCAATTCGTCCAGTCCCGTCCCGCCGTCTCGGGTCGAGTGCTGGACGGATCTGGACGCTCCAGAGAGGGGCACGCCGCGTAGGCTGGGGGCCCTCGCCGGCGCCTCGGTCGGCGGGTCATCGGTTGGGAAGTGATACCCATGTCCTCGCCCACCCGCGATCGGGGAGCTCTTGCTACTCGGGCCCGCCAGATCACTGAGCGCGAGCTGGAGGCGTACGGCGCGAGAACGACGAAGTCCCGGGCTGCCAATGCGCGTGCGGCCAAGGTGATGCCCCTGGGCGTTCCGTCCTCGTTCCAGTTCTACGACCCCTATCCCGTCGTCGCCCGTCGTGCCCAGGGTTCCTGGCTCGAGGACGTCGATGGCAACCGCTACGTCGACTTCAACATGGGCTACGGCGCGCTTTTGACCGGGCACAGCCACCCGATCATGCGCAAGGCGATCGAGGAGCAGCTGGAGAACGGCACGCTCTACGTCACGCCGAGTGAAGGCAACGCCGATGTCGCCGAGCTGCTCGTCGAGCGGTTCGGCTTCGACCTGGTGCGATTCACGAACAGCGGCACCGAGTCGACGATGGACGCGATCCGTGCCGCGCGCGGCTACACGGGTCGGTCGAAGATCATCAAGGTCGAGGGCGGCTATCACGGTCACCACGACGAGGTGATGGTGTCTATGAAGCCCGCGCTCGACGTGGCCGGCCCGGCTGACGCGCCGATCGGTGTCGCGGCGACCGCGGGCCTGGCGCCGGGCGTGCTGCACGACACCCTGGTGGTTCCGTTCAACAACATCGACGCGCTGTCACGCGTGCTCGAGGCGAACAAGGACGACGTCGCCGCGTTCATCACCGAACCTGTGATGGAGAACATCGGCATCTGCCCGCCCGATCCTGGCTATCTCGAGGCCGTCCGCGAGCTCACCGCGCACCACGGCACGATGCTGATCTTCGACGAGGTGAAGACGGGCATCACCGCCGGGTATGGCGGCGCCACCCGCCGCTTCGGCGTGCAGCCAGACCTCGTGTGCCTCGCGAAGTCGATCGGCGGGGGCATGCCCATCGGGGCGTTCGGCGGCCGGGCCGAGGTGATGGAGACGATCACCCAGGGGTCGGTGCTGCATCTCGGCACGTACAACGGCAACCCGCTCGTCATGGCGGCTGCCCGCGCGGTGCTTCGCGACATCTGCACGCCCGCCGCTGTGGCTGAGGCCGAGGCCCGCAACCACCGCTTGGTCGACGCGATGGGCAAGATCGTCGCCGATGCCGGATTACCGGCGCACACGGTCGAGATGGGCGCGAAGGGGTGTGTCACGTACTCGCCGACCCCCGTCCGCAACTACCGCGACTACAAGGCGACCGACATGCACCTCGCGTTTCGCGAACTGGATCTGGGGCATCAACCGCGGCATCTTGTTGCCTCCGGGTCTCGATGAGCAGTGGCTCGTATCGGTGCAGCACACCGATGCGGACATCGATCACCACGCGCAGGTCTACGCGGACTTCGTGTCCGCCCTCGTCGGCTGATATGGCGACCGCGGTCACCTCTGCGAACGCCGCGCCCACGAACGCCGGCGCCGGCGCGCGATTCGGCGTGATCGCGGTGCTCGCCGCGACCACCTGCTGGGGACTCGGTGGTGTCCTCGGCAAGGCGATCGGTGCGTCAGGCCTCGTGGTCAGCTTCTACCGGCTCTGGATGGGTGGGTTCCTGCTCGTCGCGTTGCTCTTCGCGATGAAGCGTCGCCTCAGCTGGGACGTCATCAAGCGTTCGTGGCTCGGCGGGGTCTGCTTCGGTGTCAACGTCGCGCTGTACTTCACGTCAGTGCGCATGACGTCGATCGCGAACGTCGCGATCATCGGCTCGCTGACGCCGGTCATCGTTTTCCCCATCGCGGTGAAGTGGATGGGCGAGAGGGTGACGCGCCGCGCCGTGGTGTGCTGCGCGCTCGCGATCACCGGCGTCGTCGTTGTCGTGCTCGCCGGCGGCGCGAGCGGCGAGCGTTCGAACGCTGGCGATGCGCTCGCGGTGTTGAACCTGATCTCGTGGGCCGCGTTCTTCCTTGTCACCAAGCACGCGCGCAAGGGCGTCGGCACCCTCGAGTACCTCGCCGTGATGACGCTGATCGCCGCGATCACGGTCACGCCGATCGCCCTGCTGACCCGTCAGGACTTCGGCTCGGTCCACGGCATCGGTTGGCTGTGGCTCGTGCTGTTGGTGCTCGTGCCGGGCGCCGCCGGCCATGGGTTGATGACGTGGGGACACGCACATGTTGACGTGTCGACCTCGTCGGTCCTGGTGTTGGGCGAGACAGTGCTCGCGACCGCCGCCGCCGCAGTCTTCCTCGGCGAGTCGGTGAACGCGATGCAGATCCTCGGGATGGCGGGCGTCGTCGCCGCCCTCGCGGTGCTTTCGCTGGCCGAGGCGCCGACGGTCGAGTCAGAGCCGGTCGCCGCCTCGACCTGACTCGTTCAGCGTGGGCCGAACACCTCGGCGGGGGGTTCGAGGTGGTCGGTGACCTTGCAGTCGTCGCCGAACACGAGGAATCGGTCGAAGCCGCGCATGAACCAGCGGTCGTGCGTGACCGCGATCACCGTGCCTTCGAACTCGGCCAGTCCGTCCTCGAGAGCTTCAGCCGACGCGAGATCGAGGTTGTCGGTCGGCTCGTCGAGCAACAGCAGCGTCGCGCCGTCGAGCTCGAGGAGCAGCACTTGGAATCGGGCTTGCTGACCGCCGGAAAGCGTGTCGAAGGTCTGGTCGGCGCACCCTTGCAGCTCGTAACGGCGGAGCCGATTCATCGCCGCTCCCCGAGGTTGGTCACGGCTGGCGAGGATGTCGACCAACGTGCGTCCCGCGAGCTCTGGATGGTCGTGGGTCTGGCTGAAGAAGCCCGGCACGACGTTCGCGCCGAGTCGCCAGTCCCCGTGGTGCGTGACTTCGCGTCCGGCGAGCAGGTGGAGGAAGTGGCTCTTGCCGGTGCCGTTCGGGCCGACGACGGCGATGCGCTCACCGAACCACAGCTCAGCGTCGAACGGGTCCGTCAGTCCGTCGAGTTCGACGCCGTGGAGCACGACCGCACGCTTCCCGGTGCGGGCTCCGCCGAGGCGCATGGTGATCTTTTGGTCCTTCACTCGCTCGGGCGGGGGACCGGCCTCGTCGAAGTGGCGGAGCCGGCTCTCGGCTGCCTTCGCCTTGGGCGCGAAGTTGTCCGCGAACGACGCCGCGCCGCTTCATCTCCTTCATGATCGCTTCGAGGCGATCGCGCTCTCGCATGTGACGCGTGTGCTCGTCGTCGATGCGCGCCCGTCTTGCGTCGCGTGCTTCGTAGTAGGTCGCAAACGACGCGCCGTGCGTCCATGCGCCGCTCGCTTCGAGCGTGACCACCTTGGTGGCGGTCGCCGCGAGCAGCTCGCGGTCGTGGCTCACGTAGAGGATCGTCTTCGTGGTCGCCTGCAGCTGCTGCTCGAGCCGATGCTTCGCGGGGATGTCGAGGAAGTTATCGGGCTCGTCGAGGAGCAGCACGTCGTCGGTGCCACGCAGGAGCACCTCCAGCGCGAGCCGCTTCTGCTCGCCGCCTGAGAGGGTCGCGACGGGGCGGTCACCGACCTCGTTCAGGTCGACGCCGAATGCCTCGGTCAGGCACACGTCCCAGAAGACCTCGGCGTCGTAGCCGCCGGCGTCTCCCCATCCACCGAGCGCGTGCGCGTACCGCAGGGCGATGTCGTTGTCGATCGGGCGTTCGGCGACTGCGTGCTCAGCGGCGGCGAGCTTCGCCGCAGCCGCCCGTACGTTCGGCGCGGCGAGCGACACCAGGAAGGCGCGCACCGTCGTGTCGTCGCGTATCGACCCGACGAGCTGACGCATGACGCCGGCGCGCCCGTCGATGCGGAAGGTGCCGTCGCTTGCCTTGTCGTCCCCGGCAAGCACGCGCATGATGGTGGACTTACCCACGCCGTTCACGCCGACGAGCGCGACGTGCTCCCCGTTGCCTACGCGGAACGAGACGTCATGGAAGAGCCGATGTCCGCTGCCGGGGCGCTTCCACGCCAGCCCTTGCACATCGATGGCTCCCACGGGGAGGCCACGCTACGGGCTCGGTCGGCGACCGCGGTCGAATTCCTAGAGGCGGCGCAGGCGCACCCGGCGGACCGTGTGATCGGCGCCCTTCTCGAGCACCAACCGGGCGCGTTCACGCGTCGGGAGGATGTTCTCCTTCAGGTTGCGGCCGTTGATCTCACGCCAGATGCCGTGCGCGAAGTCGATCGCCTCCTGATCGCTCATCGCGGCGAAGCGATGGAAGTAGGAGTTCGGGTCGCGGAAGATCGTCGCCCGGAGTGCCTGGAAGCGCTCGAGGAACCACTGCTCGATGTGCGCTTCCTCCGCATCGACGTAGATCGAGAAGTCGAAGAAGTCGGAGACGAAGAGCGGCGGCGCGTCGCCGGCGCCCGACCGCACGCTGGCCGATTGCAGCACGTTGAGGCCCTCCACGATCACGATGTCGGGTCGGCGCACGACTTGTGTCTCGCCCGGGACGATGTCGTAGACGATGTGCGAGTAGATCGGTGCCTCGACGTCTTCCTTGCCCGACTTCACCTCGGCCATGAATTGCACGAGGCGGCGCACGTCGTAGCTCTCGGGGAAGCCCTTGCGCGCCATGATGCCGCGCTCCTCGAGCGCCGCGTTGGGGAACAGGAACCCGTCGGTGGTGATGAGGTCGACCTTCGGGTGGTGTGGCCACCGCGACAGGAGTGTCTGCAGGATGCGAGCGGTCGTGCTCTTCCCGACGGCGACGCTGCCCGCGATGCCGATCACGTACGGGACCCGCGGGGCGAGGCTGCCGAGGAAGGTGTCGGTGACGGCCGACAGGTCTTGGCTCGCCGATACGTACAGGTTCAACAGTCGAGACAGCGGCAGGTAGATGTCGGTGATCTCGTCGAGAGAGAGCCGCTCGTTGATGCCCCGCAGGTCGTCGAGGTCGCGCTCCTCGAGCGTGAGAGGAGTCGCCGCTCGAAGCGCCGACCATGCAGGTCGGTCGAACGTCAAGTAGGGGGACAGCGGGCTGCCGGCGGGCTGGGCGGCGACCATCGGGTGCGAACGTAGCCTGCCGACCGTCAGCCGAAGAACTTGAGTGGGAGCGTCGAGATCCAAACGAACGTTCCGAGGAACAGCAGCGCACCGAACGCGATCAGCACCTCCCGCTGAGCGACCGTTCGGAGCTTGGTCGAGATCCCCGCGAAGAAGAGCGACACCGCGAAGAGCACGACCGCCAGCATGAAGTTGTCGGCTCGATCGAGGGAACGGCTTGCCGCAGCGGCCTCTGCTTGGGCGACGCCCTCCAAGCGGGTCGCCTCCGTGGTCTCCGCGACCTGGTACTGCGGCATCACGAAGGGAGTGCCAGGCGCGTCGGGGTTCGTGAGTGGGTCGGTCGCGAGCCAGGCGTCGAAGGCTGGCTTGAACTCAGCCCGGAAGCGCTGGCGGTAGAAGTCCGCGAGCGGAAGGTCGCGCGCCTCAGTCGCGTTCACCCACTGGGTGAAGGTCGCGATGTCGACTTGAGTGAGTTGGACGCCATGCGTGGACGCCGTCGATGATTCGATCCGGGCCGCCGTCGACTTGGCCCCGTGCAGTGTCTGCTCACCTCTCCACTGGGTCGACTGGTAGGTCGACCACGCCGTGGCGACTGCCGCCATCGCGAGCAGGATCGTGGCGATCAGATCGACGCGGTGCGAGCGCCGTTCGACGTCGGCCATCGATCAGGTGAACGCGTTGACAGCGCGGGCGATGACGAGGCCGAGAACGGTGAGCGAGATCAGCGACTGCAGCGACATGGTGAGCTTGGCCCAGTTCGTCATGGGCATCACATCCGTCGGGCTGAAGGCAGTGCTCGTCGTGATGCCGAGGATGAAGTAGTCGACGTAGTGGGGACGCCAGCCGGGCGGCGCGAGCTCAGGGTTCAGCTGGTGCGGGAACGCGAAGTCGGGGTACTGGTGGTCGCCCCGGTAGCGAGCGAGTGGCCCTCCGCTGTCGAGCTCCCAGTAGAGGAGGCCGAACACGAGCGCGTTGCCGGACCAGACGAGCGCTCCCGACGCCAGGATCGATGTCGCGGATTGCGTCAGCTTGCTGCCGGTGATGATGTCGTAGAGCAAGACCGCATCGGACACGAACACCATTCCCATCAGCAGCAGGATCAGCGAGATCGCGAGCGGACGGAGCCACCTCGTGCGGCGGGCGATGTGCATCGGGTCGGCCGCGAGCAGGGCGAACAGGAGCCCGATCTCGATCGTGGGAACGAGCCATGGGCGGCCGAGATGCTCCCGCTCGGGCTCGACTACTCGCAGCACGATCGTGAGCGCGATGAAGCCCAGGAGCACCAGGGCGAGAGGCCACCGCGGCTCGATCGTCGGCTTGGTTTCGTCGCGTTCGTCGCCCACGCCGCGACGGTAGCCCCGGGTGCCGCGTGCAAGGCTGATCCCGATGAGCGACTTGGCGATCGATCGCGGCGACATCGAGGACGCCGCCGACCGCATCGGGCCGCATGTGCGCGTGACGCCGACACTCGTCGTCGATGCGCGCGACTTCGGTCTCGAGATCGACGCGACGATCACGTTGAAGCTCGAATGCCTGCAACACGCGGGGTCGTTCAAGACGCGAGGGGCGTTCAACCGCGTGCTGTCGAACGAGGTGCCTGCGGTCGGGGTCATCACGGCGTCCGGCGGCAACCATGGCGTTGCGGTGTCGCACGTGGCCGCGCGACTGGGCATTCGGGCTGAGGTCTTCGTGACCGAGACGACGCCCGAGGCGAAGATCGCCCGCATCCGTGCGAACGGCGCCGAGGTCGTGATCGCCGGTCGTTACTACGACGACGCGCAGTCTGCGATGCACGCCCGTGCCGAGGAGACAGGTGCGCTCTTCGTCCACCCGTTCAACCAGCCCGAGACGCTCGCGGGGCAGGGCACCGTGGGTCGAGAGCTCGAGCGTCAGGCGCCCGAGCTCGACTCAGTGCTTGTCGCCGTCGGCGGGGGAGGGCTCATCGCCGGCGTGTCGGCTTGGTACGAGGGTCGGGCGCGTGTGATCTCCGTCGAGCCCGAGCTCATCCCCGCGATGAGCATGGCTCTCGACGCGGGCGCGCCGGTCGAGGTCGAAGTCAGCGGCATCGCCGCCGACTCACTCGGCACGAAGGAGATTGGCAGCCTCGCGTTCCCCATCGCGCAGCGTTACGTCTCCGAGGCGGTGCTCGTGTCGGATGACGCGATTCGGCGCGCGCAGCGAGCCTTGTGGGACCGGGTGCGCGTGCTGGCTGAGCCGGGCGGCGCGGCGGCGATGGCGGCACTGCTGTCGGGTGCGTACCGGCCTCGCGCGGGGGAGAACATCGGCGTGCTCGTGTGCGGCGCGAACACCGACCCCGCGACGGCGCTCGCGTGAGTGCAGCCGGGCGGCCGTACTGGATGCACCAGGTCGCGGAGTACGTCATCGGCCTCGTGCTGCTGCTGATGATCACGCGTGCACACGGCGACGCGGCGCCTTTGCTCGTAGCCGGGGGAGCGTTGGTCTTGATCAACGTGGCCATCAGCGGGCCGCCCGCGGGATGTGTGCGGATGGTCAGCCGGCCGGTCCATCGGTGGACAGATGTCGGAGTCGTCGCAGCGCTCGTCGCGATCCCGATCGTGCTCCACGATCGGACCACCTCGACGGTGTGGCTCACGATGATCGGATGCGCGGTCGTGTTGCTCGTCATCCGACTGACGACGAACTACCGAGTGCCAGCGCCTCGAGTGCGCAACCCCCAGGCTGACCCTCCGCCGACGCCCGCAACGAAGACCGACACAGCGAGTGCGGCGCGCAACCTCGGCAAGGCCGTGCGGATCAGCCCCCGCGCGCTCGGCCGCGCGGTGGGGAAGACGCAAAGGCCTCCGCCAGTACCCTGAACCCGCTGCCCCTGTAGCTCAGTCCGGAAAGAGCGGCGGACTTCTAATCCGCGGGTCGCAGGTTCAAATCCTGCCGGGGGCGCTACCAGGGACTTCGCGCGACGACAGCGCGCGCCGCGTCGAGCACAGCGCTCGGAGAACGGATAACTCGGACGGCAGCACGAGGCGTCCTCTCTCATCGAGAGCGACGCCGCTGCGTTCCGTGATTCACGCAACGCCTGACGCGATGCGCGCCTGTCACGTGACGTGTTCGATGAATGGTGACGAGCTCGTCGATGCTGTAGCCGTGGTGACGCGCGAAGTTGACAAGCTCGCGGGCCTTGCTGAGCACTGCACCGCGCTCAGGTGTGCCCGCGACCGAGATGCCACGGCCACGTCGGAACTCCAACAAGCCTTCGTCGCGTAGCAGACGCAACGCACGGAGCACGGTGTTGATCGCTAGGACTGATGGCCTCGCGATCAAGCCAGGTCTTGTAGTGCTTGGGCCGCGCGGCGTTCGACGTTCGCATAGCCGCGTGTCGCGGCCGCGGTGCTGCGCGTTGGTGAGAAGCTCCCGAGCCGTTTCGACGTCACCGGGAGCGCCCCGTTCGGCGAGCATCCTTCCCCAGGAGAGGTTGGTCCGCGCGGCGAAGAACTTGGCGTCGGCTCGTTCGCATGAGGCAGCGGCCTGGGTGAAATAGACATCCGCGTCGCGGTAGCGGCCGAGGACCGTGGCGAGGCCACCGAGGTAGTGGGCCACCGGGCCTTCGATCGCGGCGCTGCCTTCCGTCGACCATTGATCGGCCCATGGGGCGAGCAGGTCGAAGAGGCCCGTCGGCGTGTTCGGCATCGCGGCATTCGATGGCTGTCTCGGCGTAGAAGGTGACGCCTTCGATCCAACTCGCGTCCATCGGAAGTTCGAAGCCGGCCGCGGCGAAGTCGTCCAGCAGTCGACGCGCGTCCGCAGTGCGACCCGCTTCGGTGTAGACGATCGCGAGCAACCCGGGAAGCGCCTTGAGTCCCGGATTGTCGGCGACCATCTGCTCGGTGGGACCAACCAGATCGCCCATGGTTCCGCGCTGCCAGCACACCATGCCCTGTTGGACCGCGAAGAACACGGCGGCGTCGGGTTCGCTGCTCTCGGTCCCGAACTGCAGGGCCTCGGTGGCCAACTGTTCGGCTCGGTCGGTGTCACCGGCGATCTGCGCGCGCCAGGCAAGGTTGAAGGTGTATGCCCAGTTCAGCGAGGGCTGGTCGATCTGAGCGGCACATGCTCCGGCGATCTCGTAGCAGCGGTCCACCTCTTCGATGTCGCCGCCGCGGCCCGCGTCGATCGCCCGCCAGATGGCAGCAAAGGCCAGCAGCAAGGGGTCACCGACGCGCTGCGCACGAACCAGACCTTCCGCGGTCCGCGTCCGCGACTGCTCGAGAAGCGCCGGCACCTCGAGCGGTAGTGCGATGTAGCTGAGCACCCAGGCGATGATCGCATCGTCGCCGATCGACTGCGCGATGTGGATGGCCTCGGCGGCGAGGGCCTCGCGTTCATCGAGCGAGCTCGCGTACGTGCGCTCCGCGCACAACGTCGCGAGCGCGCGGGCACGATCGGGATGATCGGCGGGAAGCCGCGCCGCGACCGTCTCCAGGATCTCGATCTTGTCGGTGTCGGTGGCCCCGATTCCGCTGATCCAGCCCCGGTTGTTGGCCAGCGCGGCAACCACGAGACGATCAGTGTCGTCGAGCGCGGCTGCCTGCGCCGCCGCGTCGAGCAATGTTCCGCGAAACGCGGGATCTCCGGTCTGGCGTTGTGCGATGCCGAGCCCGATCGCGAGATCGATGCCGAGCACGGGGTCTGGTTCGTCGGCGCGCGCGTAGAGGTCGACGGCCTGGGCGTAGTAACCGAGCGCGTCGGCCGGAGCGAGCGCATTGAGCGCGGCGTCGCCTGCTTGGCGCGAGTAGTTGATCGCCTTGGCGAGATCGATCGGTTGGGTGGCGTTGAACCAGTGGCGTGCGAGCTCACCCACACGAGTGCCGGGGCGATCCCCGCAGATGTCTTCGAGCGCTTCGGCTACTTGTCGGTGTGCCGCGTGCCCGACGGGTGAGACCGAGGTCTTCGTACAGCGTGTGTTGGATGAGCGCATGCGCGAAGTTGTAATGGCCAGCGGCGTCCGCCAGCTCTCGCACCAACGTGACCGCCGCGGCGGCGTCGAGAATGTCGAGCACGGCGTCGACTGACGTATTGGTGGCACGCGACAACACATCGACGTCGAAGTCGCGACCGATCACCGCCGCGACCGAAAGGACCCGCTCGGCGTCTTGTCCGAGTCGGCCGACTCGCACGCCGATCACCTCGCGCACGCTGTCGGGCAACGCGATCCGTTCGAGCGATTCCTGGGCTACCCATCGGCCGTTTGCGTCTGGGTATATGGCGCCGGTCTCGGTCAAGTGGCGCAGGACCTCGCTGACAAAGAACGGGTTCCCGTCCGTTTCGCGATGCACGGCGTGGGCGAGACCGACCGTGGCGTCATCGAGCGCGTGTCCGGCGGCCGCTTCCATCAGGGCGACTACACCGGTGTCATCGAGCCCGGTCAACTGGATGCGCGTGACGCCGTGCTGGCGATGCAGGGCCGCAAGTGTCTCGAGTAACGGATGCGTGCGCGACAACTCGCTGTCGCGGTACGTCCCCAACACCAGTGCCCGCAGCGGCTGGTCCGTCGCGGTCACGTGACGGAGGAGTTGCAAGCTCGCCTTGTCGGCCCACTGCAGGTCATCCAACACAAGCACGACCGGCTGATGCTGCGACACCATCGCCAACAGCCCAACGACCGCCGCGAACAGCAAGAACCGCTCCGAGTCGGAGTCGGTGGCCTTCGAAGGAGGCAACCCCGGCAACCTGCTCGCCAACGCCGGAACCAGTCGGGTCAGCTCCGAGCCGTGTTCGTCCACGTGCGCGAGGAGCTGTTCTTCGGGGGCGTGGGCGACGTAGTACCCGAGCGCCTCGGCGAACAGTTGATACGGGGTCGCGAGGTCTTCCTCGCAATGCCCGAACAGCACACACGCCCCGCCGTCGAACGCAGCCCGCGCCGCGTCGGCGACGAGGGTGGTCTTGCCCATACCCGCCTCACCCGAGACGAGCAACACCTCGCGTCCCTCGCCCGCGGCGACGCGTTTGAACGCGTCCGACATCGCCGTCGTCTCGGTATCCCGCCCGACGACACCCGATGTTGGACGAGCGGTCAGGCGGGCCGGCATCGGCACGTCGTTCGTCGCAGCTCCCGCGAGCGGTTCCCAGCGCACCTCGACTGTGTCCACCGGATCCGGCAAGCCCTTCAGCGCCGTTGGCCCCACCGCACGGCATTCGTGACGGCTGCGCCGGCCCGCCATCGCACGCACAACATCCGCTGCGAGGATCTGACCACCCTCACACGCCGCGCAGAGTCGGGCAGCTTCGATCACCGGGTCGCCGAAGTAGTCGTCGTCCTCGCTCGCTGACTTCCCCGACGCTCAGCCCGACCCGCAGGCCGACCAACTGCGTCACGGTCGCGGTTGTCGCGTTCGACGCCCTGCTGCATCGCCACCGCGCACGCCAACGCTGCCGACGTCGAAGCGAACACCACCATGACGCCGTCACCCAGGTTCTTGACCTCCGTGCCGCCGCTTTCGGCGATCACTTGGCGCAAGATCGAGAAATGCGAGCGGCGCAGCTCGTCCGCGGCGTCGGCGGCGAGCCTCGATGCCAACGCGGTCGAACCGACCATGTCGGTGAACAGGATCACCACGTTTTCGGTCGTCATTGTTGCCCTCGGGGCCGGTTGCAGGCTGTAACGGTAAGCCGAGCGCACGACCAGCCGCAGCGTGGAGGCGCGACCAACGTTCTGCAACGGCGCGATATGGCGCGCCGAGAGTTACCGCATCATCGTCGATCGGGTCGCGCTTGACGGCAGGTAGCAGAGCCGGAACTTGGGCTGTCGAGGGTGCGTCACTCAGCCAGCAGGGAGGTGTGTCGATCGCTATTCGATCGGCAGCGGCAACCGCCGCTCGTAGTGTGCGGTTCCATCCGCGACCGTCGATGCGAATGGAACCTATGACCACTCCGAATCAGATCGGCATCACGATCGATTGTCCCGACGCATCACGGCTGGCCTCGTTCTGGGAGAGCTGCTTGGGCTACACGCGCAGGCCAGCGACGTCCGGTGGGCCTTACGTCACGCTGGAACGAGGGGACGGCGGTCCGGACGGGCCTCCGTTGATCACGTTTCAGACGGTTCCAGAGCCGAAGAGGGGCAAGGCGAGAATGCACCTCGACCTCTTTGTGGAGCATGCGCAACCTCTCGTCGACGAGATGCAGGAAGCCGGCGCCTCGGTGCTGTCCCATACGGAGGCAGGCGACTGGACCACACGGGTGCTCCGGGATCCTGCTGGGAACGAGTTCTGCGTCATCGGACCTGACTGAGCGAACAGAGCCGAGCGGGGAGAGGCCGCGCTCCTCGACCTCGAGGGCGCCGGCACCCTCGCCCTCGCAGCCCTCGACCGGATTCTCGCGAGCCCCTCCTGAACCCCGGCCTCGTCGGGTCTCCCCGCGACAACGGATAACTCGCGCCGTGTCGCTCGCGAGTGACCTGCGATCTTCCTGTTGAGCACAGCGCTCAGTGCTGTAGGCCTTCTAATCCGCGGGTCGCGGGTTCAAATCCTGCCGGGGGCGCTACCAGGGACTTCGCGCGACGACAGCGCGCGCCGCGTCGAGCACAGCGCTCGGAGAACGGAGTACTCGACGTTCCACGACACGACGGAGCTTCACACGGACTCGAACGCGCGGAACGAGAGGAGGCCGCGGTAGGGGCGCCGGCCGCGCAGGCGCAGAGTGCGAAGCGAGGCGAGCGTGCCGAGGCGTCCGTAGCCGGCGAGGAGGAGGTCGGCGGCCGAGCCGCCGAACCAGGCGTCGACGGGCCGTTCGCTGTGGTGGGTCACGCGGACCTCGCCGTTGTCGAGCGCGGTGACGAACGGCGGATGGCCGTGCGCATCCGTGCCGAGCACCATCGAACACTTACGACCCCACGGGGTGAGCGCGGAGGAGGTGAGCGTGCTGGAAATCAACATCGCGCTGTACGCGGCGCGGTCTGGCACCTCGGGCGAGCGGTGGTAGGTGCGGGCGAGGTCGACCCCATGCACGAGGAGCTCGCCGAGGTGCATTCCCGCGATGAGCCACGGGGGGACCTCCATGCCGTAGTAGGGCAGACGGTCGTCGTCGGATCTGCCGCGCAGTGCGGCGACGAGGCGCGTCGTGCCTGTTTGCACGACGTCCGCCTGTTCGGAGGCCGTCTCGTGAAGGTGCTCGTCGATGCCGCTGTCGATCGCGGTGCGTCGCTCAGACACGGAAGTGTTCACGACTGCTTCGCCTTCGGCCATGCGGCCATACCGGTCGGAGCCCGACGCCAGATGCGCCCCGAGCTGTCCGACCGTCCAGTCCAGCCCGTTGACCGGGGCCGAGGAGTTCGCGCCCGCTCGGACGAGCCCGACGACGAACGGTGCGCGCGCCTCCACATCGTCGAGGATCGTCTCCAGATCGACCTCAATGTCCACCGGACTAGGACCGATCGAGATAGTGCTCATAGCAGTATATGTATGCTGCTATGAGCAGTATTGTCAAGGGCCATGCGCAAGCTATCCACGACCTCCTACGCCGTCCTCGGCTTGCTCGCCCTTCGGCCTTGGTCGACCTACGAGCTCGCACAACAGGTCAGCAAGAGCCTGAGTTCGTGGTGGCCTCGCACCGAGCGCCAGCTCTACGAGCAGCCCAAGATCCTCGTGGGCCACGGTCTCGCCACCGCCACCACCGAGATGGTCGGACGCCGACCTCGCACCGTGTACGACATCACGCCGGATGGTCGCGAAGCGCTCCGCGTCTGGCTCGACGAACCATCCAGTGACTACGCGTGGGAGTGGGATGCCATCTTGCGTGTGTTCTTCGCTGATCAAGGTTCCAAGGAACAGCTCCTCACAACCCTGCGGAACACAGCAGCGACTCTGCGCGCGGGCCAGGCCGAGGGTCTGGAGGGGCTGGAGGAGGTCTCGCAACCCGGATATCGCTACGCCGACCGTGCCCATCTGTTCGCGTTGATGCTCAAGCTCGAGATGGGCGTGTGCGCTGCGATCGACCAGTGGTTCGAGTGGGCCGAGCAAGAGGTAGCCGGCTGGTCGGACATCACCGGACCCGCTGATCGCATCGCCTACTTCAAACAGGTGGTTGGCGAGGTCACCCCGGACGCGAACACATCGCTGTCGAGGCGCGCGACGAGCCGAGGTTGACGCGCCCGTCGGCATGGACCGTCGACGAGGGACGCATCGGAGGAGGGCTGACGCTGGGGCGGGCACCAGTCAGCGCGACACACCCGGCCCCACAGCCCGCCGCCAAGAGACAACGGATAACTCGCGCTGTGTCGCTCGCGGGCGACCTGCGAACTTTCTGTTGAGCACAGCGCTCAGGCCAAGAGGCCTTCTCATCCGCGGGTCGCAGGTTCAAATCCTGCCGGGGGCGCTACCAGGAGAAACCCTCGCGTTCGCGTTTGGCACAGTGCTCGAACCAACGGATAGCACCGCCTGGAGACCGCACGGCGGGAGAGCACTGGGGGGCACGGCCTAGAAGGCGCCCCCCGCAGGCTTTTAGTTGTGTACGCAACTACCGCTGCGGCGTCGCAGGGGTAGGCCTGGTTCGAGAAGTCGACGGCCTGCTTCATAGCGGGCAAGCTGACGGGTGCGTACCGTTTGTCCGCGCCACTAGTCCCGACCTGTACGCCGTAACTTGCGGTCATGGGCGACCTGAATGGTGATGCCTCCGTGCTCGTAGCCGCGATCGAGGCGCACCATCCCGATCCGTTCCGAGGTGTCAGTCGGGATGTGCTGCTCGGCGAGGTCGCGGAGGTCGACGCGCTCGACTCGAACGATCGAAGTGCGCTCGCGGTCTCTTCTTCGCCGGCATGAGCACCAAGCTGCACGGGTCGGGATCGCGGAAATCGCTCCTCCTCGTCGGCTGTGCCCTAGTCATCGGCACCGCCGTGTGGATCGCGACCTTCCCCGTCAACTTGGCCGTGTAGCCGGGGACGGTCGCGCTGTTACCGCACCGAACGGACAACGGATAACTCGCGTCGTGTCGCTCGCAAGTGACGTGGGATCTTTCTGTTGAGCACAGCGCTCAGTGCTGTAGGCCTTCTAATCCGAAGGCCGGAGGTTCGAATCCTCCCAGGGGCGCTGCCTGGGATTTCGTGCGAGGAGTGCGCGCGCCAGGTTGAGCACAGCGCTCAGACAACGGATAACTCTGCCGGATCTTGAGCGGCGCTCGCCCATCAGTCTGCGTGGAGGTCGCAGCGCTTCGTGTCAGGGCATGAGCGGCTGCTGACCGTTTGGTACGCCGCGACTCGCGACACGGAGGTCGCGTTCGTCCGGACTGCTTGGGGGTTGGCTCTAAACATCGTAGTTGCGCTATGATCGCTTTTATGCGATGATGACGTGTGGCCGTATTGGAGCTGCACGATGAGGTCGTGGAGTGGATGAACGGCCTCGACGATGATGAATGGGGTCGCGTGGTCGTCGTGATCGACCGTCTCGAACAACTCGGACCGGCGGCTCGAATGCCCCTGTCGAGAAGTCTTGGCGACGGGCTGTTCGAACTGCGGTTCACGCTCGGGTCGACCGCGAGGCGCATCACCTACCGCTTCACGGGATACGGGCGCATCATCTTGCTGACCACGTTCCGCAAGCAGCGGAACAACGAACGACTCGAGATCGAACGAGCGCGCAAGGCAGCCACCGAATGCGCGAGGCGATACCCATTAAGGAGACATGATGGCGAACTACTCGCGCTGGGAAGACATCAAGAAGCGTCGTGCCCCAGTCGCAGCGGATGCGCGAACAGGAATCGAGCAGGACCTTGCGCTCGGTCAGCTCATCTACGACCTCCGGACCGCCGCGGGTCTCAGCCAGCGCGAGCTCGCCGAGCGGATGGGCACTACCCAGTCGGTCATCTCCCGGCTCGAAGAGGGCGGCGGGGCCAAGAACAGACTCGACACCCTTGCCGCGCGTGGCCACTGCACTCGAAAGACACCTCATCGTCTCGTTTCCCGAGAAGGTGCCGGCCCGGCTCAAGGACGCGGTGCAAGTCGCCTAGTTGTGAACCGTGACTGTCGGCGGGCCCGAGGACCCGTCTCCAGCGCCGAACAACGGATAACTCGCGCTGTGTCGCTCACGAGCGACCTGCGAACTTCCTGTTGAGCACAGCGCTCAGTGCTGTAGGCCTTCTAATCCGAAGGCCGGAGGTTCGAATCCTCCCAGGGGCGCTGCCTGGGACTTCGAGCGGAGACAGCTCGCGGCCCGTTGAGCACAGCGCTCGCACAACGGACAAGTCGCCGTCTTGGTATTCGCTTCGGGCAACGCGCGGGCTGGCGTGCCGGTCATCACCGACGATTCCTCGCCGGCGAACTCGCCCACGCCGGGCGCCCCGTCGTGTTGGTCGTCCGGAGTGGTTTGCCAGGGGCTAGGCCTTGGCAGTCTCCTTCTCGACACTTGCGAGGGCGCTCCGAAGGAAAGCGCCCCAGAGCCATTTGCCGACTGTGTGGTGGACGGTGCTGGCGATCTTGCCCTTCAGCCCGCGTCGGAAGCCGCGGTGTAGAACCAGCTCGACCTCGCTTCCGCTGTCGCGAGCTGTGGCTCGGATCTCCCAGGTGCTGCCAGGCTGAAAAATGTTGGAGTCGATTACTGTTGCCATCACCGATCCTGGTTGCGACCACTCGTAGCGGTTCCGCTCCCAGAAGAGGCCGACGACCCAGGTCCCCTCCGTTACCTCGGCGAAGTTCTCGCCGCGCTCGTGGACAACGAGGTGCGTGGACCTCACGTTTGGCCACACGTCCGCACGCTGTTCGGAGAAGTCGTGGGCGGCCTCGAGCACTCGGTGGGGAGGCAAGGTGGTCTCGGCGGCGACCTTGATCGTCAACTCGTGACGGCCCGTCGGCAACAGAGCTTGGTTCGGATTCATCGGATCGTTCCTCTCGCAACGGACCACGACGGGAAGCTGGAATGCACGGTCACCGTTCCTCCTCGGGTGGCACTGCCTCGGGCGTGGCGCCGGAAGAAAGCATGATCGTTCGTGCTGAATAGTACGACCGGTCGTGCTATCTTGTCAAGGTCGGAGCCGCGAAAGCCCGGGTGCTGACGCAGAACGCACCTACAAAGCGATCCCGCGCGAAGCCCGTCTCGGATGCGGCGCGCACCTACGGGAAGTCCACCCCATCGACTCGCTGGCTGTCGCTCGAGCCGCGATGCTCGAACCAGGCACAGCGGTCGCATGTCTCGCGGGACTGGAGCGCGCAGTTCGGTTGCTCGTCGATCACCGAGAAGACCTGGTAGCAGAACGTACCCGGGTCATCGGTCCGCTTCGGTGGAGCGTCCACGCGTTCGACCGCGCCATCGACCCGGCCTCCGCTCGCTCGATCGGGCCCGCAGCTACAACAGGCTCGAGATGTGACTCGCACCCGTTCGACCGTGTGGTCACACGGCTCGCTCGCAGTCTTCTCGATTGGTGCGACTGACCGTGGAGATCAACGAGCTGTGGTGCGGGTCGGTGAGGTGTGCCCAGGGACCGTCGTGATGGGGCTATCGGGTCGGTTTCGTTTGTTCGCCTCTTCTGCGGCCTCGAGAGGGGTCGGTTCGTTGGCGTCGGGACTCGGTCGTAGTTGTGATTCCGAGCCGTCGGCGCACGACGCTTCTGGCCATGTCGAGCGCGTTGGGATCTTGGTGGAGGACGAAGTTGGAGTTGGCGGCGAGAATGACCCCGTTGAGCTCGAACGTGAGCGCGTCGGGGTCCTCGTCGGCGGGGATTTCGTGTCGGTCTACTGCGGTGACGATGAACTGATGGATCAGCGTCGACAGTCCGCTTTGAAAGGCGGCGATCTGTTCTTTGACCGGTCCCGGTCGGGCACCCATCTCTAAGACGGCGCCAGCGAAGAAGCAGCCCCCGGGGAACGTACGCCGTTCGAGATGGTCGAAGAACGCGTCGCAGAGAGCGACGAGCTGACCGAGTCCCGGTGCGGCGGCAAGTGCGGGTTCGATGACCTCGTCTTGGAAGATCCGTCCGGCTTCGTCGACGGTGGCCAGTTGGAGATCCTGTTTCGATCCGAAGTGGGCGTAGATGCCGCTCTTGCTCATGTCGAGCGCGTTCGCGAGGTTGCCGATCGAGAGCCCCTCGAGGCCGTCGAGTGTGGCGAGGGACACGGCTTCGCGCACGATGGCTTCGCGAGTGTGCTTTCCGTCAGCCGCGCTGCTTCCGTTGGTCCGACATGCTGACAATATAGCACGACCGGTCGTACTGTGACATAACTCAGCACGAACGATCGTGCTATCTAGGGAGGAAAGCCAATGACGATATATCTGCAAGAACGGGCGGATGGCGATGTTCGCCTCGAGGACCGCGAGGCAACGTCGGCACCCGCGGCGAGCGTCCCGTCCCGGACCGGGGGGCATCGACTCGACTGGTTGGTTGTACGGCACCGCGGTCGGGTGGGCGAAACTCGGTGTGTTCGCTTGGGTTCCCGGCGATCAATCGTGCGTGTCTGACCGTCCCGAGGGGGACCGGTGAGTACCCGGTTGCGCGAACGGCGGGAGCGCGACTTGCGTCGGGGAGACAACGGATAACTCGCGTCGTGTCGCTCACGAGTGACGTGGGAACTTCCTGCTGAGCACAGCGCTCAGTGCTGTAGGCCTTCTAATCCGCGGGTCGCAGGTTCAAATCCTGCCGGGGGCGCTACCAGGGACGTCGTGCGACGACACCACGCGTCAGGTCGAGCACAGCGCTCGGACAACGGATAACTCGACGCGCCACGAACCGACCTGCGATGTCGTGGTCGTCCACCGCCCTACTTCGGAAGAGGCCACGATCACCCGCGACCAGCAGAGACGTGAACTACAACAACGGCACCCACTCACCACCTCATTGACCGCTCGCCGTGCGCGCCTTGCGGATCTTCGACCATCGCTTCCAGACGCGCGGGTGTCGGACCTCGGTGAGCTCGCTCTTGATGACCTGGTGGCGGTCACCCCACTCGCTGACGATGGCTTGGCCCATGGCGGCGGCTGGCAGCGCCAGCACCGCTCCGACGGCACCGAGCACGGCAGCGCCGCCCAACGCGGCCCCGAACGCCAGCGCCGGGTGCAGCTCCATCGTGTGGGCGGTGATGCGCGGCGACAGGAGGTAGTTCTCGATCTGCTGGTACACGATGATGGCGATGAGCACGATCAACGCCTTCGCCGGAGAGTCGAGGAAGGTCAGGAGTACGGGAAGCACGCCGGCGAGGTAGGTGCCCACCACAGGCAGGAACTGGCTGACGATGCCCACCCACAGCGCCAGGGCCAACGGCGCGGGGGTGCCTAGCGACTGGAAGACGATCCAGTGGAAGACCGCCGAGAGCAGCGCCAGCAGAGCGCGGCTGTAGAGGTAGCCACCAGTCTTCGTGCTGGCCAGCTCCCAGACCCCGAGGACGCGCTCCTGGCGCGTCGGGGTCAGACGGCTGCATAAGGCCCGCCGCAGCTTCGGAC
This sequence comes from uncultured Acidimicrobiales bacterium, assembly GCA_963847855.1. GTDB lineage: Bacteria > Actinomycetota > Acidimicrobiia > Acidimicrobiales > DATKAS01 > DATKAS01. The sequence goes on from CAWKBM010000005.1 coordinate 958,207, forward strand.
CGTCGGCGACGAGGTAGAAGGTGAAGAGCAGCACGGAGAACAGCTGCAACAAAACTCCGAGCGCGGTGACGGACAGCCGCACGACGTTGTCCTGCTGATTGGCGATGAACTTCTGGACGGCGCCGTCGGGGTTGTTGAAGTTGTCGATCACTTCCTGGGCATCTAGGTGCGTGCCGAACGTGTCGTTGATCGTGTTGACGCTGTCGGAGATGTACGTGTCGGAGTTCTGCAGAAGGTCGGCGACCTGCGAGCCCACGAGCGTTCCGATCGCGCCGACGAACGTCAGGAACAGCGCCATCACACCGAAGAGGATCAGGGCCGTGGCGCGCCCCCGGCGCCAACCCCGTCGAGCCAGCCGGTTCACGCCGGGCTCGATGGCGAGAGCGAGGAACAACGCGATGGCCAAGAGCACGAAGAGGCCGCTCAGCTTGCTCCAGAAGAACCGAACTGCCATCGCCCCGAGGAACCCGCTCCAGAAGACGATGACGGCCGGAACGACCCAGCCCGGCAGGCGCCTTTCCTGCGACGAGGTAACGACGTCGGCCTCAGTCTCGATCGTCCGCAAGGATTCGTTGTCGGTCTCTAGCGCCCCTGTGTGGGCCCGGTCCGCGAACCGCGCACCAAGCGGGCCAGCCGGGGGATGGACGCTCGACGGAGGCTCGTTGTCGATGGACACGTGCTGCTATGCCCCAAACGGACCGCATCCAAACGGCTGACCTGAAGACGACTCCCTTCACGGCGATGGCCTGAGCGACATCGGACTCGCGGATCATGACGTACCCGGGGACCCTTGGTGCGTGCTCACGAGCTGTTGCGCCGACCACACCCTCGCGCAGGGCGACTGTGTCCATCGGTCGTTGCCGCGGCCTTCGACAAGATCACTCGATCGGCGCCACTGTCGATCGCGTTCGACAACTGCGGGGCCGGGAGGGCAATGCGGGCTGACTGGCGCTCAGCGAGCGGACTTCTTGGCCGCCGTGACCTTCTTGCCGAGCTCGTCGAGCTCCTCGGCGCCCACCGACTTGCGAAACTTCGGGAAGACCTCGTCCTCTTCTTCTTCCACGTGATGGCTGATGCCGGCCTCGAGCATGGTGAGTGCTCCGTCGAAGCCGGGCTTGTCGGGTGAGAGCTTCTCGACGTCGTCGAGCGCCTTCCTGGCGCCCTTGTGTTCGGTCTTGGCTTCCTCGACCATGTCATCGCCATCGTCGACTTGCTTGGCGATCGCCGGGTAGACGATCGACTCCTCCAACTTCATGTGAAGACGTAGGTCGCTCACGAGACGCTCGACGTATTTGGCTCGGGCAGCGCCCTTAGATGCCTTTATCTGCTCGAAGAGCCTCTCGACCTTGCGGTGATCCTGCTCGAGCATCTCCGTCACGTCAGCCATGGCTGTCTCCTTGGGGTGGGGAACGCGAGCGGCGTACCCCGCGGCACCAGGCGCGAAACACACCACGAACAAATCGGTCTCGTCCGCGGTGGCACCAGACCCGGGAGGCGCGACACCGGCGATGGACCCACGCCGGCTCGCAGTCGTTGCAATACGCATCGCCCTGACAGGCGCACATCAAGATGGGGTCGTCGACCATCGCCTTCCACGTGGCGAGAACGTCGCCGATCCCGAAGGTGCGGGGCAAGAGGCGCCTCAAGATCATGTCGGCGCTGTACCCGCCGCCGATGACGTTTTAAGCGCCTCGACGCGTCGGGGCTGTCGACCCGGGAGGTCGCGAGGCTCTTGGGGACGTCGGTGAGCCAGCTGTACCGATTGCTCGATCCGACGAACTACAACAAGTCATTCCGACAGCTGATCGCGCTGCTCTATTTCCTCGGCTTCGAGGTCGACGTTGAGGTGAAGGCGCGGCGTCCCCTCGCAGCGTCGTGAATCGCGGCTCTCGACCTCACCGCCGCCTGACCGAATTGTGGAGCAAGAGGCTGCTTCCACGGGTCGTCGGGATTGTGTTGTTCGTGGCCGGGGGCGTGGTTGCGCGGGTGGGCTTGCTCGGCGAGAACGAAGGTGTGTCTCGTCGACACGATGGCCTTGCGTGCTTGCGGGCGCATTGGTTGCGGTCCTGGGCTTGGTCATTGCGGTACGAAACGAGCCGCGTCGAGCACGCTGAACGTTCCGAGGACGCCTCCGTCGCTACGAGACAACGGATAACTCGCGCTGCGTCGCTCAGCGGTGACGTGGGATCCTCCTGTTGAGCACAGCGCTCAGTGTGTCGCTACCGGGTGAAAACTGACCCCCTATCACCGGTCGAAAACTGACCCCCTTCTGGTCGGGTCCACCACTTGGAGTGTTGGAACTCGAACCCTGGCTCGATGCCGAGCTGGGGAGGAAGGGCGTGATCGACGTGGAGGACTGGGCCGAGATCCGGCGGCTGCATCGAGCTGAGGGTCTGAGCATCAAGGCGATCGCACGGCGGTTGAAGCTCGCACGGAACACGGTGCGTGATGCGCTGCGCAGTGACGAGCCACCGCGTTACGAACGAGCACCGTCAGGTTCGGTGGTCGACGCGTTCGAGCCGGAGATCCGGGCGTTGTTGGCGGAGTTCCCGACGATGCCGGCGACGGTGATCGCGGAGCGGATCGGCTGGGAGCGTGGGATCACGATCCTGCGCGACCGTGTCGGCGAGCTGCGCCCGTTGTTCGTGCCGCCGGATCCGTGTCAGCGCACGAGCTACGCGCCGGGTGAGCTCGCCCAGTGGGATCTGTGGCAGCCCGACGTCGAGATCCCGCTCGGCTTCGGCCAGCACGACAAGTTGTGGGTGGTGTCAGGCACGACCGGGCTTCTCGCGTGTGCATGGCGGCTGGATGGTCCCGTCGCGGCCGCGCACGACGTGCTCGGCGGCATGCTGCACGTCCTCGAGTGGTTCGGCGCGGTGCCACGCACCGCGGTGTGGGACCAGGAGGGTTGCATTGGTCAGTGGCGCCAAGGCCGTCAGGTCCTCACCGCGGAGTGTCAGGCGTTCCGCGGCACGCTCGGCATGGGCGTGCGACTGTGCGGGCCGGCAGACCCTGAGGCCAAGGGGATGGTCGAACGCACGCATCACTACTACGAGACGAGCTTCTTGCCGGGAAGGCGTTTCGAGGACGTCGACGACTTCAACCGGCAGTTCACCGGCTGGCTGCGACGCGGCGAACAACCGCATCCACGGCACCACCCGCCAGCGGCCCTCGGAAGCGATCTTCGAGGACCGCGGAGCGATGATGGCCTTCCCGCCGGTGTTGCCCGACCCGTCGTGGCGGTTCACCACGCGACTGCCTCGTGACCACTACGTGCGGGTCGCGACCAACGACTACTCGGTCAACCCCCGCTTCGTCGGTCGACGCGTCGACGTCCGCGTGACCCTCGATGAGGTCATCGCCACCTGTGATGGCACCGAAGTCGCCCGGCATCGCCGCTGCCTCGCGAAGCATCAGACGTTGTTGGCTCCCGACCACTCCCGCGTGCTGCGCGCCATGCGCGCCGAGGCTCAGCTCGCCGCGACGCTGGTTGATGAAGTCGAAGAACGCGACCTCGCCGACTACGACCGGGCACTCGGAGTCGCGTGATGGCCACCACGACGAGGCCCGCGACCGACATCGCCTACCTGTGCCGCGCACTCAAGGCACCGTCGCTCGCCGGGTCGTTCGAACGGCTCGCGGAACGCGCCCGAGCCGACGGCTGGACGCACGAGGAGTTCCTCGCCGCGTGTCTCGAACGCGAAGTCGCCGCCCGCCAAGACCACGGCGGCGAGGGCCGCATCCGCGCCGCTCGGTTCCCGGCCCGCAAGACCCTCGAGGACTTCGACTTCTCTTTCCAACGCTCCCTCAAGCGCGATGTCGTCGCGCATCTCGGCACCCTCGACTTCGTCGCGGAACGCGCCAACGTCGTGTTCCTCGGCCCGCCCGGCACCGGCAAGACCCACCTCGCGATCGGGATCTCCATCCGCGCGTGCCAAGCCGGACACCGCGTCGCGTTCGCCACCGCCGCGGAATGGGTCGCACGCCTCGGTGACGCGCACACCCAAGGACGACTCCACGACGAGCTCCGCCGCCTCGGTCGCATCCCGCTGCTCGTCATCGACGAAGTCGGCTACATCCCCTTCGAAGCCGAGGCCGCGAACCTGTTCTTCCAACTCGTCTCCAGCCGCTACGAACGCGCGTCGGTGGTCGTGACCAGCAACAAGCCGTTCGGCCGCTGGGGCGAAGTCTTCGGCGACGCCACCGTCGCCGCCGCCATGATCGACCGGCTCGTCCACCACGCCGAGGTCGTCTCGCTCAAAGGCGACAGCTACCGGCTCAAGGACCGCGACCTCGGGAGGGTGCCCACCGACGACGCAGCGTGACCACCAACCCGGCCGGAGGGGTCAACTTTCAGCCGGTGAAACAGGGTCAGAATTCAGCCGGTGTTGACACAGTGCCGGAAGCCTTCTAATCCGAAGGCCAGAGGTTCGAATCCTCCCAGGGGCGCTGCCTGGGACTTCATGCGAGAAGAGCGCGCGCCGCGTTGAGCACAGCGCTCGAACAACGGATAACTCGACGCCCATGAACCCGAAATGAGCCGCCGTGGCTGCGGACAAGGGTCACGAAGGGCTCCGGCTCGGGGGCCGCCGGTGTCCTTCTGGCGTTCCAACGCTCGAGTCCTCGCAAGGTCGTTGGCGCGCCGTGAACGCCCTGCACTGGTGGCTCTCGTCCGCCCGCAGCGACATCGGGCACGCAGCACGTTGGTCGAACGAACCAACGAAATCAGGACGTGATCAGCACGTCGCGTGAACCTACGATCCGGTCGTGCTCGTACCGCCGTCGGGAACGGTGACGTTCCTCTTCACCGACGTCGAGGGGTCGACACAGCTTTGGGACGCACATCCTGCAGTGATGCAAGACACGCGCTAGCCCGCCACGATGAGATCCTCAGGTCAGCGATCGCGGCCCACGCAGGCTTCATCTTCTCGACCGGCGGTGACGGCGTCGGCGCGGCGTTCCAGCGATCGAGCGAGGCTGTCCGCGCCGCGGTCGATGCGCAGCGGGCGCTGCAAGCCGAAGCCTGGCCGGAGAGCGTTGAGATGCGCTGTCCGGATGGGTGCGCACACTGGAGTGGCACAAGAGCGCGACGGGAACTACTTCGGTTCGGCGGTGAACCGAGCGGCGCGCGTTGGCAGCGCAGGTCATGGCGGACAGATCTTGTTGTCGCGAGCGATCCGCTGAGCTCCTCGGACCTGACGACGGCATCGACTTGGTCGACCTGGGAACCCATGGCCTGAAAGGGCTGACCGAGGCCACGCAGCTCTTCGCGGTTCGCGCTGAGGGCATGGCCCGGGTGGACCTCGCCCCGCTGACGGTCGAGAGAGCTACTGGAAACATCCCTCGGACACTGACGGAGTTCGTGGGCAGCACATCGGACGTGCAGACGCGTCGCCGACGAGATCTCACGCTGGCCGTTGGTGACGCTGACCGGCCCTGGAGGCATCGGCAAGACGCGGAGCGCGATGGAGATCGGAGCGATCGCCATTCCCTCCTATCCGGACGGCGCATGGTTCGTGGATCTGGCGCCGATCGCATGGAAAACGCGGCAGTGGGTGCTGCCGTCGCCTCGACGTTGGGGATGCGCCAACGAACCGGAGAGTCGACAACGGAATCAATCGTGGACTGGCTCCGACGTCGGAAGCTCCTCTTGATCCTCGACAACTGCGAACACGTGCTCTCGCCATTGCGTGAGCTGGTCGCGGCCGTGATGGCGGGCTGCCCTGGAGTCACGGTGCTGGCCACGAGTCGGGAGCCACTCGGGCTGGTCGGCGAACGGATCCAGTCGGTTGCCGCGCTCGATTCGCGCTCGGACGCCTCGACTCTGTTTTGTGTCAGGGCAACGGCCGCCGACGCTGTCCTTCAAGCCTGACGATGTTGATCGGTCGACGATCGAGGCCATCTGCAGCCGTCTCGACGGTGTTCCGCTCGCGATCGAGCTCGCGGCCGCCCGAGTCCGGTCGCTCACACCGGGCGACATCCTCGAGCGCCTTGATGACCGATTCCGCCTCTTGACAACCAGCGGGACCGGAAGCACTGCGCACCACCGGACGCTCCGCGCGACCGTCGATTGGTCGTACCAGCTCATGAGCGATGAGGAGCGGCGACTCTTCGACCGACTCTCCGTGTTCGCGGGCGGGTTCGACCTCCCCGCGGCAGAGGCGGTTTGCGCGGAGACGAAGGCTGAGCGGCTGGACCTGCTCGACTTGTTGGCCTCGCTCGTCGACAAGTCGATGGTCACAGCGAGGCGCGAGGACACGCGGACTCGGTATCGCCTGCTGGAGACGCTGCGCCAGTACGGCGCCGAGCGGCTCGAGGAGCACGGTGAGGTCATCTCGACACGCAATCGGCACCTCGATCACTACCTGCAGCTGACAGAGGATGCAGCGACTGAATGGGCGAGCCCTCGCCAGGCTCAGGCCAACGCGACCTTCGAACGTGAGTGGGACAACGTCCGAGCCGCCTTCGGCTGGGCGCTCGAGTGCGACGACTTCTTGCGCGCGGACTCCTTGGTCACGGCAACGGGACCCCACGCCGACTCTCGCTCCCTGCACGAGCACAGCGAGTGGGCGAATCGTGGTCTGGAGCGGTGCAAGGCGCACGCCGGTAGCCAGCCGACTTTGGCGATGTTGGGATGGGCCGCGCGGTTGGGCGAACTTCATGACCGGCGACCAACAGAAAGCCGTGGCACTGGCCGAGGAGGGAATCCGGGTCGCTCCGACGCCGACCGACCCGAGTACGGCGATCTGCTGGGAGGTGCTTTGCTCGGCGGCGCTCGGACGACAGGCCGCGGATCCGGATTCGTTTCGCGGTGCAGAGGCAGTGATGGCGCGAGTCACGAGTCCGTTCGAGCACTCGAGGCTGGTACGAGCCCTCCTCGAGGGGAACTTCTTCATGGATCATTCCCGGGCGGGTGCACTCCTTTCCGAGCTCACGGCCCTCGCCGATCGTGTGGGCGCACCGTCGTTGCTCGCCGAGGCCGCTTTCTTCCGCGGCCGATATCTGATGTGGATCAAGGAGCCCTCCGATCCTGACGGCGCGCTTCGCTCGTATGAGCAAGGGCTCGACCTTGCCCGGACCGCGGGCGACCGCTGGCTCGAGATCTGGCTCCTCGTCGGGGTTGCTATCACCTCGAGCGCCTTGGGAAGCCAGCGGGCGCGCACCGCATGGCATGAGGCGCTCTCGTGCCTCTGCGCGAGTCGAGAGTGGTGGGGGCTTTCGTTGCCGCTCAGCGGCGTGACTTCGTGGTTCGCAGCGAACGGCAATCCCACCGCCGCTGCTGTGACGGCGGGGTACCTCGAATTGAGCCGCGAGTCCTGGAAGGAGGTCGACGAACGACTCCAAGCATTGGGCTTCGATCGCGACCCAGCTGCCGCGTCGGCGATGACCCGGGGCGCCGGCATGGATGTCGATGCGATCATCGCGTATGTGCTGAGGGAGCTCGAGGAGACTTGAGGAGCTCCTTCAGCAGCCGACCGAGCTGCCGCCCGCCGTCGAAGCGCCTTTCGGTTGCCCACGTGTCCGTGACGGCGGCAGGCTGCTTGTCGGGCGGCCAGGCACAGAGGCGTCCGCCCAAACCCGGCGGGCGGCCATCCCGTGAGAACGGATAACTCGCGTCGTGTCGCTCACGAGTGACGTGGGAACTTCCTGTCGAGCACAGCGCTCTGACAACGGATACCCCGCGCGCCGAAGCAATTGCACCAATGTGGTCGCCGAGTCGATTCCCATCGATGCAGCGAGGCCGCCAACTCGCGACTGTGCGATCGCTTCGGGGGTCTATGTGACGTACGACGATGTCGGCGCCGGTCGAAAACTGCGCGGTTGTGCCGCTCGAAAAGTGCGCGGTCTAAGTGGTTGCCGAGCTTAGGTGTCGGATTCGGTTCGGATGCTGGGCAGGGTGTCGATGCCTCGGTTGCGGAGCCGGTAGCTGGCGCCTTTGAGGGTGAGGACGTCGGCGTGGTGAACGATCCGATCGATCATCGCGGCGGCGACCGCCTGGTCGCCGAACACGCCGCCCCAACCGGAGAACGGCAGGTTCGAGGTCAGGATCAGCGAGGCGTGTTCGTAGCGCGATGACACCAGCTGGAACACCAAGTTGGCGGCGTCTTGTTCGAACGGCAAGTAGCCGACTTCGTCGATGATGATCAGCCCGTAACGGCGGAGGCGGGCGAGCTCGGCTGGCAGCTTGCTGAGGCGATGTGCTTCGCTGAGCCGAGCAACCCAGTCGACTGCGGTGGCGAACAGGACTCGATGGCCGTGGTGCGCTGCGATCACGCCGAGCCCGGTCGCAAGATGCGTTTTGCCGGTGCCGGGCGGTCCGAGCAACACAACGTTGCGGGCTTCGGAGAGGAATGCTCCCGACGCGAGCGCGGCGACCTCTTGCCGCGCTCCGGACTGATGATCCCAGTCGAAGTCGTCGAGGGTTTTGCGGGCCGGGAACCCGGCCCAGCGGATCCGCTGCGCGGCGCCCGACGCGTTGCGTGCCGAGACTTCGCGTTCGAGCACCGCGGCGAGGTAGTCCTCATGAGTCCAGTTGGCGTCGCGGGCCTGGTCGGCGAGGCGCGCTGCGGCTTCGGTGATGCGAGGCGCTTTCAGAGCGGCGGCGAGGTAGTGGATCTGTTTGACCGCATCGGACGGGGCCGCGTTCTTGGTGGTGGCCATCACGCGACCTCGAGCCCGCCGCCGAGCCCGAAGGCGCGGTCGTATTCGGCCAGATCACGCGCCAAGGAGTTGTCATCCTCGCGAGCCCGGGGGCGACTGAACTCTTCGCGCAAGTGTTTGGCTGTCGCCACGTGTGCTTCGTCGCTGACGGTCATGTGGCGAGCCCACACGCGGGCATGATCAGCCATGACACGTCGATCGCGTCGGACTCGCACGCGTTCAAGATCCGCGGTCACTGTGACCTGTCGACCGATCACAGCCGGGTCGACGGAGTAGTCGTTCGAATCGAGGCGCACGTAGTAGTCGCGGCCGAGGCGGATCTGGTGCGACCAGCCGACCGCGGGCGCGATCGGCGGCAGCGGCAACATCGCAGCGCGGTCAGCGTCAACGAGATCGATCGGTCGCGCCCTGAGCGTTCGCACCTGGCGACTGTTGGCCCGCTCCAACCAGTCGGTGAACTGGGCGTTGAAATCGGCCGGCGACGCGAACTCCCGGCCCGGCATGAACGATGTCTCGAAGAACCCGTTGCGGCGCTCGACAACGCCTTTCGATTCGGGGTCGCGGGCCTTGAGCTGATGAATCCTTGTGGCCAACGTTCCGCAGAACTCGGCGACTCCGGCGGCGAGTCGGTTGCGTCGGCCGATCGCCGTCTCGTTGTCCCAGATCAGGCGGCGCGGCACCCGCCCGAACCGTTCGATCAGCGACCACGTGCCCAATAACAGATCCGGTGTCTGCCGCGTCGGCACCATCACCCCGCTGATGTATCGCGAATGCGCGGCCACGATGATCAACACCGGCAGCAGCGCCGCAGTGCCGTCCTCGAGCGGGATCCGCTGCGGCGGGAACCACAAGTCGCACTGCGCCGCATCGCCCGGCGCCCACACCAACCGATCCGCCGGGTCCGGCCGACGATGCTCCGGTCGAAGCCGAGCCACGTTCTCCCGGAACCAGGACGGCGAACCCGACCAGCCGACCCGCTCGGCAATGACGCTCGCCGGCATGTCCGGGAACTCCGCGAGCAGCATCGACACACGTTCCTCGAACGGCGTGAACAACGTCGCCTCGACGGGCGGCCGCGCGTACTTCGGCGGCTCGGTCGACGCGACCGCGTGCGGGCGACCGTGTTGCGCGAGATCGCTAACCGTTCAGCGATCCGCGCCTTCGGCACCCCCTCGGCGGCCAACCTCCGAATCAACGCCCAATCCTCCAAAGTGATCACACTCCAATCGTTGAGTGCTCACTTTTCGACCGGCAGGGATGCTCAGTTTTCAGCCGTCACCGACAACGTAGAGGAACACGAGATCGCCGTCGGCGAGGCACTGAGACCACCACCGCCGCGACCACCAGCCGAGCCATCGACATCGCGCACTCCCTCACCAGAGGTGTGCACGATGTCTCGCGACAGGTGTGAACTATCTCCTGAACTCAGATACTGCCGGGGCGCTGACCTGGAATCAGCGCCCCATGAGCGCAGCGGAACCCGGTCTTTCGCCGGGCTAGAAGGTGATGTCGAGAGTTGGCATGCCGGCGTGACTGCGAACGTCACGCTGTGCGCGCACCGCATCCGCGGCGATCGCCGCGATATCGACGCCGACAAGCTGTCCACCGCGCTTCAAGATGCGGCCATCGACCATCACGGTGTCGACGTTCACAGGCTGGCCCTGTTGGACGAGCTGGAAGGTCGAGTTCGTGTTCGGGGCGGCGAGCATGTTGAGATCGTCGGTGCGGACCATGATGACATCGGCTCGCTTCCCAGGTGTCAGCGACCCGATTTTCTCGTCGAGGCCGAGTACGCGGGCACCGTTGATGGTCGCGAGCTGAAGGACGCTTCTCGGCATCATCAGGCCGTTCGTCTCGTCGTCCGGGTCGCCGGGCGAGAAGATGATTTCGTTGAATGAAGCGCCCTTCTTCTGCGCGATCCGGGCGGACTGCATGATCGTTCGCATCGCGGCGAACGGGTCTACGCCTGTCTGGCACGACACATCAACGGAGAATCCAATGTCGTCGAAGGCGACGCCGTTGCTGAGGAATTGCTGGAGGGGCGGCAGGCCGGCGCCGATCAGGGGATCGGTCATCGGACACAGCCCAATCTTGACCTTCCTCTGGGCGAGCAGAGCCATGAAGCCATCGGGGACACCCGGGCCATGGGTGAAGATCACGTCTGGGCCGAGCAGATCGAGATCGCCCGACAGATCGACGTGCGGCCCGATCGACTTCAGGCCGAGCGAGCGGGCGAGGTTCACCGCGGGCGCGAACGTTGGCTGGGCATGACAGACCACGCCGACGTCGATCAGCCCCTCGGCGTGCCGGCCGATCCACGCCTGCATGGACACCAGGTCTTCCGCGACCACGTCCGGCCGCGACGGCGACGTCAGGTTGCCGTAACCGAACCGGGCCCGGATGCCGCTGTCGACAAGCGCCTGCGCTTCGGCTTCAGCATCCTCACGGTCGCGCAGTCCGTTCGCCCAGTCGTGACAGGTCGTTATCCCCGCGCTGACGGCCTCGCTGGCGGCGTAACGGACCGCTGCGTAGTGATCGGCGGGCGTGAAGAACTCGGCCAGCCGGTGCAGCGCAAAGTAGCTCGGGGCGTCGTGCGACAGGCCACGCCAGATCGAGTTCCACATGTGCCAATGGACCTCCACAAACCCCGGCAGCACGACCATCCGGCTCGCATCGATGACTTCCGCATCACCCGCGTCCAGATCCTCCCCGACCGCGACAATGACGCCGTCGCGGACCAACACATCGCCGCACGGATAATCGCCGACGTCACCGTCCATGCTCAAGACATGACCGCCATGAATCAGGTAGGTAGGCATGACCGTCCTGCCCTCCACGCTTGTCGAGATCCAACATCCTCGTCGATGCGGTGAGAGCGACAGCGACAACTGTCCGTCACCTGCCGGCCACTCGAGACAACGGATAACTCGCGTCGTATCGCTCACGAGTGACGTGGGAACTTCCTGTCGAGCACAGCGCTCAGTGCTGTAGGCCTTCTAATCCGCGGGTCGCAGGTTCAAATCCTGCGGGGGGCGCTACCTGGGCGTTGTGTGGGACGAGAGCGCGCGGCGTTGAGCACAGCGCTCGAACAACGGATAACCCGGCGGGAGCCTCGTGACCTGACACCCCCTTCGCACGACCCTGTCGACTCGGAGCACCAGCGAGCTGTGCGCAGCCATGATGGCTGCATGGCCGAAAACCGTCAGGTCCTGATCGCCTCGCTTCCTACCGGGGCTCTCGCTTCGTCCGACTTCGAGATGCGTAGCGCGCCGATGCCCGAAGCGGCGGACGGCGAGGTGCTGTGCCGCACGGTCGCGCTGACGATCGGCGCCGGCCAACGCGCCGGGCTTCAGGGCAGCGCCAGCTACGCCGGCGCGCCCGAGGCCGGCCGTCTGATGGGCGGCAGCGGAGTGGCTGAGGTGGTCGAGTCACGCGCCGACAGCATCCCCACCGGGTCGCTCGTGTCCGCACCGACCGGGTGGCAAGCCTTCTCGACCCATGCGGCGCGTCACGTGCGTTTACTCGACGCGGGTACCGATCCCGCCACAGCGCTCGGGGTGCTCGGGACCAACGGGTTGACCGCGTACTTCGGACTGCTCGAGGTCGGCCAGCCGCAGCCGGGCAACACCGTCGTCGTCTCGGCGGCGGCCGGGTCGGTCGGGCACATAGTCGGCCAGATCGCCAAGATTCACGGGTGCAGTGTCGTCGGCATCGCCGGCGCCGACGACAAATGCCGGATGCTCGTCGACGAGCTCGGCTTCGACGTCGCCGTCAGCTACAAGGACCCCGAGTTCCGATCGAAGTTCAAGGACACGACGCCGGATCGGATCGACGTGTACTTCGACAACACCGGCGGCCCGGTGCTGGAGAGCGCCCTGTTCCGCATGGCTCAGGGTGGGCGCATCGCCTGCTGTGGTGTTGTCAGCCAGTACGACACGTCGACGCCTGGCCCCGGCCCGCGTGGCGTGCCGGGCCTGCTGGTCAACAACCGTGTGCGGATGGAGGGCTTCTTGGTCTTCGATTTCGCCGATCGCTACGAGCAGGCCCGCCGGGAACTGTCGCAGTGGATCGCCGACGGCTCGCTGAAGCCGAAGGTCACCGAGTTCCACGGTCTCGAGGAAGCGCCGCAGGCGTTCGTCGAACTCCTCGCCGGCCGCACCGTGGGCACCACCGTCGTCACCATCTGACGACGGCGGCCCGACATCGGCGGTCTGCTGGACTAACCCAGATGGAGGAGGTTCGGTATCGCCCGGCCGAAGCTGAGGACCTTCTCTTCCTCGCGGCGATGCTCGGGGAGGCGGCGGTTTGGCGACCTGACATTCCGACGCCGACCGCTGACGAGGTGATGGCCGATCCGCGCTACGCGATGTATCTCGCTGGGTGGCCGAGGCACGGCGACTTCGGACTGCTCGCCGAGCAGGACGGACCCTTGGGCGCGGCTTGGTATCGGACCTACACCGAGATGAGCCACGGACATGGTTTCGTCGCTGAGGACGTCCCCGAACTGTCGATCGCCGTCGTCGCGTCCCGTCGTCACGAGGGAATTGGACGACTGCTCCTCATCGGCCTCATCGAGGCCAGCAAGGTTCAGGGGTATGCAGCGCTGAGTCTCAGCGTCAATAACGGCAATCCGGCGCGTGGCCTCTATGAGTCGGTCGGCTTCCAGCCTGTGGGCAAGCCCCGCGAGTCGGCCGTGACGATGATCCGATACGCGGTTCAACCCAACTGACCCAATTTGGGTGGGACCAGGTCGAGGGCCCTCTGAGAACGGATTCCGCCCGCGGAGTGTTCATGACGCAAGCCGAGCCCACGCGAGTCGTCAGAGCACTTTCCGTTGTCTGCACGAGGACATGGCGCGTGAAGTAGGGAAGCCGCGTTTGAACGAGCCAGAGCGGTTCGCTCGGGTCCTCGAGCGTCGACGACTGATGGGGTCGGACGACGGGATCGTGTCCCGCGGTGTGGTGTAGGTCGGCGTTGTCGTGATCGTCGACGTTGATCGCAGTGTGTCAGGCGGTGATGGCGATGTGCCGTGTCGTCGATGGTGGATGGCGACTGGCCGATCTTGGCCATGGATTCTTCGCTGAGGTAGCGGCGTTCGGCGACGGCCCATTCGTCGTGGGTCTCGACGAGCACGGCGGTGACGAGCCGCAGGATCGAGGCGTCGTTGGGGAAGATCCCCACGACGTTGGTGCGCCGCTTGATCTCGCCGTTGATCCGCTCGAGGGGGTTGGTGGACCAGATCTTGCGCCAGTGGCCGACGGGGAACGCGGTGAACGCGAGGAGGTCCTCGCACGCGTCGCGCAGCATGGCCGCGACGTCGGGGAACTGGCCGTCGAGCATGCGGGCGACTTCCTCGAGCTGGGCGCGGACGTGGGGGGCGTCGGGTTGAGCGAAGATCGTGCGGATCGCGGCGGCGACCATCTCCGCTGATGCTTTGGGGACCTTGGCAAGCACGTTGCGCATGAAGTGCACCCGGCAGCGCTGCCACGCGGCGCCGACAAACACCGCGCCGATGGCGTGCTTGAGCCCGAGGTGGTGATCGGAGATGACCAGCTGCACGCCGGTGAGCCCGCGGGCCCGCAAGCCTTTCAAGAACGCGGTCCAGAACGCGCCGTCTTCTGAGTCGCCGACGTCGATGCCCAGCACTTCCCGGTCGCCGGTGTCGGTAACGCCGGTGGCGATCACCACGGCTCGGGACACGACCCGGCCTCGGACGCGGCCCTTGACATAGGTGGCGTCCAAGAACACGTAGACGAACCGGGCGTGATCGAGCGGCCGCTCACGGAACGGCTTCAGATCACGGTCGAGCTCGGCGCAGATGCGGCTCACCTCGCTCTTGGAGATCCCCGAGCCGACACCGAGCGCCTTCACGAGGTCGTCGACCTTGCGGGTCGACACGCCGTGTACGTAGGCCTCCATCACCACCGCGAACAGGGCCCGGTCGATCCGGCGGCGACGCTCCAACAGCGAGGGGAAGAAGCTCCCCTGGCGGAGTTTGGGGATCTCCAGCTCGAGATCGCCCGCCGGGGTCGACCACAACCGCGGTCGATGCCCGTTGCGTTGGTTCGTGCGCGTATCGGTCCGTTCGTGCGGGGCAGCGCCGATGAACGCGGTCGCTTCAGCCTCGATCAGCTGCTGGAGGATCCATTCCAGCGACGTGCGGATCGTGTCGGTCACCTCGCCGGCCTTGAGCGCGGCGAGCAGTTCGGACAGGTCATGATCAGTGAGGGTCACCGGTGGGTCTCCTTCTCCGTGGTCCCGGCTAGGAACACGTCGAAGATCACGCCGGTGGCCCACTCAGTGGTGGACCCTCACCCACTTACACCACCCCACGGGACGTCCCCAGGGGCGCTACCTGGGTGTCCGGCAATTGGAGTTACGAGCAGTTCGTGACGCGACGTTCTTGGGCAGGTGCGATGCCTAGCTGGCCGTGGGCTTGCGCGCTTCGAGGAGGGTACGAGTCATCGTCGAACGGAACACACGGTCCTTAGCGATCTGGTCATGGAGCTCGCGCAGCCGGATTCGATACCGGTTGACGGTGAAGTCCGGCACCGTCCAGACGACCTTGCGCAAGAAGAAGATCATTGCGCCGACGTCGAAGAACTCCAGCTGAAGGCGTTCGTTCCGGCATTGCACGATCTCCAAGCCCGACCTTCTGGCCTGCTCGGCCTCGACCTCATGGTGCCTGCGTTCGCCTGGATCGAGTGGTCCCAGGAAGTACTCGCTGATCTCGACGTTCGTGCCGCTGCCGACATGTTGCCGCGAAGTAGGTGCCGCCCGGTGTGAGTACGCGAGCGATCTCGGACCAGTGGACGGTGACCGGGTGCCGGCTGGTCACCAGATCAAAGGCGCCATCGGCGAAGGGGAGCGGTGGCTCCGCGTCATCGGCGACGACGACAGCTCCGAGTGGATGTAGCAGCGTCGTCGCCTTCGCCAGGTTGGGCAGCCAGCCCTCGGTCGCGACGAGCGTCGGTGGGAAGTTCTCGGCTCCGGCGCCGGCGAGCACCTCACCGCCGCCTGTCTGTATGTCCAGCGCGGCCTTCGACGCGGCGAGTCTCCCGCCGAGGAGCCGCTGGTAGCCCCACGACGGGCGCTGCTCGGTCGCGCGACCGTCGAGCCACGAGAAGTCCCAGCCTTCGATCGGGACCGCGGCTGCCTCATCGACGAGCTCGTCGAACGACCTCATTGTTGCGACATCAGACCAGAACTCCCCGCTCCCGACTGACGACTTCCGATCGGGCGGCGCAACGAACTCGCCCTCGAATCGATGACTGCACTCGGTCGGTCGCTGCGGGCCTGGTGGTAGGCCGGTGCCCGAGACCGTCAGGTGAAGACGAAGGGGCGCGGAGACAACGGATTGCTCGCGCCGTGTCGCTCGCAGACCTGCGGGCTTCCCATTGAGCACAGCGCTCAGTGCTGTCGGCCTTCTCATCCGCAGGTCGCAGGTTCAGATCCTGCCACGGGCGTCAGCTGGAGCCATGTAGCGAAACGTCATCCGTACGCGCGGCGGCGAGTCGCTCGATGGCCGCGGTCGCCGTGATCCCTCCCGAGTGCCGTCGGATCATCAGGGCGATCCACAAGTCGAGGCACATTCGAGCGAGCACCACGATGTCGACACCGCCGTCGAGCTCTCCACGTGTCCTTGCGGAATCGAGAAGCGTTTCGAGGCGGTGCTGCGCCCACGCCACGACATCGTTCGCCGCATCCTGGGTTGACGGAGATGCGTACGGGAGCTCGCGGAACCACAGACGAGCAAGGTCGGCGTCGCGCTCGTGCACGCTCGTGACCCCGCTGAAGACGCCGATGATCTGGTCGACGATCGGGTCGTCGGGACGCACCAGAGCGAAGGCGTCATTCCACGTGCGCATGTTGTCCAAAACTGAGGCTTCCGGCTCTACTTCGAGCAGGTGTTCGTCCAGGATCCTGGTTCCGCAGAGGTCTTCCATTGGCACCGAAGACAACCCGTTCTGGCCGATCAGCGGGACACAGGTGTGCTCGACGTGGGTCGCACTCACCGCGGCGAGTGTCGAGTCGTCCGCGCTCGAGTTCATTCGCGGCAGCCACGCCTGGGGGATCACGTACCGGCCGTACTTCGGTGGTCCGACCGAGGTCGAGAAGCTCAACCGTGTGTGGCCGAACTTCGGTGACTATGTCGCCTCGTTCCCTGACGAGGTGGAAGTCTTCGAGGATCACCCTGACCGGTTTGAGGTCATCGGCTTCGATGTGGACCCAGGCGACGCGCTGCTCTTCGACTATCGCATCGTCCATCGCAGCCGCGGCAACCCGAGCTCCGACCGCCGCGTCGCCGTGTCGTGGCGATGGCTGGGTGACGACGCCCGTTGGGATCCGGTGCCCGGTGCCGACCCTGTTGTGAGCGCGGCTGACACCTGGCTCGAGCCCGGTGCGCTCATCGCTGACGACGACGCGTTCCCAATCGTGCACTGCTCGCACGCCGCGCTTCAGGGCTAGGAGCTGTGTCGCTCACGAGTGACGTGGGAACTTCCTGTTGAGCACAGCGCTCGGACATCGGATAACTCAGACGGCAGGAGGCCGCGCAGACGCCACTCGCGCCTGGGCTACTGGAATGCGGTTCCCGTCGGTCAGCGAGTCAGCTCGACCGGGTGACCTTCCCACGACTCGATGCGATGCGCAGCCGTCTCGAGTAGATGGTGCGCCAGGTCCGTAAGCGCCCGCGCCGCGGCGATCTCCTCGCCGACCGCCGGGAGATCCGGATCCGTCGGGTTCCGACGGGACCGACCCCATCCGCGCAGGTCCTCGGACGGACCCGATAGCACGGCATCCGCCCGAGTCTTTTCATCGTCTTCGGTGAAGATGATCTCGACTGTCCAGGTCCATGGTTCGTGCATCTTGGGCCTCCTCGACTCGGCCGCCCCTCAGCATGGAGCAGCTCGCGAGGCGCCACGAGAGGCTTTGGTCCCTGTGAGTGTCAGAGCTTGTAACCAATCGTCCGGAGCAGCTGCTTGCGGTCGGTCACGTCATCGTCGGTCTCGATGCCGACTGGCACGACTCCGTCGATCACGCCGACGATTCCGCGGCCCAACTCGGTGTGGGCGACGATGAGCTCAACGGGGTTCGCTGTCGCGCAGAAGATTCCGCACACCTCGGGGACCTGCTTGAGCGTGTTCAGGACGTTCACCGGGTAGCCGTCCTCGAGGAACACGAAGAACGAGTGTCCCGCTGCGACCGCAAGAGCGTTTTGCACCGCCAGCTCGACGAGGTGGTCATCGTTACCGGACCGGCGGACGAGGCACGGGCCGGACGCCTCGCAGAACGCGACACCGAAGCGGAGGTGGGAGCTCACCCCCACCAGCGCCTCGTGGACGTCTTCGACCGTCTTGATGAAGTGCGCCTGGCCGACGATGACATTCATGTCTTCTGGCTTGATGATCGGGACCACGTGGAGTTCCACGGGTTGCCTCCTTCTGCGGCCTATGCCGATTCGGTCCTGCCCATCGGGGGCATGCCGTTGGCCTCCCGAGGCCAGGGATGTTCGCTGAGGTGGTCGAGGAGGGTCGCCAGGCTCGCTTCTGCCAGGCAGACCACTGAGTCCGCGGCGCCGTAGTACATGTGCAACGTGTCTCCGTCGTCGCGGAGCACCCACCCGCACGGGAACACCACATCGGGTACGTCACCGCCGCGCTCGTAAGGCTCGTGGGGACCGAACACCCACTCGTTCCCCCGAGCAAGCACCCTGGAGGGGTCATCCCGTTCGAGCAGCGCGAGCCCGAGCCGATAGATCGACCCCGAGGCAGTGACCCGCACACCGTGATAGCAGACCAGCCAGCCGTCCTTGGTCAGCAGAGGCGGTGGGCCGAGGCCGACTTTGTTTGCGTCCCACCATCCGCCGCGCCGCGCCGGGAGCAAGACCCGCGAGTCGCCCCAGTGGCGCAGATCGGGGCTGAACGACAGCCACATGTGGGCGCCGAGCCCGGCGATCGACGGCGCGGGTCGGTGGATGAGCGCCCAGCGGCCGCCGAAGGTGGTCGGGAACAGCGCCGCGTCCTTGTCTTCGGGAGACATCAGGACGCCTTTGCGTTCCCAGTGCACGAAGTCCCGCGTCGTGGCCAGCAAGACGAGCGGGCCAGCGGTGGAGTACCCCACATACACGACGAAGTACTCGTCGCCCACCTTGGTGATGCGCGGGTCCTCGATGCCCCAGTGCTCTTCGAAGCTCCCTTCGAGTGGATGAAGGCCTCGCACGGGATCGATCTCCCAGTTCGTGACGCCGTCTTCGCTGGTGGCCGCGATCAGCGCTGACAGACCCGTCCGGTACTCGACTCGCAGGAGCAGCAGCGTCCGACCGTCGATCACGGTGACGCCGGGGTTGAACACCGCGTTGACCATCTTCGGAAAGTCCTGCGGCCGCAGGATGGGGTTCTGCGAGTGGCGGCGGAGAAGCTCACGCGGGTCGGCGTTGCTGCTCATCTGCGTCCAACGCCCAACGGGAGCCTCGAGGAGGCGCCGTGCACGAGGCCAACGCCGTGCGGGGTCATTCGCTCCCGTCCTCCGCTCCGGGTGGGGGTTCACGGTCGTCGCAGTCAGGCTCGAACAGCACGAGCATCTCGAATAGCGAGTCGGTGACTTCCCTGACGATCCAGCGCCGCGGCTTGCAGCTCTGCATCGCGCCCTCGGACGTCAGGGTGAACGGTCCGGATTCCAGCGCCGTCTCGATCTCAGTCATGTTCGGCATCGTCCCGGGAGCGATCCACAAGGCGCCCTCCCCCTCGTCGGTCATCGTGAACAAGATCCGCGCGGCAGGGATGAAGATCGAGGAATCGTCGAACGTGAGCTCAGCGGCACCGTCTCGGATTCGCTTCATGCGCCCAGCATGAGCACACGGTGATCAAGGCGAGTAGTGCCAAACGTCACCTCCGGTGGGCACTCAGGCGGTCGGGAGCTGCGACACGAACTGCTTCATGTCGAAGTAGTCGCGCCACGCCACGATCCTGCCGTCGCGCACCTCGAACGTTCCCGCCACGGGCAGCGAAACTTTCCCGTTCGGAAAGGTGAAGACGTCAACTCTCTCGGTCAGGACGACGTCGTTGGCCGCGGCGATGTGCTTCATCTCGAACACCACCGATTCGACCCCAGTGGTGAAGCCGGCGATGGTGGCGCGGATCGCGTCAGCGCCGCGGACGGGTTCGACCGGGATGTTGTGGTACACGGCATCGTCGGCGAAGAACGACATGATCTTGTCGAGATCGCCCGTCGCCCACGAGTCGCAAAACGCCTGGACGAGGTCGAGCGGAGTGCTTGCCATTGCGGCGACAGTATCGGGCCCGGCTAGAGCGGTGGCCCGCGGTGGCGGGCGGGTGTCGATACCCCGTCCGCTTGTCGAGCGAGCACGAGCATCCGTTCCTCGATCGTCGCGGAGACGGACTCGAACGTCGCGACGATGCCGTTGACAGCGAGGACGTGCTCGAGCTCGGCGGCGTCTCCGTCGGCAACGCGGATCGGGCGCCCGGCGAGCATGACGGGCACGCCTGCCGCGCCGCGCGTTGCGAACGCGCGCGCCCAGAATCTCATGAATCCCGAAACTCCCAGGTCGCGCTGAGCGATGAGCCTCGTTGGAGTCGCGGTCTAGTCGATGATCCCGAGGTCGCGGGCTCGGGTGACCGCTTCGGCGCGATTGTGCACGCCCAACTTCTTGTACAGGCGCTCGGCCCGCTCCTTCGCTGCCGACCGCGTGATCCCGAGCTTGTCGGCGATGACCGCGAAGGACAGTTGCGTGGGCAGGTAGCGCAGGACCCTTGCCTGCTCCATGGTGATCGACGCGGCCTTGATCCTGCTCACGGCTTCCGCCACTGCCTCGGTCGCGGCTTCGCCCGCGTCCGTGACGATGATCCCCGCGGCACTCAGGGCTTCGATCGCTTCGTGCGCGGCAGCCTCCTCGACGATGCCGGCGCTGATCAGCGCTCGGACGGCGTCGGCCGCGGCCGCGGCCCGGATCACCTCCGAGGCAGCGACCGCCTCGACAGCTTCGGCTTCGGCGGCGAGCGCCAGGAGCACGGCCTCGGCTTCGGCGGCCTGCGCCACTTCGATCACCTGAGCGGCCTCCTCCATCGCGGCGATCTCCGCCCCGACCAGCAACCCGGCCTCCTGCGTCAGGAAGCCCTCGCCCACCAGCATCCCCCCAGTCGCAGCGATCGCGTCGAAGAATGGCTGCGCCCAGCGGTGCTCGACGAGCAAGAACGCGAGTCCCGTCCCGGGCGCGAGGGACGCTGCCAGTGGCCATGCGTGAGCCGGATCGAACCCCGACCCGCCGTCGGCGACGAGGTCAACGCCGCCAAAAGGAACGACGCTCGCCAACAGTGCGCCGAAGTCCTCATCGTCACCTATGACCAACCGCTCGACCACGCCGTCCTCGCTCTTCGCGACGAACAACACGTCGAGCAGTCGCAACACCCCTCGGCCTTGAAGCCGATCGACTTCAGCCAGAACCCGACCCTCGAAATCCGCATCGGGACCAAAGCTGACCGCGATCACTTGCAACGGACCCGGCATCCCTCAACCTCCCGATCGCTTCGGAGCTGGGTGGCCGCGACATGTGGTCGCGGCCGCCCAGCCTGGGCACTCACACAGTTCGAGGTCGAACTCAGTAGACCTCGACCGGCACCCGGACGTCGGTGAACACGACGCGGTCACCGATGTCGGCGATGGCGCGCAGCGCCTCTCCGAGCGCAAACGGCCAGCTTGCAAGGAGCAACGCGATCGGAGCGCCCAAGAAGATGACGCCCACGGTGTCCCAGAAGCCGTCCACAGCGATGGCCAGTGAGAAGACACCGATCCCGGCGCTGATGACGCTGATCACTCCGAAGACCATGAGAAACATCGCCCAGGTTCGAAGAGCCTTGTAGTCGCTCATCAACCGCCTCCTTCCGGTTCTTGAAGAGTCGGCACCGCGGAAACGCCGCACCGATGAGACCAGGATGGGGCCGTGCTGCAAGATCGACTAGGGCCGAAGGTCTCGACTTGGACTCGGTCTCGCCCGCGCTCCCGCTGGCGATCGATGAGGAGTGGGGTGACCGCTGATACCCAGCCATTGGATACGGCTGACGTAGTCCTCCTGACAGAGAGTTGCCGGACCAACCTTCAGCCAGCGACACCATCCGCTTCCAGAGTCCAAGCTCCCGGCACAGAACTGCACGTCGTTGTGTGCTCACAGGAGCAGATCTCAAGAACAACGAATGACTCGCGTCGTGTCGCTCAGGAGTGAGCAGGGAACTTGTTGTTGAGGACAGCGCTCAAGCGTGGAGGCCTTCTCATCCGCGGGTCGCACCGGGCGACCGACGGCGTCGTGGCGAAGAGCTTCGCAGACGGATCCTCGAAGTGCCGATCGGTTCCTGTCGCGATCGCCGCTGCCCGGCGTTCGGGGACAAGTCTGCGCCGCGTTCTGAGCGGATTCAGGCTGCAAGTCGGCCGTCGGTGATCGCGACGACGCGGTCGCAGTAGTGGGTCATTCGCTCGTCGTGCGTGACGATGACAGCGGCGGTGCCTCTGCCTTTGACTTCGTCGCGGATGAGTTCCATGACGCGTTCACCGAGCTGGGTGTCGAGCGCGGAGGTCGGTTCGTCGAAGAGGACGAGGTTCGGTTCGTTCATCAGCGCGCGACCGATCGCAACTCTTTGGCGTTCGCCGCCGGAGAGCTCGGCCGGGAGATGGCCACTGCGATGACCGATTCCGAGCTCATCGAGGAGTTGGTCGGCGCGGGCGCGGGCGCGTCTGCGGCGCCCGCCGTGGGCGCCGGTCAGCTCGGCAACGACGACGAGGTTCTCGCGGGCGGTGAGAAACGGGACGAGGTTCACCGTCTGGAAGACGAATCCCACCCGTTCGCTGCGAAACTGTGTGAGCTGCTTCGACGAGTAGTCGCTGATGTCCTCGTCGCCGACGACGACCGCGCCTTCGGTGGGCGTGAGGAGGCCGCCGGAGATGGCGATGAGCGTGCTCTTGCCCGAACCGGACGGACCAACGAGCGCGATCAGCTCGTCGTCGCCGACCGTGAGGTTGGCGTGATCGAGCGCGACCACTTCCTCATCACCGGACCGGTACGTCTTGCGGACGTTCTTGAGCTCGAGTGCGCTCATCGTTCTCCGTTCTCCGTTCTCAGCTCGTGGCTCCGATGGCGGTCATCGGATCCGCGTGCGCGATGCGGCGTAGTGACACCGTGCCGCCGAGGACGGCAGCAGCAGTGACGCCGACAAAGGTCAACACCGCGCGCGACGGTTGGAGCAGCAAGGGGATCTGGGCGGGCAGGAGTGCGGCAAGTCCGAGCGTGAGAAGCTCGCCGAACCCGAACGCGGCGACGCCCACGACGAGCGCCTGTGTCATCACGCCAGCCGCGAGACGGGGCGTCGACGCGCCCAGGGCCTTCAGAACGCCGTAGAGCGAGATGCGTTCGATCGTCAGCAGGACGAAGAAGAGCGCGACGACGAGGGTGACGACGAGGAACGTCACGCCGATGATTCCGGCGAAGGTCGACTTCTGTTCGCGAGTGCCCGGCGAAGACAGCACTGCCTGGCTCTTGGTGAGTGACTTGGTCTCGCCGTTCGTTGCGGCGTCGATGTCGTGAGCCAGCTTTCGCGCTGGCGGTCGGCCCGAGACGGCGAGGACAGCGAAGGTGCCGGGCGGGACGCTGGCGTCGGGCCGGCTCGTGTCCTGTACCTGGCGCCACGTTGCTGGATCGACCCAGAGCGCGCCCTGGAGGAGGTAGTTCGTGTCGTTCACCCACCCGCGGACGCGGATGGGCACCTGCTCGGGACCGACGCCCAGGGTCTGGCCGACGCGCACGCCGAAGGCGGCGAGGCGGCGGTCTGCCCAGGCCTCGCCGGCGGGCGGTGGGGCCGGGACGCCGCGGGGCGCGCTTTCGTAGCCGATCACGGCAGTGTCGGCGAGGCTGCCCCGACCGGGGACGGTGGTACCGACGAGCGTGATGCCGAGTCCGCTCACATCGGTGACGCCGGGCACGAGTTCGACGCGGGCGCGCAACGCGGGATCGATGCGCGACCGGATGATCGAGTCGTTGGCGTCGGCGGAGTAGACGATGACGTCCGCGCGCTGGGCCCGCAACGCGCCGGTCGATCCGAGATACAGGCCGTCGAGGAGGCCGCCCAGGAAGAGCAACAGCACGACGAGCAACGTCAGCACGATTGTCGCGGTGACGAAGCGGCGGGGAGTGCGACGCAGCTCTCGCAGCGCGAGGATCACGCCAAGCCCCCTGGGATGGTGGCGCGGATCGGCTCGATGCGCAGCACGCGGCGGATCGCGCCCAGCGACGCGACGATCGCGAGCACGAACACGATCGCGCCGGTCTGTGCGAGCTGTTGCGCTGTCAAGGTTGCTCCGAGGCTGGCACTGCTCGCGGCCAGCGCGCCGATCGTCAAGAGTCCGCCGACGGCGATGCCGCCCGCCACAACGATCACCACCTGGACGACGAGCGAACGGGCGAGCACGCCGGCACGGATCCCGATCGCACGAAGCAGGGTCAGCGCGCTCGCCTTCTGGACGGTGAGGATCAGAAAGAAGAGCCCGGCGACGATCGCCACGACGAGGAAGCACAAGAACACGACTGCGCCCAGTGATGCCCCGACACTGGCGACTCCCGGCGATTCCCTGACCGCTTGATCACGCGTCAATGCTTCGACGCCCTGAATGCGCGCGTTGATCTCGTCCCGAACCGCAGCGGCCGATGATCCGGGCGCGACCGCCACCGCGACTGCAGACGGCCACACCGCGGTTGCGTCGGGATAGGCGTCACGCCGCGCGGTGGCGTACGTGTCGAAGGTCGTGAACATCGTGGGAAGGACCGAGTAGTTGATGTCACTCGCGAGGCCGACGACCGTGAGGGTGCGGCCCCCCTTCTCGAGCTGGACATGATCGCCGATGCCGAAGCCTTCGTTCCGGTTGCGTGAGCTCGCGGCGACCTCGAACGGCGCGGTCGGGAGGCGCCCCTCGGTGAGCGTGGTCGGTGCGCCGGGCTTCCCCGGCTCGTAGCCGATGAGCGCGGCGTCGCGCAGCTCGTTCGCGGCCCGGACGCTGAACGTCCCCTCGCCGAACGGCCCGCTCGCAGCGACGCCGGGCACGGTCGCGACCGCGTCGACGGTCGCCGGGGGAACCACGGACCCCTCGAGGTTCTTGCGAGCCTGTGCCGAATACACCAACACGTCGGCCGACTGGTGCTTCGAGCGCGCCAACGAATTGGCCGATCAGCGCGCCGGTCAGCGCCTGGACGAACAGGATCAAGAACACGAGCAGGCCGACCGCGCCGGTGAGCAGCGCGAAGCGCCACGGCGCCCTGCGCATCTCACGAAGGGCCAGGAACATCGGTGCTCATGATGCCGGGCGGCGTCGCGCGGCACGATTCGGATCTTCGAATGCTCAAGGATCGCAGTTTAGTGCTAAACTATGTCTCAGCGAAGAGGGACGGTCGTGGGGATCTACTCGCTCAGCGGTCGAGCGAGCCGGCGTGGTCGGGTACATAGGTCTGGGTCTCCCGGGGTGGCCGTTCGTATCCCCTCGATTCCGGTCGCCGAGGGAGCTCCAGCGGCACCCGGGTCACCTCGTGGTACTCGAGTGTGCTCAACAGGTGAGCGATCATGTTTATGCGGCCGCGCCGCTTGTCCTCGCTCTCGACCACGTACCACGGTGCCTCCGGGATGTCGGTGTGCACCATCATCTGGTCCTTCGCCTGCGAATAGTCGTCCCACCTGCGGACGGATTCCAGGTCCATGGGCGAAAGCTTCCACCGTCGCATCGGGTCCTTGAGACGGGACCTGAAGCGCGCCTCCTGCTCGGCGTCGCTCACCGAGAACCAGTACTTCCGCAGAAGCACACCGTCCTCGACGAGCATCCGTTCGAAGATCGGGCACTGGTGCAAGAAGCGGTGGTATTCGTCGGCGTTGCAGAAGCCCATCACCTTCTCAACCCCGGCGCGGTTGTACCAGGAGCGGTCGAAGAGCACGATCTCGCCCGCTGCGGGGAGCTGTGAGATGTATCGCTGGAAGTACCACTGGGTGCGTTCGCGCTCGGTCGGGGCGGGGAGCGCAGCGATGCGGGCCACACGCGGGTTGAGGTACTGCGTCACTCGTTTGATCGTGCTGCCCTTGCCGGCGGCGTCGCGCCCCTCGAAGAGCACGACCAAACGCCGACCATCGCCCCGCACCCATTCTTGGACCTTGACCAACTCTGCCTGCAGCCGGAACAGCTCGCGTTCGTAGAGCTTCTTCGGCAGACGGTCCGTCGATTTGGCTCCCTTGGCCCTGCGCCCGCTGTTGCTTGCATCCTCGGCCACGGCCCGACTCTAGGACGGCGTCACCGCTCAGCTTCCGTGGTGACGCCTTCACAGCGGAGTCCGCTCGGCTCGCTGAACACGTCCGCTCGAGCAGGCGCGTCCACGTCAGTGGCGCACGTGTTCACGCTGATGCGAGGGGTTCACGCGCGTGGCGATTCGAAGTAAGGGCGAGCGGCCATTTCGAGACAACGGATAACTCGCGTCGTGTCGCTCGCAAGCGACGTGCGCAAACCTTGTTGAGCACAGAGCTCAGTGCTGTAGGCCTTCTAATCCGAAGGCCGGAGGTTCGAATCCTCCCAGGGGCGCTGCCTGCGGTTTCGTGCGATGAACGCGCGCGCGACGTTGAGCACAGCGCTCGCACAACGGATAACTGGCTCGGCAGCGATTCGTCGCGGTTTGATTCCGGCGAAGATTGGTGTAACCATTCAGCCAATCACCCTGCGAACCCAGGGCTCTTCTCAAGGAGGAAATCGCATGGCCGCTGTGCGACTCGACCGACCGCGCATCACCCCACTGACGCCAGACGAGTGGCCCGAGGAGGTGCGCGACATGCTGCGCTCCGTCGGCGATCTCATCGGCCACGACATGAACTTCTTCTCGACGCTGGCCCGACACCCGAAGCTGTACAAGCGCTTCGCTGTCTTCGGCAACTACGTGCGAATGAAGTCGTCGCTGCGCTCCCGAGACCGCGAGCTGCTCATCCTGCGCATCTGCTGGCTGTGCGAGTGCTCGTACGACTTCACTCACCACACTAACTGTCCCGAACCATGGGGATCGAGGGCGAGGAGCTCGAGCGCATCAAGCAGGGGCCCGAAGCCGAAGGGTGGAGTGCGTTCGACGCGGCGCTGCTGCGTGCCGCCGATGAGCTGCACGCCGACGCGTTCATCTCCGACGCGACCTGGTCCACACTCGCCTCGCGGTACTCGACCGAACAGCTCATGGACGTCGTGTTCTGCGTCGGCCAATACGTGCTGGTCCGCATGGCGGTGAAGTCCTTCGGCGTCCAGCTCGAGGACTGGGCGCCCACCGTAGCCCACCGAATCCCGATCCCGATCACACCCGCGGCGATCGAGAGGCACGACATGACCGACATCGTCCGCACGACACGCGACATCGTGGGCCGCGACGAGATCAACGACCTCGAAGAGATCCTGATGCTCGGCCCGCCGCCGGTCGACGAGATCATCCGCGAGATCCAGGCCGACGGTGCCATCCGCTTCACGTGGGACTACGACCAGGCTCGTCCGGCGCTGGAGAAGCTCTACGAGAAGGCCAAGCGTTCGCAGTGGAACGCGGCGACCGACATCGACTGGTCCCAGGACGTCGACCCCGAACTGATCGCCCGCGGGCTCCTCGAAGCTCACCCCGAGATGCTGCTGTACCAGCAGAAGGCCAAGGACGACCCCACCATCCCGATCTACGGGTGGACCGACGAGCAGTTCGTGCAGCTGGCCATCGAGTACCAGACGCAGTTCCTGAGCCAGATCGTGCACGGCGAGCAGGGTGCGCTCATGTGCACGGCCAAGATCTGCGAGCAGGTCCCGTGGCTGGAGGCGAAGTACTACGCGTCGACCCAGGTGATGGACGAGGCCCGCCACGTCGAGGTGTTCAGCCGCTACCTCGACACCAAGCTCCGGGGTCACCATCCGATCTCCGGTCACCTCCTCGCCCTGCTCGAGGACGTTCTCGGGGACGCCCGGTGGGACATCACCTACCTGGGGATGCAGATCATGATCGAGGGCCTCGCGCTCGCGTCGTTCGGGTTCCTGCACGCCATCACCCCCGACCCGTTGCTGAAGACGATCCTGCGCTACGTGATGAGCGACGAGGCACGCCACGTCGCCTTCGGGGTGCTGTCGTTGGCCGAGGCCTACGAGGGCATGAGCGCCGCGGAGGTGAAGGAACGCCAGGAGTTCGCCTTCGAGGCGGGCTTGCGCATGCGCGATCGCACGTTCAACCAGGACTTCTGGGAGCGCCTCGGCGTCGACCCTCGCGCCCAGCTGCGCTGGCAGCTCGAGAACCTCGACACCGCGATGTACGGCGGCATGCTGTTCTCCAAGGTCGTCCCCAACGTCAAGAAGCTCGGCCTGCTCGACGCCGGCGACGGGTGGCTGCGCCAGAAGTACACCGAGATGGGGATCATCCAGTACGAGGACTGGATCGACACCTCCGAGGAGTACGCCGCGCTCGACGCCGTCGACACCGCGGGCTGAACGGTGCGCTACGAGAACGGTGTCGCAAGAGAGGACCTCTCGACGGGTGTCGCCCGCCAGCTCCGATCCGCCATCCTCACCGGTGCTCACCAGCCCGGTGAGCTGCTGCCCCCGAACGCGACCTCGCCGCGCAGTTCGGTGTCGATCGCCATACGCTGCGCTCGGCGCTGAGCGAGCTCGAGCAGCTCGGGTCTGGTGCAGCGCCGCCAGGGGTCGGGCTGTCGGGTACTGGACTTCCGCGAGACCGGGACGCTCGAGCTCATCAAATACCTCGTGGTGAAGCCGGGCACCGACGAGATCGACCCGACCATGGTCGCACCGGTCATGGAGGTTGGCCGTGTCACCCTGCAGGGTCTCATGGACCTCGTGGTCGATCGCGCCGACCGCGATGATCTCGCCGCCATGCGCGGTGGCGCTCGACGCGCTGGGCGGCATCGTCGCTGACGGCGAGCGATGCCGCGTACGATCATCCGGCAGCGAGCGGCGCTTCTTCCGGCTGGTCTTCCGCGGGACGCACTCGCTGGTGGCCGAGCTGCTGGCCAACACCTTCGACCAGATCTTCGACGCCGCCATCGACCCCGAAGGGCGCGTCCGGCTGCACTGGGACGACGTCCTCGTCAGCTCCGGGCGCCTCGACGCCTACCGCCGCGTCGTCGAGGCGATCGAGCAGCCGCGATGCCGCCGAAGCTCGGCACCTCCTCGGCACCATCGTCGACACGATTCCCGCAGCAGTGGCTACCGCTCCGGCCGAGCCCGCCGGTCGCCGGCGACGCCGACGCCGCTTGAGCGATGAACGTGCCTCGTGACAAGGGATAACTCGCGCTCTGTCGCTCGCGCGCGAGGTGGGAACTTCCTGTTGAGCACGGCGCTCAGTGCTGTCGGCCTTCTAATCCGAAGGCCGGAGGTTCGAATCCTCCCAGGGGCGTTGACCCGCCGAACTGCGGCGGCCGTCGAAGCTCCCTTGAGCACAGCGCTCGAGGAACGGATAACACTGGTTGCAGACCCCTCGACGGGAAGCCGATGCCCGCGTGAGGGCAGCGCCTGCCGGCAGCCTTCTAGTTGTGTCCGCAACTACCGCGGGCGGAGTCGTTGACGCACGGCAGCATTGAGGATTGATCGGCCCGCTCTATCGCGGGCACTACGCGCTCCTCGATCGGGGAGAACGCGTCGCGACTGCCTCGCGTCGTGGTGGCCGCGCACTAGCGCCGAATCGGGCGCACAGGGGTGCGAGCGCGGCGGATGTCCGTGCTTGCGGGAGTTGCCCGTCCCCGACCGGCACTTCTGGGCTACCCCAGCGAGTCCGATCGCGCGGTGTTACGAGTCAGGCGGCGCCGTAGCGAGTGCCGTCGTGCTGTACTCGGCCTGCTCAAGGTCGCCGCGCCCGACGGAGGAGCTGCGGCTCATGTCAGCGCGGGTTCGAGGTAGCCGCCGTCGGTCTCGAGCAAGCCGGTGAGCAGCCGGTCCGGGCGCCAATCTTCGAACCGGTCCTCGGTCCGGTCGCGGCCGAGCCAGATCTCGAGATCGCGGAGCTGGTCGAGCACCGCGGCGCCTAGGAGCAGCGCGCGACCGTGGACTGGATCGCGTTCACGAGCTGCGATGGCGCACGCGTCTTCGCCGGCGTCGTTGTCGGATCGCTGCCCATCCTCGGACACGAGGGCCTCGGACACGAGGGCCTCGCACACCAACCGGCACAGGTCGATCTCCACCGGGCCCAGCACGGCGAACTCGAAGTCGAGGAGGGCGACCACTTCGCCGTCCCACAGTGCGTTCATCAGCGCGAGGTCGCCGTGGTTGACGACCTGCTCGACGACGGGCGCGGCTCGGTAGTAGTCGCCGATGATCTCGTGGAACCGCGACCGCTGCACATCCGGCAGACCCAACGCAGCACTGACGCGATCGGCTGCGGCCGTGGCGTCGTTCGCTGTTGCCGGTATGAAGTCCGCGTGCGATCCGACGAGCAGACGGAGCGAGGGCGTGGCGTCGTGCACGACCCGCACGCGCGCCCACAGCTGGCGGATCGCTCGACGCCGCTCCTCGGGTGTCAGCGTGGGCCACGCCTCGTGCAGGTTCTGGCCTCGAACCTCCTCGGTCACGATCCAGTCATGACCCTCGATCGTGCCCGTCCCGAGGATCTTCGGGTGTCCGACTGCGGGCGGCAGCGCGCGCACGAGCGCGACCTCGGCGGCCATGCCGTCGACGACTGGCGTGTTCGCGATCCGCACGGCGAGGCCACCACCGACCCAGGTCGCGTTCGAGATCCCGAGAGCCCGCCGCATCCCGCGGAGATCACCGCCGTGCTGGGCGACGACTTGGGCAGCCAGAGACCAGACGACGGCAGCGTCCGTCGGGTCGCGGTGCTGGTCGAGCCAGTGTGTCTCCGCCTCGGGCTCCTTCATCGCTGGGGCGACCAGTTGTGAATACCCCAAGCCTCAGCTGCTGCTGCGCCCATGTCCGGTAGCGGAGTGTCTGAGAACGCCACGGTCTCCGACGCTACGGCGCCATGCCGGCGGTCCTCTGATGACGGGTGCAGTTCCCGGCGCCACTCCCGTAGTTGGGTGACCCTGATCGCCGGCTCGGCGGCACGCGCGACGCGCTGTATCGCGCCGACGCTGCCTCCCGCGAAACGCGACCGATCGACGGCGCTAGCTACGGAGGACCGCCGATGCTTCGCTCGCATGGCAACCACCGATGGACACCGATCTGCCGGCTCCCCGGGCAGTCCAGGCTTAAGGGCCGCGTCAAGAGCGTGTCGTACCGAGGCGAACCGGTGCCCGCGGTGATCGGCGTCGATCGCACGCCGTAATGTCCGGACCACCGGAGCACCGTGATGCGAATGAACGAGACAACGGATAACTCGCGTCGTGTCGTTCAGCGGCGACGTGGGAACTCCTGCTGAGCACAGCGCTCAGTGCTCAGTGCTGTAGGCCTTCTAATCCGCGGGTCGCAGGTTCAAATCCTGCCGGGGGCGCGAGCTGGGGCTTGGCACGTGGACAGCGCGCGCCGCGTCGAGCACAGCGCTCAGACAACGGATAAGTCGTCGTCTTCTTCGGTATTCGCTTCGCGCAATCCGCCGGTGGCGTGCCAGCCAGTAGCGCCGACTTGCAGCAGACACGCGGCCTCCGCCGGGCACGGCGGACCAACGGGTGGGGTCACCGGCTCACATCCGTCACATCCCCCCGCCAGATGCGAGGGCGATGAGGAACTCCTGTCCGGCCTTGTTGAAGTCGTGAGGTTGATGCCGATCCGACGGCGTCCTCGACTAGTGAAGCACTCGAGGACCAACGGCCCTGTTCGATCACTCGCGAGATCCGTAGTGTCGGCGGCCAAGGGAAGGACGACGGGATGGCAGGACGACTCACGGGGGTGTCGTGGCGGGAGTTGTCATCAGAACCGACACCGGCGGTGTCGCCAGCCGGGTCCACCACGGCAGCCAAGACGATGACCTCCCATGCCGGGCTCGGCTCGGCCCCGGCGCTTCGGATCGGCGACACGCCGCTCCCGGTTCTTGGGAGCGCGCGGGTGTACGTGTGCGGCATCACCCCGTACGAGACGACCCACGTCGGGCACGCAGCCACGTTCGTGTGGGCCGACGTCGCCGCCCGGGTTCTCCGACTGGCGGGGGCGACCGTCGACGTGTGCCGCAATGTGACCGACATCGACGACCACGTCCTCATTCAGGCGAAGCGCGACGGCGTGCCGTGGCGATCGCTGGCCATCCAGGAGACCTACCGGTTCGAGCGCGACATGGCGCAGCTCGGAGTCGTCCGACCGACCTATGAGCCCCGCAGCCGTGACTATGTGGACGAGGTCATCGCGCTCGCGGCCCACCTCCTCTCGAACGGCGCGGCGTACGAGCGCAACGGCTCGGTGTACTTCCGTGGCGCCGATGTCGCGTCGAGAGCTGGACTGGACCGAGCCAGCGCGATGGAACTTGCGCGCCAGCGCGGCGGTCACCCCGACGATCCGGACAAGGATGATCCACTCGACGCGGCGCTGTGGCAGCGATCCGCCGGCGGTGAACCGGCGTGGCCGAGCCCCTGGGGTCCCGGGCGGCCGGGTTGGCACGCCGAGTGCACGGCCATGTCGTTGGCGACGTTTGGCCCGACCGTCGACCTTCACGTCGGTGGGGAAGATCTCGCCTTCCCGCATCACGCCTACGAAGCGGCCCAGGCCGAGGCCTTCACCGGAGTGCGACCCTTTGCACGGGCATGGATGCACGTCGGCAGCGTGCTCGTCGAGGGCGAGAAGATGGCCAAGTCCACCGGCAATCTCGTGTACGTGCACGACGTGCTCGACCGATACCCGCCGGGCGCGTTGCGGTTGCTGATCCTGTCGCGACCATGGAGCGAAGCTTGGGAGTTCGACGAGGCCGGGCTCGAGCAGGCCGCTGGCGACCTCGAGAGCCTGTGGCGCTACGGCGCGGAGCCAGGTGACCGTGACGTCGCGGAGCACGAGGTCGCGATTGCTCTCCTCGACGACCTCGATGTCCCCCGAGCACTTGCCATGGCCAAGCAATCGGGGGGGCAAGTGCTCCGCGATCTCGTTGCGCTCCTCGGGCTCTCCTGAGGCGCCGGCGTGTGTGTGGGCCCTGCCTGCCGTCGCCTTCGTCGCGGGTTCAGTGGATGTCTCGCTCATCCGGAATGAGAAGACCAGCAGATCTACAAGTGGCGGGCCGCGAGACCACCAACGTGCTCGGTTGCATCGAGTTGACGGCACGGGCGGCCGGTGGCGCGTCCCGAAACGGGGATGGCAGCAAGTGGCGTTCGCCGCCTCCGGAAGCCACTCGGGGGCTGAAATGCACTCGACCTCAGATGCCGTGACCTGCTCGCGCTGTTGCAGCAGGAAGATGGCTACGAGCCGTTGAGCTCCCAACCACACTTCCACGTCAAACCGGTCACCAGGTGACCGGTTTGGGTCGGCACGATGGCGCCATGATCACACCGACCAGTTCCACCACGGACCACCTCATGGATCCCCGGCCAATCCTCGACCGTGCCATCGCCAGCGGCGGGGTCGCCATTGCCGGCGTCCGGCCAGAGCAGCTCACGGACCCGACGCCATGCACGGAGATGAATGTACGAGCACTGCTCGCCCACCTCATCGGTGTGCTCGACCGCGTTGTGCTCATCGCGATGCTCGGCCTGTCCTGAGCCACCGGTGCCCCCGTGCAGATTGCAGTCTCGATTCCTGCGCCCGAGGTCAGGAAGACCGAGGCAACGGATAACTCGCGCCCTGTCGCTCCTCAGCGACCTGCGAACTTCCTGTCGAGCACAGCGCTCCGTGCTGTAGGCCTTCCAATCCGCGGGTCGCAGGTTCAAATCCTGTCGGGGGCGCTCATCTGCGAAGACAAGCTCGTCGTGATCGGCGCCGGATGGATCACAGCGCTTGGACAACGGATAGCTCAGACGCGGCATGGGAGGTGGTCGCGCATCGAGGAGCGAAGCGGCGTGCTCGTCCACGCCGTAGCCGTGGCGACGCGCGAAGTCGACGAACTCGCGGTCTTGTTGAGCACTGCGCTGCGTTCGGGTGTGCCCTCGACGGAGGTGCCGCGGGCGTTGGAACTCCAGCAGGCCTTCGTCGCGTTAGGAGACGCAACGCCCGCAGGACGGTGTTGGTGTTGACGTCGAGCACGGCAGCGAGATCCTTGGCGGGCGGCAACCGCGCACCGGGGTTGCCTTCATCTTCCGCGATGGCGAGTTGGATGTCGGCGGCGACCTGTTCGTACAGATCGGTGGGGTCGGCCTTGTCGACCTTGACACGCAGCGCCTCGCCGCCGCTGGCGTCGAACGGGTCCGCTGGGAGTTCTTTGCGAGCGGATTGTCCGAGGGCGCCTCCCACAGCGTCTAGTTGTGCACGCAACTACTTCCGCTGTCCGAAGTCGTGGTCACGCTGTGCGGTAGACGACGAGAGCCACGGCCAGAGCTGTGACGCCCCACGCGGTGGCTTTGAGGGCCGCTTCCAGTGGAGCGAGCAGGACCGAGGTGGACAACGGTGTGGTGTGGCCGTCGTTGTGCGTGATGGTGCCCTCGACGGTGGCCACTCGCCGGCGCAGTGTGCGGGCCGGGGTGCTCAGCGATCGTTGCGCCCGCGAAAGCGCGTAGGCGGACGACGCGGCCGCGACAGCAGCGAGGCGCAGCGTCTCGGCCTGTGCGTAGTAGCCAACGAGGACGGGGAAGGCGCCCCAGGCGAGTCCGAAGGTGATGTCGGTGTGGAGGCGGCCGCCGAACAGCTCGAGGCTGTACGCGCAGGTGATGACGACGCCGACGACGATGAACGCGGCCAAACCGGGTCCGACTCGGGCCAGCCCGACGATGCCGAGAGCGGCCGCGCCGGCGAGGCCGGCGGCAGCGGCGGCGGTGAGGACCCAACCGGGAATCGTGGTGCGCAGAGGGCGACCGTGGAGCTCGTCGAGGGCGTGGGCGGACACCCCCACGGCGAGGAAGAAGGCGAGGAGGGTGGCTGCAAGGCGGCCACCGTCGAAGTGGGGGGCGAGCGTTGCGCCGATGGCGACATAGGAGAGGTGCCACAGCGTGTAGGGAGGGTGGAGCAGGACCCACCAGTCGGACCACGCGCGCCTTGTCCTTCGTTGCGGAGCGGCGTAGAAGGCCGGAGGGAGTAGGTGCTGTTCGTCCTCCACTGCTAACCGGATCCCATGCCGTGCCGGTCGCCTTCTTGGCGGCGGCCCCACATGACGAGGCCGCCGCCGAGGCTCATGCGGCGTACGCCGATGTCGCTGAGCCCGGAGGCTTCCCACGCGGCGACGGTGGCGTCGACGGAGAAGCGCCGGTAGTGACCGGAGATGCTCGGCCCTAAGAAGCGACCGACGTCGAACCACGCGCGCCCGCCGAGCGCGGCTCCGGCGACAGGGAGCACGGCGCGGGTGTAGATCCACCACCAACCTCGCCACCATGGATTGGGCGGCACGGCGAACTCGAGGCTGGCCATCGTCCCTCCCGGACGTACGACCCGGACGAGCTCGGCGATGGTGCTGGCCGGATCCGCGACGTAGCGGAGCAAATAGGTGAAAGTCAGTGCGTCGAAGCTGCCGTCGGCGAAGGGCAGGTGCTCCCCCTGACCGAGGACGAGGGTGATGCGGTCGCCCCGACGGGCTGCCGCCACGTTCCGTCGACCTTGGCCGAGCATGTCCTCGCTCAGATCGATGCCGACGATCCTCGCGTCACCGCGCTCCGCCAGCGCCAACGCGACGCCCGCCGGGCCCGTGGCGACGTCCAGGACGATGGAAGGGCGGGCCGTCAGCGCGTGGTCGATCATCTCGCGCCGCCACCGCCGGTCCTGGCCGAGTGACAGCACCGCAGCCAACCGGTCGTAGCGACGGGGCAGGCCGGCGAACAGCGACCTGACGAACGCCGACCGTGGGGTCCGACTGACGGCAAGACGCATTCGGGGCCCTTCGAGCGGGGGACGGTCCATGCGTACCATCTCCCGGGAGGTGCCGTGGCGAAGACAACCCATGACGTCGTCGTGGTCGGCGCGGGACCGGCGGGCAGCACCGCGGCCCTCGTGCTGGCGCGCGGCGGTGCACGTGTGGCCTTGGTTGACAAAGCGACGTTCGGTCGGGACAAGGCCTGCGGCGACCTTGTCGGGCCCCGCGCGTTGGCGTTGCTCGCATCGCTTGGTCTGACGCCGCCAGCCGGACGGAGCGTCGGGTCGATGATGGTGATCGGCCCGACTGGGCGCAAAGTGCTCCTGCCTGCCCGGGCCGGACGTACCTATCCCGACCACGGCCTGGCGGTCACCCGGTTGCGATTTGACGCGTGGATGCGCGACGCGGCCATCGCCGCCGGAGCCGAGCCGGTCACGGGCCGGGTGGCAGCGGTGCGCGACGCGACCGTCGACCTCGACGACGGGCGTCGACTCATCGCCGATGTCGTGGTCGGTGCCGACGGAGCCACGAGTGGCATCGCCGCGGCGGCCGGCCTCGTCGACCCCGGTGCTGTGCTGTGGGGCTTCGCTCACCGGGGCTACGTCTCCCAGAGTGTCGACCGTCCTCTCATCGCGCTGTGGGACGAGAGGCCACGCCAGGGGTTCCCGGGCTACGGCTGGTTGTTCCCGGGGGAGGACGCGGGCACCGCCAACGTCGGATTGGGCATCGGACTGGGAGCCGACCGATCTTCCGCGTCGCGTGCCGTCGACCGCTTCGACGCATTCTGCGCGCACCTCCGTCGGCTCGGGCTCTTGTCCGTCCCAGTCGAAGGCCGACGCCTCGGCGGATGGTTGAAGATGGGGATGGTGGGCACCGTCGCGGCACGCGGGCGCATCTTTCTCGTCGGCGACGCTGCCGGCCTCGTCAACCCCTTGCAGGGCGAGGGCATCGCCCCCGCGATGATGAGCGCGGCGGCCGCCGCCGCTGCGATCCTGGCCGGTCCCGGCTCGGCGGCTTCTCGGTACCGACAGCACCTGGCCGAGGGACCGGGCCGGTACGCAGCGGCAACGGCACCGATTCACGCCGCGGCAATCACGGGGTCACCCCGACGGGTGGCCTGTCTCGCCCGCGCGCTCACGCTGCCTGGCATCAGCGCCGCCATCGCCTCCCCCTGGGCGCTGACCTGGAACGATCTGCTCGATGGCGCGCGTCCCGGCCCCGCCTCCCTGGCATCTCACGTGGCCCTCAGCGTCGGACGCGCCGCTACCGTCCGAACGAGCATCCGACGGCACCTCGCCTACGACTTGCAGCCCGAAACAACGGAGAACTCGCGCCCTGGCGCTCACGAGTGACCTGCGACGTTCCTGTTGAGCACAGCGCCGACCGGAGGCCTCCCCGAGCATGAAGCGCGTCCGCGGGGCGCCAGCAGAGCTTTTGGTCCCCGTCGGGACGATTTCGTCCGGGTTTCGATCTTGTCTCAGGGCTCTGATGCGGTCGATGCGCCCGTGTCGGACTCCTCGCTCAGCGACAGGTAGCTCTCCTCCTCCTGAGCGGTGTGCAAGCGGAGTACCGCGTAGAGCCCGTACAGGACCCTGCGCAGCTCGACGATGTCCTCAGGGTCGGGGCCCTGCGGCCCGATCTCGTCGAGGAGTTGCCCGAGCCGCCGAATCTGATGACTGATCTCAACGTGACCCCGGCTCATCGGCCCTGTGGCGTCGCTGCCGCCGAGCACTCGGTTGAGTGCGACGTAAAGCTCACGCTCTTCGGCTTGTTCGTGGGGTTCGACTTCGTCGACGAGCAGTCGGTGCACATCCCTGAGCCGAACGACAACCTCGGCGGCGGGAACTCGGCCGAGAGAGTCCGCCGCTAGCCGGAGCTGCTCGAGATCAGCTCGGATCGCGAGGTGTTCGGTCTGGAACCGTCGGGCGAGCTCGTTGTCGGCCTCGCTGAGTTGAACCTGCGTCCCGGGGCCGCGCAGGGCACGCAGTGCGTTCAGGATCACGGCCACGTCGATCGCTTCCTGCAAGAGCGCGCCCCACACCACGGGCAGAAGCCCGGCTGCGGCGACCCCCATCGCGGCCATCGACAGGCCCATGCCCACCGACACGCTCTGCAAGGCGATGTGCCGCGTGCGACGCGCCAGCAGGCGCGCCTCGCCCACACGATCGAGTCGGTCGACGGTGAGCACCACATCCGCGGCTTCAGACGAGGCGGTCGCTCCCCGCGCGCCCATGGCGATCCCGACGTCGGCGAGAGCCAACGCCGGGGCGTCGTTGATGCCGTCGCCGACCATCATCGTCGGAGCTTGTCGGCGCTC
Organism: uncultured Acidimicrobiales bacterium; assembly: GCA_963847855.1. GTDB lineage: Bacteria > Actinomycetota > Acidimicrobiia > Acidimicrobiales > DATKAS01 > DATKAS01. Next base: position 996,090 of record CAWKBM010000005.1, read on the forward strand.
GACACGTACGACCTCGAGCTTGTCCGCCGGTGACCGCTCGGCAAACGCTTCATCCACCCCTATCAGCGCTCCGATGGTCTCCGCGACCTCTGGCCGGTCGCCGGTCACCATGACGATCCGTGTGATTCCGCTCCGTCGGAGTGACCGCACCACCCTCGCGGCGTCACTTCGGAGGGGGTCGTCGAAGATGAGAGCCCCCACCGGTTCGTCGTCGACGGAGACGAAGACGGTCAGCGACCCATCGAGGCGCGCTCGGCGTCGTGCCACCTTGGCCCAGGGAGGGAAGCCGGACAGTCCCACCCACTCTGCCTTCCCGACCGCGACATGCTGAGCGCCGACCCAGCCGCGGATGCCAGAGCCTGCGACCTCGTCTACGTCGTGAGGAAGCACGAGCGCGCAGCTTCGCGACACGGCGGCGTGCACGACCGCGGCAGCAAGGACATGCGGAGACACCTGGTCCAACGACGCGGCGAGCGACAAGACCTCATCGCCCGGCGTTGTGCCGGCGAGGACGATCTCGTCGAGCACCGCGCGGCCGCTCGTGAGCGTCCCCGTCTTGTCGAGAAGAAGCGTGGTGCATCCAGCCAACCGTTCGAGCACGGCGCCGCTCTTCACGACCACTCCCCGGCGGGCCGCTCGAGACAAGCCGGAGACGAAGGCGATCGGTGGCGCGAGAATGAGTGGACACGGCGTGGCCACGACCAACACTGCAACCGCCCGAGCGGATCCCCCTGCCGCCCATGCCGCGCCCGCGACTGCGAGCGTGAGGACGAGAAACCACGCGGCGTAACGGTCCGCGAGACGCACGAATGGCGCTTGGGAGGCTTCCGCCTCGGACACCATTCGCACGATTCCGGCATAGGTGCTTTCTGCGGCTGAGGTCGTCGCCCGCAGCTCCAACGGCGAGCCGGCGTTCACGGCGCCACTCCGGACCGGAGCGCCCGCCTCACCTTCGACCGGCAGCGCCTCACCCGTCAGCGCCGACTGGTCGAGCACCGCCGCGGTCAGCAGCACTCCATCGACGGGAACCACCTCACCCGGTTTGACCAACAACCGGGCACCCGGCTCCACCTGCGCGACCGGCACGGTTTGAAATGCAGAACCGTCGAAGCGGTGAGCGACGCGCGGTGCTCGCTCGAGCAGAGCGCGAAGGTCGTGGCGGGCCCGGCCGGAGGCCCAGGACTCCAGGGCCCGTCCGCTCGCCACCATCACTGCGATGACGGCCGCAGCGAAGAGCTCGCCCACCAGGATGGCCCCGACCTCTGCCAGCACGGCGATCGCGTCGACCCCGACTCGCCGGTGACGCAGGCTGTCGACCATCCCCCAGACGGCGTACGACGCGCCGATCAGGCCAGCGGCGAACCACGCAAGGTTCGCCCACGCATCCGCGCCGAGCGCAGAGAGCAGGAGGCCGAGCGTGAGGCACCCCAAGGCGAGCCCAAGGATCACGCCCGCGAGGCGCTCGATCACCGGGCGGCGGTGTGGGCCAGGTGTCCGTGCCCAGTCAGGATCGCGCGCGTCCCGAGACTCGAGGTGCAGGGAAGGCGGGAACCGCGGCGGGGGATGCTCGGTCACGACCTATGCCGATCGTTGACGCGCACACCGTGGTAGCAGACGAGCCACCCGTCTTCGGTCAGCTCGTACACGACGTGGTAGTCGTCGCCGACCTTGGTGATGCGCGGGTCCTCGATGCCCCAGTGCTCCTCGAAGCTGCCGTTGAGCGGCTGGAGGCCGCGGAGTGGATCGATCTCCCAGTTCGTGAGGCCGTCTTGACTCGTCGCGGCGATCAGCGCTGATAGTCCGGTGCGATATTCGACTCGCAGCAGCAACAGGGTCCGGCCGTCGATGACGGTGACGCCGGGGTTGAACACCGCGTTGACCACCTTCGGAAAGTCCCGCGGCCGCAAGATCGGGTTCTGCGGGTGGCGGCGAAGAAGCTCACGGAAATTGGCGCTTCCGCTCATCCGCCTCCACCCAACGGCTCACCCATGGTCTTTTCACGAGAGGACCCGGCCGTCGGCGCAGCGGGTGTCGATTCGAGCTCGCCGTATTCAGGTTCGAAGATCATGAGCATCTCGCACACCGAGTCGGACACTTCTTTGACAATCCACCGCCGCGGCTTGCAACTCTGCATCACGCCCTCGGATTTGAGAGTGAACGGTCCCGACTCGAGCGCGGTCTCGATCTCGGTCATGTTCGGCATCTTCCCCGGGCCGATCCACAAGGCGCCGTCCCCGTTCTCGGTCATCGTGAACAAGACCCGCTCGGGAGGAACGATGACCGAGGCGCAGTCGGCAAAGGCGAGTTCGGCGGGACCGTCATGGAGCCGCTTCATGTCCTAATCGTGAGCACTCGTTGATCAAGACGACCAGTGCCAAAGGTCATCCCGTGCAAGCTGCAACCTGACCCGCACTCCGTCCAACGGCCTGGGCGCTCACGCCGCCGGCCGCCCGTGCCCTTAACCGTTGAGATCGGCGTCTCAAAGGGTTCCACGCTCTCGGTGCCGTCGACAGCGTCGATGTCCTCTGTCCTCCGTCAGGCGAGCTTCATGAACATCTTCTCGACGACGTCGAGCGGGTAGCCGGTCGCTTCGGCTTCTTCGGGGTTGGCGAGGCAGTAGGTGAGGCCGGCGGAGACGAGCTTGAATCCGGCTTGTTCGAGAGCTTTGGTGGCGGCGCTGATTTGGGTGACGACGTCTTTGCATTCGCGGCCGTTGTCGAGCATGCGCTCGATGCCGGCGAGCTGGCCGCTGACGCGGTGGAGCCGGTTGCGGACGTCGTCGATCACTTCATCGGGCAGCTGCATCCCGTCCTCGTTTCTCGTGGACCGACCAGGGCGATGCCGCGCAGGGTATGCGGCGGCTCATCGTTTGCAGGTGGCGTCGCGGAACGCGTCGCCGGTGACGGGCAGCTTGGCCAAGATGGCGACGGGACACAGGTCGAACACGCCGGTGGCAAGGGGGAGCAGACCGAAGGCGGCGAGGGCGAGCCATCGGCCACCGAGGACCAGCCCGGTGGCGATGAGCGCGATGCCGGCGGTGGTGCGGATGGCGCGACCGGCGGCGCTGGCCATGAAGCGGGCGAATGACATCATCGGGGGACCTCCAGGGTTCAGTGAGAGAAGCGGACGTTGGGAAGTCGCCGAGCGAGCCAGGCGGGCAGCCACCAGCTGCGTTCGCCGAGCAGGCCGAGCAGGGACGGGACGAGCATCATGCGGATGACGGTGGCGTCGAGCAGCACCGCCAGGGCGAGGGTGATGCCGAGCTCGGTGGGTGGGATCGGTCCGGTCACGCCGAAGGCGACGAAGACCACGATCATGATGAGCGCGGCGTTGGTGATCGGTCGTCCGGTGCGCGCGATGCCTTCGCGCACCGCGAGCTGCGCGTCGCCGGTGGCTTCGTAGCGCTCTTTGATCGCGGCGAGCAGGAACAGCTGGTAGTCCATCGACAGCCCGAACAGCAGGGCGAAGAAGAACAGCGGCGCCCACGCGTCGACGAAGCCCTGTGGGTCGAGGCGGATCAGGCTGGCGCCCCAACCGTGCTGGAACACCAAGGTCGCGAACCCGAAGGCGGCCGCGACCCCGAGCAGGTTCAGCAGAAGTGACGCGATCGCGATCGTGAGGCTGCGGAACACGATCAGCAGCAGCGCGAACGCGACGATCATGATCACAGCCACCGCGAGCGGCGCGGTGCCTGTGAGCGCGGCGGTGAGGTCATGGTTCTGCGCGGCAGGACCGCCGACGAGCGCGTCGGGGACACTCGTGTGGAGCTGGCCGCGGAGGCGGCCGACGAGGTCCGAAGTCTGCTGGTCGTCGACAGCGGTCTTGGGGGTGACGCGGATCGCGACGCGTCCGTTCGCGGCCGGTTGCGCGGCGAGGTGGGCGTCGGCCACGTTCGCGTCTGCGGAAGCCGCAGCGATCACTGTCGATGCGTCAGCGGCGGGGGCCGTGATGAAGATCGGCGCGGCAGCGCCTGGCCCGAACGCGGCGGTGACCATGTCATATCCGTCGCGACTGGATGCGCCCTTGTCGACCACGTGCGCGCCGGGCATGCCGAGCCGCATCCCGAGCGCCGGGCCAGCCAACAGCAGCAACAGCGCGAGCCCGGCGGCCAATGTACGGCCTGGACGCTTCAGCGCCATCCCGGTCCAACGAGCCCAGCGGCCCTCGGCGCCCCGGTCGGGATCCTTGTCTTTGCTCACCAGGACGCGATCGCCGAGCGCGATGAGCACTGCGGGCAGCAGGGTCAGTGACGCCGCCGCGGTCGCGATCACGGCGAGGATCATTCCGAGCGCCATGGAACGGAACACCATGACCGGAACCAGAAACACGGCGGCGAGCGACAACACAACTGTCAGCGCCGAGAGGAACACCGCCTTGCCGGCAGTGCTGAGCGTGTTCGCGATTGCGTCGAGTGGCCCGTAGCCGTCCTCGCGTTCCTCCCGGTAGCGGGAGACGATGAACAGGCTGTAGTCGATGCCGACGGCGAGGCCGATCATCATCGAGAAGTTCATCGACCACACAGACAACGGCGTGCCGCCGTTGAGCAGGTGCAGGGCCGCCCACCCGACGAAGATCCCGGCCACCGCCAGCAGCAACGGGATGCCCGCCGCGATGGCCGACCCGAACGCGACGAACAACAACACGAGTGTCGGTAGACCGGACACGAGCTCGGCGAGGTGCAGGGCGTGCTCGTTCTCCGCGTTGAAGTCGCTCCACACGGCCCACTCACCGGTGACCTTCGCGGTCGCGCCCGCTGGGCAGCGCGACGGTCTTCACGTGATCGATCAGCTTGCCGGCCGACTTCGGGAGGTCGGCGTCCCTGGTCGCTGCGAGCTCGACGGGCACCAACGCGGTGCGCCCGTCCGGGGAGATCATCCCCGCGTCGGCGGGCAAGGACAGCGGGTCGACCACCGACGCCGCGCCGGGCGCTCCCCGTAGCGACGCGACCAGCGAGCGTAGACCCGACGGATTCTCCGCGATTGGTTCCGCTTGGTGGTAGGCGACGACCGCGGCTTCGGCGCCGGCCGCGGGAAGTCGCGGCGCAACTCATCGCGGACGGTCTGCGCAGTCGATCCCTGCGCCTCCCACCCTGCCCCCGACAGCGCGCTCGACAGGGTCAGGGCCAGCGGTGCTGCCAGCAGGATCACCGCCAGCCAGCCGAGCATCACGGTGCGGCGCCGCCGGCCCGAGAAGCGGGCGAGACGGGCGAGCCACGGCTCGTCGTGCTCGTCGGGCCGCGGCTGTTCGCTGGTGGCGGCGCGGGGCTCAGTCGTGGTCATGAGCATCGACGCTATCGGTACCCCTGGGGGTATTGCAACATACCCCCTGGGGTACAGGAATATGCCTGGTGGGGTGGGAGTTGGAACGGCTACCCCGCTGAAGGAGAGCGCCATGTCCGCTGTTGTCCACGCTGACGATCCCCAGAGTTTCGAGACCGAGGTCCTCCACGCGACCATGCCGGTCGTCGTCGACTTCTGGGCCGCCTGGTGCGGTCCCTGCCGCCTGATCGTCCCGGAGCTCGAGGCGCTCGCCGCCGGCCGTCCCGACCTGAAGGTCGTCAAGGTCGACGTCGACGCCAACCCGCACGTCGCCGGCCGCTACGGGATCCAAGGCATCCCCACCATCGCTCTATTCCGCGATGGCCAGCCAGTCGCTGTGTCGGTTGGTGCCAAGCCCCGCCGCGCGATCGAGGCCGACCTCGGCCTCACCGATACAGACGCGCTGCGCTCGTCGAGGGCCTGACTGCCGCGGAACGGCGGATACTCGTATACCTGCGCACGCACCTCACCTTGGCCGACATCGCCGCCAGGCTGTCCGTGTCGCGAAACACGGTGAAGTCGCAGGCCATCTCGATCTACCGGAAGCTCGGGGTGACTCGCGTTGTGTCGCTCGCTGGTGACGCGGGAACTTCCGGTTGAGCACAGCGCTCAGCGCTGTAGGCCTTCTCATCCGCGGGGTCGCAGGTTTCAACTCCAGCCGGAGGCGATGTCGCCGCGAACGACCGGCTCCGCCCGGCGTCAGGGACTAGACGGACGTCGTGACGTCGGTCTCGATGCGCTCGGGCCGGTCGTAGCCCCAGCGGGCTCGGCGATGGCGGCCAGCGCCCACGCGGAACCAGAGGAAAGCGGCGACGAAGAGCGGCCACAACGGTAGGTGGCCGGCGGCGACCCAGAACAAGACGACGACGAGCGCGATCGTGGGGAACCGCAACACCGAGCCGGCGACGGAAGGAGCGGATCGAGGTTGCGGCCGGCCGCGATCGGGCGCCGGCAAGTCGCGGAGCACCATCCGCAGGTCGCTGCCAGTGCGCGCCGCCAGCGTTTCGTCGACCCTGGTCTCGAACTCCTCCAGCGTCAAACGACCGTCGGCGGTGTGCTCTTTCAACAGCTCGATGACGAGGTTGCGGTCCGCGTCCGACACGCGGATCGTGTCTGGTGGCGCCACCGAGTCGCTCACCGAGAGCGGTGTCGCCGACCGACCGTCCTCGTACCGGTAGTGGTGGTGTGACGACCTGCACATATGCGAGCCTCCAGTGGCAGATTAGCCACGGTCAACCCGCCTCCACGGCCTTGCGCCGCGTCGACCAGGCGTCGAGGAAGCTCGCAGCCATCTCGCTCATGCGGATCGCCTCTTGTTGGTCGATCGGGTCCTGCAAACGTCCCGACAAGCCGTAGACACCGAATCGGATGCCCCGGAAGTAGGGCCCGAACGTCTCGGTCCGCAGCGCGCCCGGATCGTCGACGGGCTCGACGTCAGGGATCCATGCCGGCACCGAGATCGCGGGGAGATCGAGGGCGCGGAGATCCGTGAGCACATCGTCGTCGTTCGGGGGCCGATCAGCGAAGTCCCGCGACCGGTATCGACGCACCTCGCGACCGTCGGCGTCGTAGAGGAGCATCGCGGGCCAGGCGATCCCGCCGCGGTCATTCGGGTTCCAGAGATCCAGCTGCTTCAAGAGCCGGTCGCCGCCCGGGTCGCTGTGAACCGGGAACGGTAGATGCCACCGTCGGGCAAGGGCCGCGTTGCGTTCCGGTGAATCGACAGAAACCGCGCAGACATCGCTGCCGAGCGACTGGATCTCGCCGAGCTCGTTCGCCAGCCGCACCAGCTGGCCGCAGCAATACGGTCACCAATCGCCGCGGATGGTCACCAGGACCAGCGCGCCGCGCGTGCGAAACAAATCGGAGACGGCGACCATGTCGGGGCACATTACGCCGCGTGCGCCCGGGGAGGCGCCTCGTGGAGTCCTGGCGTCAGGCTGGCGCACCGCTCGGTACGAGCGCGATGAGCGGCAGCGTTTGGATGACGGCTCGCCGACTCTCGGCCGACCCGTCGTAAGGCTGCCCCGCGAGACGTCCGAGGACACGGCGGACCACCAGTCTCATCCACCGATTTCGTTCCTCGTATTGGCGCAACACCTCGACGGCTTCGTCGTCGGCGATGTCTCGGTGAACGACGGGAGACGATTCCCGGCCGAACGAGATCGTGGTCGGAGTGCCGGCTCGGATGTTGCGATACCAGTCGGACGTTGGACCCCATCCCGACATGACGATGACCTCGCCCGACGCGTGGTCGCAGCTGAGCACCTCGACAACCGTCTCGTATCGTGCTCCGGATCGTCGCCCGGTGTGCTCGATCCGCACGAAGCGATGTCCGAGCACCCAACCGACGTGCCAGCGGTAGAGGAGGTTCGGGGTCTTGAGCACGGTCCGCAGGGCCGGACCGGGGGGCTTCACGCTGGCCATGATCCGCGGTCTCGGCGGAGCATGTCCGTGCAGCAGCAATCGTCCGCCAGAATGGCGCTCGCATGGTGCGCCGATCTGCGGCGCCCTACTGAACGAGGAGACCGACATGGCTGATGAGACACCCCTGCTCGACACGATCGCGGAGATGACCGCGGCGTCGATTGAGAACTGCAGCCTCGAGCCTCGCGAGCTGATGTTGGCTCGCATCGCGGCTCTCGCCGCCGCCGGCGCACCGCCGATCTCGTACTTGCTCAATGCGGGCACGGCGAGCGACGCCGGGGTCACGCTCGAGGACGTCCAGGGCGTCCTGGTCGCGATCGCCCCCATCGTCGGCACGGCCCGCACCGTCTCGGCAGCCGGCAACATCACGCGGGCGCTCGGCTTCGCGATCGCCGCCGTCGAGGCAGAGCTGTTGGCAGAGCTCGATGCGGAGATCGAGGCCGAAGCGGGCTGACCGGCGAGCGCACCGCGTCGACGGTGCCGTTCACGCGTTCCCGTCGGTCGCCGAGTGCCTCAGCTCGTGCTGGACGTACTGGCGCCCGCCGGGACCCGCGGTGATGCCGTGGAGGAAGACGCTGAACAGCACCGTCAGCGTGACCGTCGCGACCGCCGTCGCGACCGCAGACGACGTGTCGCCGAGCTCCTCGATGGCCAGCAAGGCGAACACAACTGAGGCGAGACCTCTCGGCCCGAACCAACCGATGAACACAACGCTCGGTCGGTCGAGCCTCGCGCCGACGAGGCTCAGCATGACGGGAAGCATGCGCACGATCGTGAGGCTCGCGAGCGCGTAGACGACGACCAGGCCGTCGAGGTTGTGGAACGCCACGGGGACGAGGGTGGCTCCGAAGAGGAACCACACCACCAACGCCAGAAGCTCGCCTCCCAGCTGGGGGAGCTCAGCCGCCTCCTCGAGGTGAACGACCCTTGCGTCGAGCCCTGCGCTGAATGCGATGCCCGCCGCGAACGCAGCGATGAACCCGTTCGCGTCGAGTGCGAGCGCGCTGGCAAAGGCAGCGATGGCCACGGCAAGCGTCGCCAGTCGCACGCTGTCGGTGCCGATCCAATGGCGTCGAGCGGCCTCGGAGATCAGTACCGCGCCCGCCAGTCCCATGACCGCCCCGAGGACCAGCCCGCCACTCAGCTCCAGGAGCGCCTTGCCGGCCTCGAACGTCACGTCCTCGGTCACGGTGCCGAGCTGGCTTGCGGCGACCGCGAGCATGAACACGACGATCGGCGTCGCGATGCCGTCGTTCAGTCCGCTTTCGACGTTGAGCGCCCGCCGGATTCGCATGGGTATGCGCTCGTCGTCGATCACCTGCACGCTGAGGGCGGCATCGGTCGGGGCGAGCGCCGCGCCGACGAAGCCGGCAAGCGCCCATGGGAACTCGCCGAAGATCCAGTTGGCGAACAGACCGCCGAGCACGACGGAGAGGATGAGGCCGATGCCGAGCAACCTGGCCGGGATCATGATGTCGCGCCGGAGCTCCCCGAGGTTCACCCTCGCGGCGTCGGAGAACAGCACGAGGGCCAGCGTGACTTCGGCGATGGCGTGCACCGAGGCCGCGTCGACGTTGACGGTCAGCGGACCCCAGTCCGGGTTCGCAAGCAGGTAGCCGGCGATCGCGAACACGAGCGGGCCGGTGACGTCGTGACGCGCCAAGGCGCCCGACACGACCGCCCATATGAGGACGAGCCCAGCAACGACCGCAACTGTCGCCTCGCTCACGGAGCCATCCATTTCATTAAGGGGGTCGACGCCCGGCGGGTCGATACTCTCACTGACTCCGGGACGGAGGAGTTGTCGAATGCCCCTCGATGCCGAAGTCGCCCCGTCCCGGAGAGCACTCGTCATCGCTGCCGCGCTCGTGGCCGCGAACTTGGTGCTGTTCGCGCTGATCGCGGAAGACGTCCTCGACGGCGGTGGTCTCATCTCCCACGACGAGGCGGTGCTGAACTGGTTCGTCGATCACCGCACGGATGCGTCGATCCGCTTGGCGAAGTTCGTGAGCACGCTCGGCTCGTACGTGTTCCTTGCGATCGTCAGCGCCTGCATCGGTGTCTGGTTGTGGCGGCGCGGATCCCACCTGCTTTTGGCGGCTGCGCCGCTCGTGTCGATCTCGCTGGCAAGCCTTGCGTCAACGGCGGCCAAGTCGATCTTCGAGCGCGATCGTCCTCCCGTTGCGGTGCATGCCACCCACGTCACGCTCGCCGCTTTTCCATCCGGTCACGCCACTAATGGAGCGGCGTTCGGTGTCGCCGCCGGGCTCACGCTTGCTCTCACGGTCGCTCACCATCGATGGTTCAAGGCTCTGCCGCTCACGGGAGGACTGCTCTTCGCCGCACTCGTCGGAGTCAGTCGACTGGTGCTCGGCGTCCATTGGCTCTCGGACGTCGTGGCCGGATGGGCGCTCGGCGGCTCGGTTGCTGTCGCAGTCGTCGTCACGGCCTGGTACTTCGCGACGCGCAGCGAGCGGCGACTCGGCGTCACTCGATAGGCGGACGCGGAGGGTGCCCTCGAGCGACGCGCCAGACATTGCCAAGTGTCGTTGCCGCGGATTGGCCTGCGATGGCGGCGGGGGCGTAGCCGGGCGCATGCTCCGGAAGGCGCACGCGCGAACGCACCCGGGAGGATGCGGAACACGAGGGGCGACTCCAGCCGCAACGCTTCTCCGTCCACGCCGGCCGCGATGGGCTCGCTGGACGTGACCTCGAAGGTCTGCGCCGTCCAGTCTTCGAGGGCACGTGCGCCGTCGGGGCGCCGCAGTGCGACGAGCGCGGCGAGCTCCACCGCGGCAGCGGTGCCCGACACTTCCACGGCGAGGATGCCGAGCTCTCCGTCGTCGAGGTGGTCGCGAGTGCCGGATCCGCCGCCCACGCGCAAGCTGTACCGGTTGTTCGACACCTGGATGAGATGGGCTGAGTCGTGGCGGACACCGTCGGGACCCGTCCAGCACAGCTCCGTGGGTTCGCCGCCGGGGCCGAGCAGCGTCGGCAGCTGATCGAGCACGGTGGCCACCTTGGCGTCGCGGTACTCCTCGGATTGAGTGATCTCTCCGTAGAAGCCGAGCGACACGTTGTTGACGAACACGCGGCCGTTGACCTCCGCGAGGTCGATGCGTCGCTCCACGGCCGGACCGAAGGCGTCGAGCGCTCCGACGACGTCATCTCGGTCGAGACCCAGGTCAAGTGCGAAATGGTTGCGGGTGCCGGCGGGCACCACGACATGCGCGACGCCCCGGTGCGCGGCGACCGACGCGACGAGGGCCTGCGAGCCGTCCCCGCCGGCCATCCCGATCACGTCGGCTCCCCGCTCGATCGCTGCCTCGGCGAGCTGCACGAGGTCGTCGCCCGGTTGTAGGACCACTGGCTCGATGCCCCGGGCGCGGCATTCGTCCGCCAGCTTGAACTGTTCGGCCTTTCCGCCTCCCGATTTCAGGTTCATGATCAGCACCGGTCGCGTCGCGGCGGGCACAGGCATGCCGGGGGTCGGTGCGGTGATCAGCGAGGCGCGGTCGCGGCCGAGCGAGTACCTGCCGACGCCGACCGCCGCGACCGCCAGGCCGAGACTGGCGAACAACGCCAACAGATCGTTCGCGGCGAGGAGCACGACGACGCACGCGACGACGGCGACTCCTGCGAGCACCGCGCTCGACGAGCCGCGCCGTCCCCCGGCGGGTGAGCGTGTTCCATGCCGCGGCCACGGCGAGGGCGAGAGCCGCGGCTGCCCCGACCATCGTCAACGGGTCGCTGAGCAGCAACAGCACGAGCACCAGGCCCGCCCCGATGATGGTGACGTACGACGCGAGAGCCGCGATCCGACGTGCGGTGGTCGGGACGGGAGGCGGTTCGGCGTTCATCTCGTCGCGCACCGTAACGCCCCCGGCGCCGAGTCGAGGAGGCGAGAGTGGTCAGCCGGTGGCTCCGCGCCGGTGAGTTCAAACGGGGGGATGTGCCAGGTCGCTCAGCCGATTCGTTCGAGTTCCTACACGATGACGCCCGGTAGTCCGACGTAGGCAGCGCGATTGGCATCGGGGATGAGCTCCGGGATCGTACCGATGCGCCACGCGTCGCAACTCAGGCGCCCTTGGCGGGGTTCATGTAATGAAACGTCATTCGCAATGTGGCGGCGAGTCGTTCGATGGCCGCAGCCGCCGTGATGCCTCCCGAGTGACGTCGGATCATCAGGGCGACCCACAGATCGAGGCACATTCGGGCGAGCAGCGCGGCGTTGACCTCACCATCGAGGTCGCCGTGCGCACGGGCGGCTTCCAGTAGCACTTCGAGGCGGTGCTGTGCCCATGCCACAACATCGTTCGCCGCATCCTGGGTCGACCGTGATGCGTACGGGAGCTCGCGGAACCACACACGAGCAAGCTCCGGGTCGCGCTCGTGCACGTTCGTGACGCCCCTGAAGACACCGATGATCTGCTCGACGATGGGGTCGTCGGGACGCACCAACGCAAAGGCGTCAGTCCAGGTCCGCCGGATGTCGTCGCGGAACACCTCGATCATGAGGTCCTCCTTGGAGGCGAAGTACAGATAGAAGGTGCCGGCTCCGACGCCGGCCGCCTGGGTGATCGCCGTCGTGGTCGCATCGAGCCCGTCGGTCTGGAAGAGCTGGCGGGCGGCCGCCATCAGCCTTCCGCGCTTCTCGATCTTGTTCTGCTCCCGCCGGCCCAGGGTCTCCATCGGTTGAAACCTGAGGCTACTCACTGCGTCACAGCCCAAAGTGCTCTCTGGACATATCAAGAAAACTGAGTATCCTCAGAAATATCGAAGCGAGGGGGAGTGCATGTACCGCAGAAGCCTGACCGACGACGAGATCGAGGCCTTCCGCCGCGACGGCGTCGTGCACATCCCTGGGGCGTTTCCTGCGGATCTGGTGCCGCGCGCCATCGCCGCGGTGGACGACGAGTTACGTCATCGGTACGGCGACGGGGTGCGGGCCTCGACCGGCATGACCCGCCGCCTGTATCGGGACAACGAGGAGTTCCGGTGCTTCGCGTTCGAGTCGGGCCTCGCGGGGCTGGCCGCACAGGCGACCGGAAGTGAGACCATCCGCCTCTACTTCGAGCAGGTGTTCGTCAAGGACCCCGGCGCGGCAGACGTCTTTCATTGGCATCAAGACAACCCGTTTTGGCCGATCAGCGGCACGCAGGTGTGCTCGACGTGGGTCGCGCTCACGGGGGCGAGTGTTGAATCGTCGGCGCTCGAGTTCGTTCGCGGCAGCCACGCATGGGGGATCACATACCGGCCGTACTTCGGTGGCCCGACTGAGGTCGAGAAGCTCGACCGGATCTGGCCGAACTTCGGTAGCTATGTCGCGTCGTTCCCAGACGAGGTCGAGGTCTTCGAGGATCATCCCGAGCGCTTCGACGTGATCGGCTTCGACGTCGAACCCGGCGACGCGCTGCTCTTCGACTACCGCATCGTCCATCGCAGTCGCGGCAACGGCAGTCCCCATCGCCGCGTCGCGGTGTCGTGGCGATGGTTGGGCGACGACGCGCGTTGGAGTCCGGTGCCCGGCGCGGATCCGGTCGTGAGCGCGGCCGACACCTGGCTCGAGCCCGGCGCGCTCATCACTGACGACGACGCCTTCCCTATCGTGCACGGTTCGCACAGAATGCTTCAGAGTGGGGAGCGCACCTGACCGGATCCAGTGGCTCGCGCCGCTCGCGTCGGCGCCACGCGCCGTCCTCAGTGAGGGCCGGTTCTGGCTCGACTGTCGTCCACACCGCGAGCGTCTCGTGCCATGACGCACTGAGCTCGGCTGGGCGCACCGCCTGTGGGAGCGGTGTAGGGAGAAGGCAGGGGAGCGCCGGCCGTCGGAGGCTCACGACCAGGTCGGTTGGGTCAACTCCGTCGGCACGGCGGCGAATCGCTCTCGCCGTGATCGCTCGAGTCGATGGGCTCCTTCTTGTCCGCCAGATCCTCGGCACCGATGCTTCCAACGACGCCGCGAGAGCACTCGGGATCACCGGCCGGGCCAGATAGCGGCCCACCGCCGACATCGCGGTCCAGCGTCCCGGCCCTTCGTCCGCAATGGCGAGATCGTGCGCTGGTCCGACTACTGGGACACGGGGCTCATCGGGAAGGTGATGACGGGAGAGGACACGACGGCATTGGCTCCCTCACATTCATGATCTGGACCGAGATCCGTTCGAGTGCCTGCTCGCGTTGTCAGCCGATTCGTTCGAGTTCCCACACGATGACGCCCGGTAGTCCGACGTAGGCAGCGCGATTGGCATCGGGGATGAGCTCGGCGGTCGGCGTGGCTGCCGGGCAGCCTCCCGGCCCAGGCGCCTCCAGCGAAGGTCAGGAGTTGCCCCGAACCGGTACGAACTCGACGACGGGGATGGTGGTCATCGCAACGTTGCTGGTCGGGGTCGGGATCCTGTTGCTCGGCCAGCGGCGACCCACCTGAATCAAACCAACCCCGAGGTGGGGACTTTCGCTGACCACCATCCCTTAGGCGACCTGCTCGACGGATGGCGGATAGCGGTCGGAAGTTGTCTTGCGCCACGAATTGTTCCCACGCCAGAACAGGAAGCACGGCGCGCCGAGGACGATCGGCAGCAGCCACGTGGCGGCCCGGTAGACGATGACCGCGGCCGTGATCTGTGCGGTGACAGTTGGACTCTCGCCAGCGCCGAGCACAGCGATGAGCACTGCTTCGGTGATGCCCATTCCTCCGGGGGTGATCGGGACCATCGTCGCGACTGTCGTCGCGACGTATGCGATCCAGATCTCGAGGCCGCCGACCTCACTCGATGAGACCCCGACACTGCGAAGCGCGACCCACAGCACCCCTGCCGTAGCAACCTTGGGCAGGACCTGAGTGAGGACGATCATCGGCCAGCGCTCTCGCACGAGCTCCCCGGTCTGTTCGAAAAAGCGGGCAGCCGCCTCAGTCCACCCGTGGACCCGTGGGCGCCGAAGCCTCCGGAGGACCTGGTTGGTGCACCGCTCACCGAGAGCACCGAGACGAAGCGCGAACCTCTCGGACCGCAGCGCGAGCGCGAAGATGACGATCGCGCTGGCGAGCGCGATCGACGCGACGAGCGCTATCGCGACGAGCTCCGCACTCCCGTTGCCCGCGACGATCGCAGCCAGCACGGCAGTCACCGGGAGCCCGAGCTTCACGAACGTCGTGAACACGCCACCGGTCACTGATGCCCGCACGATGTCTCGCAGGTGGAAGCCCCACGAGAGCTGCATGCTGTACGTCAACCCGATCGAGATCGCGCTGCCCGCCGGGAAGGTGTCGGACACTGCGGTCGCTGCCAAGTTCGAAACGGTCGACTCTCGGAATCGGAGGCCTGGCAGCAGCACGATGTACTGCCACTGGTCGACCGCGATCTTGCCGAGACCAGCGGCCATCACGGCGGCCCACGTGGTGAGGCCAACGGCGGCGAGCTCCGCCCTGACGTCGCCACCGCGATTCAACCGCGGGATCAGGAACACGAAGATGCCGACGGTGATCGCCAACGAGAGAAGCCAACCGACGACCTTGCCGACAGTGATTGTCGAGGTCGGCCTCACATCGGTTTCGGCCGTGGTGCCTCCTCGGGCGCCCGGATTCAAGTCGCTCAGAGTGAGCTCCTGTCGGACGCACTCTCGATCGAGGCTCGCAGTTCGGCTGCCAGCATGCCCCGTGCGGACACTCTGGCTTGGTTCACAGACTACGGCGCGGAGAGAGCTGCAGAGGCAACGTCACCGAACCGAGTGAGAGGTCGTGACACGGCAATCCTCGCCGTCGTACCGTGTCGCGCGGCCCATCGGCAGCGGCGATTTTGACGGGGGTTCGGGATGAAGAAGGCACCGGCTGTCCTCCTCGTGTCTGGCGTGGGGTGGATCGTCTTCTACGTAGCCAGCTTCACCGCCTTGGGCGGCTCGGTCCCGACGATCGAGTCGAGCGGTCAGGAGATCGTCAGCTGGTTCACGGACCACGCGACGAACGCGCAGGTGTATGCGTGGACGGCGGCTTTCGCTGCTCTCGCGCTCGCCGTCTTCGGCGGCATGGTGGCGACCCTTCTCCCCAAGCCGAACCGCTACATCTTCTTCGGCGGTGTGCTCGGCTGGGTCATCACCGGACAGGTGCAGGCCTGGTTCTGGGCGGGGTTGGCGCTGCACCCCGAAGGTCTCGACCCGGTGACCGCTCGCACGCTGTTCGACATCCCGCAGTACTGGGGACCGATCGTGAACGGGTCGACGATGACGATGGGGGCGGCGTTCGTGCCGCTCGCGTTTGGCGCTCAGGGATCATCCCTCGGTGGCTGGGGTGGCTGAGCGTGGTCTTTTTCGTGGAGCAGGCGATCGAGACCGTCACGGTGTTCGGTACCAGTGGCTTCCTCGCGCCCGGTGGGGCCATGAACCTCTATCTGGGTGGCGCGATAGGTATGGCCTGGGTCGTCGGGGTGCTGTACTGGGGCTTCAAGCGGGCGGGCTCGCCAGCAGGGACCGGCAACGCGGAGATCGTCAGCTCCTGACCAGTCCCCGTGAGTACGCCGTGCCTGATCTTTACCACTCACCATGCGGGGGAGGGACTTGGACGAGCAAGTCGTCGTCGTCATCGCGGCTGTGCTCGCCTGCACCGCGGTCGCCCAATGGCTGGGGTGGCGGCTCCACGTTCCCGCGATCGTCTTTCTGCTCGCGAGCGGGCTGATCGCGGGGCCGATCACGGGCGCCCTCGACCCGGGCGAGACGTTCGGTGATCTGCTGTCGCCGTTCGTGTCGCTGGCGGTTGCGATCGTGCTGTTCGAGGGCGCGCTCGGCCTCGGATGGAAAGGCGTCCGCGCCGCGGGGGGCACCGTATGGCTGCTGATCACTGTGGGTGCAGCAATCACGATCGCCGGCTCGGCGGTCGCCGCCCACTACCTGATCGATGTGGACTGGGACATGGCGGTGCTTGTCGCGGTGGTGCTCGTCGTCACCGGCCCGACGGTCATCGGCCCGATCGTGCGAGCGCTCGGCCTTCACGGGCGCGCCGGCCGACTCCTCGAGGCCGAGGGGACGCTCATCGATCCGCTCGGCGCCGTCATCACCGTCTTGTACTTCCAGGCAGCGTTCCAGGGAGGACGGGGCGGCTCCGCGATGGTGGCTCGCCTCGTCACCACGATCGGGATCGGCACGGGCATCGGCCTCATGGCCGCGGTGCTGTTAGTGCTGGCGATGGAGCGCTACCTGATCCCGGAGCATCTCGAGAGCGTCACGACTCTCGCGGTGGTCGTCTGTGCTTTCGCCGCAGCGAACGAGGTGCGAGTCGAGTCAGGGCTCGTCGCGGTGACCGCGATGGGCGTCGCGCTGGCCAGCCAATCCCGCGTCGCGGTCGGGCGGGTGCTCGAGTTCAACGAGACGTTGCGCATCCTGCTCGTTTCGGCGCTGTTCCTCCTGCTCGGCGCGAGCATCGAGTCGGGCACGCTGCGCGAGCTCGAGTGGCGAAACCTGGCGTTCCTCGCGGCGCTGGTCATCGTCGTCCGCCCGCTTTCGGTCTTCGTCGCGACGTTGGGGTCGAACCTGTCTCGCCCCGAACGCACATTCGTCGCGGCGACCGCCCCGCGGGGCATCGTCGCCGCCGCGGTGGCCTCTCTCCTGGCGCTTCAGCTCCAAGACATCGGCGTCGCGGACTCCCAGGTGCTCGTGTCCGCGACCTTCACGGTGATCGCAGGCACGGTGCTGCTGTCGGGCCTCGGGAGCAGATACCTCGCAAACCGGCTCGGGCTCATCGACTCAGACCGACGTGCGATGGTCGTGCTCGGAGCCAACCCCTTCGCGCGTCAGTTCGGATCGTCGCTCGAGGCTCAGGGCGCTCGGGTCAGGCTCATCGACCTCGACCGGCGCGAGCTCTCGGCGGCGCGCATGGATGGCCTGCCAGCGAACCGCGGCACGATCCTTGCGAGCGAAACGTGGGCCGAGGCCGGGATTCTCGACGCCGGGTGCTTCGTCGCCATGACATCGAGCGACGAGCTGAACACACTCGCTTCGCGCCAGGCCTCAGATGTGCTCGGTCGTCGCCACGTGTTCCAGATCCCGCCCGGGCGTCCAGAGCACGAGGCGTGGTGGACGATGCCGGCGGGGACGTTCGCGCGTGCCCCTGTTTGGGAAGGACGCGACGTTCGACCACCTCGCCGAGCGGCTCGACACGGGCTGGAGCATCACGGCGACCAAGCTCACCCCGAAGTTCGGCCCCGATGACCACGCCCGCGTGCATCCCGAGGCGATCGGTCTCTTTCTCGTGGACGCGAAGGGACGCATCGAGCTGATCGCGGCCGACACCCGCCGCAAGCCGAGGGTGGGCGACACGGTCGTCGTGTTGGCGCCGGTGGCGGACGGCCGCGGCCACAACTCGACCGATCAGCGCGCCGCAGGACCTCACAAACCGCGACCCACGTCCTAGTGATCGTGGTCGGCGACGAGGAGCATGACGCGGGTGTCGGTGTACCGACTCCGAGCCGCGTGACGAAGGCGAGCGAGGGCAGCGCGCGCCGCGCTGGCCGAGGCGACGTATCAGGGCAAGGCAGTTTCCGACTGCATCGCCCCGGGCAGATGGTCGCACGGGCGGGCTCCCGTGCGGGGCAGCGCGTCGTTGGAGAACGGATCGCCGATCAGGCTGCTCGCTCAGCGAGTCGGCCGAGGGAGTACGCGACGAGGGCCTCGCGGGTCATCGCGGTTCCGTCGCTCATCCATGAGGCCGCGTTCTCGTGTCGGCGAACCATCGCGACACCGTCGTCGCGCATCTGTCGGTCGGGGCCGCTTCCCCACGGCGGGTGGTACTCGTCGAGGTGGCCGTAGAGCACAGAGGCGAACTCGATGTCTCCGGTGCGAGCCAACCAGCTCGCGACATCGTCGAGCACCTGCCATAGCACCGGCCAGTTTCGAGTCTCGTAGAACCTCGCGATCGCGTCTCGACATACATCTGCGGCTTCGGGGACGTCGAGCAGCGCCGCGACTCGCGCGACTCCTTGCAGGTTGAGAGCCTCGGGGAGAACAGCGCCTGACTCGCGAGCCAGTATCAGACCTCTTTGGAAGATCCGGAGCGCGTCTGGGGCGTGAGACGAGTCTTGGGAAACCAGCAGGTTTCGGGCTTGGATGTACGCGGACATCGCGAGCACGGACGGTGCTCCGAGTCGCTTTGACAGCTCCGCGTGCCGCTCGACTGCGCGGGTGGTCGCGGCGGGGTCACTGCCGCCTATGACGTCGATGTGCACCCCCAGGGCGCCTCCTTCGATGAATGGGTCCACGTTGCCAGCGGCGACCAGCGCGAACCGTGAGGCCTCCTCCGCATCGGTTTGTCGACCGGACGCGAGATGAGCAAACGCGAGCCACACCCAGCACCACGTCGTGTCGACGTCTTGGGGTCCGCTTCCGGCCCTTATGCCTCGCTCGGCGACGGCCACGGCGCGGTCGAGGTCTCCGGCGACGAACGCCCAGAACGTGGCTTCGCCGTACGTGGTGGGATTGGGATGTCGGTCGGTCGTCTCGAGGCCGAGTGTGCGTGTCGCCCAATCCCCGTGCTCCCGGCGATTCCGGAAGTTGGCGTGCGGTGCGGTTCGCAGGACGAGCGCGTCGGCGGCGTCGACGTTCCCTGTCGTCATGGCCCATGCCCACGCGCCGCGCAGGTTGTCCCACTCGCGGTCAAACGCGGCGTCGCCGTCCCGTTGGCGAGGGCTCATCCACAGGCCATGCGCCCGTTCCGCTACCGCGAGGTAGTGCTCGAGATGACGGTCCCGGAAGCGACTGGTGTCGTCTTCGAGACGTTCTTCGCCGTACTGCCGCAGCGTCTCGAAGAGCCGGTACCGCACCGCTGATTCGCCGCGTTCGACGAGGACCATGGACTTGTCGACCAACGAGCCGAGCACGTCGACGATCTCAGAAGCCTCGAGCACCTCATCGGCACATATCGCCTCGGCCGCGGAGAGGTCGAAGCCGCCGGCGAACACCGACACGCGGTCGAACAACACCCGTTCGTCTTCACTGAGCAGCTGATAGGACCATGAGACGGTTGCCCGCAGCGTCTGATGACGCTCGAGAGCACCGCGGCCGCCACCGCGGAGGAGCCGGAAGCGGTCGTCCAGACGTGCCAGTAGGTCTCCGAGTGCCATGGAGCGGCACCGCGCCGCGGCCAGCTCGATCGCCAATGGAATGCCGTCGAGCCTTTCGCATATCGAGGCGACGGTGGTCAGGTCGTCGTCGGCGAACCGCAGTGCCTCATCCGTGGCAGCCGCCCGGTCGCAGAACAGCTCGATCCCGTCAGACGATGTCAGCGATGCGACCGCCACGACGCGTTCGCCCGGCACCCCCAAAGGCTCCCGGCTCGTTGCCAGGAGGGTCGAGTCCGGGCAGCCGGCCACGATGGCCGCGCAGAGAGCCGCGACCGGCGCCACCATGTGCTCGCAATTGTCGATGATCAACAGCACCCGCCGGCCGCGCAGCCAGTCCACGATCGAGTCCACGATCGACACGCCGAACTGAGTCTGGATCGACAGGGTCGACGTCACTGCCATCACCACCGCCGCGGGATCGGTGACGGGAGCCAGCTCCACGAGCCAGATCCCTCCCGGGAACTCGTCCGCCGCCAACGAGCCCATCTCGACAGCGAGGCGGGTCTTGCCCACACCGCCAGTGCCCGTCAGCGTCACGAGCCTCCGCCTCGCGAGGTCCGCGACTCGACGATGCAGCTCGGCCGTCGATCCGAACCACCCATTCGCCATCGAGGGCAGGTTCCCTGGAGCGTCTGCGGTCGCCAAAGGACGTTCGACGGGCACCACGCCCTCCGCGCGCACACCGAACGCGTGCACGGGTTGCATCAGACCGCGTAGCCGCTGGAGCCCGAGGTCGGTCAGGGCGACTCCCGGCGCGGTCGCCAAGAGCGAGGCCGTCACTTCCGAGATCACGATCTGTCCGCCACCCGCTGCGGCCATGAGCCGGGCAGCGCGGTTGAGTGGGGTGCCGTGGTAGTCACCGTCGCTTTCGAACGCCTCACCCGTGTCGAGTCCCATCCGAACCCACAGCTCGGCAGCCTGCGGCCAGGGTTCAGCGGTCAAGGAGCGCTGCGCTTCGACGGCCGCCCCCACTGCGTCGCCGGCGCGTGCGAACGCGGCAGCCACACCGTCTCCTCCCCGCGAGAAGACGAGGCCATCGTGGGCACCTATCGCGTCCTCCAGGATCGCATCGTGGCGGGCGAGCGCGGTGCGCATCGCGACGGGGTCTTCCTCCCAGAGTGAGGTAGAGCCCCGGATGTCGGTGAACAAGAAGGTCACCGTTCCCGAAGGTCGACCGGACATACCCACCCCCTGGCCGACCCCAGCGTCCCACGCTGCGCCTCGACATGCGTCATGTCCTGACCGCCGGGACAAAGCGACTGAGCGAGACAACGGATAACTCGCGCCGTGTCGCTCGCGAGTGACACGGGATCATCTATTCAGTACAGCGCTCAGTCTTGCAGGACTTCTCATCCGCGGGTCGCAGGTTCAACTCTCGGCGTCGCCGGCAGCCGGACTCGTAGTGAGCCACCAGATCCGCCGAAGTACGGCATTTGGACGCATGTAGACAGGACGATGGCATCGACACGCTGGTGTCGATCTGCTTTGCGTGCTCGACAAGTGCCATGGGGTCCTGCTGGCCGACGACGAAAAGTGTCGCGACCCGAGCATCCGAGAGTTCCAGTGCGGCAGCGGTCGGAGTCGGCGTCCAACGCTGCCAGCTCGTCCTTGCTCGCCGTCTTCATCCGGATCCGCGACGAATGGAATGTGAAATCGACATCGTCGTGCAGTGCCCCGTCGGAGACGACATGAGCACTCCTCGCCCGAGATGTGCACGATGTCTCGCGACAGCTGTGAACGATCTCCTGGACTCAGATGCTGCCGGGAACGCGACGCTGAAACGGTCATCGTCGTCCGCGGTTCTCGAGAAGCACTTGGATGTCACTCACCCGCCGTTCCAGAAAGCCCGCTTCGCAGTAGCACAGGTAGAACGTCCACAGCCGCCCGAATGAGTCGTCGAGCTGGAGTGACTCGAGGCGCTCGAGGTCTGTGTCGATGTTGGCTCGCCAACGGCGCAGGGTCTCCGGGTAGTGCTCGCCGATGTCACGCAGATCCCGGACCCGGAATGCACCACGTGTCGCTGACGCGACGATCGACTTCACGGAGGGAAGGCATCCGCCCGGGAACACGAAGCGCTTGATGAAGTCATCGTGATGCTTGGCGCGATCGAACGCCTGGTCCTCGATGACGATTGTTTGCATCGCCATCAAGCCGCCCGGCTCGAGAAGGCGGGCGCACGTGGCGAAGAACTCGTCGTGATCCCGCCAGTCGACGGCCTCGAACATCTCGATCGAGGCGAGCTTCGTGAATCGACCGCGAAGATCGCGGTAGTGGTCTGGCCGGACGGTGACGAGACGGTCCAGCTCGGCTGCGGCCACGCGCTCTCGAGCGAGGTCGAACTGCGCGTCGGAGATCGTCGTGGTCGTGACCCGACAGCCATAGTGCGATGCGGCGTGGATAGCGAAGCCGCCCCAGCCGGTGCCGATCTCCAACAGCTCATCGCCCGGCCCGAGGTCGAGGAGTCGGCAGATCCGATCCATCTTGGCTCGCTGTGCGGCGGCCAGACCCATGTCGGGACGCTCGAAGAGCGCGGACGAGTACGTCATCGTCTCATCGAGCATCGTCGCGAAGAAGTCGTTGGAGATGTCGTAGTGCGCGTGCACCTGTTGCCGGTCGCGTGCGGGTCGAGGACGGCGCAGCCGGCTCACCGGATCCGTGAGGCGTGCCCGAGCCTGGCCGAGGCGATCAAGGGTGTCGTGGGTGCGCCGCATCGCTCTGAGCGCGATGCGAACGAGCGCGGTGAGATCGTCGCAATCCCACCAGCCTCGTACGTAGCCCTCGCCGAGGCCGGTCGAACCGCCCCTCACCAAGGCCGACCAGGCCCGCGAGTCGTGGACGCGAACCTGCACGACGGGCGCTCCCCGACCGCACACGTGGCGCGTTCCGTGGTCGTCGATCACGATCGTTCCCCATCGAATTCGTTCGGCGACCGACAGCACGATAGCCGCGCGCGACCCGGTCGACGCGGCTGCCGGCGGAGAGCGACGGCTGGCCGACCTCGACGATCGAGGTCACCGTGGCGCTCATGATGCCGCGGGGTGGGCGTGCACGGGCGTCCCTTTCAGTCGCGAGCCGGGCGGCTTCGGCGTAGATGCGTCCCGACACGCGTGCCGTCGAGAGCGGATGTCGCCAGAGCACTCGCCCGAGTGACGATCGGCTGATGGGGCGGCACGTCCCGGCAATGCCGGCGTCGAACACAAGATTGCCGTCCTGATGGCTCTCGATCCGCACCGTGATGCGGTCGGTGGGCTCGGGGCTCGTGATGCGATAGCGCTGATCCATTGACAGGAACGGCGACACGTGCAGTGCCTTGTCCACCCATGCATCTTCGCCGGTGCGAGGGATCACGTACGCGTGGCGTTCGTGCCACGGTGTGCTGGTCACGTCCGCGACGAACGCCTCGACGTTCGTGCCCGTTTCGTCCCAGCACCAGTAGCACGCAATCGGATTCAACAGCCAGCCCCACGTGCGGAGGTGGGCAAGCATCCGCACGGGGCCTGTAGGCCGACTGCCGGTGCGTTCCTGCACCAGACCGCGGATCGATTCGGAGAGGGGCTGCTCCGGAGGGCCGTAGAAGTCGCGCCGGTGGAACTGTACCGCATTCGGTGACTGTTCGACCAGAGAGGGTGGCGTGCGCAGACCTCATCGACTTCGTCGAGATCGAGGAAGGGGAGCGCGACCGGTACGCGAACTCGTGCGCGACCGGCTGGAGCCGCCGATGGAAGACGCTGCCTTCGAAGATCGCGCTGTTCACCAGGAACTCCCAACGCAGCGCACACGCGGGGGCGCTGGTCACGCCGTCCTCGTGGAAGCCGTACCCCAGTACGCGCCGCAGTACGAGGTGCGGTCGCGGCCGCGATCTCCGCATGGCGGCGCTGCGCCTGCACCGTGGGCCGGTCGAACACGGGGTGGGAGTAGGGGATCGTCGCGAGGACCGCCTCCGGACGGATCTCGTCAGTGCGATTCAGTGTCACGCAGATCTCGTGACGAGACTAGGTTCTGAAGCCGGTTCATGTGGTACGTCACCGTGGCGATCGTGGTCCACGGTTGGCCGGTGGTTCATGACATAGCGGGCTCGCGTGCCCACGCGCAAATGCTAGCCGATCAAGGCATCATTTCGGCCAAGGATGCGAAGCAAATCGTCGCGGGCCTGGACAAAATTGCGTCAGAAATCGCCGATGGCCGCTTCACCTTTTCGCGCGCGCTCGAAGACATCCACATGAACGTCGAAATCGCGGCTTGAACGAGATGATCGGCGCGGCGGCGGGCCGCCTTCACACCGCGCGCTCGCGCAACGACCAGGTGGCGACCGATTTCAGGCTTTGGGTGCGCGACGCGATCGACGCGATCGATGCCGGATTGCGGCGCTGCAGCTCGGCGCTCGCGGCAAAGGCGCGGAACGAGGCCGACAAGCGTCATGCCCGGCTTCACACATCTGCAATCGGCGCAGCCGGTGACCTTCGGCCATCATCTCCTCGCCTATGTCGAAATGATCGCGCGTGACGCGGACGCTTCGCGACGCCCGCGCGCGGCTGAACGAATGTCCGCTCGGCGCCGCGGCGCTCGCCGGGACGGCTTTCCGATCGACCGCGCGATGACCGCCGAGCGCTCGGCTTCGATCGGCCCGACGGCGAATTCGCTCGACAGCGTCTCCGATCGCGATTTCGTTCTGGAGACGGCCGCGGCGGCGATCTGCGGCGACGCATCTGTCGCGCTTCGCCGAAGAGATCGTGCTGTGGTCGACGCCGCAATTCGGCTTCATCGCGCTGTCCGATAAATTCACCACCGGCTCGTCGATCATGCCGCAGAAGCGCAATCCCGACGCCGCCGAACTCGCGCGCGGCAAATCGGGCCGCGTCATCGGCGCGCTGGTCGCGCTGCTCGTCGTCATGAAGGGCCTGCCGCTCGCCTATTCGAAGGACATGCAGGAGGATAAGGAAGGCGCCTTCGACGCGCTCGACCCTTATCGCTCTGCATCGCCGCCATCGCCGGCATGGTCCGGACATGGCGTCGACCGCGCGCGATGAAAGGCGGCGGCGGGCGCCGGCTATGCGACCGCGACCGACCTCGCCGACTGGCTGGTGCGCGGAGCTGGCCTGCCATTCCGCGAGGCGCACCACGTCACCGGCCGCATCGTCGCGCTCGCCGAAGCGCAAGATCACACTCGCCGAGATGCCGCTGAGGCGTTGAAGGCCGCGCATCCGGCAACACGAAGAAGGTCTAGCGTGCTCTCGGTCGAACGCTCGGTCGGGAGCCGGACAAGCTAAGGCGGGACCGCGCCGAAGAACGTCAAAAAGGCCGCCCGCGTCTGGACGAAGCGGCTCGCGGCGGAAGGACGGAGCCGGGCGAAGATCGGCGTGCGCGGCCGGCAGCGTCCGCTATAGTCCGCCGCAAACGGAAATCTCATGCCTCTCCGCACGCTCCTCATCGTTCTGACCGCCTAGGCCGACCTTCCGGGCCGCTGACGCGGCGGCGACCTCGAAGCGCCGGGCGCCACGACGACGGCCGCGCCCGGGCTGCGGCAGGAAGCGTTCGATCACCGCGACCTCGGCGGTTTCGGCATCGGCGAGTTCCTGGCGGTTGCCCTTCACGAACATGTCGATCGATTCGCGGCGCTGCTTCACCATCTTCTGGAGCACTTCGACGACCAGTGTATCGTCATCCTCGGGCGACTTGCCGGTGCGCGCCTCGATATCGCGGTTCTTGATTGCCGACTGGACCAGGCGCAGTGTCGCGGTGCCCGGCTTGTCGCCCCCCTTCATCGCGGTGATGAGCGCAGCCTTGATGTCGTCGCGAATCATTGTCGGTCCTTTTCGGTAATCAACGACCCTAGCGCGACGAGCGCAGTTTTAACAGATTGACGCTCCCCTCTCGCGGCTCTAGCGACCGCGGCTTAGCGACATCGAAACCCGAAGGAGTGCCCGCCGCCATGGCCGACGCCAAGCCCATTTCCGCGCCCGAAGGAGCGACGGGCGTGCTGGTACTGGCCAATGGCGAGATCGCCTGGGGCCGCGGATTCGGCGCTGAGGGGGAGGCGGTCGGCGAAGTCTGCTTCCACACCGCGATGACCGGCTATCAGGAGATCATGACTGATCCGAGCTTTGCCGGGCAGATCATCACCTTCACCTTCCCGCATATCGGCAATGTCGGCGCCAATACCGATGATGTCGAGGCGGAGGAGCCGCATGCGCTCGGCATGATCGTGCGCGAGGATGTGACCGCGCCGTCCAACTTCCGCTCGGTCGAGCAACTCGATGAGTGGATGAAGCGGCACGACCGGATCGGGCTCTCGGGGATCGACACCCGCGCGCTGACCCGGCGGATCAGGACCGGCGGGGCGCCCAACGGCGTGATCTCGCACCGCGCTGACGGCAAGTTCGACATTCCGCTGCTGCTCCAGATGGCGCGCGCCTGGCCGGGTCTCGAGGGGATGGACCTGGCCATCTCGGTGACGACCCAGACGCATTTCGGCTGGGAAGGCGGGGTCTGGCGGCTTGGGTTCGGCTATGGCGACCGATGTAAGCGTGCGGAGGGAGTCGCCCCCATGTCGTCGCGATCGATTATGGCGCCAAGCACAATATCTACCGCAATCTCGTCAAGGCCGGCGCCAAGGTCAGCGTTCTTCCCGCGACCGCCAGCTTCGACAGGTGATGGCGCTGAAGCCCGACGGCATCTTCCTGTCGAATGGCCCCGGCGACCCGGCGGCGACCGGCGACTATGCCGTGCCGGTGATCCAGGCCTGCTCGAAACCCGCATCCCGCTGTTCGGCATCTGCCTCGGCCACCAGCTGCTCGGGCTCGCGATCGGCGCGGAGACGACCAAGATGTTCCAGGGGCATCGCGGCGCCAACCATCCGGTCAAGCGGCTGAGCGACGGCGCGGTCGAGATCACTCGATGAACCACGGCTTCGCGGTGATATCGAACACGCTGCCCGAAACAGCGCGCGAAACGCATGTCGTCGCTGTTCGACGGATCCAATGCCGGCTTCGAATTGACTGACCGGCCGGCCTTCAGCGTGCAATATCACCCCGAGGCGAGCCCGGGCCCGCAGGACAGCTTCTATCTGTTCGAGCGGTTCGTGAACTCGTTGACGATATCGGCGGAGATCCGGCCATGACCTTGCCCGAAGTCGATCCGAAGCGCTTCGAGGCGGAGTGGGCGGAAGACCAGGAGGTCCTCGCCAGCCTCGCCAAGAATGGCGACCGGCCCGAACTCGTGCGGTCGGTCGATGTCAGCTTTCGCGGCAGCGGCGCTGACCTGGACCGGCTCGAGGACGATGCCGAGAGCTTGGCTTCACCGTGCTCGAACGCGAGGAAACCGAGGATGGCGAAATGGCGCTGTTCCTCGCCCGCGAGCAGAAGGCAGACGCGCCGTCGATCAAGGCGCTGACGCTGATATGCCTGCAGATCGAGCTTCTCTATGGCCTCGACTATGAGGGCTGGGGCTGCATGGCCGAAACGGGGATGATCCTGTGATGTCCAGACGCTTGCTGCTGCCCGGCGCGATCGCGGCCGGCCTCCTGTCCTGCACCGCCATCGCATTGCGCGGGACAGCGCGACGATGTGGCCGGGTGGAAGCTCGCCGATGTCGGCCACAAGCCGGGCGACGACGGCGACCGGCTCGTCTCGATCGAGAAGGCAATCCCCGAAATCGACCTGATCTACCGCCCGAGCGAGAGCAATAGCGGCGGCAGCATCCAGGCCGAGTTCAAGCCGCAAAAGACCTGCGCCGGGCTGAGCCTAAGCTCGGGCTTCGATTTCTACGACCCGCCCGCCGATCGTGCTGCCCAGGTGCGCAAGGAGGTTCATGAGGCCTTCGCCGATTTCGCGAAGACCTGCCCGACGTTCAAGCCCGATATCGAGGCGACGCTGATGGCCGGCTTTGGCGAGGCGTTCGCGGCAGTCGACAAGCGGATGACCGACAAGCCCAATGTCTACCCGAAGCAGCCGGCTGAAGACGGGAACAGCCAGTGACGGCAATCCGCGCCCACGCGATCAAGCTGTCCAGGGATCGATCAGTTCGATCTCCGCATGTTCGAAATCAGTCAGGTTGCGCGTCGCCACGGGAGCGCGAAGTGATCGGGCGATCGCCGCGATATAGCTGTCGGGTGCATCCATCGGCTTGCCGATCAGCTTCAATCGAGCGCGCAGGCGACCATGCAATTCCGCGGCCCTTCGATCGAATGGTGCCATTCGGGCGGCAAAATCCGTGGTCAGCCTTGCCAGCCATTGATCAAGCTCCTCGCGCTGGCGAGAGACCGGTAGTTTCTCGACGCCATAGCGCAGCTCGGCCAGCGCGATCGTCGGCATCCAGAGGCGCTGGCGATGCCGCGCCAGCCATCGTACGACGTTCGGATCGGGGCGCAGCCTGCTCGTCTCGCTCAGGACATTCGTATCGACAAGAATCAAGTATCGAACTCGCGGAGCGGCTGGGGGTCGCGATCGAATACGCCTTCGCCGGCGCCATTGGCGATGTGGATCAGCTCATGAACCCAGTCGTCCTCCCATCCCTCGGACGCAGCCGGTTGCGCTTGACTGTCGAAGGGCAATGTCTCTTCGCGGACGCCGGAACCCGCCGTCTCGGCGCCGATCGCGGCGAGCAACAGCTTGACGCATATGCTCCTCCATCGATCGGCCATGCGCAGCGGCGACCTGGCGGAAACAGATGTTTGGCGTCTTCGGGAATATTTCGGATCGTCAGGCTAGCCACAACGAGTCTCCGATGATTGCAATGAAATCAATGTATGCAGTGAGAGCAAGCCTAGACAATGCCCAAAAGAACTGACATCTCCTCCATCCTCATCATCGGCGCGGGCCCGATCATCATCGGCCAGGCGTGCGAGTTCGATTATTCGGGCACGCAGGCAATGCAAGGCGCTGAAGGAGGAGGGCTACCGCATCATCCTGGTCAATTCGAACCCGGCGACGATCATGACCGATCCCGAGATGGCCGACGCGACCTATGTCGAGCCGATGACGCCCGAGATCGTCGCCAAGATCATCGAGAAGGAGCGGCCCGACGCGATCCTGCCGACGATGGGCGGGCAGACCGCGCTCAACACGGCGCTGGCGCTGTTCAACGACGGCACGCTGGAGAAATATGGCGTGCAGATGATCGGCGCCGATGCCGAGGCGATCGACAAGGCCGAGGACCGGATCAAGTTCCGCGACGCGATGGACAAGATCGGGCTCGAAAGCCCGCGCTCGCGCATCGCGCATACGCTGGACGAGGCGCTCGAGGCGCTGGAGTTCACCGGGCTGCCGTCGATCATCCGGCCGAGCTTCACCATGGGCGGCACCGGCGGCGGCATCGCCTATAATCGCGAGGAATTCGTGACGATCGTCACGCTCGGGCCTCGATGCCTCGCCGACCACCGAAGTGCTGATCGAGGAATCGCTGCTCGGCTGGAAGGAATATGAGATGGAGGTCGTCCGCGACCGCGCCGACAATTGCATCATCATCTGCTCGATCGAGAATGTCGATCCGATGGGCGTCCATACCGGCGACTCCATCACCGTCGCGCCGGCGCTGACGCTGACCGACAAGGAATATCAGATCATGCGCAACGCCAGCATCGCGGTGCTGCGCGAAATCGGCGTCGAAACAGGCGGCTCCAACGTCCAGTTCGCGGTCAATCCCGCGGATGGTCGGCTGATCGTCATCGAGATGAACCCGCGCGTCTCGCGGTCGTCGGCGCTGGCGTCCAAGGCGACCGGCTTCCCGATCGCCAAGGTCGCGGCCAAGCTGGCGGTCGGCTATACGCTCGACGAGATCATCAACGACATCACCGGCGCCACGCCGGCCAGCGTTCGAGCCGACGATCGATTATATCGTCACCAAGATCCCGCGCTTCGCCTTCGAGAAGTTCAAGGGCGCCGAGCCGATCCTGTGGACCGCGATGAAGTCGGTCGGCGAGGTGATGGCGATCGGCCGCAACATCCACGAATCGATGCAGAAAGCGCTGCGCGGGCTGGAGACCGGGCTGTCCGGCTTCAACCAGGTCGATGAGCTGGTCGGCGCCAGCAGGGACGATGATCACGCCGCGCTGGCCGGCCGACGCCTGACCGGCTGCTGATCGCCGCGCAGGCGCTGCGCGAAGGGCCTCAGCGTCGCGGAAATCCATGCGATCGCCGATTTCGATCCCTGGTTCCTCCAGCGGATCGCCGAGATCGTCGCGGCCGAAGCGGAAGTGTCCGCGAACGGCCTGCCGCGTGATGCCGCGGGGATGCGGCGGCTCAAGGCGATGGGCTTTCCGACAAGCGTCTCGCCTGGCTGGCGCTCAAATCGGCCAATCTCCGGCGGGATGGAACGCGGCATCGCGCGTGGTTCGGGGCTGATCCGCGAGGCGGTCGTGGCGATGACCGGCGGCATCACCGAGGAAGAGGTGCGCAAGGCGCGCCACAAGCTCGGCGTGCGGCCGGTGTTCAAGCGGATCGACACCTGCGCGGCCGAGTTCGAGGCGAAGACGCCTTACATGTATT
>CAWKBM010000006.1:0-74723 GCA_963847855.1 uncultured Acidimicrobiales bacterium
GCGTCGGGCACACGACCGACGAATGCGGCGGAGCCCAGCACGTATTCCGCGTACCCGCCGGGCACGGAGTACCCGGTGTTCCGCTGCTGCTCGCAGAGCGTCTCCCATCCGGAGGTGCATGCCTCGCACTCACCGCACGCCCATCCGAGCCACGGCACCGCGACTCGATCACCTTCCCTCAAGCGGGTGACGTCGGCGCCGACCCGCTCGACGATGCCGACCCCTTCGTGTCCGGGGATCAAGGGAAGCGGGGGCTTCACTGGCCAATCGCCGTGCGCCGCGTGGATGTCCGTGTGGCACAGGCCGGACGTCTCGATCTTCACGAGCACCTCGCCGGGACCGGGGGTCGGTGTCGGTACCTCCTCGATGGACAGGGGAGCTCCGTATTGGTGGACGACTGCAGCCTTCATGGCTCACTCCTTTGGCAGTGGTGCTCCTCTGAGCATGAAGAGTCGAGTCCCTCGTGGGTAGTGGCGAAGGTCCCATACGACGAAACGAGGGGCCGCCTCGCGGCGGCCCCTCGGTCCCTCGCGTCGGAGAAGTCAGACGGCGACCGACTCCGGCGAGACCGGAGTCTCGACCGGAGCGAAGGCCTCGTTCTTCGGTGTCCGGAAGGCGTGCACGAAACCGGCCGCCGACGCCAGCAGGAGGACGAAACCGGCGATCAAGCACACCCACGATGCGAGCATCGCCTTGTCACCGAAGATGCTGAACCCGTACGAGGTGAGCAACAGCCCACGGAGGGTCTCGCCGCGGAACAGGGTGTCGACCTTGGCTTCGAGCACGGTTGCGGCCTTGTCGAGCTGGGCTGCGTTCGGCGCGTTGTTGGCCTGTGCGTCGGTTGCTGCGGCCCTTGCGGCCCGAGCGTCACCGCTGGTCTGTGCGTAGGTCTTGCCGCCGTTCACCGCGGCGAGGTGCCCCGCGATGTAGTCGTTCGCGTACACCTGGGCCTGTGCTCCCGTGGTGAGTGGCTGCCCGGCGAACTTGACCAGTCCGGGTGAGTTCTGCTCCTCGGGGGAGAGACCGGCGGCCGGGGTGAATGTGATCTGCTGCTGTGAGAGCTGGTCGTGCACGTAGTTCTGGGCGAACACTGCGTTCGACCGCAGCACGAGTCCCAGCACGAGCACGAGCACGGCAAGCGTTGCACCGCCGATGCTGAAGATGATGTCGAGCGTCCTGCGCTTCATGTTTGCTCCTTCTCGATCCGACCTTTCGACTTTTCGTCGCACGACCGAGTCGGGCCTCGTAGGGGCGAACGTCCCGAATGGGCGCGGGACCTCGGACCCCGATTCGAGCCCCAGGGGCCTTGTGCGTCTCGATACCGATGCAGGATCGCCCGGGGGGGTAGACCGTGGTCATGTTCACGCTTCGCCACGTCGAGATTCACGGTCACGACATCGCGTACCGACTGGCCGGCGAGGGCGAGACGATTCTCCTGATCCACGGGATGGCGGGTAGCTCGCGGACTTGGCGCGAGGTGATGCCCGGGCTTTCGGAGCACTACCAAGTGCTGGCGCCCGACCTCCTCGGCCATGGAGCGTCGGGAAAGGCAGCGACGGATTACTCGCTCGGTGCGCACGCGAGCATGCTGCGAGACCTGATGGACCGGCTCGGCATCGATCGGGCGACAGTGGTGGGGCAGTCGCTGGGCGGCGGCGTGGCGATGCAGCTCGCGTACCAGTACCCCGACCGCTGCGAGCGCCTCGTGCTCGTGGCAAGCGGCGGTCTCGGCCGTGAGGTCAGCATCATCCTCCGGGCGTTGTCCCTCCCTGGTGCGGAGCTCGTGCTGCCGATCGTGACCCCCGGGTTCGTGCGCAAGTTGGGCAATGCCCTCAGCGCCTGGCTTTGGGATCGGGGCGTCAGGTCGGGCCGAGCGGCCGAGATGTGGGGCGCTTACGCGTCGCTCGGCGACTCCGAGACCCGACGCGCCTTCTTCCGAACCCTTCGAGCGGTCGTCGACCCCGGCGGTCAAGCAGTCAGTGCCACCGACCGCCTCTACCTCGCCGAGGTGACGCCCACCTTGATCATCTGGGGGGACGCAGACCCGATCATCCCGGTCGCCCACGCGTGGGCCGCGGCATGTTGCGATGCCAGGCAGCCGCCTCGAGATCTTCGAGGGCGTCGGTCACTTCCCCCAGAGCGAGGCACCGAACCGCTTCGTCGAAGTCTTGAGTGACTTCGTGGATACCACCCCCGCCGCTCGACTTTCGGAGATCGCGTGTCAGGCCCGTGGAGACGGAGCGCTCTAGGCACCGCTGAGCGGCCCGATGAGCTCGGCTCAGGGACCTTCGCCTCTGCTCCCACCCGCGGATCGTCCGTACGGTGACGTGGAGAGAGGAGTTCTGAGCATGAGTCGACCGAAGCGCATCGTGATCCTGGGTGGCGGCACCGGGGGCACGCTCGTCGCGAACCGGCTGCGCCGGATGTTCTCGCCGATGGACGCGGCGATCACGGTCGTGGACCAAGACGATCGCCACGTGTACCAACCGGGGTTGTTGTTCGTTCCCTTCGGCCTCAGCGACGCCGAAGACATCGTGCGTCCGCGGCGCCGCCAGCTCCACGACGGCGTCTCCTTCTGCGAGTCGGCCATCGACCACGTGGACCTCGAAGCGAGCGAAGCGCACCTGACCAACGGAGCGAAGCTCGGCTACGAGCTGCTCATCGTCGCGACGGGCGCGACGCTCCTCCCCGAAGAGACCCAGGGACTCACCGGCCCGGGCTGGATGGAGAAGGTCTTCACCTTTTACACGCCGGAGGGTGCAGCCGGGTTGGCGCCGGCACTGGCCGCCATCACTGGCGGCCGCGTGGTCGTCAACGTCGTCGACATGCCCATCAAGTGCCCGGTCGCTCCGCTCGAGTTCTGCTTCCTCGCGGACTGGTACTTCCGGGAACGCGGCATTCGCAACGACATCGAGCTGACCTATGCGACTCCGCTCGACGGCGCGTTCACGACGCCGGTTGCTGCTGCGCACCTCGGGGGGCTGCTCGCCGAGAAAGGGATCGAGCTCGTCACCGAGTTCAACACAGGCGAGGTCGACGGCGCCGCCGGAAGGCTGATCGGGTATGACGGCCGCGAGGTCCCGTTCGATTTGGCAGTCGTCGTCCCGCTGCACGCGGGCGCCGAGTGGGTCGGACGCTCTCCGGGTCTCGGGGACGCGCTGAACTTCGTGCCCACCGACGAGCACACGATGCAGTCGAAGGCAGCACCGAATGTCTTCGTGATCGGTGACGCTGCGGACCTGCCGGCCTCGAAGGCGGGCTCAGTGGCGCACTTCGCGGGCGAAGTCCTCGCGGAGAACGTGCGCCGCTACTTGGCCGACGAACCGCTCGACGCGACCTTCGACGGGCACACCAATTGCTTCATCGAGACCGGCTTCGGCAAGGCATTGCTCATCGACTTCAACTACGAGACCGATCCCTTGCCAGGGCATTACCCGGCTCGTGTCGGGCTGCCGCTGCTCAAGGAGTCGCGGCTGAACCACCTCGGAAAGCTGATGTTCCAACCGCTTTACTGGCACGCCCTGCTGCCCGGTCGTGACCTGCCCGGGATTGGCTCTCGCATGCCCACCGCCGGCAAAGGGGGACAACCGTGACCTTCGACCACACTCTCGCCGATCACGTCGAGCTGAACGAGGAAGGCTTCTTCGTCGACCCCGCCCAGTGGGACGAGTCGATGGCGCCCGAGCTCGCACGGCGGGAGGGCATCCCGGATCTGAGCGCGGCGCACTGGAAGGTCATCCGCTTCATGCGGGCTGAGTACCTGAGCAAGGGCACCGGACCCACGGTCCGCATCCTGGGCAAGACGTCCGGAGTCTCCGTCAAGGAGCTCTACGAGCTGTTCCCCAAGGGCCCCGCGAAGGTCGCCGCCAAGATCGCCGGCATCCCCAAGCCGCGTGGCTGCATCTGAGAGGAGGAGACATGGAAGCCATCACACCGATCACCAAGGTTTCGATCATCGTCTCGAAGGGTTCGCTGGATGGGGTCTATCCCGCCCTGATCATGGCGAACGGTGCCAGAGCCGAAGGCATCGAGGCCAACTTGTTCTTCACCTTCTTCGGGCTCGACGCGATCCACAAGGCGCGTCATGAGCACATCAAGATCGCCACGGTCGGCAACCCGGGTCTCCACATGGCCACCCTCCTCGGAGGGCTCCCGGGCGTGTCGACGGTGATGACGCACTACATGAGCAAGAAGATGGAGGGACTCGACATCCCTTCGATCCCCGAGTTCATCGAGATGATCGCGGACACGGGTGCCGGGCTTTACGCGTGCAAAGCCTCGGTCGACCTCTTCGGGCTCGAGAAGAACGACTTCATCCCTCAGGTGCAGGACATCATCACGGTGGGCGAGTTCTACGAGAAGGCCGCCGGCGGACAGATCATCTTCACATGATGATCCTCGAGGTCTTCGCAGACGTGCGGTGCCCGTTCACCCACGTCGGGTTGCGCAAGCTCGTGGAGCGCAGGACGACGGAGGGCATCGATCTCGTGTTGCACGTCCGCGCCTGGCCGCTCGAGCTGGTCAACGGAACGCCGCTCGATGCCGACTTCATCGCGGCCGAGGTCGCGGCAGCTGAGGAGCACGGTCGCGCCAGACCTCTTCGCGCATTTCGATCAGCGCGCCTTCCCCGGCTCGTCACTTCCCGCGCTCAGCCTTGCGGCAGAGGCGTACGCGCGAGACGTGCACCTGGGTGAGCGCGTGAGCCTCCTCCTGAGGGACGCCCTATTCGAGGAAGGGCGTGACATCTCCCGACCTGACGAGCTCGTTCGCGTCGCGGACCTGGCAGGCGTGACGAGCGTCGCTGCCTCGACAGACGGGGCGCAGCTCGTCGTTGCCGATTGGGATGAAGGTCGCCGCCGTGGTGTCATCGGGTCGCCTCATTTCTTCATCGGAGAAGCCGGCTTCTTCTGCCCGTCGCTCGACATCCGCCATGTTGACGGCGAGATGCAGATCGCCTTCGATGAGGCACCGTTCGAGGGGTTCATGCGGCAGGTTTCCGCCGCCGCAGACCGTTCCCCGCTCCCGGCGCGCTGAGGCGGAGCGGCATGGACTTCGATCTGTCCGAAGAGACGCAGACCATGCTCGAGATGGCCAGGGCGTTCATCGACGCCGAGGTCATTCCGCTCGAGGGCGAGATGTTGCACGGCGACCGAGCGACGTTGGATGCCGCGGTGGCGCGCGCGCAAGACCAGGTGCGCCAGATGGGGTTGTGGGCGTCCAACCACCCGGTCGAGTTCGGCGGCCTCGGCCTCAGCATGGTTGACCACGGCCTCCTCAGCGAGGTGCTGGGACGGAGCCCGCTCGGCCACGTCGTCTTCGGTGTGCAAGCGCCCGACGCGGGCAACATCGAGATCCTCCACGCGCACGCGACGGAGGAGCAGCGCGAGCGCTATCTCCGTCCTCTCGTGGAGGGAAAGGTTCGCAGCTGCTTTTCGATGACCGAGCCCGACATGCCCGGTTCCAACCCGGTCATGATGGAGACCACCGCCGTGAAGGACGGCGACGACTACGTCATCAACGGCCAGAAGTGGTTCACGTCGTCCGCCGACGGTGCCGACTTCGCGATCGTCATGGCCGTGACCGATCCGGACGCCCCGCCCTACCGACGCGCCAGCATGATCATCGTCCCGACCGACACCCCGGGCTTCGACCTCGTGCGCAACATCCGCGTGATGGGCGATTCCGGCCAGGGACACGCGAGTCACGGGGAAGTCCTGTACCACTCGTGCCGGGTTCCGCAGACGAACCTCTTGGGTGGCGAAGGCGATGGCTTCGTCATCGCACAGGAGCGGCTCGGCCCTGGACGCATCCATCACTGCATGCGTTGGCTCGGCATCGCCAGCCGGGCGTTCGACATGATGTGCGAGCGGGCGAACGCGCGCGTGATCACGGTAGAGGGCGACACCCTCGCCGATCGCCAAGTGATCCAACATTGGGTTGCCGAGCTCGATGCGGAGATCCGCGGGGCTCGTCTGCAGACCCTGCACGCGGCCTGGATGATCGACCGACACGGTGCTTCGGTGGCTCGCGATGAGATCTCGGCGATCAAGTTCTCAGTCGCGGGAACGATGCTGCACGCAGTCGACACTGCGATTCAGGTGCACGGTGCGCTCGGCGTCACCGACGACACCGTCCTGTCCTACTGGTATCGCCACGAGCGGGCGGCCCGGATCTACGACGGGGCAGACGAAGTCCACAAGACCACCCTCGGACGGCGGATCCTTCGCCGCTACGCATCCGGTTACTCCGATGCTGCGCAGTCCTCGCGGTAGCGCTGCAGCGCGTCGGTGACGATCGCAGTGCCGTCGTCAGAGATGGCGACGGATGCGAGCCCGCGCTGGGCGAGCCACACCGGTCCGTCTTCACCGAGGACGAGAGCGGCCGTGGCGTACCCGTCGGCGAGGGCGAGGTCGTCTGCGACGACGGTGACCGACATGAGGCCGGTGGCGGCTTGGCCGGTGACCGGATCGATGATGTGGTCGCCCCTCTCGTACCGCCCCGACGTGGCCACGCCGACGTCGCTCACCTCGAGCACCATCGCGACTTTGTCTCGCTGCCACGGGTGGCGGATGCCCACGCGCCATCGCTCACCTGGTCGAGGTCCGCCTGCGGTGATGACGTCGCCACCGGCATTGATCGCGAAGTTGGTCGCTCCGGCCCGACGGAGGTCGTCCGCGGCACGTTGCAGCGCCCATCCCTTCACGAGTCCGGATGGATCGATCGGGCCGAGACCTTCCCGAGGCTCGACGCGCGGATCGGCGCCGACGTAGATGTCGAAGGCTCCCTGGCTGTCGTCGGTGACTTTGTCGCACAGCTCGAGCACGGTGCGGAGCTCGGCACTGACCTCGCGAAGGGTCAGATCGTGCCGCGACAGGCGGCTGATCTCGCTGTCGGCCCGCCACGTCGAGAAGATGTCGTCGACGCGTTGGAACCACGCGCACACGCGGTCCACGGCTTCGGGAGCGACCGGGTCGCGGATGTCGACCGTGATCGCCGTTCCCCAGATGTGCACCACTCGCCGACTTCCGCATGCGAGTGCCTGCTTGGTCACGTCAGAACCGCGCCGCGTCGAGAGCACCCTGGAGCGATTCGGCATAGCCCTCGCTCGTGTAGCTGGCGCCCGAGAGCAGGTCGATGTTCGCGCTCTGGGCTTGGAGAGCTTCGGTGCGGAGCAACGGCCCCGCCTGGTCGCTGATGCGCCTCGAGCGGGAGCGGTCGCTCGGGAGGACGAGGGGCTGGACATCGACGATGCGGCCCGCCCGCAGGACGACGCGAACCTGGACATCGCCGTAGGGCGTGCCGATCGCAGGCCCGTCGACGGTCGTCGTCTTGGCAGCGGTGGCGACAGGGGGCGGGGCAGTCGAGGTGGAGGCAAGGGAGCGAGCGGTGGGCGGGACAGTCGCGGCCCCGCTGCTCGCGGTCACGGTGCTCGGGGGCGTGGTCGGCGGGGGAGGCGCCCCCGCCGTCGTCGGCGCGGCCACCGAGGCGGTGCCCGTGACCTCCGTCGTCGCCGTTGTTGCAGCGGCGCCGGCCGCGTTCCCGACAGTGAGGTTGGTCGCACCGGAGCTGGTGTGGAAGTTGGCCAAGAGGAGGAGTGATCCCGCGGTGACCGACACCGTGACGACCGCGCGACGTGAGACTCTCATCAGTACTCGAACCGTTCGTAGTGGATCTGCCGGGTCGGGACATGGAGTGCGGCGAGACGGCGACGCACCGCGTTGAGCATCGCGGGCGGCCCGCAGACGAACACGTCTCGATCCGCGATGTCGGGGATGTGGTGGCGCAACGCGGGGATGCCGAGCTGATCGGTCTGATCGTCGCCGATGTCGGCGCCGGCGAGGATCCGCACATCGACGCCGACTCGATCCGCGATCGCCCGGAGCTCGTCGCGGAACGCCATGTCGTCGTGGCTCGCGGCTCGATAGAGAAGGGTGGAGTCGCCCGGTGTCCGCGGGAGTGTTTGGAGAAGGGCCCGCAGGGGGGTGATGCCGATGCCGCCCGCGATCAATGCAACTCGAGGTCGGGTGCGCCGTTGCGCGGTGAAGGTGCCGTATGGGCCTTCGGCGAAGGCACGAACACCAGGCTTGAGGCTCTGCATGCGGAGCGTGTCGTCGCCCAGAGCCTTCACGGTGATCCGCAGGAATCGACCGTTCGGCGCCGCCGACAACGAGAACGGGTGAGCTTTTGCCCAGCCCCCACCGGTGAGGAACCGCCACAGGAAGAACTGGCCTGCAACGGCGCCGATCTCATCGAGGTGCTCGCCGGTGAGGTACAGGGACACGATGCCGTTTGCTTCGGGCCGCACCGAATGGATGCGCAGACGATGTCGAGCGTTGAACCACAACGGACGCCCGACCCGCCACCCGACAACTGCGGCGACCACAGCGACGTAGAGGGAGATCCACCACATCCGCGCGAGACGATCGCTACTGAAGTCCGTGCCGACCGCGAGCTGGTGAGCGAACGCGAGAGCGACGGCGAGATAGGCGTAGAGGTGCACGGCGTACCACGACTCACGTGTCATCCGTCGTCGGGCGACGCGAGCTGAGGTGATGCCGACGGCAAGGAACAGAGCGAAGCCCACGATCGACATCAGGACGTCCGGGTAGTGCTGCACGAAGTCGACGGTCTGGGCCACGATGGTCTGCCGGCTCCCCGCCGCGTACCCAAGCGTGATGAACACGACGTGGCCGGTGAGAAGCGTGACGGCCGCGAATCCGGTCCATCGATGCCAGACCGCGAGACGGTCGAACCCGATGGCGCGCTCGAGCCATCCGATCCGCGACATGAGCAACAGCTCGATCAAGACGACGTACGCGCCGACGAGCCCCGTGATCTGACCCACTGCCGTTGCGATGCCACCCGGGGCGCCGAGTGTGTCGAGGCCACCGTGGCGGACCCACAACCCAACGACCACCACAGCGTTGGCTGCGACCACGGCGCCGACGTCTCGAGCCCGATCGCGATGCGCTTCCGCGCCGGCCGTCGGTGTCGCCTTCGGCGGCAGCGCGACGGGACGGACAGCGGTGACCACGTCAGTGGCCCGCGGTCGATGTGGAGAGCCCTTGATCGTGTCCGGACTCGACATGCGTCTTGCCCCACGTCGCCGCCGCTCCGTTGTGGCCGACCGCCACCAACCACCCAGTGGTCACCATGGCGAGGCCGACCGTCGCGGCTCCGAGTGCGGTCCCCGTCCAGCGAGGCATCCATCGGGGCATCGGCTGGTCGTGGCGCTTCAGCCAATCAAACAGGACGATGCCTCCTATCGCCAGCAGCAACACGAACGCGAGTGGTCGCATCCCTTGAGCGAGGTCCACGTGCTTTCGCAGCGCTGCACTCGAGTTGACGCTCTCGACCAGGCTCTCCCCGCTCCCAGCGGCGAGCAGCGTTCCGATGAAGGCCACGCCGGCCAGGACGAGCACGGCAGTGCCGAACCTTTGGCGGGCTCTCGACGACAGTGCGATGGCGATCGCGCCGACGCCCACGAGCGGGAGGAGCACGATGGGGATGTGCACCAGGAGCGGGTGGGCCGGCAGGCCGAACAGGGTGGTGATCTCCACGTGTCGCTCGCTCCTGGTGAGTCGTCTCGTCGTCAGCAGGTGACCGTAGGGACCGGGCTGTCAACGCCTACCCATTGCAAGGTCAAGGCTTTGTAAAGCCCCGCCCGCCGGACACTCGCTGCCGGTCATGCTGGAGAGGTGCGCCTCCTGGTCGTAGAAGACGACGACGCCATCGCGGTTCCCCTCGTCGAGGGCCTCTCACGCGCGGGGTACACGGTCGACCGGGCTGCCACGGGCAGTGAGGCTCTCGCTCGCGTGGCTCAGGCGGATCTGGTCTTGCTCGACCTCGGGCTTCCCGACATGGACGGGTCAGAGGTCTGCCGGCAGGTCCGCAACACCTCGGCGGTGCCGATCATCATCGTGAGCGCGCGCGGCGACGAGAGTGACCGAGTGCTGGGGCTCGAGCTCGGGGCTGACGACTATCTCGTGAAGCCATTCGGGCTCCGTGAGCTCGTCGCGCGGGTGCGGGCGGTGTCGCGACGAGCGATGAGCGACCCCGATCAGCTGATGCAACGCATCGGCGCAGTCGAGATCGATCGTCGCACTCGACGAGTCACGGTCGACGAAGTCGAGGTTGCGCTCAGTCCGAAGGAGTTCGATCTGCTCTCGCTTCTCGGTCAGGACGCGGGCGCAGTCGTGAGCCGCGAGCAGATAATGGACGAGGTGTGGGATCCCCATTGGTACGGGCCGACGAGGACGCTCGACGTCCATGTGGCCTCGCTGCGCAAGAAGCTCGGTGACCCCGGTCTGATCGAGACGGTGCGGCGAGTGGGCTTCAGGTTGCGTGGCCAATGAGGCGACGCATGATCGTCGCCAACCTCGCGCTCGTCTTCGCAGTGCTCCTCGTCCTCGAGGTTCCGCTTGCCCTCGTGTACACCCGTCACGAGCACGATGCGCTCGACGCCGCTCTTCAGCGCGACGCGGCGGCTCTCGCCGTGCTCGCGGGGGAAGTCGCGGAGGTTCCGGGGGAACAGAACCTCGCGGGGCTCGGTCGCCGCTACTCGAGCGAACCGGCAGGGCTGGTTGCGATCGTTGACCCCTCGGGCGTCGACCTGACGGGCGGCAACGTGCTCTCGCGGGATCCGGGTTTTCGCACGGCGCTCGATGCCGCGCGTCTCGGGACAGCGAGCACCGGCGAGGTGAACGGG
This sequence comes from uncultured Acidimicrobiales bacterium, assembly GCA_963847855.1. Lineage (GTDB taxonomy): Bacteria > Actinomycetota > Acidimicrobiia > Acidimicrobiales > DATKAS01 > DATKAS01. The sequence continues at coordinate 10,709 of CAWKBM010000006.1, forward strand.
ATCGTCTACGTGGCCGTCCCGGTGGGCGTCGGAGGAGGCGCAGTCCTCGTCGCCCGGTCCGACGAGCCGATCGATCAACGCGTGCACCATTTCTGGCTCGTGCTCGTTGGCCTCGGTGTCTCGGTCCTGGCGGTCTCGCTGGCCATCAGCACTCGGTTGAGCCGCTGGGTCGTCGATCCCTTGCGGCGACTCGACCAGCAGGCAGCCGCGCTCGGTCAGGGACAGCTGAGCCGCGCGGGCAGACACCGCGCACGGACCACCCGAGGTGGTGGCGCTGGCCGACACCTTCAACGAGATGGCGGATCGGCTCGATGAGCTCGTCACGTCACAACGCCGGTTCGTCGCCGACGCCAGTCACCAGTTGCGCACCCCTCTCACGGCGCTCCGGCTGCGCCTGGAAACCCTTGGCCCCGGGAGCGCAGCCACGAGAGACGCGGCGCTGGACGAGGTTGCCCGCCTGACGCGGCTCGTCGACGGGCTGCTCTCACTCGCGCGAGCGGAGGGAGCCAGGCCGGTACGCGAGCCGGTGATCCATCACCGCAGTGCTCGCGGAACGTCATGAAGCGTGGCTCCCGCTCGCGACGGAGCAGCGCATCGGGCTCGCCCTCGATGTGAACGGGTCCGGGTCTGTCGCCGCGCAGCTCGTTCCCGGGCACCTCGAGCAGATCCTCGACAACCTCATCGACAACGCGCTCGAGGTCAGCCCGCCGGAAAGCACGGTGACGCTCGGGTCCGCGCGAGTCGGCGGATATGTCGAGATCCATGTCAGCGACGAAGGGCCGGGCATGACCGAGGAAGATCGGCGCGCCGCCTTCGCCCCGTTCTGGCAGAGCCCAACTGGTCGACGCGCGGGAAGCTCAGGTCTCGGGCTCGCGATCGCCCAACAGCTCGCTCGCACGAGCCAAGGCTCGCTCCGTCTCGACCAGTCGCCCCGAGGCGGCATCGACGCCGTCGTCAGCTTCCGAGCAGACGAGGAGGTGCGACAACCGCACCCAGGGGCCAGGCGGAACGCCGAGCGTCAGGATCCTGGGGAGACCCACGAGTGGAGCGTGCGCACATAATTGGCCCGCTCGAACGCTCCCGGGTCGTCCGTCGAGGCATAGCTGACGCTGCCGCGCAGCTGCGACACCGAGTCGTACTCGTGCTCCTCGGCCCACGCGCGTAGCTCGGCCTCCATCTCTGCGATGTGCTCGGGGCCTTTGCGGAGCACGGCCGAGGTTGTCATTGCGACGTCGGCACCGACGAGCAGGGCCTTGGCGACGTCCCGTCCTGAGTCGATGCCGGAGCTCGCGGCGAGGCACATGTCGGGAACGAGAGGGCGGAGGATGGCGATCCACCGCAGCGGCAGACGGAGCTCCCACGGCGACGACAGCTCGACGCGCGGCACCACCTCGCGAGTGTCGACGTCGAGGTCTGGTTGGTAGAAGCGATTGAAGCAGACCAGGCCTGCGGCACCGGCGTGTTCCAACGACAACGCCAGGTGACCGAGCGAGGAGTAGTACGGCGACAGCTTCACGGCCACCGGCACGTCGATTGCCGCACAAACGTCGGACACGAGAGCAATGTGATCATGCTCGAGCTCGCCGCCGGAGCGGGACGCGTCCGCCGCGACCTCGTAGACGTTGAGCTCGACCGCCGACGCGCCGGCGTCGGCGAGCAGGGCCGCGTAGCGGATCCAGCTGCCGGACGACGTCGCGTTCACGCTGGCGATGACCGGGACGTCCACTGCGTCCTTCACGGCGGCGAGGTGATCGAGGTGGCGATCGATCGGCGACGACAGCCGGGACATCGTCTCGGGGAAGTAACCGAGTGCCTCGGCGAAATGCTCAGCGCCCGCTTCGAACGCGAGGTTGAGGTGGACCTCTTCGTGAACGATCTCCTCTTCGAAAAGCGACGGCAGCACGAGAGCCGACGCGCCTGCGGCGACGAGCCGTCGGGCCATCTCGACGTCTCCGGTCAACGGACCGGCCGACGCAAGGATCGGCGTTCGCAGGTCCAAGCCCAAGTAGCGAGTGCTGAGGTCTGTCATTCCTCGGCGTCCTCTGCGATCTGGCTGTGCGGGACGGTGCGCTCGATCGTGGCGAGCTGCGAGTAGAAGCGCCAGCGCTCATCTGCGTCCGCTTGGAGCAATGCGCCCAGCTCGACTGCACGGTCGGGATGCGTCCGAGCGAGCGCAGCGAACCGGGCCTCGGTGGCCGTGAAGTCCGCGATGGGGATCGTGGGGTCCTTCGAATCGAGGTGGAACGGCGTGCCGTCCGCGGCATCGGACGGCGAGAACCTGTAGAGCGGCCAGTAGCCCGACCGCACGGCGTCCTTCATGTGGTTCATCGACTGCGACATGTCGATGCCGTGGGCGATGCAGGTCGAATAGGCGATGACGAGGCTCGGCCCCGGCCACGCCTCCGCCTCGATCAGCGCCTTCGTGGCCTGAGTGTCGTTGGCCCCGATCGCGATCTGCGCGACGTAGACGTTGCCGTACGCGAGCGCGATTGCGCCCAAGTCCTTCTTGCCGACGCTCTTGCCGGCTGCGGTGAACTTCGCGACTGCGCCGCGCGAGGTCGCCTTCGAAGCCTGGCCGCCGGTGTTGGAGTACACCTCGGTGTCGAGGACGAGGATGTTGACGTTTCGTCCGGTCGACAACACCTGGTCGAGGCCGCCGAAGCCGATGTCATAGGCCCATCCGTCGCCACCGATGATCCAGATGCCCTTGCTCACGAGCGCGTCGGCGATCGACTCCAGCTGCGCGGCAGCGCTGGACGGTTCCGTGGATCCTTCGACGGATGCGAGCTTCGCTCGCAAGGCAGCAACTCGCTCGCGTTGCGCCTTGATGCCGCGTTCGTCCGACTGATCGGCAGCGAGGAGCTCCGCCGCCAAGTCGCCTCCGATGACGGGGGTGAGCCGTTCGACGAGCAGCAGCGCCTGGCGTTGCTGGGCCTCGTAGCCGAGCCGCATGCCGAGGCCGAACTCGGCGTTGTCCTCGAACAGCGAGTTGTTCCAGGCCGGCCCACGTCCCTCGGCGTTGGTGGTCCACGGCGTGGTCGGCAGGTTGCCTCCGTAGATCGAGGAGCAACCTGTCGCATTCGCGACGATCATCCGGTCGCCGAACAGCTGCGTGACGAGCTTGATGTAAGGCGTCTCGCCGCAGCCGGCACAGGCTCCCGAGAACTCGAACAGTGGCTGTAGCGCTTGCGAGCCCTTCACGGAGTCGTGCGGCAGGGCGTCGCGGTCGATCTCTGGGATCGTCAGGAAGAAGTCCCACGACCGCCGCTCCGTCTCGCGATGGCCGGTGGCCGGCTCCATGTTGATCGCCTTGTGCTTCACCTCGGATTTCGACTTCGCCGGGCAGACGTCCACGCACACGCCGCAGCCCGTGCAGTCGTCCGGCGCGACCTGGATCGTCATCGCCATGCCCGCCACGTCCTTCGACCGGAACACTTTGGACCTGAAGCCATCGGGCGCACCCGCGAGCTCGGTCGGGTCGTACACCTTCATCCGGATCGACGCATGGGGACACACGGCCGCACACCGACCACAGTCGATGCAGATGTCCGGGTCGAAGATCGGGATCTCCTGTGCGATCGAACGCTTCTCGTACTTCGCCGTGCCCGTCGGGAAGACACCGTCGACGGGAAGCGCCGAGACAGGTAGCAGGTCGCCGTCTCCGGCCAAGAGCTGCGCGATCACGCGCTTCACGAAGTCAGGCGCATCGTCGGGAAGGGCTTGCTCGCGCCGGACGGTGGCGCTCACCGTCTCGGGCACCTCGACGCGCTGCAAGCCGGCGAGCGCGGCGTCGATCGCCGCGAAGTTGCGCTCGACGATCGACTGGCCACGCGAGGCGTACGACTTCTGCACTGACGCCTTGATGTGACTGATGGCCTCATCGGCGGGCAGGACGCCGGACAGAGCGAAGAAGCACGGCTGCATGACGGTGTTCACCCGCGCGCCCATTTGCGCCTCGCGAGCCACACGGTCGGCGTCGATCACCCACATGTCGATCGACTTCGCGATCAGCTCGCGCTGCACCTCGAGCGGCAGGTGATCCCACACCTCCTTCGGGCCCCACCGGCTGTTGAGCAGGAACGTTGCTCCCGGCCGCGCGTACTCCAGCACCTTGAGCTTCTCGAGCAACCCGAACTGATGGCAGGCAACGAAGTCGGCGTCGTCGATGAGGTATGTCGATCGGATCGGTTGTGGACCGAAACGAAGGTGCGACACCGTCACCGATCCCGACTTCTTCGAGTCGTAGACGAAGTACCCCTGGGCGAACAGGTCGGTTTGCTCGCCGATGATCTTGATCGACGTCTTGTTCGCCCCGACCGTGCCGTCGGAGCCGAGACCGAAGAACATGGCCTGCACTTCGCCCGTCGGACGCGCGTAGCGGACAGCGCGATCCGGATCGACCGACAGCCGGGTCACGTCGTCATAGATGCCCACGGTGAAGTGCCGCTTCGGCTGTGCTGCCGCCAGCTCGTTGAACACTCCCGCGACGTGGGCCGGCGTGAGCTCTTTCGACGCCAGTCCGTAGCGGCCGCCGATCACACGGGGCATGCCGCCGCTGAGCGAGAGATCGCCCGCCGCCGCCGCTTCGGCGAGCGCGGCGAGGACATCGAGGTAGAGAGGCTCACCCACCGCGCCAGGCTCCTTGGTGCGGTCGAGCACCGCGATCGCGCGCACGGAGCGTGGAAGTGCGGCGAGCAGCGCCTCGGCGGGAAAAGGCCGGTACAACCTCACGGTCAGGTACCCCACCTTCTCGCCGGCCGCGACCATCGTCTCCACGGCTTCGCTCGCCGCCCCGGCCGCCGAGCCCATCAGCACAACCACCCTCTCGGCGTCGGGGGCGCCGACGTAGTCGACGAGCCCGTAGCGGCGCCCGGTGCAGTCAGCGAGCTCGTCGAAGACCTCGCTGACAATTCGTGGCACAGCGTCGTAGAAGGGATTCGCGGCCTCTCGCGCCTGGAAGAACACGTCCGGGTTCTGCGCCGTGCCCCGCAGGGTTGGGGCGTCGGGCGACATCCCGCGCCGCCGATGATCCACGATGTCCTGGTCGCGGACGACCGCGCCGAGATCGCTGTCCGCGAGCAGCTCGATCTTGTCGACCTCGTGGCTGGTGCGGAAGCCGTCGAAGAAATGCAAGAACGGCACGCGAGCACGCAACGTGGCGGCGTGGCTCACGAGAGCGAAGTCGTGTGCCTCCTGTACGGAGCTCGCTGCGAGCATCGCCCAGCCGGTCGTGCGCGCGTGCATCACATCCGAGTGATCACCGAAGATCGACAAGGCATGCGTCGCGATGGCTCGCGCGGCGACGTGGATGACGCACGGAGTGAGCTCGCCCGCGATCTTGAACATGTTCGGCACCATGAGCAGGAGGCCTTGGCTCGCGGTGAAGGTGGTGGCGAGCGCCCCCTTCTGAAGTGCGCCGTGCAGGGCTCCGGCGGCTCCCGCTTCCGACTGCATCTCGATGACCTCGGGTATGAGACCCCACCGGTTCGGACGGGCGGCCGCCGCCCAGTCGTCCGCATGTTCACCCATGGGCGATGCCGGCGTGATCGGGTAGATGGCGATCACCTCGCTGAGGGCGTACGCCACGAGCGCGGCAGCTTCGTTCCCATCAACGCAGATGGATTGTGCTGGCACCTCTTCGCGTCCTCTCACGTCGTCGTGGCGACGAGTCCTGCGAGCAGGAGACAGAACCCGCAGCCGTGGCAGTCGGCCTCTCCATCGACTCGCCCGTCGACGTGCACTGAGCGCGGACAAGGCTCACCGGTCGGCGTCTGCCACCGGCGCTTCTCCGTGTCGGACTCGGTGTCCATCAGCGGTCGGCCGCCTCGACGTTTGCGGCGAAGCCGTCGAGCTCAGCCGCGGTCGGTTCGTGCTCCCACACCTCGACTTCACCGAGCAGCTCCGCGTACTTGCCCCGCTGGCCCGGCGGGACCACCGCTCGGATGGGCACCTCCGGCCGTGTGACCTCCCGATACCGCTGAAGGATCGCTCGGTGCTGGGCCAGATCGAGGTCGAGAGCGAACACGATGCCGTGAGCCCGGTCGACCTTGTCGCACCCCGTCCCGGCGAGGAGCGGGCACAGCTCATCGTGTTCGGGTCCGTGGCAGACGACGACATCGTGGCCGCTGCGCTCGAGGAACGAGCGATCGAACTCACCGTCGCTGCCCGGAGTGACATCGAGCAGGATCAGCCCAAGCTTCTCGGTCATTCGTGCGACCCCTCTTCCATCGTTTGTTTCAAACGTGCCCGAGATCGCTGCTCGAGGCCAGGGCCGAACGTCCCTTCAGGCCAGTTGGGTCACGTCGGGGCAGGTTCGGCTTCGCGGTCGTCGGTCTTCGGCTGCTCGTGAGGCAAGTCAGCGGTGAACGCGAGCGAGACGAGCGCGAGGAGTGCTGCAGCGAGCAGCCCGGCTTTGAGCGCGACGAGCTGGGCCTTTTCGTAGTCGTCGACGATGGCTTGGACCGTCGGCCTGCTCAGCCCTGCTTCCTGACCGGCCTTCTCGATGTCGCTCGAGGAGACGAAGTCGATGCCGGTGCCTGCCGCGGTGCTGACTTGTGCCGCCACTCGGTCGTTGATGCGCTCGTCGCTCTGGATGTGTGAGATGAACGAGCCCGTCAGGCCGGCGAGCACGATCGCGCCGATGAGGGCGACGCCGAGCGCCGAGCCGAGCTGCTGTCCGGTGTATTGCAGTCCACCGGCCTCACCGCGGCCCGACGCGTCGACCGACGACTGCACGACGTTGCCGAGCTGCGATGCCATGAGACCCATGCCCACGCCCAACAACCCCATCGAGATGGCGAAGCCGGCGTCCTTGAGCTGCGGGTCGATCGTGGCGACGAGCACCAGTGCGGCGACGAACGCCGTCAACAACCCCGCCCGCACGACCGTGCGGATCGAGAAGCGCTTCGACAACCGCGAGCCCAATGCGGAGGAGATGAACATCGTGATCGAGACCGGCAGCATCTTGATGCCGGTCTCGAGGGCGTCGAAGCCGAGGACCAGCTGCAAGTACAGCGGGATGACGAAGAACACGCCCATCAGGATGAGGTTCTGGCTGAACAGCCCGTAGAGCCCTGCTCGCAGCGACGGGATCTTCGTCAGGTCGAGATGCACGAGCGGGTCTTTGCCCGTTGCCTCCCGGTGGTGTTCCCACTGGACGAACGACCACAGCAGCGCGCCGCCGAAACGCGATCACGAAGAGCGTGATCGACAGACCGGCCGGCTCGATCGGCGAGTCCTTCGGCTGCACCCAGCCCCACGTGCTCGACTGGAGCACGCCGAGCACGATCACCCCGAGACCGCCGGCCGACAACGCCGTCCCCATGACGTCGAGCCGCGGCTTCGGGCCGCTGCGCGGCGCGTCGGCGATGAAGCGCGTCGTCAACAGGATGAACGCCACGAGGACCACTTCACCGGCGAACACGACGCGCCACGACAGCTCGGTCGTAGCCCAGCCGCCGACGATCGGTCCGACCGCGATGCCCGCCCCCGCGACTCCGCCGATCACGGCGTAGGCCGCCTTGCGGGCTGATCCTTCGAAGTTCCCTGCGATAAGGGCGGCCATGGCGGGAAGCACCAGTGCGGCACCGAGCCCTTCGAGAATGGACCAACCGAGTGCGAGGATGGCAACGGTCGGAGCGACCGCGGTCATCGCTGATCCGCACGCGTAGATGACAAGGCCGACCACGAAGGCGCGGCGACGGCCGATGATGTCGCCGATCTTCCCGCCGGTCAGCATGAACATCGCCATGACCAGGCAGTACAGAGTGATGACCGCCTGGATCACCGTCACGGTCGTGTCGAAGTCGGCGACCAGTTGGCTGATCGACACGTTCATGACCGACTGGTCCAGCACCATCACGAACTGTGCGGTCGCCAGCGACACCAGCGCCCAGCGGCGGTTCATCCGCGTTCCCCCCGTCGACTCGCGGCGCGCCTGGAACCCGCCAACGTCGTCGACTGTCTACACGCACACGAAGAACGTCGATGCGCCGGCACACGATGCGCGCGATCAGAGACCGCGTTGGGCCGTGATGCGGCCGTCCTTCTCTGCTTTGACGAGGGCGTCGTAGTCGCGTTCGTTCTGGTCGGCGTAGGCCTCCGAGAACTCAGCGATTGCCTGGTCGAAGGTGTCCTTTGCGCCGAGGTAGGAGGCGATCGCGACCCGGTCGCCGGAGCGGGCGTGGGCTCGGGCCAGGGTCGAGCCGCAGACCTGGCCGTAGTAGGCCATTGTCGCGGGAAGCTGGCCCTCGACGATGGCGGCGCCCTTCCAGTCCTTGAGCTGGCGCACGTAGAAGTCGCGCGGCACCCCGTCGAGGCCTTCGAGAGAGACCCAACCCAAGAAGATGTCGCTTGCTGCGGCCATGACGTGCTGGCCGTGGACGACGCGCTCGCCGTCGGAGACGTGCCGGCTCGGTCCGACAAAGTCTTCGAGCACAGAGGGCTGGGCCTCTTTGGCTTGAAGGAACAGCGGATCGGCGTCGTCGCGGCCGAACATCAGCAAGATCCAGGCTCGGGTGCCGACGCTGCCGACCCCGACCACCTTGCGAGCGGCGTGAATCATTTGGAAGTCCTCGAGCAGGTGGCGACGGTCGGATTGGAGGGTGCTGCGGTAGTTGCGCAGCACGGCCCGGAGCCAGTCCATGATCTCGTCTTGTCCCATCCCGCCAAAGAGCTCCTCGACGGGCTGGATGAGGGGCGGGTCGCTGATGATGCGCCGCTCGCCGCCGACCATGTGGGTGAGCTTGTCGAGGGCTTGCATGCTGTCGCGGGTGCGGGCCTTGGCGACGGTCGCCTCGCCTCGCTTCTGGACACGTCGGTCGAGCTGGGCCTTCATCTGCTCGAGCAGTGTCGTGACGTCCATCCGCGAATACCAGACGTCCAGATTGGTCATCTCGGCGAACTCACGCATCGCCGACCGGTAGCCACCCACAACGCTCAACACCACGCCCCTGCGTTCCTTCGTCGAATGGCCGTTGTCGCGCCCGGCAATCGCGAAGCTCGCCGCGAGCCGCTTCACGTCCCACTCCCACGGGCCCGGGAGCGTCTCGTCGAAGTCGTTCATGTCGAACACCAACCGGCGATCCGGGGACCCGAACACACCGAAGTTCATGAGATGCGCATCACCGCACAGCTGAGTCGTGAACCCGGAACGGGCTGTATTGGCCAAGTCGCTGGCCATGATCAACGCTGCGCCCCGATAGAACGTGAACGGCGAGACCAGCATCCGCCCATAGCGAATCGGCACCAGCTCCGGAACCCGCGTCGTCGCCTGGCCCTCGAGCAGTGCCACCGGGTCGGGGCGGGCCGCTCCAGTCGTGAACTCGGCGTGGCTCCGGCGCGGCACCTCAGCGCGCGCCGCCCTTCCTCGAGCCACGCGCTCCGCCACGGTCAGATGCGGAACCACCTTGCCGTGCTCATACCGCATCCCGGCAGGGATCGGCTTGGACTCGTCCTGCTCTCGCTCTTCCTCGACACTGTTCATGAGCTGATGCCCTCCCGTGCAGTCACACGCGCACGTATGCGCCGCGACGATCCTTCACCACATACGCCATGATCAGCGCGAGTGGGAAGAACAGAAGACTGAGCAAGAAGTACCCGATGAAGCTGTGGCCCTTTCGCGCCGCCACTCGGGCGGGCCAGAACGCGATCGCGATCCAGATGATCAGACCGATGATCCCTACGCCGAACCACATGATGTCCTCCTGGAGTGAGATGTTGCGACGGCCTCGACTCTTGACCGCTCAGGCTCGTCATGGGTCGAGCATCGGGTCGTTTCGGCTGCCCCCGCTATCCCGATTCGGCAGGTTGCCGATTCTGGATATCGCTCGCGGCAGCGTGTGGTGACCATTGGGGCGTCCCGTCCGAGGAGCGTTCATGGCACCCAGCACACGAGCCCTGCATGAGTCCCATGATGAGCAGACCGGTGACGTCCTGGTGATCTTCGGGATCACCGGCGACTTGGCACGCGTCATGACGTTCCGGTCCCTGTATCGCTTGGAGCAGCGTGGCCTGCTCACATGTCCCATCGTCGGGGTCGCCGCAGACGAGTGGTCCGTGGACCAGCTGATCGAGCGCGCGCGCTCGTCGATCGTCGGGGCCGGCGAGCGCCTCGACGAGACAGTGTTCGCTCGACTCGCGACTCGGCTCTCCTACGTGCAAGGCGACTTCGCCGACGACGACGTGTACAAGAGGGTGCGCGCGGCCACCAAGGACGCTGCGTGCCCCGTCTTCTATCTCGAGATCCCACCATTCCTGTTCGCGACGGTGGTGAAGGGGCTCGCCGGCGCGGGACTGACGAGGTCAGGGCGGGTTGTCGTCGAGAAGCCGTTCGGTCACGACCTGCAATCGGCCCGTGCGTTGGCCGACGAGCTGCACGAGTACCTCGACGAGTCGCAGCTCTACCGAATCGATCACTACCTCGGGAAGATGGGTCTCGAAGAGATCCTCTTCCTCCGGTTCGCGAACACGATGCTCGAGCCGGTCTGGAACCGGAACTACATCGACTGCGTCCAGATCACCATGGCCGAGAACTTCGGCGTCGAAGACCGAGGCCACTTCTACGATCCGGTCGGCGCGCTGCGCGACGTCGTCGTCAACCATCTCATGCAGGTTCTCGCCGCCGCCGCGATGGAGGCACCCTCCGGCGGCGACCCCGAGACGCTGAAGAACGCCCAGACTGCGGTGTTCCGCTCGATCGTCGAAGCCGATCCCCAGCACTACGTGCGAGGCCAGCACGACGGGTACCGCTCGATCGGCGGTGTCGCCGCCGACTCGACCACCGAGACCTACGCCGCACTCAGGCTCGAGCTCGACAACTGGCGGTGGTCGGGGGTCCCGTTCTTCATCCGCACCGGCAAGTGCCTTGCCGTGCGCCAGACCGAGCTGCGCCTCGTCTTCAAGTTCCCGCCTCGGTTGGGCTTCGGCTTGCGAGACGCGCAGAGCCAACCCGATGAGTTCATCGTCCGGATCGATCCCGGCACCGGGGTGAGGATCGTGCTTTCGGCCCATCGGGCCGATGCACCCAAGCCCGCGCCGATCGAGCTCGACATGCAGTTCGCGGCCGAGGGTGGGGAGGGGCCGACCCCTTACGAGGTGCTGCTCCACGCCGCGTTGCTCGGCCAGAGCACGCGATTCACCCGCCAGGACAGCGTCGAGGAGGAGTGGCGCGTGATGCAACCCCTGATCGACGCGCCCCCGATCGTTCACCCGTACGCGCCGGGGTCGTGGGGGCCGGTCGCGGCCGACGCGCTCGTCGCCGACTACGGCGGCTGGCGCGACCTGTGGACCCCGTGATGGGCACCGTGACGAACCAAGTCAGAGAGGCAATGAGATGAAAGTCATCATCGTTGGTGGTGTGGCCGGTGGAGCGTCGTGCGCGGCGCGCCTGCGGCGGCTCGACGAGCGGGCCGAGATACTCATGGTCGAACGTGGCCCGTACGTGTCGTACGCGAACTGCGGCCTGCCATATCACGTCGGGAGCGTGATCGAACACGAGTCCGACTTGCTCGTCGCGAGCCCCGAGGTCTTCCGTGCCCACTTCAACATCGACTGCCGCACCGGTTGCGAGGCGGTCGGTGTCTCGTCGGCCGACAGAACAGTCCAGCTGCGCGACGTTGCGACCGGCACGGTCACCACGGAGCGCTACGACAAGTTGGTGCTGTCGCCTGGCGCACCCTCGATCCGCCCTCCCCTGCCGGGCATCGACCTTCCGGGCATCTTTGCGGTGCGTACCGTGCCCGACGCGAGGGAGATCCGGGAGTGGATCGACCGCGGGACCAGCTTCCTTGCGGGGATGGAGAAGTACTCGGGATTCCAGACCGTGCGGCCTCGGAAGCGCGCGGTAGTGGTCGGCGGAGGCTTCATCGGCCTGGAGATGGCCGAGAACCTCTTCCACCGCGGGTTCGACATCACCGTCATCGAGATGGCCGATCAAGTGCTCGGTCCGCTCGATCGAGAGTACGGCCAGCTCGTCGCGGATTTCCTCGGTTTGCATGGCGTGGAGGTCGTCGTCGGTGACGGGGTGGCGGGGTTCGCGCAGGCTGACAACGAGTCGCTTCTCGTTTCGACGCAGTCCGGCAAGTTGTACCCGGCCGATCTCGTGATCCTCGCCCTCGGCGTCCGCCCCGACACCACGCTGGCGCGCATGGCCTCGATCGAAGTCGGCGATCTCGGGGGCATCCGCGTCGACGAGCACATGCGGACGAGCAACCCCGACATCTTTGCTGTCGGCGACGTTGTCGAGGTCAAGGACTTCGTGACGGGGCAATGGGCCCTCGTCGCACTCGCCGGACCTGCGAACCGGCAGGGGCGCATCGCCGCTGAGGTGATCGCGGGGCGGGACTCACGATTCCGTGGCACTCAGGGCACCGCCATCGTCGAGCTGTTCGGCGCCGCAGTCGCGTGGACCGGCGCAAACGAGAAGGCGCTGATCCGGGCTGGAGATCATGACTACGAGAAGATCTACCTCTATCCCAACTCGCATGCGGGGTACTACCCAGGCGCCCGACCGATCGCAATGAAGGTGCTGTTCCGGAAGTCCGACGGTCGATTGCTCGGGGCGCAAGCGGTCGGTGAGGACGGTGTCGACAAGAGGATCAGCACGCTGGCCTTCGCGATCCAGATGGGTGCGACCGTCTATGACCTCGAGGAGGCTGAGCTTTGCTACGCGCCTCCTTTCGGCAGCGCCAAGGACCCGGTCAACTTTGCCGGCATGGTCGCTGCGGGCGTGCTTCGCGGCGACATGCCGCTCGCTCATTGGGACTCCGATGACGGAGCGTTTCTCCTCGACGTGCGCGAAAAGGATGAGCTCTCGGTGGAATCGGTCCCCGACGCGGTCAACATCCCCCTCGGCGAGCTGCGCGCCCGACTCGGCGAGCTCCCGCGGGAGCGTCGGATCGGCGTCGTCTGCCGGTCGGGTCAGCGTGCCTACTACGCGACCCGGATCCTCCTCCAGAACGGCTTCGATGCCCACGTGGTGTCCGGCGGGATGCTTTCGCACGCGATCCTCGCGGTGGCGTGAAGGTCAGCTCACGATCGCTTCCACCCGCCGCTCGAGTGTGGTGCTCGGTGACTCGCCGAAGAGTGCTCGGTACTGCCCGGCAAAGCGGCTCAGGTGCCAGAAGCCGAAGTCGCATGCGGCTCGGCTGACCGGGTCGCCTCCCCTGGCACTCGCGAGAAGGGCGTGACGCACCTCATGGAGGGCGGCGACACGGAGATACGCCATGGGTGACATCGCGTAGCACTCGTAGAACGCGTCGCGCACTCGCCGCTCTGACGCGCCCGATGCCGCACAGAGATCGGCGAGCGTGACGCCTTGGTATCGCATCGTGCTTGCGCGCTCTTCGCACGCCCGAGCGATGTGCACGCTGTTCATCCGCGTGACGGGGTGGCAAGGTGCACGGTCGCGGTCGGCAGAGTGCGAGCGCACCACGCACTCGAGCAGCTTGGCGGACAGGTTGGCTGCCTCGCGCTCGCTCGGCGCTGCGGCGGTGTGGTCTTCGATCAATCGCAAGGCCGACTCGAAGGTGGCGATCAGGTGTGGAGAGTCGGCGGCCCGGACCGCCCGGAACTCCCCGCGACCCGGGACATCGAGCTCGATACCCAGGTCTCGGGCGGCGTGATCGAGCGTGGGCCGCGTGAACGACATGATCCCGAAGCGCAGCGGCCCCAGCGTGGCACCGGCGACCTCCGCGGCCTCACCCCAGGTATGCAGAAGCCCCGGAGTCATCGGAACGCCGTTCATGTGCCCCGAGATGGTGCGACTGAGCGGAGCGAGGACAACGACACGATCGCGCAGCGTCTCGCCCCGCGTCGCGCTCGGAAACGAGTAGTTGCCGAGCTCGATGAGCACGTCGCCGAGGTCGACCTTGATCCACTCGGCCCGAATCGCGCCGGGCCGCAGCGTCATCGGCACCGTCTGTGCAGAGGCGACAGGGTCGACGAACTCCTCGATCCGTGTGATCACCCGTCGGCTTGCACTCCACACCGGTCGCTCCCGACGCTCATCCTCCATCGCTTGAGTGGTCTATCGGAACCCGGGACCGAACAGCAGGGAAGTTCGATCACGCCGGCAGGGACCTTGAGCCCTTGTCGGCTGCTGCCGAATCTGGATAGCGAGTCGCGCCGACTCGGTCCATCCTCGTCCGACATTGGCATTTGTCGGGACGGTCCAGCTCCTTGTGTTCGGCTTCGAGTCAGAGCGCTCGCCGCCGCCTCGGGTCGTCGAGGACCTGCGGCACATCAACGCCCGCGGCACTCTCCGATTTCTGGACGCCCTGTTCGTGTACCGAGACCGCGACGGGACCCTCGGACACGCGCCCGGAGGCCTCGACGTCGATGTCTCGTCCGATCCGCCGGGGTCGACCCTGTGGCAGCTGCTCAACGGCGACAGTGCCGAAACCGGCCAACCCTCGCCGCTCGAGCTCCAAAGTTCCTGTGAGATCGGGCTCGACCTCGCGGCGGTCGAGAGCCTCGCCTACCGAATCGAGGCTGGGACTTCGGCCTTGCTCGTCCTCGTCGAGGCGCGCTGGGCGACTGACCTGCTCGACGCGGTCATCGCCGCAGGCGGGCTTCCGATCGTCTCGGGATGCCTCGAACCCGAGACCATGCTCGTCGTCGGACCTCAGGTCGCTGCCGCCGCGGAGGCGGGCGGGTTGACGGAAGCCGCCGCTACCGGGCGCGCGATCGCGGCACTCGACCTCTTGGCGACCAGCCCGGCGCCGGCGGCGATCGTTGTGGCGACGGCCTTGCGAGCGCTCGTCCGCGCCGGCGTCATCGACCCTGCCGACGTCGATGACACGATCAGCGCCTTCGCCGCCTCCGGACTGTTCTCACTGCCCGCCGAATGACACACGTCAACCCGGCGTGAGGTACCGCGCGTTGGCTTCCTCGAACAGCTCGCGGGTGCGGTCGAAGTCCATCGGGCTCTCGGTGAGGCTTTCGGCCTCCCACTCGCTGCGACCTTGCTGCGTCGTGAGGTCGCCGCCGTACACGTGGATCGCGCCGGTCAACACTGAGAGCGGGTTGTGCACGGCGTGGATCGTGTCGTCGCCGAACAACGCGACCTCCTTCGTGCGCAGCTCGCGTCCTCCTGACGGCACGATGCTGGCGCCACGGCGGCGGAACAGCGAGTTGTCCTCCTGCCCGCCGTACAGGCCGATCGCCGCCCACATCAGATGGTTGTGCGCGGGGATCTTCATGTCCGGACCCCAGACGACCTTCAGGATGCTGAGGTCGGGCGCCGCGTAGATCGGCACGATCTCGGCGATGGTCACGGGCAGCGCCTTGGCGACCTGCTCGGGGTTCGCCACCGCCCGCTCGAGCACCTCCTTGATCGCGAGTCGGGGCTCCGACTCGGCGAGGGCCCGCTTGCACTCGGCCACGAAGTCATCGACGTCGAACATGTCCGCTCCTCTCACATCTACTGCAACAGGTAGGCGACCGCGGTCTCCATCTGCTCGGGATCCTCGTGCCAATGGCCGTAGTGCTCCCAGCTCACGCCGGTGAGCACACGACCGTTGTCGCGGCACCAACTCTTCACGGCCTCGTGCGTCGGCCCCAGCTTGTCGTAGGAGCCTCGATGGATCGCCCGCGCGATCCGTCCGCCTGGCAGCTCGGATGGCTCGAGTCCGTCGACCGGCGTGAACGGTGCGTCGACCAGGACGCCCACCTCGATCGTCGGATGGCTGTCGAGGTACAGGATCACGTTCTCGCCGAACTCGTCGTGCGCCAGGATCGAGCTCATCGGCTCGGCCTTCATCACCGGCCACACCCGATCGAGCAGCCGCATGATCGTGGCGCCGAGCTGCGGCCAGGTCGTCTGCTCGCGGATCACCGCGGTGGGGCGCGGTGCGACCTCGGCGAGCTCGACCGCGATGTCAGTCACGCTTGCCTCCCGGCTCCCACATCGTCTTCTCGTAGCCCTCCTCGAGCGACGCGTCGATCGCTGCCGCATCGACGTCGCCCACGCCAGGGATCTGGTCCTTGATGATGCAGCCGAGCGTCGGGAGCACCGCACGCTCCGGCCACGACCCGGCGTCCCAGAGCTCGCTGCGCCGGAAAGCCTTCGCACAGTGCATGAACTGCTCGACCACAGTGACCCCGATCGCCGCCTTGGGCCGCCGGTCTTTCACCGCGCAGGCGTCGAGCACCGCAGCATCAGTGGTGAGGCATGCCCTGCCATTCACCCGCAGCGTCTCGTCGATGCCCGGGATGAGGAACAGCAGGCCGATGCCCGAGCCCCCCACGATGTTGCCGATCGAGTCGAGCAAGTTGTTGCCGGCGAGGTCGGGGATCGCCAGATGCTCGTCGTCGAGAACCACCACGAAGCCGGGGGGACCGCCCTTCGGCGAGACGTCGGCCGTGCCGTCCAGTGCGCTCGTGCCGAGAAGGACGAAGGGTGAATGTTCGATGAACGTGCGGGCGTGATGATCGAGCCGCGCGATGACCTTCGCCTTGGTGAGTGGTGCTGGATGCCGGTACAGCTCTCGCAGCTCGGCTTCGGTCTCGACCACGTCGGTGAACATGGGCGAATTGTACGGAGCCTGCCTAATGTGCGGACACCTACACAGGGGGTGGACAAATGCCCGACGCTTTTCCCGCCATTCAGCACGTCGCCGTCACCGTCCGGGATCTGGGCGTGAGCGTGCCCTGGTACCAGGCGCTCATCGGCTCTGACCCGGTCATGAATGAGGACACCGGCCCGTTCCATCACACCGTCTTTCTCATGAGCGGCACCTTGCTCGGCCTGCATCAGTTCCCCGATGCCGTCAAGGGATCGGAGTTCAACGAGCGCCAGGTCGGTCTCGACCACATCGCCTTCGGGTGCGCGAACCGCGCGGAGCTCGTGAAGTGGGAAGCCCGCCTCAACGAGCTGGGCGTCGCCAACGGCGGTGTCGTCGACGCGCCGTACGGCTCGGGTCTCTCCTTCCGTGACCCCGACGGCATCGCGCTGGAGTTCTTCGCTCCACCCGGCTGACCCTCGCTCACCCCAGCCGGTGGGGCGGCAAGAATCCCGCGATGCCGCTGATCGTGAGGATGACGCCGCGTGACACGGAGGAGGAGCATCGAACGGCCACGCCGCTCGAGCTCTTCTTCGACCTGACGTTCGTGGTCGCCGTCGCGCAGGCCAGCGCGGCGGTACATCACGCCTTCGTGAACGGCGACGGCGGACACACGCTCATCGTGTTTCCCCTCGTCTTCTTCGCCATCTGGTGGGCGTGGATGAACTTCACGTGGTTCGCCTCTGCCTACGACACCGACGACGTGCCATACCGCATCGCGGTGTTCGTGATGATGACCGGAGTGCTGATCCTGGCCGCCGGCATCCCGCGGGCGTTCGTCGACACGAGCTTCGGTGTGATGACGGTCGGTTATGTCGTGATGCGATTGGCGATGGTCACGTTGTGGCTGCCGCGGCGGTGCAACACCCCGAAGGTCGCACGTCCGCGGTGCGGTACGCGATCGGCATCACGGTCGTGCAGATCGGCTGGGTGCTGCGGCTCGCGCTGTCTCACAATGCGGCATACGCGGCGTTCTTCTTGCTCGCAGTGATCGAGCTCGCGATCCCGATGTGGGCCGAGTCGGCGGGACGCACGCCCTGGCATCCCCGACACATCGCCGAGCGCTACGGCCTCTTCACGATCATCGTGCTCGGTGAGTCCGTGCTCTCCGCGACAGTGGGTGTGCAGACGGCGATCGATCTCAACACACCGTTCAGCGATCTGGGATTCGTCATCGTCGGCGGGCTGCTCACGCTGTTCATGATGTGGTGGATCTACTTCGATCTCCCGAACGAAGAGCTCGCGCAGCGTGTGCGGGCGGCGTTCTCCGAGCGCATCTCCGGGGCGTTCGCCTGGGGATACGGGCACTACGTCGTGTTCGCGGCCGCGGCAGCGACCGGCACGGGCCTCGTCGTCGAGGTCGACCATGTGATCGGCAACACGGCGCTCACCGCGGTCCAGTCCACGTTCCGCGTTCACGGTACCTGTGTCGGTTTTCCTGGTGTCGGTGTGGGCACTGCACGCCCGCTACAAGCCGTCCACCTGGGTGCGCAACTACGCCGTGCCGATCACGGCGGTGCTCATCCTCCTGACGAGCTTCACGTCAGAGCCGGTGCTGCTGACCGGGTTGATCATGGTCGGGGTCGTCGCGGTCGACGTGGCGAACAACGCCACGGCGTCGGTCAGAGAAGTGCGCTGAGCGCGACGTAGATGCCGAGCCCGACTGCGACGACCCTCAGCATCGAGGCGCCCCGCACGGTGAGCAACAGCCCGATAGCGCCCACGACGGCCAGGGCGGGGACGTCTCCGGCCTGCGCCGCACGATCGAACGACGACACGGTGATCGCCGCGACCGCGGCGACTCCCGCGTCCTTGATCATGCGACTGACCCACGGCGAGGCAGTGCGGTCGGCGAAGGCGAGCGGAGCGATGCGGAACGCGAGGCTTCCCAAGCCGATGCAGATGACGGCGACCCAGGCAGTCACGACGAGCTCCGATCGAGAGCGCGCCCAACCGAACACCCGGCCAGGACGGCGACGAAGATCGCGAGGCCCGACGGGAGCGAGCGGGCCACGAACCCACCCGCAGCCGCAACTATGACGATCGTTCGGGCACGCGAGTCTTTGACCCGAGACCCCGCAAGCCAGAGCAGGCACAGGGGGGCAGCAACGCCGAGCGCGTCGCTCTTGAGCCGGCTGCCGAGCATCACGCCCGTGACGATGAAGCTCGTCCAGGCCACAAACAGCGTGATGGCGGCACCGAAGTAGTGCGCACGCTTTGCTCGCGGTGAGCCGGGCTGCAGCGCCCTCGCCTCCGCCACGGCCCACACGGGGTCGACGAGCATCGGCGCTGCAGTCACACGAAACCAACGCGGTTGGTCCCGCCAGTGCTGCGAAATGGACGCGCTGTAGACGAGCAAACGGCTCTGGATCAACAGGGCGGTGAGCACCGCGAGCACCGCGCCGCCCGACTCGAGTGTGCGCATCGTTGCGAGCTGCGCACTGCCGCCGTAGATGAGCCAGCTGCTGGCGATGCCGGCAGCGTGGTCGGAGCTTCCTCCGATGACCGCTCCCACCGCGACAGCGAACGGAGCGAATCCGATGACCAACGGTGTGATCGCCATCACACCCTCGCGGGCCGCGTCGGCGACCTCTCTGTCCTGCATCGTGAGCATGGCTCGATGATGCGGGACTCGGCCTGTCGTTTCTTGGAGAGGGCCTGGAGAGGCACGGGTGACGACTGCCACACGCTTCTCCACCCGAAGTACACAACTCCTCCAAGCCGCCATCCGTATGCACCCGCATCATCGACCTATGCATGACTCACTTCTCGCCCTCATCGATCCCCGCGTCGCCCGCCCCCGTCCGCGCCCTCGACACCCACCGCGCTCGAAGGGACGTGATGCGCAATGAACGCCACTGACACCCTGATCATCGGTGCTGGCCAGGCGGGTCTCGCCATGAGCCGGTACCTCGCCGACGCCGGCACCGACCACGTCGTGCTCGAGCGTGGTCAGCTCGCGGAGCGTTGGCGCTCCGAGCGCTGGGACTCGCTGCGTCTCCTCACACCCAATTGGGCGACGCGACTGCCGAATCTCACCTACGACGGCGACTCACCGCAGGGCTTCATGACCGCTCGGGAGCTCGTTTCCCGGTTCGAGCGCTACGCGAGCGACTTCGATGCTCCTGTGCAGGAGCACACCTCGGTGGATGCCGTGACCCGCACCGACGACGGTTTCGACGTGCAGACGTCGGACGGGTCGTGGTCGGCGGGCCGCGTCGTGATCGCCACCGGGTGGGCCGATCGTCCGCGGGTGCCGGCGGCGGCCGCCGACCTGCATCCCGCGTTCCTGCAGATCACGCCGACCGCGTATCGCAACCCCGACCAGCTGCCCGACGGCGGAGTCCTCGTCGTGGGTGCTTCGGCGTCGGGCGCACAGATCGCGGACGAGCTCGCCGCGTCGGGACGCAACGTGACGCTCGCCGTCGGCCGCCACACTCGCCTGCCTCGCCGCTACCGGGGCGTCGACATCTGGTGGTGGCTCGAGCAGAGCGGACGGCTCGACGTGACGATCGACTCGATGCGCGATCCGAGACGTCCGCGCAACGACGCTTCGCTCCAGCTCGTGGGCAGCCCCGTGCCGCGCAACATCGACGTCACGACCCTCTCCGGTCGCGGCGTGCGGCTCACCGGTCGGTTCGTGGGCTTCGACGGTGCCCGTGCCCTCTTCTCGCGCGATCTCGCGCACACCACGAAGAGCGCGGACGAGCGCATGCTCACTGTGCTTGGCCGCATCGACGAGTTCATCGCGCGTCACGGGCTCGAGTCCGAGGTGTACGCCCCTGACCCGCCTCCCGCGCTCGGGCCCGTCGAGGAGACCGAGCAGATCCACCTCACCGAACAGGGCATCAGGACCGTCGTGTGGGCCACTGGCTTCACACGGTCGTACCCGTGGCTGAAAGTCCCGGCCCTCGACACGCAGGGCGAGATCATCCAGCGGCGCGGGGTCACACCCGTGCCCGGGCTCTATGTGCTCGGGCAGCGCTTCCAGCATCGTCGGGACTCGAACTTCATTGACGGCGTGCGCCACGACGCCGAGTATCTCGCCGACCTCATCGCAGTCAGGACTACCGCTGGATGCGTGGGATGCCGGGAAGGGATCTGATGCTCACCACCTCGTTGACCAAGGGTGCGACCACCCGTCGTTCGCGAGCGATCACCCAACACGACATCGAGCTCTTCACCGAGCTGACCGGTGATCGCAACCCGCTGCATTACGACCAGGGGCGCACGGGCGCGAGCCGCTTCGGCGGGATCATCGTGCAGGGAGGCGTGACCTCTGGCTTGCTGAACGCGGTCGTCGCAGAGGATCTGCCCGGGCCCGGCAGCGTGTTCCTCCACGTCGACTGGCAGTTCCTGCTTCCCGTGCGCCCAGGCGATGTCATCACGGCAGAGGTAGAGGTGCTGGATGTGCGCCGAGACAAGCCCATCGTCAAGTTGCGGACCACGATCACCAACCAAGAGGGCGCGGTCGTCCTCGATGGCGAAGCCACCGTCTACCAGGAGCATCTCATCTGACTAACCTCCACCCGGGCTCGACCGCGAGGTCGCACGCCACCTCGAGACCCCCGGGGACCGCGCCCGTGATCTACCGCTTCGGTGACATCGAGCTCGACACGACGCTCTTCGAGCTGCGCCTACGCGGGGTGCCGGTCCCCGTCGAACCACAGGTGTTCGACGTCCTCACGTATCTCATCGTCCACCGCGAGCGGGTGGTCACCAAGGAAGAGCTCCTCGACAACGTGTGGGGAGACCGCTTCGTCAGCGAGTCCACGCTCACGACGCGCATCAAGAACCGCGCGTCGGGCGGTCGGCGACGACGGGCAGACCCAGCACGTCGTGCGCACCGTGCACGGTCGCGGGTACCGGTTTGTCGCACCCGTCGACGAGACGGAAGAAGCCGCGCCGGCGGATGTCGTCGTGGTCGAGCTGGCGGTCGTGCCCTCTGCTCCCCCTGCAGCCGGTGCGGGGAACGCGTTCTCGTCCCCGCCTCTTGACGCGCCACACGCAGCGTCGTGGCCGTTGCTCGGACGTTCCGAGGAGGTCGAGGCGATCGCGTCGGCGTTCCAGGATCCCCGCGCCGGCGGCATCCTCATCACGGGCGGAGCTGGGGTCGGCAAGACGAGGCTCGCCGACGAGTGCCTGCGGCTTGCTGCGGAGGCCGGCCTTCCCGTCGCAAGGGTGGCCGGCCATCCCGAGACGAAGCGCCTGCCCCTCGCCGCGCTCGCCCACCTCTTGCCGACCGAGGTCACCCGACCGAGCGGACCGGAAGGCGAGCTCGACCGCGCTCTTCTCTTCTATCGAGCCCGAGAAGCGCTCGAGCAGATCGAGGAGGGCCGCCGGTGGGTGGTGATGGTCGACGATATCGACCAGCTCGACGAGCTCTCGCGCGCGCTGCTCGTGTCGCTGGTGCACACGCGCACGACGTTCGTGGTCTGCACGATGCGCACGAGCGGCACGGACGACATGGTGCGCACGCTGGTCAACGACAGTCACCTCCGCCGCCTCGAGCCCTCGCCGCTGGCGCCCGACACCGTGGAGGCGCTGCTGCACCGGGTCTTCGGCGCGCCGATCGCGGAGAACAGCCTCGATCAGCTCGTGTCGGCGGCCATGGGGAACCCTGGAGTGCTGCGTCAGCTCGTCGAGTCCGCACGCGACGCCGGCAACCTCGTCGAGCGCGACGGCATGTGGCATCTCACCCAGCCGCTCGTGCATGCGTCGCCCACGCTCGAGCTGCTGGTCGAAGAGCGACTGGCCGGGCTGCAACCCGACGAGCGCGAGGTCGTCGAGCTGCTCGCCGTCGCCGGTGAGCTCGGCCTCGACCTGCTCGAGAAGATCGCCGGCGGCGATGTGCTGGAAGCGCTCGAGCGCCGCGGCCTGCTGATGGTGACGAAGAGCGCCCAGCGAGTCGAGGTCTCGCTGAGCCATCCGATGTTCGGCGAGGTCATCAACCTCCAGCTGCCAGCGGTGCGGGGCCGGCGCATCCGGCGCACGCTCGCCGACGCGCTGAGTGCCGACGGGGCGCGCCGCCGCGGCGACCGAGTGCGTGTCGTCGCGTGGAGCCTCGAGGGTGGCGGCCACATCGACGTGTGTGCACTCGCCGAGGCCGCCCGTCTCGCGCTCGTCGACGGCGACGAGGCGATGGCTGAGCGCATCCTCGCTCAGGCGCCCGAGGGTGATCGCACGCCCGAGATCGTGCAGCTGGTCGCCGAGCTCCGGTTCCGCCGCGGTCACACCGACGAGGTCGAGGCTCTCCTCGCGTCCATCGATCTCGAGGAGCTCGACGACTCGGCACGAGCCCAGGTCGGCCGGCGGCGCGCGACGAACCTCTTCTTCGGCGCAGGCGACTACTCCCGCGCGGTCGACCTCCTCGTGAGCACGCTCGATGGCCTCACCGATCCGCTCGAGCGCGAGGGCGTCGAGGCGTACTCGGTGCTCCTGCTGGCCATGGGCGGCGAGGTGGAGCTCGCGATCGAGCGCTCCGACTTGATGGGCCCGATGTCGAGCGACGCCGCCCGCCTCGACTTGCTGCGCGGGCGGTCGCTCGCCCTCTCGGTCGGCGGTCGAGGGGAGGACGCGCTGCCTCTCGTCGCCGAAGCGCGCGAGCTCCACGAATTGCTCTCGGCCGACCTCCGCCGCCCGGGACTGTCCCTCGTGCACTTCGCCGAGCTGCTCGCGCTGGGCGAGCTCGGACGGATGGACGCTGCTCGAGCGATTGCCGCGAAGACGCGGGAGAAGCGGGTGCCCGCGATGCGGGACTGGACGATGCTCGCTGAAGCCCGTCTCGACCTGTCGGTCGGTACCCCCTCGAACGCGCGGGCATCGCTCATCGCCCTGGTGCGCAGTTCCCGCGGCCTTGGCCTCGGCGCAACGGAACGTTGGGCGCTCGCGCTCCTCGCCAGCGGGAAGATCCTGGACGGTGACCGCGAGGGCGCGCGCGTCGATCTCGATCGCGTCGCCGAGCTCGAGGTCGGCGAGCGAGGGTTGTTCCACGCCGACATCGACCGTGCGCACGCATGGCTTGCGGCCGAGCGGGCCGGCCTGCCGACGGCCCGTGAGATGTTGAAGGTCGCGGCCGAGGACGCGCGGCGCCTTGGCAAGATCTCGATGGAGGCTGCACTTCTCCACGACATCGCGCGGTTCGGAGATGCGGAGGCCGTCGCGGCGCGGCTCGACGAGATCGCTCAGACCACGCAGGGTCGGTTCGTGCAGGCGCGTGCTGCGCACGCGGCGGGCATCGTCGCAGGCGATCCTGCACTGCTCGATCGCGCCGCGGCCCTGTTCGAGCAGTGCGGCTTCTCGTTGCTTGCCGCCGAGGCCCGCATCGATCTGGGTGACTGGTTGGCTCGTCACGGCGATCAGCGCGGCGCGACGGCGGCGCGAAACCGGTCGGCGAGCATCCGTGGGTCACTGCCCGGCTGGGTGCTCACCCCGACACTTGCTCGTGCGTCGAGCCTCGAGCCGCTCAGCGACCGCGAGCACGAGGTGGCCTTGCTCGCCGCGCAAGGTCTCGCCAGTCGTGACATCGGCGACCGGCTGTTCCTGTCGACCCGCACGGTCGACAACCACTTGCAGCACATCTATGCCAAGCTCGGCGTGAACGGGCGCGATCAGCTCATGGCCGCGCTCGGCCGAGAGTCAGCGCTTCGGCGAGACGAACGCGATTCCCGCTGATCCTTCCAACATCGTCTCGGCCATCAAGCGGTAGAGGCGATGCCATGCCTGCGCGGTCGGCTCGTCCCATTCGTCGTCGAGCGCAGCGGCGAGGGCGCTCATGAGCGCGGCCTCGACCTGGGAGTAGTGGTCACGGAGCGCGCCCGCTGACCGGTGTCGCACGCCGAGGGCATGGGCACGCGCCACGAACCCGTCCATGTCGTGCACCGACGCCGCGAGCGCGATGAACTCGTCGACCAGCGCGCGCCCCCGTGCGGTCAGGTCGCCCTGCACCTGGCTGCGGGCTTCGGGCCACAACACGAAGCACTCCTCGTAGAAGCGATTCGCGAAGAGGTCCTCTCGCGCCTTGATGTGGGGCAGCGTCTGCTCGATCACGTGGAGCTGCTCCGGCGTCATGCTTCCACGGTAAGACCGGACCTGGCCTGGGGTGATCAGTAGTCACTACTCATCAGGTGATCTCCACCGGCAGACCGGCGGCCGCCCAGGCCTCGAAGCCTCCCGCGAGGTCGTGGACATCCGGCACGCCGAGCGCCGTGAGCTCGGACACCGCCAGCACCGAGGAGTAGCCCTGCTGGCAGAACACCACGATCGGCCCCTGATGCGCCGCCGCAATCGGGTCGCGGTGATCGCTCGTGGGGTCGAGCCGCCACTCGAGCACGTTGCGGTCGATGACGAGGGCGCCGGGGATGACGCCGAACTCGTCGCGCTGCTCCCGGCGGCGGGTGTCGACGAGTAGCGCGCCCGCGACCCGGAGGGCGTCGGCCCGCTCGGGGCTGACGCTGTCGATGTGGGAACGAGCTTCGGCGAGACGCCGATCGATCGAAGACGTCATGGCTGGGCTCCTTGATACCTTCCCGCGGTGGGCACGCGCATCGCGGTCATCTACTACAGCGCCACCGGCAACCTCTTCATGTTGGCGAGCGCGATCGCCGAGGGCGCTGCATCCGAGGGTGCCGAGGTGCGGCTGCGCAAGGTGCGCGAGCTCACCGCCGACGACGTCATCGCCGCGAACCCTCGTTGGGTGGCGCACCGCGAGGCGACCGCGGACATCCCCGAGGCGACACTCGACGATCTCGAGTGGGCCGACGGCTTCGCGCTCGGCTCTCCGACCCGGTTCGGGCTGCCCGCGGCCTCGCTCAAGTTCTTCCTCGATCAGACCGGATCGCTGTGGGCGCGCAAGATCCTCGTCGACAAGGTCGGCACCGCGTTCACGTCGTCGTCGACGAACCACGGCGGACTCGAAGCGACGATCCTCGCCATCAACACCGTGCTGTACCACTGGGGATCGATCGTGCTTCCCCTCGGCTACACCGACGAGACCGTCGACGAGACCGGCAACCCCTACGGCGCGAGCTGGGTGTCGCGCAAGCGGTCGGTTCCCGACGACGCCGCGCTGGCGACCGCGCGCTGGCAAGGCCGGCGGCTCACCCGCATCAGTGGGGCGGTCGCGGCACTCGGAACGCGGTGAACATGCACATGCGCACGGTCACGAAGCCGATCTGCTCGTAGACGGCGCGAGCCGAGTTGTTGGTGTCGGCGACGTGCAGCATCGGAGTCTCGCCGGTCGCCTCGATCGCATCGGCCACGGCGCTCGTGACGATAGATGCGTATCCGCGGCGGCGAGCGCTCGGGTCGGTGCAGACCGCGCTCACCTCGACGTACCCGGGGGGATGGAAGCGCTGACCCGCCATGGCCACGAGCGCGTCGTCGTGGAAGATGCCGATGTAGCCGCCGAGCTCGTTCGTGCGCGGCCGGAACGGGCCGGGCTCGGTACGTGCGACGAGATCGACCATGGCGGGCACGTCGTCGTCGGTGAGCGACCGCGTCGTGGCGTCACCAGGGAGCTTCGCCACATCTACGGCCCTGCTCTTGCGCACCATCTGATGGCCCTCGCCTGCAGCGAGCACCTTCCATCCCGTCGGCGGCTCGGGCATCGGCGATTCGCGGAACAACACGACGATGCCCGCGGTCGCGACCGCGGCGAGGTCGTTCCACGCGGCCGTCGTCGGATCCTCGAAGGCATGGAAGATCGAGACGTCCGGGTCGTACCGCCGGGCGAGCCCTTCGCCATCGGCGAAGCCGCGGTGCGCGCCGGTCAACGAATGCCACACCGCGTTCGCGAGCACGTCGGTCATCTGACGAACGCTTGGGACGTCTCGCTGAGCGAGGCGAGGGTCGTGAGCACCGCACGGGCGACGACGTCGTTCTGACGGAACGCGGGCGCGTTGAAGTGAGGTCGTGCGAACGCCCCCGCGACCTGGCGGCTCGTGAACGCCCCGAGCGCGTGTCGCCTCGGATGCCCAGTGCCATCAGTGCGTTTGAGGTGCAGCGCCGCGCCCGTGACGCTGACGCGGCCGGTGTTCGCGCTCCACTCCCCGTCGGTCACCACGTCCTCGACGATCTCCCCGCGGGTGTGCAGCCGTCGCAGCAGCACGCTCGTCGACCGACTCACCGACGGCCGGGCGATGCGAGCGTCGATGAGCACGGTGGCCGCGACCTTGTCGCCGTGGCTGCTGCTCGTCGCGACGAACATCCCCGACTCGGGGTCGGCGGCGACGTTCATGTCGGCACCCACGAAGCGCACCAGGCCTGCGTCGACGAGTGCGAGCAGCTGGCGGAGCCTCGCGGGCGGCGGACCGCTCGCGTAGTACATGAAGAAGCTCAGCCACCAGGTGCTGATGCCCTCGAGGCGTGACCGGGGCGTGATCCGTGGTGCGATGAGCCGCAGGGCCTCGGCCATGTCGAGCATCGCGGTGAACGCGGCGAGGTCGGCGCTGTAGCGCGGGTCGGTGCGGCGCGCGACGTCCGCCGCGATGTGCGAGGTGACGTACCAGTGCAGGGCCTCACCGTCCACGAACTGCACGTCAGCCAATGGCTGATCGAGCGTGGCGATGTCGAAGAGGTCGTCCAGATCGATGACCGCGGCACGGAGCAGCGCAGCCAGCTCGTGACCGCGCGGCGACGCTTCGTAGCGGGGCGCGAACTCCTCCCACGTCATGGTCGTGCGATCGGGATGGGCGACGAAGAGCTCGTGGTAGTACGCCCAGCCGATCTCCTTCGCGACCAGGGGCAGCACGTCAGCGAAGAAGTCGAGCGGAGTCTCGCTGGCTTGCAACGCGGCGATCGTGTCAGGCCTGAGGAAGTGGGGCAGCGGCGCGAGGGGCGCCTGCAGCCGGTAGGTGATCTTCGACCGATAGGGCACACCCCGGCGCGAGCCGACGTGGAGGATTGGTTCGAATCCGCACGGCTCGTAGATGAGGTGGCCGTCGGGTGCCTCGTCAAAGCGGCCTCCGCGTCCCTCGGTCACGAGCGCCACGAGATCGGTGAAGGCCTGCCCGAACCCGACGACGAGCACGTCGGCTCCGGGCGCCAGGACTGACAGGTCCTGCTCGGCGGTGTGGCCGCACGGTACGAATGCGAGGCCTTGTTCGTCGGCGAACGCGGCGAGCTGCGCGCCGGTGTCGTCGGGCAGCGCGTCGAGATGGCCGAGGCACATCACGACGACGTCGACGGTGATCGACGAGCCGTCATCCATCAACACTGTCTGGCGATCGTCGACATCGAAGAGGTCGACCGCGGCGGCAAGGTGGGTGACGACCTCGACGTGTGGAGGCAGCGCGTCGACGACCCGGCGATGGAACCAGTCGAGGTAGACCGACTGCACTCGGCGAGTCGGGAAGGACATCTCTGACAACCCGCGGATCTCGTCGTAGATCTCGCTCGTGGCGAGCGCGCGCGAGCGCGTCGTCGTCGACCGCATGCGCCCATTCGTGCAGTGTCGGCCCGTCGACCGATGGACCTGCACACTCCACCGACTCGTCGACGAACAGCGTCACGTCCTCGGCCATCGAGTTCATCCAGAGCAGGGAGTGCTGGTCGGGTCGCCACACGCGTCCGGTGCCGGCTCGATGTGGGTCGACGAGATGGATCTGCAATGGCCGGTCGGGAAGCAGCTCGGGCAGGTTCGCGGCGAGGCGCTCGAGCAGTGATGCCGCCGTCGGGCCGGCGCCGACGAGCGCGACCGCGAGCGGCGCGCCCTCAGGGACGGTCGGCATACGCCCGGAGCCCGAGGTGGTCTCGCAAGGTGGGGCCGTCGTAGTCGGCCCGGAACACGCCTCGTTCTTGCAGGATCGGCACGACGTCGTCGACGAAGCGATCGATGCCGTGGGGCGTGAGGTGGGGCACGAGGATGTAGCCGTCCGCGGCGTCGGCCTGCACGGAGTCGTTGATCTTCGTGGCGACGGTCTCGGCGCTGCCCACGAACGACGAGCGGGCGGTCATCTCGATGACGAGCTCGCGGATGCTCAGGTGCTTCGCCTCCGCGATGGCGCGCCACTTCGCCGCGACGGCCAGGGGGTCTTTGTCGTGGCGCACGCGGCCCCGCGTGATCTCGAGACCCCCGTCGACGTCGGGGTCGACATCGGGCAGCGGTCCGTCGGGGTCGTAGCCCGAGAGGTCGCGGCCCCAGAGCTGCTCGACGAACGCGATCGCACCTTGGGGGCTCACCTGTTGCGTGCGGATGTGGGCCGCGAGCTCCTCGGCGTCGGCATCGGTGTCGCCGACCACCGCCGTGGCGGCCGGGATGATCTTGAGGTCCTCGGGTCGACGGCCGTACTTCGCGAGGCGGGGCTTCACGTCTGCGTAGAAGGCCTGGCCGTCGGTGTAGCCCGAGTGCCGCGTGAAGATGACGTCGGCGTGCTTGGCGGCGAGCTCGCGTCCGCCGTCCGAGTCGCCGGCCTGGATCATCACCGGATAGCCCTGCGGGCTCGTCGGCGCGTCGAAGGTGCCCTCGATGTCGAACTGGTCTCCGCGATGCGAGAAGCGCGAGCCGTGCGAGTCCCACAGCATGCGAGCGACCTCGATGAACTCTGCGGCGCGCTCGTACCGGTCGTCGCGCGGCAGGAATCCGGCTCGCCTGAAGTTCTCGCCGGTGAAGGCGTCGGGAGAGGTGACGGCGTTCCACGCGGCACGGCCGTTGCTGAGGTGATCGAGCGTGGCGAACTGTCGAGCGAGCTCGAACGGCTCGTTGAACGTGGTGTTCAAGGTGGCGGCGAGACCGATGCGATCGGTGACCGCAGCGAGTGCGGCGAGCACCGTGAGCGAATCGGGACGCCCGACGACGTCGAGGTCGAAGATGCGGCCTCGGTGTTCGCGCAGCCGCAGGCCTTCGGCGAGGAAGAAGAAGTCGAACTTCCCTCGCTCGGCGGATTGCGCGAGGTGCACGAACGACGAGAAGTCGGTCTGGCTTCCGGACTGAGGATCGCTCCACACGGTCGTGTTGTTGACGCCCGGGAAGTGCGCGGCGAGGTGGATCTGCTTCACGACGCGTACCTGTTCGCGGGACGAGGAAGGCCGAACCGATCGCGCAGCGTCGTGCCCGCTTCGTGTGTGGGGAGCAGCGGCATGACCTCGCTCGCGAACCACGTGAAGGTGGCGGGGGAGTCGGGCTCGATCAGAAAGCCGTCGGCGGTGGTCGCGCCGAGCTCGTCCGCGAGGGCCTGCGCGTCGCCGCGCTCGGTGCGGCGCTTCACGAGGACGGCGGCCGCGGAGGGAAAGTCTTCTGGCGCATCGACGAGCACGACATCGGCTCGCTTGGCCGCGAGTGCACGCGACGGCTCGTCGTGCGCGTCGACGAAGATCACCGAGTGGCCCTGCGGAGAGCGCGGGGTGATCGACGGGCCGCGGACGTTGAAGAACGGTCCTTCGAAATCGATGTAGTGCACCTTGTCGCGGTCGAGGTAGCGCCCCGTTGGCTGGTCGCGGATGACGGCGTCGTCCTCCCAGCTGTCCCAGAGCCGGCTCACGACTTCGATCGCGTCGTCGGCCTCCGCGTAGAGCTCGCGGACGGGCTGCGGGTCCTTGCGGCCGAAGCGCTTCGCCGCCTCGTCGCTCGTCGACACGGCGACGCGCCAGCCGGCGCGGCCGCGGGACACGAGGTCGAGCGTCGCCACGTTCTTCGACACGTGGAATGGCTCGGTGTGGGTCGCGGTGATCGTTGCCACGAGCCCGATCGAGGTCGTCGCCGGCGCCAGCCTGGCCATCGCCAGAAGGGCATCGGGACGGTCGGCTGCCGGGTCGAACCCGTCGTCGATGCTCACGAAGTCCACCCCGGCGCGCTCGGCGGTCTGGGCGAGGTCGACAAGCACCCTCGCATCGAAGAGTGACGCCCCCGCGCTGTCGAGCGCGAGACCGATGTGGAGAGTCACCGCACCAGTCTGCCCAAATCCCGACCCATCGGGTCTCGAATGCCCCTGCCACGGTCATTTCCCCGCGGTTCGGGCATGATGCCCGCCATGGTCCTTGCGGAGTTCGGTTCAGGCCAGTTCGTCTGGTCGCTGATGTGGCTGTCCATCTTCTTCATCTGGATCTGGCTGCTGTTCACGGTGTTCGCGGACATCTTCCGCAGCCACGACCTCTCGGGCGTGATGAAGGCCGTGTGGGTGATCTTCGTGGTGCTCGTGCCTTACATCGGCGTGTTCATCTACCTCATCGCCCGTGGCGGGAAGATGAACGAGCACCATGCGCAGCGTTCGCTGGCCGCCGGCCAGACGAACAATCCGTACATTCAGACGAGAAGCACGAGTCAGGCAGACGAGCTGCAGCGGCTCGTCGACCTGAGGGCTGCGGGCGTGCTCACGGATCAGGGCTTCGACGAGGCCAAGGCGAAGCTGCTCGCGCCATGACCAAGTCTGACGCGGGCGACAAGCCCGAAGCCAAGATGAAGCGCAAGGAGTACGAGCACGAGCTCCGCGCGCTGCACGCCGAGATCGTCGCGATGCAGGAGTGGGTGAAGTCCTCCGGCGCGAAGGTCTGCGTCGTGTTCGAGGGGCGTGACACCGCGGGCAAGGGCGGCACGATCAAGGCACTCACCGCGAGGGTCAGCCCGCGGGTGTTCCGCATCGTCGCTCTTCCGTCGCCCACCGAACGGCAGAAGACGCAGATGTACGTGCAGCGCTACATCGAGCACTTCCCGGCCGCGGGCGAGGTCGTGATCTTCGATCGCAGCTGGTACAACCGGGCCGGCGTCGAGCGGGTGATGGGCTACTGCACCGAGGAGCAGGTGGAGTTCTTCCTGCAGGCCACGCCCGCAGTCGAGAAGGCGATGGTCGACTCGGGGATCATCCTCCTCAAGTACTGGCTCGAGGTCAGCGAGGAGGAGCAGACGAAGCGGCTGCAGGCCCGCGTCGACGATCCCCGCAAGGTGTGGAAGCTGTCCCCAATGGACATGAAGTCGTACAGCCGTTGGTACGACTACTCACGGGCGCGCGATGACATGTTCGCGTCGTCCGATTCGGAGTGGGCGCCGTGGTACGTGGTGCACAGCGACGACAAGCGCCGCGCCCGGCTGAACCTCATCACGCACCTGCTGAGCAAGGTGCCGTACACGCCGCTCGAGAAGAGCGACGTCACGTTCCCGAAGCGTGACAAGCCCAATGGCTACGTGCAGCCCGCCCAGCTCGGCCAGCCCATCCCCACCCCGTTCTGACCCACCCCGCGATCCCCCGCTCCGCCGGAACTGGCACCGCAGCGGCCCTTAGGGGGCGCGTGAGGTGCCAGTTGTCAGACGTCGACGCCGAGCGCTTCCTCGTTGCCGATCGCGATCGAGGTGTGGAGCTGGACGATTCGCCACTCGCCGCCCTCTCGGAGGAACGCGAGCGTGACGCGGAAGGGCACCTCGCTGCCGTCGGGCAGGACGAACGCGCCCTTGTCCGCGGCCCAGCCGGCGTCGCCTTCTTCGAAGGCCTTGATGTCGCCGGGCCGCGCGTTCACGCCGGATCCTGCCTGGGAACGAAGGAGATCCAAGATGGGAGCGTGGTCCGTGTACCACTCGTTCGGATCGGTGCCGAGGAAGGTCAGCGCCTCGGTTGAGCTGAGCAGAGGGGCGAAGGCCTCCGCGTCTCCTGTGCTGAGCAGCTCGTAGATCCTGCGAACGACGGCGACGAGATCAGACGAACGTTGCATGGGTCCCCACCCCTTTCGTGCCCAACGTGGGCGAGAACCGAATGGTCCCACATAGCGTCGCGGCATGTACGGGTGTGCCGACTGTGGCTACGAGTACGACCTCGACGAGGCGGAGGCGGTCGGACCGCTCATCGTGTCGGGCGCGCGTGGCTTCGCGTCGACCCTGCGGGACGGGGATGCGGCTCGGCTGCGCGTGCGACCCGAGCCCGAGACGTGGTCGGTGCTCGAGTACGGCTGTCACTTGCGAGATGTGTTCCTCGCGCAGCGTGAGCGGGTGTTGAGGGCGCGGCGCGAGGAGCTTCCGGAGTTCGAGCCGATGGGACGTGACGAGCGCGTCGAGCACGATGGGTACGCGCTGCAGGATCCCGCCGACGTCGCCCGTCAGCTCGACGATGCAGCCCTGATGCTCGCCAACGACCTGGCACGACTCGACGCAGCAGGATGGGAGCGTCAGGGGATCTACAACTTTCCCGTGCGCAGCGAGCGGACGATGCGATGGGTCGCCGTGCACACGCTGCACGAGGTGCGTCACCACACTCGCGACATCGAGGCTCAGCTCGTCGAGCGCTGACCCACCCAGAGCGTGTAGCGGAGCAAGGGCAGGTAGCCGAGAAGCTCGTACGTGTGGCGTCCGAGGTCTGACGCGATGAGGGCGGACGGAATCGCCGGGTTCGCGGTCGCAGCGGCATAGGTCAGAGCGGCGCCGACTCCTCGGCCCCGGGCGCTCTCCCGGGTCGACACCTGCTCCACGACGGTGATCGTGTCGGCGCGGTACGCCGCCGCGGTCGCAATCGGCTCGTCGTCGAGGTAGCCGACGAAGAAGTGCCAGCGCGTGTCGAGCGCAGAGGAGTGCAGGATCGAGCCCCGTTGGTGCGGCATCAGCTCGGGGGCGGGATACGCCTCGATGAGGGTGCGCTCGAAGTCGGCGAGGCCGCGCTCGTCGGTGACGCGCTCGACGAGCAGGCCCTCTGTCGTTGGCGCGGCGGCGTCGCTCACCGACCGGAACATGAAGGGCGGATGGCCGACCGGCGACAGCCCGTACGCGGTCAGATCCGGTGTGGGCCAGGGCGAGTACACCAGGAACGGACCGCCGTCGGCTGCGGCGAAGAACGCGCGGATCGTGTTCGCCGTCGCTTCTCCGTTCGCCACTGGTGCAGTGAGCATCGCCGCGTTGCCGAAGGGTGATGGCGAGCTCAGGTCGGTCATGTGCACGCCGTGCTCGTCGTCGATGACAGTGCGGGCGCCGTTCGCCCCGAGCAGCTCGGCGTAGCCCTCGCCGTGGGCGCGTGTGTAGTCGAGCAGGAGGTTGTCGCCGTTCGGCGTCGACGCGCTCGCTCCGTTCTCGAGCTGTTCGCCCTCATCCGCTTCGATGGACACGCCGTCGCCCGCTCTCCTGGTTTGGCTTCCGACCGCGGAGGATACGGTCGCGCATGGCAGTGCGCTGGTACACGATCGTCGTCGACTGCCATGACATCTCGGCGCAGGCTTCCTGGTGGGCTGAGGTGCTCGGCTGGAAGAAGATCTACGAGGCCGACGACGAGGTCGTGATCATCCCGCCCCGGCTCGCGGACGCGGCGCCCGGCTCCACACCGTGGGACCAGGTGCCGCCCGGTCTTGTGTTCGTCCTCGTGCCCGAGGGCAAGACCGTGAAGAACCGGCTCCACATCGACCTCGCCCCCCACACGAGCGACGACCGCGACGCAGAGATCGCCCGGCTGCTCGCGATGGGGGCGACCAGGGTCGAGGTCGGTCAGACCGGAGACGAGAGCTGGGATGTGTTCGCCGACCCCGAGGGCAACGAGTTCTGCGTGCTCTCGTCGCGGGACCAGTAGCCGGGAGTCGCGTCGCGTGATCGATGAGTTCGCGAAGGAATACCTCCACGACGCGCTCCGGTGGGACCGTGAGGTGCTGGTGTCGAAGCTCGATGGTCTTTCCGAATACGACATTCGTCGCCCGCTCACCACCACCGGCACGAACCTCCTCGGCCTCGTGAAGCACCTGGCCGTGTCGGAAGCCCGTTACTTCAGCGAAGTCTTCGATCGACCGGCTCCTGAGCCCCTGCCCCGCTGGGACGACCCCTCCGCATGGACCAGCGACAACATGTGGGCGACGGCCGAGGAGACCCGCAGCGACATACTCGACCGCTATCAGCGCGCATGCGCGCACGCGGACGCGACGATCGACGCGTTGCCCATCGACGCCCCGGGCCATGTGCCCTGGTGGCCGCAGCCCGACGTGAAGCTGTTCAACGTCATGGTCCACATCCTCACGGAGACCAGCCGACACGCGGGACACGCCGACATCCTTCGGGAGCAGCTCGACGGCACCGTCGGGTCAGGACCGGAGGGCACGATCCTGCACGGACGCGATGCCGCCTACTGGGAGACCTATCGAGCGGAGGTCGAGCGGGCCGCGTCTACCTGGGTCGACCCGAACCTCTGAAATAGGGACAGAATCAGCGCGTGATCATCGCAGCGCAGTTCGGTACGGGTCAGGTGTTCTGGTCGCTGGTGTGGCTCGCGGCCTGGATCATCTGGTTGTGGCTGCTCTTCATCGTGTTCAGAGCGATCATCTTCCGCAGCGACGACCCGGGATGGACGAAGGCGCTGTGGGTGCTCTTCGTGCTCGTGCTGCCCTACCTCGGCGTGTTCGTCTACCTGATCGTGTGCGGCCCTCGCCCGATCGACCCCGGCCCACCGATGCCGTGGATCGGCGGCAGCCCGCAGCTCGCGGTCGCCTAACCCGCCAACCGTTTGCTCACTCGGACCCCGTATACGGGGGTCCAGTGAGCAATCGGTCGTGCTGGCCTATGAGGAACGCGCGCTCGGCCTCGTTCGTGGTGAGCGCGATGGCGCGGGCGTAGGCCTCGGCGGCATCGCTCGTCTTGCCGAGCTCTTTCAGCAGGTCGGCCCGCACGACGTGGAACGGCACGTACGAGTCCAGATCGAGTGTGTCGACGACCGAGAGCGCGGCCGCGGGGCCTTCGATCTCTGCGACGACGACCGCACGGTTGAGCGCGACGACGCTGCTCGGCTGCACGGCCATGAGCTGGTCGTACAACGCGAGGATCTGTGCCCAGTCGGTGTCCGAGGCGCGCGCCGCGTCCGAGTGCACGGCCGCGATCGCAGCCTGGATCTGATAGGGCCCGGGCTGGTTGCGCCGCAGGCAGGCGCGCACCAGGTCCTGCCCTTCGGCGATGAGCTCGCGATCCCAGAGGGATCGGTCCTGGTCGGCGAGGAGCACGAGCGAGCCGTCGGGCGCAGTGCGGGCCACGCGCCGCGCGTCGGTCAAGAGCAACAGCCCGAGTAATCCGATCACCTCGGGCTCGTCGGGCATGAGCTCTGCGAGCAGCCGGGCCAGGCGAATCGCCTCCGCGCACAGATCGGTGCGCACCAGTGACGAACCCGAGCTCGCGGTGTGCCCCTCGTTGTAGATCAGGTAGAGCACCGCGAGCACCGGACGCAGCCGGTCGGGCAGGTCGGCACCCTCGGGCACGCGGTACGGGATGCGCGCGTCACGGATCTTGCGCTTCGCCCGCACGATCCGCTGCGCCATGGTCGATTCGGGGACGAGGAAGGCGCGTGCGATCTCCTCGGTCTGCAGCCCTCCGAGCATGCGGAGGGTCAGGGGCACCTGTGCGCTCGGCGCCAGCGCGGGGTGGCAACACGTGAACATCATGCGGAGGCGGTCGTCGCGCACGGGGCCCACCTCCTCGAGTGGCTCGTCTTGTGCATGCAGCAGCGCGGCCTGGGCGTGTCGGTCGTCGCGCGACGACTCGCGCCGCAATCGGTCGATCACGCGGTTGCGCGCCGTCGTGGTGATCCATCCGCCGGGATTCGGTGGGATGCCGTCGACGGGCCATTTCTTCGCGGCCACGGCGAAGGCCTCCTGCACCGCGTCCTCGGCCACATCGATGTCACCGAAGACGCGGGTGAGGATGGCGACGCAGTGTCCGTATTCGGCGCGGAACGTCTGCTCGATCACTCGCCCTGGAAAGGTCGCACCTCGACCGTACCCAGGCATGCCTCGCTGGCCTTGGCCGCCCACTTCAGCGCGGCGTCGAGATCGGGGAGGTCGAGGATCCAGAAGCCACCGAGGTACTCCTTCGTCTCGGCGTAGGGGCCGTCGGTCACCGTGAGGTTGCCGCCGCGGTTGTCGACGGTCGTCGTGCTCGAGATCGGGTGCAGGCCGCCGGCAAACACCCAAACGCCGGCCTTCTGCATCTCCTCGTTCACGGCACCCGTCCGGGCGAAGGACTCTTGCATCTCCTCCTCGGAGGCGTAGCTGCCGAAGGGGCTGTCGTCCATCGGGCCATGGACGGAAAGCAGGTACTGCGTCATCGTGCGCTCTCTTTCGGTTTGGAGTCGGGGTCAGGGCCAGCTCGCCGCCAGCCTCATCCCTACTACGAAGGCATGTACCCGCGATCGACAGAACCCTCAGGAATTGGTCGTCGTTTATGCTCGCTGCGTGGGCGTCGTCGTCGAGGTGCGCCACCTCACGAAGCGCTATGGCTCGGCCCGAGGTGTCGAGGCACTCGACTTCGAGGTCGAGGCCGGTGAGATCTTCGGGTTTCTCGGGCCGAACGGGGCCGGCAAGTCCACGACGATCCGCACAATGCTCGACTTCCAGCGCCCGACGGAAGGCACGATCGGTGTGCTCGGGCTCGACAGTCGCCGCGACAGCATCGAGATCCACCGTCGCACTGGGTATCTGCCCGGCGATCTGCAGCTGTTCCCGAAGCTCACCGGGCGCGATCACGTCGAGACGTTCGCGAAGGTGCGAGGTGGTGTGGTTGCCATGTCGACGAGGATCGATGAGCTCGTCGCGCGGTTCGACATCGAGCTCGACCGGCCGGTACGTGAGCTGTCGAAGGGCAACCGGCAGAAGGTGGGGTTGCTGCTGACGTTCATGCACGGCCCTGAGCTGTTGGTGCTGGACGAGCCCACGTCGGGCCTCGACCCGCTGATGCAGGAACAGTTTCTGCATCTGTTGCAGGAGACTGCCGCTGAGGGTCGCACGGTGTTCTTGTCGTCGCATTCGCTCGACGAGGTGCAGCGAGTGGCGACATCGGTGGCACTCATCCGTGAGGGCCGGCTGGTCGTCACCGACACGATCGTCAACCTCCAGCGCCAGGCGCCCATGCGGGTGACGTTCGAGTTCGCCATGCCCGTCGCCGCAGAGGGATTCCGGGGATTGCCGGGCGTGCAGAACGTGGAGGTCGACGGCAATCGGGTAGAGCTCAGCGTGACGGGCTCCCTCGACGCGGTCGTGAAGGAGGCAGCGCGACACGAGACGCGCTCGCTCACTGCTCGTCCTCCCGATCTCGAAGACCTGTTCCTCGCTTACTACGAGGTCGCCGATGGCTCTTGAGATCGGCCGCCTCGACCTTCGGTCGCGCCGCAAGAGTGTGGCCGGCTACGCGCTCGGCATCGGCCTCTACACCCTCGTGATCGTCGCCCTCTACCCCGCATTCAAGGACTCCACGAGTCTCGACAACTTGATCACCGACTCGCCGACCGTCTCCGCGTTGTTCGGGATCAGCGGATCGCTCACGAGTCCCGACGGGTGGGTGAACGCGAACCTCTACGCGAACTTCTTTCCGCTCATCCTGCTGTTGCTCACGATCGGTTACGGAGCTGCCGCGGTGGCGGGCGAGGAGGAAGCGCAGCGCCTCGACCTCGTGGTGAGCCTGCCGTTGTCGCGTCGGCGGATCGTCACAGAGAAGGCGGCGACGATGGGCGGGCAGGCCGCGATCGTCAGCGTCGTGACGTACTTGTGCATGCTCGTCGGTAGGGCGTTCGATCTCGAGCTCGACGCCTGGAACCTCGCGACGACGACGTTCGGTGTGATGCTGCTCGCTGTCGGCTTCGGTCTCGTCGCCCTCGCGATCGGGGCGGCCCGCGGAGAGCGGGGAACGGCGATCGGTGTCGCGAGCTCGCTCGCTGTCGCCGCCTATCTGCTCAGCTCTCTCGCGCCCGTCGTCTCGTGGCTCGATCCGTGGAAGGTGCTGTCGCCGTTCTACTGGGCGGTGGGCAACAACCAGATCACCACCGGTCTCGGCTGGGGCGGTCTGGTCGTCCTGCTGGCACTGACAGTCGCGGCGTACGTGGCCGCCATCGTGTCGTTCGAAGCGCACGACCTACGCGGCTGACCTGGATTTTCACCCGAAGAGCGCGCCGTCGTCACACGATCACAACGGTCGCGGGGAACCCTAGAGACATCAGCGCAGCGTTGTCCTCGCTCGCTGAGCATCTGGATTCAGTGTCGTGGCTCGGGACCTGCGGCACTGACCAGGGGCAAGTCATGCAATGCGCCGGCGTGCGTAGCCGCCAGTGAGGCGCGCGCTCTGTCACAGCGCGCAAGCCGACATGGGGGTGCGGCTTCGCCGCCGGCGCAGTGCGAGGTCTCGCCGAGTGGCCCGGAATCTGACAGGTTGGCGGGGTGAGGAGGGGCTTCGCCGTCATCGCTGTCCTGCTCGCGTTCGTCGTGCTCACGGGATGTCAGCACGTGTTCCCGATCAGTCCGGCGAACGTTGCGTCGTATGGACGGTCACATCACGACTACCCCGCTGCTGACATCTTCGCCCCGTGTGGCACCACCGTCGTCGCGCCGACCGCGGGCGTGATCTCCGAGCTGTCGACGCAGGACGTGTGGGATCCGAAGGTCAATGATGGCGCGACCCGGGGCGGGCTCTCGGTGACGCTCGTCGGCGACGACGGCGTGCGCTACTACGGCAGTCACTTGTCGGCGATCGATCCGGCGATCGCAGCGGGCGTGCGCGTGACCGCGGGCCAGACGCTCGGCAAGGTCGGCAACACCGGCGACGCGAGGGGCATCAAGTGTCATCTGCACTTCGGCATCTCGCCGCCGTGTGGGGTGGGGGATTGGCCCGTGCGGCGCGGCGAGATCCAGCCGGCGCCCTATCTCGACAAGTGGCGAGCAGGCGACACGAACGCCGGCCCGATCGACGCGGTGAACGCCTGGCGCGCCGCGCACTCGTCGGAGTGCCCGTAGCTCAGCGAGCGGAGCGCTCGGCCTTGAGGTCGCGCGCGGCCGTCGCGGTCCACGCCACGGATCCCACGTCAGTGTGCGGTGTGGATCGATCGGTCCGCCGTTCAGCAGCCGTCGCTTCTCGTCGTCAAACTCCTCGGAGGAGATGAACCCGCGATCGCGTAGCAGCGCGTAGTGGGCCATCTCCGCCGCAACCGCGGACGCCGAGATGGCGGCTTGCGAGTCCGTGTTCCCCAACCCCGTCAAGGGAGAGATGTCGCGGAGGCGAGGGCCGAGGTCCGCCAGGATCTCCGCGGCGATCTTGCGGATCTGCGCCGCGCTCTTGGCGACCCGTGCTCTGCCACTTCACCACTGTCGACACCAGCACGCGACTGCCGTCGGTCTCGGGGCTCACGACCGCGGACAGCGTGTGTCCGAGCGTCGCCCAGGTCTTGAACTGCACCCGCCGCAATGAGTCGTTGAAGCTCGCTCCGGTGATGCCGCGGTGCGCGGAGATCGCGCTCCGCAGTGCCGGCCAGGTCTCGCTGACCGGGTGGGGAACGTGGACCTCGTCGCCTTCGATCGCTCCGCCGAACAAGCCCATCGACCAGCCACGCATCCGTTTCCTGGAATGGGCGAAGGACCAGGGCGGTCCGCCGTCCGCGGGTGTGACCCCTTCTGTTCGGTCGATCACAAGCGCGCTTGATGGGTCGAAAGGATCAGGTGTGGCGCCGTGCGGTCACTCAGGTGCGGCGCCTGGCGGCAACAACATCACGGTCATGACGAGCCCACTTGCGCGCTCGCCGTCGAGTGAGATCACCCACTCGTAGCGGCCGGGCTCGGGAAGCTCGAGGTTCGTGACCATGAACGGCATCGACACGAACGACGACGCGCCGCGTGCCGAGTTCGGCGCGTGGCCGGTCTGCAGCTGGCCGCCGAACCGAGGCCAGCTCGCCTCGCTCATTCCGTCCTTCTCGAGCGTGACCGCGACGCTGTGGGGAGCGAGCGCTTCGTCGTAAGGCACTTCCACGACGACGACGATGCTCAGTGATGGGTGGCGGATCGGGAGCGCGTGCGTCCGGATCGTGTCCCACTGCCCGCCGTGGATGTAGAGCTTCCCGTCGGCGAGCGCGGCAGCGTCGGCGAGCATGGCGCTCTTCACCGAGAGCGACATCGCTACTTCCAGAGCTGCTTCGTCGCGATCTGCGCGCCGGCAGCGAGCGTCTCGAGCTTCGCCCATGCGATGTCGGGATGGATGCGTCCGCCGAGGCCGCAGTCGGTCGATCCGATCACGTTGTCTCGGCCGACCAGCTCGGCGAAGCGCACGATGCGCTCCGCGACCAGCTCGGGATGCTCGAGCACGTTCGTCGCGTGGCTGACGATGCCCGGCAGGATCATCTTGCCGTCGGGCAGCTTCTTGTCCTGCCACACGGTCCACTCGTGCTCGTGTCGCGCGTTCGCCGCCTCGAAGGAGTACGCGCCCGCGTTGACCGCCAGCATGACGTCGACGATGTCCTTCATCTCGATGTCGGTGGAGTGCGGCCCGTGCCAGCTGCCCCAACAGAGATGGAAGCGGATGCGATCCTCGGGCAACCCTCGCAGCGCGTGGTTGAGCGCCTCGACGGCGATCATCGCGAAGCGCTGGTAGTCGGCGACGGCGGGCTCGGGGTTGATCTGGTCCCACGCCTCGGCGACGAACGGATCGTCGATCTGCAGCACGAGCCCAGCGTCGATGATCGCTTGGTACTCCTCGCGCATCGCGTCGGCACACGCCCAGATGAATTCCTCCTCCGTCTTGTAGTGCTCGTTCGCGACGCGCGACGCGCTCGCCGGGCCGACCGAGGTCATGAAGCCCTCGGTCACTCCCGCGGCGGCGAGCGCAGCCTTGAAGTGCGCGATGTCGGCGGCGATCGCGTCCTGGCCGGTGTAGGAGACCGGGCCGATGCAGCGAGGCCAGGCGATGCCCCCTCGTCCTGCGGAGACACCGGAGGTGCGATCGCTGTACGCGGCGAGGAACCGCTCACGGTCGCGGCGGTCGGCGAACGACGTGAGGTGGA
This sequence comes from uncultured Acidimicrobiales bacterium, assembly GCA_963847855.1. Lineage (GTDB taxonomy): Bacteria > Actinomycetota > Acidimicrobiia > Acidimicrobiales > DATKAS01 > DATKAS01. The sequence continues at coordinate 51,954 of CAWKBM010000006.1, forward strand.
TCTCGCCGGGCTTCGACTTCACCGCGGGCATCTCGTAGAGGCCCGGGCCGTTCGGGTCGAGGCCGCTCAACCGGCCGAACGAGTAGCTCCACCAGGCGCCGTAGTTGACCTTGTGTCCCATGACCTTGCCGTACTCGCCATCGCCCGGGACGCTCACGCCCGCCGCGACCTGCTTGGCGACGACCTCGCGCACCGCGCCCGCGAGCTCGGTCTGGAACGCGGCCTCGTCGAAGTTCGGGTCCTCGTTCTCTTGGCGTATCCGGTTCAGCTCGATGAGCTCGTCAGGGCGGGGGAGGCTGCCCGCGTGGCTGGTCAGGATGCCGTCGGTGCTGTGGCGCATGCCCTGAGTATCGCCCGCGGCGCGACCTCAGGCGACGGGATGCTCGACGCGAAGCCCCGCGAAGCGGGCGAAGCCTCGGTCTGCTGTGACCCAGGTCGCGCCGAGCTCGATGGCGAGTGCAGCGAGGTACGCGTCAGGCACGACGGTGCCGCGGGCCGACGTCGTGCGACAGAGGTCGACGAAGATCTCCCAGTGGCGCTCGCCAGGCGTGACGTCGATGACCGACGGCGAGGCGCGGAGCGCCTCGACGAAGTCGAGGGCGTCCGACAGCGATGATGGCGTCGAGAAGATCCGAGGGTGCGTGACGATGCGGAGGAAGCCGCTCAAGACGAGCGACGCGACGCCGAGTGGCTCACTCGAGACCCTCGCAGCGTCGAGCCAGGCTCGCCACGCGTGATGATCGGGAGCGTCCCGGCGGTCCGCGTTGATCAATACGTTGACGTCAACGCAACGCATCGAGCGGGGTGCCCTCATCCAGGAGGTCTTGCACGGCTGCGTTGCTCGTGAGGTCGACGCCTGGCAGGAGACCACCGCTGCCGTGCACGGGCAACGCGCGGACGGCCTCCTTCGTACGCCGAGCGTCGGCGAGGGCAGTGCGCACGGCGTCTTCGATGAGCTCGCCGATGGTGCGGCCGCTCCGGCCCGCCTCGGCCTTGAGCTTGCGGTACAGCGCGTCGTCGATCCGGATGGTCGTCCTCACTGGAACATCTTAGCATCAGAGTGAAGCATCAAAGCATCAGGATGTCGGCACCGCCACGACAGTGAGGCCGTCGATGCCTCTGAAGTCGCCGGGATTGCATGTGTAGAGCGGCAGCTCGTTGCTGATGGCGACGGCTGCGATCATGGCGTCGAACGTGCGAGCACTCGACTTGCGACCGGCTCGCCGCAGTGACGCTGCAACCTGGCCGAAGGCACGCGCCGCGTTCGCATCGAACGGCAGCGGATCGAAGTCCGCTTCGGCTCGTTGAAGGTGTGCCTGCCGAGCGGCCTGCTCCTTGCGCGTGGGAGCGACGAGCGGACCAACTGACAGCTCGGCGAGGGTCATCGTCGAGATCTCTGGCTGGGCCGGGATCGCACCGGGATCGACGAGCTGTTGGAGAGCGATCACGGTGCTCGTATCGAGCAGTCCGCGTTGATGGAGTGCGGTCACAGCGTCGGGTCGATGACTCGGTCGATGTCTGCGCGGAGGGCAGCCGCGTCGACCGCAGGCAGCCGATTCCATCGACGGAGAAGTTCCTCCGCGGCGAGCCGCGGACGTGGGAAGGGACGGAGCTCTGCGATCGGGCGCCCGTCGCGTGTGACGGTGAGACGTTCTCCGGCGGCCACCCGATCGAGCACTTCACCGCCCTGGTTCCTCAGCTCACGAATCGTCACCTCAGCCATGCGAGATCGTATCACGCGTGAGACAATCGACGACCATGACCTTCGGCTCTATCGGCCGAACCCCGGCGGTGGTCTCCTCGAGATGAAGGAGGAGGTGCCATGCGTGTCCTCGTCGGTACGGAGGGATCGGTCGGTGCCCAGGCGGCATTGCGATGGGCCCTGAGCCTGGTTGACGCAGAAGGCGGTGAGCTCATCGTTTCGACAGTGCGGGTTCCGCCGCTGCTCGAGATGCTCCCGGAGGAGATCGAGGCTCGTCGCGGAGAGGAGGCCGAGCTGCTCCACGAGTGGTGTGGGCCCGCCCGGGATTCGAAGGTGCAGTTCCGGGAGCTCCTGCTCGAGGGTGATCCGCGTGAGCAGCTGCTCGCCGCGGCGAAAGCCGAGAAGGTCGACCTCATCGTGGTTGGGGCCCGAGGCGGGGGCGGCCATCGGTACGCGCCGCATCTCGGAAGCACGACCCATCACCTCGCGCACCACACACGGCTCCCGCTCGCCGCGATCCCGCCCGCGTCCAAGGCGTCATGGCCGGCGACGGTCGTGGTCGGCGTCGATGGGTCGCCCGGCAGTCTGCGTGCGGTCGATTGGCTCGCGTCCCACGGCGCACCGCTGACCGCCGACGTGATCGCGGTGACCGCACGGAAGCCGCTCGCCGAATGGGTGCCCCGCGACGATCCCAGAAGCTGGTACCGGATGGCGCTCGACGAGATGCAGAAGTGGGTCGCGCCCTTGCGCGACGTCGGCCTCGGTGCCCGCACGTTCGTGCAGTCAGGTGACGCCGTGGATGTGCTGACCGATGTCGCCATCGCGGAGGAAGCCGGATTGCTCGTCGTCGGGTCGCGCGGGGTAGGCGGGATCACCGGCTTGCGCCTTGGCGCGACGGCGCTCAAGGTGCTGCACCAGGCGCAGATCCCCGTGCTCATGGTGCCCGCCGACGTCGACTGATCGACGAGATTGGAGCGAATGCGGCGCACCGCGGCCGTAGGCGCGACGATCGTGGGCGATGCCTCCGCCGACGTTCGAGACGATCCTCTACGAGCAGGCCGGTCCGGTCGTGACGATCACGATGAACCGGCCCGAGCGCAAGAACGCGATGACCAACCGCATGGTGCGCGAGACGGGCGATGCGCTCGCCTACGCGGCGGAGGATCGCAGTGTGAGGGTGCTCGTGCTCACCGGCGCCGGCACGTCGTTCTGCCCGGGCGCGGATCTACAGGCTGTCGCGGGCGGCACGGTCGCTGACGAGGCACTCACGCCGGCGGACTTCCGAGCCCCGGTGCTCTTGCACAACATGCCCGCGGTCACGATCGCCGCGATCAACGGCGCATGCGCCGGCGCGGGGTTCGGGTGGGCGTGCGCCTGCGACCTCCGGTTCGCCACCGCGTCGGCGCGGTTCAACACCGCGTTCCTCGAGGTCGGCATCGCTGGCGACATGGGAGGTCCGTGGACGCTCGCCCGCATCGTCGGTCCCGCCGTCGCTCGTGAGCTGTACATGCTGCCGACGAAGATCGACGCGGCAGAGGCGCTGCGGATCGGGCTCGTGAGTCGGATGTTCGACGACGACGTGTTTGCGGACGAAGTTGCCGCGGTCGTCGGCCGCCTCGCGGCCGCAGCGCCGATCGGGCTCAAGACCTTGAAGGCGAACTTCGTCGACTCGGAGCGGATGGACTTCGCCGCCTACGTCGCGCTCGAGAGCGAACGCCACCTGCGGATGTTCACCTACAGCGACACTCGTGAGGCGTTCGCCGCGAGGGTCGAGGGCAGGCCACCGAAGTTCGAGGGGCGGTAGGAGAGCGATGCCGAGCGCAGAAGAGATCCGGGACGGCCAGCGCAAGACGTGGGCGGGGCTCTCCGCGGGTTGGGAGAAATGGGACTCGGTCATCATCGACCAGCTCGGCCCAGTTGGCGCAGCGATGATCGAGCGGCTCGAGATCGCTGAAGATCAGCAGCATCTCGACATCGCCTCGGGCACGGGTGAGCCGGGGTTGAGCATCGCGAGGCTGGCTCCGAAGGGACGCGTCGTGCTGACCGACTTGGTCCCGGAGATGCTCGCCGTCGCCGCGCGACGAGCCGAGGCGCAGGAGATCGTCAACATCGAGACCAAGGTGTGCAGCGCCGACGACCTGCCGTTCGGCGACGCCACATTCGACAGTGTCTCGGTGCGCTTCGGGTACATGTTCTTCCCCGACCTGGGAAAGGCGACGGCCGAGTTCGCCCGGGTCTTGATGCCGGGCGGACGTCTCTGCTCGTCGGTGTGGATCAAGCCCGACGAGAACCCGTGGACGGCGATCACGATGGAGGCGATCGCGACCGAGGTGGTGGTGGCGCCTCCCGACCCGACTGGACCGCACATGTTTCGGTGCGCTGCTCCTGGGGTCGTCAGCGCCCTCTACGAGGCCGCGGGACTGGGCGACGTCGCGGAGTGGGACGTCGACGTCGAGGTCGTGACGCAATCGCCCGCCGAGTATTGGGACGTGATGAGCGAGCACGTCTCGATCGCGGTTGCGGCGCTTCGGCAGGTCGACGAGGCGGCACGAGATCGCATTCGGGCATACGCCATCGAGAAGGTGCGCGCGTTCGAGAAGGACGGCGAGATCCGGGTTCCCGGCGTGGCGCGCTGCATCGTGGGAACGAAATCGAAGTGAGCGGCCGCTGACCTATTGCGTCTTGTCGAACATGGCGAGGATCTGAAGGCGCTCGTTCATGTCGAGCGACATGAACCGCTCGGTGATCTCGTCGGGCGTCTTCACGTCGGCGAACTTCGCGAGGGGCGTCGGGGAGTGCGCCAGCCGATCGCGGTCTTCCGGCGTGATCGTCGCGAGGAATGCGATCGCGTCGTCGACGCTGTCGAGCTCGCCGATGCGAACGAGAAGGTCGTCGAACGAATGATCGACCGTCGACGGGGCGACTGACTCAGGGATCGCCTTCACGACGCCGATGGCCTCCTGGACGCGATCGGTGAGCTCGTCGCCTTCCACGAATCCTTCGCGACCGACGCACGCGAGCGTCGGACCGTCGAACACGAAGATCCAGTCATTGTGCGCGGCGATGCGTTGTCGAACCTCGCTGCTTGCGAATGGGGACTCGCCCAGAGCGATGAATCCGAGAACCTGGAACGCGGCGTCGAACGCGGCGTCGCCGGTCGGGATCTCGCGCCCGTGGAGGCCTTGCTTCATGCGGGGCTGGACTGAGTAGGGCACGACCGTCGTCAGCTCGACGACCACGAGGGATGTGCCGTGCACCTTTGCGGAGTATCGGAGCGACGCCGTTTCCATCGGCGTACGCACGTTCGCGACGGTGATCGCTCGGCCGTCGATCGTGCCGGTGAACACCTCCGCGAAGAACATGTTCGGGATCAGGACGTCGCCCATCGTCGACGGGGTCCGGGGCGGGAAGCCGTGAATCACTCGGGACGCTTCTTTGATGCGGTCGAGGAGGCTGCTGTTGAAGCCGTGATCGTCGTCGTCCACGGGGTGGAGGCCGAGGCTGGCCGCGGCTTGGGCGAGGCCTTCCCTGTCGGGTTCCAGTTCCGCTTCCCGATGACGACGACCGAAGAGCGCCATTGGCGGACAGTACGCCCGCTTCCTGGGAAAACGCTGTGCGAGTCGGGCCGATCCGCCCGCCTGGTTATCGCCCTCGGGCGAGCTGCTCGAGCGGGTCCGAGGTGGCTGGCTCGGGTGAGGGCGATCCGGAGTCCGTCGCCGGCGACGTCGGCCGGGGCGGCGGGGCCGGAGGCGTGCGCGGGCTCCTCTGATCCATGACCGGCAGGGCGTCGATGAGGGTGGCAGCGATCATGCGCCGCTCGGCGATCACCGCGCCACGAAGGGGCCGCCGGGGCTCGACGAGGGTGGCTCGGTGGACCTCTTCGAGTCGTTCCATCGTCGTTGCGCCTCCGCCGGCCGCGAGTCTGACCAGCAGCCTGTCGGCCCCTCACGAACGCGCTTGATGGGCCTTTCGACTCGATCGCGGCCTCGGAATCTTCTGCGTGGTCAGCCCTCCTGGAACGGACGCACCTCGATTGCTCCCATGCAGGCCGCGGAGGCCTTGGCCGCCCAATTCAGAGCGGCATCGAGGTCCCTCGCCTCGATCACCCAGAAGCCGCCGAGGTGCTCTTTCGTCTCGGCGTACGGACCGTCGGTCATCTTGAGGGCGCCGTTGGTGTTGTCGATGACCGTGGCCGCCGACACCGGCTCGAGCCCGCCGCCGAACACCCACACCCCGCTCTCCTGCATCTCGGTGTTGAGGGCGTTGGTCAGGGCGTAGGCCTCCTGCATCTGCGCTTCGGACTCGAAGCCCCAGGCCTCCCAGGTGTCTTCGGCGGGACCGTGGACGGAAAGCAGGTACTTCGCCATGGGGGAGCTCCTTCGATCGGGGTTCATCCTCTCTACGAACGGAGCCGCTCGGAATCGACACCGTCCGCGAGATGGATCCATCGTCCCCGACTCGCACCGGCGGTACCATCATCCCCGGTACCCATCATCCCTGGTACAAGGAGTCATGGTTGTATCAAGTTTGATGATATAGCCTTTGACACACTGTGAAAGACGTGCTCACTCCCGCCGGGTTCGAGGCCCTCGCGAGGGAGCGGGTGGCGGAGTTCGCGCCTGAAGCAGACCTCGACGTCCTCGGCACGAGCTTCGACCTCGTGCGTGTCTCGAACCAGCTCATCAGCGACTTCGAGACGAACGTGCACCGACCTCTCGGTTGGAGCTGGGCGGGCTTCCGCATCATGTTCGTCGTTGCCGTGGCCGGTCCGCTCGAACCGGCTCGAGTCGCCCGGCTCGCCGGGGTCACGCGGGCCAGCATCTCCGCGGTGCTCAACACACTCGAGCGCGACGGCTTCGCGACGCGTGTGCGCAAGTCCGGTGACCGAAGGGTCGTGACGATCGAGCTCACCGAAAAGGGACGTGACGCGGTGGTCGAGGGCTACCGCCGTCAGCACGAGATCGAGAAGGCGTGGCTGGGCTCGCTCAGCGAGACGCAGCTGCAGCGGCTCAACGCCACCTTGCGCAAGCTGCTCGAGCATCGGCCCGGAGTCGTTCCGGCCGAGCCCGCCGAGAAGATCAGCTAGATCCGCGCTTCAGCCGTCGTGCGCGGCGGCGTGGGCCTCGATGAGGTCGGCCACTTCGTCGGGCACTTCCATCGAGACGACGTGCCCGCGTTGCTCGAGCACCACGAGCTCGGTGCCGAGGGCCTTCGCCACCGCCTCGCCCGCGACGACGGGGCAGGTCTTGTCGAGCTCGCCCGTCACCACCAGCGCGGGCGCGTCGACCGCCTCGGCGGCCGCGGTGGTGTCAGCCGACAGTGCGGCGGTGACGACAGCGATGACGGTCTCGACATCACGGCCGTTGCTCGCCGAGTCGAGCGCCCGGTCGATCAGTGCTTGGTCGGTGCCGGGAGCGAAGCTCATCTCAGGCAACACCCCGGCGAAGAAGTCACGGACCCCGACTTGGCGGAGGAAGCCCGCGGCTGCGTCGAGGTCGAGCTCGCCCACCGACAGCGCGCCGCCGAACGATGCAATCGTGGCCACGCGTTCGGGATGGCGCGACGCGAGGCTCGCAGCGGCGCTGCCGCCGAACGAGGTGCCCACAACGTGGGCTCGCTCGATGCCTCTCGCATCGAGCACCGCGAGGGCGTCGTCCGCGTAGTCGCTCTCGGTGTACGGGCCGCCCTTGGCCGACTCGCCGTGACCGCGAAGGTCGAAGCGCACCACGCGGCGGTGCTGGGCGACGCGGTCAGCGACGTCGGCCCACACGTCCTTGCTCATGTTGATGCCGTGGACGAGCAGCACGGGCAGGCCGTGACCGCCATCCGGCCGGCGCCTGGTCGACGCCGGCCAACGAACCCGCGGGGCCATCAGCGACAAACGCCTCGGACGTCATTTCCCGCCCATCACTCCGGGGACGTAATTGGAGCAATGGAAGTGGATCATCTTCCACGCACCGTCCATCCGCTGCCACACCTCGGTGCAACGGGCCTCCTGCACGAACTTGCCGAGCGCGCCGAAGTCGGCGTTGAAGTTCAAGAGGTAGGTCACGAGCGCCATGTCGCCGACCACGGTGACCTCGTCGTCGCGCGTCTCGACGGTCGCTTCACGACCCTGCGAGACGGCGGCGAGCATCTTCCACAGCTCGACGATGTGGTCGACGCCGTAGTAGTTGCTCTGGTTGAGGTTGTACCAAATCAACGTCATCCCGGGAGCCATGTGCTCCTCGAGGAACGGGTGGTGGCCCGTCTTGTTCGCCACCGCGAATTGGCGGTGCAGCTCTGCGACCGTCTCCTCGTCTGTGGACAGTGTCGTGTCGGTCATCCGGGTCTCCTCGTTCAGGGTCGGTTTGCGGCGAGCTGCTTCACAAGCGCCGGCTGCTCGCTCGGCGGGTTGATCATCATCAGCGCGAGCTCGTCGATGCCAGTTGCCGCGTAGGTCGCCATCTTCTCGCCGAGCGTGTCGGGCGTGGCGACGAAGGCGATCTGGTCGACGCGTTCGGGCGTCCAGTACTTCATGACGCCGAACGGGCCTTCTTCGCGTTCGATCCTGGTCAGCTCGTCCGGGTCGACGACGCCCCGAGCGAGGAATGCCGCGGTGGTCTGCGGGAAGCCCGACAGCATCGCCCCGATCGGGGCGCGTGCGGTATCGACGTCGTCGCTGATCGCCGCGATGGCGAGGGCGGTGATGCGGAAGGTGCTGCGGTCGCGTCCCGCTTCGGCGAGGTCGTGCTCGACGTCCTTCACCACGTCGGTGAGGTACTGCATCGAGGCGCCGACGCTGATCGACAGGCCGTCGCCGACGCGTGCGGCGGTCTGCACCATCTTCGGCCGGATCGCCATCACATCGATGGGCGGCACCGGGCCGAGGGGTGACAGGCGGAAGCCGTCGAACGTGAACTCCGGATAGTCCACCTTCATGTCGCGGCCTTGCATCGTCTCGCGAAGGCTGTTCACGAAGCCGGTCGTCGAGGCGATCGGCTTCGAGATCTTGCGGCCGAGCTTGCCGACCAGCGAGTCATCACCGAGGCCGACCTGCACCCTCACTCGGCCGGGGGCGAGCTCGGACATCGACATGAGCTCCATCGCGGTGAGCGCGGGATGGCGGCTCGCGGTGCTGAGCCCGACGAGCCCGACCTCGATGCGGCTCGTGCGTCCGATGTAGAGCGCGCTCGGCACGACGGCATCGTGGAAGCCGAGGTGCTCGGCGGTCCACACGCCGTCGAGGCCGTGCTCCTCCGCGGCATCGACGATCGGCAAGGTGTCGGCGAGTCCGCCGAATCCACTGAACGAAACGCTCAACCGCATCGAACCCTCCGAACGGTAAGAAGTTTGATCATCTTAGGATTGACACTTCTGAGGGTCAACGGCGAGCAAGGGCTGCTCACGCGCCGGTGACGAGCGGGTTGTCCGTTGGTAGCACGCCGGCCGCGGCGACGCTTTGGAGGAAGACGCCCCAGCGATCGTTGGTCTCCGATGCAAAGGCGAGTCGCTCGCGGGCCTCGTCGAGTCGACCGGCCTTCGCGAGGAGTGCCGCTGACCAGAAGGACGGCTCCCGATTCGGGTCGAGGCCCGCCTGGGCCGCAGCGAGCGACTCGAGCGCGGCGGCCAGCTCGGGCGCGTCGGGTGCGAGCTCGGGCGCGAAGAGCACACCGCTTCCGAAGACCTCGGTCATGCGGTGCACCGCCCGGTTGGTGGTCACCAAGCGCCGCAGCTCCACGAGAGGGCGCTCGGCGTCGTCCACCCGAAGGTCGTAGAGCTTCTGGTCCCACGGTGCGTCACTCGCCGGCCCCGACACGATCAGCAGCGCGGCCGACTGCTGGCCGCGAGCGTCGCCGCCCTCGGCTTGGGCCGCCTCGAGTGCCCTCAGCAAGCGCTCGACGAGGTCGACGTCGGAGGCCGCCTCGTAGGCGGCGAGCATCGCCGGCCACACCGAGTCGCGCTCCATCATGTTCGCCTGCACGCTGACTTGGTGGCCAGCGAGGTGGCCGGCCTTGCCGACACATCCGGCTCCGGTGTGGGTGCCCGTCTGCCCTGTCGAGTCGACGAACGCGACCTGCCTCACCATCTCCATGGGGTCGACGGAGACGAGCTGGGCGAGGGCCTTGTCCGCGGGAGTGCCAGCCCGCATGAGGTCGAGGCCCTTTGGCCCGTAGGAGATCTCGGGGATGGATTGCGTGGCGACCGCGCCCACGCCCGGCGTGCGCCCACGTGACGACGCTGCCGGTGCCGAAGTAGTGAGACTGGACGGCGACGCCGAGGTCGCCGGTCGTCGGGATCGCGGGCAACGATCGAATAGGTCATGACGAAGCTCCTTGTCGTTGCAGAGTGCGCAGGAACGAACCGAACATCACGGCGGAGTGGTCGACGAAGTTCTCCTCGTCCTTCACGATCGCATCAGAGAAGCCCGGCACCGTGAGGTGGGGGAGGTCGGTGATCACCGCGAGCGAGCACTCCAGGATCCCGTCGTACGTTGCCGGCGCGGTGCCGGCCAGCGCAGTCGCCGCGGCCGTGGCCTTCTCGTCGGCATGCACTTGCTCGTATCCCATCTTGGCCTTGTGCTCGTCGTCGAGCAGCGACATCGCCAACGCGGCGTGCTGCTCGAGCCAGTAGTCGTGGAAGCCTTTGCGATCGAGGGTGGGCTTGCGCGTCGCGGCGAGGGCGAGCAGCACGGTGTCCGCCGTGGGCGGCACCACCTGATGCACCACTCCGATCGACACTGCCGAGGCAGACCAGTTGGCCGCGGGAGCGAGCTCCGCGGTGAGGTCGGCCACCACGCCGAGCAGGGGCGCGGCGTCGTCGCCGTCGACGGTCAGCTCGACGAGGCCGTGGACCGGCCGGATCGCCCTCGTCTCGCCCTCGGCGCCCGACGCGAGCGGGTCGTCCTCCAAACGGACGGCGAGGCGCAGCGTCGCGCCGGCCGATTCCGCGATCTCGCGGAGCGCGGCTTCGCGGTCTCGAAGGGATGCTTCGAGCGTCTCGGGTGCCTCGGTCACGAGCAACATCAGGAGTCGTTGGATGGTGATGCCTCCTCGGGCAGCGGCGACGGCGCGCCGGTGAGATAAGAGTTCCGCACTTCGTCGAAGTCACGCGAGAGCTCGGCCGCGGTGCCTTGCAGCACGACCCGGCCACGGCGCAACACATAGCCGCGATCGGCGATCGCCAGCGCCTGCGCGGCGTGCTGTTCGACGAGCAACACGCCCACACCACGGTCGGCCGCCTCGCGGACGGCTGCGAGCAAGCGGTTGACGACGAGGGGCGCGAGGCCGAGCGAGAGCTCGTCGGCGAGCAGCGCTTTCGGGTCCATCGCGAGCGCGCGGGCAAGGGTGAGGATCTGCTGCTCGCCGCCGGAGAGCAGGCCCGCGCGGCGCTTCAGCAGGGGCCGCAGCTCGGGGAACAGCTCGAGCGCGCGGTCGGATGGCCCGCGCCCGAGCCGCAGGTTGGCTTCGGCGGTGAGTCCCATGAAGACGGAGCGCTCCTCGGTGACGAGGCTGAGGCCCGCTCGAGCCCTTTGATGAAGGGGCGCGCGAGTGGGGGTGCCCTGCCATCGCACTTCACCGCGAGACCGGCGCGATGGCACCCGCCAGCGTGCGCAACGTCGTCGACTTGCCCGCGCCGTTGGCGCCGAGCAGCACGACGACCTCGCCCGGCCGCACCTCCAACGAGAGGTCGTGCACGACCGACACTCCGCCGAAGCCGGCGTAGAGGCCGACTGCTTCGAGCAGCGGCGCGTCGCTCACGCGTGGACGCCCAAGTACGCGACGATCACGGCGTCGTCGACCGCGATCTCCGTGGGCGTGCCCGACGCGATCGAGCGACCGAAGTCGAGTGCCTCGACCCGATCGCAGACGCTGAGCACGAGGCCGACGTCGTGCTCGACGAGCAGCACGGCGATGCCCCACTCCTTGGCCAGGCGGGTGATGAGATGGCCGAGCTCGAGCGTCTCGGTGTCGTCGAGGCCGGCCGCGGGTTCGTCGAGGAGCAGCACCGACGGCGCGCCGGCGATGGCTCGCGCGATGGCGACGAGGCGGCGGCGGCCGAAGGCGAGCTCGGTCGGCAGCCGGTCGAGGTCGTCCTCGAGGTCGAACTCCTTCACGGCCGCCACTGCGGCGGGCCCGAGGGGCGGGTCGCCGGGGCGCGCGAGGTCGGTGACGTAGGCGAACGAGTCGCGCGCCTCGCTGCCCGCCCGCAGGTTGTCGTAGACGGTCATGTCGTCGAAGAGCTCGAGCGACTGGAACGAGCGGCCGATCCCGGCACGGGCGCGGCGGCTCGGTCCCCACGACTCGATCGCCACGTCGTCGAGCACGATCGAGCCGGTCGTCGGCCGTACGAAGCCGGTGATGGCGTCGATGATCGTGGTCTTGCCGGCGCCGTTCGGCCCGATGAGGCCGACCACCTCGCCCGGGTGCACCGCGAAGCTGACGTCGCTCACCGCGACGACTCCGCCGAAGCGCACGGTGAGCTCGCGGACCTCGAGCACCGCCGGGCGCACGCGCTGGGCCTCCACCGGCGGCAGCTCGCGGCATCGGACGCGGCTTCGGCGCGCGGCCGAGCTTCGTCCGCAGCTTCGCCATCGTGCGGTGGTAGCCCTCGATGTTCAGCCAGGCGAGGCCGTCGGGTGCCTGGATGAGCACGAGGATGACGCCGATGCCGGAGAGGAGCCGGAGCCACTGCTCGATGTCGCCGACGTTGTGGAAGATCTCGGGGATGATGGCCCCCGCCGAGCCGGCCGCGCCGAGCAGTGCACCCGACGCGAAGCCGATGCCGCCGATCACCCCTTGGACGGTCGCGAAGATCGAGTCGAACACGCCGAAGTTCGTGTAGAGGATCCGCTGGTTGCGGAAGGCGATGAGGATCCCGCCGAGGGCGGCGATGCCCGACGCCAGTGAGAAGGCGTAGAGCTTCGCCCCGTACACGTTGATGCCGAGCGAAGCCGCGGCTCGCTCGTTGGCCCGCACCGCGAGCAGTCGTCTCCCTGATCGACCGCGGCGCAGGTTCGACACCATGACGCCGACGATCACGAAGCACGCGAGCGTGAGGAACGCGTAGCGCTCGGGATGTTGCAACGAGCCGAAGTCGATGCCGAAGAGATGGAGCTCGCCGATCTTCGTGCCGCCGGCACCGCCCGTGCGGTCGGCGTTGGCCAAGATGAGGCGCTCGAACGCGAGGGCCATGCCGAGGGTGACGACCGCGAGGTTCACGCCGCGGGTGCGCAGCGCGGGCAGGCCGACGATGAGGCCGAGCGGGATGGCGCCGAACACCCCGATGACGATGGCGAGCTCATAGCTGATGCCCGTCGTGGCGACGAGGCGGCCCGAGATGTAGGCGCCCATGCCGGCCATCGTGTACTGCGCGAGCGACAGCTGTCCGGTGAAGCCGGTGAGCACGACGAGCGAGAGGAGCACGACCGCGTAGGCGAAGGTGGAGGTGAGCGCTTCGACCCAGCCCACCGACACCCAGGAGATCAGTGCGACGGTGAGTCCGACGAGCACGAGCACAGGCACGAGGCGGGCTCGTCCCCGGCCGACGCGGGGAAGGCGCACGGCTCGTTCGCCCCGCTCGGGCAGCGACTTGCCGCGTGCCACCAGCACGGCGATCACCACGAGGAACGGTGCGGCCTTGGCCCATCCGGGCTCTGACACGTAGTTGGCCATCTCCGACTCGGCGACGCCGATCGCGAGGGCCGACCCCAACGTGAGCCAGAACGACGTGAAGCGACCGATGAGCGCGGCGGCGAGTGCGGGCACCACGAGCAGCGTCATGTCGGGGCCGAGCGACGCGGAGGGAGCGAGGAAGATCGCCGCGAGCCCGGCGAGCACGACCCCCGCGGCCCAGTTGGCTGCTGCGATCACATCCGGCGACCACCCGAGAGCCGAAGTCGCTTCCTGGTTCTCGGCCACCGCCGACGAGGCCAGGCCGAACCGCGTGTGGGAGTAGAACCACGACAAGCCCACGGTGAGCACCACTGCCGCGACGAACAGGTAGAGCTGAGCCTTGCCGAGGTTCGTGTCGGCGATCGTGTGGAAGACGCCGCGAGGCAGGTCTGACCGCACGACGCGCACGGCCGAGGTCCATCGCCGCAACGCGAGCTCTCTCAGGAAGAGCAGCACGCCGAGCGTCGCGATCATGCGCGAGAGCACGGTGGCCTTGCGCAGCGGCCGCATGATCAGGAGGTGCATGAGCACCCCCATCACCGCGCCCATGGCGATGCAGGTGATCATCGCCGAGTACCACGGCCAGTTCGAGCTGTCCCGCAGGTCGTAGTACGTGTAGGCGATCAGCAACCCCATCGCCCCTTGGGCGAAGTTGATGACGCCTGAGCCGCGGTAGATCAGGACGATGCCCTGCGCGGCGAGGGCGTAGAGGCCGCCCGCTCCGAGCCCGAGGAGTGCGAAGCGGACGAACTCCATGCCCTGGGGTACTACCCCGCGGTCGCCACGTTCACGGGCTCGTCCGAGAGAGGCACGAGCACGGTGTCCTTGATCTGGCTGAAGAAGTACGACGTGTTGAAGACCCGGGTGAACGTCGGGATGAACGTCGTGTTCGGCTTGCTGAAGTCGATCGGGGCCGTGATGCCGATGTCGAAGTCGGTGATCTTCGGCAGCGCTGCGAGCACACCGGCAGCGTCGAGCGTCGTTGCGTTCGTGAGGGCCTCACCGACCAGATGCGTCGCGGTGTAGGTGCCGAGCCCGACGCCCGGGATCGACCAGTCGTCGGTCTTGATGGTCGAGTCATACGCCGCCATCTCGTCCAGGAACTCCTTGATGCCCGGATTGGTGACGTCGGTGAGCTGGCGGAACGAGCTGGCCATGAGCACGCCGTCAGCCGCGGGGCCGAGCGTCTTGATCGTCGCGGGCTCGAGGCTGAGGTCGTACGAGCCGATGAGCAGCTTCGAGTCGGCCTGGTCGGCGGCAGTGATGAACTTCGCGGCCTGCGATCCCTGCACGAGCAGGGCGACGCCGGTGGCTCCGCCCGATTCGGCGGCGGCGAGGATCGAGCTCGCGTCGGCGGTGTCGATCGGCATCGGGATCACGTTCGTGACGGTGATGCCCTGAGCCTTGAGGCCCGCGGCCGCGGCTTCGGCGGCCGGCTTGGCGATGCCCGAGCTCTCGTCGTAGACGAGGCTGATGTTGGTCACTCCCTGGGCGAGCACCTCGGCGATTGCGGCGGTGGCGAGGCCGGCGCCGCCTGCGGTGATCGGGAAGGAGTCGTCACTCTGGAACTCGGCCGACTGGAAGCCGACGGCCGGGATGACGGGGATGCCGGCCTGGGAGGCGACGTCGAGGTAGTCGCCGGCGAGCATGAGGCCGCTGACGATGGCGACGGCCTTCTGGTCGACGGCCTGCCGGGCGCAGTCGAGCGTGGCGTTGGGGTCGAACTTGTCGTCACAGGTGAGGATCGCGAGCGGACGACCTTGCACGCCGCCGGCCGCGTTGATCGCTTGTGCCGCGGCCTTCGCGGTGTCGAATGCGAACGAGGTGTCGTAGGGGCCGGTGAAGGCGCCCATCACCATGACGTTCACCGGTTCACCGGTCGGCGCGGCTGCAGTGGTGCCTGCTCCGGTCGTCGCCGCGCCGCCGGTGGTCGCCGCGCCGGTGGTTCCCGCACCAGTGGTTGCTGATGAGCTTCCGCTGTCGTCTCCGCATGCTGCGAACAGCAGGGCCGGAGCAATGAGCAACGCGGCAAACCTCAACCGCTGGTATCGAACCTTCATGGCGACTCCCGATTGAGGTGGCGTGCAGATTTTTGTATCAGGTTTGATGTTCTTAGCATTGATCAGATTGGCGCTGCAAAGGAGTGACGTCACTTCACGGCGAGTCTTCACACGTCTGTCACACGGGCTCGAGGTCAGACGAGCCTCCTCGGCGAGAGGAGCTTGGGTTCGGCGTGTTTCAGGACCTTCAACACGCGTCCCGCCGGCAGGTCGTTCATCTCGAGCCACGCCGTTGCTCGCTGATTCGCGACCAGCGCGTCGACTTCGAGGACAGCCAGCCAGATGACCGCTGCGCTTCGCAGTCGCCGAGCGAGCTGCGCGCAGTCTCGGTTCGTGGTCACGAGGATCGCGCGCTTGACATACGCGTACGCGATTAGGTCTTCGTCTTGAGCATCGGCCAGGCCGGCATCGAACGCGGTCCACGCTTCGTGCCCATCCGCGGACAGCGAGCGCGCGACTTCACGCGGGACGCAGTGGTCGACGAAGAACCGCACCGCCCTCAGCCGGTGAGCGTGTCATTCAGAGCGGCCGTGAGGTCGCGACCTGTGAGGCCCGGGTAGTTGTCGATGATTCGAGCGTTCGACCAGCCAGCGTCGTGAAGCCGCACGATCGCCTCGACGGGCACCCGCGTCCCCGAGAAGACGGCGGCTGATCCCAGTCGGCCTCGTTTGCGCTCGATCGTTCCGGGCTGCCGCCGCTTGGCTCGCTCACGCTGGGAGTCTCGGCGCAGCTCATCGGCGAACTGAATGAGCGGCAACACACCTTCGAGCACGACTTGATGGTTCGAGAGCTCCCACGGGCCGTCTACGCGCTGAATGATCACGTCGGTCGGTCGCTTGGGCTTGCCGGTGTCGACGACGGCGAACCGCGTTTCAGCGAGCGGTTGCTTCGAGTCCTCGGCTCGAAGGCGATGCACGATCGTCCCAATGAGCTGTAGCGAGACCCGATCGCGCAGCCACAACGCGACCTTCACCTCGATGAGGTTGGAGAAGGACCAGAGCCTGACGTGTCCCCGGCCCCGAGCCTCGTCGACGTCCGCTGTGAGGATCCCGCGGTCGAGCCAATACGCGAGTCGACGCCTCGACACCCCGGTGATGCGGAGGACTTGCTCGGTTGTCCACGCCTGCTCAGGAGCACTCGCATTCGACACGATGAACACAATACTGTGCTCATCTGTCACATCGGCGCGAACTATGAGCCCTGCTCCTCTGCCTTCTGAAGGTCGCGGACCCCCTGTTCGCAGTTGCGGATGTAGGTGTCGTGGTCGTTCTCTGCGTAGGGCCCTCGGTTCGCGTAGGCCGTCTCGCAGCCGCCCGATCCGCTCCCGCCGCCTCCCCCATTGGTGGCGTCCGGGTTCGTCGCCATGGCGATCGCCACGACGATGCCGATCACGATCGCGATCCACCACTTCCTGTTGTTCGAGTTGCCCGCCATGACCGGCCTACGAGTTCGGTCGCGTGTAGAGCTGGCCGCAAGTGACGCACTCGACGTGCTTCGGCGCCGCCACGAGCGACAACGCGCCGAACATGACCTTCGTCGAGGTCTTTCGACGGGGTGTGAACGACGTGCCGCCGCACTTTGCGCAGGTCGGTGCGCCGTTCTTGCTGGGGATCGGCCCCGGCGGTTTCGCCATCGTGACTCCTTCGCGTTCGCTTCCGCCATCCCGTTAGGGCTCGGCTGTGACGGAGTGGCGCCGAAGGAATCGCGAGGCGCGTCAGCCCAAGGTGTCCAAGAACGCGGTGAGCGCGGCGTTCACTTCGGCCGGGCGTTCCTGGTGCACCCAGTGGCCGGCGCCTTCGAGGATGGTGCTGCTGCGAAAGTCGGTGCATCCAGAGCCGGGGTCGGCGTATCCGTCGCCGCCGGGGACGAACGCCCTCACCGGATCGCGAGATCCCGCGATGAAGCACGACGGCTGTCCGACGGTCGCGCCCACGATGTCGGCGTTCTCCGTCGCATCGATCGGAGCCGCGCGGTAACGGTTGAACGCGCCGACCATGCCGCTGCGCTCGAATGAAGCCG
Source organism: uncultured Acidimicrobiales bacterium (assembly GCA_963847855.1). Classification (GTDB taxonomy): domain Bacteria; phylum Actinomycetota; class Acidimicrobiia; order Acidimicrobiales; family DATKAS01; genus DATKAS01. Next base: position 69,389 of record CAWKBM010000006.1, read on the forward strand.
CGGCCGCGTCGAGCTCGGCATCACTCAGGAAGCTGAGCGGTCCGTCGGGCGGATCGGGCAGCAGCGGGAGGAACTCCGCGTCGCGCGGTCCTTCGGGGATCCAGCAGTTGAGCGGTGAGTCGCCCGACAACGCGAAGTAGATGCGCTTCAACGCCGCCGCGCATGTCGGCGCCGAACGCGGCCTCGGGCACACCGGGCTTGGCGAAGTACAACATGTAGAAGAAGCGATCGGCGTAGACCTGGCCGATCAGGTCGAGCAGCGAGAAGGGGATCGGCGGCATGTGCGGCACGCTGAGTCCCGCGACCGCACGCACGCGATCGGGATGGCGGATCGCGGTGTGCCACACGATCGGCGCGCCCCAGTCGTGGCCGACGAGGACGATCGGTCCTTCGTCGAGCGCAGCAGCGACCGCTGCGACGTCACCGGTGAGCTGCTTCAACGAGTAGCGCTCGACTTCCGTCGGGGCCGAGCTGCCTCCGTAGCCACGCACGTCGAGTGCCGCGACCCGATAGCCGTTCGCCGCGAGGTGGTCGATCTGGTGGTGATACGAGCTCGCGAGCTCGGGCCATCCGGGCACGCACAACACGGTCGGCCCTTCGCCCGTGACCTCGACGCGCAGAGTGATGTCGCCGTTCCTGACCAGCATCTCGTCCATGCGCAATGGTGCCTCAGTCGGGCAAGCGGTCGCTGGCCGTCTGCACGCTGGTCGATGCCGCGAGTGACCGCCCGGCGAGCACCTTGTTCGCGATGTGCTCGCCGATCGTGACCGGCGGGTACTTCGGTTGCTCGCCCGGAGCGAGGCACGACGGCAGGCACTCGATCACCGCATCGGCGTTGCCGTCGTGGAAGAACGGGAACGAACGGCGCAGCACCGGCCCCTCCGTGTCGGCCGGCGGCACGACGCGGTGCAAGGTCGAGCGCCACCTGTCGTTGGTCCACATCGCGAGGGCGTCGCCGATGTTGATGACGACGGCATCGGGTTCGGGCACGACGTCGATCCACTCGCCGTCGGGGCCGACGATCTGGAGTCCGGCGATCGGATCAGCCAGCAGCGTCGTGAAGATGCCGTAGTCGGTGTGCGCGCCCATGCGCATCTGCTCGGGCAGCGGTGCCGGCTCGCCGGCCGCGCGCTCGTAGCGCACGAGGCGAAGCACGTCGACCGAGTGATGCGTGCGCGGAGCGAGGAAGCCGGGCTTCAGGTCGAGCGCGGGCTCGATGATCGACTCGATGCGGGCGACGAGCGGACGCAGCTCGGCGAGGTAACGCTCGACCGCCGTGCGGAGGCGGGGGAGTCCGGTGGGCCAGATGTTGTCGCCCATCCCGACGTTGAACGCCTCGAACAGATCGGGGGGACGCGCCGCGCCGAGGCTGTAGGCGAGGCTCTCCGTTCCCTTCGCCGAATACCCCCGGTTCACGTCGGGCGACGGCGCACGCACACCGAGCTTGCGTTCCATCGGGAGCGCGAAGAACGCATCCGACGCGCTGCGCAGCTCGGCGATGACGACCGCTGAGAGGCCGTGTCCGACGAGCTGCAGGAAGCCGAACTCCTCGCACGCCGCGCCGAACTCGTCCGCGATGCGACGACGATCCTCCGGTCCGCCGAAGGACCACGGTGCGACGTCGACGACCGGAACGATCGGTGGATCGTAGGACCCTTCATGTCACGGCCGACGCGTAGTGCATGTCCGACGGCGATGAAGACGAGACAAAGGGTGGGGATCATGAAGAAGCTCTGGGTGTTTGCTGCCGCGTTCCTCGTGGCAAGCACGTCCTTCGTGGGAGGCGCGTCGAGCACGCGGCGCGGCTCCGTGCACCATTGACCCGACCGGGTCGGTCACTCGGCTGTACCGGGCTTACTTCCTGCGCGCGCCTGACAGCACGGGGCTCCCCTTCTGGGTGGATCGGTGCAACCGTGGCGCATCCAGCCTCGTCGACATCTCCGATGCCTTCGCGGGCAGCCCGGAGTTCAACCTTCGGTACGGCGCTCTCGCCAACCCTGACTTCGTGACGCTCGTGTACAAGAACGTGCTCGACCGTGCTCCTGATGCAGGTGGACTGAAGGCGTCGGTCGACTTCCTTGATAGCGGTGCTCGTCGTGGCGAGGTCATGTTGGGCTTCAGTGAGTCGCCGGAGTTCCAGCAGAAGATCGGCGTCACCTCGCCAACCCCTCCGCCCGCGCCCGCTCCCAAGCCCGCTCCGGCGAAGCTGACGGTTGCTCAGAGCAACGCCATCCGGTCTGCTCAGAGCTACCTGAAGTTCATGGCCTTCTCTCGCGCCGGACTGATCCGACAGCTTTCATCTTCGTACGGTGAGGGCTTTTCTGTTGCAGACGCAACTTTCGCGGTGGACTACCTCAACGTCGACTGGAACGAGCAGGCAGCGAAGTCTGCAAAGGCATATCTCGACTCCCAGCCCTTCTCGCGGGACGGTCTGATTCGCCAGCTCGAATCGTCCTATGGCGAAGGTTTCACCCACGACCAGGCCGTGTACGGCGTGACCGCTGCAGGACTCTGAGTCTCACGAGGCAGGCTGCACGTGAACGACCGAGAAAGGATGGCGATGTCCGAGACCGAAGGCAGCACGGCGATGGGCGCGGTCGCCGAGGAATTGCTCGCAAAGACCCGAGCGCTCGACCTGGACGGCATGCGAGCGCTGTTCGCTCGCAACGTCGTGTTCTGGAGCAACGTCGGCCAGGCCGAGTCAGGCCTCGACCAGCGGATGGCGTTCATGGCGCTCGAGAAGGAGGTCTTCGACGAGTTGGAGATCGAGGACGTGCGCATCGAGGTCTTCGACGGAGGCTTCGTGCAGCAGTGCGTGTTCGCGGGCGCGGTGAAGAGTGGCGTCACGGTGCACGTCCCCACGTGCTTGGTCATCCGTGTCGCGGAAGGTCAGGTAACCCGCTTCGACGAGTACGTGAGCATGGACCACATCCAGCCGGTCGTCGATGCGATCGCTGCGCATCTTGCTGCGCGGCGCTCGTGATCGTGGTGGTGGTCAGGCGCGGGCTTGCGTCGTTGCTGCGAGGGCCAGCAGCTTTTCGAGATCGGGGGAGTCTCCGGTGAAGCGGTAGGGAAGGTCGGCGCCGAGAAGACGAACGAAGCGCGGGTCTCGCTTCGTGAGGCGATCGATGACCTCCGGTTCATACCCTTCGAACACCTGCACGTGGGGACGCGAGAACCCGCTGTGAAAGGCGACTCTCTGGCCCGGGGCGGTGCGGCCGCCACTCGAGTGCCAGGTGTGCCCGGTCCAGATGACGATCGAGCCACGTGGCGCCTCGATCGCGATCGCCTCGTCTCGCCCCTCGCCCACGCGCGGGTGGCGGTGCCGGTGATGCGAGCCGGGCACGAGGAGCGTCGAGCCGTTCTCGCCGTTGAACTCGTCGCAGCACCAAATGGCAACGGCGCGGTGGTACTGCGGCGGGAACGGATCGGGGAAGAACTGGTTGTCCGAGTGCAACGGTCCGGGCAACGCGCCCTGCGACAGGATGCTCCCGGTCGCGACGTCGAGCACGTAGCCCTCGTCGAGCAGATAGGTCATGAGGGCCGTGAGCTTCGGAGTGAGCACGGCCTCGGCGAACACATCGTCGTGAGCGAGGAGCCGGTACATCATCGACGTGTTCGCACCGAAGTCGAACGGCTTCACGCCTCGATCGAGCGTCTCCTGCGTGACACGGATGATCGCCTCTCGGATCCGGTCGAACAGCTCGAGGGGCGCCGCATCGGGAACCACGGTGTAGCCGGAGATCTCGAGCTCGGCGACGTTGCGCTCGACGCCGTTCTCCTCGATCAGGCGGGCGAGCCGCCGTTGCGACTCGGTGCCCGCAGTTGCCTGAGCAATCTGCCGCCGGGCTGGCGCCTTCGATTCAGCCATCGTCACGAGACGGCTCCTTCCGCTGCTTCACCTGCCGCGCCAAAGTTAGTCGCCGTTCACACGCGGCGAGTGAGCTCAGTCGGCGAGGAGCACGTCGAGCTTGGCTTGTGCCGGCGCGAAGTTCTCCAGGTACCGACCGATGTGCTCCGTTGCCTCGACATCGTGGCCGAGCCGTTCCTGGATGGTCTTCGCCGCAGGGTCGAGGCGCGAGGCGACCAGCCACGCACCGATCTGCGGGTACTGGCCCCAGCAGGCACGGTTGGCGAGCTCGATGCGCAGCATCCGCAGCCAGTCGAGGGGCACGTCGGGAGCGGCGATCGGGGTGCAGATGCGGTTCTTCTCGTCCTCGTCGGTGAACGTCGACTCGACGAAGCCGATGAGCGCCGCGCTGAACGTCGGCTGACAGGTGCGCACGAACTGCAGCGTGATGCGATCGCCGTCGAAGATCGGTGTGGTGCCGCGATTCGGGATCCCGGCCGCCGAGCAGTCGACGTGCAGCGTCGACGTCGTCGTCGGGATCGTTCCTTGGTCGAGCTGGATCTCCGTCGCATCGATCGCCGTGACGTGACCGAGGCGGATCACCTTCTTGATGCGCCGCAGCTGCGTGAGCTCGCCGTCGCTGAGGAGGGCGCAGTGGTAGGCCTCGGGCTTGATGGTCGGGTCGATGCGGCAGAGCTGGCCCGTGGCTTCCAGTCGTGCGAAGACGTCGTCGACCGAGTCGGCAAGGACGACCGCATCGACCTGATCGGCGACGCTCTTCGCGAGCGTGGGGAAGAACCGCTCGCCCGGTTGGATGTTGGCCCGGTTCAGGATCCACGAGTCGCGGGACACGATCCAGGTGATGCGATCGGGATCGACGCCGTTCCCGAGCAGCCAGATGCAGGCGTCCATCCCGGTCTTGCCAGCGCCGATCACGACGAACGCGTCGAAGTCGGGCGCCATGCGGGGGAGCGCGTTGACCGGCACGCATGCGACCGCTGGAGCGACTGCGTACTTCGGAGGCGTCGTCGACGGCACATTCATCTGGGAGTAGGTCGCGTCGACGAAGCGACGGGCGTCGACCGTGGTGCGGTCGCCCGACAAGCGGGAGGTGATCGACGCGGTCCTCGCCGACCTCGCTCATCGGGAAGAAGCGCACGCGACCCGAGGGGAGGAAGCGCTCGCGCATGGTGAGGTCGAAGTGGCCGAGCACCTCGTGGCCGGCGGCGAGCTCGTTGAAGCCGGCGTTGGGGCCGACCTCCTCGATGCGCCCCGTGCCGAGCGGTCTCGAGTTGACGCCGTAGAAGCTCGAGGGTTGGTGCAGGCGGACGAACGGATAGGCGTCGTTCCAGTGTCCGCCGGGACGATCGTGGCGATCGACCATGACCATCGTGGCGTCGGTCTCGGTGAACACCGAGTCGGCGAACGCCATCCCCGCCGCGCCGGCGCCCATGATGAGGTAGTCGGCTGAGATCGAGTCGGTCA
>CAWKBM010000007.1:0-156904 GCA_963847855.1 uncultured Acidimicrobiales bacterium
CGCGTCGTCGCGTCCCGGTTGAATGCCGACGCGTGGACGTGCGCGGCCTACGACAGTCGGGGGCGGCCGCTCTCGCGGGTGTCGCCGGCGTTTGGTGGGGCGCCGGCGAGGACGACGACGTGGAGCTGGGCGGTCGGCGGGAACCCGCTCGTGTCGTCGGTGTCTGATCCCGCGGGGACGATCACGACCACGATCGACCTGTGGGGGCGCACGATCTCCTATACCGACGTGTGGGGTCAGACGACCACGACTGGTCATGACGAGCTCGGCCGGGCGGCGTCGATCTCGGGTCCGGCGGGCACGATCGTGCTCGGCTACACGTCGGGCCAGACGGTGAATGGGATGTTGGCGTCGGTGAGCGTCGATGGGACCACGATGGCGACCGCCGCGTATTCGCATTGGGTGGACTTGGGGTTCGTGTCCTACGCGAACGGCACGACGTTGACGGTGACGCCCGACCATTGGGCGGGCGCCCCCGCCGACATGTACTTCAAGCTCGCGGGCGGCGCCACGCTGACGCGCAGCCAGGTGACCCGCAACGCGTCGGGACGGATCGTGTCGTCGGCGACCGACAGTGCTGCGTCGACGTTCACCTATGACAGCGTGGGGCGTCTCACCGGCGCCGCGATCCCCGGGCACACGTTGGCCTACACGTACCCCGCGGTGGGCGGGTGCGGGCTGCTCGCATCGGCAGGGAAGAACACTGACCGGGCAACGATGGTCGACAATGGCGTCACGTCCACCTCCTGCTACGACCTCGCCGACCGGCTCACCTCCACCACCGGGATCGCGTCGATCGTCTACGACGCCCACGGCGACACCACCACCCTCGGGACGTCGACGCTCGCCTTCGACAACGACGCCCGCAACACGACGATCACGACCGCCGGTGCGACGGTCACCTACACCCGCGACGCGACCGGGCGGATCGTGGCCCGCACCGACAGCGCCGGCACCACCCGGTACGTGTACGCCGGCGACGGGGACAGTCCCGCCGCGACCGCCAACAGCTCCGGGGTGATCGGCGAGCGGTTCGTCGCCCTGCCCGGCGGCGTCACCGTCACCCGCCGCACCACCACGCAGGTGTGGTCGTACCCCAACATCCACGGCGACATCGCCGCCATCGCCGACCAAGCCGGCGCCAAGACCGGCACCACGGCCACCTACGACCCCTACGGCCAACCATCGACCGCGCCGCCCGACAACATCGCGAGCTCGGCCGACTGGGCCTGGCAAGGGGGCGCCCACAAGACCACCGACACCCCCAGCGGCATCATCCAAATGGGCGCCCGCCCCTACCTCCCATCCGCCGGACGATTCCTCACAGTCGACCCCATCCCCGGCGGATGCGCCAACGACTACACCTACGTCCACGGCGACCCTGTTGCCCACTCTGACGTCAGTGGCGACGCGACAAGCTGCACCAACACTGTGTTCACAACGGACTTCGGCAGCATGGCCTTGGACGCGCAGTCCGGGAAGTCCATCCGGTGGGGTTGGAAGCCGGAGCGCTGGGTTGCCGGTCTTCCGGGAGTGGTCTATTGGACCGCCGACATTTACAAGAACGGACAGTTCCTGGGGCATGCTCCAAAATTCTCTCTCGACCGGCTTGGGCTGATTTTCGTTGACCCCTCATACCCGTACCACAGCCACGTGCCTTCTCGGAGCGCGCACCTGCGGAAAGAGGACGAAGTCAGCGCGACCTATACCTACATGTGGATAGACACACAAGACGGGGTCTTTCATTCGGACACATTCACGCTCGAGTGCACAGTGACCGATTGAGAGTGCGGCTCGTGACTCTGGACGCACTTCTCGAACTCCTCCAAACGGACCTGAGCGTGAGCCCTCTATCGGCTCATCTGAGCGTTGTGCGTGGCGAACCCCGCCCGGGCATCTGGACCTTCCTCATAGATCCTGGGACGGGGCCGTCGATGGGTACGTTCGGACCGGGATTGACTGTGTCGGAGGCGATACGAGATTTCGCGGCTGAGCTGCAAGACATCGTTGTCGACCTCGGCCTACTCAGCGGCACCGATCCCGTCTGGCCTCACTGCCCCGTACATCCGGACTCACACCCACTCGAACTCGAGTTGGAGGCCGACGACCGTCTGATCTGGTGTTGTCCGCTCACGGGTGCTCCTCTAGTTGCCCTTGGCTCCGTCTCAGGTTTAACGAGGTGAGGCGAATCGCGGGGCTGTCGCGGCGGAACACGATGCCTGCAGCGTCTGTACCTCGGACTCGGCGGTGGCGTCTACGGCCATTTGGGTCTGCCGCGGGTTGGTTGACATTTCCTACGCCCGGCGGTGCTGGGCGGGAAGGAGGTCAGGACGCCCAGAAAGGTCCCCGTTGCCCTTCAGGGCGTCCCGGTGATTGGGAGTTGTCCGTGGGCCCTGGCGAGGGTGGAGGAGGCGGACTGGTGTGTGGCGGAAGATGGTCCACATTCCAGGGATGCCCACGTGATCGGCGCTATCGGGTCGCTCGTCCTTGGAGTCGCGATCGCCTCGTACGGCGTCTACCGGTGGAGCAACCGTACCGACATCGTCGAGCAGGCACTGTCGCAATGGGGCGACACTGATCGACGCCGGCGCATGACAGAAAAGCGGATACCCGCGTCCGCGGTCCACTTCGTCGTGTTCCGACTCCTCGTGGCCTGGACCGCTGCCGTGGAGATCGCTCTCCGGATCCGCTGATGAACATGAGCAAGAGATTGCTTCTGCGGATCGTCGGGATCAGCCTGTTCGTGGTCGGGGGCGTCCTGGCGCGGGTGGGCTTGCTAGGCGAGAACGAGGCTGCCTCCTCGACTCGATGGACCTACGTGTGTGCAGGGGCAGCGGTTGCGATCCTGGGCTTCGTCCTTGCGGTACGAAACGAGCCGCGCCGAGCACGTTGAGCATTCCGAAGGCCGAGTCGTCGCGGCCGTCAGGGCGAAGGAGGGTGTCTCCGTGCGGCCGGGCGCTTCAGTTCTTGCAATAGGCGCGACCTGCGCGCACGTCAGCCATCTGCTCGTACCGAGCCGTGACGGTCACCTCCGGGTGATGGTCCTGGAACCGGTCGGGACATCCCGTCCCGGTGACACCGGTGAGAATTAAAGCTGGCAGGTCCTCAGCACCGCGTGCCGTCGGCGGGGACGGTGAGGTCGAGCAGGTAGGCGTCGATCGCGTCGTCGACGCACTTGTCCTCGCCGTACGCGGTATGGCCCTCGCCTTCGCGCACGAGCAGCACGCCGCTCTCCATCGCGTCGGCCAGCTGTTGCGTTTGCGTGAGCGGCGTGAACGGATCTCCTGTCGTGCCGACGATCAGGATCGGCGGTGCGCCGGCACCGGTCGCCGTCGGCGTGGGCTGCGGTGGCACCGGCCAGAGCGCGCACTGGTATCCCGATGCGAAAGAGCGGCCGAGTCGCGGTGCGAGCTTTGCGAACTCGTCAGCGAGCGCCGCATACGAAGTGAGGTCGCGCGGCACGGGGTCGTCGAGGCAGCTGATCGCGATGAACGCCTCGATCGTGTTGCTGAAGGACCCGTCGTCGTGTCGCTCGAGGTACGAGTCGCTGAGCGCGAGCAGGCCGTCGCCGTTGCCGTGCTGCGCGTCGTTCAAAGCGTCCGCGAGTGACGGCCACAGGTCCTGGCTGTAGAGGGCCGCGATGACGCCGTTGAACGCGACGCCCTGACCGACCTCGGGCCTCCCTTTGTCGGGAGGCGGCAGCGGATGGCTGTCGAGGTCAGCCATCAACGTGTCGAACGCACCCTCGGCATTGCTGCGGTTGTTGAACGAGCACGAGCGATGGGCCGAGCAGTCAGCGAGGAAGGAGTCGAGCGCGTGCTCGGCACCGATGGCCTGGGCTCGCGCGGTCTCGATCCCGTCGAGATCGGGGTCGATCGCGCCGTCGAGCACCATCGCTCGGATGTGCTTCGGGAACAACGTCGCGTAGATCGCGCCGAGCTCGCTGCCGTACGAGAAGCCCATGTAGCTGATGGTCTGCTCGCCGAGCGCCTCCCGCACGCGGTCCATGTCTCGCGTCGTGTCGACGGTCGAGATGTGCGCCAGCATCGGTCCGTCGGCCTTCTCGCACGCGTCGTCGAAGTCCTGGGCGCGGTCGATGAGCTCTTGGTTCTCGGCGGGCGTGTCGGGGCTCGGATCGGGCTCGGTGAAGTAGTGGTCGAGGTCGGTGACGCAGTCGACCGGGGCGCTTCCTCCTGTGCCCCTCGGATCCCACGACACGATGTCGAATCGGTCACGGATCCGCTTCGGCCACACCGACTTCGCGGCGGCGACGAGCTCGGTGCCAGGCGCGCCGGGACCACCGGGGTTCACGAGCAACGTGCCGATGCGGTCTGACGTGTTGCCCGCGGGGAGACGGATGAGCGCGAGGTCGATCGTGGCGCCAGTCGGTCGGTCGTAGTCGACCGGCACCGCGAGCGTGCTGCACTCGAAGCCCTGTCCTGCATCGGGACACGTGACCCAGTCGAGCGAACCTGACGCAGGGCTTGTGGTCGACGTCGCCGCGGATGTGACCGAGGTGCTCGCACTCGTCGTGTCGGCGCTCGTGGTGTCGTCGCTCGCGCATGCCGCGAGCAGCGACGCGGCGACGGCGAGAAGGACGAGCCGGCGCACCCGCTGATGGTAGGGGCGGGTGTGGAGCGCCCGATCGCGGGCCGTAGCCTCCGAAGCAGTGCGCATGATGGGTGGTCCTCACAGCATGCTCGGGCACGATCCCGAGGACGTTGCGGGAACGAAGGTCGACACGCAGATCCTTCGGCGCGCCTGGCAGTTCGCGCGGCCCTACCGCATCATGATTGTCGGCTTCCTCGCCACGATCGTGCTCGACGCGATCCTCGTGCTGGCCCCGCCCCTCCTCCTGCGTCAGATGCTCGACGTGGCGATCCCGTCCGGCAATCGACAGCAGGTGTGGCTCCTCGCCGGCCTGACCGTGCTCGCCGCGCTCGGTGACGCGCTGCTCTCCATCGCCCAGCGCTGGTGGTCAGCCCGCATCGGCGAGGGCCTCATCTACGAGCTGCGGTCCGCGCTCTTCGATCGCGTGCAGCGCCAGCCGATCGCGTTCTTCACCCGCACCCAGACCGGCGCGCTCATCAGCCGGATGAACAACGACGTGATCGGCGCGCAGAGCGCAGTCACCGGCACGCTCGGCACGGTGGTTTCGAACGTCATCACCCTCGCCCTCACCCTCGTCGCGATGCTGCTGCTCGAATGGCGGCTCACCGTCATCGCACTGCTCGTGCTGCCTGTGTTCGTCATCCCGGCCAAGCGGGTCGGGCGCAAGCTCCAACAGATCACCCGCGAGCAGATGAACCTCAACTCTTCGATGAACACGACGATGACCGAGCGCTTCAACGTCAGCGGCGCGATGCTCGTCAAGCTCTACGGCGACCCCGACGCCGAGGACGCGTCGTTCTCTGGCCGGGCGAGCCGCGTCCGCGACATGGGCATCAAGAGCGCCATGTACGGCCGTGTGTTCTTCGTCGCCCTCGGCCTTGTCGCGGCGATCGGCACGGCGGTCATCTACGGGCTCGGCGCGCAGATGGTCATCTCCGGCACGATCACGATCGGCACCCTGGTCGCCCTCGCCGCCTACGTCGGACGCATCTACGGACCGCTCACGAGCCTCACCAACGCGCGGGTCGACGTGATGACCGCCCTGGTGTCGTTCGAGCGGGTGTTCGAGGTGCTCGACGCGCCGAACCCGCTCGAGGACTCTCCCGGCGCGGTCGACCTGATCGATCCGGTCGGCAGGGTGGAGTTCGACGACGTCACGTTCCGCTATCCGGCCGGTGCGTCCGTGTCGGTCGCGACGCTCGAAGTCGGGGGCGCGCAGGCCGATGGCAGCGTGCCGACGCTCGACGGCACGCCCGGCGTCGAGGTGCTGCGCCATGTGAGTGCGCTCATCGAGCCCGGTCGCCTCATCGCGCTCATCGGCCCGAGCGGCGCCGGCAAGACGACGCTCGCCTCGCTCGTGCCCCGCCTGTACGACGTCACCGATGGCGCGGTCCGCGTCGACGGGTACGACGTGCGCGACCTGACGCAGCGTTCACTGCGGGCCGCGATCGGTGTCGTCGCGCAGGACCCACACCTCTTCCACGAATCCGTCGGCGACAACCTGCGCTACGCGAAGCCCGACGCCACCGCAGCCGAGCTCGAAGCGGCGTGCCGAGCGGCTCAGATCCACGACGTCGTCGCCGCGCTGCCGGAGGGGTACGACACGATCGTGGGGGAGCGCGGCTACCGCCTGTCGGGTGGCGAGAAGCAACGGCTCGCGATCGCACGCATGCTCCTGAAGAGCCCGGCGATCGTCATCCTCGACGAAGCGACGAGCCACCTCGACTCGGAGAACGAGTCCCTCGTGCAAACCGCGCTCGACGTGGCGCTGCGAGGCCGCACATCGATCGTGATAGCGCATCGCCTCTCCACGATCACCAACGCCGACGAGATCCTCGTGCTCGACGAAGGCCGCATCGTCGAACGGGGCACGCATGAGGACTTGCTCGCCGCCGGCGGCCTCTACTCCGAGCTGTACCACACGCTCGTCCGCGACCAGCCCTCCCCGAACCTCCTCGTCGAGCGCCCCGCCGGCTGAGCCAGATCCCCGGGAATGTCCCACCCCCCTCGTACCGTCGGGGGATGGCCCGATCGCGCACCTTCTACTCGTGCACTGACTGCGGCACCCACGCCGTGCAGTGGGCCGGCCGCTGCGCCGGCTGCGGCGCGTGGAACACGCTCGTCGAAGAGACCGAGATGCCCCACGAGGCCGGGCCTGTCTCGCACTCGATCGAGCCTCCGACGCCGATCACCCAAGTCGACCCGCGGCAGTGGCACCCCAGACCGACCGGCATCCCCGAGCTCGACCGCGTGCTCGGCGGAGGCCTCGTCGCCGGCTCGGTCACGTTGGTCGGAGGTGAGCCGGGCGTCGGCAAGTCGACCCTGCTGCTTCAAGCCGCCGCCGCGATCGCGCGGTCGGGCTCCCGATGCCTCTACTTCTCAGGCGAGGAGTCGGGGCCACAGGTGCAGGGTCGGGCCTCGCACGTCGGCGCGCTCGTCGACGGCCTGTGGTTCTCGGCCGAGAGCGACGCGAAGAACATCGTGGCGCTCATCGACCAGCTCGATCCTGACTTCGTCGTCGTCGACTCGGTGCAGACCATGCACGACGCCGAGCTCGGCACGACGCCCGGCACGGTGTCGCAGGTGCGCGGCTGCGCGCAGCTCCTCATCGAGTGCACGAAGCGACGCCAGACGGCCACCGTGCTCGTCGGCCATGTCACGAAGGAAGGCGAGCTCGCCGGCCCGCGGGTGCTCGAGCACGCGGTCGACACCGTGCTCTCGTTCGGCGGCGATCGTCACCATGCACTGCGGCTGTTGCGGGCGGTGAAGCATCGGTTCGGCTCGACCGACGAGCTCGGCCTGTTCGAGATGGGGGAGCAGGGCTTGCTCGGCGTGCCCGACCCGAGCGCACTGTTCCTCTCCGATCGTCGTCCGGGAGTGCCGGGCTCGATCGTCGTGCCGACGCTCGACGGAAGCCGCCCGCTGCTCGTCGAGGTGCAGGCGCTCGTCTCGTCCGCGGGGCCAGGCGGCCCGAGACGATCGGCGCAAGGAATCGACACCGGTCGGCTCGCACTGCTCGCTGCGGTCCTCGAGCAGCGGGTCGGTCTGAGCCTTGCGGGGCTCGACGTCTACGTCTCCGTGGTCGGCGGAGTGCGGGTCACCGAGCCGGGCTCCGACCTGGGCATCGCCCTCGCGATCGTGTCCGCGGTCAGTGGCCGAGCGTTGCCGAGCGACCTCGTCGCGCTCGGCGAGGTGGGCCTGGCGGGCGAGCTGAGGCAGGTTTCGCAGACGCCTCGTCGGGCCGCCGAGGCGCGCCGGCTCGGATTCGATCAGCTCGTCGTTCCTCAGTCGGCGCCGGTGTCGATCGAAGGAACGTCTGTGCTGCGCGCGGCGACGCTCGCCGACGCGCTCGACCTCGTCGGTGTCGGCCTCGATGCGACGGCATCGGCGGGGGCGCCATGGTGATCGTCACCGCACAAGTACCATCGCGCCGTGGTACCTCGTCGCAGCCCCGACCTGGTCCAAGCCCTCCGAGCCGTCGCGCCGGGCACGGCCCTGCGTGAGGGGCTCGACCGCGTCCTGAAGGCCAAGATGGGCGCGCTGATCGTCGTCGGCGACGGGCCCGAGGTGCTGAACATCTGTTCCGGTGGTTTCCTGCTCGACGCTGCGTTCAGCCCGCAACGGCTGTCCGAGCTGGCGAAGATGGACGGCGCGATCATCCTGGCGTCCGACGCGAGCCGCATCGCCCGGGCGAACGTCCACCTCGTGCCCGACCCGAACGTGCCGACGTCAGAGACCGGCACCCGCCATCGCACCGCCGAGCGAGTCGCGAGATCGATCGGCATCCCGGTCATCTCGGTGTCCGAGGATCTTTCGATCATCGCGGTGTACGTGCGCAGCGAGAAGCATCCGCTCGAAGACATCCCACGCCTGCTCAACCGTGCGAACCAGGCGCAGCAGGCCCTCGAGCGGTACAAGACCAGGCTCGACTCGGTGTCCGGTGCACTGTCGGCGCTCGAGGTCGAGGATCTGGTCACGTTGCGCGACGTGCTGTCCGTGCTGCAACGCACCGAGATGGTGCTGCGCATCGCCGACGAGATCGCGGGTTACATCGTCGAGCTCGGCGTCGACGGTCGCCTCGTGCGCCTGCAGCTCGACGAGCAGCTCGGTGGCATCGAGTCAGACGCCCGATTGGTTGTGCGTGACTACTTCTCTGATGAGGACTCACGCTCGATCGAGTTCATCATGAACGGCCTCGGCGCCCTCGACACCGACCAGCTGGTCGACCTCCGAGCGGTTGCCGCTGCCGCAGTGCATCCCGAGGGGGCGGCCGCCGACCTCGACGCCGCCGTGCAGCCGCGCGGACACCGCCTGCTCACCAAGATCCCGCGGCTCCCCGACTCGGTCATCGAGAGCGTCGTCGCGCGGTTCGGCACGTTGCACAAGATCATCCGCGCGACGATCCAGGATCTCATCGACGTCGAGGGCGTCGGCGCCGCACGGGCCCGGGCGATCAAAGACGGGCTTTCACGACTGGCCGAAAGCAGCATCCTCGACCGCTACTCCTGATCGAGAAGGAGACCCCACGTCACATGCGCATCGAGCTTCCCTCCGGCACGCTTGCTGAGCTCGTTCAGCCGAGTGGTGAGGCGTCACTCGGGCTCGTGATCGCGCCCGACATCTTCGGTCTGCGACCGTTGTACGACGACCTTTGCGCGCGGCTCTCAGCCGAGCACGGCTGGGCGGTGTGCGCGCCCGAACCGTTCCCCGGGCGCACGCTCGGCGACGTCGACGAGCGCTTCGCGGCGGTGCCCAGCCTCCTCGATGAGCGCGTGCTCGGCGATCTCGTAGCCGCGGGTGTCGCGACGAATTGCCCGACGGTGTCGTTGATCGGGTTCTGCATGGGGGGCATGTACGCGCTCAAGGCCGCGGGCCTCTCGCACTTCCGTCGCATCGTCGCGTTCTACGGGATGATCCGCATCCCGCCCGCATGGAAGTCCGCGGGCACCGCCGAGCCGCTCGACAAGCTCGCGAGCCCGCTCGCGTCACCGACGATGGCGATCATCGGCGAGCAAGACCCCTACACGCCACCCGAAGACGTGACCGCGCTCGAGCAGCAGACCCGAGTGACCGTCGTGCGCTACCCAAACGCCGAGCACGGGTTCGTGCACGATCCCGATCGGCCGTCACATCGTGTCGACGATGCCGCCGACGCGTGGCAGAAGGCGATCACCTTCCTCACGACCTAACGCGAGCGCTGCGCGAGCCGCTCTCGGTTGACGATGCGGTAGTGGCGATCGGACTGCTCGAGCCAGCCGAGGCGAATGAACGATGAGATCGCCTTGTTCACACGCTCACGAGACGCGCCGACCATGCCGGCGAGCTCCTCTTGCGTGACCGGCAGGTAGAACTCGCTCGCTTCGCCGGCCAGCTCGAGCAGGCGCTTCGCCGTACGGCCGGTGACGTCGAGGAACACCGAGTCGGCCAGCGCTTCGTCCATCGCGCGCAACCGACCGACGAGCATCGCCGTCGTTCCCCAGAGAAGGGCGGGCCGATCGATGAACAGCTGGCGGATCGGCGCGTAGGGGATCGCGACGACCTCTGACGGTTCGAGTGCGCGCGCTTCGGCCGACCGCCCGAGGCCGTCGAGCATGCCCATCTCGCCGAAGAGCTCACCGCGCTCCATGAGCGCCACGACCGACTCGCGCCCGTCGAGGGACTTCTTCGAGATCGCGATGAGGCCGGAGGAGACCACGAACAGCTCGGAGCAGTCGTCGCCCTCCTCGAAGAGCAGGTCGCCCCGGCGCAACGTGCGGATCGTGCACGACGGCAGCAGGAAGCCCAAGTCCTCCTCGGTGAGGTCCCGGAAGAAGTCGGTGTCGGTGAGGAGGGCGCTCTCGACCATCGTCCGGCGAGGTTAGCCCTCGGTCATGGCAGGCTGACCAGGTGAGTGCCGCAGCCGCGTTCGACGAAGAGGCCGACAACGCTGTCGGCGTCTGGGGCATCGTCGTCGCTGCGGGTGCGGGCAGTCGCTTCGGCGGGGCGAAGCAATACGCGTTGCTCGGCGGCCGTCGTGTCCTCGACTGGTCGCTCGCGTCCGCTCGTGCCGCGTGCGGATCAGTGGTGTTGGTCGTGCCCCCGGATCGGGTGGGCGATCGGGAAGCCGCCGACCACGTGGTTGCCGGTGGAGCGACTCGGTCAGCGTCGGTGAGGGCGGGGCTGTCAGTACTCGAGGGTGAGGCAACCGACGATGACGTGGTGGTCGTCCACGATGCGGCGCGGCCGTTCGCGACTCGGGCGCTCTTCGATGCCGTCATCGCAGCGGTGCGGGCGGGTGCCGATGGTGCCATCCCCGGCCTGGCGATCACCGACACGGTCAAGCAGGTCGATGCCGACGGAGTGGTCACCTCGACCCTCGACCGCACCCGCCTCGTGACGGTGCAGACACCTCAGGCGTTTCGGCTTCCTGCGCTGCGCGACGCCCACCGCAACGGCGCGGAGGCGACCGACGACGCTGCACTCGTCGAGGCGCTCGGCGGTCGGGTCGTCGTCGTCGAGGGCGAGGTCACGAACCGCAAGATCACGACACCCGACGACCTACCGGACCTGTCGTGACGGTGCGTGTGGGCCAGGGCTTCGACGTGCATCCGTTCGATCCCGAGGTGAAGCGTCCGCTCGTGCTCGGGGGCGTGACCTTCGCGGACGGCATTGCGCTTCGCGGCCACAGCGACGCGGACGTGGTCGCGCATGCGGTGATCGACGCGTTGTTCGGTGCCGCGGGTCTCGGTGACATCGGCACCCACTTCTCCGACACCGATCCCCGATTCGAGGGAGCGAGCTCGATCGGGCTCCTCGAAGACGCGGTCACGATGGTGCGGGCCGCGGGATGGCATCCCGGCAACGTCGACTGCACGGTCATCGCCGAAGCTCCGAAGCTCGCTCCCCATCGCGTCGAGATGGAGGCGTTGCTCTCGAAGGTGGTCGGTGCTCCCGTCACGGTGAAGGCCAAGCGGGCAGAGGGTCTCGGCGCGCTCGGCCGTGCGGAGGGCATCGCGTGCTTCGCCGTGGCGCTCGTTTCGACGGAGCCGGCATGACTGCGCCGAAGGGAGGTCGCAAGCCGCCGCGAAAGCCCGGACCGCCCAAGTCCGGCGGGGCGAAGGCCGGCGGTCCGCGACGCGCGCCGACGCGCTCCTCGACCGGCCAGCCCGGCCGCACAGGCCAGACCGGCCATACCAGAGAGCGCCGGCCTCCCGCTGACGTGCGCGGCCTCGGCGGAGATCAGATCGAGGGCCGTCAGGCGGTCCGTGAGCTGCTGCTCGGCGGGCGGCGCGTGCCGCGAGCTCTGGGTCGCCACTGACCTCGAGGACGCGGCCGTCGTCGACGAGATCCTCGAGCTGCGCACGCGAGATGCGCGTGACGGTGCGAGAGGTGAGCCGCAACAAGCTGGAGGCCGAGGCGCGCACCGAGTCCCCGCAGGGCGTGCTCGCCAAGGCCGCGCCGGTCCGTGATGTCGAGCTCGACGAGCTCGCACAGATGCGATCGGCGACCGGGGCGAAGCCGTTCCTCCTGATCGCTGACGGTGTCACCGACCCGGGCAACCTCGGCGCCCTGCTTCGCAGTGCATCGTGTGCGGGCGTCGACGGGCATCGTGCTGCCCCGACATCGGGCGGTGCACATCACGCCCACGGTCGCCAAGGCCGCCGCGGGCGCGATCGAGCACGTGCCCATGGCGCTCGTGGGCGGCATCCCCAACGCGATCTCGCGGCTCCGCGAGCTCGGCGTGTGGGTGGTCGGTCTCGACATGGTCGCCGACCGCACGCTGTTCGACCTCGGCGACGTGGCGCAGGAGCCCATCGCGCTCGTGCTCGGGGCGGAAGGCCGCGGCATCGCCCGCCTCACCCGTCAACGGTGTGACCTGGTCGTGCGCATCCCGCTCGTCGGCCCGCTCGAGTCGCTCAACGTCGCGACTGCCGGGGCCCTCGCGTGCTACGAGGTGACTCGTCATCGCCTCTCGTGATCGAGCCCGAGGTGGGAATCGAACCCACGACCTGACGCTTACAAGGCGCCTGCTCTGCCGGCTGAGCTACTCGGGCGACGCTGCGATTCTGCCTGTTCACGGCGACCGTAACGGTCGCCCTCAGGGTGAGGATCCTTGATTCGCGGTGGGTGGCCGACAAGGCTGCCCGCAATGACGCTCACAGAACGTGAACGCTCGATCCTCGAGTTCGAACGGAGCTGGTGGACTGAGCCGGGCCCGAAGGAGCTCGCGATCCGGGACCGGTTCGATCTGTCGGCCACTCGCTACTACCAGCTCCTCGCCGAGCTCGTCGACTCCGACGACGCGCTGGAGTACGACCCGTTGGTGATCCGCCGGCTCCGTCGCATGCGCGATCGGCGGCGTCGCGCCCGGTTCGAAGGCCCCTCGGCCTCCGAACCGTCCGGCCGGTGAGCCAACGTCGCCACGCGGCGTCAGACGGGTCATTCGCAAAGTCAGCGGGTGGTGCCGCCGGTCGTGGCCTCCTGCTCATCGCGGTCGCGGTCATCGTCGGCGTCCTGTTGCTGCGCAACGGATTCGACGACACCGGTGGCGCGTCGTCCGCACCCACGACCTCCGGTGGGGGTGCCGTCACCTCCGTGTCGACAGACACCACCGCGATCGACGGCAGCACGGACAGCACGGAGCCGACGACACCGACGTCGGTGCGGCCGCCCAACCAAGTGAAGGTCTTCGTCGCCAACGCGGCTGGCGTGCAAGGCGCAGCGGGCCGTGCGGCTGACACGTTGAAGGCTGCCGGTTACGTGGCCGTCGCCGGGAATTCACCGACCCGCGTCGACACGACGACCATCTATTACACGGAGGGGTTCCAGGGCGAGGCCAATGCGGTCGCCGCCGCATTGGGTGCGCCGCCCACATCGGTGCAACCGATGCCTACCCCACCTCCAGTCGCCGACATCCAAGGCGCGCAGGTGCTCGTCGTTCTCGGCCCGGACGTCGCCAAGCCCACGTGAGCCTGACCCCCTGACTGTGTGGCATTGTCGGGCGCCCTGCTCCTAGGAGGCGCTCGTGACCACCGACCTGGACACGCTGTCGATCAACACGATTCGCACCTTGTGCATGGACGCGATCCAGAAGGCCGACTCCGGCCATCCAGGAACGCCGATGGGCATCGCTCCCGTCGCGTACTCGCTGTGGCAGCGCGTGATGCGATTCGATCCGCAGGACCCGATCTGGCCGAACCGCGATCGCTTCGTGCTGTCGGAGGGTCACGCGTCGACGTTGCTCTGGTCGTTGTTGCATCTCACGGGCGTGCGGGCGGTCGATCCTGCGTACGAGATCCTGGGCCAGCCCGCGGTGTCACTCGACGACCTGAAGACGTTCCGTCAGCTCGGCTCGAAGTGCCCGGGTCATCCGGAGTACCGGTGGACCAGCGGTGTCGAGACGACGACGGGCCCGCTCGGTCAGGGCGTCGCGACGTCGGTGGGCATGGCGATCGCCGGGCAGTGGCTCGGCGCGCGGTACAACCGCGAGGGCTTCCCGATCTTCGACTTCGACGTCTACGCGCTCGCGGGCGACGGCTGCATGATGGAAGGCGTCTCGTCCGAGGCCGCATCTCTCGCAGCGCATCAGCGGTTGTCGAACCTGTGCTGGATCTACGACTCGAACCGCGTGACGATCGAGGGCCACACGAACATCGCGTTCACCGAGGATGTCGCCGCGCGCTTCATGGCGTACGGGTGGAACGTCACGACGGTCGCCGATGCAAATGACCTCGACGCGATCAAGCGCGCGTTCCACACGTTCAAGATGGAACGCGACCGCCCGACGATCATCGTCGTGCACAGCCACATCGGCTACGGCTCGCCGGTGGAGGACTCGCCCAAGGCGCACGGTGAGCCGTTCGGCGTCGAGGGCTGCAAAGCGACGAAGCGCTTCTTCGGCTTCCCCGAGGATCAGGACTTCTACGTCCCTGACGGCGTGTACGACCACTTCGCCGCAGGCATCGGTGCGACCGGGCGTGAGGCCCGCGACGAATGGCACACGATGTTCGAGAAGTACCGCGCCGAGCATCCCGACCTCGCCGACGAGATCGAGCGCATCCAGCGTCGCGAGCTGCCGGCGAACTGGGAGGACGCGCTGCCGACCTTCCCGGCGGACGCGAAGGGCCTCGCGAGCCGTGACTCGTCGGGTCGCGTGCTCAATGCCCTCGCGCAGGCAGTGCCGTGGATCGTCGGCGGGTCGGCCGACCTGTCCCCGTCCACGAAGACGAACCTGACATTCGAAGGTGCTGGTGACTTCCAGGCCGAGAGCCGCGGCGGTCGCAACCTGCACCTCGGTGTGCGGGAGCATGCGTCGGCCGCGGTAGCGAACGGCATGGCGCTCACGAAGCTGCGCTCGTACTGGTCGGGCTTCCTCATCTTCTCGGACTACGCACGAGGCGCGATCCGCCTCTCCGCGCTGATGGAGATCCCCGTCGTGCACATCTTCACGCATGACTCGATCGGCGTCGGCGAGGACGGTCCGACGCACCAGCCCGTCGAGCAGCTCGCCTCCCTTCGCGCGATGCCAGGGTTGCTCGTGTTCCGGCCCGGCGACGCGAACGAGGTCGTCGAGACATGGCGGATCCTGCTCGGTCTGCACGACGAGGCGGCGGTGATCGTGCTCTCCCGGCAGAACCTGCCGACGCTCGACCGCACCGTGTACGCACCGGCGTCGGGTGTAGCCAAGGGTGGCTACGTGCTCGCCGATGCGCCGGATGGCAATCCCGATGTGATCTTGCTGGCGACCGGATCGGAAGTGTCTCTCGCCCTCGCCGCTCGCGACGAGCTCGCCTCGGGCGGGCTGCAGGCTCGAGTCGTGAGCATGCCGTGCTGGGAGCTGTTCGATCGGCAGCCGAAGGACTATCGCGACCAGGTGCTGCCGCCGTCGGTGAAGCCGCGCGTCGCGATCGAGCAGGCCTCGACCCTGGGGTGGGATCGGTACGTCGGTGACGGTGGTGCGGTCATCGGCATGAACACGTTCGGCGCGTCTGCGCCGCTCAAGAACCTCCTCGTGAAGTTCGGCTTCACCCCTGACCGGGTGGCCCAGGTCGCACGCGAGCGCGTCGCAGCCGGAAAGGACAGCGCATGAAGGCAACCGAGACCCTCCACAACCAGGGACAGAGCCTCTGGCTCGACAACATCACCCGATCGATGCTCGACAACGGGGCGGTGCAGCACTACATCGATCGGTTCTCGGTGACGGGCCTGACATCGAACCCGTCGATCTTCGACAAGGCGATCGCGTCGGGCGATTACGACGACGCGATCCGCGAGAAGGCGAAGGGGGGGTTGAAGGGCGAGGCGCTCTTCTTCGAGCTCGCGATCGAGGATCTGCAGCGGGCCGCCGACCTGTTCCTCCCCATCCACGAGCGCACGCACGGCATCGACGGATGGTGCTCCCTCGAGGTCTCACCCGAGCTCGCGTACGACCCCGAGAAGACCGTGGCCGCGGCAAAGGACCTGCACGAACGGGCGGGGCGGCGCAACCTCTTCATCAAGATCCCCGGCACCGACGAGGGCCTGCCCGCGATCGAGGAGGCCATCGCCGCTGGCGTCCCCGTCAATGTGACGCTGCTTTTCGACGAGGCCCATTACCGCGCCGCCGCCGACGCGTACATGAAGGGCATCGAGCATCGCGTCGAGCACAACCAGGACCCGTTCGTGGGATCGGTTGCGTCAGTGTTCATCTCGCGTTGGGACAGCTCGGTGAGCGACAGCGTGCCCGACGAGCTCAAGAACGACCTGGGTCTCGCGGTCGGGCTCGACGTGTACCGCGCGTACCGCGAGCTGAAGGCGTCTGACCGCTGGCTACGCCTCGAGAACGCAGGAGCGAAGATGCAGCGGCTGCTGTGGGCGAGCACGGGCACGAAGGACCCGAACGCCCCGGACACGCTCTACGTGCACGGCCTCGCCGCGCCGTTCACGATCAACACGATGCCCGACAAGACGCTCGAGGCCTTCTACGACCATGGCGACGCCGGCGACCCCATGCCCGCGGACGGCGGGAACTGCGACGAGCTGTTCGCGAAGTTCGAAGCGGCCGGCGTGGATCTCACTGCGCTCGCGGCGAAGCTGCAGTCAGACGGCGCACGGTCCTTCGTCGACTCGTGGACCGACCTCATCCAGCGCATCGAAGAGCAGAGCTCGTCGGTGGCGTGATGGCGACTCCTCTCCGCCAGCGCCTGGCCTGGAAGGCGCTCGAACAGCACCAGGCCGAGATCGAGGGCACCCACCTCCGCGAGCTGTTCGCCGCGGATCCCAGCCGCGGCGAGCGTCTCACTGCCGAGGGCGTCGGCCTGTACCTGGACTACTCGAAGAACCGGGTGACCGACGAGACGCTGCGGCTGCTCGTGCAGCTCGCCGAAGAGTCGGGTCTGCAAGAGCACACCGAGAAGATGTTCACCGGCGAGCGCATCAACGTGTCGGAGCACCGGTCGGTGCTGCACGTCGCGTTGCGGATGCCGAAGGGCAGCTCGCTCATCGTGGACGGCGTCGACGTCGTCACGCAGGTGCACGACGTGCTCGACCGCATGAGCGCGTTCTGCGACCGCGTGCGATCGGGCGACTGGAAGGGCCACACCGGCAAGCCCATCAGGAACGTCGTGAACATCGGCATCGGCGGATCTGATCTCGGGCCGGTCATGGCGTACGAGGCGCTGCGGCACTACTCCCGACGTGACATGACCTTCCGGTTCGTGTCGAACGTCGACTCCACCGACTTCGCCGAGGCGACGCGCGACCTTGCCGCCGACGAGACGTTGTTCATCGTCTCGTCGAAGACGTTCACGACCCTCGAGACGCTGACCAACGCGCACTCGGCGCGCGCCTGGGCTTTGGAACAGCTCGGCGACGAGGAGGCCATCGCGAAGCACTTCGTCGCGGTGTCGACGAACGCCGAGAAGGTGTCCGCGTTCGGCATCGACACCGACAACATGTTCGGCTTCTGGGATTGGGTGGGCGGGCGGTACTCGATGGACTCCGCAATCGGGCTCTCGACGATGCTCGCGGTCGGCCCCGATGGCTTCAAGGAGATGCTCGCGGGCTTCCACGACATGGACGTCCACTTCCGCACCACGCCACTCGCGAAGAACCTCCCCGTGATCATGGGGATGCTGGCGCTCTGGTACGCAGACTTCTTCGACGCGCAGACCGTGGGCGTCATGCCCTACGAGCAGTACCTCAAGCGCTTTCCGGCCTACCTCCAGCAGCTCACCATGGAGTCGAACGGCAAGCACGTCACCCTCGAGGGCGCACACGTCGACTACCAGACCGGCGCGGTCTACTGGGGTGAGCCGGGCACGAACGGGCAGCACAGCTTCTACCAGCTCATCCACCAGGGCACGAAGCTGATCCCCGTCGACCTGATCGGCTTCGGCAAGACGCTCAACCCGATCCGTGACCATCACGACATCCTCTCGTCCAACGTCTTCGCGCAAGCCGAGGCACTCGGGTTCGGCAAGACCGAGGACGAGGTGCGAGCCGAGGGCACTGCCGACGACGTCGTGCCCCACCGCGTGATGGAGGGCAACCGCCCGACGAACGTGATCCTCGCCGAGGTGCTCACACCGCACGCCCTCGGCGCGCTCATCGCGCTGTACGAGCACAGCGTCTTCACCCAAGGCGTCGTGTGGGGCATCGACTCGTTCGACCAGTGGGGAGTCGAGCTCGGCAAGGTGCTCGCCGCTCGCATCATCCCCGAGCTCGAGAGCGACGACGAGCCCGCGCTGAACCACGACTCCTCGACGAACGCGCTGATCCGCAAGTACCGGGCGCTCAAGGCGCTGAAGCGCTAATCAGACGTTGGAGCGCTGATCTCTCTATGTTCGATCTCGTCGCCGCGCGCGACGATCACTGTCGCGACCATCGACGGCGGGAACAGGCCGTGATCGACGACGCCGGGCGTGCTCGAGAGCAGCTCGGCGAGGGCCAACGCGTCGCCGAACGGCGCGTGGTAGTCCGCGATCACCCCGCCGTCCGGGCTGCGGGGCACGTCGCGCAGCGTCACGTCACCGAGCCGGTGCAGCGTGGCGGCGAGGCCGAACTCGAGCAGCTCCAACGGCACGGGGCCGTGCAATGCAGGCACGGGCTTCGACGAGTCAGCGATCACGACGAAGCGGTCGGCGGCGATGGCGACGAGCTTCTCGCGTGTGTGCGCCGCTCCACCGCCCTTGACGAGCCACCCGTCCGGCGCGATCTGGTCGGCGCCGTCGATCGTCACGTCGAAGCGTTCGATGGTGTCGAACGGCTCGACCGTCATCCCGAGCTCGGCCGCGGCTCTTCTCGGTGCGGGGCGACGTCGCGACGCAACGCAGGCGCAGCTTGCGCCGAGCGAGTGCCGGCAGCAGGTACGCGACCGTCGAGCCGGTGCCGAGGCCGACGGTCATCCCGTCTTCTACGAGCTCGGCGGCCGCTTCGGCCGCGAGCCGCTTCTCTTCTTCCACGGTCGCCATGACTGCGGAACGTACCGGACAGTCCCTTCCCCCACAGAACGGTGAGCCGACCATGACCGACCTGACCCCCGACGATCACATCATCGTGCTGTTCGGAGCTACCGGCGACCTCGCCAAGCGCAAGCTCCTCCCGGGCTTGTACCACTTGGCCACCGCGGGATTGCTGCCGAAGCGCTATCGCATCATCGGCACGTCGCCGGCGAGCTTCGCGATCTCACCCGCGCAGTTCCGCAAGCACGCGAAGGACTCGATTCGCGATTTCGGCATGGTCAAGCCCTCGGGTGAGACGTGGAAGACCTTCGAGGCCTCACTCGACTTCGGAGCCGCGGATCCGGACAACCCGAAGCCACTGCTCGAGGCCGTGGCGAAGGCGAAGGCTGCGATGGGCGGTCACCCGCGCCTCCTGCACCACCTCGCGATCCCTCCCGTCGCGTTCGGGTCGGTCGTGGGGATGCTCGGAGCGTGCGGCCTCAACGAGAACGCGGCACGTCATCATCGAGAAGCCGTTCGGCACCGATCTCGCCAGCGCTCGTGCGCTCAACGAGACCGTGCACAAGGTCTTCGACGAGTCGTGCATCTTCCGCATCGACCATTTCCTCGGGAAGGAGGCGATCGACAACATCCTCGCCTTCCGCTTCGCGAACGGCCTCTTCGAGCCGATCTGGAACCGCAACCACGTGAGCTACGTGCAGATCGACGTACCCGAGACGCTGTCCATCGAGGGACGCGCCGAGTTCTACGACAAGACCGGCGCGTACCGCGACATGATCGTCACGCACCTGCTCCAGGTCGTCGGGTTCGTCGCCATGGAGCCGCCGTCCTCGCTCGAAGCGAAACCACTGCGGGCGGAGAAGACGAAGGTCTTCGACGCGATGCGTCCGATCGACGTGACCCAGGTCGTCCGCGGCCAGTACAAGGGCTTTCGAGACGAGCCAGGGGTGGCAAAGCGCTCCCAGACCGAGACGTTCATCGCCGCGAAGATCTTCGTCGACAACTGGCGTTGGCACGGCGTTCCGTTCTACCTCCGCACGGGCAAGAGCCTCGCTGAGAGCCGTCAGGTCATCACGATCGGGTTCCACGGCCCTGCACTCAAGATGTTCCCCGTGAACGTCGCCGCGACGCACGGCAGTCGTCGCAACGAGCTCGTGATCGACTTCAAGGATCCCGGGTCGATCACTGCGAGCTTCCTCATCAAAGAACCGGGCCCGCACATGCAGCTCGCCGAGGTCGACATGTCCTTCCGGTACACCGACTCGTGGGCCGCGGTGAACAACCTCGAGGGCTACGAGCGGCTCATCCTCAACGCGATGCTCGGCGACCAAGCGCTGTTCACTGACTCGGACGGCATCGAGCGGCTGTGGGAGATCTCGATGCCGCTGCTCGACAACCCGAGCCCGGTCGAGTCGTATGCACCAGGTTCGTGGGGGCCGCCGTCGATCAAGCAGCTGATCGCACCGTTCCAGTGGCGCCTTCCCGAGTGAGGCATCCGTGACGACCCTTGGCTACGACAAGCCGCTGTACCTCATGGCGTTCGACCATCGTGGCTCGTTCGAGAAGGGCCTGTTCGGTGCCACGCCACCGCTCTCTTCAGCGGTGCACGCGGGCATCGTCGACGCGAAGAACCTCATCTACGAGGCGTTCGTCCGAGCGGTCGAAGACGGGGTGCCGCGGGCAGCAGCCGGCGTGCTCGTCGACGAGGAGTACGGCGTCGCCGTCGCGCGCGCCGCGACCGACGCCGGCTTCGCGCTCGCGATGCCCGTCGAACGTTCAGGCCAGGACGAGTTCGACTTCGAGTACGGCAATGAATTCGGCTCCCACATCGAGGCGTTCGACCCCACCTTCGCCAAAGTCCTCGTCCGCTACAACCCCGAAGGCGACGCGGCGATGAACGCCCGACAGACCGAGCGGTTGCATCGGCTCAGCGACTGGCTGCACGAACGCGATCGCCGATTCCTCTTCGAGCTGCTGGTTCCTCCCACCGACGCGCAGCTCGCGCAGAGCGGCGGTGACCATGGCCGGTACGACCGGGAGATCCGACCGCGCCTGCTCCTCGAGATCGTGAGCGCGATGCAGGCGGCGGGGGTCGAGCCCGACGTGTGGAAGATCGAGGGCCTCGACGAGCGTGCCGACTGCGCGAGCGTCGCTGACTTGGCTCGATCGAGTGGTCGTGACGGCGTGGTGTGCGTCGTGCTCGGACGCGGAGCCGACGAGCCCAAGGTCATCGAATGGCTCAAGATCGCTGCTCCCGTCCACGGCTTCGACGGGTTCGCCGTCGGCAGAACGCTCTGGCAGGCGGCCCTCGAAGGGTTCCTCGCCGGACATCTCACGCGAGACGCAGCGGTGCGCCAGATCGCTGATCGATACCTCGAGACCTCCGCCGCATATGCAGGGGCCGCCTGAGTGCGACCATGGCGACGTGCGCGTCGTCGCCGCCATCGACAAGTTCCGAGGCACGGCCACCGCGGCCGATGCCGCTGCAGCCATCTGCCGCGGCGCCACCACCGTCGGGTGGGACTGCGACGCGCGGCCGATGGCCGATGGTGGTGAGGGCACGCTCGACGCGCTCGGAGGTGCGAACCGTCGCACGATGGTGATGGGGCCGCTCGGCGACGCGGTCGATGCCGACTGGCGACTCTCGAGACGCACTGCGGTGATCGAGATGGCTCACGCGTCCGGTCTCGCGCTCGTCGGGGGTGCCGAAGGGAACGACCCGATCGCGGCATCCACCCACGGCACGGGCGAGCTCATCAGCGCGGCCCTCGAGGCAGGCGCCGCGCGCATCATCGTCGGCGTCGGCGGGTCGGCCACGACCGACGGCGGCCTCGGTGCGTTGCGCGCGCGCTGTTCCCTCCTGCTCGCCTGCGCGGGGTCGAGATGGTGGTCGCGTGCGACGTGCGGACGTTGTTCGTCGAGGCAGCCGAGGTCTTCGGCCCGCAGAAGGGAGCGACTCCCGCGGAGGTCGAGCTCCTCCGCCGCCGTCTCGAACGCCTCGCGCAGATCTACATCGAGGACTACGGCGTCGAC
Organism: uncultured Acidimicrobiales bacterium; assembly: GCA_963847855.1. GTDB lineage: Bacteria > Actinomycetota > Acidimicrobiia > Acidimicrobiales > DATKAS01 > DATKAS01. The sequence goes on from CAWKBM010000007.1 coordinate 22,065, forward strand.
GTACGGACCATTGAGGGCAGCGGCGCGGCGGGAGGGCTCGCGGGGGGACTGGCTGCGATCGGCGCCACCCTTGCCTCCGGGTTCGATCTCGTGGCGAACGAAACTGACCTCGCGGACGCGATCGAAGGCGCGGACCTCGTCATCACCGGCGAGGGCTTCGTCGATGCGCAATCGTTCGAAGGCAAGGTCGTGGGTGGCGTGGTCGATCTCGCCGCGTCACTCCATGTGCCGGTGCTGGTGATCGCGGGGGAGGTGTTCGACGGCTGCGAGGAGGTCGTCGACGCGGTCTCGTTAGTCGCGCGGTTCGGTCGAGAGCGCGCGATGCAAGACACCCTGCAGTGCATCGAGGAAGCTGCGGCCGAGCGGCTGAAGGCTTAGCGGCGCTCGCGGGGGCCCATCGCGAGCCGAACCGCGGCGTACACGACGACGCCGATGAGGGCGAGCTTCACGCCGGTGAAGAGCAACCCGGTGACGAAGCGCAGCAGCCACAGCGCACCGAAGACGGCGAGCACCCCGACGATCAGCGTCGTCGCCCCCAATGCCGGCGGCTTCGAAGGCTTCTGCGGCTCGAGCTGACCCACGGAAGGAGCGTACCGCCGGGGTCAGGCGCTGCGTCGGCGGTAGGCCGCGAGCTCGATGAGGGCTGGGCGGTCGAGCGGCAGCGCCGGACCGTGCGGGACGGCGACGCCGGCCCGGGCCAAGGCGGTCTGCATGATCGCCATCGCCTGCGGAGACAGCTCGTCGAGCGATCGGTTGCGATGGACACGGGTGCCGAGGTCGACTTGGGCGATCGCCGCCAGACCGAACTGCGCGCTGATGTCGATGAGCAGCGCGAGGTCCACGCCGTACCCGGTTGCGAACGGAAGCTGCTCGAGGATCTCGCGCCGCCCCGCGTACTCGCCCGCGAGCGGTTGCACGATCGCGGACAAGTGGGGGAACAGCAGAGACACAAGGGGGCGCGCGACGAGCTCGGTGACGCGGCCGCCCTCGCCTTGTCGGCCGTCGAGCGGACGGTCGTAGTACCCCTTCACGAACGCAATGTCGCTGCGAGTGAGCAGTGGACCGAGCAGGCCGAGCACGAACCGCACGCCGAAGTTGCGGATGTCCGCGTCGCACCAGACGATGATCTCGCCGTCGGCCGCGAACACCGACCGCCACATCGCGTCGCCCTTGCCGCCGAGGTCGTCGAACGCCGGGAGGATCTCCTCGGTGCTCACGACGCGAGCGCCCGCCTCCGCGGCTCGCTTCGCGGTGCCATCGGCCGAGCGGTCGTCGACGACGAGGATCTCGTCGACCAATGCCGTGCGCTCGACGAGCTGGTGTCGGATGAGCTCGACGATCGCGCCGACTGTGTCCTCCTCGTCGCGTGCGGGGAGGCAGACCGAGATCGTCGTGTCGCGCTTCGCCTCGAGCAGACGCCCGAGATCGAACTCGCGATGGTGGAACACGCGCACCACGGGGGCTGGCACGGCGCCATGGTCCCTTGCGCGCCAACCCTCCCGCAAGGGAATGTCACAGCCCTTCGTAGATTCCTCTCCATGCACGCAGCCGGCGCCGAGAGCGCTGTGGCTGCGCTCGCGGCCTCGCAGCACAGCGCCTTCACCAGACGTCAGGCCGCCTCCCTCGGGTTCTCCCGCAAGCTGGTCGCCGCGCGACTGGCCAAAGGGCTCCTGCGCGAGCCGATGCCTGGCGTCCTGGTCGATGTCGCGGCGCCGGTCACCTGGCGACAAGGCCTGATGGTGGTCATCCTGGCCGCCGGTGGAACCGCCTCACATCGAGCAGCGGCAGCGCTCCATCGTCTCGACGGCTTCGAGGAACGTGACCTCGACATCACCGTCGCGCCGACTCGCCATCGCGTCGTCCCGGGTGCCGTCGTCCACCGCGCTCGGCTCGAGCGGTGCGAGCGAGTCGTCGCCGACGGCATCCCGTGCACGAATATCGCCCGAACGTTGTGCGATCTCGGAGCGGTCGTCTCGCACGACGTCGTCGAGCAAGCGCTCGACGATGCGCTACGCCGCGGCGTGAGCGAGCGCTGGGTCCGTGAAGAGCTCGAGCGCGCTCGCCGTCCTGGCAAGACGGGTACCGGTGTGCTCGAGCAGGTTCTCGACCGGCCCGATCGGCGCGGGCCAGTTGCCGACTCGATGTTCGAGCGGTTCGTCGAGCGCCTCCTCGCGGCGGGCTCGTTGCCGGCGCCTGCTCGTCAACACCCGGTGCGCGAGCAGGGCGGCAACCGACGCGCTCGTCTCGACCTCGCGTGGCCCGAGGCGATGCTTGCGGTCGAACCCGCCGGCGCTCGATTCCACGGCGGCCCTCGCTGGCAGCGGGCCGGAGCCGAGCGTCGGAAGTGGCTCGAGATGCTCGGCTGGCTCGTGATCGACGTCTACTGGAGCGATCTCGGGAGACCCGAGTGGCTCGTCGAGAAGATCGAGGCGCTCTATCGCCGTCGCTGCCGCGAACTTGCGAATGAGCGCGCCCATTTGGGCGCGCTCACACTCGACTTCCGCCACGGTTCGGCGGTGGAGTCGTGAGACGGGGCCGCTACGCTGCGCCACCGATGAGCGTCACCGTGCGAGTCCCCACCACGCTGCGTCCTGCGACTGGCGGCGTTGCCGAGGTCAAGGTCGAGGGCGCCACGCTGGCCGAGGTGCTCGACAACCTCGAAGCCGCGCATCCCGGCTTCCGTTCGCGCATCTTCGACGACGACGGAAACCTTCGCCGCTTCGTCAACCTCTTCGTGGCCGACGACGACGTGCGGTTCTTGCAGGGTCTCGAGACGCCGGTGCCCGACGGCGAGACCGTGTCGATCATCCCTGCGGTCGCGGGCGGCTAAGCCGCGAGACCGAGCACTTCGAGCAGCTCCGGCCGGGGAGGCCCGAGCACGGGCTCGGGTGCACGGCTCTCCCTGTCGTTCCACACGGCGAGCACGCGCGCGCCGATGTCGGAATCGCTGATCAGCGTGTCGGGTGCCACGAGCAGGTTGAAGGTGCGGACGAATGCGCGGAACACCTCGGGATCGGTGCGCATCGCGGGAGCCAAGCCCTCGCGCAGCACCGAACGCATGAACGACCGTGGATCGTTCGGATCGTCGATGTCCTCACCGGCGAGCATCGCGGCAGCGATGCGTCGCGCCTCGCCGTCCTGGGTGACCGACGAGCGGTACCACGGCAACAGATGCTCCTCGGTGAGGGCATGCAGCTCGAGCGCCTGTGCGACGAGGTCGTCGGGATAGGCGCGCACGACACCGGCGAGCAGATCGGCGTGCCAGAAACCCGTCGAGCATCCACGGCCGTAGAGCGGGTTGGTACACACGCTCGCGTCGCCGATCGCGTGCACCCCGAGCGCGAGCGGACACCCGTCGACGACGAACGTGCGCAAGCGGTTCAGGAGACCCGCCATCAGATGCACACCAGTGATCGGACGTGAGATCGCCGGATCGACCCAGGCCTTCGTCGCGGGAAGCACCGCCGCAGTCGCCTCGAACGACTCGACGGTCGACAGCGCGCTGCGCAGCACGCCGTCGTCGGTGGACGTCGCGAGCGTGATGGAGAACGTGCCGTTGTCGCCCTGGAAGATCGCGTACTTCAGGTAGCCGAGGTCGCCGCCGATCGGGCCGTCCCTCGGCGGAGGCTCGGCTCCGGGGATCATCTCGTAGAAGCGCGAGTAGTAGACGATGCCCGTGTCCTCGACCTCCTCGGGCACGGGCTGCGCGCCGATCGCCGTGAGCCAGTCGGGCAGTGTCGATCGCCGCCCGCCCGCCACGACCGTGAGGTCGGCGGTGATCGGCCCCACACTCGTGAGCACACCCGTGACCACCGGGATGCCGTCCGCACCCGGCTCGGCGACCAGCCCCTCGACCGCGACGCCGTCGCGGATCGTGCAGGCCGGGCTCGCGAGCACGGCTCGTCGCAGCACCCATTCGAAGGTTGTGCGCCGGCAGGCGAGCATCACCAGCTCGTCGTCGTGGGGGCGGGGCGACCGGTCGGTCATCGTCTCGGGCAGGTTCTCGGTCATGCGGATCTCGGTTGCGCCGGCGGCGAGGAGGTCGGCGAGCACGTCCGGATACGAGGATCGGAGCAGTCCGTAGAGCCGGGCGAGGAACGCGTGGCTGTGCCGCACCTGCGGGGCGCCGCGCCGATCCCACTCGAATGCGGAGCTCGGATCGGCGGGCAACGGCGTGGCGTCGCGCTCGACGAGGGTGATGCGATGGCCGTCGCGACTCAGTGCGAGGGCGGCCCCCAACCCCGACACGCCAGCCCCCACCACGACGATGTGCCTTCCCTTCGCCACCACGAGACTGAAGGTACCTGGCTCGGCTGAGGTTGCAGGTCGCCTCTGGAGGTGGTTTGCTGTTAGCACTCACGACCTGAGAGTGCTAACCGCCGATCGGGCGGCGATCCACCGGCATCCCAACGGAGGGACACCACATGGCCAAGACCATCGCATTCGACGAGCAGGCTCGCCGAGGTCTCGAAGCGGGCATGAACAAGCTCGCCGACGCGGTACGCGTCACCCTCGGCCCCAAGGGCCGCAACGTCGTGCTCGAGAAGAAGTGGGGCGCTCCCACGATCACCAATGACGGCGTCTCCATCGCCAAGGAGATCGATCTCGAGGACCCCTACGAAAAGATCGGCGCTGAGCTGGTCAAGGAAGTCGCCAAGAAGACCGACGACGTCGCCGGCGACGGCACCACGACCGCAACGGTCCTCGCATGGGCCATGGTCCGTGAGGGCTTGCGCAACGTGGCCGCCGGTGCGAACCCGATGTCGCTGAAGAAGGGCATCGAGGCGGCCGTCGAGGCCGCCGTCGCGAGCATCAAGGATCTCGCCGTCGAGGTCGACTCGAAGGAGCAGATCGCCCAGGTCGCTTCGATCTCGGCCGCCGACGAGGAGATCGGCCAGATGATCTCCGAGGCGATCGACAAGGTCGGCAAGGACGGCGTCATCACCGTCGAAGAGAGCCAGACCTTCGGCATGGAGATGGATCTCGTCGAGGGCATGCGCTTCGACAAGGGCTACATCTCGCCGTACTTCGTCACCGACCCGGAGCGTATGGAGGCCGTCCTCGAGGACGCCTACGTGCTGCTGGTCGGCTCGAAGATCAGCTCGGTCCGCGACCTGCTGCCCGTGCTCGAGAAGGTCATGCAGTCCGGTCGCCCGCTCGCGATCATCGCCGAGGACGTGGAGGGCGAAGCCCTGGCCACCCTCGTCGTGAACAAGATCCGCGGCACGTTCAAGTCTGCGGCCGTCAAGGCCCCTGGCTTCGGCGAGCGCCGCAAGGCGATGCTGCAGGACATGGCCATCCTCACGGGCGGTCAGGTCATCACCGAGGAAGTCGGTCTCAAGCTCGAGAACGTCACGCTCGACCTGCTCGGCCGTGCCCGCAAGATCGTCGTCACGAAGGACGAGACGACGGTCGTTGAGGGTTCCGGCGCCGAGGACGACATCAAGGGCCGCATCAACCAGATCAAGACCGAGATCGAGAACACCGACTCCGACTACGACCGCGAGAAGCTGCAAGAGCGCCTCGCCAAGCTGTCCGGCGGGGTGGCGATCCTGAAGGTCGGTGCGGCCACTGAGGTCGAGCTCAAGGAGAAGAAGCACCGCATCGAGGACGCCGTCAGCACCACCAAGGCGGCCATCGAGGAGGGTGTCGTGCCCGGCGGCGGCGTGGCTCTGCTGCGCACGCAGGCCAGGGTCACCGAGCGCGCCAACACGCTCAGCGGCGACGAGGCGACCGGTGCCCGCATCGTGGCCAAGTCGCTTGAAGCTCCGCTCAAGCAGATCGCCGAGAACGCCGGCCTCGAGGGTGGCGTGGTGATCGAGAAGGTGCGCAGCCTCGACGGCAAGACCGAGGGCCTCAACGCCGCCACTGGTGCCTACGAGGACCTCGTGAAGGCCGGCATCATCGACGCCGCGAAGGTCACTCGCTCGGCGCTGCAGAACGCAGCCTCGATCGCGGCCCTGTTCCTCACGACCGAAGCGGTCATCGCCGACAAGCCCGAAGAGCACTCGCACGGCGGCGGCATGCCCGGCGGCGGGATGGAAGACTTCTAAGCAATCCGTGAGTGGCCGGGTGGGTGTTCGCACCCACCCGGCTTCTTCATTTTTCGGGTGATGATGGGGAGATGGCGCCGGTCGAGGTGACGATCTGGTCGCTCGAGATCCGCGACCGCGCCATGGTGCGCCCGGCTCTCCCGTCCACCATCGAGCTGACCATCGAGCGTGCCGCGGTCGTGCAGCCCGAGCTCAACCGGTTCCTGTACACCGCAGTCGGCGGAGACTGGTACTGGACCGGCCGCCTGCCGTGGACGTACGACCGCTGGGAGGCGTGGCTGCGCCGTCCCGAGGTCGACACCTGGGTCGCCCGCCGCGAAGGGAGCCCCGCGGGGTACTTCGAGCTCGAGCGTCAAGAGGACGGCGACGTCGAGCTCGCGTACTTCGGGCTCATGCCGCAGTTCACCGGCCAGGGGGTCGGAGGTCATCTGCTGACGGTGGCGATCGGCGAGGCGTGGGCGCTGCCCGACACCCGACGGGTGTGGGTGCACACGTGCAGCCTCGACCATCCGTCCGCCTTGAGGAACTACGAGGCGAGGGGCTTCGAGGTCTTCGATGTGGTGATCGAGATCCAGGAGCTTCCCGATCGACCTCCTGGGCCGTGGCCGGGCGCGAATTCGCCTCCGCGAAGCACCCGCCAGCCCCATTTCGACCGATAATGATGGATGGCCTTTCGGCTCCAGCGCTTCGCGCTCCTGGCGGTCGTTGGCGCCCTCACGGCCGGCTCCACGGCTTGCTCCACCTCTGGATACACCTATGTGAAGAACACGGGTGAGGGTGCGTTCTTCAAGGTCCCCGACGGATGGAAGCTGTACAAGCTCGACCCGAACAGCCTTCCTGACGATCGCCCGTTCCCCGACGCTGCTGCCGCCGGCACTCAGCCGGCTGGGCCGTGGCGAGTCGTGTTCGACGCCGCGTCGCAGCCTGACGTGACCCACTTCGAGGAGGACATCCCGGACGCGGTGGTGGGCCAGGCGGAGATCAGCACGATCGGCCAGGGCGTGCGTGACCAGGTGTCGAACGTCGACCTTCGCTCGCTCGCGCTCGACGGCACCGCCGACCCCATCGCGCTGTATCAGCAGGGCAACACCGACATCGAGATCGTGAAGTACGACAGCCTCACCACGACGGGAGGCCTGCGCGGCAATCGCATCGTGTTGAACAAGCTCATCAACGGCTCGTACGTGACGATCGATCAGATCGCGCTCGTCGATCCGGGCACCACTACTCTTTACCGATTCCTCGTCAAGTGCTCATCGAAGTGCTACTTGCAGCATCGAAGTGAGATAGACGCGGTCGTCGACTCTTGGCAGATCAGGAAGAAGAGCTGACATGACCATCGCCTGGCCCGATCCGTCACCTGCGCCGCCGCCGCCTCCCCCGCCCGTGCACGTGCCGGTGCCGGAGGCCGAGGTGAAGCGCACTCGCAAGAAGATGGCGATGTGGGATCGCTCCAAGATCCTGATCGTCATCGCGCTGCTGTTCACGTTCCTCGTGTGGAACGACATGGCGGACGACCCGATCATCCCGTTCAGCGATGCGTTGCGCCAGACCGCTCGAGCGAAATGGTGGTTCTTCGTCGCCTTCGTGCTCGAGGTCGTGCGGCAGATCCACTACCTCATCTGCGAACACTGGGCTCGATACAACATGTTCTGGGAAGACCAGGTGTTCGACCGCTTCAACCAGCGCGCCGAGCGGATGAACCCGTGGAATCGGTTCCGGATCTCGCGGGCCCTGAAGTTCGTGTTCGTCAGCGTCGTGCTCTGTCTGTTCTTCGCCGGCCGCTGGGACGTCACGCCGATCGAGGCGTTCTTCCAGGCGCCTTCGCGGATCTACGACATCCTCTTCTCGACGTCGCAGGGCATGCCGTTCATCTTCGAGGTCGTCCTGCTGCTCGGCCTCGCGGTCGGCCAGTTCGTCGCGATCTTCTGGTTCCTCTCGCGGGGCGGTGTCGACACCTACTACCCCGACGACATCAAGACGCGCTTCTCTGACGTCTGGGGGCAGGACCCCGTGCTCGAGCGGGTCAAAGAGAACGTCATGTTCCTCGAGGATCCCGAGAAGATCGAAAGCAAGGGCGGGCACGTGCCGTCCGGCATCCTGCTCTGGGGTCCCCCGGGCACCGGCAAGACCCTGATGGCCGAAGCAGTCGCGGGCGAGACAGGCAGGCCTTTCGTCTTCGTCGACCCGGGCGCGTTCACGAACATGTTCTTCGGGGTCGGCATCCTCAAGGTGAAGTCGCTGTTCCGCAAGCTGCGCAAGCTCGCATTGCGGTACGGAGGCGTGATCGTCTTCTTCGACGAGGCCGACACCCTCGGCAACCGCGGTCAGCTCGCGCAGGGCGGCGGGTGGCAAGCCAGCAACGACGTGCCGTTCAACACGTGCTGCAACTCGCTCGACTACGTGTCGGAGCAGACCCGCAACGAGCTCTGGTTCTCGAACCGGCCGATTCAGCCCGAAGCGCCGAAGGTCGGGGGAGTGCGCGGCTTCGTCATGGGCGCCGGGATGGGGGGTGGGGGTGGCGGCATGGGCACGCTCCAGGCCCTGCTCACCGAGCTCTCGGGCCTCAAGAAGCCGCGTGGGTTCTTCAATCGCACCGTGCGCCGCGTGCTGACGATGAAGCCGAAGCCGCCGCCGAAGTACCGCATCCTCGTGATGATGGCGACGAACATGCCCCAAGCCCTCGACGAGGCGCTGCTGCGGCCCGGCCGCATCGACCGCATCTACAAGGTCGGCTATCCGTACCTCGAAGGTCGCACCCGCACGTTCCAGGGCTATCTCGACAGGGTGAAGCACTCGCTGACGCCCGACGAGGTCGAGAAGCTCGCGTTGATGTCGCCATATGCGACGGGCGCGACGATCAAGGACGTCGTGAACGAGGCGCTCATCGTCGCGATCCGAGACGGACGCGACACCGTCGTGTACGCCGACACGCTGAAGGCGAAGCACCTCAAGAACAACGGCCCTGCCGACGACTGGAAGTACGCCGACTGGGAGCGCCACGCGGTCGCGATCCACGAGGCGTCGCACGCGGTCGCCATGTACCGGTTGCAGAAGCGCGAGATGATCGACGTTGCAACGATCGAGCGGCGTGGCGGCACTGGCGGCTTCGTCGCCCCCGTGCCCCTGGAGGAGCAGTTCGTCGACTGGAAGTCCGGCAAGGAGCGCGACGTCATCACGTTCGTCGCATCCCTTGCCGGCGAGCGGCTCTTCTTCGACGGCGACAACTCGGCCGGAGTCGGCGGTGACCTTCAGAACGCGACGGCGATCGTCGCCGGCATGGAGTCATACTCGGGCATGGGTTCGACGGTCGGCTCGCGTGGCTACATGCCGGGCTCTGCTGGTGCGACCGGCAGCGTGATCACCGGTGAGGACCGCAACTTCCTCGAGACCGAGCTCGGTCGCCGGGTCGAGGAGCGCCTTCAGGAGCTGCTCGAGCGCGCGCACAACCTCCTCGTCGCCGACCGACGCTTCGTCCTGGCCATCGCCCACGCGCTCGAGACTCACAAGACGATCACGGGTGAAGACATCGTGGCGATCTTCGAGGGCGGGCGGGGCCCGACGCTCGACGGGTCGGTGTACCACGGCGACGACTTCCTGATCTCCTACGAGGCGTATCACCTCAGCGTGGTGGCCGCGCATCAGAACCAAGGGTCGGTCGACCGACAGCTGCCGGTGTTCCAGCCGATGTCGCACAGCGTCCTCGTGCCGGCCACGAATGGCACTGCGAACGGCAACGGAGCCAAGACCGAGCAGCCCCATAGCGAACCTCTGCCCCCTCCGCAGGAGCGATGACGGAAGCCGTCACGCCCACGGTCGGGTGGGGAGTGCTCCACCTCTTCTGCAAGGTCACGCCGGCGGCAGACGGCGGCGCGATCGCAGCGGCGGTGAAGCGCGCGGCAGATGGCGACCATCAGGTCGTCACCGCCGCGCTGCTCGGCCACAAGGCCGATCTCGGGGTCATGGGCGTCGGTCCCGACCTGTGGCGTCTGCACACGCTGCAAGCCGATCTGCAGGCGGCCGGGCTCACGATCGCCGACTCCTACGTGTCGTTGACCGAGGTGAGCGAGTACGCGCAGGGCCTGCCGCCGGAGATGCTCGAGGCTCGGCTTCACCCGAAGCTGCCGCCCGAAGGTAAGCCGGCGTTCTGCTTCTACCCCATGTCAAAGCGACGCAACGTGGGTCAGAACTGGTTCTCGCTGCCCTACGACGACCGCCTCGAGCTCATGCACGGACACGGCAAGACCGGACGCACCTTCGCGGGTCGCATCCTGCAGCTCATCACCGGATCCACGGGGCTCGACGACTTCGAGTGGGGGGTCACGCTGTTCGGCGTGCACCCTGATGACCTCAAGGAGGTCGTCTACAAGATGCGGTTCGACGAGGCGTCGGCGATCTACGCGGAGTTCGGGCGGTTCTTCGTCGGCATGGTCTGCCCGATCGACGAGCTGATTGGCCGCTTGAACCTCACGAGCTGACCTGGATCTGGCGCTCGGTCGTGTTGGTGCCGTCCGCGTTGTACACGAACACGTCGTAGGTGCCCCGACTCGGGTCGCCGATGTCGGTGAGGTCGAGCGGACCGGAGGCACCCTCGTAGTCGATGTTGCGTCCGAGGGCAAGGAGCCGCTTGCAGTCGCTGAAGGAGCGACACGCGACGCCGCCACGGGTGACGTTGATGATCTCGTCGCGGAGCAGCGCGGAGTCGTCCGACCGGGTGGCCTGCGCGGCGAGGGCGAGGATCATCGCGCAGTCGTAGGCGTAGGAGGCGAACGTCTCGGGTGACCCGGCCGAGAACGCAGCGAACTCGTCCGCGAAACCTCCGGCGGTCGAGCCGGGCACCGACGCCACGGCCGTCCCGCGGATGCCTGCGGTCGAGTCGGGTCGCGCGGGGTCGACCCGCTGGTAGAGGTTCGGCACGCGCAGCCCGTCGGGCACGAACGTCGGAAGCCGATCCGGCCCTGCGCCGAGGTCGATGAGCTTGCGTAGCACCAGCCCTCCGGTGTCGGGGAGCCCGACTACTGCGATGGCCTCCGGATCGGTCTCGAGCACCCGCCGCACGTCAGGCGCGAAGTTGGTGCCGTTGGGGTCGTAGGCGAAGCTGATCGTCACCTGGATGCCGTTCGCCCGAAGCTGCTCGATCAGCACATCGGCGAAGCCGCGCCCATAGTCGTCGTTCGGGCTCATCAGGGCGACCGTGCGGTAGCCGCCTTCGGCGATGACCTCGGCGAGGGCGGCCGCCTGCAACCGGTCGGACGGCGCGGTGCGCACGTAGTAGCCATCGTCGGGGAACTGCTCGAGCGCGAGCGCGGTGTTCGACGGCGAGCACGTCAGCACGCCGGCCCCAGTGATGCGGCCGAGCACCTGGAGCGCTGTCGTCGAAGACGCGGGACCGATCATCACGTCGACCTTCTCGGTGTTCAGAAGCCGATCGACGCTCACCCCGGCGATCGAGGGGTCGTCGCCTTCGTCGCCTCCGACGATCGTGACCTGTTCGCCGTTGACCCCGCCGGCGCTGTTGATGTCTCGCACCGCCATCTCGATGCCCTTGGCCATCGGCGGGCCCACACTCGCGGACTGCCCCGAGGTCGGAAGCAGGTAGCCGATGCGCAACACGCCGTCGACGTTGCCTCGATCGGGGATCGTGGGAACTGCCGCCTCGCTCGTGCTCGCGGAGCCCGCGGAGTTGCCGTCGTCGCTGCACGCAGCTGCGAGGAGACCGACCGCGATCACCGCAGCGATGATCGAGCGTCTGGTGATCACGTCGGGTCGGCCGTTCAGCCCGTTACGTCGCCGCCGAGGTACGCGGCACGCACGGAGTCGTCGCCGAGCAGCGTCTTCGCGTCAGCGGAGCGCACGATGCGGCCCGTCTCGAGCACGTAGGCGCGGTGCGCGCGCTGCAGGGCCTGAGCGGCGTTCTGCTCGACGAGCAAGATCGTCGTGCCCTGGCGAATTGATCTCGGTGATGATCGAGAAGATCTGCGCGACGAGCATCGGCGCGAGGCCCATCGAGGGCTCGTCGAGGAGCAGTGCGCGGGGCCGGGCCATCAGCGCGCGGCCGATCGCAAGCATCTGCTGCTCTCCGCCGGAGAGCGTGCCGCCGGCCTGGCTCCGTCGCTCGAGGAGCCGCGGGAACAAGGTGAAGACGCGCTCGAGGTCGGTCTCCTTGGTGGCCGACTTGCGGTCTCTGCGGATGTAGGTGCCCATCTCGAGGTTCTCGATGACCGACATGCCGGGGAAGATCCCCCGTCCTTCGGGCGCCTGGCAGATGCCGATGCCGACCCGATCGTGCGCCGGAGTGCGGGTGATGTCGCGTCCGTCGAACATGATGCGGCCGGCGGAGAGTGGACGCACACCGGATAGCGCTTTCAACGTGGTGGTCTTTCCCGCCCCGTTTGCGCCGATGAGCGTGACGATCTCGCCCTCGTCGACGGTGAACGAGAGGCCCTTCAACGCCTCGATGCGCCCGTAGTGGACGTGCATGTCCTCGATCTCAAGAAGCATTCGGGGCTCCCAAGTACGCCTCGATGACCGCGGGGTTCTCTCGCACCTCGGAAGGGCTGCCTTCGGCGATCAGTCTGCCGAAGTCGAGGACGTTTATCCGGTCAGAGATCCCCATCACGAGGCTCATGTCGTGTTCGATCAGCAGCACGGTGTAGCCCTCGTCCCTGATCCTCAGGATCAGGTCCATGAGCTCCTGCTTCTCCGCCGGGTTGAAACCCGCGGCGGGCTCGTCGAGCAGCAGCAGCTGTGGCTTCGTGGCCATCGCCCGCGCGATCTCGAGGCGGCGTTGGTCTCCGTAGGGGAGGTTGCGGGCGGCGTCGCCGGCGCGCCGCTCGATGCCCATGAACTCGAGCAGCCGCATCCCGCGCTCGTACCCGTCGGCCTCTTCGGCGCGATGCCGACCGAATCGCACCACTGCGCTGATCACGCCGGTGCGATGATGTGCGTCGGCGCCGACCATCACGTTCTCGAGCGCCGACATCTCGCGGAAGAGCCGGATGTTCTGGAACGTGCGGGCGATGCCCAATCGGGTGATCTCGTTCCTGCCGAGCCCGGTGAGGGTCTTTCCGCCGAATCGCACTGCGCCGTTCGTCGGCTGGAACACGCCGGTGACGACGTTGAAGACCGTGGTCTTACCCGCGCCGTTCGGCCCGATCAACCCGAAGATCTCGTGGCGGTCGACGTGCAAGGAGACAGTGTCGAGCGCCGTGACTCCGCCGAAGCGCATCGTGAGGTTGTCGAGCTCGAGGAGACGCTCAGCCGAGTCACTCATCGTGGTGAGCGTCCAGTTCGTGGGCGGGCAGGCTCACGTCCTCGAGGTGTTCCTCGACGCGTTCGATGTCCGCCTCGGTCACTGCCGCGAGCACCTCACCAACTTCGGGATCGGCGAGCTCGGCTGCCCGTCGGCGGCTCGGCCAGATGCCTTGCGGACGGAAGACCATCATCGCGACGAGCGCCACCCCATACCAGAAGACCCGCGTGGAGCCGAGCCCGCGGAAGCGCTCGGGCAGATACGCGACGAGGAAGGCGCCGAGGACCACCCCGGGGATGTTGCCCGCCCCTCCCAGCACCACGGCAGCGAGGAACAGGATCGAGAACTGCAGCGTGAAGTTGTTCGGCGTGATCACGGTCTGGTAGCTGGCGAACAGCGCACCTGACAGTCCGCCGATGCCGGCACCCATCGCGAACGCCCACAGCTTGAAGTTGAACGTGGGTACGCCCATCAGCTCTGCGGCATCCTCGTCCTCTCGAATCGCCGTCCACGCCCGCCCGACGCGACTGCGCTCGAGGGCTCGAACCATCAGGATGACGAGGATGATGAACGTGAGAGCGAGGTAGTAGTACGGCTTCGCGTCGAGGCCCTTGAAGTGGATCGGGCCGATGTCCGGCGGCCGGGGGATGCCGGTGATGCCGCGCGGGCCCCCCAACCACTCGCTGTTGTTCGCCGTGATGCGGATGATCTCGCCGAAGCCGAGGGTCACGATCGCGAGGTAGTCGCCGCGCAGCCGCAGCGTGGGGGTGCCGAGCAGCAGCCCGGCCAGCATCGCCGCCCCGATGGCGAAGGGGAGGGCCTCCCAGAACCCGAGACTGCCGTGCGCGGAGGTGAGCACTCCCATCGCGTACGCGCCGATCGCGAAGAACGCCACATACCCCAGGTCGAGCAGCCCCGCGTAGCCGACGACGATGTTGAGGCCGATCGCGGCCAGCACGTAGAGCGCGATGGGCGAGAACAGCACGCTCGCCCAGGGAGTGGGAGGGTCGATGAGCGGGATGGTCAGACTGGGGAGGACGAAGAAGAACGCGATGGCACCGATCGTGAGCGCGAACCGAGTGCCTCGCGGCCACGAGTTCCACTTCTCGACCATCTTGTTGCGCAGGTCGTACTGCGGGACGCGCTGTTGCGCCCGATGCCGGAGGTCGCTCCAGGCGCTCATGCCCGGGCCGTTCCGAGAGATTCACCGAGCAGGCCGGTGGGTCGCACCATGAGCACGAGCACCAGCACGATGAAGGCGATCGGGTCCTTCCACTCGGCCCCCCAGAGCGCCGAGCCGTAGTTCTCGATGAGGCCGAGGGCGAGGCCGCCGAGGAGGGCGCCGCGCAGGTTGCCGATGCCGCCGAGGACGGCGGCGGTGAACGCCTTGATGCCGATGATGAAGCCGATGTTGTACTTCGTGACCTCGAAGAAGAACACGAAGAGCAAGCCAGCCGCGCCGGCCATGATGCCCCCGAGCAAGAACGTGAGCATCACGACTCGATCGATGTTGACGCCCATCAGCGTCGCCGTCTCAGAGTCCTGGGCGACGGCGCGGATGCCTCGACCCAGGCGAGTGCGGTTCACGAACTGGTCGAGCGCCACCATCATGACGAGCGCGGACACGATGACGATGACCTGATCCGTGCGGATGTCCGCACCGAAAAACGTGAAGAGCGTGTCGCGGTTCGCGAGGCGAGGGAAGGCTTCGAAGTTGCGCCCCCGCCGTTGCGCCACGAACTCCTGGAGGGCGAGGGAGGCTCCGATGGCCGAGATCAGCGCCGCCAGCCGAGTGGCTCCCCTCTTGCGCAACGGCCGGTACGCAACCCGCTCGAGGCCGACCGCGGTGGCCCCCGAGAAGATCATCGCGACGACGAGGCAGACCCCCATGACCGCGATGAGGGTCACGCCGGTCTTCACCGAGTCGCCGCCCGGGTCGATGCCCATCCACTTCGTCGCGAACAACGCACCGAACGTGCCGAGCATGAAGACCTCGGAGTGGGCGAAGTTGATGAGCCGCAACACGCCGTACACGAGGGTGTAGCCGAGCGCCACGAGCGCGTAGATCGAGCCCGATGTCAGGCCCCCGACCGTGAACCCCCAAAACTGGTCATGCAGGAGCCCCCAGTCCGGATGCAACAAGCTGGTTGCGAGCAAGCCCACACCTACCCCCGAAGGTGGTTGAACGCGCGAAACCGGGAGCGAACGAGTCGCTCCCGGTTTCGGCTACTACAGGTCTTCAGAATTCGGCGAGCCTATTGGATCAGGCCGACCGACACGATCTTGCCGTCCTTCACCGTGGAGGCGTAGATCGCGACGTCGGAGACCTCTCCTTGCGCGTCGAACTTCAGGGTCTTCGTGATGCCGACGTAGGACTGGGTGCTCACGTAGGTGTTGAGCGAGTCGCGGTCCTGGGCGCCCGAGGCGATGCCGGCGAGGAACATGTTCGTGGCATCGTAAGCCTCGGCGGTGTACGTGCCGGGGTCGACGCTGAACTTGTCGTGGTAGGCCTTCGCGAAGTCCGCGCCACCCTCGATCTTGTCGACCGGGGCACACGGGCAGGTGATGATCGCGCCCTCAGCGGCAGTGCCGCCAGCCTCGACGTAGCCGGGGTCGAGCACGCCGTCGCCGAAGACCAGCGTGGCAGTCACGCCGCCGTCACGGAGCTGCTTCGAGAGCAGGCCGGCTGCGGCGTAGTAGCCACCGAAGAACACGGCGTCGGGGTTGGCATCCTTGACCTTGGTGACCGTGGCAGAGAAGTCAGTCGCGGCGGGGTCGATGGTGTCGGTGCCGACGACCTTGGCGCCGAGCGCCTCGTTGACCTGGTCGGCGAGGCCCTTGCCGTACTCGCTCGCGTCGTCGATCACGAAGACCTTCTGAGCCTTCAGCGTCGAGTCGATGTAGAGCGCGGCGCCGGGGCCCTGGGAGGCGTCGTTGCCGAGGGCACGATGGAAGATCTTCCAGCCCTGCTCGGCGAGCGCCGGGTTCGTGGCCGACGGCGTGATGATCGGGAGGCCAGCCTCGTCGAAGAGGGGGTTGGCGACCTTGGACTCACCGGAGAACGCCGGGCCCACGATGCCGATGACCGAGGTGTCGTCGATGGCCTGCTTGGCCAATGCCGGCGCCTGGTCGGGGCTGCCCTGGCTGTCGAACTTCTTGACCGCGACCTGGCAGTCGGGGTTGTTGCCGTTGAACTGGTCGACGGCCAGCTCGACGCCTTGCTCGATGTTCACGCCGAGGTTGGCGGCGTCGCCGGTGAGTGCGCCGAAGAAGCCGAGTGCAAGGCCGTCGCACTTCGCCGTTCCAGCTGCCGCCTCGCCGCCGCCACCGGTCGTGGCAGCGGAGCCGCCACCGGTCGTTGCCGAGCTGCTGCCGCTGTCGTCGCCGCACGCTGCGGCGAACATGCCCAACGAGAGCAACAGCGCGCCAGCGCCGAAGAGTTTTCCTACTCGCATGTCCCTACCTTCCATGGCCGGCCGTGCTCGGGCCGGGTCCGTTCAAGTTAGGGCGTGAGCATAGGTGCTGGTCCTGGAGCCCGGCATTCCTGTCACGGTTCCGCAACAGGGTTGGAACGGGGCATGATCGAGGACGTGGACGCGGCCGTGGGCACCGACTCGCTGTACCTCCGAGACGCGTACGAGCGATCGTTCGCCGCGACGGTCGTCGGCGTGGACGGCCAGGCGCTCGCGCTCGACCGCAGCGCCTTTTATCCCACGGGGGGCGGTCAGCCGAACGACACGGGTGTGATCGCGGGCCTGCGCGTCATCGATGTGCGCAAGGCAGACGGCGTCGTGTGGCACGTCCTCGACGGAGAGCCACCCGCAGTCGGCAGCTCCGCTGAGTGCGAGATCGACTGGGACCGTAGGCACACGTTGATGCGCACGCACACCGCGCTCCACGTGCTGTGCGGAGTCATCTGGAACGAGTGGCGAGTACCGGTGACCGGCGGAAACATGGAACCGCTGTCGGCCCGCATGGACTTCGAGTTCGACCCGCTGCCCGAAGGCTTCGGCCCGCGGGTCGAAGACCTGGTCAATGCCGAGCTCGCCGCGGACCGTCGCATCGAGGTCTCGTTCCTGCCGCGCGCAGACGCCGTGCTCGACGAGGACCTCATCCGCACCAAGATCAGCCTCGTGCCCGACTCGGTGCCCGAGATCCGGGTCGTCGACATCGTCGGGCTCGACAAGCAAGCCGACGGGGGCACTCATGTGCGCACGACCGGTGAGGTCGGGCGCATCCGGGTCACGAAGACCGAGTCGAAGGGGAAGGGCAACAAGCGCATTCGCCTCCAGATCACCGACGTCGGAGTCGTCGATGCCTGACCTCGACCGCCTCCAAGTCGAGCTGCGTGCGCTCGGCGATGTGATCGTCGCCTTCTCCGGTGGCGCCGACTCGGCCTTCCTCGCGTCGATGGCCACGAAGACGCTCGGTGTCGAGCACGTGCACTGCGTGACAGCGGTGTCGAGCTCCCTCGCCGGGCGCGGAGCGCGCGGACTGTGCGGCGCTCGCTGCCGAGTGGGGCCTGCGCTGGACCGAGGTCGAGACAGACGAGCTGTCGCACGACGCGTACATCGCCAATGACGGCGACCGTTGCTTCTGGTGCAAGACCTCGCTGATGGACGCGCTCGAGCCGCTGGCTCGAGCGCGACTGCGCGACCGTGATCCTCGGCGTGAACGTCGACGATCTCGGTGATCATCGCCCAGGGCAGCGGGCCGCAGCCGAACGCGGTGCACGGTTCCCTCTCGTCGATGCTGGCTTCACAAAGGCCGACGTACGGCAGGCGTCGCGTGCGCTCGGCCTGCGCACATGGGACAAGCCCGCCGCGGCGTGTCTTGCCTCACGCGTGCCGTACGGCACGCCGGTCACCATCGGAGTGCTCGGTCAGGTCGAGCGGGCCGAGGCGGCATTGCGCGCACTCGGCTTTCCCGAGCTGCGCGTGCGTCACTACGGCAAGGTCGCGCGCATAGAGCTGCCCGTGAGGGCTCTGCTGCGCGCCGTCGAGCAGCGCACTGAGGTCGTCGACGCGGTGAAGGCCGCGGGCTACGAGTGGGTGACGCTCGACCTCGAGGGACTTCGCTCGGGCAACCTCAACGCCCTGCTCTGATGGAAGGGTTGATGAAAGGGTCTGATGGAAGAGCCGGCCGCCGCGCTGGCTGATGCCATCGATGCCGCGCTTGCGGGCTGGGTCGTGCGTGTCGTTCGCCGCGTTGCGATCGGTGCGGGCAGCGAGGTCGACGACGCGCTGATGGCGGAGGCGCGCGATGCCGGCGAGCGGGCCCGTGTCGAGGTGGGAGCGGCTGTGAGGGTGCTGCTCGAGACCGACGTCGACGCGCAGCGCACCAATCCTCTCTCGCTGCTCCGCGAAGCGGTGCGCTACCCGACGATGGTCTTGCGGGATGCCGGAGTTCCTGCCGTCGTGAGGCGCGACGACTTCGCCGCGAGGGCATTCCCGGAGGATGTCTACGACCTTGCCCCGGCGACGTGGGCCGATGTCGATCCCGCCCTCCAGGACCCCGGAATCACCTGGGGAGCGTGGAAGGCCTACGTGCATCTCAGTCGTCGTCGGGATCGGTGACGGTCCAGCCCGCAGACATGCCCGCCCGGGGTTCGAAGAACAAGCAGCCCTCAGGGCAGCCGAACGGCGCGTCGTCGTTCACGGCCAGGCGGCACTTCTCGACCCGGTCGCCGGTCGGCAGCGAACGCGTCGAGTAGTGGCGGCAATCGTCGCGTACGGCCATCACGCCATGTTCGCACCCCTATCCTGCCCGCGGTGGCCGAACGGCTGGTGGTGATCGGCGGAGACGCGGGCGGCATGGCCGCGATCTCGCAGATACGCAAGACGCGTCCCGACATGGAGATCATCGCGTTCGAGCGCGGGCACTACACCTCGTACTCGGCTTGCGGCATCCCGTACCTCGTCGGCGGTGAGGTCGAGGATCTCGAGCAGCTCGTCGCCCGCACGCCGCAGCAGTTCCGTGATCGGCACCGTGTCGACGTGCGCATGCGGCACGAGGTCACCGCGATCGACCTGGACGCGCGTGAGGTCGAGGTGCACGCGATCGAGCACGATCGCACCTTCCGGCTCGGATTCGATCAGGCACTCGTGGCCACCGGCGGCACGCCCATCCGTCCCGACATCCCGGGCATCGACGACGAGCACGTGCTCGGAGTGCAGACGCTTGACGATGCGCAGCAGCTTCTCGTCCACGCGACCAGTGGGTCGCTCGGCAGCGTCGTCGTCGTGGGCGGGGGATACATCGGGCTCGAGATGGCCGAGGCGTTCACCATGCGCGGTGCTCATGTGACGTTGCTCGAGGGCGGCACGCAGGTCATGCGTTCTCTCGATCCCGACATGGCTGCCCTCGTCGCGGACGCGCTGCGGGAGTTCGGCGTCGACCTCCGGCTCGAAGAGTCCGCGATCGGGTTCGAACCTGGGCGCGTGGTGACCGCCGCCGGAAGCCATGACGCGGACCTCGTCGTGCTGGGCATCGGAGTCGCCCCGAACTCGCAGCTCGCCAAAGACGCCGGGCTGGACACTGGGGTGAAGGACGCGGTTCGGGTGAACCGCCGGCAGCAGACTTCGGCGGAGGGCGTGTGGGCTGCGGGCGACTGCTGCGAGAGCACGCACCTCGTGAGCGGACGTCCGGTGCACGTCGCGCTCGGCACCGTCGCGAACAAGCAGTCACGAGTGGCCGGCATCAACATCGGCGGCGGCTATGCGACGTTCGGCGGCGTGGTCGGCACGGCGATCACCAGGATCTGTCACACCGAGATCGCGCGCACCGGGCTGTCGGAGAGTGAGGCGACCGACGCGGGCTTCTCGTTCTCGAGCACGGTGATCGAAGGGAGCACTCGTGCCGGGTACCTCCCCGGCCGCAAGCGCACGACGGTCAAGCTCGTCACCGAACAGCGCACGGGGCGTCTGCTCGGTGGCCAGATCGTCGGCGAAGAGGGCGCGGCGAAGCGCATCGACGTGCTCGCGACGGCGATCACCGCAGGGATGAAGGTCGGCGAGATGATCGATCTCGATCTGGGATACGCCCCGCCCTTCTCGCCGGTATGGGATCCGGTGCTGGTCGCCGCCCGGGTGGCGAGCCGCACGTGAGACGGCGTTAGCCTCCACCGCGGTGTCGGACCTGCCCGCCAGTCCCGAGGACTTCACACAAGAGCTGCTGCGCTGGAGCGAAGCGCTCGCGGGCATCGCCCGCACGGGCCTCGGGTTCACCCAGAGTCTCTACGAGCAGGAGCGTTTCGAAGAGGTGCTGAAGGTCGCCTCTGACATGCGCGCCGCCGCCGAGGAAGACCTCGAGGTTCGTCGCGAGGCCGGGCACTTCCTCCAGGAATGGCTCGACACCGTCGGAGAGGGCGTGCCCGGGTACGTCACGCCGAAGGTCGCGGTCGGGGCGGTGGTCGGCAACGACGAGGGTCAGATCCTGCTCGTGCAGCGGTCCGACTCCGGCATCTGGCTCTACCCGACCGGCTGGGCCGACGTCGGATACTCGCCCGCCGAGGTCGCGGTGAAAGAGGTCCTCGAAGAGACGGGGATCGAGTGCGAGGTGCTGCGGCTGCTCGCCGTCATCGACGGGCTTCGCATGGGATTCACCCGAGTGCCGCTCTACTCCCTCGTGTTCCACTGCCGGGCGACCGGAGGCACGCTGCAGCGCCACCCGCTCGAGACGGCAGACGTCGGATGGTTCAGTCGGGACAAGATGCCCTTCCCCGTGGTCGGGTTCGATCAGTGGGGGGCCGCCGCGTTCGCTGCCATCCGCGGCGAACCGGTCGAGGTGCTGTTCGACGCGCCGCGCCGGCCGGTGTGGCGCGGCGACGACTGACGCTCGTCGGGCTCCTCAGCCGGCGGAGAGCTGCGCGAGCAGCGCGTCGATGATCGATACCTGACCGCGGCTCACTTCCCACTCGTTGCCGATGCGGTCGTGGTCGACGAGACCAGATGCGTCAGGCGCGATCCCGAGTGCCAAGGTGACCGCAGCGGCGAGGGGCGCCGGTTCGAGCTCGTCGCCGTCGGTGGGAAACGCTTCGAGCCCGTCCCACAGCTGTGCGAGGGGTGCCGGAGGTGCGTCGCCGTTCGCGAAGGCGAGCGCGGTGACCGAGAACACTTCGTAGGTGTCGACCTCGCGGGGCCGGGCGAACCCGGCGATCGGATGGAGCCGCCACTCGAGCGCGACACCGCCAGGACCGTCGTCGCGGATCCAGACCTGGGATCCGTTGACGTACGCGTCGACGGGTTCACCGAAGCGGTCGTCGAGCGCGATGATCAGCTTCGGAGTCGCTCGCCATACGCAGCTCGGCACGAGCCCCACGTCAGTCGCCCTGCTGATCGCGCAGGTACCGCTCGAGCTCCTCGACGAGATCGTCGACCGTGTCCTCTGCGTCATCCTCGTCTTCGTCGTCCTCGCCGAACGGCTGGCCGCTGTCGACCATGTCTTCGAGACGGCGGACGTACCCGGTGAGGTCGTCGTCGTTGGTCACCACCTCGTCGACTTCGCGCTCGGTACGCGGCCGAGGCGATCTCGAGGGCGGTCGTCGGGATCATGAGCTCGAGCACATCGCCGACCCGCTCGACGAGCGCGAGCGAGGCTTTGGGCGAAGGCGCGCCCTGCACATATGCGGGCACCGCCGCCCACAGTGAGAGGGAGGACAGGCCGGCCGTGTTGCACGCGTCGTGGAGCGCTCCGACGATGCCGGTCGGCCCTTCGTACCGCGAACGCTGCAGCGAGTACTGGTCGATCAACGTCGGGTCGGCCGCCGTGCCGATCACCGAGACGGGCCGCGAGTGGGGCACCTCGGCGAGCAGCGCTCCGAGCGTGATGAGCATGCGGGCGTTGATCTGTGTCGCGACCTCGAGCACCTCGGCGCAGAAGGTGCGCCACTTGAGCTGTGGCTCGGTGCCCAGCAGCACCACGACATCGAGGTCCGCGCCGAGCACCGACGAAGCGGAGAACTCGTTCGACGGCCACACGATCTCGCGCTGCTCGCCGTCGCTGAGGCGGACCTGTGGCCGCGTCGCGCTCGAAGTCGTAGAACTCCTCGGCATCCATCGACGCGAACGGTCGCGTCGCCCAGACATCGGCGAGATGACGGCCGGCGTTGGATGCCGCCTCGCCGGCGTCATTCCAGCCCGCGAAGGCGGCGATGATGACGGGTGTGCGAAGGCGGGGGCGCGACGTCCACCGCACGTGCTCCATGGGCGATCACGATACCGGCGGCTAGCCTCTTGCCATGATCGTCGACTCCCTCACGGTCGCGGCCGACGAGCTCGCCGCCCGCACCGGATGGGTGGCAAAGCCGGAAGGGCTTTGCAAAGGTGACGTGTGCGTTCCGTTACCCGCAGAGACCGCAGGTGACGGACTGCTTTCGGTAGAGACGGTGTCCGAGCGGCTGCGCATGCCACTCGTCCACGACGACGAACACGGGCTCTGGGCGCTGGGGCCGGAGAGCGGCGGGCGCGCCCTCACCACCGCGGTGGTGCCCGACATCACGCTGCCCGACCGTCGCGGCGAGCCGTTCTCGCTGTCGTCACTGCGGGGTCAGAAGGTGTTGCTCGTCGCGTGGGCCAGCTGGTGAGGATGCCGCTTGAGCCTGCCCGGGTGGCAGGCACTGCGCGCTGAGCTCTTCCCCCGGCTCGAGGTCGTCACTGTCGCACTCGACGTCGACCCGACGTTCGCACATCCGTTCATCGACGCCGCGGCGCCGCAGCATCCCTCGCTCATCGATTCGGCCCACCTGCTCGACGAGGTGCTCGGCTTCTGGAACGTCCCGATGGCGGTGTGGATCGACGAGGACGGCGTGCTCGTGCGTCCGCCCGAAGGTGCGTCCGTCGAAGAGTCCCCGCTCCGCACGATGGACATCTCAGGGTTCCCCGACGGGGTCCGCGAGATCATGGAGGAAGTGAAGAAGATCCCCGGCGACGCGCTTGCCTACAGAGCGGCGATCGTCGACTGGGCCAACAACGGCTGTGAGAGTCGCTACGCGCTGAGCCGCGGACGAAGTGATCGCTCGGTCTCGGCCGAGGCCGATCGAGCATGCCCATGCGACAGCGTGCTTCGAGCTGGGCCAGGAGCTGTGGCACCGCGGCATGCGAGACGCGGCGGTGCCGTGGTGGAGAGAGGCGCACCGCCTCAACCCCGAGAACTGGACGTACAAGCGGCAGGCGTGGACGTTCGTCACCACGCCGGAGGGCCAACCGCCGGACCTGCTGCAGCCGCCGAACGACGTGTACGAGGGCAGCTGGTACGCAGACGTCGTGCGTCTCGGTGGCGGCGAGAAGTACGTGAACGCGCCGGACCTCTAGGCGCCAGGGTCTCGCTCACTCGCACGGGCCAGATCGGACGCGCCTCCGCCGAGGTAGCCGCCGGCCTCTCTCACCTTCTGCCCCCAACCCGCGAGCAAGGCGAACAGCTCGTCGGCGTCGTCGCCGATCGCGTCGACCGTCGGCGCCATCGAGAGGTCGGTCGAGATCTCGATGCTCTCGCGCATCTCGCGTCCCCCGTCGGTGAAGCCGGTGCCGTCCTCGTCGATGAGACCGCGCGCTTTCAGCCGCTCGACCGCTGCGTCGAGGTCCTCGTCGCTCCATGCGCGGGTGCGGATGTAGGTGCGCATCGGCAGGCCGATGAACAGCTCGGTGAGCAGACCGATCTCGGTCGCGTCGAGCCCGAACGCAACCCACGCCGCGGTGTGCGAGTCGCCGCGGAACTCGCGCAGGTAGTCGCCGAGTCGCCAGAAGTCGCCCATCGGCGTGCCGGGGAGCCCCAAGCTCAACAGGCCCGAGTACAACGGACGCCCTTCGGGCCGCAGTGGGTCGGTGGCGCGTCGGAGGATCGCCGTCGCCCGGTCGAGGCCTTCGGGCTCGGGGCCAAGGATCCGCTCGAGCTGCGCCGACCGCGCCATCGGTGCGCGCCGTCGCGATCGTCTTGGCGTCGGTGAGCGACCATCCGTACGCGACGCTCGGAACGACAGCCTTCGGGTTGAACACCGCGAACGCGGACGCGACGAGCTCGCCCGGCACCTGACCGAGGCACGATCCACGGCTCGTGAAGTACGCGGGGCCATCGGGGAGCGCGACCGCACCCGCCTTGGCGGCGCTCGCGTTGAAGCCGAGCGCGACGTATCGCTCGTGGCACTCGGGCGCGAAGTAGACCGAGCCGATGATCGGCTCGAGGTAGGCCGCGAGCTGACGGGCAGTGGTGTGAAGCTTCGGGTCGCTCATGGGCGCGTCATGGTCGACGGATCGCGCGGGGTAGCCGAAGCCCGCGACGATCGCGTCCTTCATCGGCGACAGGATCACGCAGAGCTCCTCGAAGTCGTCGCCGATCGCTTGCACGATCGACCGTTCCTGTCTGTCAGTCGAGAGCTCGATGTCGCCGCGCAGCTGTTCACCCTTTTCCGTGAACGCATCGCCTTCGACGAACCCACGCTCGCGAAGGTCGTCGAGCGCGGCGTCGATCTCCTCGTCGGACCATCCCGCGGGTCTTGACGTACGACCGCAACGGGAGACGCCACCAGAGCTCGGTGCTGAGGGTCGCCTGGATGGGATCGAGCCCGTACGCGACCCACGCGATGATGTGGGAGTCACCGCGGTGCTCACGCACCAGGTCGCTCGCCCGCCAGAAGTCGCCCATCGGCGTGCCCGGGAAGCCGAGCGAGCGCAGACCTGAGTAGAGACCGCGTCCCTCGCCGGTGGCGGCGTCGCCCGCTCGGGTCAGGATCTCAGTGGCGCGGGCCAGGCCGTCGGGTGACGGCCCGAGCAGCCGCGTGAGGCCGTCGACCGCGCCCCGCTCGCGCGCCCCGAGGATCGAGTCGCGATCGGTCTTCGCCCAGCCCTCGTCGACGGCGGGGATGACGATCGCGGGGTTGAACACGCCGAACGCCGCGGTGACGACCTCGCCCGGCACCTGGCCCATGCACGCGCCGCGGCTCGTGAAGTACGCCGGGCCGAAGTCGGGCAGGCCGAGCTCCTTGTACTCGGCGTGCGCCTCCGGAAGGAAGTACACGCTGGCAGCGACCACCTCGACCAGGTCTCGCAGCTTGCGGGCCTTTGCCCGCACCTCGTCGTCCTGCATGAAGCCCCCCGAAGCACGTAGGTCGCGGGAGTGTAGGCGTTAACTTCCTGCGCGATGACCGTGTCGGTGAGCGTGATCGAGACCGTGACGCCCGAGATCGTCGACGCGATCGGCGCGGCTGATCCCGCAGCTCTCGAAATCTGCCCCCGCACCGTCGGCTGAGCAGCTGGGCGAGATCGCGAGCTCCCCAGCGACGCACCTCTTGGTGGCCAGCGTCGACGGCGACATCGTCGGTTCGCTCACCTTGGTCGTCTTCCGCATCCCGACGGGCGTGCGGGCGTGGATCGAGGATGTCGTCGTGGATGAATCGGCGCGCGGCCACGGCGTCGGCGAGGCGCTCAATCGCGAGGCATTACGCGTCGCGCGAGAGCATGGCGCGATCACTGTCGACCTCACGTCACGGCCTTCGCGAGAGGCCGCCAACCGCTTGTATCAACGCCTCGGCTTCACCGAGCGGAACACGAACGTCTACCGCTACGACCTCTGACCCTGCGCCCTCGATCGCGCACCATGGACTCGATTGCACCGCATGACGACGCTGGGCGTCGCCGGAACCCGGGTGCCCGAGCTCGGCGCGATCTTCCTGTGCGAGTCGGAACACGACGTGGAGCTCTTCACCAACATGGCCCGCGTGCCGAGCGCGGGCCGTCAGGTTGGATCCTCGCTGTCGAGCCGATCCCGGCAGAGGAGTGCGTCTTCCTCAATCCGGCGTTGGGTCGTCGAGACGAGCGATTTCTGTACACTTAAGATCTGAAGTGTGCGGAAAGAGGGTGACATGAGGGCGGTAGGCAAAGAAGTGCCGATCACGTGGCGCGGTCGGCGGGTGCGCGCGTTTGTGCCCACGCTGCTGTCCGAGCGGGACCTCATGCTCGATGCCCCGACAGCGGCAAAGGCAGGCGCGGCAAGGGCGGTCGTGGAGCACAGCGCCGAAGCCATGCCAGATGACTACCCGCCTCTGGCCCGCTTGCTCCTACGGGCCGAGGGTCTCGCGTCGTCGTATGTCGAGGGCGTTGCCGCGCCCGTCGTTGATGTCGTGATCGCCGAGTCGAGCGACGGCACGCGATCGACGGCCGCGTGGGTCGCCTCGAACCTTGCGGCGATGACGGAGGCGCTCGTGGATGCCGAGCGGGGCCGCGGCTTCACCACGGCGAAGCTCTGCCGATGGCATCGCACGCTCATGGCCGGTAGCCCGACTCCATCCGATCACGTCGGCGCGATCCGCAACGAGCAGGGATGGATCGGTGGCACCTCGCCGCTCGACGCCCACCTTGTCACGGCTCCGCCCGATCGCTTGCCGAACCTGCTCGACGACCTCGTCGCGTATGTGAATCGAGCCGACCTCGACCCGATCGCACAGGCAGCGATCGCTCACGCGCAGCTCGAGGTGATCCATCCGTTCGCCGACGGCAACGGACGAATCGGCCGCGTCCTCGTCGCATGGATGCTTGTCCGCCACCTCCGACTCGTGACGCCGCCGCCCGTGAGCACTGCCATCGCGGCCGACGTCGGCGGCTACGCATCCGGCCTCGTCCTGTTTCGGATGGGTGAGCACGGGCGCTGGGTGCGGTGGTTCGCCGACGCCGTCTCAGGAGCGGGCCGAGCGCAGTGGGACCTGATCGTCGCCGTCGATGACCTCCGTCTGGCCTGGCGCGAGCGGCTCGGCGAGCCGCGACCGGGGGTGCGACGGCTCCGCAGCAATGCGTCGGCGTGGCGCGTGCTCGATCTGGTGCCCCGCCACCTCGTGCTGAGCAGCGCCCTGGTCGCGGGCGAGCTCGATCTCCCGGCGAAGACCGCGACGGCCGCTCTGCACGAGCTCGTCGCCGCGGGAGTGCTCGTCGAGCATCCTCCGGTCTCGGGTGCCCGAGGTCGGCCAGCGCAGCTCTACGTCAGCACCGAGCTGCTCGGGCTCGTGGGCTCCACGCCGCGGCGGTAGCCGGAGGTCTCGAACGCGACGGTGAAGCCGAGCGACGCGTAGAGCGCGGCCGCGGGCTCGTTCGTGACATCGTGCTCGACGCGAGCGGTGTGCATGCCCGCGGCACGCATGCAGCGCAACCCCTCGGTCATGACAGCGCGAGCGAGGCCGAGGCGGCGGAAGCCTTCCTGAGTCTCGACGGGCTCGAACAGTCCCACGAGGTTCACGTCGTCGAACCAGATCGTGGCGCGCGCCGCGGCGCCGTCCTCCGAGAGTGAGGAGCCTGCGGGCAGGTGCAGGTCGGGGATGTCGTCGAGCGAGCGGGTGCGGATGTGGTCCCACACGCGGTATTGCTCGAACCCGATCTGTTCGAGGGCCGCGATGCGCACAGCGTCGCTCGTGCACACGTCGGTCTCGCTGCCCGCGTGAGGCCGCCGCTCGCAACATGTCGAGCTCTGGCTCTCCGCGACAGTCCGGGCGCGCGAACAGGTCGAACACCTGCCCGAAGCGGCCCGTGATCTCGATGCCCGCGATGCCGAGCGAGTCCTCCCAGACGTACGCGTCTCGTTGCTCGGGGGCTTCGCGGTAGATGCGGTGCTCGATGTCGCCCGGATGGCAGTACCCGCACCAGCCTGCGTGGCGGATCCACGACGCGAGCGCGGCCGTCACCGCAGGCAGGTCTGCATCGACGTACGGGCGTGCTCGCAAGGGCACGACGCTACGATCGCCGCGTGCTCGACCACCTTTCCATTCAGTGTCGCAATCCGACCGCGAGCATCGCCTTCTACGACGCCGTGCTCCCGATGCTCGGGGGCGAGCAGGTGATGCGCTTCGGCGACGTCGTCGGGTATGGCGTCGGCGGAAGGCCGACCTTCTGGCTGGGCCCTCTCGCCGGCGACGTGCCGAACCGCGAGATCCATGTCGCCTTCCAGGCGAGCGACCGCGCCGCGGTGCGGGCATGGTTCGACGCGGCCGTCGCTGCGGGTGCCGAGGTGCTGCACGAACCTCGGGTGTGGCCTGAGTACCACCCGAGCTACTACGGAGCGTTCGTCCGCGATCCCGACGGCAACAACGTCGAAGCCGTCTGCCACGCCCCGGAGTAGTGCTTGGGCTCGTCAGCTGGGTTCGGCGGCGGTGGTCGCCGCATCGGCCACGGGCACGGGCGCGGGCTCCTCGTAGCCGACGGGCAGGTGGAAGCTGCCCGCGGACGACGCGTAGAAGACCTCCCACGCGTGATAGCCGAGATACCGCGCTCGTCGGCGGCCATGTTCGCCGCGTAGGCCTTGATCGCGTCGAGATACCGGGTGTCGTGGTTGTAGGCGAGGATCGCCTTGTCCATGTTGTCGGGGGCGCCCGACATCTTGAGGTAGGTCGCGGCACCGATGATCGCGTCGTGCGCGTCCTCGATGTCGCCGGTGCAACATGCGGCCCACGTCGAGGGCAGGAACTGCATCGGTCCTTGCGCACCGGCGGTCGAGAGGCCGTTGATGCGACCCATGCGGGTCTCGACGAGGTTGATCGATGCGAGGTAGTACCAGGGCACCCCCGTCGTCGTCTCGGCGTCGTGGTAGTACGCGAGCAGCTGCTCGGCCGGCAGCGGCGGCACGATGCGCCACGCGGGGAGCGTGTCCGAAGCGGGGCCGTGCGGTGGGCGCTGGAACGCGAGGAACGCACTCACGTTGTTCGCCGCCATCGGCGCGACATCCGACTCGAGCGCGGCGAAGAACGGCGACTGCCACTCCGGATGTGCGGAGAGCCGTCGATACAGGAGCTGCTGGAACGCCCCCGTCCTCTCCGCTTCCTCCGGTGACGTCGTCGGATCGCGCAGGGAGCGCTCTGCCTTCGTCACCTGGGCGGCCGAGCGCGACAGGATCGTCCGCGACGGTGAGCACCGTGGTCGTGGTCGCCGGCGTGGTGGTCGTCGTCGCGACAGTGGTGCTCACCGCTGCCGCCGTGGTGCTCGCGGCTTCGCGAGACGAGGCGTTGCAGCCGGCGAGGAGGATCGCGACCAAGATGGGGACGACTCGCCGCACGGGATGAGCCTAAGAGGGGGACCGGTGTACGAAGACCTCACCTACGAGGAGCAGGACCATGTCGGCGTGATCACGTTGCGGCGGCCGGAGGCTCGCAACGCCCTCACGTTCCGCACGTACGCCGAGCTCGAGGACGCGGTGCGCACGACGACCGCCCGCTGTCTCGTCATCACGGGCGCGGACCCCGCGTTCTGCTCGGGTGACGACGTGAAGGTCGTGATGGGTGGGGGCGAGCGGCCTCCCGACGTCGGAACCTCTTCGCGCTCCGGTCCTCGGCTGACGCCGGCGGCCGATGCCTTGCTCCACACGGATGTGCCGATCGTCGGTGCGGTGAATGGTGCTGCCGTCGGATGGGGCATGGAGCTGTCGCTCATGTGCGACTTCCGTGTCGCTGTCCGAGAAGGCCAAGTTCGGCGAGCTCTTCGTCCTGCGAGGCCTCGTGAGCGACGTGCCCGGGCTCGGGCGTCTCGCCCACCTCGTCGGGCGCGAGAAGGCCGCAGAGATGCTCATGACCGGAGAGCTGATTGACGCCGCCGAGGCGCTGCGGATCGGCCTCGTCGGCCGAGTAGTGGCGCACGACGAGCTCATGCCGACCGCGCTCGGCCTCGCGCAGCGCATCGCCGCGAACCCTCCGCTCGCGGTGCAGGCGATCAAGCGTGGGCTACGAGAAGCGCTCGATCCCGACTGGCAGAGCCTCGGCGTGTGGGTGACGACGACGCTCGGCGAGCTGTTCCAGACCGAAGACCACCGCGAGGGCGTGCGCTCGTTCTTGGAGAAGAGGCCGCCGCAATTTCACGGGCGCTGACGCGCCCCGGTCGCTTCGCTCCACAATCGGTGCTTCGCGCACCCCGGCGGCGCACCGCGCCGCGCCGCGCCAACCGGCAATCAGCCTGTCTTCGCCGCGGGAGGGTCGAGCCGCGACACGCTGCCGTCGAACGCGAGGACGTAGAGCTCGCCCTTCGCGTCCTGACCGAACGAGACGATCGGCGACGGCGTCACCTTGACGCTGGCGATCTGCTTCGCGGGTCGCGCCCTGGAGGCTCAGCACGCGGATCGTGTTGTTGCAGTAGTCGGCGAAGAGGTACGCACCCGGCATGCCCGGCAGGGCAGTCCCCCGATAGCGGTAGCCGCCGGTGACGCTGCAACCCTCGGAATGCGTGTATTCGAAGACGGGGAACACGAAGCCGGCGTGGTTGCCTCCACCGTCGAAGTCATGGTTGCCTTCGAAGCGGTTCCAGCCGAAGTTCGCGCCCTTTGCCGCTCCTTTTCCGTCCGTCGCCGCGCTGAAGTCGATCTCTTCGAAGCTCCCTTGGCCCACGTCGGCGATCCAGAGGTCGCCGGTGTCCTTGTCGAACGTGAACCGCCACGGGTTGCGCAACCCGTACGCCCATATCTCCGGGAGCCCTCCGCCGGCGGCGAACGGGTTGTCGGCAGGGATGGCGTACGCACGGCCGTCGGTCGGCTTGCTCGGGTCGATGCGCAAGATCTTGCCGAGCCAGGTGTTCACGTTCTGGCCGTTGCCCTGCGGATCGCCCCCGCTGCCACCGTCGCCGAAGCCGATGTAGAGGTAGCCGTCGGGTCCGAACGCGAGCTGCCCGCCGTTGTGGTTCGCGAACGGCTGCTTCTGGAACAGGATCGGTCGCCGCGAACTCGTGATCGCGCGACCGTCAGCGCCCATCGCGAACTCGTCGACATGTGAGTCGCCGTTGAGGTCCGTGTAGTCCACGTAGAGGTGCGTGCCGTCGGGGGAGAACGCGATGCCGAGGAAGCCGCGCTCGCCGCTCGCGCTCGTCTGGTTGGAGATGTCGAGCACCGGCGACGGATCAACCGCGCCGTCGCGCAACGCCACCACACGGCCGGTCCACTCGCCGATGTAGAGCGCGCTGTCGCCGGTGCGGATCGCCATCGCGATCGGCGAGTCGACCTTCGCGACCGTCGTCAAGGAGAAGGCGGGGTTGCCCGGGTTCGGGGGTGGGCTGCATTTCGCGAGCGCCACGATCGCGATGCCGATCGCGAGCCCGGCCACAGCGAAGAGCTTCACCGGTGCCTTCATCGTGCTCACCTCATTACCCGGATGAGCCCTTCTTGCACCACGGTGATCGCCAGCGCCCCGTCCCGCGTGTAGATGAACCCGTAGGCCAGGCCTCGCCCGCCGGACGTCGTGGGTGTGCCCTGGTCGTAGAGAAGCCACTCGTCAGCGCGGAAGGGCCGGTGGAACCACATGGCGTGGTCGAGGCTCGCCATCATCAACGTCTCGTCGGGCCACCGCACGCCGTGGGGCAACAGCGTGGTGTCGAGGAGCGTCATGTCGGATGCGTAGGTCACGATGCACGCGTGCAGCACGGGGTCGTCGGGCAAGCGGCCGTCGGCGCGCAGCCACACACGCTGGAACGGCGTGGCATCACCCTCGCCACGCTCGGCACGTCCATCGGCGTAGCGCAGGTCGATCGGCCGCGGCTGGTCGAACCAGTCGCCGAGCGCTTCCTTGTACGGCTCCATGCGGGTCTTGAAGTCCGGGAGACCCTCGGGGCTCGGTACGCCTCCGGGCATCGGGATCTGATGGTTGAGACCGTCTTCGTGCACGTGGAAGCTCGCCTGCAAGTTGAAGATGGCCTTGCCGTGCTGGATCGCGACGACGCGCCGCGTCGTGAACGACTTTCCGTCGCGGATGCGATCGACCTCGTACAGGATCGGCGTGTTCGGGTCGCCCGGCCGCAAGAAGTACGCGTGCAACGAGTGGATGAAGCGCCGCGGCCCATCACCAGGCCCTTGCTCGACCGTGCGCGCCGCGGCGACCAACGCCTGCCCCGCGACCTGTCCGCCGAAGACTCGTTGACGCTTCTCGTCGGGTGAGTGGCCGCGGAAGATGTTCACCTCGATCGCCTCGAGATCGAGCAGGTCGATGAGGTCGTCGAGCGGACTCCGCCCGCTGTCGCTCGTCACCGAGTCATGTTGACAGGTACCGTGCCGCCGATGACGACGCGCGCCTTTCCCGAGGGGTTCCGTTGGGGTACCGCCACCGCGGCGCACCAAGTGGAAGGCGGCAACTGGAACAACGACTGGTGGCAGTGGGAGCACACGCCCGGATCGGGTTGCGTCGCGCCGAGCGGAGACGCCTGCGAGCACTACCAGCGGTACCCCCAAGACCTCGAGCTGCTCGCTGGACTCGGCTTCAACTCCTACCGGTTCTCGGTGGAGTGGAGTCGCATCGAGCCCGAAGACGGAGAGTTCTCGAAGGCCGAGCTCGACCACTACCGACGCATGTGCGCGACCTGCCTCGAGCTCGGACTCGACGCGACCGTCACGCTCCACCACTTCACGACTCCTCGTTGGGTCGCGCAGATGGGCGGCTGGATCGAGCCGGCGACGGCTGATCTGTTCGCCCGCTTCGCCGACCGTGTCGCCGCGCATCTCGGCGACGTCACGACGCGGTTCTGCACCTTCAACGAGCCGAACATGGTCGCGACCATCGGCTACCTCGCCGGTCGCTTCCCGCCCGGGGGTAAGGGCGATCGTGCCCTGCGCCGCAAGGCGAACGACGTGTTCGTTGACGCGCATCACAAGACGATCGACGCGGTGAAGTCGCACGCTCCCGATGTGCCGGCCGGTCTCACGCTCGCGATGCAGCAGATGTGGCCCGTCGGCGACACGCCCGAGGAGCTGCAGGCTGCGGCCGAGCGTGGGGCCCACATCCTCGACGGCCTCGAGGACGTGTACCTGCATGCCGCAGCGAACGATGACTACATCGGGGTGCAGACCTACAGCCGACAGCGTGTCGGCCCCGAGCGCACTCTCGGCAACGAGGATGGTGTCGAGACGACGATCATGGGCTACGAGTTCTGGCCCGAGTCGCTCGAGGCGACCATCCGCCGGGCTTGGGACGTCACACAGCACACGCCGATCATCGTGACCGAGAACGGCATCGCCGCCACCGACGACACCAGACGGATCGAGTACGTGCGACGCGCACTCTCGGGCGTGCTGGCCTGCCTCGACGACGGCATCGACGTGGGCGGCTACACGTACTGGAGCCTGCTCGACAACTTCGAGTGGGCATCTGGGTACGGGCCGACGTTCGGGCTCATCGGAGTAGACCGAATGACCCAAGAGCGCACGGTCAAGCCGAGCGCGCGGTGGCTCGGTGCGATCGCGCGCGCGAACGCAATCGACCTCTAGCCCCTACCCTGACCTCCGATGGATCTCAGGCCCCGCGCGCTTCTGCACCGGTTTCGCGGCAAGGCGCTGCGCTACGTGTCGGTGTCGGTGTTCGGCACGGTGTCAACGCAGCTCTTGTTGTGGTTCACGCACGGCAAGCTCGGCTGGAGCGGTGTCACCGCGAATGTCTTCTCGGTCACCGTCACCTCCATCCCGTCGTACTTCCTCAGCCGCTACTGGATCTGGGGCAAGAACGATCGCAACCGGTTCTGGGGCGAGATCGTGCCCTTCTGGGGTCTGACCTTCGCGGGACTGATCCTGTCCACGTTGTTCGTGGCGATCGCATCCGCCTGGTCTGACTCGACGCTCGTCGTGAGCCTGGCGAACCTGGCGGGGTTCGGCGTGCTGTGGATCGCGAAGTTCGTCATCCTGGACGCCGTGCTCTTCGCCACCCCCCACACCCCCGCCGAAGCGAGCTGAGGTGGACGCCCGGTTGCGGGCGATCGCCGAATCGGCGAAGGGCTTCATGCCCGTCGAGGAAGGGCTCGTGCTGCACGATGTGGCGCTTGCGGCAGCGCGTGCGCGGCCCCGCCTTCCGATGCTCGAGGTCGGCACCTACTGCGGGAAGTCGGCGGTGTACCTCGGTGCGGCGTGCCAGGCTGTCGATCCTCCGACGGTGCTCTTCACGGTCGATCACCACCGCGGGTCGGAGGAGAACCAGTCAGGCTGGGAGCACCACGATCCGACCTTGATCGACTCGTCGACAGGTCGACTGAACACGCTGCCGACGTTCTTGCGCACGATGCGTGACGCGGACCTCGAGGGCACGGTCGTCGGGGTCGTCGGGCTGTCGCCCATCGTCGCCTCGCACTGGGAGACGCCACTCGCGTTCCTCTTCATCGACGGCGGTCACGGGGTGGAGCCGGCACGGGCGGACTACGCGTCGTGGACACCGAAGCTCGTGTCAGGCGGGACGCTCGCGATCCACGACGTGTTCCCCGACCCGGCCGACGGGGGACGTCCCCCGTACGAGGAGATCTACCTCCCCGCGCTCGCATCTGGCTTCTTCGAGGAGACCGACGCGGTGGGCAGCCTCCGCGGTCCTGCGCCGCGTGTGACGGGGCGGCGCTGTGCGCCGCTAGCGCGGCTGCATCAGCTCGAGCCGGTTGCCGAACGGGTCGTCGACGTAGACGCGGTGGTAGCCCTCGAGCGGCTCGTCGTCGCGGGGCATGTTCCCCGCGGCCGTGAGCGTCGCGATGAGCGCGTCGAGGTCGTCGACGATGAGCGCCGCGTGGGCTTTGCGAGCGGGACGGAAGTCGGGGTCGATGCCGAGGTGGACCTTCACCGTCTCGGTCTCGAACCAGCACCCGCCCCGTACGGCGAGGTGCGGTGGCTTCGCCAGCTGCGGGATGCCGAGCAGGCCGTCATAGAACGCGACTGCCTCGGCTTCGCGACCCGCAGGCATCGCGAGCTGGACGTGATCGAGCCGCACCACCGACATACAAGTAGCATACAAGTCTTCGCCCACTGCCGTTCCAGTGCGGAATTCCGGCCAGATGTGACCCGGTTGTTCACACGAGAACCCAGGGTGGGGGTCAGTCGGTGACGGAGTCGCTCGTGTCCATGAACGACGGGATGTGCTCGCCGAGGAAGAGGCCCGACGCGGCCGATGCCCGACTGAGCGCGTCGGCTGCGAGCACCACGGCTGCGGCCGTATAGGACGTGCGCTCGGAGTCGGGGAAGCTTGTTCTCTCCGGATAGACGATGCCGGTGAGATAGGCGCCGTCGTCGAGCCGATGCGCCTGTGCCCAAGTGAACAGCTCGAGGCCGGTGGTCTCGTCACCGAGGGCCAGGTAGGCCATCGCCGCTTCGCAGGTCTCCGCCGCGGTCACCCATGGGCGGTCGGCGACGCAGCGGACTCCGAGGCCTTCCATGAAAAACGTGCTGCGGCGCTCAGCGAGTCGAGCCGCTCCCGCCTGGCCGGTGACGATCCCGGTGAGGACGGGGTAGTACCAGTCCATCGCCCAACGGTCCTTGGGCTGGAACGCGTCGCGCACGTGTGCGACCACATGGGCGAGGTTCGCGGTGGAAAGCTCCCAGTCGGGCCGCTCTTCGCCGAGGGTCTCTGCGATCGCGACCGCACAGCGCAGGCTGTGGCAGATCGACGACGACCCGGTGAGCAACGCGTACGACCAGGGAGTGCCGTCGGTGTGCCGCGCCCAGATGATCTCGCCCCGAGCGGTCTGCATCGAGAGCACGAAGTCGATGGCACGCTCGACGACCGGCCACATCGTCTCGACGAAGCCAAGGTCGCGGGTCAGCAGGTAGTGGTGCCACACCCCGGCCGCGACGTATGCACACACGTTGGTGTCGAGCTTGAGATCCTCGATGCCGTGGGCCAAGTAGTAGTTGTGCCACGCACCGTTCTCGAGCTGATGTGCGACCAGCCATTCGTACGCACGCTCGGCTTCCGCATTGCGACCGCCGACCGCGAGGGCCATCGCAGCCTCGACGTGGTTCCAGGGATCGGCGTGTCCGCCCGGGTTCCAGAGGATCAACCCATTGGGCAGCTGATCGGCAGCGATGGCGTCGACCGTCGCGCTCACCTGGGCGGCGTCGAGCACGCCCTCGACCTGGGGCAGCCGGGTCATCGTGCCGCCTGCCTCTGTGCCGGCTGCTTCTGGGCGTACACGACGAGGCTCTTGCCGAGGACCGGGTTGAGGACACGATCGGCCACTCGCGTCGATGTCGGCGACTTCGTGATGTCCCACTCGAGGAAGCGGCGGTACGCGACCACGGCTCGGTTGCCGTCGTTCGTCGGGCCGACCGCGCAGCGCAGCCACCAATAAGGGCTGTGCAGCGAATGGGCGCGATGCGACGCGCCCGGAACGAGGCCAGCGGCCCGCATGCGCCCTCGGAGCTGATCCTCGCTGTAGATGCGCACGTGCCCACCCTCGACGAACGGGGCGTGGTACTCGTCGCTCAGCCACCAGCAGACCTTCTCGGGCAGCCACGCCGGCACCGTGACGGCGATGGTGCCGCCGGGTCGCAGCACACGCGTGAGCTCGGCCATCGCGGCGGCGTCACTTGGGATGTGCTCCATCACCTCGGACGCGATCACCCGATCGAACGAGGCGTCAGCGAAGGGCAGGTGGACCGCGTCGCCGTTCACCGCGCCGGTGCAGCCCTCCTCCGCGACTTGGCCAGCTTGGGCCATCGCCCCGAAGGTCGCCCGCACCTCTTTGAGCTCGGCGTCGCTCATGTCGCACGCGACGACACGGGCACCGCGACGGGCGGCCTCGAACGCGTGGCGGCCGAAACCGCATCCGAGATCGAGCAGCCGATCGCCCGGGCGGATGCCCAGCCTGGCGTAGTCGACCGTCAGCATCAGGCGGTGCGCCCTCGCTGCGATCGCATCACGAGGAGCTCGCGGTACTGCTCGACGGTTGCACGCGCAGTGTGCGTCCAGCTCCAGCGGCTGACGACCCGCTCGCGGCCGGCGGCACCGATCTTGGCTCGCAGCTCGGGGCTCTCGAGGCCACGACGGATCGTGGCGGCGAGCGCGTCGGCGTCAGCCGGCGGGCAGGAGAGCACGGTCTCGCCATCGGTGCCCGTGACCTCGGGAAGGGCGCCGCCCGTCGTCGCGACGACGGCGATGCCGGTGGCCATCGCCTCCGCGGCGGGAAGCGAGAAGCCCTCGTACAGCGAGGGCACGACCGCGAGCTCGGCCTCGGCATAGAGCTCGACGATCCGCTCGTCGGAGACGCCGCTCA
This sequence comes from uncultured Acidimicrobiales bacterium, assembly GCA_963847855.1. GTDB lineage: Bacteria > Actinomycetota > Acidimicrobiia > Acidimicrobiales > DATKAS01 > DATKAS01. The sequence goes on from CAWKBM010000007.1 coordinate 59,321, forward strand.
CGAACGTGACGGCGTCGGTCAGGCCGAGCCGTTCGATCGTCTCGGCGCTGCGACCGCCGGGCTTCGGTCGACCGATCACCGTCAGCGAGATCTCGCGCTCGGTGCGCAGCTTGGCGATGGCTTCGAGCAGATACGAGAGCCCCTTGAGCGCCACGTCTGCGCTGGCCGTCGTGATCAGACGCCCGGGCTGACGTGCGATGTGGGGCAGCGGCTTGAACAGCTCGGGGTCGACGCCCACGGGCACGAGCCGCATGTGCTCACGCGGCACGCCGAAGTCGGTGTGGATGTCATTGATCGAGTTCTCGGACACGACCACGACGCGGGGCAGCTGGCGCGCGACCCGAGCCTGCATCTTCACGAAGCCGTACCACCGGTTCACCGAGCGGCGCTTGCGGGAGTTGGGTGCGTGCGCCACCTCGAGCGCCCGGTCCTTGGTGATCGGGTGATGGAGCGTCTCGAGCACCGGGAGGAAGCGGTCGATCGCCAAGATGCCGTAGCCCAGGCACTGGTTGTCGTGGACCAGGTCGAAGTCGAGCTGGCGGCCGTCGAGGTAGCGCCACGCCCGGAGGCTGAACGCCAGCGGCTCGCTGAACCGGCCAGTCGAGAACTGCGCGATCTCCACCCAGTCCTGCCAGTGCTTGATCTCCCAGTACGCGGGGAACCGGCCGGGGTAGGTGTCATTGAAGATGTCGAGGCTCGGGAGCTTCACGAGCGGCACCCTCGGATCGAGCACCGGGTAGGGCTGTCCGCCGAGCACCTCGACGTGATGGCCCAGGTCGACGAGCGCCTTCGTCAGGTGGCGGGTGTAAACGCCCTGGCCCCCGACGTGGGGCTTGCCCCGGTACGAGAGGTAGGCGACGCGCAGCGGGTCGTCAGGACCAGCGCCGGGGGGAGGCATCGGCGCACTCTATCGGTCGGCTTGACCACCCGGTCAGGGGCCCAAGGGGCCTGAGCAGGTCAGCGCGGAAAAGGAAAGTGTCATCTCCGCGACGAGGGGGATGTCGGGCACCACGACCTGCGGGCCGAGGTTGAAGGCGTCTGGGGGACCGGTCTGGGGCTCCACGCAGAGCGCATGGTCCGGGCGGGTGAAGATCACCCAGTGGTCGCAGGTCGAGTCGATGGTTGCCGTCACGCCGTCGGGCCATCGCAGCACGGGAGCACCGGCGAGGCCCGTGAACGTGTCATCCCAAGGCCCGGGAGGCGGATCGACCAGGCGGCCCGTTGGGATGTCCTCGTCGTCCTTCTCGTACATCTTCGCGGCCGAGAACTCGAGCTCGACCGGCTTGCGGTACCACGGGTGCCAGCCGGCCATGGCCGGCATCGCGCGGTCCGCGGCGTGCACCTCGAGCCGGAACCGCGCCGTGTTGCCGTCGATCGATGCGTGGTGGATGGTGTGCCCTCCGAAGGGCCATGGATCGACGAGGTCGAGCCGCATCGTGTCGGGGCCGAGCGGCGTCCACGTCGATGTGTACGCGATGCCGTGCATCGCGTGCGGGGGATGGTTGATCGGCATCCCGTAGTCGATGCCCTCGAACGTGAACTTGCCGTGCTTTATTCGGCCCGCCCACGGGACCATCGGGAATGCACCCCAGCTGCTCGGCCTCGGCGCCGGGTCATCAAGCGGGCGACTGACGAGGCGCTCCTCCCCGAACGCCAGGATCGACGCGATGCGTCCGCCCTGCTCGGGATCGAGGCTCACGGTCAGGTCGTCACCGGTCAGCGTCAGCACAGGCGCACACCGTAGGGTCCGCTCTCGTGCGCGCGCTGGTGCAGCGAGTCTCCCGGGCGTCGGTGACGGTGGAGGGCGACCTGGTTGGTGCGATCGACGCCGGCCTGTGCGTGCTCGTGGGAGTCACCCATGCCGACACCGAGTCGACCGCCCGCAAGATGGCCGAGCGGATCTGGAACCTTCGGGTGCTCGCCGACGCCGACGGAGTGATGAACCGATCTCTGGCCGACACGGGCCAGGAGGTGCTCGTCGTGAGCCAGTTCACGCTGTACGGCGACACCGCGAAAGGGCGTCGCCCGTCGTGGCTTGCGGCGGCGCCGCCCGAGGTCGCGGAACCCCTGGTCGACGCGGTGGTCGACGGCTTACGTCAGCTCGGCGCCCGCGTCGCGACCGGTCGGTTTCGCACGACGATGGCGGTGGAGCTCGTCAACGACGGTCCGGTGACCGTGATGCTCGAGCTCGATCCCCGATGAGCCCGACCACGACGAGGAGCAGGGCGAGCGCGACGATCGGGCGGTCGCCCCAGCGGACGTAGATCGTGTCGCCCTCGCGCTTGCGCATCTCGGCTTGGAGGACCTTCTGCTCGCTGATGCCGGTTCGTTGCAGGACGCGTCCGTGGTCGTCGATGAACGCGGTGAAGCCTGTCGGCGCGACCTGGCCTACCCAGCGCCCTGTCTCGAGGGCCCGCAAGCGGGAGGACGCGATCTGCTGCGTCTGCAGAAGCGTGCCCGTGTACGACGCGCCGTTCGTCGGGTTCAGCAGGATGACACCACCGTGACCGATCGCGTCGCGTGCTCGTCCGCCGAAGAAGTCTTCCCACGAGATGACCACGCCCAGTCGGCCGGCTGGCGTGTCGAGGACTGCGGGACCGGTGCCCGGGATCGCGTCGCGGGGCACGAGGTTGGTCGGAGCGCCGAGCGCTTTGAGCAGCCCGCGCATGGGCATCCACTCACCGAACGGCACCCGCCGCACCTTCTCGTATCGGGCGATGAGGTTGCCCTGCGGGTCGTAGGCGATCTGAGAGTTGTGGAACGCGTCCTCTCCCGCGCCTTCGATCACGCCGACGCTCAACGTGGCGCCGAGGCTGCGCGCGAGGTCCGCGAGCTCCCCGCCCTCCTTCGTGTTCGCGACCGGTCCCTCGACGTGCACGACGTTCTCAGGCCACACGACGAGATCCACCGGTTCCTTCACCTGTGCGGACGCGTCGAGATGACGTTCGAAGACGATCCTCGGATCGATGTCGTCGGCGTGCGTACCCTGCGCGCCACCTCCCTGTACGAGAGCGACCTGCAGCGAACCCACATCGTGGCCGCGCGGCGCGATTGCGGCGCCCCCGACGATCAGCGCGATGAGGACACTGCCGATCGCCACTGCGTGCCACGCGCGCTCCCACGCCGCCGACGCCGTGACGCCGATGCCGACGACGAGCATCACGAGCAGCGGTGCGCCTCCGACGCGTACGACGAATGCGATCGGCGAGCCCGCTTGGCTGATCGCGAACGATGCCAGCGGCACTCCGCCGAACGGCCATGACCACCGCAGCACCTCGGCGAGCACGATCGAGCCGGGCAGCACGACCCAACGCCAGCGGCTCGCGGGAGCGAGCGCGCACGCGGCGCCGAAGTAGGCGGCGTACGCCGCTGACGCGATGACCCATCCCGGCGCGCTCGAGGAACACCATCCAGCCCATGCCGGGGAAGAGCCACGCAGCGGCGACCGCCCACCCGCGCCAGAACCGCTTCGCCGCGGGTTGTCCGGCGAGCAAGCGGTCGAGGAAGAAGACGCCGACGAACAGCAGCGGCCACCATCCCCACGGCGGAAGAGAGAAGGCCATCAGCGCGCCTGTGCCGAGGCAGGCCGCGATCGTGACGAGTCGCTTCTGCGCGCCGTGCATGGGGCGCGAGGGTGCCACCGCCGGTTCGACGGTGTCGACCATCAGACCGTGGTCGAGCTGACGTAGGTGAGGTGCGCCACGAAGCGGAAGCGCGCCGACCCGGGCGGATGACAAGCGAACAACGTCGCGGTCTTGTCCGTTGACTGGTTGACGATGCGCATCGCATTCGGCGGGACGATCTCGTTGCTCGCGAACGTGTAGGTGTGCTGAGCGTTGCCGATCGTGATGATCACATCATCGCCGGGACCGAGCTGATCGATGTTGCGAAATGGCCGGCTGTGCGTGACGCGGTGTCCGGCGATGACGACGTTGCCAGGCTGGCTCGGCAAGGCGGTGCCCGGCCAGTGACCGACTCCGACCTTGTTGAGCGTCGTGAGGGTGACTCCTTCGAACAAGGTCGTGTTGAGCCCGAGCTTCGCGATGGCGATCGTGCCGATGCGCAACTCAGGCTCAGGAGCCTGTGGGTTCGCGGGCGAGCGGGCGGGAGTCGGGACCGGGGCCGCGGTCACAGGGATCGCGGTCGTCGGCGGCAAGGTGGACGCCGTCGTCACGGGAGCCGCAGTGGTGGCGGCTGAGGCGGGTGGCGCCGTGTCGCTCGTCGGTGCGCCGAGCGCCGGGTTGTCGTCGCTCGAGCTCTTGCCGCCGCACGCCGCGACGATGAGGGCGCCGGCGCCCGCAACGAGAAAAGTCCGCCGATCCATCCCCACCAGTTTCACCCGCGCGCTGTGCCGGCGTGCAGTCGGGCCACGATCGTGCGCGCCGCGGCTTGTCCTTGCCGGATGCACGCAGGGATGCCGAGGCCCCGGTACGGCGCGCCCGCGAGCACGACGTTCGGTGCCGAGGTGGCCAGGCTGCGCTCGGCCGCGTCGATGCGCCCGAGGTGCCCAGGTCGGTACTGCGGAAACGATCGCGGCCAGCGGCTCACCCTCACTCCCGTCGGCTCGGAGCGGACGGCCATGAGCCGGCGGAGGTCGGTGAGGACGGCATTCGTGAGCTCGTCGTCGTCGAGATCGAGGGCGTGCTCGTCGCCATCGCGGCCGGCCGACGCGCGCACGATGACCTGGCCCGGGATGCGCCAGTGGTTCCATTTCGTGGATGCCCACGACGCTGCGGTGACCGTCCGCTGCTCTGACTTCGGCACGAGCAGGCCGGTCGCGTCGAGGGATCGCCCGATCGAGGCGTCGTCAAACGAGAGCGTGACCAGGGCGACCGATGCGTAGTCGATGTCACGAAGGGTGGCGGCGACGTCGGGCGCGACTTCGGTGAGGAGGGTGGCCGATGCCCATGCCGGACACGTGAGCACCGTCGCGTCCGCGGCGATTCGGCGCCGATTCGCTCCCGATGAGCCGTCTGTGACCAGGACCGGAGCGCCACCCTCGAGCTCGAGGGCGTCGACGGCCGTGTTGAGCTCGACCTTCGCCGAGCCCCCCTTCGCCGAGCCCCCCGGCCCCGTGAGTTCGGCCGTCAACGCGTCGATCAGCGTGCCCATGCCGCCGCGCAGGGTGAAGAAGACCGGCGCACTCGGATCGGGAGGGTGCGCGCGGCGGTCGCTGCGCAGCCCGAGCAGCAACGAGCGCGATCGTTCGGCCACCCCCGCGATCTGCGGCGCGACTGCGGCTGCGCTCAGGCGATCGGAGCTGCCGGCGTTGATGCCACCGATGAGTGGGTCGACAAGCCGTTCGAGCACCTCGCGCCCGAACCGCCCCGCGACGAGCGGGCCGAGCGCGTCGACCGCGTCGGGCTTCGCTGCTCGACGCGGCAGCACCGGCTCGACCGCGGCCCGCACCAGTCCACCGACGCTCAGTACCCCAGACTGCGCGACCGGCAGCAGGGCGCCCGGCACACCGAGGGCGAGCCCTGCCGGCAAACGGCGCAGCGCACCGCGCGACCACACGTACGCGCCCGCGTTCGCAGGCGACACGAGGTCAGCATCGAGACCGAGCCGCCGGCACAGCTCGATGCCCTCAGGCACGCGGGCCAGGAACGCGTCGGCCGCCTCGTCTATCTCGAGGCCAGCGAACGGGGTCGTGCGGATCTTGCCTCCGAGCCGATCGCTCGCCTCGAGCACGGTGACGTCGACCCCCGCGTCGATGAGCTCGAGCGCGCAGGCCAGTCCGGTGATGCCGCCACCCACGACGACGACCTGGGTCACTGGGGATCGCGGGGCGTTGCGTGCACGAGCTCGGTGAGCCGGGTGAGCACAGCCGGATCGGTCTCGGGGAGCACCCCATGGCCGAGGTTGAAGATGTGTCGCGGTCCCGGCCCGGCGCGACGGATCACGTCGAGCGCGCGCTGCTCGACGATGTCCCATTCGCCCAGACAGACGGCGGGGTCGAGGTTCCCCTGCAGCGTCACGCCGTCGCCGACACGCGCCCGCGCGACGTCGAGCGGCACCCGCCAGTCGACTCCGAGCACATCCGCCCCCGCCGACACCATCAGCTCGAGAAGCTCGCCTGTGCCCACGCCGAAGTGGATGCGGGGCACGCCGAGGTCGGCGACTCCTTCGAGCACCTTGCGGCTCGCGGGAAGCACGAGCGACTCGTAGTCGGGCGCGCTGAGATCGCCCACCCAGCTGTCGAACAGCTGCACCACGCGCACGCCGGCCCCGACCTGCGCAGCGCAAGGTCGCGATCGCGAGATCGGCCAGGCGATCGAGCAACGAATGCCACAACCCGGGGTCGCCGTACATGAGTGCCTTGGTGCGCGCATAGATACGCGACGGACGCCCTTCGATCAAGTAGCTCGCGATCGTGAACGGCGCACCGGCAAAGCCGATCACCGGCACGTCGAGCTCGCCGCACAGGATCTTCACGGTCTCGAGCACGTACGGGATGTCGAGCTCGGGTTCGAGTGGACGCAGGCGTGCGAGATCGGCTGCGGAGCGAAACGGCCGTTCGGTGACCGGGCCGGTGCCGGGAGCGACGTCGACCCCGAAGCCGATCGCTGCGATCGGCACGACGATGTCGCTGAAGAGGACCGCGGCGTCGACGCCGTAGCGCCGCACCGGTTGCATCGTGATCTCTGCTGCGACCTCAGGCTTGTGGATCGCGTCGAGGATGCTTCCTTCGCCGCGGATCGCGCGGTACTCGGGCATCGATCGACCGGCCTGTCGCATGAACCACACGGGGCGACGTTCGTGGGGCTCGCCGCGACACGCCGCCAGGAAGCTGCTCGTCGCGAGGCTCATGCCGCGGCCTTCAACAGCTCGACGGCACACGCCGACACGTCGGAGGTCAGATGCTCTCGCGCCGAACGCTGCGCTTGCGCGACGACCGGCAGCATGCGCTTGGGGTCCATCGCGTTGATCCCCATCACCTGTGCGTCGGCCGACGTCGGTTCGAAGCACAAGACCGGCGTGCCGTTGCCGAACGCTGCGAGCTCGCGGTGAAGGGTGCTGCGGTGGTAGCCGCGGGCCACGGCGCGGATGTTGAAGAGAAGCGCTTGAGTGCGGGCCGACATGGGTGAGAGCACGACGACGAGGTCGAGGCCGATGCCAGCGACGAGATCGGCGTTCGTCGGTGAGTACGTGCCGCCGTCGACGTAGCGCTCGCCGTCGATCACGACCGGAGCGAAGAAGCCCGGGATCGCGGATGACGCTTCGACCGCGGTGCCGATGTCCGGCTCGGGCGCGGGGTCGCGTCCGAACACGACCCGCGCACCGTCACGCAGGCGCAGCGCGCAGATCCACAGCGGATCCGCGGGCCACCGATCAGTGTGCATCCGGCGCATCCGATCGCCCATCCCTGTCGTGGGCACACGACCTTCCGGCGCGAGCGCGGCGAGCGCTCGTCCGGCCCGAAACCGCCACGGCGCGAGGAGGTCTCGGGCGAGGAGCATCGGAGCCTCTGGCCTCGGCATCCGCCCCCCGAACGACCCGGGCGACAGTCGAGGGGGCTGGATCCGCTCCATCCCCTTCAGCATCGCGGCGGCGCTCGGCGAGAGCGGCCTGCCTGTGATGCGAGCCGCCAGGTCCTGCGCTGCGAGCCCGGCGCGCAACGTCGCTCCGACACCCGAGCCCGCTGACGTGCCCACGATCACCGATGCGGTGCGCGGGTCCCAGCCGGTCTCCTCGGCGATCGCGGCGAGGGTGCCGGCGTGGTAGGCGTGACCCACCACGCCACCGGCACCGAGCACGAGACCGACGGACGTCACGTCTCCAATGGTCGCATGCCGCGTGGGAGAGTTCTGAAGTGAGCGACACCCAGGTCTTCTTCAACCCGCTCGATCCCGAGGTGCGGACGAACCCCTATCCGCACTATGCAGCGCTGCGCGCGACCGACCCAGTGCATCGCAGCCCTTTCGGGCTCGTGGTGCTCACCCGGTATGACGACTGCGCCAAGGTGCTGCGCGATGGGCGATTCAGCGCCGATGTGAGCTCGAACGCCGCCGTGGAAGGCGTCGGGTTGTTCGGCAACCAGGACGAGAGCGAGGAACGCGACGAAGGGTTCAACGAGTCGCTCTTGAACCTCGACCCGCCGAAGCACACACGCGTGCGCGGCCTCGCGGCACGGGCGTTCACGCCGAAGGCGATCGAAGCGTGGCGACCGCGCGTCGGGCAGATGGTCGACGAGATCCTCGACGGCGTCGAAGCCGACGGCGGATGCGACCTCGTGTCGGCGCTGGCGTTCCCGCTTCCCTTCCAGGTCATCTCCGAGCTGCTCGGGATGCCGACCGACGAACGCGAGCAGTTGCGCGCCTGGTCGCAGGCGATCACGCTCACCCTCGAGCCGCTGATCAGCGCAGAGGACCGTCAGCTCGCAACAGACGCCGGGATCCACATGCGCGGGTTCGTCGAGGCCGTCATCGACGAACGGCGGAAGTCGCCTCGCGACGACGACTTCCTGTCGACGTTGATCGCCGCCGAGGAGGAAGGCGACCGTCTCTCGACGAACGAGCTCGTCGCGATGGTGCTGCTTCTGTTCGTCGCCGGTCACGAGACGACGGTGAACCTCATCGGGAACGGCACTCGTCTCCTGATCGAGCACCCCGACGAGCTCGCTCGGTTCCGCGCTGACCCGTCGCTCGATGCGACCACGGTCGACGAGCTGCTGCGCATGGACGGCCCCGTGCAGTTCACGGCCCGCGCCACGCTCGAGCCGGTCGAGTTCGGGGACGAGCTCGTCGAGAAGGGCGCGGTCGTGATGCCAGTGCTCGGCGCTGCGAACCACGATCCCGCGCACTTCGACGATCCGGACACGCTTCGCCTCGATCGTGCCAACGCGGCGTCTCACCTCGCACTCGGGTCGGGCATCCACTTCTGTCTCGGCGCATCGCTTGCTCGCCTCGAGGCCCAGGTGGCGATCGGACGGTTCCTCCGTCGCTTCCCGACGATCGAATACGCGGGCGAGCCCGAGTGGGCGCCGCGGATCTCGCTTCGAGGCATGGCGAAGCTGCCGCTGAGGGTCGCATGAAGCCGCCGCCCTTCCTCTACGAGGCTCCCCACTCGTTGGCCGAGGCGGTTGCGGCCCTCAGCGAGCACGGAGAAGATGCGAAGGTCCTCGCGGGCGGCCAGAGCCTGATCCCGCTCCTGTCGATGCGCCTCGCCCGACCCTCTGCGCTCATTGATCTGAACGGCGTGGTCGAGCTCGCATCGATCGAGCTCAACGGAGCCACGACGATCGGATCGATGACGCGCCATCGCGCCGTCGAGCGTTCGGCCGACGTCACTCGTCTCGTCCCGCTGCTCGCCGCCGCGGTGCCGCACATCGGTCACGCCGCGATCCGCACGAGAGGGACGATCGGCGGCAGCCTCGCCCACGCCGATCCCGCGGCCGAGCTCCCCGCCGTGGCGCTCGCGCTCGACGCCACGTTCCGGGCTGTCAGCGTGCGCGGCCCCCGCGAGATCGCCGCCGTTGACTTCTTCGACGGCTACTTCACCACCGCGCTCGCGCCCGACGAGATCCTCACGAGCATCGTGTTCCCGAACGCGGAGCCCGGTACGGGCGTCTCGTTGCAGGAGATGGCTCGACGCCACGGTGACTTCGCGATGGTCGCGGCCGCAGCATCGGTCGCGCCGAGCGGCGACGTGCGCATCGCACTCATCAACGTGTCCGACCGGCCCGTGCGAGCCATCGACGCCGAGGCGGCGATGCGATCCGGCGCGTCCATCGAGGAGGTCGCCGCTGTCGCGGTGCGCGACCTCGATCCGCCGTCTGACTTGCACGCCAGTCCCGCATACCGGCGCAAGGTCGCTGCCGTGCTCGTACGTCGAGCTCTGACGGAAGCATCTGCACGAGCGAGGAGCGCGGCATGACCGACACGATCCCGATCAGCCTCACCGTCAACGGCGAGGGCCGCGACGGTGCCGCCGAGGCCCGCAAGACTCTCGCGGACTTCCTGCGCGAAGACCTCGGCCTCACCGGCACGCACCTCGGCTGTGAGCACGGCGTCTGCGGAGCCTGCACGGTGCTGCTCGACGGCGAACCGGTCCGCTCGTGCCTGATGCTCGCGGTGCAAGCCCGCGGCGCGTCGATCACGACGATCGAAGGCATCGCAGTCGACGGAGACATGAACACGCTGCAGGAGGCGCTGCGTGACGAGCACTCGTTCCAGTGCGGCTTCTGCACTCCGGGGTTCGTCATGCAGGTGACGGCGCTGCTGGCCGAGAACCCGACACCGACCGAGGCCGAGGCCCGTGAGTCGCTGTCGGGGAACATCTGCCGTTGCACCGGCTACGAGACGATCATCAACGGCGTGCTCGCCGCCGCCGGAATTGGAGGCACACGATGACCACGGTGATCCCCGCGCAGCGTTTCGTCGGTTCGAGCGTGCCGCGCTCCGAGGACCGACGCATCCTCACCGGATCGGGTCAATACGTCGACGACATCCACCTCCCCGGCATGTTGCATGCGGCGTTCGTGCGCAGCCCCGTTGCCCACGCCCTGATCACGTCGGTCGATGCCACCGAGGCGCGGGCGCTGCCGGGCGTGGTCGCGGTCTACACGGGCGCCGAGCTCCAGGCGCTCCTCGCGCCGGGCGCGCCGCCGCTCACGCTGTTCCCCGGGCTGCCCGCGTCGCCGTTCACCATCCTGGCCACTGAGAAGGTCCGCGTCGTCGGCGATCCGGTGGCGCTCGTCGTCGCGGACACGAAGTACCTCGCGGAAGACGGCGCCGAGCTCGTCGAGGTGGACTACGACGACCTTCGACCCGTCGCCTCCTCGGCCGACGCGTTCGACCCGACCAGCACGCCGATCTTCGCCGACGCGGGCAGCAACGTCCTCGTCGACGGCCGCACCGCGAGCTACGGCGACCTCGACGCTGTGTTCGAGAAGGCCGACCGCGTCGTCTCGGCGAAGATCGACCAGCACCGCCATCAGAACGTGCCGATGGAGTGCCGCGGCAGCATCTCGAGCTTCGATCCCGAGACCGGGATGCTCACGGTGCACGGATCGAACCAGGGCGTCCACCTGGCGAAGATGACGCTCTTCACCCAGCTCGGGCTCGCCCCCGACAAGGTGCGCGTCCTCTGTGGTGACATCGGGGGCTCGTTCGGCCTGAAGATCGGCACGTCCCGCGAGGACCTCGCGTGCGCTGCCGCGTCACGTGACCTCGGTCGCCCCGTGAAGTGGATCGAGGACCGCCGCGAGCACTTGATGTTCTCGGGTCACGCTCGCGAAGAGAGCATGATCGCCGAGGCCGCAGTGACGAACGAAGGCGACGTCCTCGGCTTGAAGGTCGACATGACCGTCGACACGGGCGCGTACCCGGGCATGGGCGCGATGATCAGCGGGCTCATCGAGTCGATGCTGCCTGGCCCCTACAAGATGGAAGCGCTCAGCTTCACGTTCAGTGCGACCGTGACGAACAAGGCGCAGTACGTCGCGTACCGAGGGCCTTGGGCGGCCGAGACCTTCACCCGCGAGCGCCTGCTCGACATCGTCGCCCATGAGGTGGGCATCGAGCCGCTCGAGCTGCGGCTGCGCAACGTCGTCACGCGAGGCGAGGCACCGCTTGCCATGATCACGGGCCGCAGCCTCGTCGGCGTGACCGCCCGTGAATCGCTCGAGCGGATGGCTGAGATCATCGATCTGCCGTCCTTCCGCGCGCGCCAGGCAGCGGCTCGTGAGGAAGGCCGGTACCTGGGTCTCGGCGTGGCGACGTTCATCGAGGCTGCCCCCGGCCCGCGCCAAGAGGGCGGCGGCGGCGGGATGATGGGTCCCGAGCAGATGCGCATCCGCCTCGAGCCCGACGGCATGGTGTCGGTCTTCACCTCGCAGATGCCCCACGGGCAGGGCCACGAGACGACCTTCGCCCAGATCGCCGCAGACGAGATCGGCGTGCCGTTCGAGCAGGTCAGGGTGGTCGCTGGCGACTCCGACAGCGCGCCGATGGGGTTCGGCACCGGCGGTAGCCGCGCCGCGACGATGGCTGGCGGCGCCACCCTCCACACAGCACCGCGCGCTGCGCGACCGAATCCTCGAAGTCTCCGCGGACCTCCTCGAAGCGAGCGCGAGCGACCTCGAGCTCGCCGACGGCAAGGTGTCCGTGCGTGGCGTACCGGTGAGCGCGATCCCGCTGAGCGATGTCGCTGCTCGCGCCCCGAGCCGCTCGAAGAGACGCGTGCATTCGACGGCGGCGAGGGGGGATGGTCGAACGGCACGCACTGCGCGATCGTCGAGGTCGACATCGAGACCGGCAGCGTGCACGTCGAGCGGTACATCGTCGTCGAGGACTGCGGCGCGCTCATCAACCCGGCGATCGTCGAGGGCCAAGTGCGAGGAGGCGTCGCGCAGGGCATCGGCGCCGTGCTTCTCGAGCGCTCCGCCTACGACGAGAACGCGCAGTTCCTCGCGGGCACGTTCATGGACTACCTGTTGCCGACCGCATCAGAGATCCCGCGCATCGAGATCCATCACCTCGAGACGGTGCCCCTCGATCCGGACGTCAACTTCCGCGGTGTGGGGGAGGGCGGCATGATCGTGTCGCCTCCGACGGTCTGCAACGCGATCGAGGACGCGCTCGCCCCGTTCGGCGTCGTGATCACCGAGCAGCACCTGCCCCCGACGCGCATCCTCGAGCTCATCGGAGCCATCGAGCCCCGCGCGTAGCGACTAGTACCGCAGCTCGGCCAGCACTCCGTAGTGGTCAGACGGCACGACGCCGTCGACCGGATCGGTGCCGGCGAGCCGAGCGCTGACCGGGTGGCCGATCCCTCCGCGCTTCGGCCATCCCGCGAGCACGTAGTCGATGCGGCGCGAGGGTTCGATCGCGACGGCTGCATAGGGGTTGTCGTTCGACCACGACATGCCCGGGCCCTCACCGGCGACCTCCCAGGCGTCGTGGAACACGACGTTCGGCGCGACGACGCGGGTGCGGCCGGTCAGCATCCGGATCTCGTCGCTGTCCGGCGGCGCGTTCATGTCGCCGCACAGGATCGGTGGGTAGTCACGGGGCCGGCACTCCTCCATGAACGTCGCGATGGCCTCGAGCTGTCGCTGACGCACGACGCTGTGATCGAAACGCCAGTTCAGGTGGGTGCAGAACACCTGGATCCGGCCCCGGGGTCCGTCGATCTCGGCGAAGAGCACGGTGCGCTGCTCGTCGGGCTCGTCGGCGGCCGGAAGTGGCCGCCAGTCCGAGCGGAGGATGGGCCACCGACTGACGATCGCGTTGCCGGAGTGGACGGGCCCCTCGTCGTCGCACGACGACGCGTGCGCGAACCCGAGCCGTTCGGCCACGAGGACGCCCATGCTGGTCTCGTCGGTCGACCAGACCTCCTGCAGGCACGCGACGTCGGGTTCGAGGTCGGCGATCGTCGACAGGATCGCCGTTTGACGCTTCTCCCAGGGGCCGAACCGTCCCCAGAGGTTCCACGAGAGCACGCTCAGACGGGTCTCGACCAGGTCGCCGTAGGGGCTGGTGTAGCCGTGAGTGGGGTCGTCGGTCATGGGCGAATGGTGCCGTAGTTCTCGGAGAGGGCGCAGATACGATTGATGCTCCCCTTCAGGCTGATGTTCCCCTGACCCCTCTGGGACGGCCGATGTCGCAACACCCCGAGCTCATCGACGAGCAGGCCTACATCGAGCGCGCCTACGACTGCCTCGATCGAGCCCGTGAGCAGGCCCTTCGGTTGCGCGGGCTGACCGAGGTCGGGCGGGGAGGCACCCATCAGGCCCGCTACGAGCGGGACGTGATCGAAGAGACGGTCCGCAACCGGCTCGCCCACCTCGAGATCGGCGACGCCGCGCTCGTCTTCGGCCGCATCGACCGTGACACCGGAGAGGCCTTCCACATCGGCCGGCTCGCGGTGGCCGACGAGCGCCAAGAGCCCGTCGTGGTCGACTGGCGGGCTCCCGTCGCCGAGCCCTTCTACCGGGCGACCGGCCGGGCGCCCATGGGGCTCTCCCGCCGGCGGCACTTCGCCCTCAGAGGGCGCACGCTCGTCGGCATCGAGGACGAGCTGTTCCACGGCGACGGCGTCCTCGGCAACGGGAGCTCGAAGGGCAACGGAAGCTCGAGCGGCAACGGCGATGGCCTCGTCGGCCCCGGAGCCCTCATCGCCGCCCTCGAGCAGTCGCGCACCGGCCAGCTCGGCGACATCGTCGCGACCATCCAGACCGAGCAGGACGAGATCATCCGCTCGCCTCTCGCGGGGGTGCTCGTCGTGCAGGGTGGTCCCGGCACTGGCAAGACCGTCGTGGCCCTGCATCGGGCCGCGTACCTCCTGTACACCTACCGGTTCCCGCTCGAGGACCAGGGCGTGCTCGTTGTCGGCCCGAATCGCATCTTCCTCCGCTACATCCACCGCGTGCTGCCGTCTCTCGGCGAGACCGGGGTCGAGCAGGTCGTGCTCGCCGACCTCGTGCCTTCGGTGCGAGTGCAAGCCACTGAGAAGACCGCCGTCGCGCGGGTCAAGGGCGACGTGCGCATGGCGACCTTGCTGGCGAACGCGGTGCGCGACCGGCAGCGTCCCCTCACGCACGACCTCGTGGTGCCGTTCGGGCTTTCGTCATTGCGCATCGACGTCGAGACGTCACGGCGCATCGTGCGCGGTGCCGCTCGCCGAGCCCATCAGCACAACGGGGCGCGCAGGTTCGTCGAGCAGGCGTTGTTCGACGCGCTCGCCGCGAGCAGCCGAGAGCAGGTCGACACCGCAACGGTGCGCGACCGCACGCGCTCGACCGACGAGGTCCGCGCCGCGCTCGAGGCGATGTGGCCCGTGCTCACCCCCGCGCGAGCTGCTCCACGACCTGTTCGGTTCCTCGGCGTTGGTGCGTCTCGCGGCACGCCGCGCCTTCGACGATGACGAGATCGAGCGGCTCGTGCGGGGCCGCTCCGAACATGTCGACGAGGTCGTGTGGACAGACGCGGACATCCCGCTGCTCGACGAGGCGCTCGCGCTGCTCGGCCCGCGGCCTGCTCGCAACGGCACGGAGCCCGACGAGCTGCGCACGTACGGGCACATCGTCGTCGACGAGGCGCAGGACCTCACGCCCATGGCTCTGCGGATGCTGACACGCCGCTCGCTCAACGGGTCGATGACCGTCGTCGGTGACCTCGCTCAGGCGACGGGTGCGCTCGCACCCGACAGCTGGGACGAGGTGCTCGCTCATCTCCCCACCCGCAAGGCCGCGCGGGTGCACGAGCTGACGATCGGTTATCGCATCCCCGCCCAGTCGATGGCGCTGGCCGCTCGGGTGCTCTCGGTCGCAGCACCCGCGCTGTCGCCGCCGAGATCAGTGCGCGAGGGCGACGTCGCGCCGGTCATCCGCAGTTCCGCCTTCGAGGACCTTGGCTCCGAGGTGGCGTCGGCCGTCGAATCGCTGCTCGCCGCGTTGGGAGATGGCTCGATCGCCGTCATCACGCCCGGCTCCCAAGCCGATGCGCTCGCCAGCGCGCTCGAGGCCCGGGGCATCACCGTCGGCCGCGCCGCGAGGCAGGCACTCGACGCGCAGGTGACCGTCGTGCCGGTGGGGCTCGTGAAGGGCCTCGAGCTCGATGCGGTCGTGGTGGTCGAGCCTTCACGGATCGTCGCCGAGGAGCAGCAGGGCCTGCGCGCGCTGTACGTCGCGCTGACCCGAGCCACGAAGCGGCTCGTGATCGTCCACAGCGAGCCTTTGCCCGACGCGCTGTCCGAATGATGTGCTCAATGAGCGCCGCAGTGCGGCGCTCGGGTGCGTGGCGCACCGATCGTCGAGCGCAGCGAGCAGGAGCCGGCGGAAGCGGAGCGGACGACGGCGACGAGGACTACGCGGTGACGAGGATGCGTTCACTCGCGAACGCCCCGACACCCACCGTGTGGCCTTCGATCTCGACGGTCACGGTGCCGTCGGGCGACGCCGCGGTGATCGTGCCGACACGTCCCGGCGTGATCGCACTCCCTTCGAGGAACTCGAGCAGCCCGGGGGTGAACTCGAGCTCTTCAGGGATGCGGCTGACGGTGAACCTGTCGCCGACTGCCAACCCGGAGAGCGGATGCGCGTCAGGGGCGGCGTAGCTCGACCCGGGGATCGGGTTGCCGTGCGGGCAGGTCGTCGGCGCGCCGAGCACCCGGCTGATCGCCTGCTCGACCGCCTCGGACATGACGTGCTCCCACTTCCCTGCCTCGTGGTGCGCTTCGGCCCACGAGAGCTGCAGGATGTCGGTCAGGAAGCGCTCGGCGAGGCGATGCCGTCGCACGACCTGCTCAGCCAGCGTGCGCCCTTCGGCGGTGAGCCGGATCTTGCCGTCGATCTTGACGAGTCCCTCGAGCTCGAGCCGTTTGATCATCTCGGAGACGGCGGGCCGCGAGATGCCCATGCGCTCGGCGATGCGCGCTTGGATGACGTCGACGTCATCTTCGACGAGCTCGTAGATGGTCTCGCAGTACTCCTCGAACGCGGGGTGCCACTCGGCCATGGGCGGAGTCTAGGACCCGTCCGCTCAGACCCGTCCGCTCAGATCAGGCCCTTGTCTCGCAGCCACGACTTGGCTGCCTGGGCAGGGTCCTCGCCGGCGAGGGCCACCGTGTAGTTGAGGGCGCGCACATCGCGGGTGGTGAGCGCGGCGGAGACCTTGTCGAGCGCGGCACCGAGCTGCGGGTACTGATCGAGCACCTCTTGACGCACCACGGGCGTGACGTTGTCCGCGGGGAACATGCCCTTGTCGTCGTCCAACGTGATCAGCGTGAACGGCGAGATGGTCGCGTCGGTGGTGAACACCAACGCCGCCTCCACGTCGCCTCGCGCGAGTGACGATGCCGTCGGTACCCCGGAGTCGAGCGGCACGACGCTCTTGAACTTGATGCCGTACGTCTTCTCGAAGCCGGGGATGCACAAAGGACGCTGCGGGCACTCCGCCGGACCTCCGAAGGAGAGGTCCGGGGCGGCCTTGGCAAGGTCGGTCATCGTCTGCAGGTGCAAGCGCGTCGCGGTGTCGAGCGTGACGGCGATCGCGTTGCGGTCCACCGCGTCAGCCGAGTCGAGGACGCCGACGCCCTTGGCCTTCATCAGGTCGACGAGCGTGTCGTGGGTCTCGTCCTTGTCGGCCACCGCTTCACCACCGAGCGCGACGACCGCCGTGCCGGAATACTCGGGGACCGCGTCCAGATCGCCCTTGAAGAGCTGCTCGTAGACGACCTCGCGGGTGCCGACGTTCGGGGCGACTTCGGCCGGAACTCCCGCGGCGATGGCTGCCTGGGCGTAGATGTTGGCGAGGATCGTGCTCTCGCTGAAGTTGAAGGCACCGAACTGGACCTTGCCGTCGGAGGATGCCGCTCCGGCCTTCGTCGCCCCCGCGGTCGTCTGCGTCGCTCCGGAGTCATCTCCGCTCGTGCACGCTGCCGTGCAACACGCCATGGCGACCACCATCGCCATGAGCCAGGGACCCCGTCGCCTCACTCCGCCAACGTAGGTCGTACCTCAGGCCGCTGCGTCGCGGCACGCCGGATGCATGGGTAGGTAGCGTGAGGGTCGATGTCCAACTCCGTGCGACGGTGGGTCGGAGTTGCATTGGTGGCCGCGATCGCCGCAGGTATGGCCTTCGTCACCGGAGGGTCGAGCGCAAGCGCTGCGCAGCCCGGGTGGACGGTGCTCGTCTACGTCGCCGCCGACAACAACCTCGAACCGTTCGCGATCCCGAACCTCATGCAGATGGCGTCGGTCGGCAGCGGGCCGGGTCTCGACATCGAAGCATTCATCGATCGCTCACCGAAGTACTCGGACGCTCCACTCGCCAACCTGGGAAACTGGTCGGGCGCAAAGGTCGTGCAAGTCAACAAGGGCTCCTTCAAAGAGGAGCAGAACCTCGGCAACGTCGACAGTGGCGACCCGGCGACGCTGTCGAACTTCATCTCGAGTGCGGCGAAACGTCATCCCTCCGACAAGCTCGCGCTGATCATCTGGGATCACGGTGCGGGGTGGCTCGGCTCCGCGCTCGACGAACAGACCAACCACATGATCAGCCTTGCGAACCTGCAGAAGGCGATGCAGTCGGGGTTGGCCGGCGCCGGGAAGGCGAAGTTCGAGATGCTCGGCTTCGACGCTTGTCTCATGTCGAACACCGAGGTGCTCGGCACGTTGGCGCCACTTGCGAACTGGATCACCGCGTCGGCTGAGCTCGAGCCCGGCCACGGCTGGGACTACTCGGCGCTCGGCGCCATCGCGGGTGGCGGCGGCTCGGGCGCCGACCTCGGCAAGGCGATCGCGAACGCCTATCAGGCTTACGCAACAAGCCAGAACACCAGCAGCACGATCTCCCTCGCGGTGGTCAACGCGGCGGCGGTGCCCGCGCTCACGAACGCGGTGAACGGCGCGGGCGACGCGCTCACGGCATCGGCCAAGTCGGTCGCGCCGACCGTGGCCGGCACGCGTGCGTCGGTGCTGAGCTACGGGCGCAACCCCGATCCCAAGCTCGACTTCAACCTCGTCGACGTCGGTGCGCTGGCAACGGGGCTCAATGGCCCGACTCCGCAGCTCGCGCCCGTCGCCGCCGCCACCAACGCGGCGGTCGCGTACAAGGTCGTCGGTCCCGGCCTGCCCGGCAGCTCGGGCGTGTCTCTCTACTTCCCTCCGGACGCGAGCACCTACCGCAAGTCCTACGGCAACGTGCCCGTCATCGCGGGATGGAACAAGTTCCTGAACGCGTATTACGCGAGCGGCACCGCGGCCGGTGGTGCGAGTCGGGCGTTCTTCGGCGACACCGCAGGAACGACCGAGGCGACGGCCGACTACGAGTTCACCGACGCGGGCGTCTTCCTCACCACTCCGTTCCACGTGACCGACGCCGAAACGATCACCGACGTCCGCATCCGGTACGGCATCCAGGACGAGACGGGTGCACCGGTGCTGGTCGGCGAGTCACCGGGTTCGTTCACGCGGGCGGCCGATGGCGTCGCGGGCGGCGAGTGGGATCTCAGCGAGCTCGTCGTCAGTGATGGCGACGTGAGCGCGCCCGTCTATCGAAAGGTGACCGTCGATCCCGTCGCGGACGAGCTCCAGTTCACGGCGCCCTTCGCGTACTACCCCGACGCCAAGGATCAGTCCGTGGCGCTCACCGTGTTCGGCAACGTGACCGTCGACCTCACGACGGGCAAGGCGCAGCGCGTGTACTTCCAGGTGAAGAAGGATCCGACCCAGATCGCCGATGACGCCGATGAGGCCGGGGCCGACCTCGCGACGTCGGGGTTCATCATCAACCCGCTCGGTGCGCTCGTGCCGCTCGTCGCTCGGGTCAACGCGGCCGGTGACCTGCAGTTCGTCAAGATCACCGACACGTCCATCGTCTCGGCCGGAGGCGGCATCCTGAAGGCCGACCCCACCGCGTTGACGTTCCGGATCAGCCCCGTGCGAAGCAGCACTCCGATGTACGCCGCCCTCGCGATCGCCCAGATCGGCGGATTCGTCTCGACCGCGTCGATGACGGATCAGGTCCCGTAGCCTCGACTGGGTGACTCCGACTGGGGCGGGCCGCTCGTCGGCCTCGCTGGCGAGCTTCTCGCCCGCGGTGCGCGCTTGGTTCTCCTCCTCCTTCGCCGAGCCGACGCCTGCGCAGTCGCTCGGGTGGGGCCCCATCTCGGCGGGTGAGCACACGCTGATCCTGGCGCCGACCGGGTCGGGCAAGACGCTGGCCGCGTTCCTCTGGGGGATCGACCGGCTCGTCACCTCGCCCCTGCCCGACCGGGCCGGTCGCACCCGGCTGCTCTACATCTCCCCGTTGCGAGCGCTCGCGTTCGACGTCGAGAAGAACCTCCGGGCGCCGCTCGCCGGCATCCGCCTCGCCGCCGAGCGACTCGAGGAGCCCTTCAGCGAGCCCGTCGTCGGCATGCGCACCGGCGACACGTCGAGCCGCGATCGCAGTGCGCTCATCCGCCATCCGCCTGATCTGCTCATCACGACGCCCGAGTCGCTGTACCTCATGCTCACGTCGTCGGCGCGCGAGACGCTGCGTGGGGTCGAGGCCGTGATCGTCGATGAGATCCACGCGCTCGCGTCGACCAAGCGAGGTGCGCACCTCGCCCTGTCGCTCGAGCGGCTCGAGGAGATCACCGAGCGACCGTTCCAACGCATCGGCTTGTCGGCGACCCAGCGTCCGCTCGAAGAGATCGCGCGGTTCCTCGGCGGTAGCACCTCGAGCGGCCCTCGTCCCGTGACGATCATCGACGCGGGCATCCGCAAGCCACTCGACGTCCAGATCGTCGTGCCCGTGGAGGACATGGGCGCGCTCGGCGAGGTGATCGAGGGGCCGGTGAGCGGCCCTGCTGCGGCGGGACCGGTGCGCAGGAGCATCTGGCCAGCGATGCACCCGCGGCTGCTCGAGCTGATCCTGGCCCACCGTTCGACGATCGTCTTCTGCAACGCGCGCCGTTCGGCCGAGCGCCTCGCGGCGCGGCTGAACGAGCTCGCGATCGAGCAGGGTGTGATCGAGCCCGGCGGCGAGGACCTCGTGAAGGCGCACCACGGGTCACTGGCCCGCGAGCAGCGCATCGTCGTCGAGGATCAGCTGAAGTCGGGTGCGCTGCGGGCAATCGTCGCCACGAGCAGCCTCGAGCTCGGCATCGACATGGGCGCGGTGGACCTGGTGATCCAGGTCGAGTCTCCGGGCGCGGTGTCGCGGGGGCTACAACGCATCGGGCGTGCCGGCCATCAGGTCGGCGAACCGAGCCGGGGCAAGGTCTTCCCGAAGCACCGCGGCGATCTGCTCGAGGCCACGGTCGTGGTCGACCGCATGCGCAAGGGCCTCATCGAGGAGACGCACTACCTGCGCAACCCACTCGACGTGCTCGCACAGCAGATCGTGGCCCACTGCGCGGTCGGCGACGCAACCGTCGACGATGTCGCCGCGCTCGTGCGCCGCGCGGCCCCCTTCACCGAGATCTCCGACGAGGTGTTGACCTCGGTGCTCGAGCTGCTCTCCGGGCGCTACCCGTCGGAGGAGTTCCGCGAGCTGAGGCCGCGTCTCGTCTGGGACCGCGTCAACGGCGTCCTCCGAGCCCGCGACGGAGCCAGGCGGCTCGCGGTGACGAACGGAGGCACGATCCCCGACCGGGGCCTGTTCGGGGTGTTCCTCCCGGACGGAAAGCGTGTCGGCGAGCTCGACGAGGAGATGGTCTATGAGAGCCGGGCCGGCGAGACGTTCTTCCTCGGCGCGTCGGCGTGGCGGATCGAGGACATCACCTTCGAGCGCGTGATCGTCACGCCCGCGCCTGGCCAACCCGGCAAGCTCCCGTTCTGGCACGGTGACAAGCCGGGTCGTCCGCTCGAGCTCGGGCGGGCGCTCGGCGCGTTCGTGCGTGAGATCCGCGACGCCTCCGGTGATGACGCGCTCCAGCGGCTGACGGGTGAGCTCGGCCTGGACGCGTGGGCGGCGGACAACGTGTTGCGCTACGTGCGGGAGCAATCCGAGGCTGGCGGGGCTGTCCCCGATGACCGCACGATCGTGGTCGAGCGGTTCCGCGACGAGATCGGAGATTGGCGCGTGTGCGTGCTGTCGCCCTTCGGCGCGCGTGTGCACGCTCCCTGGGCCATTGCGGTGCGGGCGAGGCTCGACGAACGTCTCGGCGTTCCCGTCGAGGTGATGTGGGCCGACGACGGCATCGTGCTACGGCTTCCGGAAGCGGTCGACCACATCCCCGTTGACGAGCTCATGATCCCGCCCGAGGAGATCGACGACCTCGTCGTCTCGACGCTCCCGACCTCCTCGTTGTTCGCCTCGCGCTTCCGCGAGTGCGCGGCACGTTCGCTGCTGCTGCCTCGCCGCCGCCCCGGTGAGCGCACGCCGCTGTGGCAGCAACGCCAGCGCGCAGCCGACCTGCTCGCAGTGGCGTCGAAGCATCCGGCCTTCCCTGTGCTGCTGGAGACGACCCGCGAGTGCCTGCAGGACGTCTTCGACGTGCCCGCATTGAGGTCGGTGCTCACCGACCTGCGGTCGCGGTCGATCCGGATGGTGTCGGTCGACACCCCGAAGGCCTCGCCGTTCGCGCAGTCCCTGCTCTTCGGTTGGATCGCGACCTACATGTACGAGTCGGACGCGCCGCTCGCCGAGCGCAGAGCCGCTGCCCTCTCGTTGGACCGCGACCTCCTCCGCGACCTGATGGGCGCCGAGGAGCTGCGTGAGCTGATCGACCCGGGCGTGCTCGCCGATCTCGAGCTCGACCTCCAGCGCCTGTCGCCCAGTCGGCAGGCTCGCACCGTCGACGAAGTGCACGACCTGTTGCGCCTCCTCGGCGACCTCTCGATCGAGGAGGTCGGCGCGCGTTGCGCCGCGGGCGTCGTTGCGCAAGCCACGATCGATCTGCTCGTCGAGGAGAAGCGCGCGATCGCCGTGCGGGTGGGCGCTGCTGATCGGTATGCCGATGCGCACGATGCCGGGCGACTCCGCGACGGGCTCGGCGCGGCGATCCCGCTCGGGTTGCCCGCCGTGTGCACGACGCCCGCCGAGCGCGCCCTCGACGACCTCGTCGCGCGATATGCCGCGACGCACGGTCCATTCCTCGCGGCGGCCCCCGCATCGCGCCTCGGGGTGCCGGCGGCACGTGTGGTCACCGCACTGGCCGCGCTCGAGCTCGAGGGACGCGTGGTGAGGGGCGAGTTCAGGCCCGAAGGAGTCGAGCGCGAGTGGTGCGACGTCGACGTGCTTCGCCAGCTGCGGCGGCGATCGCTCGCCGCGCTGCGCCGTGAAGTCGAGCCCGTCGAGCCCGAGGCCTACGCACGGTTCATGTTGGCGTGGCATGGCGTGCGCACGGGAGCTCGCCACGGTGTCGAGGGTCTCGTCGAGGTCATCGGCCAGCTTCAGGGCGCGCCGCTCATCGCATCGTCGCTCGAAGCCGACGTGCTCCCCGCGCGGCTGCGGGGTTACTCGCCCGCACATCTCGACGCGCTCTGCACCTCTGGTGACGTGGTGTGGGTCGGCGCGGGACCGATCGGCGCGGCCGATGGCCGAGTGCGTCTGTTCTTTCGTGACCAGGTACGCCTGCTTCTCTCATCGCTCGATGGCGTCGACCCGCCCGCGGGCACCGTGCACGACGCGATCCGCTCACATCTCGCGCAGCGCGGTGCCTCCTTCTGGTCCGAGCTGCGGGCCGCGAGCACCGAGGTCACCGACGTCGAGCTGCTTGCCGCGCTCTGGGATCTCGTGTGGGCAGGCGAGGTCACGAACGACTCGCTCGCACCTGTGCGCGCGCTGCTCGCGGGCAAGCCGCGGCGCACGGCGCCGAAGGCGGGGCGGCCCCGGCCCGGTCGATTGACGCGTCTCGGTCCGCCTGCGGGCGCGGGGCGGTGGTCGCTCGTCTCGTTGCTCGTTCCCACCGCTGCCACGCCGACCGAGCTCGCACACACGACCGCGTTGCAGCTGCTCGAGCGCAACGGCGTGCTGACTCGGGAGGCCGCGCTCGCCGAAGGAGTCGAAGGCGGGTTCGCGGGCATCTACCCGGTGCTCAAGCTCCTGGAGGAACGCGGGCAGGTGCGGCGTGGCTACTTCGTGGCCGGGCTCGGCGCGACACAGTTCGCGCTGCCCGGTGCGGTCGATCGGCTGCGGGCGCACCGCGAGGCCGAAGAGACCAACGCGATCGTGCTCGCGGCCACCGACCCGGCTCAGGTGTACGGCGCCGCGCTCCAGTGGCCGTCGTCAGGCGGGCGTCCGGCTCGAGCTGCCGGATCGATGGTCGTGTTGCTCGGCGGCGAAGCCGTCGCCTACCTGGACCGGGGCGGACGGTCCTTGCTCACGTTTCGGCCTGCCCTCGACGACGATCGCTGGGCCGACGCGCTCGCCGGCCTGGTGAAGGACGAGAGAGTGCGCTCGCTCGAGCTCCATCGCATCGACGGTGAGCCCGCAGCGTCGTCACCGGTGGCCCCGATGCTGCGCGCCGCAGGCTTCGTCGACGGCTACCGGGGCCTCGTGCTCCGTCAGTGACCTTCAGCGTGATCCACCGCGGAAGGTCGCCGATCTGCTGTCCTGATGGGAATGGCTCTGAGCCTCCGAGCCTTCACGCTTCCGATGCCTGAGGGCGACACGATCCACCGCACGGCCGCGCGTCTCCGTCCCGCGCTCATCGGTCATCGCCTCGAGAAGTTCGAGGCGCCACGCCTCGTCGGGCTGCGGCCTCGCGTCGGTTCGGTCATCGAGGCGGTCGAGGCCACGGGCAAGCACCTCGAGATCACCTTCGACGACGGCATCGTGCTGCACACGCACATGCGGATGAGCGGGTCGTGGCACCTCTATCGACTCGGCGAGACGTGGCGAAAGCGGCTGCAGTCGGCCCGCGTCGTGCTGCAGGTCGACGGCTGGCTGGCGGTGTGCTTCAACGCGCCACTCGTCGAGGTGTTCCGGGTCGAGGACCGTCGCCGGCATCCCGGCCTCGGGTCGCTCGGGCCCGATCTCTGCCGCCGGGGCGTCGACCTCGAAGCGTGCGTGCGGCGGATGCCCCAGTACTGCGACGGGCACGACGAGATCGGCGACGTGCTCCTCGATCAGCGGATCTGCTGCGGCGTGGGGAACGTCTACAAGAGCGAGGTGCTGTGGGCGTGCCGCATCGATCCCCGCAGCCAGCTGCGCGCGCTCGCGCCCCGCGTGTGCTCGTGGTCGTCCAGACCGCGGCCGACTTGCTGCAGGCGAACCTCGGCGGCGGTGAGCGAGCCACCGTCATGGGTGGCCTCGCCGTGTACGGGAGAGCGGGCAAGCCATGCCTGCGTTGCCACACGCCGATCGAAGTGATGCGTCAGGGCGTCAACGCGCGGGTCACCTACTGGTGCCCCGGCTGCCAGCTCTACGTCGCTCCGTAGACGCGCCCACCCCGGCGAACTCACCCCCACCCCAGCGAACTCGTGCGAATGACCGGACAAAAAATTCCTGGTCATGCGCGCTGGCTATGCGCGTGAGTTCGGCGGGAGGGAGGGGGCGAGCTCGATGGTCCGGGTCACGCTCACCGTGTCGAGCAGTCGCCGATCGTGCGTCACGAGCAACAGGGTGCCCTCCCAGGTCTCGAGCGCTTGCTCGAGCTGCTCGATCGCGGGGAGGTCGAGGTGGTTCGTCGGCTCATCGAGCACGAGGCAGTTGGTGCCTCGCGCCATGAGCAACGCGAGCTCGGCTCGGGTGCGCTCGCCGGGCGACAGGGCGGCGCCCGGCCGCTCGACGTCCGTCGGCACCGAGCCCGAACTTCGCGAGCAGCGAGCGCGCCTCCTGCGGCAGCACCTGCGCAGCGGCGGTGAACGCACGCAGCACCGGCTCGGTGGTGGAGAGTCGAGCGCGCGCCTGGTCGAGCTCGCCTACCACGACACCCGGTCCGGACCAGACCGTGCCCGCCGTGAGCGGGACACGACCGAGCAGCGCGGCAAGCAACGTCGTCTTGCCGCTGCCGTTCGGGCCGAGGATCGCGATCCGTTCGGCCCATCCGATCTCGAGGTCGAGTGGGCCGAGCCGGAAGGCGCCGCGCTCGATCACGGCGTCTTCGAGCCGGAACACGACTGCGCCACTGCGAGGAGCAGACGCGAGCTCGAGGTGGAGCTCCCAGTCCTCCCATGGCTTGTCCACGACCTCGAGCCGTTCGAGTGCGCGCTCGGTGATCTTCACCTTGGCGGCCTGCTTCTCGGAGCTCGCGATGCGGAACGCGTTCACGTTCTTGTCTGGATCGGGCTTGCGCTTCACCGCTCGCTTCCCTTCGGCGGCCCAGTGCTTCTGGCGCTGCCCTCGGTCCACGAGCCGGTCCCGCCTGGCCGTGTAATCGGTGTACGTCTCCTCGGCGTGGCGACGGGCCGTGGCACGCGCGTCGAGATAGGCGAGCCAGCCGCCCTCGTGGAGGGTCGCGTGGTGCGAGACGTCGTCGATCTCGAGCACTGACGTGATCGTGCGCTCGAGGAAGGCGCGGTCGTGCGACACGATCGCAACGCCGCCCCCGAGCGACGACACGAAGTCCTCCAGGCGGTCGAGGCCAGCGAAGTCGAGGTCGTTCGTCGGTTCGTCGAGCAGGAACACGTCGAAGCGTGCGAGCAGGATCAAGGCGAGCGAGACGCGGGCTGCCTGCCCGCCGGAGAGCGTCGCGGTGCTCTGGCCCTGAGCCGCGACGGGCAACCCGACGTCGTCGAGCACCTGCCCGATGCGGGCATCGAGGTCCGAGCCGCCCAGCGCGAGCCACCGCTCGAGCGCATCCGAGTAGAGGTCCTCCGCGCCTGCCTCGTGCGCGGCGAGGGCGCGAGTCGCCCTGGAGAGGGACTCGTCCGCGCGGGTCACGCCGGTGCGACGGTGCAGCAGCTCGCGTACGGTCTCGCCGGCGTCGCGCTCGGCCTCCTGGGGGAGGTAGCCGACGGTCGCGGTCGGCGGAGCGAGGCTCACCGTGCCCCTTTCCGCGTGCAGCTCGCCAGCGAGCACGCGCAGCAGCGTCGATTTCCCGCTGCCGTTCACGCCGACGACGCCCACCCGTGTGCGCGGCCCGATCGTGACCGACACGCCGTCGAGGATCACCGTGTCGGCGCGCCGGAACGTGAGCGCTCGCGCGGCGAGAGACGCGCTCATCGACTCCTCGAGAGCGACTGACCCATCGACTCAGCCGCGGCGTTCCCGGCGCCAGACGACCCGCAGACCCGACCACACGTCGTCGATGGCGCACACCTTGTTGTCGACGAGCCCGAGGGGGAGTGCGACCTCGCGCACGGTTTCTTCGGTGATGTCGGTCGGCACGCCGGATGCCTTCTTCGGCCACGCCACCCAGACACCGCCGTCGGGGAAGATCGCTTTGCCGCACGCCTCGATCCGCTTGGCGAGCTGTGCTTTCTCGGTGAAGAACGCGACGAGGACGTCCGCATGGCGCGGCGGACGGCGCGGCGGCGACGATCGGCACGCCCTCGACGAGATCGGCAAATCCCTCTGGAGCGCCGAGCGTCACGACCTCGGCGCCGTCCTTGATGCCGAGCTTGTTCGCGAGCGGCGTGCCCGAGTACCCGGCCACGGCTACTCCGTCGCGATCGACTCGAGGATGTTCAGCTTCGCGGCCTTGCGAGCAGGCAGGATCGCGGCGACGACGCCTGCGATGGCGGCCAGGATCGCCACGATGACGAGCTGGCGGATCGGGATCGCGAAGCCGGTGAAGCCGATCGATCGCAGCGACCGTACGATGGCCGCGCCGAACGAGACGCCGATCACGAGTCCGAGCCCGGTGCCGAGCAACGCGATGATCACCGCCTCCCAGCGGACGGCCGATCTCACCTGACGACGGGTCATGCCGACGGCCCGGAGCAAGCCGATCTCGTGCCTGCGCTCGTAGATCGACAGAGCCAGCGTGTTGGCGATGCCGAGCAAGGCGATGATGATCGCCAGGAAGAGCAACGCGTAGATGATCTGCACGATCTGGTTGACCTGGCTCGCGGCCGACGCCTTGAACTCGTCGGGTGTCTGCAGCTGCGCCGTCGGGTAGTCGAGCAAGATCTTGTCGACGCCCGCCTCGAACGCGGCGGTGTCCGCTCCCGGCGCCAGCTTGATGAAGACCTGGGAGTCGAACTGATCGGCGAAGTGGTTCTCGTAGGTGGCGATCGACATGCCCCAGTTCGACGGTGCCTTCGTGCCGTCGATGAGCGTGACGATCTTCATCGGCGTGGTATCGCTGGCGAACGTCACCGGGATGGTCGTGCCGATGTCCCAACCGTTCTTGTCGGCGACGTCCTTGTCGACCGCGATCGTGTTGATCTCGTTCAGGTCCTGGATCGAGCCGGTGACGTTCACGAAGTCGTAGACGTCTTCGATCGTGTTCGGGTCGATCGCGAACACGACCTTGGTGCTGCCGTCCACCTGCATCGCGTTGAACCGCATGCCCGAGACGCTCTGCACCTCGGGCAGCGTGGCGACCTGGGCGGCGAGCTCGGGGCTGAAGCCGACGCTGTTGAAGCCACCCGTGCTGTTGACGATGTAGTCGGCCTTCAGCTGGTTGTTCGTGATGTCGGCGATCGATTGCTTGACCGACGCTGCCAGCACGAGGATGAAGCCGACGATGCCGACGCCGATCATGAGGGCTGCTGCGGTCGAGGCCGTGCGCCGCGGGTTGCGTGCCGCGTTCTCCTTCGCGAGCGTCCCGCTCATCCCCCGGAGCTTGGGGAGGGGAGCGCCGAGCACCTTGCTGGCCGGCTTCGCGATGACCGGACCGAGGATGGTCGCGGCCAGGAAGACCACGAGGGCGCTGAGGCCGACTTGCGCAGCTCCGCCACTGCCTCCCTTCGACAGCCCGGCCACGAGGAGCAGCCCGCCGATCGCGAGCGCGATGAGGCCGAAGATCACTCGCTTGCGCGACGAGGCAGAGGTGTCGATGGCGACGTCGCGCATGGCGGCGACGGGTGGGATGCGCGACGCCCGGCGAGCGGGGACGAAGGCCGACACGACGGTGACGCTGACGCCCACGATGAGGCTGACGATGACGGTGCGGGGGAGCACCACGAGTGACCCGCTCGGCAGGTCGAACCCGAGAGCGGAGAGCAGGGACGTGAGGCCGAGCGCCACGAGGATGCCGAGACCGAAGCCGACGAGGGACGCGATCACGCCCACCGCGATGCCCTCGACGAGCACCGACGTGAGCACCTGCCTTCGACTCGCCCCGATCGCCCTCAGCAGGGCGAGCTCACGGCCGCGCTGCGCGACCAGGATCGAGAACGTGTTGTAGATGATGAACATCCCGACGAAGACCGCAACGCCGGCGAACACCAGCAGGAACGTGTTGAAGAACCTCAGGCCCTGCTTGATGTCGCTCTGGTTCTCCTTGGTGATCTGCTGGCCCGTCAGGACCTCGAGGTCAGCAGGCACCACCTTCTGGATGTTCGTGGCGAGCTGCTGTTGCGACACGCCCGCGTCCGCCACAGCGGAGATCGAGTCGATCTCTCCGGGCGCGGCGAGCAGCTTCTGCGCGGTGTTGTAGGCGAACCCGACGAACGTGGCGCCGGCCGGTGAGTCCGCCGTGCCGAACTTCGCGATGCCGGCGATCGTGAACTCTTGGGTCGGACCCTTCAGCAAGACCTTGACCCGCTGCCCGAGGGTGAAGTCCCCCTTCTTCGCGCTTCCCTCGTCGATGACGATCTCTTGCGTGCCCGTGGGCGCGCGGCCCTCGATGATCGTCCACGGGTTGAGCTCGGGCACCACGCCCCAGCTGCTCCCGATGTTCGGTGCCTGTCCCGAGCTGAGCGCCTTGCCGTTGGCCTTCACGAGCTGCGCGTAGCCCTGCACCGACCCTTCCGCGGCCTTCACTCCTTGGGCGCCCTCGACCGTCGTGACGAGCGACGCGGGGATGCGACTGCGTACATCGCCGAAGTCGCTCTTGAAGACGGTCGGGCCGCGCACGAACGCGTCGGTGCCGCGGTTCACGTCCGCGAACAGGTCGTCGAAGACCTTCCCCATCGTGTCGGTGAGCACGAGCGTGCCCGCCATGAACGCGACGCCCAGCATGATCGCGAGCGCGGTCGTGAGGAGACGGAGCTTCTTGGCCATCAGGCCGCGGATCGTCACGCGCCACATGAGTGCGCTACTCCCCGAACTGCTTCATCCGATCGAGCACCCTGTCCGCAGTGGGATCGTGCATCTCGTCGACCACTCGTCCGTCGGCGAGGAACACCACGCGGCTCGCGTACGACGCGGACATCGGGTCGTGGGTCACCATCACGATCGTCTGGCCCAGATCGGAGACGGCCGCCTGCATGAAGTGCAGGATCTCCGAGCTCGTGTGGCTGTCGAGGTTGCCGGTCGGCTCGTCGGCGAAGATGAGGTCGGGCTGGTTCGCGAGCGCGCGAGCGACGGCGACTCGCTGTTGCTGACCGCCCGAAAGCTCGCTCGGCCGGTGCTTCAGGCGGTCACCGAGGCCGACGCTCTTGATCACGCGGGCGACCCACTCCTTGTCAGGGTCACGGCCGGCGAGCGCGAGGGGCAGGTTGATGTTCTCCTCGGCCGTGAGCGTCGGCACCAGGTTGTAGGCCTGGAAGATGAAGCCGAGGCGGTCGCGGCGCATCAACGTGAGCTCGCGCTCGGTCATGCTGCTGAGCGCACGCTCGCCGACCCACACTTCCCCCGACGTGAGGGTGTCGAGCCCGGCGCAGCAGTGCATGAGCGTGGACTTGCCGGAGCCTGACGGGCCCATGATCGCGGTGAATGCACCTGTCGCGAAGTCGATCGTGACGCCGTCGAGCGCGCGGACCTCGTTGTCGTCCTTGCCGTACACCTTCGTTGCGACGACCGTTCGGGCCGCGACCGCGGGTGCCTGCGGAGTGGCGGGAGTCGCCTCGCTGAGCGTTGACATGGGGGGAAGTCAGCTCCTTCGGGAGGTCAGCACTCCACGCTAACCACGCGACGGATCAGCAGTGGCACCGTAGGATGGTTCGCTATGACGTGCCCGTCATGCGGCGCACTCGCGCCTGCCGGCGCCAGGTTCTGCTCCGTTTGCGGGCACAGCCTGGTGGCGCGCTCTGATGAACGTCGGGTGGTCACGGTGCTTTTCGCCGACCTCGTGGGCTTCACAGGCCTTTCCGAGACCATGGATCCCGAGCAGCTGAAGAACCTGATCGACGACTGCTTCGAGTGCCTCGTGGCGGATGTCACTGCTTTCGGCGGACAGGTCGACAAGATCATCGGTGACGCGATCCTCGCCCTGTTCGGCGCGCCGATCGCCCACGAAGACGATGGCGAGCGCGCCGTGCGCGCCGCCCTGCGCATGCAGCAGTCGATCGCCCAGCACATCGCGGGCATCGCGAACGGCATCGAGATGCGGGTCGGCGTGAACACGGGTGAAGTCCTGGTGGGCGCCCTGCGCGCCGGCGGCGACTACACCGCGATGGGCGACGTCGTGAACACTGCGAACCGCCTGCAGTCCGTTGCAAAGCCCGGGCAGGTCCTGGTCGGGCCGGCGACGCACGCCGCCACGCATCAGGTCGTCCGCTACGACCACCTGGGCCCGGTGCAGGCCCGTGGACGTGAGGAGCCGGTCGAGGCCTGGATCGCAGTGGAGACGATCGCGCCCTCCGGGTCACCGACCCCGTCGGCTGCGCGCCCCGCTCGTCGGGCGCGCCACCGAGCTCGGGCTCATCTCGAGCAGCGTGGAGATGTCGGTGCAGCACAGTCGAGCGCAGCTGATCTTGCTCATCGGCGAGGCGGGGGTCGGCAAGAGCCGCCTCGCCGAAGAGGCGGCGTCGCTGGCCGAGGCGAACCACGAGGCCGCGGTGCTCGAAGGCCGATGTGTGCCGTACGGCGAGGCGAACATCTGGTGGCCGATCGGTGAAGCGCTGCGCGACGGGACCGGAGTGCATGCGGAGGACTCGGAGGACGTCGCCCGTCGTCGTTGCGTGGGCGCGGTCGCTGCGGTGCTCGAGCAACCCGCGACGGCAGACGAGGTCGCCCGCATCGCCGAGGGCCTCCTGTTCTACATGGGCTTCGCCACGCCGCTCGACGGGCTCGACCCGGCGAGAGCACGCGAGGACGCGGCGCTCTCGTTGTTCGCGTTCACCGAGGCGTACCTCCGCGTGCGTCCTGTGGTCGTGGTCCTTTCCGACCTCCACTGGGCCGACGACCTCGTGCTCGAGCTGCTCGACCGCATGCTTCGCGCGCTCGGGTCATTGCCCTTCGTCGTCGTGACGACGGCCCGTGTCGGTGAGGACTTCCGCTGGCGGCCTCAGGGAAGGCACAACACCGTCGCCATCAACCTCGACCCGCTCGATCGGGTCGCCGCGCGACAGCTGCTCGATTCCGTCGCCGAGGCGCGCATTCCCCGCCGCATCGCGGATCAGCTCCTCGACCGCAGCGGTGGCAACCCCTTCTTCCTCGAGGAGCTCGCGTCGCTCATCTGCGACACGGCCGACATCTCGGACGACATCCCCGACCTTCCCGACAACATCCGCGGGCTCGTGGCCGCCCGCCTCGACACCTTGTCGCCCGGTGAACGCGCGACGCTCGAGGACGCCGCGGTGCTCGGACGTTCCGGCCCGGTCAGCGCGCTTGCGTCGCTCGCCGAGGAACGCGTGCCGATCGACGCGCCCGCGAAGTACGACGACGACGGAAAGGGCGCGCTCGGCGGGCTCGTCGCCAAGGACCTGTTGGTGCTCGAGGGCGATCGGTGGACGTTCCGTTCCGAGTCGGTGCGCGAGGTTGCCTACAACACGCTCACCAAGGCGTCTCGTGCCAGACGGCATTCAGCGATCGCCGACATGTTCCAGAACGACGAGCTGATGGGCCGGGGAGAGCGCCTCGAGCAAGTAGCGGTGCATCTCGCCGCGGCGAGCGAGCTGGTGAGCGAGCTCGGCCCGATCCCTGGTGTGCCCGACGATGTGCGTTCAAGAGCAGCCGGATGGCTGGCGAAAGCCGCAAAGCGTGCGTACACGCACGACATGTCGGGCACCGCGCTACGGCTCTCCGACCGAGCGCTCTCGTTCCTCGATCCGGAGGACGAGGAGACGGCGAGTCCGCGCCGCCGGCTGCTCACGCTGCGGGCGTGGGCAAAGTCCGCGCTGCGCGACCTCCCCGGCGCGCGCATGGACGTGATGGCCGCGCTGTCCGACGCCGACCGCGCCGGCGACCAGTCGGCACGCGCGCAGGCCATGAGCGTCCTCGGCCAGCTGCTCGAGCGCGAGGGTCACCTCGAGGAGTCGGCCGCCACGCTGTGGGACGCGATCGCGCTCTGGCGCGACCTCGGCCAGAAGGAAGGCCTCGCCGAGGCGTTGCGATACCTCGGGTTCACGAGCATCTTCCTGCGCACGTTCGAGGAGGGCGAGGCGGCCCTCGTCGAAGCGCGTGAGCTCTTCATCGAGCTCGGCGACAAGCGGGGCGAGGCCTGGGCGATTCAGTACCTGGCGTTCATGGCTTTCTCGCGAGGCGATCTGGACGAGGCGAACCCGAGGCTCCAAGAGTCGTTGCGCATGTTCAGCGAGCTCGGTGACCAGTTCGGCATGGGCTGGTCACGCGGGCTGCTCGCGTGGGTTCGCTACAACGAGGGCAACTTCGAGGAGGCCGAGGCGCTCGCCGAGCTCGCCATCGGTGCTCGCGAGAGCGACAAGTGGGCGCACGGCATGATGCTGGTGCTGCTCGCCAACCTGCGGCTCTGGCGTGGGCACGCTCGGGCGGCGATCCCGCTCGCGAGCGAGGCCCGCGGCCTGTTCCACTCGATCGGCGATCACTACGGCCGCGCGATGGCGTTGTCGGCGCTCGGTCGCGCACAGGCCGCGACGGGTGACGTCGTCGACGCCGAGAAGTCGATCGAGGAGGTGCTTGCGGCGACCGGCGCAATCGCGTCAGAGAAGATGGGAGCGACGATCGCAGGCGCCACCTACCTCCATCTCGGAGAGGCGGATCGTGCGTTGTCCGCGTACCTGGCTGCAGGTACCGATCCGGCTGCCAAGCTCGGTCTCGGCGACCTGGAGTGGATGGTGGGCACCGGCCTCGCGTACCTGCAGCTCGCCAAGGTCGATGAGGCACTCGTGCTGCTGGAAGGTGCGGTTGGGCAGTCACCCGACACGCCTTACGGCGCCGCCGCGCTGGCGCTCGCGCGGGATGCGGTCGGTGAAGCCTCGGCTGCGATCGACCTCGCGGACAGCGCGAGTGGCTTCCCAGGTGCGACCTACCTCGACAAGATGATGGCCGATGCCGCCCGCGTGCTCGCGTACGCGCAGCTCGGCGACGAGAAGCACGCGATGAGCGTGCTCGACGAAGCCATCGCACAGGTCGACGCGACCGACGACCTCGTCGCTCGGCGCCTGATGCGTCTCGCCGGCGCGGAGGCTCTCGCGTCGCTCGGCGCGCCCGGCGCCGACGAGATGGGCGCCACGGCGCGGGCCGAGCTCGCGGCGCTGGGTGCTCCGGCCGACGGATGGGGCACTGCGTTCCGCCTGGCCGCGCTGGGTCGGGGTGCGGGCGAAGGCGGCGGCAGCTGACGACGGGGCTGATCGTCGGGCGGTTCTGCCCACCTCATCTGGGCCACTCGTACCTGATCGAGTCCGCGGCCGCGCACGTCGACGAGCTTGTGGTGTTCGTGAACACGAAGGACGGCGAGCCGGTGCCCGGCGAGCTCCGCGCTGCCTGGCTGGCCGAGCTGCATCCGGATGTGACCGTCATCGAGGTGCGCCACGACCTCGACACGAACTTCGACGACGAGGTTCTGTGGCAGCAGTGGATCGATCTGTTCCGCTCGCGGTGGCCGGTCGATTCCGGGCCCGACGTCTACTTCTCGTCCGAGGCGTATGGCGCGGAGATCGCTCGGCGGCTCGGCGCACGCGCGGTCGACGTGGATCCGGAACGGATCGCGGTACCCATTTCAGCGTCGATGATCCGCGCCGACCCACGCGCGCACCTCGAGCAGCTCGCGCCGCCGGTGCGCGCGTGGGTGGCGACTCACTTGTTGGGCTGAGGAGTGAGCCGGAGGTACGGCTTGATCGCCTTCCAGCCCTTCGGGAACTTGCCCTTCGCGTCGTCGTCGGAGACGGACGGCATGATGATGACGTCTTCGCCGTCCTTCCAGTTGACCGGCGTCGACACGCTGTAGCCCGACGAGAGCTGCAGCGAGTCGATGACCCGCAGGATCTCGTCGAAGTTGCGCCCGCACGATTGCGGATAGGTGATGGTGAGCTTCACCTTCTTGTCGGGGCCGATGACGAACACGGTGCGCACGGTGACCGTGTCGCTCGCGTTGGGGTGGATCATGTCGTAGAGGTCTGCGACCTTCTTTTCGGGATCGCCGATCATCGGGTAGTTGACCGCGGTGCCCTGCGTCTCAGCGATGTCGGCCGCCCACTTCTCGTGGCTCTCGACGGGGTCGACCGACAGGCCGATCACCTTCGTGTTGCGCTTGTCGAACTCGGGCTTGATCTTCGCGATGTAGCCGAGCTCGGTGGTGCAGACCGGCGTGAAGTCCTTGGGATGCGAGAACAGCACGCCCCAGCCGTCGCCGAGCCACTCGTGGAAGTTGATCGTGCCTTCGGTCGTGTCGGCGGTGAAGTCGGGAGCGGTATCGCCCAATCGGATGGCCATGTGGTGCCTTTCGCTGAACGCTGGATGGAGCGGATTTTGGTGGTATCTCTAGTCTGCCGGTATCCCGACAAACCCCGTCAACAATGAGTGACGGCACCGTCAGTGACCGAAGGCCCTCACCGTACGTGAGCAGCAGAAATAGGCCAAACGACCCCTACGGGAAAACAGCGCTCAGTGCTAATGTCGCCACTCATGGTGCCGATCTCAGCGGGGACATCCGTGGAGGGAGTCGGGCGAAGATGACAAAGACAAAGGTCCAAGATCGGCAATCCAGCCCCCGTGGCTCGGCCAGGTTGGCCGCCCAGGGTGGCCCTGATCGGTCGCTCGTCGAGGCGAACTTGACGCTCGTCGAGCAGATCGTCGTCCAGGTGGCGGTGAACTTCCCGAGGCACGTCGACCGTGGCGAGCTCGTCCGGGCCGGTGTGCTCGGTCTCGTCGAGGCGGCCAATCGGTTCGATCCCACCAAGGGGGTCCCGTTCGACAAGTTCGCGGCGCGGCGCATCCGAGGGGCGATCCTCGATGCCGTCCGGTCAGCCGACTGGGCTCCCCGTTCGGTGCGGGCTCTCGCTCGGCAGGCCGACTCCGCAGAGCAGCGCCTGGCCAGCCGGCTCGGCCGCATGCCCTCGATGGAGGAGCTGGCTCGTGAGGTCGGGGCATCCCCCGCGGACCTCGCAGCCCTGAGGGACCGGGTATTCCGGTCCGTCGTGCTCGCTCTCGACTACCGCCTCGGCGAGGCCGAGGAAGATCTCTCGCTCGTCGACGTGCTGTGTGACCGCACGGTCTCCGAGCCGTCCGAGGAGCTCGAGGCCCGCGAGATGCGTGCCTATCTCCGAGACGCAGTGCACCTGCTGCCCGAGCGCCACCGCCTGGTGATCACCGGCTACTTCCTCGAGGGTCGCACCTCGGAGGAGCTCGCTCGGTTCCTGTCGGTGACCGAGAGCCGCATCTCCCAGCTGCGCTCTGAGGCGCTCGAAATGCTGCGTGAGGCCATCGAGGCGCAGTACCGGCCCACCGGTGAGGCTGACGACGCATCCAGCCGCACGACCGCTCGGGTTGCCCGACGCAAGCAGACCTACGCCGCCGCAGTGGCAACGCAGTCTTCGTGGAAGAGCCGGCTCGACCAGGTCACGACGACCGAGCCCCTCGCCACGCTCGCGACCGCCTGAGCCAACGCTCGAAGCCGCAGGACCTCTGCAGCACAGGACCCTTGTACGGCGGAGCGCTTTAGCGCAGGAACTCTCGAAGCGAGGGCTGCAGGCCCCGCGCACTCGTTGCCAGCGCGGCCAGCCAGGCCAGCTCCGCTTCGCGCAGCTCGGTCAGGCGTGCTTCGTCGAGGGTGCCCGGACGTCGCCTCGGGCGCTTGCGCTCTTCGACCTCGGTCATGTGAACACTCCTTCGGCGGTCGCGACTGATGCCGCGCTCGCCAGATATGCCGCCTCGAGCAGCGCTCGATTGGCCACCGTGAGGCGGTCGACTTCCTCGGCCCCGACGCGAAGGGCGTCGCGGTGCTCGGCCAGGATCTCCTGCCACGGCGGCGCGGCGCGGTCGACGATCTCGGTCAGCGAAGGTTCGTCCGGCAGGCCGAGCCGTTCGGCGAGACCGCTCACCTGCACGGCGCGTTCGAGCTCGGTCGTGCCGAGCTCGTCGAGCACGTCCTCGATCTCACGAGCGGCGAGGGCGATGAACCGCACCCGACCGGACGCGAGCAAGTGATGCTGCGTCTCGAGTCGATAGGTCAAGAGGTCCAGCAGCCGCCGCTCTCGAAGGAGCGTGTGGCTGAGTGCGGTCATGCCGTTCATCACCTCAGGCGTGATCACCGGGCGGGGCCGACGGAGCTCACTCTTCAGGTATCGGCACGTTGGGTGGCGTTCTGAGCGGGAAATCGCTCCAATCGTCATCGAAAAGACACTCTAAGTGGCGGTGACGTCACGGTGGGGGATGGCGAATGCGGACGCGACCGCCGCGGCTCGCTGCACCAGATCGCGGGGCCCGGCGAGCGCGAGCAGCTCGGTGTTGCTGAGGTGCGAGACGCTTCCGACCCGCTCGCCCTTCGGGTTGTGGATGCCGATCTGGGCGCCGACGTACCGCTTCGAGTCGAACGCCAACACCTCGACGTGGCGACCCCCCTCCGCACACATCGCAGTGAGCTCCTCGAGCGTGAGCCATGCCTCGTCGTTGTACGAGACGACGAGGAGCTCGGCATCGACCTGAGTGATCACCGACGCCAACGCTCCCGGCATCGAGCGTCGAGAGTTGAACGGCGTGCGAGTCGCGGGATCACGCGCGTCGATGCGCTTGCACGCGACCCCGTAGTGCACGGGCGCGTCCCAGGCGACCAGCGTCTCCCACACGTGGTAGTTGGTGAAGTACCGGTGCTGGTTGTACGGCGGGTCGAGGTATGCGAGGTCGAACGAGCCGAGCGATGAAGTGACATCGAGGGCGTCGCCGCGCACCGCTCGCCCCTTCCCCGCCAGCAGCACGGGCGCGCGAAGCGTCATCCGTTGCTGGGCTCGTGGCGCCCATTGCTTGAGGTAGGCCATCTGCACGCCCGTAGTGGAATCCACGCGATCGGCCGCCTCGATAAGGCTCGTGAGCAGCAGCGGTTCGAGCGCGCTGCCGGCGTGCTCGGTTGCGATCGCCTCGCGTATGGCGTCGATGCGAGCGCCGTTGTCGGGCGTGAAGAACCGGCTGCGATGGCAGAAGGTCTCGGTCACATAGCCGGCGTGGCCCGGGAGCGCGTCGAGCCGCGCGAGCTCGGTGATCAACCCGGGGTGGTCGACAGCGTCCGAGTCGGCCTCGATGTAGCAGCGGGCGAACATCTCGGCGTATCGAGCGGTGTCGACGGCGGTGACGTGCGTCCCCTGCTGCTTGAACGCCTGGGCGACGCGGGTCGTGCCGGTGAAGAGGTCGAGTGCGATGCGCGCGCCGGCGGCCTCGGCGATGGCGGCGAGCGTTGGCACCAGCCTTCGCTTCGAGCCGATGTACTTGATCACGTGTGCTTGATCACCTGCACTTGATCATCGGGGGGAGGTGCGCAGCACGAGGTTCGAGCCCTGTGCCTCGGCCGGCTGCAGGCGCCGTCCGGTCGCGCGGAAGTACGCGTTCACCGACCCGACCCAATCGTCGATCGGCCCGCGCAGTCCGAGGAATCCCGGCACGCCCGAGGTGTCCATCACGAGCTCGCCATCGTCGTCGACGTGTGCCACGAGGCGAGCCGACGCGGGGCCCCACTTGACCCGGATGCGCACGTGTCCCGGTCGGTCCAGCGCAAACGTGGTTTGCGGATCGCGCATCATCAGCCGCACCGCGCTCGGTGCCGGCAACCACGCGAGGTTCCCGGATCGCAAGGTGACTTCGTCGCGCTCCCCGTGCACGAACTCGACCAGTGCGGGCGGTGCGTCGGGCGGCAACGACGGCGGCAGCGGAGGCGCGGCCATCAGTCCCGGAGCATGCGCCACGCGAGGGCGCTCATGTAGGCCATGGGCAGGCTGACCATCACGCGTTGTACGACGCCGTTGCCCGGACGGTCGACCTTCGTCGCGAAGATCGCCATCAGCGTGAGGCTCGTTGCCGATGTCGCGATCCCGATCGGGGCCATCGGCGCGAGGCGCTGGTCACGCGTGAGGTGGCGGAGCAGAAAGAGCGGGGCGGCCACTGATGTCGAGTAGATGACCCCCGCTGAAATGTCGTGGCCGTCGTTCTTCCAGGACTGCTTCCAGTCATCGGGTTGGTCCGGCGGGTGCAGCAGCATCCGGTCTCGGCGCAGCAACCCAGCGCCGATCGCACCGGCCCCGGAGAGTGCGAGCAGGGTCGGCCCGAGACCGGCGCGCGTGCCCCCGAGCCGTTCGCGTAGGGCAGCCGCGAACACGATCGCCGACACCCCCATCGTGAGGAACCCTGACATCACCACCTGCGGGTGGCGTGCATCGGGCGCGGCGAGACCGCTGATGTGCTCGTCGCGGATCGAATAGCCGTCCTGCCGGCGTTCGCTCACGGTCATCGCCGTGAGGAATGCTGCGGGTCCGATGATGCCGGCGGCGGTGGCGATCCGGTGCAGAGTCGGCGTCACAAGTGCGACGCTACGCGTAACGCTGACCCCGAGAGTGAGACCGAACCCCATGGCACAGACGCAGCCCTACGACGTGAGCTACGACGTCATCCTGATCGGTGGCGGCCCGGCGGGCGAGCACTTTGCCGCGCGGTGTGCAAAAGGCGGCTTGACCGTCGTCCTCATCGAGAAGGAGCTCGTCGGCGGAGAGTGCTCGTATTGGGGCTGCATTCCGTCGAAGACCCTGATCCGGCCGGGAGACATCGTCGCCGCGGCGCGGCGGGTGCCTGGCGCAGCCGAGGCGATCACCGGCGAGATCGACGTCGCCGCCGCGCTCGCGCAACGTGACTACATGACGAACAACTGGACCGACGACGGACAGCTGCGCTGGCTCGAGAGCGCGCACGTCGCCTTTCTCCGGGGTGTGGGCCGCCTGACCGGCGAGCGCACCGTCGAGGTCACCGCTCCCGACGGCTCGACGCAAGTGATCGAGGCGACGAAGGCGGTCGTCCTCTCCACGGGCACGGGATCGGTCCTGCCTCCGATCCCCGGTCTCGCCGACGTGAAGCCCTGGGACAACCGCGGCATCACGGCCGCGAAGGAGCTGCCGCGACGGCTCGTGGTGCTCGGTGGCGGAGCGGTCGGCGCGGAGATGGCGCAAGGGTTCAAGCGTCTCGGCTGCGAGAAGGTCATCGTCGTCGAGGGCGGCAAGCGACTGCTCTCCCGCGAAGAGCCCTTCGCCGGGGACGAGGTCGAAGCGGCGTTCGCCGAAGAGGGCATCGAGGTGCACACGGGCGTGCACGCGACGGCGGCGCGCCGTGAGGGAAGCGATGGACCGATCGTCTTGTCGCTCGACGACGGCACTGAGGTCGAAGGGGACGAGCTGCTCGTCGCGGTCGGGCGCCGCCCCGCGACGGGGGACCTGGGCCTCGACATCGTGGGGCTCGCGCCGGGCAAGTTCGTCGAGGTCGACGACCAGATGCGTGCTGTGGGCGTGCCCGGCGAGTGGCTGTACGCGATCGGCGACTGCAACGGACGCGCGCTGCTGACCCACATGGGCAAGTACCAGGCGCGGATCGCGGCCGATGTCATCCTCGGCAAGGACGCCGCGGATGTCGCCGATCACGACATGATCCCGCGCGTCACGTTCACCGATCCCCAGGTGTGCGCCGTCGGTCTCACCGAGGCGCAGGCGCGAGAGAAGGGCCTCAACGTGCAGACGGTCAGCACCGCGACGGGCGATGTGCCGGGTGCGTACACGGGGGGGAACGGCATCAAGGGCACGTCGTTCTTGGTGATCGACGAAGACCGTGGCGTGATCGTCGGCGCCACGTTCACCGGCCCTCTTCTGCAGGAGCTGCTCCACTCGGCCACGATCGCGATCGTGGGTGAGGTGCCGATCGAGCGGCTGCGTCACGCGGTGCCGTCGTTCCCGACGGTCAGCGAGGTGTGGCTCGAGATGCTCGTCGAGTACGGCCTTTAGATCTCCGTCACGAGGTCGCCCATCCGCAGCTCCGGTTCGTGGGTCTGGCCACCCAGCTCGAGGAAGTGGCGCATCGCGGCCTGCGCCTCGGGATCGCGCAGCGTGCGCTGGAACAGCAACGCTTCCTCGGCGAGGCCGTCGACGAGAGGAAGCTGCTCGGCGTTCAGCACCGACTCCTTCGCGAGCGCGATGGCGTTCGCCGGGAACCCCGCAATGCGCCGCGCGAGCGCGTCGACGAACGGTCGCAGCTCGTCGGGCGGAAGGGCGCGATTGAGGTAGCCCCATCGCTCGGCGGTGACCGCGTCGATGTCGACGCCGCCGAGGATGATCTCCATCGCGCGACCGCGCCCGACGAGCCGTGGCAGCCGTTGGGTGCCGGTGCCGCCGGGAAGGATGCCGAGGGGCACCTCCATCTGGTTCACGACCGTGCGCCCGATTGCGCCGAAGCGCATGTCGCATGACGCGGCCAGCTCGCTGCCGCCGCCGCCCACGCGCCCGCCGATCTCGGCGATCGTCGCCTTCGGCATCGTGCGCAGCCGCTCGCACATCGCGTGGAAGGGGTTCGGCGTCGTCTCCCTGGCCGGCTCGCCGTCGGTCGGAAACTGCAGGATTGCCGCGACGTCGAAGTGCGCGATGAAGAAGTCGGGATCGGCGCTCCGCAGCACGAGCACCTTCACGGCGCTGTCGCTCTCGATATCTCCGCAGAGCTGGGCGAGCTCGAGGTACAGCGGGATCGTCATCACATTGATGGGCGGCGCGTCGATCACCGCGACGGCGACGCCGTCGCTCACGTCGACGTGCACGAGCGCGCTCACCAGTCACCGGCCAGATCTCGCTTGCCCTGCTTGCTCGCCTCGGCAGCGTGGCGCATCAGGTTCCGTGCCATCGACGACTCCTGTTCCATCGCTCTCGTCTCGTAGATGTGCGCCCGAGTCTCGTGCGCTTCCTTCGTGTCGGGCGCGGCGATCACCGCGTGCTCGACGAGATGACACGCGAGGCGCAGGTCGCCTTCGTCGGCGAGCTCACGAGCCCGGGCGAGCACCCGCTCGACTCCGCCGGCGAGCTGCACCCACTCGCGTGCTTGGTCGGCGCGCGGGGCGGGCAGCAAGTTGTCGGGTTCGCCGTCGTACCACCCGCCGTAGCGCCGCCAGACATTGCGAACGATGAACTGCGGGTGGTCGTAGACCGGTCGGAGGTACGGCTTGTCGCGCAGGTGCGCGGGCACCTCCACTTCGTGGAGCACGCGATCGAGTGAGCAGCCGGTGTTCATCAGCATCAGGGTCTGCGCCTCGAGCGAGGCGAGCAGCTCCGCCGTGTCGGTGAGCGCGGCCCGCACGCGGTCGGCACCGAAGATCGGCAGTCCGTGGCCGGCGAGCAGCACCTCCGCGCCGAGCCCGGCCATCTGCTGCAGTGACGACGCCCAGTCGGACGCGTAGCGCTGCACCTTCTGCGGGTTGCCTGCGTTCGGCACTGCCCAGATGAAGAGGTCGCCCGGGTGGATGATCTTGCGTTCGGGCACCCATGTCCACGTCGCGTCGTCGGTCTCGCCGCGGCCGTGGTGCAGGTGGAACGTGAGGTCGCCTCGCGTGAACGTGAGATGGTCCTGGTAGGTGACGTCGGGATAGCGGTAGTGCTCCGGCCACCGGAAGCCGTCGACCGGCAGGCCGAACTGGCGCTTGTTGATCGCGGTGTTCCAGCCGAGCGTGTGCGTGTACCGATCGAAGTGGTGCGGTAGCTCTTCGTGGGCGTAGACGACGGGTGCCGGCCAACCCTTTTCCGCGGCCTCCTCCTCGAAGCGCTTGGTGCCGAAGACGTGATCGACGTGGTGGTGCGAGTACACGGCGGCGCGCACCGGGACTTCCGGCCGCCACCTCCGGATCTCGCGATGCACGAGGTTCGCGTCGAACTCGCCGCCGGTGTCGAGCATCACCAGTCCGTCGTCGGTGTCGACGGCGTTCACGCTCGCGATCGACTTCAAGCAGAAGACACCGTCGAGGATCTCCTCGCCGCTTCGGTGTGTGGCAGTGACGGGGTGGTCCGCGAAGACGAGGTCGCCGCCGCCGTTCCAAAGTCGCTCGGAGTCTTCCCTGATGCTTCCCACGCCGCGAGCATCGCACCGCCGTCACGGGTGTGCGCTAGAGAGGAGCGTGGACCTTCAGCAGCACGCGATCGACACCGCCATCGAGATCCTGGCCATCGCCGATGGCCTCGAGCCCGATCGGCCGAGCCATCTCCTCATGAACGAGGCCGACCTGCGCGGGCTGCTCGAAGCCGCCGGGCTCGGCGCCGCGGAGGCAAACGAGACAGTGCACCATGCGTTCCACGAGCACGGAGTCGCGAAGGTCGCCGCGCTGGCCAACACCTGGGCGCCCGCATCCCGGTGCGCGCAATGCGGGGGTCGCGTCGCACCGATCGTCTATGGCATGCCGACGGTCGATCTGGGTGAGCTCGCGCAACTTGGCGTGATCTCGATCGGTGGATGCATGGTCGAGGAAGATCAGCCCGATTTCACGTGCATGAGCTGTGGAGCGACCTGGCGCTAAGCCGCAACCCGGTCGTTCGCTCGGGCCATCAGCTGCAGACCCTCGAGCCCCGGGAGCCGGTCGATGTGACGATCGACGCGCTCGACCGCGGCGCGACCCTCTTCGCCGCCGAAGAGATGGTGACCGACGAAGGTGACCTCCTCGTGAGGCATGACGTCTGAGCCGACCGGCGTCCAGAACCGTCTGAGAGCGAACCGTGTGGCGCGCTGCACTATGCGGTCGCCGTCGAGTCGCTTCGTCGCCTGCGATGCGTAGAAGTCGATGTGGCCACCCTCTTGTCGTTGGATCCGCTTGAGCAGCTCGGACAGCACGGGGTGCGCGGCCCGCTGGGCCAGGCGCCCGTATGCCGCCTGCGCCGTCCACTCGTTGATCGCACCCCACGTCACGTGGATCGCCGCGAACGACCGGCCGGCGATCGCCGAGCCGAGGCCGAAGAAGAGCGGCGACAGGCTCTCCTTCATTCGCAGCCGCATCCGCATGGGAGTGACTCGGTCGCCGCCGGCTGGCTCGCCATGCGCCGCGAGCACCGCGCCGAGCGCCTCTCCATGCCAGTACTCCTCGAGTGCCCACATCGTGAGGAACGTCGTCATCTCGTGGTCGCGGTGGGCGGGGGTGACCAGGAGGTCGCGCAGGTAGCAGATCGTGTGGTGCTCGATGTCGTGCATGTACCGGATGCAGCGAATCGTCTCGGAGTCGAGGGGGTGACGTGCGAACTCGCCGAAGTTGACCCCGTCGAGGGCCACCGGCGCTGACCGGCGCTTGTAGGTCTCGATGTTGAAGCCCATGGCCCAATTTTCGTCGCACGTCGGCGTCCGGATGACAAGTGGGAGCGTCCGGCGGCCGCGAGCCCTGTCACAGCGGGCCCGTAGAGGGCGACCATGAAGGATCGGGATGTCAGTGTGGGTGCCCTCGGCCGAGCGATCGACACGCTCGGGCCGCAGTTCCGCACGAAAGACGTATCGAACCACCCTGAGGTCACCAGAGCGCTCCACCGCTTCGTCAGCGACTTCAACTACCACGCGGCCGTGGGCAAGGCGCTCTCGGGCAACCGCCGCAGCCTCGGGATCGAGCTCCGGTCGACGACCGGCGGCAACGCCACGTGGGGAAAGGTGGCGGCGGCCTCTGTCCCCGCTTCCGCCCCGGTCCCCGCTTCGGTCCCCGCTTCGGCCCCTGTCCCGGCGGGCGAGCGTCCCGATCCCCACGACCTGGGTCCTCAATCCGGCGGCGACACGCCGTTCGCCGCGCGGATGCGGCTGCACCAGAGCTGGTACCGCGCGACCGTGCTGCAGGTGCCATGTGGCACCGGGCCGCAGGCGGCGAGCCAGTCGCACTACGGCAACATGCTCGACGCGGCCGCGGGCGCTGCCGGGCTGAACTTCCTGACGCCCGAGATCGTCGCGATCGCGCGTGCACGCATCGCGCAGGGCGGAGGCGTCGAGCCATTTCGATGCCTTCACAACATGCTCTCGAGCCAGCCGATGTGCTTCAACCTCCTCGGCCCGCTCGTCGCCGACCTCGACCTCGCGACGCGATGCATGCGAGCCCTCTTGCCCGACGAGGTCGACCGGGTCACCGAGGTGCGCATCGAATACGCGCCCGCACCGGCCGATGAGTACCTCGGCGACCGAACTTCGTTCGACGCGTTCGTCGGGTACACGCCGACTCGACGGCACGAGTGCGTTCCTGGGCATCGAGACGAAGCTGACCGAGTCGTTCTCGCCGGGTGAGTACCAGAAG
This sequence comes from uncultured Acidimicrobiales bacterium, assembly GCA_963847855.1. GTDB lineage: Bacteria > Actinomycetota > Acidimicrobiia > Acidimicrobiales > DATKAS01 > DATKAS01. The sequence continues at coordinate 104,135 of CAWKBM010000007.1, forward strand.
CAGAGCTACCAGCGACTCACCGAGTGTGACGGCTCGCTCTGGCGTCCAGAGGCGTGGGCGACGATGTCCAGGTCCGAGTGGAACCAGCTCTGGCGCAACCACTTGTTGGTCGAGGCGCTGTGCCGTCACCCGCGACCGCAGCACGGCACACGCGGTCGGTCGGTCCTGATCCGCCATCCCGGCGACCTCGGCGTGGCTGCTGTCGTGGAGCAGTACCGCTCGTTCCTCACGGCGCCGGACGACACGTTCTCTGATTGGACGCTCGATCGTGTGGTCGACGCGTTCGCGGGCGCGTGCGTCGACGAGCGAGAAGCGAGCTGGATCGAGCGCTTCCGGCTGCGGTACCTCGACCTGGCCGCGAGTGAGGGTGCTGTGGCCGACCGATGCCGCCCGGTGCACCTCGTGCCGCCCCTCGTGCCGACGGCTGTTGCCTCGAGCGAGCTCAGCGACGGTGTGTGGGAGGTCGGTGTCGACGTCGAACCGGGCGTCTACGCGTCGACCTCGGTCGAGCACTGCTACTGGGAGCGCATGGGCAGCTTCACCGGCGACGACATCTTGGCCAACGGAACCGCTGATGCCGGCACGCATCTCATCGTCGAGATCCTCCCGACCGACGTCGGCTTCACGTCGCAAGGGTGCGGCACCTGGCGCAAGCGCCGATGATCGGCGGCACCGGCCGCCTAGAACCAGATCGCCTGCAGGTGTCCCCGCACGACGGGTGGCGGGTCCGGGAGGCATGTCCCGTCACCGCGAGCCAGCCGTCTGGCCGACCACGCGACCGCGCACGCGTCGAGCAGATCCGCGGTCTCCCGCACATTGGTCGGGATCGTGAGGCCGTGGCCGACCAGAACGGCCCGGCGCAGCGTCGCGCCCTCGCGGGTCTTCTTCGAGCGAGCGATCACGTGCCCGCACATGGCAGCGAACGACAGCTCTGGGTGCACCTCGTACACGGGACACGGTGCGGACGCCAGCCACTCGTCGATCTCGGCGATCTTGGGCACGAGGCCCCATGTCTGCAGTGAGATCTTCTTTCCGAGGGCCAGCGCGGATACCTGCTTGGCCTCCTCGTAGGTGGCGGTGGCGAGCACCGCGGAGATCGGGGCGTTGAACACCCGGCTGCCGTGGGGTGAGAGCGCGCGGCGCGCGGCGGTGTCGCACGGCCGGTCGCTGTCGTCGCTCAGATGGACGGGCATGTCGACGCCGATGACATCGACATCACCGGCGAACGCAACGAGCGAGGAGATGTGCTTCGCAACGGTTGCCTTGGGCGGGGAGTCGTCGTCGAGCACGACACCGACCCATCCGCCCTTGCAGCCGTCGGCGCCCAGCACGCGCGTCACCCGAGCGGCCTAGCGCGCCTTGGCCGCCTCGAGCTCGAGATCGTTCACAACCGCGCGCAGCTCGCCGCGCCATGGCCGCCGGGCGCCCCTTCCGCATGCGAGCGCAGAACACGGTCGCGAGGGCCCGGTAGTTCCGGGCCTGCTTCTTCGGGCCTGCATTGAACCGATCCCACACCTGCGGACCGATCAGACGAGCGTCCTCCAACGTCGACCGCGCGTTGTAGAGCTTGTCTGCGCAGGACACCAGCAGCGCGTCCGCGTGCGCACCGCGGAGGTGCTTCACGTACCGCTTCTTTCTCTTGCTCCACTTCTCCTTCTTCGACGGGTCGGTCGAGAGGCTGTCAGAGCACTCCCGCACGATCCGTGCGACCTTCTTGCCGAACTTCTTCCTGATCTCGTCGAGCCTGGCCTGACCGCCGTGGTCTTCGGCGACGTCGTGCAGGAACGCAGCCGCCACCTGCTCGTCGGTTCCGCCGTACTCGAGCACGAGGGACGCGACGCCCAAAACGTGCGCGAGGTAGGGGATCTGCGTCCCCTTGCGCAGGTCGCCGCGGTGATGGCTTGCGGCGTACTCGAACGCGTCGGTGAGGAGGATGTCGTTCCGGGCGCGAGCCATGCCAAACGTCTAGCCGCTGCGGGCGTCGAGCTCTGCGATGAGCTTCTTGGGAGCGACCACCCGATACGCGTCCTCCAGGATCATCTCCATCTCGTCCCAGTCGAGGGCGACGTCGAGACGTACGCCCAGCCACCCGCGTCCTCCGACGTACGGAGGTTTGAAGAACCGCTCGGGCTCGGCATCGACGAGCTCGGACTGCACGCCGGGAGGCGCGGCGCACCAAAGGTGAGGGAACTGGTTCTGGTGATGACCGTCCTCCATCAGCGTCACGAACGTCGTCTTGCCGCGCACGAACCAGGTCGGCGATCCGTGGCTGAGCCGTTCGGTCACCTCGGGCAACGCCATGCAGATCTCCCTCACCTTCGCGAGGGGGTCGCTGCGCTTCGGGCTCACCCGTCCATCATCGCCGAAGCGGACATAGGGTCGCCCCATGGATCCGAACGGCAGAGTTGCAGTGGTCACCGGTGCGGCAGGGGGGATCGGCTCGGCGTTGGTGCGTGCGCTCGTCGGTGCCGGCGCGGCCACCGTCGTCGCGACCGACCTTGACGTGCCGCGCCACACGGCGGCCACGGTCGTCAACACCTCGCTCGATGTGACCGACGGAGAAGCGACCGAGCGGCTGGTGGCCGATGTCGAGTCGACGCACGGGCCGATCGGGTTGTGGTTCGCGAACGCGGGAGTCACCAGCGGCGGGGGTTTCGAGGCGCCCGACGCCGCGTGGGACCTGCAGTGGCAGGTCAACGTCATGGCCCACGTGCACGCGTCGCGAGCGCTCGTGCCCCGCTGGGTCGAACGTGGCGACGGCCACCTGATCACCACAGCCTCGATGGCGGGCATCCTGACCACGCTCGGCGACGGTGTGTACGCCGCGACGAAGCACGCCGCAGTCGGCTACGCCGAGTGGATGGCGATCACCTACGCCGACAGCGGCATCAAGGTCTCGTGCGTCTGCCCGGGAGCGGTCGACACCCCGATGCTGCGAGGCAGCCTCGGCGACCCCGAGAAGGCCGACGCAGTCATCGGGGGTGGCGGGGCGATCTCAGCCGATGACGCGGCAGCACGCGTGCTCGAGGGCGTGCGCGAGGACAGGTTCCTGATCCTCACGCATCCCGAGATGAAGGAGTTCATGACCCGCAAGACCGACGACACCGAGCGATGGATCCGGGGGATGAGCCGCATGTGGTTGCGGAGTCGCGACCTGCTCGGCGAGTAGTCGCTTGTGGCTAGCCGAGCAGCTCGCGCACCCCGCGCGGAGAACCGTTCGGGTGCGACGAGGTGGAGGTAGTGACCGTGGTCGGGCCAGTGCTCGACCTTCGCTTGCGGGATGCGCGCGCTCAGCCACTCTGCGTAATCGGGACCCGGATCGAGACCGTGCAGAGACAGGTACGGAGCGCTGACCGACGCTCCGATCATGTCCACGACGCCGTCGAGCTCGTCGTCGGTCGAGGCGAAGATCAGATCCCACACGCCGATCACCACGTCCTTGCGGGCCTGCCGCCGATGCGTCGCGAGCTCGGCGCGCAGATCGTCGTCCATCATCGGGCCGTTCATCGAGTCGAGCACGAGCTCGAAGGTCTGGTGGAAGTCGTTGCCGCGCAGGCTCGCCTCGAGCGGTCGCAGTGCGTCGGCGAATTCGCTCAGCCGCAAGCCCTGGTCGACGTTCACGACGGCGGTGACCGGGGCCGTCGCGGCGTAGGCCGACACGACGGCTCCACCGAGGGAGTGGCCGATCACCACCGGTGTGACGAGGTCCTCGGCCGCAACGACCGCAGCGACGTCAGCAGCCATCGCGAGCGCGCCGTAGTCGGGCGCGTCGCCCGATTCGCCGTGACCCCGCAGGTCGAGCGCGATGCACCGGTGGTCGGACGACAACCGGTCGACGATCGGCGTCCAGTCGGCGCGGCTGTCGCTGAGACCGTGCACGAGCACGATCGGTGGTCCGTCGCCCCGCACGTCGTACGCGATCTCGACCCCGTCGTCTGTGGTGCAACGCATCCTCGAGTGTTGCATGCTCAGTCCGATGGGTGACTCGCGACCGCTCTTGCACTTCAGCGAGGATTCGTCGATCACGCGGTTCGTGCCCCACGTGCCCAGCACCAACCCCGACCACGCTCCCGCGGTGTGGGCGATCGACGCCGATCACGCTCCCGTTTACTGGTTCCCGCGTGATTGCCCTCGTGCGTCGGTGTGGGCGAACGACGACGAGCAGCTCGCGGTGCTCCGCGCTCGCTTTCAGACCACGGCCTCGCGCGTGCAGGCCACCGAGCTCGCATGGCTCGATCGCATGCGTCACGCCGAGCTGTACGTCTACGAGCTCGACCGTGGGGCGTTCGAGGAGTGGCCGGCCGCGGAGGGCCAGTGGATCTCGCACGCGGTCGTCGAGCCCATCGCGGTGTGCGCGGTCGGTGACCTGCTCGAGCTGCACGCGTCCGCCGGGGTCGAGCTGCGCTTCGTGACCGACCTCACGCCGTTCTGGGCCGACGTCGTGTCGTCGGGCCTGCCGTTCTCTGGGGTGCGTCTCCGATAGTGCTCATGCCGCCGCGGTGGCACAGTGGAGTCATGCCAGACGACGGAGAGCTGTCCGACATCAACCCCTACGACCTCATGGAGTCGGAGGCGGCTCGCCTCGAGTTCTACTTTGGCTCGCTCCGAGGTGACGACTGGGACGAGCCCTCTGCGTGCGAGGGATGGTCGGTCAAGGATGTGCTCGCTCACCTCGCAGGGGGCGAGGAGTACAACCGAGCGTGCCTGAACGGCAACGTCGGCCCGATGTTCGAGAGCTACGCGGCGCGGGGTGCGACCGACGTGCACTCGTTCAACGCCATCGGGGTGAGTGATCGGAAAGGCAAGACACCGGCAGAGCTGCTCGACGAATTTCAGCGTGAGAACGGGGAGACCCGGACGAAGATCCGCGAGCGAGACGGCGAGCAGCTGTCCACGATGGCGGGTCCGTACCCGATGCGTTGGCAGGCGTGGCACCTCGCCTCAGAGCTCGCAACGCACGCCGATGACGTCGGAGTGCCCACCACGCACAAGCGAGAGCAAGAGACGCGTCGGGACTGGCGGGCGCGCTTCGCCCGGTTCGCGCTGGCCGAGTCGAAGCCTGACGTGGAGGTGCAGCGGCTCGACGACGGCACGCGGGTGCGGGCCAACGGCGTGGAGGCAACGCTGACCGACGACCAGCTCGTCGACGCTGCGAACGGGCGACTGCCGGACGACACCCCCGTCAGCCCGACGCTCCGCGAGGCTCTCGCCCTCGGCTAGACATCGCTGCTGGTGGGACCGAGCACGACCCGGGTTGGCGCGGTACGTGGCACGCGCTCGTTCCCTGGCTCCCAGCGGCCAGGCGCGGCCCTCGGACCGCCCTCCTCCAACTTCGGACGATCTTCGTTGCGTTCGTGGTAGCTCTCCTCCTCTTCGGCTTCGTCGTCCTCCAGCGGGGGACCGACGCCTCGGCTGAGTCGTCGACGGCGGCGATCGCCATCGTCGTCGTGCTGGGGATCGCAGCAGCCGTCGGGTCGCGCTTCCTCGAGCGTCCGCTGGACTGTGCGGACGAGATCGCCTTGGTGAGGAGCTACTCCACGCGGTTCTTCGTGCGCATCGGTGGTGGTGAGGTAGCCGCGCTCGCCGGCTTCGTCGCGGCGATGGCCCTGAAGAGTCCAGTCGTGTACCTCGCTGGACTCGCCGTCACATTCGTTGCGTGGTGGCGCGCCGCGCCGACAGCGCGTCATCTCGCGGGCGACCAGGAGTCTCTGAACCGAGAGGGTTGTGGCCGTTCGCTATTGGCCGCTCTCACCGCGACCCGTTAGTCGGCGATGTTGACGTTGGCGACGACCTTGGTTGGCGTGACCCGCACGACCATCTCTGGCGACACCGCGTTGCGGCGCCCGAGCTCGTCGGCGAGATCGTCGCCCATGTAGCGGCCAGCGATCCGTGTCGCCCAGTACAACATCTCGTCGGGATCGATCGAGATGCGAGCTCGACCGCTGATCGTCACGAAGCTGAACGGGGGTCGTTCGTCGTCGACACAGATGCTCACGCGCGGGTCGCGCAAGATCGCCTTGCCCTTGAGGGTCTCCGCGCCGGTCATGAGCATCACGTCGTCACCGTCGAGATCGATCCACACCGGAGCGACGTGGGGGCTGCCGTCGGCCCTGACGACTGCGAGCTTCGCAGTGTGGGCGGGCAGCGCGGAGAGGAACTCCCGCCACCAGCCCTCGGGTGCGGGTGTGTACGGCATCGATCACTCCTCGTCGTCGGGCTTGCGCCTCGCGGGCTCGCTCTCGATCAACCGCCGGAACTGCTCCCAGTTGTACCGGTGGAAGTACTTCTTCGAGTTCTTCGGCCACCAGTCGACGCCGCCCTTCGACAGGTGCAGCTCGCCGAGCTTGCCCTCCTCGTCGCTTGACACGACGAAGACGACGTCGACCTTGCTCACGAGCCGCGCCGTCTGCTGCATCTCGATGTTGTGCCTCGCCATCGGCGCACCGTACGCCCTCGCCTCCTCAGGTTCTCGCGGATAAGCGGCCACGGATGGCCGGTTATCCGGACCGGAACGCTTGGGGTGTCGCGCGGGCGTCAGCGAGACGTGTTGCGAGGTACGTCCCGGAACGGGATGTCGCGGTCAACGCTGGGCTCTCGGGGCAGGCCGAGCACCTGCTCGCCGATGATGTTCCGCTGGATCTGGTCGGTGCCGCCCACGATCGACACCGCGGGCACCGAGACGAGCACCTCGGCCACGATGCCGTCGAGCACGCCGTCGTCGTAGTCGAGCATGCCGGACGCGCCGCCGATCAGTGCGTGGGCCAGCGCGGCGCCGCGCGCGACGTCACTTGCCGCGAGCTTGCCGAGCGATCCTTCCGCGCCGGGTGGCCGGCCGAGTGCACGTTGCGCTTGGGCGTGTTGCGCAGTCCATTGGTTGGCGCGGACGAGGGCGGTCTCGCGAGCGATCGCCTGACGCACCATCGGATCGTCGAGCCGTTCGGCCACGCGAGCGGCATCGATCAACAGGTCGGCGCGGCCGGCGCGCTGCGGGTACCACGAGTACGTCGAGAAGTACTCGTCCGCCTCGGCAGCGGCTTCGCGCACGGCTCGGCCGTCGACCTTCGGCAGGCGGGGCCGGAACATGCCCGCGAACCGCCTCTCGTGGGCGAGCGTGGTGAGCGCCGCACGCCATCCCTCGCCGGGCTCGCCCACCATCATGTCGACCGGCACCCGAGCGTCGGTCAGGAACACCTCGTTGAACGACGCGTGCCGGTTCATCTGACGCAGAGGGCGCACCTCGACGCCGGGCTGGTGCATCGGGAGTGCGAAGTAGCTGATGCCCTTGTGCTTCGGGACGTCCCAATCGGTGCGAGCGAGGAGCATGCCGTACTCCGCGTGGTGCGCCGACGTGTTCCACACCTTCTGCCCGTTGATCACCCACTCGTCGCCGTCGCGATCGGCGCGGGTCGTGAGACCGGCGAGATCGGAACCGCTGCCCGGCTCGCTGAACAGCTGGCACCACATGTGCTCGCCCGTGAGGATCGGATGCAGGAGCCTGCGCCGGAGTGCGTCGGGACCATGAGCGAGGATTGTGGGCGCGGCGAGCCCCAGCCCTCCACCGACCGGAGCGCCCACCGCGCCGGCGTCGGCGATCTCGTCATGCGCGATCGAGTCGGCCCAGGCGGGGAGTCCTTTGCCGAACCACTCCTCGGGCCACGAGGGGCAAGCCCAACCCGAATCGGCGAGTCGCGTGCGCCACTCGACGAGCGCGAGATCGGGGTCCCAATGAGAGGCGAGCCAGTCGCGCACTTCACTCCGGACGTCCTCGGGCTCGGCCATCGCCTCGAACGTACGCGGTAGCGTTGCCCGCCTGCAGGAAATCGTTTTCCGAGTGCGAATCCGGGGGGAGCGATGGACGCTGAGGAGCGTCGCCAGTACGACGAGGAGGGCTACGTCGTCCGTGAGGCGGTGTTCTCGTCGGCCGAGATCGCGGCGATGGTCGACGCGTGCGAGACGTTGGTCGCGGACCTCGTGCGTGACCGCCAAGGTCGACGCATCCACGCGGGCAGCTATGTGTTCGACCCCGACCTGACTCGCCAGACGATGATCAAGTGGGAGGGCGACACCGACGTCGTCCACGGCATCGAGCCGTTCGCGCACCTGAGCCCACCGCTCGCCGACTGGGCGCACGATCCTCGGTTTCTCGAGCTCGCGGCCGACGTGCTCGGCACCGAACCCATGCTCTTCACCGAGAAGCTGAACCTGAAGCGCCCTCATCACGGCGGCGTGAACCCGATGCACCAGGACCACCCGTATTGGGTCGGCACCGCGGACGACGCCGACCGCGTGATGACGATCATGCTGATGCTCGACGACGCGACGCTCGCGAACGGGTGCCTGCACGTCGTGCCCGGCAGCCATGGATCAGGTGAGTGGTCGAAGCGCAGCGACACGGATGTGTTCGGGCAGAACGAGATCGACTCGAAGGCCTACACCGACGCCGAGCTCGTCCCTCTCGAGCTGAAGGCGGGCTCCTTCGTCGCGTTCGGCCCGTTCCTCGTCCACCAGTCGGCGCCGAACACCTCCGACGCCGAGCGTCGCGCGCTGCTCTTCAGCTATCAGCCCGAGGGCCTGACGCACATCCGCGACACCTTCCCGAAGCCGAGGCCGAAGTCGGCGGAACCGGCATGACCGACGAGCTACCTCCGCTGCCGACCGTCGAGCTCGAGCTCGTCCCGACATCCGAGGACGTCGCGTTCTTCGAGCGCAACGGCTACGTGTCCGTGCCGCGCATCACCACTGACGAAGAGGTCGAGTGGCTCGCGACCGTCTACGACCTGTTCTTCGACGAGAAGGTCGGCGGGTTCAAAGGCGGCTACTTCGATCTTGCTCGTTCGTACGACGCGGACGGTGACGACCTGCTTCCCCAGGTCCTCGCGCCCGAGCACCGATTTCCTCACCTGCGCGACACGGTGTACTTCCGCAACGCCCGTCGCATGGCGTCGGCGTTGCTCGGCGTCGACGAAGCCGCGCTTCACGGCTGGGGCCACATGATCTTGAAGCCCGCGCACCGAGGCCACGAGACGCCGTGGCATCAAGACGAGGCCTACTGGACGGCGGACCACTCCTACGCCGCGGTCGGTGCGTGGATGCCCCTCGACGATGCCTCCCTCGAGAGCGGGTGCCTCCACTTCGTCCCCGGTTCACACCTCGGGCCGGTGCTGTCGCACCACCACATCGGCCACGACCCCTCCGTGCACGGACTCGAGGCCGACGCTCCGGACACCACGAATGCCGTGGCCGTGCCCATCCCGGCGGGCGCGGCGACGTTCCACCATCCTCGGATGATTCACTACGCGGGCCCGAACACGACGGCGCAGCAGCGTCGTGCGTACGCGAACGAGTTCCAGTTGGCGCCGGTGCCCGCCGACGGAATCGACGAGCGGCCGTGGATCGCGGAAGGCCGCGAGGCCTGGGAAGCGCGCACGATCGACCGATGAACCTCGAGAATCCCGCCTACATCGATCCGTCGCTGGACAGCCGCGCGGTCACGTTCGAGAACCCGACCGGGGCGCGTGGCGGGGGCGGCACCGCGCACGGCGGACGCAAGGGCGCGCCGAACATGCGGATGCGGGCTGGCGAGTCGGTCATCCTCGCAGACATCGACGGTCCGGGGACGATCCGCCACATCTGGATGACGATCCCGCCGGCGCCTCCTGAGGTCATGCGGTCGCTCTGGATCGAGGTGTTCTACGACGGCCTCGAGGTGCCGAGCGTGTCGGTGCCGTTTGTCGACTTCTTCGGGCTGCCCCACGGACGCCCGGTCGAGTACGCGTCGGCATTGACGAGCGCGCAGGAGGGCCGGGGCTTCAACACGTACGTGCCAATGCCGTTCGGCGATCACGTGCGGATCGTCGCGACGAACGGCGGATCACGCTCGATGATCCTCTACTACCAAGTCGATCTGACGCTCGGTCCCGTCGACGAGGACGCCGGGTACCTGCATGTCGGGTTCCGCCGGCAGAACCCGACGGTGCAGAAGCAGGACTTCGTGATCGTCGACGGCCTCGAGGGGCCCGGCCGATTCGTCGGGTGCGCGATCGGCGTGCGCGTCATCGACTCCGGTGACTGGTACGGCGAGGGTGAGCTGAAAGTCTTCCGCGACGGCGACACTTCCTTGCCCACGATCTGCGGCACGGGGCTCGAGGACTACGTCGGCACCGCGTGGGGGATGGGCGCGCACAGCGCGCCGTACGGAGGCGCGCCGCTCAGCATCGGTCCCGAACGTCCCGACCAACCGGAGTTCGTGTCGTTCTACCGATGGCACGTCCTCGACCCGATCATGTTCACGTCCGACTTGAAGGTCACGATCCAGCAGATCGGCGCCAAGTTCTTCCCGATCGGTGGTGAGGCCCAGCTGTCGGAGTACGAGACGACGCACCCGGTCGCCGGTGAAGGCTGGCAGTACGACGCGAAGGGTCGCTACCTCGCGTGGGGCATCGCCGAGCGCGTCGACGACTACTGCGCAGTGTCGTTCGTGTACTGCCGCCGGCCCCAGGGTGTGCCGCGGCTCGATCTCGCCGAAGCGCTGGCCGACATCGAGCGCCGCCCGTGGGAGACCGCCCATCCGATGGAAGCCGTCTCCGCCGTGATCGGCACCCCCTGAGCCGCTTTTCTTGGTGTTTCTCACTCTCGGCGAGTGAGAAACACCAAAGGAAACGGCGTCAGCGGGTGGGCGGGACGGTGCGTTCGCCGGTGATCTGGTTGACGTAGACCTTCCAAGGGAAGTGGTCGCCTTCGCCCGGAGCGCCGGTGGCGCGCAGGTGCTGCGTCAGGATCTTGCGCCACGCATCGGTGGAGTTCGCGGTCGTCATGTGCGGCGTCTTCGAGTGGTGGAACGTCACGCTGCCGCGGCTGATCGGGCAAGCGACCGCCCGCGACTCGTCGGGCTCGCAGCACAACAGGTCGCTCTGCACGTCGTCGGGCTGGCGGTGCGTGAGCACACCGTCGCGTTGGCCCCCGTCGATGAAGTGCATGCAGCCGTTGCGCTCGTCGACGTCGTGGAAGGGCATCCAGCAGGTGATGCCCAGATCGTCGAGGTTGCGTCCCCAGTACCCCTCGTCCTGGTGCCACAACGTCGCGGCGCCCTTCATCGGCGGCTTGGCCAGGAACTGGTCGTACCAGAACTCGAGTGGGAAGCCCATCAGGGCGGACCCGTATTCGACCGCCCACGCGCGGAACGGTGCATCCTTCACCGCCTCCGGCCAGAGCATCGTCGGGCTCGACTGCAGGATCTTGAACTCGCGCTCGTCGCGCGTCTTGTCCTTCTCCCACGCCCAGTCGAACGCGAGGGTCTCCTTGCGCTCGATGATCCGGTCGCAGAGGGAGGTGAGCGCATCGAGCTCGCCGGGATCGATCACGTCGCGCACGACGATGTAGCCGTGCGTGCGAAAGAAGTCGATGTCCTCTGCGGTCGCGGGACGGTACGTGGTGGACGCGGTCATGTGCTCTCCCGGACGATCAGCTCAGGACTGAGCAGGATCTCCTGGCGAGCCCGCGCCGGTTCCGCACGGGCGCCGAGCAAGAGTTCGGCAGATCTCCGGCCGATCTCGTACGTCGGTTGGGCGACGACCGTGAGCGAGGGCTGCAGCAGCTTGGCCCACGGTGCGTCGTCGAAGCCCACGACGCGCATGTCGTGCGGCACCGACAGCCCCTCGTCGCGCAACGCCTCCAGCGCGCCGAGGGTCATGAGGTTGTTGCCGACGAGCACCGCGTCAGGGCGATCGGGTCGAGCGCAGAGCTCGCGCATCGCCTTGTAGCCGCCCGCCTCCCGGAAGTCCTGCCGGATGATCAGTGTGGGGTCAACGGTGCGCCCCGCTCGTCGAAGTGCCTTGCGGTAGCCGCTCACCCGCTCGGTCGCAGTGCTGAGCCGTTGGGGGCCGGTGATGCACGCGATCCGGAAGGCGCCGACTTCGATCAGGTGCCTCGTCGCGTCGGCAGCCCCGCGTTCGTTGTCGACGAGGACGCAGTCGATCGTGCGCCCGACTGGCCGGCGATCGACCGCGACGATGGGGATGCCCGCGTCGCGCAGCGGCTCGAGGTTCGAGACCCGCGTCGACGCGACGGCGATGACCACGCCCGACATCCGCTCGGAGATCGCGACGTCGATGTACTCGGCCTCCTTGCGGACGTCCTCGTCCGAGTTGCAGAGCATCACCCGGAAGCCGCGCTCGCGTCCCCCGTCCTCGATGCCCCGGATGATCGACGTGAAGAACGGGTTCTCGATGTCGGCGACGATCACGGCCCACACGTCGGTCGCTTGGCGGCGCAGCGCTCGAGCGGGACCGAACGGCTGATACCCGAGCTCCGCGACGGCGGCACGCACTCGGGCGGCGCGGTCGGGCGACACCTCGCGGGTGGCGTTCAGCACTCGTGAGACCGTCGCGGGAGAGACACCGGCTGCTCTGGCCACCTCTCCGATCGTGACCGCCCGGCTCGCCACCGCGGCGAGCATACGATGCTCCGCGCTACGCTCCTGAAATCGATTTCCCGATCTCCTCCGAGCGGTCCAGGTCGTTCTGGCAGAACGGCTATCTGCAGGTCGACGAGCAGGTCATGCCGCTCGACGAGCTGGCCTGGTTTCGCCGCGACATACGACGAGATCTTCGTGAACCCGAAGGTGTTCCGCCTCCACTTCGACGGCGAGCGCGACGACGGCACCAACGGCGTGATCGACCAGATCCTCGGTCCCGAGCTCACCGTGCCCGAGATCCTCGACACGACCTGGTTCGCGAACGCCAAGCAGCTCGCGTGCGCCTTGCTCGAGATCGACGAGTCCGAGATCCTCGACCACAGTGGCACCCACATGATCTTCAAGCCCGCGGGCGTGGGCCGTGACACGCCGTGGCACCAGGACGAGGCCTACTGGGAGCAGCCGAAGGTCACTGCGCACAGCCTCTCGGTGTGGACACCGCTCGACGACGTGACCGTCGACAGCGGCTGCATGCAGTTCCTGCCCGGCTCACATCGCAGCGACATCCTCGGCCATCGCAACGTGGGTGTCGGGCAGCCTCTTCTGCTCGAGGAACCACCCGACCTCAGCACGAGCGCCGCCTGCCCGATCATGGCAGGCGCGGCAACTGTGCATCACTGCCGCACTATCCACTACAGCGGCCCGAACTACAGCGAACGCCCACGACGGGCGATCTCCGCGCTGATTCACGGCCCGGTCGTGCCACGCGACGAGCCGCTCGAACGCACCTGGCTGCCGCTCGCTCCGAAGTTCTTGAAGACGTAGCGGCCAGCGCAGGCAATCATGGTGCCCATGGCTGCCACGAGCGCCGCACAAGTCCACGCCGACGTCCTGTCCCTGTTCGACGAGGCCTGGCCGCGCTTCGCTTCGCGCCTCGACGGCCTCGAGCGGGATGAGTACCTCTGGGAGCCGGTGCCTGGCTGCTGGACGGTGCGCCAGACGCCGGACGGGGTGCTGGCCGATTGGGCGGAGTACGCCGACCCGGCTCCCGTCACGACGATTGCCTGGCGTCTGTGGCATGTGGCCGTCGATTGCCTGGACAGCTACTCGGCTCGCGTCTTCGACGCTCGTGGCACCGAGTTCGTCGATCAGCAATTCACTCTCGACGTCGACGAAGCCCTCACCGCGCTGGCTGCTTCGGGCGAGGTGTTTCGCTCGGGATTGGTGGAGCGGTCACCCGAGTCGCTGTACGACCTGCTCGGTCCGGCGTGGGGTCCGTATCACTCCTCGACGTTCCTCGCGCTCGATGTTGCACGCGCTCGACGAGGTGATCCACCACGCGGCGGAGATCGCGCTGCTCCGCGACCTGTACCCCTCGCGCTAGTCCCGGCGAGCGAGGATTGCCAGGGTGAGCTCGACGCGCGTCGAGAGGGCGAGCTTGCGGTAGGCGGATGACACGTGCGACTCGACGGTGCGCCGCGAGAGGTAGAGGCGCTGCGCGATCTCGACGTTGCTGAGCCCGTCGGCGAGCAGCTCGAGCACGAGCCGTTCGCTCTGCGAGATCGCCTCCCACCCGAAACGGGGACGTGCCGGCGTGGCGCGTTGCCTGGCGGTTGCCTTGGCGCTTCTCGTGGCGGCCGCGTCAGCTGCCCACGCATCCGCGCCCATTGCGGCATAGATGGATGACGCCTCGAGCGCAGCCTCGTCCGCGTCCGCCGGGGCTCCTACCTCCCGCAACACGTGGGCAGCATCGAGCAACGCGTCGGCGAGCAGTGGCCGGCGGCTCGTCATCCGGGCCAGGCCGACGGCCTTCAGCGAGCGCTCGGGATCAGCGTCGACCAAGCCCCGGGCGCGCTCGGCGTCGACGCGGAACGACCGCAGGTCGGTCCGTTCTGCCGCGTCCTCGATGTCGGCCGCGACCGTCTTGGCGCGTGCTCGATCTCCGGTGGCCAGCGCGAGTCTCACGACTCGTGGCCCGATCCACTGGCGACCGGACTGCATGTCGAACGCGCCGAACGTCTCCCAGACCTCGCCGACCGATCGAGATGCGGCGTCGAGATCTCCCTCGGCTTCCGCGATCAGCGACTTCGCCATCATCACGTGGTCCCACCCGAGCTGCGCTCGCGTCGGCGACAGCTCGCGCTCGGCAAGCTCAGACTCGACGCGTGCAGTCGCGACATCGCCGCGGGCGACAGCGATCTGAGCGAGGAATGAGTGGCACCAGACCATCACCCCGAACGCGTCTGCGTTCTCGGACGAGTCGAGGGCCGCGAGGGCGAATGCAGTCGCATCGCCGAGGTCGCCGACCCGGAGCGCACCGAACGATGCGAGCGCGTCATATGCCGGTACCGCCCACGCCGAGCCTGTCCGGTAGGCAACCTCCCGCCCGCGGCGCACGGCTCGGTCGAGTTCGTCGAAGCCGTCGGTTTCGAGGAACACGATCCCCGCGGTGAACCACGGCTGATACTGATGTGCGGCGACGCAGCTGGGGTGGTCGGCGAGCTCGACCGCGAGCCGGGCGTGCCGCAACGCTTCGGCGGTCTCGAGCGGCAGCAGCTCGAGGAAGCAGCAGAGGCTGTGCACTGCGGCCTGCGTCGTGAGGTCACCGAGCGCCTCACCCTCTCGCAGCGCGTCCATGGCCGCCGCCCATGCGCCACTTCGGTCAAGGGCGAGGAACCTCCCGAACGCGAGCTCCGCGAGCAGCCGAGCCCGTGCGACCGGTTCGTCGGTCAGGCCGGCGACGGTCGCGACGTGGAGGACGGCGTCGCCCGGCCTCCCGTCGACCACCGCAGCCAGCGCGAGCTCACGGTGCACCTCGGCTCGGACGTGCGGCGACAGCTCTCGATCGCGGAGCAGTGAGGCGCCGAGTACCTCGGCGTCCGCCGCACGACCCGTGCCGGCGAGCGCTCGGACGCGTGCCGTGGTGATCTCGATCGACGGCTCCGTCGCGAGCGATGCCGCGACCTCCGCCAACCTCAGCGAGGTGCCCGGCGATCTGCGGTTGATCGAGTTGGCGACGTCGCACAGCCACTCGATCGCCTGTTGATCGCCCGGCTGGGCACCGAGCGCGAAGTGCTCGGCGACGTCGAGGGGCGAGGCGCCGAGTGCGATCAGCGTCCGCGCCGCGTCGACGTGCATCGCTGCGAGCGCGCTCGGCGCGATCGTGTCGAGCACCGCGGTGCGATAGAGCTCGTGGCGAAACCCGTAGCCCGTCTCGTCCGGTACGAGGATGCCGGCGACCTCGGCGCGGTCGAGCACGGGCACCAGGTCGAGTGCGCGTCGGCCGGTGACTGCGGCGAGCCGCTCGACGCTCGACGTCGATCCGAGCACCGCCGCGGCCTGCGCGAGCGTGAACGCCTCACCATCGAGCTCGGCGATCCGCGACGCGAGCACCCCGCTCGGTCGTAGGGAGGCTCCGGCGGGCAGCTCGACTTGCGACTCGGTCGAGACGAGCTGCTGGTCGAGTGCCTCGGCGAGCGCATGGATCATCAGGGGGCTGCCCTTCGTTGCCTTGATCGCCTCGGTGAAGCGGGGTCCGATCGCACCGCCCACGAGTCGGCTCGCGAGGTGGATCGATTCGTCGGTCGAGAGCGGCGAAAGCGTGATCCGAGGGAGCTCGTCCTCACGCGTCTGAGTGAGGAAGCGATGGAGGTCGGTGGCTGGCGCGGGAGGGCGACTGGTGAGGACGAGCCCGAGGGGCGAGGTTGCGATGCGGTCGAGCACGAGGCCGAGGAAGCGGAGCGTGCCGCCGTCGGCCCAATGCAGATCCTCGATGACGAGCACGACCGGCGTGGTGAGGCACTCGGCCTCGAGCGTCTCGAGGAGTCGGTCGGCGACTGCGAACTCGGCCGTCGATCCTGCGCCTGCCTCGAGCAGCGCTCGGGTGCCGGCGGGTTCCCCGCGGGTGGTGTCGAGCGATGGGGTCACGTCGAGCGCCTCGTGAATCGCGCCGAAGGGGCGCTCGATCGTGAAGCCGTGTGCGGATCCGATGCGGATGGCGACCTGCGACGCGCCTCTCCGGCGGCTCGTGTCGTTCGTGCCCCCGATGACCTCGCCGATCAACCGGGACTTGCCGCTGCCGGCATCTCCGACGACGAGCACCGCGGAGCCGCGGCCGGCGGCGGCGCCATCGACGAGCGCGTGGAGCGCGAGCGACTCGTCGACCCGCCCCACGAACGGCGCCTCGCGGCCGCTCCGGGTCATCGGCGGACTGTATATGGCCACGCCAGCGTCGAGTTCCGTGTGCACACGGACGACATCGCTGCGTGCGCGCGGGTCCATGCTGACATGGAGTCCGACTCGTCGAGCCGCGGCTACGTGCTGGGTGTCGACCTCGGCACGACGTTCACTGCTACCGCACTGTTCCGTGACGGGCATGCCGAGGTCGTGCAGCTCAGCCAACGAAGCGCGGCCGCTCCGTCCGTCGTCTTTCTGAAGCCTGACGAGTCGATGCTCACGGGCGACGCGGCGGTGCGTCGCGGCGTTGCCGAGCCCGCTCGGTTGGGCCGTGAGTTCAAGCGGCGAGTGGGAGACCCTGCTCCCGTCCTCCTCGGTGGAGTGCCGATCGCGCCGGAGCACCTCATGGCCCGTCTGCTGCGGGCCACGATCGACGCGGTGAGCGAGCGTGAGGGCGGCGCACCCGACACGGTGGTGGTCTCCCATCCGGCGAATTGGGGTCCCTACAAGCTCGAGCTGCTCGACCAGACCTGTCGGATGGCGGGTGTGAGCGACGCACTGCGCATCCCTGAGCCCGAAGCCGCGGCAGTGCACTACGCGTCGCTCGCTCGCCTCGAAGTCGGGTCGGTGGTCGCGGTCTACGACCTCGGCGGCGGGACGTTCGACGCGGCGATCCTGCGCAAGACGGCCGACGGGTTCTCGGTGCTCGGCCAGCCCGAGGGGATCGAGAGGCTCGGTGGCATCGACTTCGACGAAGCCGTCGTCGCCCATGTGCGCGAGGCGTGTGCGGACGCCATCGCGGGGCTCGACTTCGACGATCCGTCGACGACCGCGCTGCTCGCCCGCCTGCGGCAGGACTGCGTCGAGGCGAAGGAGGCCCTCTCCTTGGACACCGAGACGTCGGTGCCCGTGGTGCTCCCAGGGCTACGGACCGAAGTACGGCTGACACGCGGCGAGCTCGAATCCATGATCCGAGTGCCGCTCGTCGAGACGGTCGCCGCGGTCGAGGCGCGCGATGGCGAGCGCACAGGTCGACGCCGACGATCTGACGAGCGTGCTGCTTGTCGGTGGCTCGTCGCGCATCCCCATGGTCGCCGAGCTGATCACCGCGGAGCTCGGACGACCGGTCGCGGTGGACTCTGACCCGAAGCACGTGGTCGCCCTCGGCGCGGCGCGGTGGGGGGCGATGCGTCGAGTCGAGGAGCCCGCGTTGGTCGCCGCGTCTGCGGCCGTCGCCGCGCCCCCGCGCGACCGGAGCGACCGCCTTCGATGTCTCCTCCGCCGGCACCGCCGCCGCTCCCGGCACCGAGTCCGGCCCCGCCCGCGGACGTCCCCCCGGCTGCGGTTTCGGAGACGGGTCCGGATCACGGGCCACGGCGGAAGAGGCGGTGGATCCCGATCGCCGCGGGCGCGGCGGCGGTCGCGGTCGCGGCGATCGCGGCGGTGGTCGTCTTCGCAGGCGGAGGCGACGGCGGAACCGGTGGCGCGGCGGGCGCCGCCGACACGCAGCAGACAACGGGTCAGATCACCCCGTGCCCGCCCGCGGGGCAGCCCGCGGTGTGCATCACCGCGGTCGAGCGGAACGGCAACGCGCTGCAGGTCGCGTTCACCACCCACGACGTGACCCTCGTCAGCGACCCGAGCGCCGAGGAGCTCACCGCGACGTTCTTCCTCGGCTCGATCGACAGCACGGCGAGCACCGGTGTCGCGTTGCGTCAGTGGGGTGCGAGCTCGCCGTTCGAACAGCAGTACTCCGCGGAAGAGCTCGACGGCGCGAGTGCCGTGTGCGTGCTCGTCGGAAACGGCGCCGGTCAGATCGCGCCGGGAACCGGCAACTGCGCCGAGCTTCCGAAGGCCTGACCAGAGGTCGCCAGCATCCCCTCGTAGGACCGGACCATCACGCTCGCCGCGTCGCTCAGCGCGCGCGATGCGAGTGGGTGCTCCGCCCGGCGGCGCCACCGCTCGACCGATCGGGTGATCGCGACCGCCACGTCCTGATCGGAGGCATCGTCGGGGAGGTCGAGGCGAGACCGGGTCTCGAGGCCGGAACCTTCGACGATGCGGTCGATCTCTGCGAGCTCGTTGTCGCCAATGTCGAGCGCGCCGTTTCGAGCGGCGATCAGGAGGCGGAGCTCCGCCAGCTCGTGTGCGCCTGCTTCGACCATCTCGATGCCGCGTGTCACGTCGTCACGTGCGACGGGCCACTCGCGCGTGATCCGCTCGAGCCCGGCGAGCACCGCCTGAGCCTTGAGCAACCCGCTGCGCGCTGCGAAGCGAGTCGCGAGGAGCATGCGGAGCTCGTCGATGCCGCTCACGCGGCGTAGCTCGGCTGCGAGCGCCGGCGCGGTCGGCGTGGTGCGGTCCTGGATGAGCACCCGCGCGAGCCGCACGCCGAAGAGGCCGAGGCGATCGAGCAGGTGGGCGCGATCCTCCGGGGAGATGTCGATCGCGCTCGGTCTCGTCGCGAGCCGATCGCAGGAGAGCAGCAGGGCCTCGGCGTCGTCCTCCGGTGCGGTGGCGAGCGTGGTGAGCAGAGCGAAGTCGCGCTCGGTCAGGAGTGACGCACCGAAGCCGAGCAGCCCGGCGACCGGCACGGTCGTCTGGCACAGCCGACGGATCTGGGGATCGGCTCCATACCGCCGCGCGACGTGCTCCGCGCTGCGCATGGCCGAGATGCGAGCCGCGCCGATCTCGTCCGCTCGGGATACCACACCGATCGTGTTCACGGGGCTCGGCCGGCCGGCGTCGTCGTCGTGAAAGGCCTCGAGGAAGCGCACGTCGTGCGCGTGCATGTGCCGAGTCAGGTAGATCACCGCGTCGGCAGCTGACGGCTGATCGCCCGGCAGCAGGAACTCTCGGCCGCGCGGATCGAGCGTGCCATCGAGCGTGCCGAGACCCGGTGTGTCGATGAGCGTCATCCCGCGCAGGAGCGGCGACGGCCACTCGACGACGACTCGATCGACGTCGGCATCGTGGATGTCGCCGAGATCGACGTCGATCGAGCTCTCGCTGCGGTGTAACGACACGCGCTGCAGCTGTCCTCGCACGGAAGCCTTTGCTTCGTAGGACCGACCGTGGACGTACCACGTGACGTGACGTGTGCAGTCGCCGGCGTCGACCGCGGCGAGGCCATGTCCGACGAGGGCGTTGAGCAGCGTCGACTTTCCGGCCTTCACCCTCCCTGCGACCGCGACGCGCAGCGGCTCGTCGAAGCGAGCCCTCAAGCCGGCGATCGCGGGCGCGGCTTGCGGATGGCCCTCGTACGTGTCGGCCGCGAGGTCGAGCAGTGCCGAGACCCGCCCGGGCAGTCGCACGCCGGTCATGCGGGTGGTCCGTCGATCGGTGGTCCATCAACCGCGGCGGAGATCGCGTCGTGCGCCTTCGCTGCGAGGTCTCGGATGGCGGTCACGTGCCCGAGCGCGTGTGACACCTCGGCGAGTCGGTCCGCAGCCTGCTGGTCGGCGAGCGCCGCGCCCCGCTTGGCCGCGTCGTACGACGCGGCGGCCGAGCGCAGCATCTCGTCGGCGCGGGCAGTGAAGTGGTCGCGCAGGCTGCGTTGCGTGCGCCGCACGGTGTCACGGGTCTCCTTCGACAGCGCGCCGGCGACCTCGTCCGCGTATTGGCGCACGGCCGCCTTCGCCATTGCCTGCCGCTGCGCGAGCTGGCGCTTGGCGTCCTCCCGGATGCCCCGGTAGCCCACGGCCGCGCCGGCCGC
The DNA here is from genome assembly GCA_963847855.1 of uncultured Acidimicrobiales bacterium. Lineage (GTDB taxonomy): Bacteria > Actinomycetota > Acidimicrobiia > Acidimicrobiales > DATKAS01 > DATKAS01. The sequence continues at coordinate 124,438 of CAWKBM010000007.1, forward strand.
CAGCGCGACGGGCGCGGCCAGGGTGAGCCCGAGCACGCCCGTGACGAAGCCAGTGAGCACCGCGCCGCTGTATGACGTGCGCACCGCTCCCATCGCGCGCGCGCCGACTCCCGCCCTCTTCATCTCCTTCACCGTGATCGGGGAGTCGCCAGGGGGAGGGGACTCACCCGCGGCGCTGGGGATGAGGTCATCGACCGCCGCTTCCTCCTCGGAGAACACGGCCTCGACGCGCCGCGCGGCAGGCGACGAGCCGGTCGTGCACCGCGAGCTGGTAGTCGCTGGCGGCAGTCGTGATCAGCCGTCGGAGCTCGGGCTCGAACTCGACCCATACGGTGGCGGGATCGGCCTGATCGAGTGCTTCCTCGGCCGCAGTGATCAAGCCACGGAACCGACTCCGAAGATCGTCTCCGAGGTCGGTGGTGATGTCCCCCATCGCGTCACCCAGGACTTGCTGCCATCGGCTCGCCGCGCCGCGCAGCCGCGTGGCCTCAGCCGTCGCCGCTTCGAGCTGCGCGGCCCGCTCGGCATGCCCCGCGGGGTCTCGCAACGTCGCCGCCTCTTGCTCGAGCGGAGTGGCCACGTGAGCACATGCCTCCAGAGCGGCTGCGACAACTCCCAGCGCGGTGCGATCCCGTGTCTCGCCAGCGACGCGTTGCAGCCAGACACTCACCTCGGGGAGGCGCGACTCGACCGCGAGCTCCCGGTCCTGGGACGCCCGCGCTCGCCGTGCCAGCTCTGCGGAGATGCCGATCACCGGCACGTCGAGCGCGCGGAAGGTCTGGTCGTCGAGTGCCACGACGACCTCCCAGGTGCGGTGGATGTCGATCTTCGTCTTGGTGACGAGGACGGCGTCGAGACGGTTGCGGATCGTCTCCACGTGCTCGGCCTCCGAGGCGGTGACGGGCTGCCCCGCATCCGACACGACGACCGCTGCGTCGCAGGTCGGGAGCACCGCGGCGAGCGCCATCGCCGCCTGTGGTGTCGCCATGCCCCCGGTCCCGGGCATGTCGATCAGTGTGAGCCCGCTGCGGAGCAGCGTCGAGGGCAGGGCGACGTCGACAGCGGTGAGACCGGCGACCGTGACTTGCTGCCCGTCCTCTCGGATCCACGCCGGAAGGTCTTCGAACTCGAGCGGCTTCCGCTCTGTGAGATCGGCTGTCTCGCTCGTGAAGATCGCGGCGGCCGTGGACTCGGGCTCGTAGCGCACGATCGTCGGGATCGCGGTCGCGACGTCGTCATCGACGGGGCAGACGGGCTGCCCACACAGCGCGTTGACCAGGCTGCTCTTGCCTTGCTTGAACTCGCCCGTGACGATGACTCGGGCGGGGCTCGCGAGCTGATCGAGCAGCGCGCGCACCGCGCTTGCCAAGTCCGCGCGTCGCCGTTCGTCGCAAAGGTCCGCGACGAGCTCGCCGATCTGCGCGGCAGCGTCGCGGTGGGTGAGACCGTCGCTCTCGGCCATGGGTCTCATCGTGAGGCAGCGGGGCAGCTCGGTCATCCGTGCGCGCACGGATGACCCAATGGCGCGCCGGGCGCATCGTCAGACGAACAGCGTGTCGACGAACAGCGTGCTGATGAAGGAGAGTCGCCGTGGCCGCCAAGAAGACCATCGCCCCCGCACCCGTGCCCAGCCGCACGTCGAGCGGATCGAAGACGGTGAAGAAGGACAACACCATCACCGCGACCCGCACGGACGCCGACGCCACCCGCGAACAGGATCCGGGCGACGCCGGCATCCACGACGACACCGTTGATTCGGTGCTCGCGGGCATCGCCACGAGCCGCAACGACGCGTTGATCCGCGCGACGGGCGGTCAGTCCTCGCCTGACGACGACCCGACGGGTGGTCGCGGGAGCACCGGCAAGAGCTCGGTCGAGCAGTCCTCTGACGCCGGGCCGGAGGATGGCGGGCAAACGACCACGACGCGGCTTCCCGCCGGCGGGGTCGTGCAGACCGACAAGGACGAAGGCGTCAGGAGCAAGGGCCACGCGGTCAAGGACGACGGCAGTGAGATCACCCGCATCGGCAACCTGATCGGGACTGGCGGGCCCTCGGGTCCGGGACGTGACGCGCTCCAGCAGGCGCTCGCGGAGCAGGATGCCGCGGCGACACCTGGCACCGCGGTCGACTCCAAGGGCAACAAGGTCAGCCAGACGCCGAGCGGTGCAACGAAGACGGTCAGTCCCGACGGCACGGTCACCATCTCCTCGGGCAACATCCGCAGCGAGAGGAAGGCCGATGGAACGTTGACCGTCGTCGACGCGGTCACCAACACCCAGACGACCACGAGACCCGACGGCTCGTCGGAGACGCGTGACGCGACCACGAACACCGTGATCGACACGACCCCGAAGCTGCAGGATCCGGCGCCCGCTCAGGGCCCCCCGGGTTCGAGCGAGCAGGAGTCACCGGACGACGATGGACCTGGCGAGCCGGAAGACAGCACGCCCGCGGACCCCGACGACGACGGGCAGAGCGTCGAGCCCGACCCCAACGGGCAGAGCACCGAGCCCGCAGATGACCCCAACGGTCAGAGCCTCGTGCCGCAAGACGAGGTCACCGGTGGTGCCGACGATCCAGAAGGCGACCCGGACGGCCAGAGCATCGATCCCGAGCTCGATCCCGAAGGGCAGAGCATCGATCCCGAGCTCGACCCCGAAGGGCAGAGCGTCGAGCCTGAGCCCGATCCGGGCACGAGCGCGGATCCTGCCGACGACCCAAATGGTCAGTCGGTCGAGCCCGATCCCGAGCCCGATCCCGCGGACGACCCCAACGGACAGAGCACCGAGCCCGAGCCCGAAGACGACGATGCCAACGGGCAGAGCGTCGAGCCCGAGCCGGAGCCCGAGGAGGGTCAGAGCTCCGATGCGGAGCAGAGCGTGTCGCAGACCGGTGACCCGGGCGGTGGCGATCCCGGCGATCCCGACAGCGGAGGCTCCTCGCTTCCTCCCGACATCTCGCAGGCGATCAAGTCCGACATCGCCAGGCTGCGCGGCGCCAAGCCGGCGACGGGGGACGGCGTGACCGATCCCGGTCCTGAGGACACCGGCGACGAGGTCGACCGCAGCGTGGCTGTCGTTCCCGACAAGTTCAACCAGCTCCTCGGCGGTGACAACTTCAATCGTGACGGCGACAACGTCGTCCACACCGGCAACGCGGAGGTGCCGACCGGCCCGCATGCCGGAAACGGCTTCACCGACCCCGGGCCCGACGATGACCAACCCCCTCAGTTCTCGGGGCCCGAGGAGGATCCCTTCGACCAGGGCCCTCAGCTCAAGCCCATCGAGTCGAGGACGACGACGAACGACGACTCCGACGACGATGATGACGACGACGGCGCCACGATCGGCTCGCCCCTCTTCGTGTCGACCGCGGTACGCCAGTTCCAGTTCGATCACGTCCCGGCGATCGCCGACGACGATGACGACCCCGACGACTGACCCGACTCACACGCCGTACCGTTGACTCGTGGCCGACGCCCGAGTTGCCGAGCTCCTCGCTGAGGTCGGCCTCCCGGGCAACGCTGCCGACGGCGTCACGATCACGGGAAGCGAGCCGATCTACGCGAGCCCGTTTCCGGTCGCGTCGTCGGCGGCCGTCGCGCTCGGCGCTGCTGCCGCGGCTGCTGCGCTGATCTGGCGCGACAAGACGGGCGAGGAGCAGACGGTCACGGTCGACACTCGCCGAGCCGGCGTCGCACTTCTGAGCTTCGTCTTCCAACAGCTGCTCGATGGCCCCACGCCGCAGCGGGTGGCCGACAACCCGTTGATCGCGCTTTACGAGTGCCGTGACGGACGGTGGGTTCACTTGCACGGCGCATTCCCGCGCCTCGCCGACCCGACGAGGCGAGTTCTCGGGATCGGCGAGGATGCCGACGCAGCCTCGGTTGCCGCCGCGGTGGCGAAGTGGGAGGCGCAAGCGCTCGAGGACGCGCTCGCCGAAGCGCGGATGTGCGGCGCGATGGTGCGCACGCGAGACGAGTGGGCCGCGCATCCGCAGGGCCAGGCCCTCGGTGCGTTCGCGCGGGTCGAGATCGAGAAGATCGGTGATTCGTCGCCCGAACCCGCGGGCGGGAGGGCCCGCCCGCTCGATCGTGTGCGAGTCCTCGACCTCACTCGCATCCTTGCCGGACCGACCAACGGACGCACGCTCGCCGAGCACGGCGCGGACGTGCTGCTCGTGAACTCGCCGAAGCTCGACAACGTGGCGCCCTTCGTGATGGACACGAGTCACGGCAAGCGCTCGACGTTCCTCGATCTCGACGACTCCGAGGACAAGACGCGCCTGCTCGACCTGGTCGCGTCCGCCGATGTGTTCGCGCAGGGCTACCGCGGTGGAGCGATGGAACATCGCGGGCTCGGCCCCGAGGAGCTGGCGACCCGACGTCCCGGCCTCGTGTACGTCACGATGAACTGCTACGGCGACACGGGACCCTGGCGGCAACGACCCGGGTGGGAGCAGCTGGCGCAGACGGTGAGCGGCATCGCCGACGTTCAGGGAGCCATCGGTCCTCCGGTGCTCATCCCCGCGGCCGCGTGCGACTACACGACGGGATACCTCGCCGCGCTCGGCACGATCGCGGCGCTCTGGCGCCGGAGCCGCGAGGGCGGCAGCTACCACGTGCGGGCCTCGCTCTGTCAGACCGCGATGTGGTTCGCTCGCGAGCCGCGCGTCGATCGCGACAAGGCGACCGGGTTCGGCGACGTCGCAGACCTCCTCGTCACGACCGACACGCCGTTCGGCCGTCTGCGCCATCTCGGTCCCGTCGCGCAGCTGAGCGACACGCCCTCTCACTGGTCATTGCCGACGACACCGCTCGGCGCGCACGCTCCCGAGTGGTTGCCCGCGAACTCATCGCCGCCTGCGGGCAAGTAAGAGGTGATGGACAAGAGCACGGACGCCGAGGTGATCGCTGCGTCACTTGACGATCCCGCGTGCTTCGCTGAGCTCTTCGACCGTCACGCCCGCGTGATCTTCCGCTATCTCGTTCGTCGCGTCGGTCCCGAGGCCGACGACTTGCTCGGCGAAGTGTTCCGCGTCGCGTTCGAGCGACGTGACAGCTACGACCCGTGTCGACCCGACGCGGCCCCGTGGCTGTACGGCATCGCGACCCGCGTCGTCTCCAAGCAACGACGCAGCGAGGCTCGACGCATCAAGGCGATGGCGCGGTTTGCTGCGCAACGACCGGGTGTAGAGGACTTGGCTGAACGGGTCGCAGCGTCGACTGACGCATCGGATGATTGGACACGTGTGGCAGACGCAGTGGCGGAGCTCCCCTCCGCCGAGTGGGACACGCTCCTCCTCTATGTCTGGGAGGAGCTCAGCTACGAGCAGATCGCGGCCGCGCTCGACATCCCCGTCGGGACGGTCAGGTCACGGCTCAATCGCGCTCGCGCTCGACTGCGCGACGCGTCCGCCCCGGCAGAGGAGAGGATGGGGTCGTGAGTGACGAGCTCGAACCTCTCCGCCGGCTGCGTCCCGACAACGTGTTGCCCGACGACCCGGGCGACCCCACGGTGCTGTCGCGCCAAAAGGAGCAGCTCATGTCCACCATCTCGCAAGAGCCCGAGACCAATCTCCGCATGCCCGATCTGTTTCCCCGACTCGCCTACGCCGACGAGTTCGCCGCGCTCGACTATCTCGTGCGCGTGTTCGGCTTCATCGAGCTGCGAGAGGCCCGGATGGAGCACGAGTGGGATGGCCGTCAACAGATGCTCGCCTGGCTGCGGCTCGGCGCCGGCATCGTGATGCTCGGGCACGCCAACCATGACGTGCACCGCATCTACTCGCCGAGCGAGGTCGGGCACACCACGGTGATCCTGCATCTCACTGTCAACGACATCGACAGCCACTACGCGCACGCACTCGCGCAGGGTGCCGACGTGACGATGGAGCTGGAGGACGCGTTCTACGGCGAGCGCCGCTACGAGGCCACCGACCTCGAGGGACATCGTTGGCACTTCGCCGAGAGCCACGAGGCCATCCACGCTCGAGGAGGCGAGGTTCCCGACGACCCTCAGGGCGGCAAGCCGTAGCGTCACCCCCGTGGCGTGGGACGGCGACGAGTACCAAAAGCGATTCGACGCACTGGCCGCTGAAGGTGTCGAGGTCCACGGTGAAGCCGACTTCGTCATGCGGTTCGCGCCCGCCTCGGTCCTCGACGCCGGATGCGGCACCGGCCGAGTTGCTCGTGAGCTTGCTCGCCGAGGCGTGGCGGTGGTCGGTGTCGACGCCGATGCATCGATGGTGGCCACCGCCCGACGGCTTTCACCCGAGCTCGACTGGCGCGTCGACGACCTCTGCGCCTTCGATCTCGGGAGGAAGTTCGCCCTCGTCGTGATGGCCGGCAACGTGCCGCTCTTCACGCCACCGGGCACCCAGCGCGACCTCGTCGTGGGCTGCGCCCGCCACCTCGATGCCGGTGCGACGCTCATCGCGGGTTTCCAGCTCAACAAGGGATACACGGTGGACGCATACGACGCGGACTGCGAGGACGCGGGGCTCGATCTCGTCGAGCGGTGGTCGACGTGGTCAGGCGAGGAGCTTCGGCCCGGTGGCGACTATGCCGTCTCGGTCCACCGCGCCGCACGCTGAATTGCGTCCACGCCGATCGACGCACTCCATCGCAGCATCAAGCGCGACACGCCGAGCGCGGCCACGTGCTGGCGTTCGTCGCTGTCGGGACGCAACCATGCCTCTTCGAACGGCACTTCGAGGGTCACGCGAAAGTCGTCGTTGCCCGCTTCCTTGGCTGCGACCACTGCGGCCGTCACTGCGCCGGGCAGGTCTCGCTGCCAGTCGTGGAAGTTGACCGCATCCGCATGCGCGCCGGCGATGGCTGCCATCTTCGGGCCGTTCGCGGCGACGAAGATCGGGGGCGGCGGATCGGGCAGGACCATGCCCTCGTACACCGAGTCGCGTGACCAGGCGGACCGCAAGAACGTGATCGTGTCGACCACGCGTTGACGTCGCTCGGGCGCGCTCAGCACGGGGAGGCCGACCATCGCGAGCTCTCGCGAGTAAGGCGACTCCGGGCCGGCTCCGGCGCCGAGGCCGAGGCGCACTCGGCCTCCGCTCAAGTCCTGCAGCGTCGCCGCGGCGACGGCAATGTGTGCTGGATGGCGGGCGATCGTGTTGATCACGAGCGGGCCCACGCCCACCCGTGTCGTGGTCGCAGCGACGGAGGCCAACACTGTCCACACATCGAGCACGGGACGGCCGCGAAACGAGATGCCCGAGATGTGGTCATAGGTCCAGATCGCTTCGAAGCCGGCGTGCTCGGCCGCGACGGCCGCCTCGATGACGACCGACGCCCGCACGTCGATGGGGCTCAGGACGATGTCGGTCATGTCCGGTACATCATGGCCCGCCGTGACGACCAGAGCCCTAGTCTCGGCCCTTGATGGCTCTCGATGACGAACTGGTCAACAGGCTCACGTGGAAGATCCCCAACGCGCTGGTCCTGATCGGGTCGCGTTCGGGGGAGGAGCGCAACGCGATGACCGCGAGCTGGGTGTCGCAGCTGTCGATGGAGCCGGTGCTCATCGGTGTCGGCGTCGACAACGACGCGGTGACGCATCGCCTCATCACCGCGGGCGGCTCGTTCACCGTGAACCTCTGGGACTCCGAGGACACCAAGGTCTTCGTGAAGTTCTCCAAGCCCGCAACCGACGACGGCACGACGCTCAACGGTCGAGCGGTGCGCGCAGCGACCACCGGCGCGCCGGTCTTCGACGAGGCGCTCGCGTGGATGGACTGCCAGGTGCGCCACACCCTTGACCTCGGCACCCACACGTTGTTCGTCGGCGAGGTAGTCGACGGCGCGATTCGCGACGACGCCGCTCGGCCCGCGTCGATGAACGACACGAGGATGAAGTACGGCGGCGTGAAACGCCATTGAGGTCAGTCGCCGAGATGCTCGTGCGCGACCTTCTTCGGCACGACCATGCGCCACGCGTCGAGCACGATCTCATGCGCTTCTTCGTCATCGATCGCGTCGAGGCGCACGACGACCCAGTTGTAGCGCTGGTCTGACTTCTTCGGCATGAGGAACTTCTCGGGCTCGAAGGCGATGAGCGCATCACGTTCCTCCTTCGGGAACGCGAAGCCCATCATCGTCTCGTCGCGGGAGAACGCCAGCCACACGTACTGACCGACGCGGAACTTCACCCGATCGCGGACGAGCACCTCATACGCTCGGGGCAGGCTGAGCGCGAGCGGCCGGATGTCGTCGATCGTCGCCATCGGTCACAGCCACTCCTGCTTCTTGAAGACCGCGTAGAGACTGCCCGAGCACACGATGATGAGGATCGTTGCCGCGGTGACACCCCAGTGGCGCGCGAAGCCGGGGTAGGGCACGTTCATGCCGTACCACCCCGTGATGAGCGTCGGGACGGCGATGATCGCGGCCCAGCTCGTGACCTTCTTCATGATCTGGTTGGTGCGGAAGTCGCGGAGGCTGAGGTTCGTCTCGACGATCGTGCTGACGAGGTCGCGGAGGGCGTCCGTGGACTCGGTGACCCGCAAGATGTGGTCGTACACGTCTTGGAAGTACGGGTACAGCTCCTCGTCCACGAGCCCGTGGTCGCGCCGCATCAGGGCGCTCACTGCCTCGCGCGTCGGCACCACGAGCCGGTGGAACTGGATCAGTGCCTTGCGCATGTCGAACCAGTGCTGGTTGGGCTTGATCGGCGTCTCCTCCGAGAAGACGCTGTCACTGACGTCGTCGTAGTACTGGTCGAAATCGTCGAGGGTGGTGAATGCCTTGTCGATGACGACATCGAGCAGGCCGTAGACGAGGAACCCGACCCCGTGCCCCGCGAGGTCCTTCGACCGGTCCCACCGCTCGAGCAGTGGCTCGAGGGCAAAGCCCTCGTCCTTTCGTACGGTGACGAGCCACCGCTGGTGGATGAACGCGTCGATCTCGACGGCTTCGAGGCCGTCCGTCACGACCGAGACCGAATGGCAGACCAGGAACTGATGGCTGGGATAGTGATCGAGCTTCGGCCGCTGGTGGCCGCCGAGCGCATCCTCGACCGCGCAGCTCGTGGAACCCGAGCTCGGACTGAAGCTCGTGAATGTCGGCTTCAGTCGGCTTGCAGTAGTCGACCCACACGATCGCGCCGTCCATGGCGAGAAAGTCGGACACCTCGGCGACGGGAAAGCCCTCTTTGATCAGCTTCCCGTCGCAGTACGCCCGCGTCTGCGTCATCAGTGAGCTGACGGTCAGCCTGACCGGCGCTCGGACTTCTTCTTCTCCTTGTCGGCCCGCTTCTCCTTGAGCGTCTTGCCGGGCTTCTTCGCGTTGTGCTTCTCCGGCACTTTGTTTGCCATGCCCCCAGCATGACACCGCCTACCGCGGTTTCACGCCGACTTGAGTACTCGGACCTCCCGCCCGGCTGGACTCGGGCGCCAGGTCCGAGTCAGCGCGTGAACCGCGGGGCCCGCTTCTCCTTGAGGGAGGCGAGCCCCTCACGCGCGTCAGGGCCCGCGAAGCCGAGGAACTCGTACGCGAGGCTCGCGTCGAATGTCGCGGCCTGGGCGCGGTACCAGCTGTTGAGCGCGTGCTTCGTGAGCCGGATCGCCTGTTGCGCTCCGTCGGCGAGCTGCGTCGCGATCTCGAGCGCACGATCCTGCACCTGGTCGTCGTCGACGCAGAGCGAGACGAGCCCGATGCGCTCGGCCTCCTCGCCGCTCATCGGCTCGCACGTGAGCAGGTAGTACTTCGCCTTCGCCATGCCGCACAGCAACGGCCAGCAGATCGCCGCGTGGTCGCCCGCGGCGACGCCGAGACGAGTGTGGCCATCGATGATCCGCGCCGTTCGCGCCGCGACAGACACGTCAGCGAGCAACGCGACGACCAGTCCGGCGCCCACCGCAGGTCCGTGGATCGCCGAGACGATGACCTTTGAGCACTCGATCACGTTGAAGACGAGGTCCCGCGCTTCCGACATCACCTCCGCGCGCGCCGCCTCGTCGTGCACGAGTGACTCGAGGAGGTCGAAGCTGCCCCCGGCAGAGAACGCTTTGCCCGCGCCGCGCAGCAGCACGACGTTGGTCTCGGGATCGTCGTCGACCGCCGCCCACACGTCGGCGAGCTGTCGATGCACCGCGTGGTTCACCGAGTTCAGCCCGGGCCCGTCGAGCGTGATGCGAAGCACCCGCTCTGCCGGACGGTCGAAGGTGAGGCCAGGGAATGATGCAGCGAGATCGGTCACGCCGCCATCCTGGCCCCTACTCGTGGCTCCCGCGGTGTGCGGCTGGCGTCTCGGGGGGCGCGTCCACGACGTGGAACCGTCGCCCCGTGACCTCGTCAGGCACAATCCGCACGAAGCAGTACTTCGGGCTGGCGAGCCAGGGGAAGAGCGGCAGGTCGGCGGCGTCGAACAGCTCGTGCAGCCCCTTGATCTCCGTCGCCCGACCCTTCACCACGACGCTCCACGCCTCGTTCGCCTTCGTGTCGAGGCCGTCGACCTCGAAGGCGACGCCCGCGCCGAGCACTGCGCCGGCGAGCTTGGTCCCCTCTGCGGTTCGGAACACGACGGTGCCGTGGTCGACGACGTAGTTGATCGGGAAGATGTCCGGGTGGTTGGCGATCGATATCGCGAGCCTCCCGACGACAGACCCTCGAAGGAGCGACCAGCACTCGTTGGGATCGAGGATGTCCATTCCGTGAAGCAAGTCGTGAGTCATCAAATCTCTCCTTTGGCCAGCTCGATCCTCAAATGGACCACGCCGCCCTGAACGCGGAGCTGAGAGCTCGAGGTGCTCGATCGCGGTCACGCTTCGACCGTATGACGCCGGCTCCTCGTTGCCTGCGGCCGGTGGACCCCTCTCGGGGGGACCTTCGTCCCTGCCGGTCAGGTCGTGATGGGCGCATCGAACCCGACGAGCTCGGTCTTTCCGTCCCGACCCATCAGCTGCGCGACGAGCTCTTGCGCGGTGCGCTCTTCGCGCAGCAGCGCGACGACTGACCGTGCGATGGGCAGGTCCACATTGAGTCGGCTGGCCAGCTCGACGGCGACCGGAGCAGTCGCCGCGCCCTCGACGACGGCGGACTGGCCGGACAGAACGTCGAGGGCCGACATGCCCCGCGCGAGCTCCATTCCGAGTCGATAGTTACGGCTCTGCGGACTCGAACAGGTCGCGATGAGGTCGCCGTTTCCACTGAGTCCGAGGAACGTCAGCGCTCGACCGCCTGCGGCGGTGCCGAGTCGGGCCAGCTCTGCGAGGCCGCGGGTGAGCAGCGCCGCCTTCGTGTTCGTGCCATATCCGAGACCGTCGGCGACGCCGGCCGCGATCGCGATGACGTTCTTCAACGCGCCGCCGATCTCACACCCGACCACATCTTCGCTGGTGTACACGCGCAACGTCGGAGTCATGAGCAGCTGTTGCACCCACGCGGCGGCGTCCGGATCCGGGAATGCCACGCATGTCGCTGCGGGTTGCCCGGCGACGATCTCCCTGGCGAGGTTCGGTCCGCTCAACACGCCGATCGTCGACGGGTCGCGGCGAGGCTGGGCGTCGGCGAGCACTTCGCTCATCCGCATGCACGTGCCGTTTTCGAGGCCTTTCGCGACGTTGAGGACGAGCGGGGCCTCGAGGTCGATCGACTGAATGAGCGAGCGCAGGTGTTGCGCGGGCACTGCGCACACCACGAGGTCGGCACCCTTCACCGCGGCGCGGAGCTCACTCGTGACCCGAAGCCCAGCTGGCAGCACGACGCCGGGTAGGTACTGCTCGTTCTCCCTCACGCGCTCGATCGACGCGACGACTTCGAGCTCCCTCGCCCACAACACGGTCTCGGCGCGGGTGCTCAGCAGTGATGCCAGGGTGGTGCCCCAGGCGCCCGCGCCGATGACGGTCACCTTCGTCACGACACAACCCCCTCGATCCAACCGTGGTTGTCGGCGACGCCGGTCATCGGCAGCTTCCTGCCGGTCAGCTCGGCGGGGGTGATCGAGAACCAACGATCACGCCTTCCGGGGGCCCAGGTCACGACCGCGCGCTCAACGAGCTCGGAGGCCGCCGGCCCCCGGGGCACGAGCACCTCGCGTGCCGGGCCATGGACGCACACGCTCCATCCCGTCTTTGAGGTCTCGTCGAAGCCGTCGACCTCGAACACCACCGCTTGTCCTTCGACGCGCGCCAGAAGCGATTCACCTGTCGTGCGGTAGAGGATCTGGCCGGTCGCGTCGGACGCGTAGTTCACGGGGAGCACATGAGGGCATCCGTCCGCTATCAGCCCGACGCGCCCCACACAGCCGGCGGACAGCTTCGCCGTGCACTCTGCTGGGGACAGGACTTCGAGCTGAGTTGGAGCGTTCATCACAGGTACCCCCTCAGGTCGAGCGGAAGGTGCGGGATGACGAGGCGACGTCCCGTGATCTCGAGCGGCACCACGCGCACCCAGTGCGGCTTCTCTCCACCCGCCCACGACTCGAAGTCGAGGTCGGCGACTTCGGCCGGGGTCGCTCGGTATGCAGTGCCGCGCACCAACACGCTCCAGCCCGTGTGATGGAAGGGATCGATGAAGTCGATCTGGAAGCTGGCGGGCTGCCCGTGGAGATGGTCGAGCTTCTCCCCAGGATCGGATCGGAAGACGATCACGTCTCCGTCGACGAGGTAGTTCACGGGCACGACGAGTACCGAACCGGACGCCGACGCGATAGCGAAGCGGCCAACGCCGAATGCCCGCAGGAGGACGAGACACTCCTCACGCGGGAGCTCGATCAGCTCCATCTCTGGCTCGCCGGTCACGGCAACCCCACTGGAAGATCGACGCTCGAGAGCGTACGCCCGTTGACGAGGTCGATGGAGAGCGCCACCAAGGGGCCCTGGGCGGCGGCCCAACCCCGAGGCGTAGAGCCTTCGAGGGCGGCGATGTCCTCGGGCAACCTGACATGCGTGGCGCGCCCGACGACCATCACACTCCAACCCTCGTGGGTGACGGCATCGATCGCGTCGACCTGGAACCCAATGACCACGTTGTCGTCGATCGCCTCGGGGTGATCGTGTGGATCGGCCCAGAAGACGATCCGCTCACCGGCAATGCTGTATCGAACGGGCAGGACCGCGGGTAGCGCTCGGGAGGACGTCGAGATGCGACCGACCGAGCCCTCGGCGAGATGTCGCAGACACTCTTCCCGCGTGGAGCACGTCGTCCCTGTTCACGTCGCACCTCCGGGTGCAGGCGGGATCACGACGACCGGGCACCCGGCGTGATGGACGACCTGATGGCTGACCGATCCGAACACGAGCTCCCGCGCCCGGCTGAGGCCCCGCGACCCGACGACGAGGAGCGTCGCGTCGCGAGCTGCGTCGACGAGGGCTGCTGCCGCTCCGCCCGCTGCTGCCTCGCATTCGATGGGGTGGGCGAGCCCATGCAGATCTGCGTCCCTTACCGCGTCTCGAAGGATCTCATCAGACGCCTGCTCGAAGATGCCTGCACCTTCGACCGCTCCGGGGTACGCCATGACGGGAACGGCCCACGCAGACACGAGGCGCACACTCGCGTCGACGCGCCCGAGCCTCGTCCAGTGCCCACGCGATCGCGCGCGACGCAGTCTCTGATCCGTCGACCCCGACGATGATCCGTTCCTCGGTCGCCGTCTCGTCTCCACGTCCATCGGCGTGGACGACCGCAACCGGGCAGCGCGCCTGTTGCAGCACGTGCTCGCTCACCGATCCGATTCTCAGACCGAGGAACCCCCCTGTACCCCTAGCCCCGACCACGAGCAGGTCGGAGCCCGCCGAGGTCGAGACGAGAGCTCGCCACGGCAGGTCGCAGACCGAGAACCGCCCGATGGTGTCCGCGCGCTCGGGGCCGACCGCAGCGGTCACCCAGTCGTGGAGGACGGCGAGGGCGTCTTCATCGGCGTACGCCGGGTCGAGCTCATCGCCGCTCGACGGCCGAGCCTGGTTCAGGAGGTCCCACGCGACCACTGCCGTCACGGGGAGGTTCCGGAGCTCGCCCTCGCGCGCTGCCCAGCGCAGGGCAGCAGCCGCACCTGCGGATCCGTCCGTGCCGACGTAGATGGTCATTGCACGACCTGCTGCACGGCGTTGCGGTGCGAGTGGTACATGGGTTCGTCGGTGGTGAGGTTCATGAACTCGATCCTGCGGTTCTGGTGCTGGGGCGGGCAGGGACGGGGGTCGGCTGGTCGCGGGACCTTGGTCCCGATCTGCTGGGCTACGGATTGGCGGCGACGCTCTCGGCCAGCTCTTTGGCCCACTGCGTCGCCCGGTCGGCCTCGCCGTCGATCAAATGGTTCTGCTTGTCGACCAGGAAGCTCTCGGGGTCGGCGACGAGTTCGAAGCCGTGCTTCGTCAGGCGCTTCGCGATCGCCCTCGAGGCGCGACCGGTGATGATCGTCGCTGCATCGAGCCGGGTGTCGAACGCCGCGGCGGTTGTGCTCCGGGCCGGCGCCAGAAGGTCGAACCAGTCCCGAAGGCCCTCGCCTTCGGCTCCGGCGTCCATCGTCAGGTCGGCGCCCGGCTTCGCCGCCGCCGCTTTGGCGGCCGCGCGGGACTTCTCGCTCGACAGCGTGTGGACATGGGTCGGCCCCCCGACCACGAGGAGGTCGACCGTCGCGACCTTCTCGTCGGTCGCCGCCTCGACTGGCACCACCTCGACCTCGAATTGGGATCGCAGGCCCTCGGCGAGGTGGTCGGCGACGACGTGCGTGTTGCCGTACATCGATTCGTACACGATGAGTGCTCGCATGGCTCCAGCGTCGTCCTGGAGTCGTGGCGGCGGTAGGGCCGAAGGTCACGCGAAGATGGCGGGGTGTCAGACCCCAAACGCATCACGGTGTTCTTGCTGGACGACCACGAGATCGTGAGGCGAGGAATCCGCGACCTGCTCGAGGCGGAGGGGGACATCGAAGTCATCGGTGAAGCGTCGACCGCGGACCAGGCCGTCGGAAGGGTCCATGCGCTCGACCCCGACGTGGCCGTCCTCGACGTCAGGCTGGAGGAAGGCAACGGAATCGAGGCCTGCAGGGACATCCGCTCGCTGCATCCGCGGACGGCGTGCCTCATCCTCACCTCCTTCGCCGACGACGAGGCCCTCTTTCAGGCGATTCTGGCCGGTGCCGCCGGCTACCTGTTGAAGCAGATCCGCACGAACGACCTCGTCGACGCAGTCCGACGCGTAGCCGCGGGGCAGAACCTTCTCGATCCGGCGGTCACCGCTCGCGTGCTCGAGCGGCTGCGCGCCGGCAATCCGCAGGACGAGCGGCTGGCGCGACTCACCGAGCAGGAACGCAAGGTGCTCGACCTGGTCGCGGAGGGGCTCACGAACCGCCAGATCGGAGAGCGACTTCACCTCGCGGAGAAGACAGTGAAGAACTACGTGACCTCGGTGCTCTCGAAGCTCGGGATGACTCGACGCACCGAGGCGGCTGTGTACGCGGTCCGTCATCTCGATCCGGAGCGCGATATCGACCGCGGCTAGGAGAGTGGCACCGACCATTCGAGCCGGCTGCCGGCCGGCGAGCGAGGTGTCAGGGTGAAGGTGCCGCCGAGGTGCTCTGCACGAGCCCGCATGTTGCGCAGGCCTCGGCCCTCGCCGGGCGCGTCGGGGGGGCCGACGCCGTTGTCCTCGACGCGCAGCGTGAGTGTTCCGTCGACGGCGATCAGGTGGACGTCGACTTCGGTCGCCCCGGCGTGTCTGGCGATGTTCGAGAGGGCCTCACGAAGCACCGTCAACAGCTCGTCGGCGATGTGCTGATCCGTCAAGGCGTCGACCGGCCCATCGAAGAACGTTCTGGGTTCGACCCTCAAGGTCGGTGTCAGCTCGGAGACGAGCGTGATGGCTCGGCGTCGCACGCTCTCGAATCCCCCGATCTGTACGGGGGCGTCGAGTGCGAAGATCGTCGATCGAATGCTCTTGATGGTGGTGTCGAGCTCCTCGACCGCGAGCTGCACCCGTCGGGCTACCTCGGGCTCGAGAAGACGCAGTGTTGCTTGAAGGGAGAGGCCGACCGCGAACAGCTGCTGGATGACGGTGTCGTGGAGGTCCATCGCGATGCGCTCGCGGTCTTCGAGCAACACGAGGTCCCTGAATCGCGCGTGCAAGCGAGCGTTGTCGATCGCGACCCCGGCCGCGGACGCGAGCGCCACGACGAGCTCTTCGTCGATGTCGCTGAACGCGTCCTCTGATCGCTTGTCTGTCAGGTACAGGTTGCCGAAGACCTCGCCACGAACCGTGACAGG
This sequence comes from uncultured Acidimicrobiales bacterium, assembly GCA_963847855.1. Taxonomy (GTDB): domain Bacteria; phylum Actinomycetota; class Acidimicrobiia; order Acidimicrobiales; family DATKAS01; genus DATKAS01. The sequence goes on from CAWKBM010000007.1 coordinate 140,657, forward strand.
TACCCCCAGGAACGATCGCATCGGCGGGTGGTTCGGGGGGAAGCCGAAGCTGTCGGGGTGCTCTCGGAGGTCGGGAAGCCGGATGGCGTGTGGTTCGCGGATCAGCAGACCGAGGATGCCGTGGCCCTTCGGCAGATCTCCGATCTCCGCTCGGGCCGCCGAGTCGATGCCCACCGTCAGGAACTCCGAGAGAAAAGTCCGGGTGGGGTCGAGCACCCCCAGTGCGCCGTACTGCGCATCCGCGAGCTCGGTCGCAGACTCGACGATGCGCTGGAGCGTCGCTGTCAGATCGAGGTCACTGCCGATCGCCACCACCGCGCGGAAGAGCCTGCGGAGGCTCCTCGGGCCGGCCACTCCTCCATCGGGCACGGGTAGAGACTAGGACTCAGCAGTATCGCAACGCAGCGGCTTCGGACCGCAACTGGTCTCGATGGTCGGGGTGTGCGATCGCAATCAACGCGCGAGCGCGCTCCCTGATCGAGCGGCCTCGTAGCTCGGCCACCCCCCACTCCGTGACGACCTTGTCGACGGTGTTCTTGAGGGTCGTCACGACATCACCGGCAGCGAGCTGCGCCACGATCTTCGACGCGGTGCCGTCTCGCGTCGTCGAGTGGAGGACGACGAAGCCCTGCCCGCCGTCGGAGTACATCGCACCTCGAGCGAAGTCGGCCTGGCCTCCGCTCGAGGAGTAGTAGCTCCCGTGCACCGTCTCCGACGCGCACTGCCCCAGGAGATCCACGGCGATCGTCGCGTTGATCGAAACGAATCCGGCTTCCTGAGCGATCACCCGCGGGTCGTTCACGTACCGGACGGGCCACAGCTCGAATGCAGCGTTCTCGTCGAGGAAGTCATAGAGGGCCCGGGTGCCGAGAGCGAACGTGCCGACCGCCTTCGTGCGATTGAGCTGCTTCGCGACGCCGGTGATGACGCCGCGGTCCACGAGGTCCGTCACGCCGTCAGAGAGCAGCTCGGTGTGGATCCCGAGGTCACGATGGTCGACCAGCGCCGAGAGGATCGCGTTCGGGATCGACCCGATGCCCGTCTGGAGGGTGGCGCGGTTGGGGATGCGCTCTGCAACCAGCGCGGCGATGCGCTTGTCGATCTCCGTCGGCTGTACGGGTGGGACCTCGACGAGTGGGTAGTCCGCCTCGCTCCAGCCGACGACCTGGCTGATGTGGACCTGGTTCCGGCCGAATGTTCGGGGGACGGCGGGGTTTGCTTCGAGGAAGAAGCGGGCTTGCCCGATGAACGACGCGACGTAGTCCGCGTTCAGGCCGAGGCTGAAGTAGCCGTGGCGGTCGGGTGGGGACGCCGTCGCGAGGATCAGAGGATCGTGCGTGCGGGCTCGCAAGATGTTGCGCATCTCGCTGAAGTTGTTCGGGACGAGATCGATCGTTCCCTCGCGGAAGCACGGGCGGGTGACGTCGGACAGGAAGTAGGAGACGTGGCGGAGATGGTCGCCGAATGCGCCGTGCAGGTACGGACGATCACGTAGCACGTGCATCTGATGCACGTGCGCTCCGTCGAGGTCGTCGGCAGCGGCCTCAACGGCGTCGAGGAGCGTGACCGGCTCGCCGTTGGCGAGCGGGACGACGAGATCAGCGCCGCCGCCGATGTGCTCGAGCACAGCGTCAGCGCTCGTAGCGGCGAGCGTGGTCATGGCAGCAACGTACGACAGGTGCGCGGGGACCTTGTGCTCTACGGACCGTGAGCGAGGTGAGGCATGGTGTGCAGATGGCCGTCGCATCCGGCGAGGAGGAGCTCGATGCCGCCGATGGCCTGACGACGGCGGAGGCCGCCGACTGCCTTCGTCGTGACGGGCCGAACTCGCTGCCCGTGCCGCGGCGCACGCCGGCATGGCGACGTTTGGCCTCGCAAATGGTGCATTTCTTCGCCCTGCTCTTCTGGGTCGCTGGGGTCCTCGCGTTCGTGGCGGGCCTGCCGGAGCTCGGTGTGGCGATCTTCTTCGTCGTCTTGTTGAACGGCGTCTTCGCGTTCGTGCAGGAGGAGCGAGCCGAGCACGCTGCCGAGCGCCTACGCGACCTGTTGCCTCGACGGGTCACGGTCGTTCGCGATGGGGAGCGGGTCGAGATCTCCGCTGAGGACTTGGTTCGCGGCGACCTCGTGCTCCTCGCCGAGGGCGACCGGATCTCGGCCGATCTTGCCCTCGAGTCCGTGCACTCACTTGCCGTCGACTCGTCGGCTCTGACCGGCGAGAGCGTGCCGCATCACCCGGACGCGGGCGAAACGGTCTTCGCCGGCTGCTTCGTCATCGAGGGTGAGGCGCGGTCCAGAGTGGTCGCCACCGGCTCTCACACCCGCCTCGCCGGCATTGCCGACCTGACGCACGCGCAACAGTTGTCGCCGACGCCGCTTCACCTGGAGCTGACACGCGTGTCGCGTGTGCTCGCGGCGATCGCCATCGGCGTAGGGGTCGGGTTCTTCCTCATCTCGTTGCTCGTGGGCACCAAGGCATCGGACGGCTTCCTGTTCGCCGTGGGCGTGACGGTCGCGGTGGTGCCTGAGGGGCTTCTCCCGACGGTGACGCTCTCGCTCGCCATCGGCGCGCAACGGATGGCGGTGCGCCACGCCCTGGTGCGCCACCTCGAGGCGGTGGAGACACTCGGGTCCACGACCTTCATCGCCACGGACAAGACAGGAACGCTCACCCGCAACGAGATGGCGGTCGTCGAGGTCTGGATGCCCTCGGGGACCACGTTTGTGACGGGCGGGGGGTACACGCCGGACGCACAGGTGGAGTACGCGCCGCAGTCATGCCGCTCGGAGGCGGTGCGGCTCGCCCGCACTGCGGCGCTGTGCTCGTCGGGCCGAGCGATCGAGCTCGAGGGTTCGTGGGTCGCGCAGGGCGATCCCATGGAGGCAGCGCTGGACGCGTTCGCTCGGCGCGTCGGCCTCGCCATCGACGAAGACCGGGAACGGGCGATCGAGACCGCGCGGTTTCCGTTCGACGTACGTCGTCGGCTGATGTCCGTGGTGGCCGACGGGACGGTGATGGTCAAGGGCGCGCCGGATGCACTGTTCCCGCGCTGTTTGGTGCCGCCGCACGCGATGGAGTCGCTGCAGGACATGGCGGGGCGCGGGCTGCGCGTCCTCGCGGTGGCGGCTCGTGCGGTCGACGGCGTGCCCTCCTCATCTGACGACGCGGAAGCCGATCTGACGCTGCTCGGGCTCGTCGGCCTCGAGGACCCTCCGCGGCCGCACGCGGCGGAAGCGCTCGCTGCCTGTCGGCGTGCGGGCATACGAGTCGCGATGATCACGGGGGATCACCCGCTCACGGCCCGAGCGATTGCCGCCGAGGTCGGGCTCCTGGGCTCCGACGATGTCGTCGTGATCGGCCGGGACCTTCCGTCGGACGAGGCGCAGCTCGGCGCGTTGGTCGATCACGACGGACTCGTCGTCGCTCGGGTGACGCCCGAGGACAAGCTGCGGATCGCTCGAGCGTTGCGAGCGCGTGGGCATGTGGTTGCAATGACCGGCGATGGCGTCAACGACGCGCCGGCGCTGCGAGAGGCCGCGATCGGTGTCGCGATGGGGAGGTCGGGCACCGATGTGGCCCGTGAGGCCGCCGATGTCGTGCTGCTGGACGACGACTTCGCCACGATCGTTGCTGCGGTCGAGCAGGGCCGGTCGACGTTCGCGAACATTCGTCGCTTCCTCACGTATCACTTGAGCGACAACGTCGCCGAGCTCGCGCCGTTCGTGGTGTGGGCGCTGTCGGGGGGACGGTTTCCGCTTGCCATCGGTGTGCTTCAGGTCTTGGCGCTCGACATCGGCACGGACATCCTTCCGGCGCTCGGACTGGGTGCCGAGCGGCCCGCGGGGCACGTCTTGGACAATCCGCCCACGCGTCGGCATCTCCTCGACCGACGGTTGGTGGGCCGAGCCTTCGGCGTGCTCGGACCGACGGAGGCACTCGTGTCGCTCACCGCATTCGTGGTCACTTTCGCGGCGGCCGGATGGCGGCCCGGCGACTCGTTCCCCGAGGGGCAGATCCTGCTCGCCGCCTCCGGGGCCGCGTTCACCGCGATCGTCCTGGGTCAGGCCGCGAACGCGTTCGCCTGCCGCAGCACGGTGCGGCCCGCGTGGCGCATCCCGCTCCGGGGGAACCCGCTCTTGGTCGGCGGAGTCTTGGCCGAACTGGCGATGTTGGTGGCGTTCCTCTACGTGCCCCCGATCGCGGACCTCCTCGATCAGGCAGGGCCGACAGTCCCGGGGTTTGCAGTCGCGGTGCTCGCGATCCCGGCGGTTCTCGGTGCCGACGCCGCGCAGAAGGCGATCACTGCTCGCCGTCGCGCTGACCGCACCTAAGGGACCTTCGCCTCTTTGGCTCCGGGTCTCGCGGTCTTACCGTGAATGGTGAAGGTCGCTCGATTGGCGGGTGACCCCCGAGACTCGAAGGAGGTCTGCACACATGACCAACAAGGGAACTGCAGTTGCAGCTCGACCCGAGGTCGAGGCCCCAGGGCTGTGGGCGTGGTTCGACACCCCTGATCTCGGTCGCTGGTTCGATGTCCGTCCGTTGTTCGGGCGGCTCGAGCGGATGCGCATCGAGCAGGAGCTCACGGACGACACCCTCATCGTGAGGGCCGAGCTCCCCGGCATCGATCCCGCGAAGGACGTGGACATCACGCTCGAAGAGGGTGTGCTGCGCATCAAGGCCAACCGTCAGAGCGAGACGAAGGAAGAGAAGGATGGTTCCTTCTTCTCCGAGTTCCGCTATGGCTCGTTCGAACGGGCCGTCAGGGTTCCGAAAGACACGAGCATGGACGACGTGAAGGCCAGCTACACCGACGGCATCCTCGAGGTGACGTGCCCCTACAAGGTGCCCACTGAGATGGCGCCGATGAAGGTCGAGGTCACCCGAGGGTGACGTTGGCTCGACGCGGACGGGCTCGCTGCCTCCGGTGGCGAGCCCGTCAGTCGCGTCGTGGGTCGACGAGTGTCCGCACTCGTGCTGCCACGACCGCCCGCGGCGCTCGTGTGTCGATGTTGGCGGCAGTCGGCCAGTCGTCGAACTCGCTCTTCATCGCCGTCGCGATGCCCACGTCGGCGTCAGACGCGTCCGGCGCCGCGGGCCTCCCGCTCGCGCAGACGGTCGGCCGCGATGTCGGCGGGGAGGGTGCACCGCACTTCTACGAGCCCCGCCGAAGCCTGGGTCGCGACTGCGGTCGCCGCCGCGCGCCACTTCGAGCGCGAGAAGGACGCGTCCAGGATGACGGACTGCCCCTGTTCGAGAAGGAGACGTGCCTCCTCGAGGAGCGCACCGTAGGTCGAGTCGGTCACCAGGCCCGAGTACAGCCCCTCCTTGTACGCAGCCGCTGCACGAACCTCGGGAGCAAGGCCGGCGCCCTGCTTGCGGAGCTCGTCCGAGCGCAGCACGGGCCAACCAAGCTTGTCTCCGAGGTTCAGTGCCACCGTGCTCTTGCCAGTGCCGGGCAGCCCACCGACGAGCACCAGCCGGATCTGCCCGGCCCGCAGGTGGCGCAGGCACTGCGCGAGATGGGCGCGCGCCTCGTCCAGATCGGTGGAGCTTCCCTTCAAGCACGAGATCTTCGAGCGGACGAGCGCGCGGTAGGCGACGTAGTGGTGCTCGAGGGACGCGGGGTGGGTCTCGGCGGAGAACTCGCGGTACCAGTCCATGAACGCGCCCGCGAGGTCGGCTCGGCCGAGCCGTTCGAGGTCCATGGCGAGAAAGCCGACGTCGTACAGCACATCGCCCCAGCGGAGGCGGTCGTCGAACTCGAGGCAGTCGAGGATGCGCGGGCCGTCGTCGAGGCAGAAGATGTCGTCGGCCAGCAGATCGCCGTGCCCGTCGAGCACGCAGCCGCTCTGGATGCGCTCCTCGAGCAGCTTGGTGCGGCCGTGCAGATACTGCGCGGCGAGCAGACCGATCTCTTCGAGCGAGATCTGATCGAGCGGTTCCGGCACGTACGGCTCGAGCTCCTGGAGGTTCTGCTTCCACAGGCCGAGTAGCGAAGCCGGTGTCGCCACCGAGGAGATCTCGGCGCTCGTCTTGGCCTCGGCGTGTGCGACCGCCATGAGGCGCGCCACCTGCCGGATGCACAGCGCGACATCGGCTCGCGTGCGCACCAACGTCGAGAGCCTCCGCTCGGGGGGCATGCGCCGCATCCGGACTGCGTGGTCGACAACCGCACCTGCGTCGTCGACCACCTCCTCGACCCCCAGATACACGTCGGGGGAGAAGCGGCTGTTGAGCTCGACCTCGCGTCTGCAGATCGCCTCGCGCCTTTCGGGCGTGCTCAGGTCGATGAACGCGAAGCGCACGTCCTTCTTCCGCTTGTGCGCGACGTCACCTTCGAAGGCCACCGTCGAGATGTGGGTCTCGATGACGTCAGGCGGCCCACCTTCGAAGGTCCGAGCGGCGACACGCATGAAGTCGATGTCAGCCGTTGTGGGCCGGGAAGTGCTCGACCGTGGCGTCTGCGCCGGGGAAGTAGAGCCCGACATGCCCGTCGTCCGCCCACTCCACGAGGAACGGTGGTCCGCCATCCTGACCCTGGACCTCGAGGATCCGGGCATCACGATCGGGCTCACCGACCCGATGGCCCTTCACGACGATTCGGTCACCAGTGCTTGCTCTCATTGCTCCTCCTCACCGCATGTCGAACACGAGCCGGGCGCGGGCCTGGCCACCGAGGACTTCGGCCATGGCCGCGTTCACGTCGTCGAGATGTCGGGTCTCGCGGATCACCTTCGTGTGCCCGTCCGCGTGCAGCTCGAAGGTCTCGGCGAGGTCGACCCGCGTGCCGACGATCGATCCCACCACCGTGATGCCCTTGAGCACCGTTTGGAAGATCGGCAGGGTCATCGCGTTGTCCGCGGGCAGCGCCACGAGCACGAGCCGTCCGCCGCGTCGGAGCGACCCGAAGGCCTGCTCGAAGGGCTTCGGCGCGGCTGCGAGCGCGATGGCGGCGTCAGCGCCGCCCAGAGCCTGGATGGCCTCGATCGGGTCCTCCAGCGTCGCGTTCACGGTGTACGAAGCCCCGAGCTCCTTCGCGAGCTGAAGCTTGTCATCGGTGACGTCGACCGCCACGACGGTCGCGCCGGCGACCTTCGCGTACTGCAGGGCGAGGTGGCCGAGACCGCCGACGCCGAAGATCGCGACGAGGTCGGAGGGCCGTGCGCCTGAAACCTTGAGTGCCTTGTAAGTCGTGACACCTGCGCAGGTCAGCGGAGCTGCGTCGAGGGGATCGATCATCCCTCGTCGTGCGTCGCCACGCGTAGCGCGCCGCCCGCCTCGAGTCGCCAGCCGACGTCCACGCCCACCACGCCGTGAGCCCCCGGATCCCTCGTCTCCCGCGCGTCGTCGAAGCGCACCGTGATCAGCACCTCCCATCGGTAGCGGTGCCCGGATCGCGTCCTCTGAACAGCGACGCGCTTGACGACTCCGCCGGGCGGCAGCGGCCGGTGCATTTGCATGGGCCACGTGATCAGCCGATCCGCGCCGGCGGGTCCGATACGGATCGTCAACAGCATGTGGTTCGGTCTCGAACCGGAGGGGACGAGCGACACGCGACGATGCGTCCAGCTGTCCGCCGGGAACTTGTCCACCGACTGAACCATCGCGCCGATGCGTCCCGTCTGTTCCCACGGCTCGGCCCGGATCGGATCGAGACCGGACGCCTTGGCGGCCTGCTCGACAGCAGCCTCGACGAGCCAGTACGTGCCGGCGTCGAGCAGACCGCCGCGCGCGCCGCGCGCGGCGCGGATCCGAGCGAGCTTCGCGTCGTAGACGCCCGCCACGACGTGGGCGTGGTCGTCCGGATCCCGCGCTAGCTCCCGGAGCCGGCGCGACGCGTCGTTGTAGACCCGACGCAGATCCTCCCGATAGAGGTATGCCTGGCCGAGCACCTGGAGCGCCAGCCGCATGTCGGCCGGATCCCTCGTACAGCCGTAGCGATAAACACGATCGACGATCATGACTTCACCATGCGAACGATGTTGCCACAAGACCAACGGTCGTGCCATGATGTTCTTCCGATGAAGAGAGTCACCGAAACGAAGGACGATCAGATCCGCATCCGCGTCAGCCGCGCAGACAAACGCCGCCTGGCCCGCGCGGCCAAGGGGGCCGGCCTCGGCCTCTCCACCTGGCTCCTCGAGCTCGCGTCCGAGAGGCCTCCACCTCCGAAGAAGAACTGAGCGTGACCCCCACTCGCATTCGCCTGAACATGATCGTCAGGACGAGGCCTCCCGCATCGAGCGATGCCTGCGATCCGCGTTCCCCTCCGTGTCTTCCTACGCAATCCTCGTCACGGGGTCCACGGACGACACCGTAGCCGTCATCGAGCGCTTGGCCGTGGAGCACGGCGTCACCGGGCGGTCGGTCACTTCCCGTTCATCGACTTCTCGCAAGCCCGAAACGCTGCGCTGGATCTTCGCTCTTCGAGGACACAGACAGCTTCGATTACCTCCTCCTGATTGACGCGGACATGGAGCTACGCGTCGAGGACCGCGAAGCCTTGGGCGCGCTTCGCGAGCCTTTCTACTCGGTCACAGCGTTTATTCCGGACTCGCTCTCGCACTCGTTCCCCAGGCTTCTACGTGCCGACGTCGCTCGAAGCGTCCGCTACCGGGACGAGACGCATGAGATCGCGCTGCCCGATCGGGACCTCTGGAGGACCGAAGGTCCCGGGGCTGTCGATCATCGACCACGATGACGGAGCGAGCCACGACGTCAAATTCACGCGGGACGAGCTCCTTCTCCGTCGCGCCGTGAAGCGAGACCCCGCGAACGCCCGCGCCGCCTTCTATCTTGCGCGGACGCTCGACTGCATGGGCCGATGGGCAGAGGCCGCGGAAGCCTACGAGAGGCGCGTGGTGCTCGGCGGCTTCGAGGAGGAGGCCTGGTACGCCGAGATGAGGCGAGCGCACTGTCTGGCGAAGGCAGGCGACGAACGCTTCGCGCACGTCGCTCTCCGAGCGTTCAAGCGGCGTCCGCACCGAGCCGAGCCGCTGCATATGCTCGCGCAGCACTACCGTCTGCGGGAGGACGCGCCCCGCGTCCGGCGCTCCTCGCCGACGTGGGAAGTCGTATCCCGCGGCCTGAGGGAGAGGCGCTGTTCGTCGACGAGTCCGTCTACGACTGGGGGTTCGACGAGGTGCTGTCGATCTCCGGGTACTACGAGCCTACGCTTCGGGGTCGAGCCAGGGACGCGTGCCTGAGGCTCTCGGTGGATTGGGCGGTCCCGGACCGTGTTCGCACCCAGGCGCGTCGTAATTACACGTACCACGCACGGAGCGTCCGCGAGGTGTTCGGCGAGCGCGTCATGCTGCGGGAGCTGGACACGGAGCCGTCGGCGCGAGACGAGGTCTGGGCACCCACGAACCCGTCGATCGCGCGAGGTCCCGACGGGCGCCTACGATCGACGCTTCGTCTCGTGAACTACGACGTCCGCTCCTACGCGGTGCGAACGCCCGACGGACTCGTTCGTACGCGGACCCTTCTGCTCACCCTCGATGAGGATCTCTCGGTCGTCGGATTCGGGAGATGCTGGATTGGTCCGGGGACCACGTCTGCGTCAGATCTCGGATCCTGGGACTTGAGGACATACGCCTCTTCACGTGGCGGGGACGCCTCTGGGGATCGGCTACGGCTCTTGACCGAAACCACGAAGGACGCGCAGAGGTGTGTCTTCTCGTTCTCGACGACATTGGGGACGTCATCCGTGTCGTACCTCAGCGAGGCATCGAACCACACCTTCATCAAAAAAATTGGATGCCGTTCGTCCGCGGGGACGATCTTCTCTTCGTCTACACCCCCGATCCGCTCGTGATCCTGCGTGTCGATCCGGAGACGCTCGAGGCGTCCGAGCATGAACGGTCACCCTCGAGCGACTTGCTCGAGCTGACCATGCTGCGCGGATCCTCTCAGGTGCTGCCGTGGGAGGGTGGGTTTCTCTTCGTCACGCATGAGGCCTACGACTACAAGGACTCGTTCGGTCGCCGGCGCCGGTACCTCCACCGGTTCGTCCATCTGGACGAAGATCTGACGGTGCGTCGGGTCACGGAGCCCTTTCACTTTCTCCGACCGGGGATCGAGTTTTGCGCGGGGATCGCTCAGGTCGGAGACTCTCTCGTGCTCTCGTTTGGTGTCGACGACGAGCGGGCAATGCTGGCGATCGTTCCACAGTCGGAGGTGGCACAGCAGCTCACGACCATGCCAGGAGGACGAGGACGATGAACGATGAAAGTCCAACCATGCTCACCGTTCGCGCGATCCGCCCGAGACTGCCGGGTTGGTGCAGCGAAGCGAAGGCCGCACGACTCATTGACACCGTGCGGAAGGTCTCTCGGGAGAGGCCGGTGGTCGTGGAGATCGGCGTCTTTGGCGGATCGTCGCTCTTGCCTCTCGCGCTGGCCCTTGCGGAACGAGGGAGGGGGCTCGTCTATGGGATCGATCCCTGGCGGACGGACGCCGCGCTCGAATCGATGGTGGGCGACGACAACCAGCGGTGGTGGTCGAGCGTGGATCTCGACGTGATCCTTGCGGGTCTTCGAGCACGCATCCGGGAGCTTCACCTCGAGCCCCACTGTCGCCTCATCCGTTCGCGCTCGGAGGACGTCGTCGAGTTTTTCGAACTCGAAAGCATCGATGTGCTCCACGTGGACGGCAATCACTCCGAGGAGAAGTGTCTCGCGGACATCGCCGCCTATCTGCCACGCGTTCGAATGGGAGGTTCGATCTTCTTCGATGATGTCTCTTGGCTCGATGGCGGGCGCTCCACCACGAAGCATGCGGTGGAGATCCTACGCGACGAGTGCCGCGAGCTGTCTCCAGTCGGAGACTGCGCGGTCTTCGAGCGAGTCTAGACAGTCCCCTCAGGCCTTTCTACCCGGGTTTGTCTCGGTGCGTTGCTTGAGGATCGCGTTTGTCTCCTCTTCTGCGACGGTTCGGAGCCGTTCGGCTTCCTGCTTCTCGGCTTGCGTTCTGGCAAGATCGTCACGGGCACGCTGCACGCGCTCCTCGTGATCGCGACGAATACGTGCCGTCTCGAGCCTCGTCTCGCGAAGCTGATGAAGCGCGCTCGTGAGCGCGGCTGGATGCGCTTCCGGCACTTCCAGGACATCGGCAAGGATCGACGGAAGCACGTCCTTGTCGAGCGCGGCTCGCACGTCGGGCGTCAGAGCGAGGAGCTGGATAGCCCCTTCGTGAGGCGGCGCCGGCTCGTAGCGTCCCGTCGCCTCATCGAGAACGCGAAACTCGACGCCGATCTGGTTCGTCTCGAGGTCCACGTGGTAGCGGAGCACCTCCACCTTTCCTCCTCCGGGCATGATCATGTTCCTTTCGGATAGAACGTAAAACGGCGCTCTCGCTTGGTGAAATGGTGGGTTCGCACGCCGACGTCGACACCTGTACGCAGCAGCGCTTGATCGAGCAGATCGACCATCTCGACAAGGCAGCGAAGGCAGACGAAGGTGTATCGGTCGAACAGCGCGTTGCTGTGCTCCGTGACGTGGTCGCCGCCGCAACGTGGGCAGTGAGGATCCGCCGGTCCGAAAGTGGTGTTCGTGCCGCTCGAGCCCTTCCAGTGTCCCGCGCCGCTCTGCGCCCACTGGACACCTCCGCCGCTCGGCGTCCCCGACGGGTTTGTCCCGGCGTTGATGAAGCCCAGCACCCCGTGACCACCACCGTACGAACCCGCGCCGTCTCCCACGGACGCATTGTCACCCTCAATGCGCATGGCAGTGGACGTTCAGGCGAAATCAAAAGTACCAATGAGGTACAGATTGCCACCGTAGACATTCACCTCGGACCAGTTGCTAGGGGTGGAGGCGTCGCCGAAGTTGAGGATGGCGGATGCTTGGCTGATGATGACGCCTGCGTGCCCGCGGATCGCCTTCCGCGAAGGATGTCCTGTCCGGCGCTGAAGGGGATCCTGAAGAGACCGCTCGTCGCCGGCGTCGTGTTGACCGAGTAGAAGTCGGCGATATTCGAGGCGGTCCACGCTCCTGAAATGCGGCACAAATAAGTTCCGTTGGAGCCCCCCACGTTTCCGAACGTGGTCGCAGTCGCCTTCGTCATCAAATCGCCGGCACTCCCCGGCAGTGACAAAGATCCGCTCGCGCCGGTCGGCCCAGGTTCTCCAGTGGGCCCCGGATCGCCTTGCGGGCCTGTCGGTCCGGGATCGCCGGGGTCGCCTTGCGGGCCCGTCGGTCCAGGATCGCCTGGATCGCCCTGCGGTCCCGTCGGTCCAGGATCGCCGGGTCGCCTTGCGGACCCGTCGGTCCAGGATCGCCTGGTTCGCCTTGCGGACCCGTCGGTCCAGGATCGCCTGGGTCGCCTTGCGGACCCGTCGGCCGTGATCGCCAGGATCGCCTTGCGGACCCGTCGGTCCGGGATCGCCTGGGTCGCCTTGCGGACCCGTCGGTCCGGGATCGCCTGGGTCGCCTTGCGGACCCGTCGGTCCGGGATCGCCTGGGTCGCCTTGCGGACCCGTCGGTCCAGGATCGCCTGGGTCGCCTTGCGGACCCGTCGGTCCAGGATCGCCTGGGTCGCCTTGCGGGCCCGTTGGTCCAGGATCGCCTGGATCGCCTTGCGGGCCCGTTGGTCCGGGATCGCCTGGGTCGCCTTGCGGGCCCGTCGGTCCCGGATCGCCCTGCGGGCCCGTCGGTCCCGGCTCTCCGCTGCCTCCCCCGGTCGGCCGGTCGCCGTCGGACCGGGTTCGCCTGTCGGACCTGGATCGCCAGTCGGTCCGGGCGGACCGGGTTGACAGCACGCCGAGCAGCACCCGGAGCACCCCTCCGAGCATCCTCGGCCCGTCGTCGGTGCGTGGCGATTTTCGAAGGACATACCTGATCCAGACTACAGGGATCCGTGCTCTCTAGCCAAGGCTCGGCGAGGTTCATCGTCGACCGCCGGCGCGCTGGCGCCTCTCGAGCTCACGGACGAGCGCGTCGGTCTTGTCGTCGATCGCTTGATACTCCTCGCCAGGATGGGCCTCGACGTATTCGAGGAACGCCTCGGTGCGGCTCTTTCGAGGTGACGCCTTGATCGTCCAACGGATCCGATTGAAGAGCGGGACGAGATCGGCCGGGATGTTAGAACGTACCTCGTCGTCGCTCTCGCCCTGACGCACCCGCGCCGTGGCCAGCCCCGGACGGCGCCCCCTCGCGCGGTTCCCTGCCTCAATCCGGCGCATCTCGGCCAGAAAGCGACGCTCGGTCTCGAGCTCGAGCCGCAGCCGGGCGATCTCGACACCCGGGGCGCGGCGCGCCCGCTGACAGTTCCCCCGAGCCTCGAGCCTCACGGATGACGCAGCGGCCTTCAGCTCTGCGCGAAGCGCCTCAATCCGCTGCCGTCCGCGCTGACGCTCGAGCGCGCAGAACTCACGGAGCCCGGCCCGACCGCTCTTGCGGAGCGCGACGGCCTCGCGGATCTTCGTGCGGAGGGCTGCAAGCTTCGCGCGGTTCGCGGCCTTGATGTCCTTGTCGATCGACTTCAACAGGGCGCGCTTGTCGAAGTCGCGACCGACGGAGGAGCGGGGCTCGACGGTGCGTCCGTCCTGATTGAGGACGCGAACATGGCCGAGACCGTGCTTCACCCAGCGCGCCGCGATCCGCTCCGCTTCGGTCCGGCTCGTGAGCCATCGACCGAGGCGGCTTTGGTCGGTGACGACGGTGTAGCGGGGCCGACCGCTCATCCCGGATATCCCAGCGTTCGAATGAAGCCGAGGGCCTTCGCGCGCTGCACCCGGCGAAGCGTTCGAACGTTGTTGGCGACGATCGCACGCGCCTTCTGCCGGCGCTCGGCGCCGCCCGGACCAGCGAATAGACTGCGCTCCACTTCGTGCGCGTGCTTCAGGTACCAACGGATCAGATCGGCGTTGCCCCGGTGCGAGGCTCGAACGGGATCGCGCTTGGGGTGCGCCACATCCGTTGCGGTGGCGTAGGCATGCCTTGCCGCACGGATGCGCCGTTGGGTGTGCGAGAGCTTCGTCTTGACGTGGTGGTAGCGGCTTTTAGCCTGAGCGTGAGCCGCCTTGACCTTCGCTGTGGCGCGGGAGAGTTTCCTCTTCCCGGTGGCATAGTGCACCTTCGCTCGGGCGTGAGCCGCCTTGACCTTCTTTCGAAGGCGACCCGCATGAACGCCGGCCTTGCGAGCCGCAGCGTTGACGTCTCGCCCCCTCGATGATTCTCACCGGGAGGCCGTCACAACGGCGGCGACGTACTCACGCCAACCTTCGACACGGTCCGCGTCGCCGCCATGAAGGCATATGCGAAGGAGTTTCGCCCTCGACATCCGACCGGCTTTGAGATCCGCCACGTCGGCAGCGACGTCAACACCGGCCTCCCTGACGGCTCGCGCAGCCGCAACCGACATGGGACACCCTGAACGTGAATCTCTTTCATTCGTCTTATCCGACTCTCTGCCACGGCGCGATCAGCGTCCCGTTCCTCGAGACCAAGACGATCGCCGAGCGCGGGATCGCCCCCGACTGAAGAAGCGGGCTCGTCGGGTTCGACGCGCCAAGGCGCACGCCGACATTCCGCTTCGTGCCGTCAGGCTTCGTGTAGGTTGCACCACGGACGATCCCTTCGAGCCCGACCTCGCCGCCGTCCGCAGCGAAGAACGTCGTGACGCGCACGATGACGCTGGTCACGACGTCCCCACTCGCGAGATCTGCGCCAGGGACGGCCTGATTGAAGGCGTCTCGTGCCGCGCGGTCGGTGATGATCGGCGCTAGCGAGAAGAGCGCCGGGACTGTCACGTCGTCTCCGATCTGAGCGAACCTTCCGACCCGATCCGGCGGCGTGACCGTCTTCAGCGCGATCGCGCTCGTCGGGAGCTGGATGGGGCCGATCGGCGTCGCGACGTCCGCCGCGCCTCCGGCCCCCACGAACGCGACGATGCGTACGCTCATCACGCCGCTCCGTACGGCGTCCACGGAGAGGACCGCGCCGCCGGCGTTCGGCGGCACGCCCGGAACACCCGTGAGCGCCGACACGGGCACCACCACCTCGTCGCCGGCAGCGAGAGCGACCGTTGCAGGCGGCGGAGTGCCAACCGGAGCGGGAACCACTCCGCCACGGCGTGAAGCGAGGGCGAGCCCTCCCGTCATCGCCGCGAGGCCGAGGCCAAGTTTCGCGAGGAGGAGAGGCTCACAACGTCACGCTGCGGTCGCCGCGCTGGATTGCGACGACGGCCGCGCGAGGCACCGTGCGGACAACGCCGGGCTGCGCAGCAATCGTCGGGATCGGGATCTCTCCGCCAGGCGTAGCGATCGCGACGGCTTCACCCTGGAAGGTGTCCGGAGCGAGACCACGAACGACGAAGATGACGGTGCCCGGCACACCGGCCGGGAGCATGGCGGCGAGCTCGGGGGTGCTCGTTCGAACGTCTGCCGTCGCGCGGTCCCCGAGAGCGAGCTTGTCGCCAAGGAACCGCGGTCGGGGCGCGAACAGGACGTAAGCCAGCCCGACGCCGACGGCGCCGAGCGCGAGGAATCCGGCGGTGCGCATGGAATGAGCGCCGGTCAGCGACCGAACCAGCCCTCGGACGAGCCGTACCAGACCAGACGATCACCGCGGCCCCGGCGAGGAGGTAGCCGTTCTTGACGCCGAGCGGCTTGTCGTCGTTCAGGAATGCCTTCGTCTTGTCGAGGAAGGATTCCGTCGCGGGCGCCGCGGCTTCCGCGCCGACAATCGAGCTGCCGGCCGAACCCGGGTAGTAAGCGAGCGCGTACGGGTTGTAGCCCGGACCGTAGCCGATGGAGGTCGCGCGGGGCTGAGCGTTGTAGTACGGGTTCGACATGATGGTTCTTTCCTCGTAGGCAGGTGGTCGTTCGGAGTGTACCGCAGGAGGGAGGGGAGGGAAACGTCTTCTTTATCGACTGGAAACCCGGCAGCCGGTCTCCCGGATCTCAGCGTATCGCTTCGCTTCTCTTCAGTACGAAAAAACCTCGGGAAAAATGACCGTCCTTGAACAGCAAGACAATCCCCAGGCGTCCAGCCCTCAATCAGAACGTCGTGCGCAGGTGAGAGACAGCGCGGCGACGCGAATGCAACCAGCACGACAAGGATCTCGAACGGGCCTTCTTTCAACCACTCGAGCGTCATGCGGGAAGCAGACGGCGCACCGCGTCCGGCACGCCGTACGTCCCTGTAGTACAGGTAGCCCGCTCCCCCGAGGAGGAGCGCGGGCAGGAGCCAGCGGGAGGCGGGCGCCGCGCCTCCCGAGGGTAGCTCCGGCACGGGCGCGCCGCG
>CAWKBM010000008.1:0-14788 GCA_963847855.1 uncultured Acidimicrobiales bacterium
GGCGGGCGCGAACTTCCAGTACCTGGTGCATCAAGCCGCGGGGATGGTCTCGGTGCAGCTCGGTGTCACCGTGGGTCAGGCGCTCGTCCGTCTCCGGGCCCACGCCTTCGGAAGCGGGCGCCCCCTGCCAGAGGTCGCGCGACAGGTCGTGACCAGAAGGCTCCGCTTCGATGCGACGAGCGGCGACGGGGAGGAGCGAACGTGAGGACCTGCGGCCGCGGTCCTACGATGCGCGGTGCAAAGCGCACGCGGTCGACAGGGCCGAAGCTGTCGTGATCGGAGGGCCGATGCCCAGAGAAACCACGCTTGCGAAGACGCTCGTCGTGCTGGCCGACACACTCGTCGCTGACTTCGATGTCGTGGAGCTCTTGACGCTGCTGGCCGATAGCTGCGTCGACGTGCTCGACGTCGCAGCCGCCGGTCTGATGCTCGCCGCACCTGATGGCGGCCTCCGGGTCATGGCCTCGTCGAGCGAGGCCATGCGCGTGCTCGAGCTGTTCGAGATCCAGGCGCAGCAAGGCCCGTGCCTTGACTGCTTCCGCACCGGTAAGCCAGTGGTCAACCAGGACCTGGTTGCCGCAGACGCCCGGTGGCCTCGCTTCGCGACCGAGGCGCTCGCCGCGGGCTTCCACTCTGTCCATGCGCTGCCGATGCGGCTGCGGGGCAGCGTCATCGGGGCACTCAACCTGTTCCACATCGAGCCGGGTGCCATGCGTCAGGCCGATGTGGACGCAGCGCAGGCCTTCGCCGATGTCGCCACGATCGCCATACTCCAGCACCGTGCGGCTACCGAAGCACACGCCCTGAACGAGCATCTCAACGTCGCGCTCAACACTCGAATCGTCATCGAGCAAGCCAAGGGCGTGGTCGCCGAACGTCAGGGCGTCGACATGGAGTGTGCGTTCGCCACGCTGCGGAACCACGCCCGCAACCACAACCGGCGACTCGTCGACGTGGCCACCGACATCATCGAAGGGTCGCTCTCCACGCCGGGACTCGACGTGCTTTCGACCGAGCGCTGAGCCCAACCTGAGCACGAGCAGCGGTGGGACGGTCGGCAGCGGACCCAGCGACGACAGGCCGCACCACGATGCCGCGGCGGTAGGGTGAGCGTTCGCGTACCACCCCGTCGAGCTGATCGCCCCGGAGGCCCGCCAAAGAGGACGGCTCGTGCACCGAAGACGCCTGTGGGTGACGGTGTGCACCGCCGCGACCCTCTTCGCAGGACTCGTCCTCTTCGAAGTGCGGGTGTTGCTCCACCTCTCCGCGAGGCCGGATCCCGATGCTGATCGCGAGTTCCGATTCCCCGGCGCGCGGACGCGCCTCGTCCTGACCTCCGACGGTGGTCATCTCCACGTCGAAGAGTGCGGGGCGGGCCGTCCCGTGCTGCTGTTGCACGGCCACGGTGCCTCGATGCGCACGTTCTCGCTCCTGGCTGCCCCCTTGCTCTCGGGCGGTCGTCGGGTGATCGCCATGGACCAGCGCGGCTTCGGCCGCTCCTCTGCGGTCCCGCCGATGTTCGGGTTCCCCGGTCTGGTCGACGACGCGGCCCGCGTCCTCGAAGAGCTCGACTTGCGAGAGACGGTCGTCGTCGGGCACTCGATGGGGGGCGGCGTGGCCCTCGGCCTCGCGATCGACTGCCCGGCGATCGTCGCCGAACGGGTGTCAGCCATCGTCCTCATCAACAGCTCGGGCCGCGGCCCGGCTGATCGGCCGCTCACCCGTGCGAAGATCTCCGCTCTCGACTGGCGCTTTCTCGAGCGGCTGGGCCGCCATCCCCGCCACGGCCTGGTGTTGGCTCGTGCCAACTTCGGGCCAGAACCCCGCAGAAGTCACGTCGCCGCGGCTCGCGCCATCCGCCTCGACAGCCCGGTGGAGCTCCGCCGCGGGTTCGCTCGCCGCCTCCTCGGCATCGATCTCAGCCGCGCCCTCTCGCGCGTCGGTGTTCCGGTGCTCGTGCTTGCCGGCGCGGCCGACGCCACGGTCCCCCTGGCCGAGTCGAAGCGAACGGTCGACCTCATTCCGGGAGCCCGTATGGAGACCTTCGACGACGCCGGACACATGCTCCCCCTCGAGTGCAGCGAGCAAGTGGCCGAGGCGATCCTGCGATTGTGTGCAGAGGTCGACAACCAAGAGGCATTGGCGCGGAGCTGAGACGCCCGCTGAGTGGCGTCCCTCCACCGGAACGAAGCAGTGCGAGCCGTGCTGGCGCCGCTGGAATCCCGACCCGGTGAGCCCACTCTTACGGCTATTGCGCAGGTCAGCAAAAAGAGGTAAAGCATCAAGCCTGCTCTGCCGTGACAGCCCGTCACCGGAGCTCGAGGGGGAGGGTGGGAATGCGTACGAGGATTCGGGCGTCACTTGCGGCCGCTGCCGTGATCGGGATGGCAGGTGCCGCAGCCGCAGTCGGAGCGGTAGGCGCGAGCGCGTCCCCGACGATCACTCCGGTGATCTCAGGTCTCAACACCCCGCGCGGCGTCACGTTCGACGGCGCCGGCAACATGTACGTCGCGGAGTCGGGCGTGGCCGGAACCGGCCCTGCGGGTCTCACGCACACCGGCCGCGTCAGCAAGTACGCGTACGGTTCGAAGACTCCGAGTTGGCAGACCAGCTTTGAGTCCATCTTCGCCCAGCAAGATCCCACCCAGCCGCCCGATGTGCTCGGACCGGAGGGCATCAGCGCCTTCGGCCCCGGATGCACTCTCTTCCCTGGAGCACAGAGCACGTCATCGTGGCTGTCCCCCGGTTCCGCGGGCAACCTCTGCACGGTGCGCATGATCATGAGCGAGTCGCACGACGGCGTGCTCAAGGAGTCGGACGGCCACGTGAGCACGACGCAGATCGGCCACCTCTTCGGGTTGAACAGCGGCACCGGAGCGGCGACCAGCCTCAGCGACATCGGAAACCAGATGTACGCGTTCACTGGAGCCAACACGTCGCTGTTTCCTGATGACTTCCCCGATTCCAACCCTTACGGCGTGCTCGTCTCGAGGGACTTGTCGGGGCGAGTGCGCACGTTCGTCGCCGATGCCGGCGCCAACACGATCGTCGAGGTGAATGCGGACGGGTCGACGCGAGTTGTCGCATACACGCCGAACGAGACGACGGAGCCGTTCCGTGACTCCACACCCACCTGCATCGCGCAAGGTCCGGACGGGATGCTCTATGTCGCGACGCTCGACTTGGTCGCGAACTTCGAGACGCCTGGCCGTGCCAATGTCTGGCGCGTCGATCCGAACGCCACGTTCGATCCCAAGCATCCGACACAGCCGCAGCTCTGGGCGTCCGGGCTCACGACGGCGACGGCGTGCACCTTCGATCGGGCGGGAAACTTCTGGGCGACGGAGATGTTCCAGCCCAACAGCGCGGGGCCTCCGGGCGACGTCATCCGCATCCCGTTCTTCAGCCCGACGACGATCGCCCACATCGGTGGTGGCTCATTGCCGCTCCCGGGTGGCATCGCCCAGGGGCCTGACGGAGCGATGTACGTGACGATCAACTCGGCGAGCCCTGTCGCGGGGAGCGGAGCAGTCGTGCGGATCGGCGTCTGACCTCATCGGCAACCAGTTGCGGCGCGCACCCCGCCGCGCCGTAACTGGTTGATCTACGAGCGCCCGTCGGCGATGTACTGCTCGGCGCGCGCTTGTCACTGCGCCGGCGTGCCTGACGATTCGAGCGGGTCTTCGACCGCTTCGCGGAGTTAGGTTGGCGATCCGATGGAGACGACTGCGACGGCGTTCGTGAGTGCCGCCGAACAGGTCCGCATGTTGGCGTCGGGCGTGGCGACCTCCCCCGAGTTGCTGGATGTGTACCTCGACCGGATCGGCCGGCTCGACCCGCAGCTGAACGCCTACCGCACCGTGCGAGCGGACCAGGCCCGCGCCGAGGCGACCGACGCGCAGCGTCGCATCGACGCAGGGGAACGCTTGCCACTTCTCGGGGTCGCGGTCGCGATCAAGGACGACATCGACGTCGCCGGCGAGGTGACGGCTTGGGGAACCTCGGCAGACGGATCGATCAAGGAGCACGATGCGGAGGTCGTGCGCCGGTTGCGAGCGGCCGGAGCGATCGTGATCGGCAAGACGAATGTCCCCGAGATGACGATCTGGCCGTTCACCGAGTCTCCGACGTTCGGTCTCACCCGCAACCCGTGGGACCCCTCAAGATCCCCCGGCGGTAGCAGCGGCGGGACTGCAGCAGCGGTCGCCGCGGGCCTGGCCCCGTTTGGGGTGGGCTCCGACGGCGGAGGATCGATCCGAACTCCCGCGACGTGGTGCGGCCTCTTCGGGCTCAAGCCACAACGCGATCGGGTGCCGCTCTCGCCGCACGACGACGCGTGGCAGGGGCTGAGCGTCAACGGTCCCATCACTCGCACGGTGGAAGACGCCGCGCTCTTCCTCGACGTGACCACAACCGCGCCGGCACCGGAGGGAGGCTTCGTCGCGGCGGCAGCCCGCGCCCCGCAGCGGTTGAGGATCGCGATCAGCACGAACAGCCCAATCGGCATCCTCGGCCGCGTAGGAACCGCACAGCGCGCCGCCGTCAGTGAGGCCGCCTCGTTGCTGCGCGAGCTCGGCCACGATGTCGTCGAGCGCGCGCTCGACTACGGAACCCTCTCTGCCGGGGGACACATCGCAGCTCGCTATCTCCGTGGCATCCACGACGACGTCGCGACGATGGCATACCCGGAGCAGCTCGAGCGGCGCACCCGCTCCATGGCATGGGTCGGCGGCCGCGTCTCCAACCGGCGCATCGCGGCGGCACGGGCGGCCGAGGCGAGACTTGCGGCGCGGGTCAATGCCGTCTTCGACGACGTCGACGTCGTCGTCACGCCCGCCACCGCGGTAGGGCCTCCCCGGGTCGGCTCGCTCACGGGACGCGGCGTGCTGATCAGCATGGGAGCCACGATGGGAAGGTCGCCCTTTCAGGCCATCTTCAATGCGACCGGTCAACCCGCTGCAGTCGTCCCCTGGGGCTTCGACGCCACCCGCGTGCCCACGTCGATCCAGCTCGTCGGACGACCGTTCGACGAGGCCACTCTCCTCGCCCTCAGCACGCAGATCGAATCGGCGCGGCCATGGGCCGATCACCGACCCCCGGTGACTTAGGACGGATCCGGTGATCACGAAGGCCGTGGTCGCGTGAGTGCCTCGCGACCGGGAAGACTGCGAGATCACGGTCGAATGGTTCGAGTTCCGTGACGTCCCCGATTGCGAGGTGGAGCACGATGCGGTGGAGTCACGGCCACGTGGCAATGGTGTGCATCGGCGTGGCAGCGGCGGGTCTCCTCGGGGCCGCGTGCGGAAGTGACGACGGCGCTGCCGTCGGGGAGCCGAGCACATCCGCTCCTGTGACTTCGGCCCCCACAGACACGACGTCGAATGACGAGGTGATCAACACAGAGGCGGCGGCCAAGCAGTACATGTCCTTGGTGGCCACAACGAACTGCGCGTTCGACAAGCTGAACGCGGCAACCAAAGACGTCGCGACCACCCCGAGCGGCGCTGTCGCCGGGGACCAGTGGTCGGCGATCCAAGCCAAGGTGGTGCCCGCGCTCGTGGAGGTCGAGGTGACCGGTCGGGATTGGGCCACCGCGCTGCTGAAGGCCGAGTGGCCAGCCCCGGTCCAGTCGGACGTCGAGGGGCTCGCGCACGCAGCGACCGCTTCCGCGAACCTCTACGGCAAGATCGCACGCGCACAGGACTTCGACTCGTTCTTCGAGCTCTACAACTCCGCGGACACCACCGCGGTCTTCGATGCGGGGACTGCGGCGGCGGAGAAGGTGCGCAAGGACCTCGGGTTGGCGTCGGTGACGACCAACCCGCCGAACTGGTGCGCGCTCGCCACACAGTCGTAGCCGGACGGAAGCGGGCGAGATGCTGTGTCACGAGGTCGACTGATGGCGAACGTGCTCTCCGCGATCCCAGCGGATCGTCGAGCGGCGGCACTCGCCGCGATCGCGTCGGTCGCTGACCCGGCGTCGGTCACCGGGATCAGTCCGACGAATGGCGGCGCGTCGGGCGCCTCGACGCTCCGGATCGACGTTGGCTCGGGCGCGTACCTGCTACGGCTCGAGGTCAGCCGGGACGGCTTCCGGAACCCCGAGCGCAGCTATCCGTGTCTGCGCGACGCAGCAGAGGCCGGCATCGCACCGGCCGTGCACCACGCCGACGAAGTGGCCGGCGTGGTGCTCATGGACTTTGTGGTCGAACGTCCGTTGACGGCGTTCCCCGGCGGCGAGCCGGCCCTCGTCCGCGCGCTCGGCCAGATGGTGGCCCGTCTGCAGGCGACGGCGTTGTTCCCCCCTGTGATGAAGGACTTCGGCGCGCTCGTCGAGGTGATGCTGAACCTCGTGCGCGACGGCGGGCTGTTCGCGCCCGGCGTCCTCGACGGGCACGTCGCCGGCCTGGCACGCATCCGCGCCGAGTACCCGCCAGCGGCGGGCCATGTGTCCGCACACAACGACCTCAACCCGCGCAACGTCCTGTTCGACGGTGAGCGGTTGTGGCTCGTCGACTGGGAGCTCGCGTTTCGCAACGACCCGCTCGCCGACCTCGCCAACATCGCCAACAACTTCTCTGAGGTGCCGGACGTCGACACGCTCGTCCTCGAGGGCTGGCTCGGCCGGCCGCCGGATGACGACACCCTGCACCACCTCGCGCTGATGCGTGACCTCCATCGACTGTTCTACGCCTGCCTTCTGCTCAGCGAATTCATCGGACGGCGCGATCCCGAGCCCGAGCTCACCGCACTGACACCCCACGAGTTCCGCGCCGCGATCATGCGTGGCGAGCTACGAGGGACGCCCGAGCTGCTCTTCGTGCTCGGCAAGATGTACCTCGCCGGCTTCGCCGAACACTTGCGTGATCTCCAGTTCTAGGGTCGAATCCCGCCGTGGCGGCACGAACCGGAGCCGAGTTCCTCGACGGTCTGCGCGCCTCGCGACGTGCCGTGTGGATCGACGGGGAGCTCATTGCCGACCCGACCTCGCACCCGACGACACGTGGCGGCGCGGCGACCCTGGCAAGGATGTTTGATCGTCAGCACGAATACGCGGACGAATGTTTGATCCCCGATCCAGACACGGGCGAGCCGATCAACATCAGCCACATGCTGCCTCGGTCGCGCGACGACCTGCGGCGAAGGCAGACGGGGCTGACCCGTCTGTCAGAGGTCACCGCCGGTCTCATGGGCCGCACGCCCGACTACATGAACATGAAGTTCTCGGCGTTCGGCTCGGCGCCATGGGTGTGGTCCGGCGTGAACGCCACCAACGAGCGCGGCGCCGAGAACATCGTGCGGTATCGACAACATCTGGCGCGAAACGACATCGCGCTGACCCACACGATCATCCAACCCACGATCGACAAGCGCACCGACCCCAGGTTCATCGACAACCAGGTCAACCTCCACAAGGTCGGCGAGACGAGCGAGGGCATCGTCGTCCGCGGCGGCAGGGTTCTCGCGACGCTCGCCCCGTTCGCGGACGAGACCGCCGTCTACCCGGCCCTCTCACTGCCAGAGGGAGCCGGGGCGCACGCGCTCGCGTTCGCCATCCCGCTTTCGACTGCCGGGCCTGAAGTTCCTGTGCCGCGACTCTGCGTCGACGCCAGACGCCGATCCGTTCGACAAACCCTTGTCCACCCGATTCGACGAGCAGGACGCCTTCTGCATCTTCGACGACGTCATCGTGCCCTGGGACCGCGTGTTCATCGACGGCGACGTCGAGATCTACAACTCGATCAACCAGACCAACTTCTTCATCCACATGGTCAGCCAATCGACGACCCGAGCGCTGACGAAGCTCGAGTTCGCCTATGGCCTCGCGTGCCGAATGGCCGACACGATCGGTGACGAGTCGCCGGCAACCGTCGAGCTCCTCGGCGAGCTCGCCTGCTATGTGGAGGTCACCCGCTCCGCTGTCGAGCTGTCGATCGAGCACGGCTGGGAGCGTGCCCGCGACGGCATGTGGTTCCCGGCCCACGAGCCGCTCGCGCCGATGAAGGCGCTGCTCGCCACGTGGATGCCGCGGGTCAACGAGATCATCACGTTGATCGGGAGCCACAACCTGCTCACCACACCCACGCGAAGCCAGCTCGACGACTCGGAGCTGAGGCCGCTCATCGACGAGATGCTCCACGGCGCGAATGACACGCCGGCCAATGATCGCGCCGCAGTGTTCCGCATGGCGTGGGACTTCGTCGGCTCGACGCTCGCAGGGCGAGGGTTCCTCTACGAGCGCTTCTATCTCACGTCAGCGACTCGCAACCGCCAGCTGCTGCACCGCGGATTCGACCGCAGCCGCGCCAACATGCTCGTCGACGACATGCTCGCGCTCGATGCGACGCCCCGACCGGGAGTCCGATGACCGGCTACTACCACAGCCGGGTCGACTGACCCAGGTAGCGCCGCGCTCGGACGGTGGCCTCCAAGAGGTCGCGCCGCCACCGATCGCCTCATCCGGACGCGATCGGTGAGAAGGGAATCTCTTCACAGCCCAAGGCTCCGCGCGCTCGTCTGTGCTCATGTCGGACTTCCTACCCGGCCATGCCGCGCGACGTCAGCCCGTGCCGGTCAGGGTCGGCAGGAGAGCTGCGGCAACGAGCGCCGGGCGTTCTTCGTGCGAGAACAAGCCGGCACCTTCAACGACCTCGAGTCGGGCGTGGGGGAAGGTTTCCACCATCGCTTTCGCCCTGCCGACCGGGAAGAACGGATCTTGGTCGCCCCACACAAGCTGCACCGGAACGTCAATCCGTCGATGAATATCGGCGAGGTCGGTGACGTGCTGCATGTCGAAGCTCCTCAAGAGCTTGGTCGCGGCGTCGCGGCGCGCCGGGATCTCGTGCAGGGGCTCGAGGAAGAACTCGTCGAACTCGCCGTCGAGCAGCGACGGATCGGCGAAGGCGTCGCCGAGAACGAGACCGATGCGGCGGATTCGAGGCTTGCCCGCGACCCATCCGAGGCCGGCGCTGAAACCTGGAAGGTGTCGGGCCGCGATGAACGCCCTGAAGCGCCAGCTCGGTTCTGGTGGTTCGGTGTTGATCAAGCCCATCGCGCGCAATCGGGGATCGTCGACCATTGCATGGCGCGCGATCAGGCCGCCGCTGTCGTGACCCACGACGGCCACCTCGTCGAGCTCGAGGAGGTCGACCACACGCCGCACGGTGTTGATGTGCTGTGCAATCGACATCGGTGTGTCGGCATCGAATCGGCTGGAGCCGGCCGAGGGCAGATCGAGGAGATGACAGGTCACGTGGTCGGCCAGGTGCGGAAGCAGCGTCCGAAACGTCGCTCCGCTGACCGGCCAGCCGTGCACGAACAGGACATCGGGGCCGGTGCCAATGCGTCGATACGCAACCTCGCCGGCTCCGACATCGAGGAAGCGGTCAGGTTCCTGTCGGAACAGGTCGGCAGCATCATTGGCTGTCAGCGAGTGCATGGTGTCCTCCCAGATCGATGCGGTCATGGTGGGGTCATGGTCGAGTTGTAGTGATCACTGCGAACTGTAGTCGCAGTGACCACTACAATCAACGGCCATCGGCCACAAGCACACCAAGGCGGACATCCTCGACGGGGCGTTGGCCGCCGCCTTCGAGGAGGGCCTGAGCCAGCTCACGTTCGGACGCGTGGCCAATCGGCTGGGGATCAGCGACCGCGTCGTCGTCTACTACTTCCCGACCAAGGACGACCTCGTCAGCGAAGTCGTCCTCGCCATGGGCGTCCAACTCCAGCAGACGCTCGAAGCAGCGTTCACCGAGCGAGTCGCCGATCACCGCGAACTGATCAGGGCCGCGTGGCCAGTGATCGCGACGCCCGACGCCGACGCCGTGTTCGCGCTCTTCTTCGAAGCGATCGGCCTCGCCACAGCCGGCCGGGAGCCCTATCGCACCCTCGTGCCGACCCTCGTCGAGCTATGGATCGCGTGGGCGGCCGAGTTCATCGACGGGACCCCCGACGAACGGAGAACGGAAGCCGAGACGGCGATCGCCCTCATCGACGGACTCCTGCTGCTTCGCCAACTCGCCGGCCCGGAACCCACGGAACGCGCGGTCCGAAGAATCGGCACCACAACTGGCTAACCCCGTGAGCCGGGCCCTGAACCCGCGATTCGCTCGATCGCCACCAACGCGGAACGACCGTCGAGACCCGACCATTCGTCCGCACCCAGGCGGAGCGCGTGCCGCGCGATCGGCGACAGCTGCCCCGCCGACCAAGATCGGCGCCCCAAGGTCGGCCTGACGAAGCGCCTTCACGACGGCCCGGACGGCGGCCTCGCCACCGGGGGTCGTGATCGCGATCCCGGTCGCGACCAAACGGTTGGCCTCCTTGGCAGTCTCCGCGAACGACGCGGCCGGAGTGTTGGCCCCCATATCGAGCACCTCGAACCCGACTCCTCGTAACAGGTCCGCGAGGATCGCCGAGGGGAGTGCGTGCTGCTCCCCTGCGGGCGCTCCGAGCACGACCGTGCCTCGTTTGCGGCCTCGGCGGGCGAACCGAGGCCCCAGCCGACCAACCAGCCGGACCGCGACCGCGGTCGACCGATGCTCGTCCGCGACGGTGAGCTCACCGGCCGCCCACCCCTCCCCCACCCCCTCGAGGGCGGGCACGAGAAGGTCGAGGTAGATGTCGGCGGCATCGACGCCGGATGCCAACGCCGCCTCGACGATCCCCCATGCCCCGGCCTCGTCGCCCGCCGCCATTCGAGCCGCGAGCTTCGCGGGCCCCTCCGACCGGACGGTGCCGTGCCCCCTCGTCAGCCGCTCGGGCGGTCGCATCTTTGCGAGATCTTGGGGATCGACCATCCACTGCACGCCCTCACGGTGGGCCGGGAGCCGACCAGTGCGGACGTAGCGGTACGCCGTCATGTAGTGCACCCCGAGAAGGTCGGCCGCCTCCTGAAGAGTGATCGGTCTCCCGCGCGGGCCATCGAGAGTTCTGTTTATCAGTAAATATCGCTCGACTTGCTGATGGTCCGCGTTTTCAGGCTATATTTAGTGCTAAATACTACCCGGAGGTACAAATGCGAAAGTTCGCCCTGCTCGTTGGGACCGGCCTGCTAGCCGTGCTCTCGATGCTTGCCGTGCCGGCGAGCGCCCAAGCCGCGACTGGCACGGTCACCGTCATCCACGGCATCCCTGGTCTCACTGTCGACGTCTACGTGAACGGCGAGCTCACCCTCGAAGACTTCGCTCCCGATACCGTCACCGCACCCCTCGAGCTGCCGGCGGGCACGTACCAGATCGCGGTTCGCCCTGCGAACGCCGCAGCCGACTCCGCTCCGGTGCTCGCGGGCTCGGCAACACTGCCCGCAGGAGCAAACGCGAGCATCGTCGCCCATCTCGATGCGAGCGGACTGCCGAAGCTCACCGTCTTCGTGAATGACACGTCACCTCTGGCAGCGGGGAACGCTCGCCTCGTCGTCCGCCATACCGCTGCAGCGCCTGCGGTCGACGTACTGGCCAACGGCAACCCCGCGTTCACGAACCTCACCAACCCGAACGAGGTAAAGGCCGACCTCGCCGCAGGCACGATCAGCGCCGCCGTCGCCGCCGCCGGAACTTCCACCCCGGTGATCGGACCCGTGGACCTGACCCTGCCTGAGGCAACCGTCACTGTCGTGTACGCGGTCGGTTCGCTCGACGCCAAGACCCTACACACGCTCACCCAAAGCATTCCCGTGAGCACGACGCCGGCGCCGACGAGCGCACCTGCGCCCGCTCCGCCCACAGATGGGCAGCTGCCCAACACCGGTAGCTCCACTGGAATGCTCGTGGCCATTGGGCTCGGGATCCTCACCCTCGGCGTGATCGTGACCCGCCGATTCGCTACCCGGTAGCCCGACGCAACACAACGTCGCCCGTGCGGCCTCGAGCTCTGATCCGCTCGAGGCCGCACGTTGCCCCGTACCGCGGTCGGCGGTGCTCTGACCCACGCGCGGTGTGACACCGACGGGGAGCTCATCGCCAATCCGACGGCGAGGTCGACTACGTGCGCTTCGGCTGAGACGCGATCCCTGCGCTCCGGCTACACCATTCCCAGAGTCGAGCCCGCTCGTCGTCCGAGACCCGCGTCCACGGCACGAGGTGCTCCCTTCGGGTGTGCCGGTCGAGCCAGAAGCGACCCTGACTCAGCGTCGAGAGCGGAGAGGCCGCGAGCCAGGCCGCGGTGTCGGCTCCTTGGGCCGGGGTGCGGAGGGCAGGTCTCAGCAATCTCGCGAACGCCGGCAACCCCGTGTCGAGCCCAGACGTCGCGACCCAACCTGGATGCATCGCGACGAACCCGACCCCGGTCGCGACGTCGTGCTGCTGCCACAACGCGGTGAGCTCGACCTGGGCGCGCTTGGCGCGGGCATACGCCTTGACGCCGTCGTACTCGGCGGGGCTCGGGTCGAGCGCGGCGACATCGAGCCGCTGTGCATACATGCCACCGGACGACATGGTGATCACCCGAGGCGAGTCGGCGGCCTGGAGGTGGCCCATGAGAAGGTGAGTGAGCAGGAACGGCGCGACCACGTGGACCGCCGCCGTGAGCTCGAGCTTGTCCTCGGTGCGCAGATAGTCGCGGCTCAACGCCCCCGCGTTGTGAATGAGGACGTCGAGGTGGTCGCGTCGGCTCCCGACTCGCTCTGCCAGATCCCGGATGTCGGCCAGGCTGGAGAGGTCGGCTCGCTCGAACCACACGTGAGGGTTGTCGCGGCGGGCGGTGATGTCCTGTACGACCTGTGTGCCCCGCAGCTCGTCCCGCCCGACCACCACGACTGACGCGCCGAGACCGGCGAGCTCGTCGGCGATGGCGCGACCGATGCCGGAGGTCGCGCCCGTGACGAGGGCCACGCGACCGTCCATCCGGAGCGGGGCGTGCCAGTGCTCCAGCCGACTCCTGGTCTGGAACCCGACCCGCGAGTAGCTCCCGACGATGGTCAGCTCGAGCGCCCCATCCACGAGCCGGGCGATCACGCGGGAAGCGCCGATCGCGTCGCGCAGGCCCGCTGTCGCGTTGTCGCCGATCCGCCGCAACACGAGCGCCAGGATCGGATTCGCGAGCTGCGCGATGCCCGTGGCCGTGAGCTGCGCGTCGTAGACGATGCGGCTTCCGTCGCCGGTGGGCTCGACCGTGATCGTGTCGTTCGACTTCAGCCGTCCGTTGTCTGCGACGAGCTCGACGAGACGCGGCCGAGCGAATGTCGTGATGCGGTAGACGAGCGGCAGCTCTCGGCCCATCGCGCGGACGACGACGCGGAACTCGGAACCGAGTCCGACCGGTTCGGGCGTGACCATCTCGGCGCTGGTCACACTCGGATCCCATTCGACGACGCTCGAGAACCGGGCGAGGTAGTCGAACGCCTCGTCTGGGCGATCGGGCGGAGGTGATCTCGGCACGGTATCTGGCCATGGCGAGTGTTTAGTGCTAAATGAGGTTACCATGCAACTCGGCCGGTGACAGATGCATGGAGGGTCAGGTGCAAATCGCTATCGTCGGAACGGGCATCTCTGGGCTGGCTGCCGCGCACGCTGCTCGCAAAGGCGCACGACGTGACAGTTTCGAATCTGCGGACCGACCCGGGGGCCACACCAACACGGTGAGGATCGAGCTCCCGGACGAGACGCATGACGTCGACACTGGGTTCATCGTCTTCAATGAGCCGAACTACCCGGGGTTCACTCGCCTCCTCCACGAGCTCGGCGTCGAGTCCGCACCGAGCGACATGAGCTTCTCGGTCACCGACGAGCGCAGCGGCGTCGTGTG
This sequence comes from uncultured Acidimicrobiales bacterium, assembly GCA_963847855.1. Lineage (GTDB taxonomy): Bacteria > Actinomycetota > Acidimicrobiia > Acidimicrobiales > DATKAS01 > DATKAS01. The sequence continues at coordinate 13,747 of CAWKBM010000008.1, forward strand.
GTGCGGAAGATCGCTCGACACGGTCTTTGCGCAGCGCACCAACGCGCTCCGCCCCGCCTTTGTGCGCATGCTCCTGGATGTGACGCGCTTCAATCGTCGGGCACGCTCCATCCTGGCCGACGACCGGGGGAGAGAGCTGACGCTCGACGAGCTCCTTGCTGGTGGCCGTTGGTCGTCGGGCTTCCTCGACTGGTATCTCGTCCCGTTGGGTTCGGCGATCTGGTCGGCCGACCCGAACACGTTCACCCGGTGCCCGGCCGATTCGTTCGCTCGTTTCCTCGACAACCACGGACTCCTCCACTTACGCGGCGCGATGCCGTGGCGCACGATCCCGGGCGGCGCCCGCCGGTATGTCGACGCGATCAGCCGTGAGCTCGGATCTCGTCTTCGGTTGGCGACCCCGATCGAGAAGATCGTGCGTCATGACCGACACGTCGAGCTGTACGCCGCGGAATGCGGTTCACGCCTCTTCGACCACGTCGTGGTCGCGACCCACAGCGACCAAGCCCTCGCCCTGCTCGGCGACCCGACGACCGCCGAGCGCGAGATCCTCGGTGCGGTTCGTTACCAACCGAACACTGCAGTCCTGCACACGGATCCGCGGATGCTTCCGCCGGTTCGACAGCGCGTGGGCAAGCTGGAACTACCACCGGCCAACCGTGGACCGCGATGTCGCCACGGTGACGTACCACATGAACCGCTTGCAGAACCTAGTCTCCCGTCACGAGATCTGCGTGACACTGAATCGCACTGACGAGATCCGTCCGGAGGCGGTGCTCGCGACGATCCCCTACTCCCACCCCGTGTTCGACCGGCCCGCGGTGCAGGCGCAGCGCCGCCATGCGGAGATCAGCGGCCGCGACCGCACCTCGTACTGCGGGGCGTACTGGGGATACGGCTTCCACGAGGACGGCGTGACGAGCGCCCGCCGCGTGTGCGCTGCGTTGGGAGTTCCCTGGTGAACAGCGCGATCTTCGAAGGCACGGTCTTCCATCGGCGGCTCCAGCCGGTCGCGCACGAGTTCGCGTACCGAGTGGCGCTC
>CAWKBM010000009.1:0-342500 GCA_963847855.1 uncultured Acidimicrobiales bacterium
CCGCGGCGGTAGCGCTGGAGCATCTCCTCCATGACCTGGGTGTTCACGGGGTCGAGGGACCCGAACGGCTCGTCCAGGACGAGAACTCGCGGTGAGTGCAGCAGGGCGACCGCGAGCCCGACCCGCTTGGTCATCCCGAGCGAGAAGTCCGCGACGACCGTGTCGGAGTCGTCGGCCAGGTCGAGCACCCGCAGCAGCTCGGTCGACCGGGCGGCGACGACGGCCGGGCCCATCCGACGGAGCAGGCCGGCGTACTCCAGCATCTCGCGCGCCGTGAGCCGGTCGAACAGGACGGGGTTGTCGGGCACCAGTCCCAGTCGCGTCTTCGCGGCGCGGGGGTCCGGCCAGACGTCGAGACCGTCGAGCTGGACGGTGCCCGAGTCCGGGCGCAGCAGCCCGGTCAGCATCCGGATCGTCGTAGACTTGCCGGCCCCGTTCGGTCCCGCTATCCCGTAGAAGGTTCCCCGGGTGATCGCGAGGTCGACACCGTCGACTGCACGTTTCGGCCCGAACGTCTTGACCAGGCCGCGCGCCTCGAGTGCTGGCACGGCATCTCCCCTCGTGCTGGCGCGCGCCCGCTCCTTGGCGCACCCGGCGGGTGCAGCCTACCGGTCAGGGTTGGCGAATTCCTTGTCGCCCGAACAGGGACTGTGGGGGCCGGATCATGCCCTGGCGAACAGCCCGGCGAGGTCCTCGTTCCAGACGTCGGCACCGAGCTTGACGACCAGGACGACGACGACGACCAGGAACACGGCCCGGATGAACCCGCTGCCGCGGGCGAAGGCCGTCCGGGAGCCGAGGTAGCAGCCGGCACGATGGCGGCCGCCCATCGCGAGGCACCGAGCAACCACATCACCGCGCCGCTCGGGGCGAAGAGCAGCAGGGCCCCGAGGTTGGTGGCGAAGTTCACGATCTTCGCCTTGGCGGAGGCCAGCAGGAAGTTGTAGCCGAGCAACGACCAGCGCGATGACGAGGAAGGTACCCGTGCCGGGCCCGAGCAGGCCGTCGTAGAAGCCGATACCGCGCCGATCGGGCCGCGCCGCCGTAGTGGCGTGCGTCCGCTGAAGCGCAGTGCGTGAGCTCGGCGCATCGAGGGTGGCCGGAGCGCCGTGAACACCGCGACCCCGAGCAGGGAGCACGACGATCCCGGCTTGAAGACGGCCGCCGGAAGCAAGAAGGCCAGGGCGGCGCCGCCCAAGCTGCCGGGAGGGCGAAACCGCCATGGGCATCGCGGTGCGCAGTCGGGACGTACCCGCCGGTAGTAGGTGACGGCACTGGCGTGGAGGTGCCGAAATCGACGCGAGCTTGTCGTGGCGAGCGCCTGGACGGGCATAATGGCGGGCACCAGCAGCAGCGCCGGCAGCTGCAGCAGCCCGCCGCCCCCGACCACCGCGTCCACCCAGCCCGCGGCGAGCGCCACGGCGGCAAGCAGGACCACACCCTCCCAGCCCAGGTTGGCCGGGAGCAGGCTGGTCGGATCCACGGAACACGCCTTCGGCAATGGGGAATTGGGTCAGGGCAGGAGTCTAGGGGTCCGGGCGGGGCCGGTGGGTAGCCTCGACCGCATGACGATGACACCGAAGGTGGCTGTGCTCGGGCTGGGGATCATGGGCTCGGCCATGGCTCGTCGGGTGGCGGGGGCGGGTCTGGCGACGACCGTCTGGAACCGCTCGGCGGCCCGGGCGGCGGCGTTCGAGGGCGTCGCGGACGTGGCGCGCACCGCCGCGGCGGCCGTGGCGGACGCCGACGTCGTGCTCACCATGCTGTTCGACGCCGAGGCGGTGCGGGCGGTGATGGCCGAGGCGCTGCCGGCGATCCGGCCGGGGGCGGTCTGGTTGCAGTGCTCCACGGTCGGGGTGGCGGGAGCGCGCGAGTTCGCCGGCCTGGCCGCGGCGGCCGGTGTCCGCTTCGTGGACGCGCCGGTACTCGGCACCAGGGTCTCCTGCGGAGGCCGGGGCACTGACGTCGCTGGTGGCGGCGCCGGAGGACGTGCTGGCCGAGGTGGCGCCGGTGCTGGAGGCGACGTCGGCGAAGGTGGTGCGGGTCGGTGTGTCGGCGCCGGCGGCATCCGCGCTGAAGCTCGCGCTGAACGCGTGGATCGCGACGATCACGGCCGGCATCGCGCAGTCGCTGGCGATCGCCGGACGGTTCGGCCTCGATCCGGCGCTGGTGCTCGAGTCGCTGCAGGGCGGCGCCGCGGACAGCCCGTACGCCCAGCTCAAGGGCGGCGCGATGCTGGCGGGTGATTCGAGCCCCAGTTCGAGCTGGTCGGGATGCTGAAGGACGTCCGGCTGGCGCGCGCTGCGGTGCCGGACCTGCCGCAGGACCTGCTCGCCGCGCTGGAAGAGCTCTACGAGCGGCGGCCGGGCACGGCGCCGCCCACGCCGACATCGCTGCGGTCTGGCAGGCCTTCCAGGCCTGAGCCGCCCCGCGTGCGGCCTTCGGCCTCCCGGGGAACCTCAGCCCGCGACCGGTTCCGCGCCGCCGCCGTGCGGCGGGTGGCAGTCGTTGCACTCGGCGCGCCGCCCCGAGGTCGTTAGGGTGTGGCCCTGCGAACGAGGAGGGGCGTTGCCAGGGATCCCGATCATCATCGACACCGACACCGCGCAGGACGACTGCGTCACCATCCTGCTCGGCCTGCTCGACCCGGCGGACCTGCGGGCGATCACGATGGTGGCCGGCAACGTGGGGCTTCGACCAGCAGGTCGCCAACGCTCCACCTCACCCTGGGGAACGTCGCCGGCCGGCTCGGCGGTGTGCCGGTACACATCGGCTGCTCGGGCTTCCGATGGCTGCGGGAGTGGTCCTCTGGGCCCGAAGGAGGTGCACGGCGACTGGTTCGGTGTGGGGCTCTCGATGGATCTCACCCGCACCCGGAACGACCCCGAGCATGCCGTTGAACGCGCTGGCTGGCGGTTGACTCGCGGAGGCACTCGGGGGAGCTGAACCTGATCGCGATCGGTCCGCTGACCAACATCGCCACCTGCCGTGGGTGCATGGACCCGGCGACTTCGCGCCCGGAGAGGTGAAGAGCCTGGTGGATCATGGGCGGTTCGAACAACGGACGCGGCAACATCACCCCCAGCGCCGAGTTCAACTTCTACGTCGATCCCGAGGCGGCCCAGATCGTGCTCGACGCGGGCTTCGCCGACCTGCGGATCATCCCGTGGGCCCCGCTGACCCTGCGCGATGCGACCCTCGCGCGCCCGGACTACGACCGGCTCTGCGCGATCGGGACGCCGCTGGCCCGGTTCTTCCAGAGGATGTGCGATGCGACCATCGACTACGACGAGTCCGTCGGCGTGGACGGCTCCACCCACCCCGACTCGCTGACTCTCGCCCTGCTGCTGCACCCGGAACTCGTGCTGGCGAGCGCCCCGTACCGGGTGGACGTCGAGACCGCCTCCGAACTCACGAGGGGGATGTCGACGATGGCCTGGGCGAAGTTCGGCCTGGCCCCCAACGCGCAGGTGGTCGAGCGGATCGACACGGCAGGCTTCTACGCCGCACTCAAGCGCCTCCTGTCGACCCCGACCACCGTCAGCCTCCCCGTCGCAGGCCTCGACTGACTACCGACCGCACGACGCCCCCGGGACTCGGAACGCTCCCCGCGTGGTTCCGGGGCAACGACAATTCCCGGCCGCGCCCGTGTGACCGCGCGCTGAACCTCGACTGAGCGCTCGTCGTGTCGCCCGAACGGGGGTCGCCCGAAGGGGGTCTTACGCCCCGTCCTGCGGCAGGAGTGAAATCTAGGTCGGAGGTATCAACCACCCATGGCGCCACCTCTGCTACGTCGGCAGGACCTTGGGAGGGACAATGCTCAGGATGGACAGATGGGAGCAGGCTGCTCCGCACGCGGCGACCAGCGTCGCGACGAGCCCGACCCACTACTTCCGGCACGCCGGCCAGAGCGCCGCGTCGCTGGCCCGGATCATCCGCGAGTGCAGCGCCGACTACCGCTGCACCGACCACATCACCGTGTGGACCCGGGAGGTGCGCGGGTACGGCCCGGACCTGGTTACCGAGGACGCCTACGAGGTGCTCGGCTGGACGAGCGCGGCGATCCTGCGAACCTCGCTGTCCCGCCGCCTGGACGCCCTGAACCCGGTGGCGGCCTTCCGGCTGCTCGACCAGCCCGAGATGGCAACCTCGAGCTGTCGCGAGCCGACTATGTCGTCCTGCGCAGCCGCTACGGCTTCGGCAATGAGTGGCCGGCCGAGTTGTCCGGTGCGATCTCCGGACTCGACCTCGACCTGTGGCTCAGCGCGGAACCCGCCGAACTGGACGGCGCGTCGCGCTCGACTTCGACACCTACCTGAAGGGGGCGCTTCGCGGGTACCGAGATCGCCGGCTGAGCGTTGTCGCGGGCGCCCCAGGGCTATCCGGAGCGCGCCTGCTGCGGCATACTCCCGACATGGGACGCGACCTCTCCTCGGCCACGTTCTCGCGGGAGCAGCGGCAGCGCTACCGCCAAGGTGAAGACCTGCCTCGACGTGTTCGAGCAGATGCTGGCCACGAGCTCGTTCGAGTTCGAGCGCCCGCAGGTCGGCATGGAGATCGAGTTGAACCTGGTCGACGCCGGCTACCGCCCCCGGATGGGCAACGCGGAGGTGCTGGCCGCGATCGCCGATCCCGAGTACCAGACCGAACTCGCCCGGTTCAACATCGAATTCAACGTCGCCCCGCACGAACTCGGCGGCCAGGCCACCGTGGGCCTGGAGCGCGACCTGCGCGCCTCGCTGAACGAGGCCGAGCGGCGCTGCTCCGAACTCGGCGCCCACATCATCATGATCGGGATCCTGCCCACGGTGGAGCCGGCGACCTTCGCCGGCGACTGGATGAGCGCCAACGCCCGGTACCAGGCACTGAACGACGCGGTGCTGGCCGCGCGCGGGGAGGACATCCATCTCGACATCGCGGGACCGTCGGGGGAGCGGCTGCTGCGCTACGCCGACTCGCTCGCCCCCGAGTCGGCCTGCACGTCGGTGCAGTTGCACCTGCAGGTGCGGCCGGCCGAATTCGCGGCGCACTGGAACGCCGCGCAGGTGCTCGCCGGTCCGCAGCTGGCGCTGGGTGCCAACAGCCCGTACTTCCTCGGCAAGGAGCTGTGGGCCGAAACCCGGATCGAGCTGTTCACGCAGGCTGCGGACACCCGTCCCGAGGAACTGAAGAACCAGGGCGTGCGTCCCAGGGTGTTCTTCGGCGACCGCTGGATCACCTCCATCTTCGACCTGTTCGAGGAGAACACGCGCTTCTTCCCGGCGATGCTCCCCGAACTGGACGACGAGGACCCACAGGAGGCCTTCGACGCCGGCCGCACCCCGAAGCTGGCCGAGATGCGGCTGCACAACGGCACGATCTATCGCTGGAACCGGCCGATCTACGACATCGTCGACGGACGCCCGCACCTGCGCGTGGAGAACCGCGTGCTGCCGGCCGGGCCGACGATCCTCGACACGCTGGCGAACGCGGCGTTCTACCACGGCGCGCTGCGCGCGATGGTCGACGAGGACCGTCCGGTGTGGTCGCGGATGTCGTTCCAGACGGCCACGGAGAACTTCGCGATCGGCGCCCGCAACGGCATCGACGCGTCGCTGTTCTGGCCCGGACGCGGCGAGGTGCCGGCCAGTGAGCTGGTGCTGCGCGAACTGCTGCCCCTGGCCTACGAGGGCCTGGATGCCTGGGGTGTGGATCCCGGCGTGCGCGACCGCCTGCTCGGTGTGATCGAGGGACGCTGCCTGACCGGGCGCAACGGCGCCGACTGGCAGGTGGCCGCCGTGAGTCGGTTCGAGGAACGCGGCGCGTCACGGATGGACGCGCTGCGCGAGATGCTCGCCGCCTACGCCGTCCGGATGCACTCCAACGAGCCGGTGCACACCTGGGACCTGCCCGTCTGAGCTGTGGGCTGCCTGTGAGTATCGAGCGCTGCGTGCCGTCCCGTTCGCCGCTCTTGGGGCACTGCCTAACGTAGGAGGTGGAGGCCGCCAGGAAGTCGACGGCCGAATCCCATCGAATCGAGGCGCGGCGAATGACGGCCGCAGAGCAACAGCTCACATCCCAGACAACCGACCTCAGCACCGTCCCCCTGGCGGAACTGACCAGAACGCTCGACTCCGGGCCGCAGGGGCTCGCCGCGGCCGAAGCGGAGCGAAGACTCGCGGAGAACGGGCCCAACGCCGTTGAGGAGAGGCGCCGCAACCCCGTCCTGGACTTCCTCGGCTACTTCTGGGCTCCGATCCCGTGGCTGATCGAGATCGCGCTCGTGCTCTCGGTGATCCTCCAGCACTGGCCGGACGTCGCCATCATCGCCGTGCTGCTCGTGATGAACGGCCTGGTCGGCTTCTACGAGGAGCACCAGGCGGCCGACACGATCGCCGCGTTGAAGAAGTCGCTGGCGGTCTCGGCCCGGGTCCGCAGGGACGGGGCCTGGGTGGACGTCCCGGTGGCGGACCTCGTGCTCGGCGACGTCGTTCACGTCGCGCTCGGCGACATCGTGCCCGCTGACGTCCGGGTGCTCTCCGGCGCGGACGTGTCGGTGGACCAGTCAGCGCTCACCGGCGAGTCGCTCCCGGTCTCGCGCGACGTCGGCGGCGAGCTCTACTCCGGTTCCGTGCTGGTGCACGGCCAGGCGGATGCGATGGTCATCGCCACCGGCGCGAACAGCTTCTTCGGCCGCACCACGGCCCTCGTGCAGGGCGCCGGCACCGTGAGCCACTTCCAGAAGGCCGTGCTGCAGATCGGCCGCGTCCTGATCTACGCCGCGCTCGTCCTGGTGCTGCTCACCACCGTCGTCTCGCTGGCGCGCGGCAGCAGCTGGCTCACCGCGCTCGACTTCGGCCTGGTCGTGATCATCGCCTCCGTCCCGGTGGCGATGCCGGCCGTGCTGTCGGTCACGATGGCCGTCGGGGCCCGCAAGCTCGCCGACCAGGAGGCGGTGGTGAGCCACCTGCCCGCGATGGAGGAACTCGGCGGTATCGACGTGCTCTGCTCGGACAAGACCGGAACGCTCACCCAGAACCGGATCAGTGTCGGCACACCGTGGCTCGCGTCCGGGGCGAGCACGAACGACGTCCTGCGTGCGGCGGTGGTGGCGACCGAGCCCGGCAGTTCCGACCCGATCGACCGTGCCGTGCGGGCGACCCTGCCGCAGGGGTCGTCGACCGCCGGACCCGAAGTGACCGCGTTCATCCCGTTCGACCCGGTGACGAAGCGCACCGAGGCGGCGGCGCGGACGACGGACGGGCAGGTCCTTCGGGTGACCAAGGGCGCGCCCCAGGCGGTGGCCGCCTTGTGCAGCGGCACCGACCCGGCGGTTCTGCGTGCCTTCGACGCGGCCGTCGCCGACTTCGCCACCCGTGGCGAGCGTGCGCTGGCGGTCGCCTCCGCCGACGCGGGCGGTGAGTGGACGCTGCTCGGCGTCCTGCCGTTGAGCGATCCGCCCCGGCCGGACTCGGCCGCGACGATCGAGGCGGCGAGGGCGCTCGGTGTGCAGGTGAAGATGATCACCGGCGATGCCGTCGCCATCGGCCGCGAGATGGCCCGCGAGGTCGGCATCGAGGGCGACATCCTGGACGCCGAGAAGCTCAGCGCCGCCAGCGTGAGCGACTCAGGGGCCACGCCGTCGGATGCCACCATCGACCTGGTGGAGAGCGCCGGTGGATTCGCCCAGGTGTTCCCGGAGCACAAGTACACGATCGTGCGGGCGCTGCAGGCGCGCGGACACATCGTCGGCATGACCGGCGACGGCGTCAACGACGCCCCCGCCCTGAAGCAGGCCGACGCAGGCATCGCGGTGTCCGGAGCCACGGATGCGGCCCGCGCCGCGGGGGACGTCGTGCTGCTCACCCCCGGCCTGTCGGTGATCGTCAGTGCGATCAGGCTGGCGCGGCAGATGTTCACCCGGATGACGAGCTACACGATCTACCGGATCGCCGAGACGATCAGGGTGCTGCTGCTGGTCTCGGTGTGCGTGGTCGCCTTCGGCTTCCGGCCGGTGACCGCGATCATGATCGTGATCCTCGCGCTGCTCAACGATGGTGCCCTGCTCTCGATCGCGTACGACCGGGCCGGGGCGCCCCCCGTCCGGCCCGGTGGGACATGCGCAAGGTGCTCGTGATCTCGGCGAGCCTCGGCGTGCTCGGGGTGCTGGAGACGCTCGGCCTGGTGGGGCTCGGCGCCACCGTGTTCGGGCTGACCGGCGCAGCCGGACTGCTGGTCCTGCAGTCGATGGTGTTCCTCAAGCTCTCGGTGTCTGGCCACCTGACGGTCTTCGTCGCCCGCACCACCGGACGCTTCTGGACCCGTCCGGCGCCGTCCCGGCTGCTGCTGGGCGCGGTGATCTCCGCGCAGGTCGTGGCCACGATCATCGCCGTGACCGGGTTCATGATGGCGCCGCTGTCGTGGCTGCTGGTCGTCGTCGTCTGGGTGTGGTCGATCGTGTGGTTCCTGGTCGAGGACCAGGTGAAGCTCGCGGCGTACGCCTGGCTGGCTCGGCACCCCGCGGGTCGCCATGGCGGCACCTCACCTGCCGCGGCCTCCGCCCCGACGGCGCCTGCGATCACTTGAGGCCGGGGAAGACCGTCCCCAGCCCTGCCACGAGCATCTCCACCGCGATGGCGGCCAGGATCATGCCCATCAGGCGGGTCATGATCGTGCGCAGGGTCTGGGAGAGGTGGTGGCCGATCGCCGCCGAGAAGTAGAGCACCACGGCGAGGACCGCCAGCACGACGGCCAGCGCGGCGCCGATGGTCAGGTAGCCGGCGATCGAGGCGTTGCTGCCGGCGAGCAGCACCAGCGTGGTGATGGTGCCCGGCCCGACGATCATCGGGAACGCCATCGGGTAGAACGACGGGTCGTTCACCTGGGCGTGGTGCTCCTGCTCGGCGGCCGTGCCGGTGTGCGCGCTGCTGCCGGTGCCGTTCAGCATGCCGAGGCCGATCATCAGCAGCACGATGCCGCCGGCGATCCGGAAGTCATCGACGCTCACCCCGAAGAACGACAGCACCATCGATCCGGAGACCAGGATCACCGCGGCGAGGATCGCGCTGTACAGGGCCGTGCGAAGGCCCGTGCGGCGCTGCTGGGCGGCATCGAATCCGCTGGTCAGCGAGGAACATGGGCAGCGCCACGAACGGGTTCATGATCGCGAACAGCGCGGCGAACGCCTTCACGAACAGGGCGGCGTCCACGGTCAGTCCGGCCTGGTCGCCGAGAGCACCCGGGAGACGAACCCGGCGTACTCGGCCATGAAGTGGGCGAGGAACTCCCGGGTGGCCTCGTTGTGCACCGTCCCGTCCTCGCCGTACACCTCCGGGGAGTAGGTGATGTACACCTCCGGGGAGTTCAGCTGCGGGGCGTTGAGGAAGCTGAGCACGCTCCGCATCTGCGCCTGCATCACCGCCGTGCCGATCGCGCCGGTGCGACGCCCCGACGATCGGCGGTCGGCTTGCGGGAGAACGAGTTGCGGACCGCGCGGACGCGAGCCCCAGTCGATCGCGTTCTTCAGCGCGCCCGGGATGGAGCGGTTGTACTCCGGCGAGATGAACATGACCCCGTCCGCCGACTCGAGCGCGGCCTTGTACACCCTCACCGGCTCCGGAAGGTCGCTCTCGTGGTCGGGCGAGAACAGCGGCAGGTCGCCGATGCCGACTTCGAAGAACTCGAGTTCGGGCGGTGCGAGGTTGATCAGGGCCCTGGACAGGCGCCGGTTGATCGACCTGCTCGACAGGCTGCCGATCAGGTAGGCGATGCGGTTCGTCATGGGGGTCCTTCCGCCGGCTCGGGTCAGGTCTACCCCAGCGTCCTTCCGCGCGGCAACCGGAGGTGTCACTCGACGGGCGGCGGGCGGCGGCGGCGCCGGTGTGCCCGAGCCGGGTTCGCGGGTATACAGGAGGAAACGAAACGGAGGGCACACGATGGCCGGAGTCGTCGCAAGGGCGGAGATCGACGTGGACGCCGGCCCCGAGCGGGTCTGGCAGGCGCTCACCGATCCGGAGCAGGTGCGCGAGTGGATGTTCGGCACCACTCTCGAGACCGACTGGACGGAGGGCGGCCCGATCAGTTGGTCGGGCAGCTACCAGGGCACCGACTACCGGGACACGGGCGAGGTCCTGGCGGTGGACGAGCCGCACCGGCTCAGCATGAGGAGCTGCACACGATCGAGCGTGCGCAGTACTACATGGAATGGGACTCGGGTTACTCCACGCAGCAACGGACCCGGCCCCAGACCGTCGGCTACGGGCTCAGCGACTCGCCCACGGGGCAGCTCGCGTGGATCCTCGAGAAGCTCTGGGCCTGGACCGACTGCGACGGCCACCCCGAGCACACGTTGAGTCGCGACGAGATGCTCGACAACGTGATGCTCTACTGGGCGACCGGAACGGCGACCTCGTCCGCTCGCATCTACTGGGAGAGCTTCGGGCGCGGCAGTCGGCCTCACGTCGACGTGCCCACCGGGTTCGCCGTCTACCCGAAGGAGATCGTGCCGCCCGTGCGGTCGTGGGTCAGCGAGCTGTACCCGAACGTCGTGCACTGGCGCGAGTACGACAAGGGCGGACACTTCGCAGCGTTCGAGGTGCCCGACACCTTCGTCGCTGACCTCCGCGAGTGCTTCCGGCTCGCGCGCCCTTCGTCCGAGGCTAGGTAGCCACGGTGAGTGACAGGTGCTCGTGGATCGACCGGATTGATGCCGATCCTTCCCCGACCGCCGCGGCGACGCGCTTCGTCGACCCGGCTCGTAGGTCACCGACCGCGAACAATCCCGGCCGGCTGGTCTCGTAGGGGAGCGGCGCCCGCCCCAACGTCCCCCACACGTCGCCGAGGATCGCATCGTCGAGGGCGCGATCGGTGAGCACGAACCCATGCTCGTCGACGGCAACGTCTCCGAGCCAGCCGCTGTTCGGTTCCGCACCGATGAACGAGAAGAGTGCGTTGCAGTCGGCTTCGACTGTCCCGCCCGCCTCTGTGATCGTGACGCGTCGAAGGGTCGGTTCCCCGTGCAGCCCGGTGATGGCAGCGCCGACATGCACCTGCACTGAGGGGTGCGACTCGATGCGGTCGACCAGGTATCGAGACATCGTCTCCGTGAGCGCCCGGCGCACGACGATGCACACCGGCGAGCCCTTGGAGGCGAGGAACATCGCCGCTTGTCCCGCGGAGTTGCCGCCCCCGACGACGACGACCGGCTCGCCGGCGCATTGGCGCGCCTCGAGCTCGGTGGCGGCGTAGTACACGCCGGCCATCTCGTAGCGATCGAGACCCTCGATCGGCAGCTTTCGGTAGTGCGCCCCCGTCGCAGCGACGACCGCCCGGCCTCCGATCTGGCTGCCGTCCGCCAGGTTCACGACGAGATGGCCGGCGACTTCCTCGAGGGACACGACGCCACACGGGCTGGTGATCTCCGCGCCGAACTTCTGGGCTTGGAACGCCGCGCTGGAAGTGAGGTCCTGACCCGAGACGCCCATGGGAAACCCGACGTAGTTCTCGATCCGCGAGCTCGTGCCCGCCTGTCCTCCGATCGAGACCGAGTCGAGCGTGACCGTGCGCAGCCCTTCGGACGCCGCGTACACCGACGCGGCCAGGCCGGCTGGCCCGGCTCCGACGACCACGACGTCGTAGCACCGCGCAGGCAGCGCGTCGGCCGTCAACCCCAGTGCGAAGGCGAGATCGCCAGGCGTCGCATGCTTGAGCAGCCCGCGTTGGGTGATCACGATGGGCAGATCGGCCGCAGTGACCCCGAGCCCCTCGAGCAGCACCACGATGTCAGGCTCGGTGTCCGCGTCGATCCAGTGGTGAGGGAGCCGGTTGCGTCCCGCGAACTCGCGCAGTGCCATCGAGGCCGGGGTGAACGTCGACCCGATGATGCGAAGCGTGTCAGCGGCGGCAGAGATCAACACGGCGCGCCGAGCGAGGAACGCTTCGAGCACGGTGTCGCTCAGCCGCACGTCGGTGAGCACCCACGCGCGAAAGACGTCTGCAGGCACGATCACGACTTCACCGTCCTGCGAGACGCGCGCCGACAGATAGGGGCGCTGACGCGTCACGAGGCTCACCTCGCCGAGGAAGCGCCGGGCGCCGTGCCGCGTGATCACCTCGCCACTCGCGCCGAGGATCTCGACTTCGCCGCTCAAGACCACGACCCAGTCGTAGTGATCGTCCACGGGCGAGAACAGGATCTCGCCGACTTCTACGAACCTCCGCTGCCCGAGCTCGCTCACGACCGCGAGCTGGGTGTCGTCGAGGTCAGGAAAGGCGACCGTGTCGGCGGCTGCTTCCGTCACGGGTGCACCGTATCGGGCTTCTCGGTGGCGGCGGCTCTAGCCGAAGCTGAAATGGTGTTGCATCTCCCCGCGCACGTTGGCCATGTGACTGGCGTATGCAGGGAAGCCACCGTTGTAGTTGCCGTCCTGCCGGCGGTTCGACTCGCCTTCGAAGTTGTAATAGCCGGGGGTGCACTCTGCGTTGCGCGACGTCTTGCCCCGGTGCGCGATGACCTCCTGCACCCACCACTCCTCGGCTTCAGGGGTGACGTCGATCGTGGTGTGGCCCTCGCGACGCACGTAGTCGATGCATGCCGCGATGTGATCGCCCTGTGCCTGCAACACGTCGGTCAGGTTGAAGTTGAACGAGGCCTGATAGCCGCCCATGATGAACAGGTTCGGGTATCCGTGTGAGTGGATGCCGACCAGCGTGCGCACACCTTCGGCGTACTTGTCGTTGAGCTCGACACCACCCTCGCCGACGATCTGGTTCCAGATGCCGGTCTTTTGCACCTCGAACCCGGTCGCGTAGATCAGCACGTCGAGCTCGTACTCGACACCGTCGAAGACGGGTCCCGTCGGGCCGATCTCGGTGATGCCCTTGCCGTGGGTGTCGACGAGATGCACGTTCGGCCGGTTGAACGAGGGCAGGTATTCGTTGTGGAAGCACGGTCGCTTGCACATGAACATGTACCAGGGCTTCAGCGCGTCTGCCGTCGTCGGGTCCTCGACGATCTCGTCGATGCGACGATGGATCCGCATCATGTAGTCGATGTTCGCGTTCTCCTGGCGACGGATCTTCTCGTCGCGCGACATCGACTCGCGGGCTTCGACCTGCATCGCGCTGAGCGGGGCGCGGTCATCGCCTTCTGGCGGCGCTTCGCCTGCCAGCCGGGCTTCAGCTTCGCCGCCCACTCCGGGTCGGTCTCCCAGTCGTTCTTGATGTCGATCGACGACGGCGTGCGCTGGAAGACATAGAGCTCCTTCGCGTTCGCGGCGAGGTTCGGCACGGCCTGCACCGCGGTGGCGCCGGTGCCGATGATGCCGACGACCTTGTCACGGAGCAGCTCGAGGTCAGCACCCGTGTACTCGTAGTCCCACCGCGAGGTGTGGAACGAGTGCCCGGTGAACCTCTCCATGCCGGCGATCTTCGCCAGCTTCGGCTTCGACAACGTGCCGTTCGCGCAGATCACGAAGCGCGCTCGCATCGAGTCGCCCCGATCGGTCGTGAGGTGCCAGAGCTGCTCGTCGGCGTGCCAGACCGTCGACGTCACCGTCGTCTGGAATACCGCGAGCTCGTACAGGTCGTACCGGCGAGCAATGGCGCGGCAGTGATCGAGGATCTCCCATCCCTCCGCGTAGTGCCGGGTGGGCACATAGCCCATCTCGTCGAGGAGAGGCAGGTAGTCGTAGGCGATGACGTCGCACGCGACCCCTGGGTAGCGGTTCCAGTACCAGGTGCCGCCCACGTCGCCGCCCCGTTCGACGATGCGGATCGACTCGACCCCGACCTCCCGCAGCCGGGCCGCGGTCAAGAGCGCCGAGAACCCGCCGCCGATGAAGAGCACCTCAACCTCGTCGTCGACGGGATCTCGCTCGATGATCTCCTCGACGTACGGATCGGCCGCGTAGCGGGCGAGGTCGCCCGTGAGGTCGGACGTGAACTGCGCCGTGCCTTCCGGGCGATACGCGAGGCGGAGGTCCCGTTCCTCGCCGAACCGGCGCTTGATCTCCTCGTAGTACTCCTGCGAATGATCTGACGTCACAGTGCAGAGTTTCGCATCCTTACGGCGGGAACTCCGCTCCCTGCGCTCGTAGGTCGTCGCTGACCTGAGGAGGGATCGACAGCTGCCACCCTGCGGACGCCATCTCTGCGCGGGTGAGTTGCACCTCGGCGGCGGACCTGGCTTGCGCCGAGAACCGGAATATCCAGACGTCTCCCTGGTCGAGCACATCGTCGAACCCGGTCGTGGCGTTGCGCCGTGCGCTGCCGACGCTCATCCATCCGTCGTGCTCGCCGCTCGTGACCGCGACCGAGAGATCGAACTTCGACGGATTGTCGATCCGGAGGTGGTCCACCGACGGCGGCAACTGGAGCATCCGAGCCAGCAGCAGGAAGGTGAGGACGACTGCCACGCTTCCGGCGACCGAGCCGAGATGGGCGGGGCGGTAGAGCTTCGGACGCGCGCCTTCGACGCGCTTGGTGGTGATCGGGAACATGAAGAGCCCTTCATCTCCGCCGGCCTGAGCCGGCTCCGGATCAGAGGATCAGGAGGTGACGAAGGGAGGAGCGCGGCCGCGTTGGGGCAGCCCGAGACGAGCGCCGACCGGCCGCGGTCGATCGAGTGCGAACGCGCGGCGAGAGCCGAGCAGCGAAAGGCCGAAGACACCCACGGCGATCGCAAACAGGATCAGGCGATTCGACTGGCCAGGGGTGCCGAGCTCGCGGCGATGCTCGTCGACGACGCGCCCCGAAGCCGTGTCGACCTGTTGAGCCTGGAGGTCGTATCGCTGCCCGGCGAGGAGCGCGTCTGCCGGTCCGACCGGGCCAGTGGTGTCGCGCGCGGCCGAGAAGACGAAGGCGCCCAGCGCGGCGACCATCAGCAGGATGAACGGCAATCGGCGAATCGCCATGCGCCGCCGAGGTTAGTGCCGGTGTCTGTCGCCGTGTTCGCCGCGACGCGGCAGAATCGATGGATGTCGAAGTTCACGCGCGCCTTCAAAGGGCGCGGCAGCGCGAGCCGTGACCCGCGCCTTCCGCCGGGTCAGTACGACACCGGAAGTCAATGGCCGGTGCTGACGGCGGAGGTCACGCCGCACCTCGACACGAGCACCTGGTCGTTCACCGTCGAGGGACTCGTCGAGCACCCGGTCACGTGGACCTGGGACGAGATCCATGCGCTCGCTCCGTCGACGTTCGACGGCGACATCCACTGCGTGACCACGTGGTCGAAGCTCGGCGTGCACTTCGGTGGCGTCTCCGTCGACACGTTGCTCGAAGCCGCCGGGGTGTTGCCCGCAGCGACACACGTCCTCGCGTTCTCTCACACTGGGTACACGACCAACCTTCCGCTCGCTGACGTCACCGGCGGTCAGGCTTGGGTGGTCTGGGAGTTCGAGGGTGCGCCCTTGTCCACCGAGCACGGTGGGCCGGCGCGGCTGCTGGTGCCCCACCTCTACTTCTGGAAGAGCGCGAAGTGGGTCGCCGGCCTCCGGCTGCTCGATCACGACGAGCAGGGGTTCTGGGAGCGCAACGGCTACCACGACCGCGGCGATCCGTGGCTCGAGCAGCGCTACCAAGGCGACTGAGCGATGCCCGGGTGGCAGACCGCGAAGGTCGTCGGGATCGAGGTCGAGACCCCACGGGCCAAGACCTTCCGGCTCGAGCTTCCCGAGCCGTCGCACCATCGCGCCGGCCAGCACTACGTTCTGCGCCTCACGGCGCCTGACGGCTACACCGCGTCGCGCTCGTACTCGGTCGCCTCACCGCCTGACGACACGAGCACGATCGAGCTGACCGTCGAGCATCTCGAAGACGGCGAGGTGTCGTCGTTCTTGCACGACGAGGTGGTCGTGGGAGACGAGCTGGAGGTGCGGGGGCCGATCGGCGGCTGGTTCGTGTGGGAAGGGGAGACGCCCGCACTGCTCGTGGGCGGCGGATCGGGAGTGGTTCCCATCATGGCGATGTTGCGCCTGGCACGGCGCGAGCAACGCACCGATCTCGTGCGTGCGGTCGTCTCTGTTCGCACGCCCGGCGACCTCTACTACTCCCACGAGCTGCCCGGCCCGGAAGCGACAGTTGTGTACACGAGGACCGCGCCACCCGGTGAGCGTCGTCCACCATCTCGCCTGCGGGCCGAAGACATACCCCCGATCGCCGATCCAGCGACGACGGCCTACGTGTGCGGCTCGCCGGCGTTCGCCGACGCGGCGAGTGCATTGGTCATCGCGCAGGGTGTCCCGACTACCCAGATCCGCGTCGAGCGCTTCGGCCCGACAGGTTGACGCATCGCATTGCTATGCCTAGTGTTACTAGGTGTGACCTCCGAGCAGCTCAAAGGCCATCTCGATGCGCTCCTTTTGGCGATCCTCGAACAAGAGCCCCTGCATGGCTACGGCATCATCGAGCAGCTGCGGCTGCGCAGTCACGAGGTGTTCGATCTTCCCGAAGGCACCGTCTATCCCGCGCTCCATCGGCTCGAGCGGTCTCACTTGGTGTCGAGCAAGGAGGAGCACGTGGGCGGCCGCACACGCCGCGTCTATCGGCTGTCCAAACGGGGCCATACGTCTCTCGCAAAGTACCGCGGTGACTGGTCCCGGTTTTCGTTCGCGGTCGCAACCGTGTTGGGCGTGACGCCGGCATGATCGACGCGTATTTGAGCGCCCTGGGTCGGCATCTGCATGTGTCGAAGCAGCGCCGCCAGAGGATCCTGCGAGAGGTTCGCGACCATCTCGTCGACTCGACCAACGAGCTCGAGGCCCGCGGACTCGAGCCCGACGCCGCCCGCCGCACGGCGATCGCGGCCTTCGGCCCGCCTGAGCAGTTCGCTCGTGAATTCAACGCTCAGGCGGCGACGTCGACGATGCGCCGCACTCCCGCGGTCATCGGGGCAGGAGGCGTGATGGTCAGTGCAGGCTTCTTGGCCGCTGCTGCGAAGGTCCCGCGTTCCGCGGCCCCGACACCGGCGGGCATCGGCACGCAGGTCATGTTCTTCGTCGCGGTGATCGCGTTCCAATGCGCGATCGTCGCTGGGGCGCGGGCGGCGTCGCTCGTCTCGGCGAGGTGGCGTGTCTCCGTGGCACCCGTCGACGTGCGCGACACAGTGCGACGGGCCGCGACCGTCTGCGTCGTCGGCCTCGGTCTGGCCTCCGTCGCGTGGCTCGTCACGATTCTGACCAGGACGGACGACGGACGGCTGCTCGAGGAGCCGCGTGTGGTCATCGGGATCGCGCTGATGATCGCGGGAGCCCTCGGCGCGGCGATCTTCTCGGTCGCGCGTCGCGCGGCGTTGCCTGAGTCGGAGGCTGCGGATGTGCCCTTTCGTGGCGGCGTCATCGCCGGGGCGGGGAGCGCGTCGTCTCTCTCGTGCTCGACCATCCCGTGGTCGCGTGCGTGACGACAGCGATCCTCGCGGCCGCCTCGGCGATGTTGCATGCGGAGACGACAGCGCTCGGCGCGATCCCCTGGGGTGTGGCCGAGGCAGCGGCCGTCGTGGCCGCAT
Organism: uncultured Acidimicrobiales bacterium; assembly: GCA_963847855.1. GTDB lineage: Bacteria > Actinomycetota > Acidimicrobiia > Acidimicrobiales > DATKAS01 > DATKAS01. Next base: position 17,480 of record CAWKBM010000009.1, read on the forward strand.
TCCTGCTGATAGGTCCCTCGCTCGGGCTCCGCCGAGGGAGGGAACCCGAAGTCACGCAGGGGTGACCGCGGACTGGTCCTTTTCGAATACGTGAGGTACAGGACCACTCCGAGGATCGTCGCGACGCTCATGATGAGTGTGGTGCCGGTGAGTCCGAGGCCGAGGTTGTCGTTGAGGAAGTCAGCGGCCGTCTCGCCCACCGTGGTCGCCATGATCTTGATGACCCAGAACCAGATCGTGACTTCGGGGACCTTGTTGAGCATCTGTCGAGCAGTGCGCACATCCGACTGCTTCGGTTCCGCGCGCATCGTCGGAGGGTACGGACGATTGCGTAAGCCGCTTGTGATCCGCCGGCCAACGGAGGGCAAAACGTCCTGTGGGTCCTAGCGGTCGGGCAGCAACAGAAGGAATTGCGGGCTCGGTGCGGCGCGTTCGAGGACGAGCCGCCCTCCTTCCGCTTCCGCGAGGCTGCGGGCCAACGCGAGCCCGATGCCATGGCCGGTCGCCTCTGGCCGCCGGCGCTCGAAGATCGCCCGCGGTTCGGCGATGCCAGGGCCTTGGTCGGTCACGGTGACCGCGACCCCCGCGGCGAGTGGCCTCGCCTCCACCGTGACCGTCCCGCCTCCGTGGCGACACGCGTTGTCCACCAGCACGTCGAGGACATGGCCGATTGCCGCGTCAGACACATGCGGATGGGGGAGGTCCCCGTCGATCGAGAAGTGGAGGGGCCTCCCCGATCGGGCAAGCGGCTCGTGCCAGCGGTCCTCGAGCGCGCCGAGCAGGTGGGGGAGATCGACCGGTTCGCGCTGGCCGTTCGAGTCGCGGGCCAGCGTCAGCAGCTGCTCGATGGTTGCCTCGAGCCGATCGAGCTCGACGAGAGCCTCGTTGAGCACCACGCTGGGGTCGTCTCGGGGATCGGCGAGCTCGGTCTCGATCGTCAACCGCAGACCGGTGAGAGGAGTGCGGAGCTGATGGGACGCGTCCGCGCTGAACGCCCGCTCTCGCTCGACGAGCCGTCCGAGCCTGCCGGCGGTCACCGTCAGCGCGTCGGCGACGTCGTCGAGGTCAGCGATGCCCGACCTCTCGACGGTGACAGTGAAGTCGCCGTTGCCGAGCCGTTGCGCGGCGACGCGGACATCCTCGACCGGACGTGTGAGTCGACGGACTTGGCGCATGCCGACGACGGTGGCCATCGCCAACGCGAGGAACGCGAGGCCCCCCATCGCCGTCCAGCGGTTTCGCACCCGCGCATCGAGAGCGGACAGTGGCTGCTCGGCGCGCACGACGCCGACGACCGCACCGTCGGCGCTCACCGGAACCGCGACGACGAGCTTGCCGTCGGCTTCGGTGTCGGTGATCCTGCCGACCGCCGCGCCGACCACGGGACCGTCTCCTGTCGGGGGCCCTTGACCTGCGAACAGCTCCCCCTCGGTGGTGTAAAGCGCGTAGCTGACGTTCCCCGGACTCGAAGGCAGGGCCGCGGCATCGGCGCCCGCAGTCGCGAATTCGTCAGGGATGTCGCGAGCAACGAGCGTCGCTTGCCGCTCGAGTCGGAGCGTCGCTTCGTCCGTCTCCTGACTTCGCACCGCGATCGCGAGAGGTAGCCCGAAGAGCGCGATCGCCAGGCCGGTGATGGCCAGGATCGTGAGGAGGATCCGGCGTCTCATGGTCGCTCGTACCGATAGCCCACGCCGCGAAGCGTGGTGATGCGGCTCGCCTCGCCGCTGCCCTCGTCGAGCTTTCGCCGCAACGCAGCGATGTGCACGTCGAGCGTCTTCGTCGAACCGAACCAGTGCTCGTCCCACACCTCGGCCATCAGCCGCTGCCGTGTGATCGCGTTGCCCGCCTCGGAAACGAGCAGCTCGAGCAGATCGAACTCCTTCGCCCGCAGCTCGACCTCTCTGCCCCCGACCGTGATCCGCCGCGATCCGCGGTCCACCAGGAGGTCACCGACCTCGAGCCGCGGCGCGTCGATGCCGAAGTCGGATCGGCGCATCTGCACTCGGACACGGGCGAGCAGCTCGGCGAGACGAAAGGGCTTCGTGATGTAGTCGACGGCGCCGGCGTCGAGGCCGACGACGACGTCGATCTCCTCTTGTCGTGCGGTCAGCATGATGATCGGGAGGGTGGGATCGACCGCCCGCACACGTCGACAGACGTCGACACCATCCATGTCGGGCAGACCGAGGTCGAGCAGCACGAGGTCGGTGTCGAGCGCTCGGAGCAGCGCGTCGGCTCCAGTGCTCGACCGGGACGTCACGTAGCCGTTCGCCGTGAGGGCACGCTGCAAGTTTGCGGCGATCGTCTCGTCATCCTCCACCACCAGGATGCGCTCGCCCACCTGTCCAGGCTAGGTCCGCATCGAGTCGAACCGAAGCTCGCGCTTCGAGGCAACCGGTACGTTGCTTGGCGCACGCAGCACTCCAGGGGGACGGACACATGCGCTACGGGATGTTCGATCAGGTCGAGATCACCGGTGAGCCCCTCGGCCAGCTCTACAAGGACCGACTCGAGCTGATCCGCACGCTCGACGACGCGGGCTTCGCCTACTACTTCAAGTCCGAGCACCACATGATCCCGCTCGACGCGATGCCGCAGATCGGGCTTCTCTTCGCCGCGGCATCGCAGTCGACCCGGCGCATCCGTCTTGGCTCCCTCGTCTACCTCCTGCCCTTCCACCATCCGCTGCAGCTCGCCGAGCAGATTTGCTCGCTCGACCACCTGCTCGACGGGCGATTCGACGTCGGAGTCGGCCGTGGCATCAGCCCGCCCGAGCACGAGCTGTGGGGTCTCGACCCGACTCGGATGGCGGAGAACTACGAAGAGGCGCTGGCAGTGTTGCGCGTGGCCCTCACGAGCGAGTCACTCACGTTCCATGGCGACACTTATCGGTTCATGGACGTGCCGGTGATGTTGCGACCGCTGCAGCAGCCGACGCCGCCCATGTGGCACCCGGGCAACTTCCAGAACGCGGCGAAGGACCGCATGCACACGATCGTCGCTGGCCCCGTCGCCATGGTCGCCGAGCAGGTCGCGAAGTATCGGGCAGCGTGTGAAGCCGCGGGGTGGAGCGGCGGCACCGTAGGTGGCGTGAACAGCGTCATCGTCGCTCCGACCGATGCGGAGGCCGTGGCGCTCGCCCGACGGGCGTGGCCGGTCTTCACCGATCACCTGACGCCGTTGTTCCGGAAGTGGGACATCCCCCCGCCGAACGATCCGACACTCGGGGGCAACGTGGAGCTCGCGTTGCAGGTCGGCGCCGTGATCGCAGGATCGCCGTCGACGGTCGCCGAGCGGATGGCCGAGTTCGAGGAAGGCGCAGGCACCGACCTCCACATCAGCAAATTCACGATGGGCGACCTGAGTCACGCCGAGGTCATGCGATCGATCGATCTCTTCGCCACCCACGTGATGAGACGATGAACACGAGCGGAGGAGTCAGGGGACTGTGCGGCGGTACCGGAGCTCGTTGACCTCGGTTCCGCCGATGGCCTCGAGCCGCTCGGCACCATCGGGGAGCCAGCCGCCGACCTCGTAGAACCGTCGCGCTCGGTCGTTCGTCTCGAGCACCCAGAGGATCGCGTCGTCGAAGCCCGCGTCGGCGAGCGTCGAGAGCGCGGCCGTCATGAGTGTGCGGCCGGCGCCGTGACCCCACGTGTGGCGGCGCAGGTAGATCGCCGTGATCTCGCCCGTGCGGCCCGTCGCGTCCGAGTCTCGACTCGGACACACGTGAGCGAACCCGACGAGGCCGACTTCGTCCGCCACCACGAACGTGCCCGTGGAGGGCCAGTCGGTGCTCGCGAGGATCGTGGCCCACCCCGCGGTGCGTTGCTCGGCTGCGAGCGAGTCGAGATAGGCGAGCGGCAGCTGCCCGGCGTACGCCTCCTGCCAGCAGCGCACGTGGAGCTCCGCGATCGCGTCGCGATCACCCTCCGCCGCGGCGCGGAGTATCAACGGTCGGGCGGTGGAGCTTCGTCTCCGGTGATCGGCGACTCGCCCGTGTCGACGAGGTTCTGCGCGACGTCACGGAGCTTCTCGTTGAGGTGTTGGGAGGCGCGACGCAGGATGTCGAACGCCTGCTCAGCGCTCACTTGCTCTCGTTCCATGAGGATGCCCTGCGCCTGGCCGATCAGCTCTCGGGACACAAGTGCCGCCTGGAGATTGACGTTCTGTGATCGCAGGTCGGATCGGCGAGCGGCGACCGCGACCGCGGCCCCCGCCAGCGCCGCGAGGATCGTTCCCTTCGCGCGGTCAGTGTCGCCGAACGCGCTCGGGAGCGCCGCGTACAGGTTGAGCGCGCCCCGCAGGTTGTCCGAGCTGACCGGACACGCGAGCACCGTGCGGACGCCGGCCGTGCTCGTGGCCGCGCCGAATCGGGGATACCGGTCATCCTCGGAGAGATCCTCGACGTAGATCACCGTGGCAGAGGTCGCCGCGTCGAGGCACGGGCCTTCCCCGAACACCTCCTGAAGCCGGTCGAGGTCGATCACGCTCTCGTCGGTGTGCGCCACGGTCCTCACCGCCTTGCCGTCGACCACGAACACGCCGGCCGCGTCGCACCCGTCGATCGTGGCGACCGCGGTCTCGACCACCTGTTGCAACGTCTCTTCGAGGGTCTCGCCCGAAAGCACCGCGCTGGCGACCGTCGCGATCTCGTCGACGAGATCGTCTCTTGTGCTCCCGGTGCCCTCGATGTCGTCCACGTGAGTCGGTCCCCAAGTGCGGTGGCGGAAATCGACGAGGGGCCGCCAAGGCCAGCCCGCGGCGAGAGAGTACCCTCGGCATACAGGCACCTTCGACAGCGAGGGTTCGGCTCGGCGTTGCCACGCCGGATGCGGAGCGAGTTCATGTCGAGACGGCGTGTCTGACCCGCCGGACGATCGCCTGAACGTCGCCCGGATGGACGCGGGGCTCTCCCTCGACGAGCTCTGGCTCCGGTACTTCGAGCTGGGCGGCATGAGCACGTCGGTCGAGCTCGAGGCCCACCTGTACGGCGCCCTGGTCACGAGCGAGCACAACCACGACCTGATCGCGCACGCGCTGAACGAGCGGTTCGTCGAGCTCGGAGGCAACCATCCCGTGCCCTACTCCCGACGCTGACGAACTGAGGCAGCCATGGCCACTGACCTTCTGGAGCGACCCGACGGCCGACCTGACACCCGGGCGACGGTCTCCGACGGACTGTGCTGGACGACCATCGCGGGGCTGTCGGTCATCCACCTCGGGGGCATCGCCGGGATCGCGTGGATCGTCCTGCACCCTTCGGTGCCGACGCTCGCACTCACTGCGGTGCTGTATGTGCTCTGCGGACTGGGGATCACTGCCGGCTATCACCGTCTCTTCGCACACCGCAGCTATCAACCGGTCGCCCCGGTCAGGTGGGCACTGCTCGTCTTCGGCGCCGCGACGTTTCAGAACTCCGCGCTGTCCTGGAGCGCAGACCACCGAGCCCATCATGTGGACACTGACGGCGCGGGGGATCCGCATGCGGTGACGCGCGGCGCGTGGTTCGCTCATGTTGGTTGGCTGTTCCGCCGGCGCGAGGCCTCCGCCGACGTGACCCGGCTCACCGACCTCAGCGCGGTGCGCAGCATCCGGCTGCAGCACCGGTACTACGTCGTGATCGCCATCGCGGTCGGCCTTCTGCTACCGACTCTCATCGCCGCCCAATGGGGCGACCCGTGGGGAGGGCTCTTGGTCGCCGGCTTCCTGCGCGCCGCGGTGATGCTGCAGGCGACGTTCTGCGTGAACTCGCTCGCCCACCTCGTCGGCAAGCGCCGATACGACCCGCGGTCATCGGCGCGGGACAGTCTGCTCACCGCGTTGATCACGTTCGGCGAGGGGTACCACAGCTTCCATCATCGCTTCCCGTTCGACTATCGCAACGGCCCGCGCTGGTGGCAGTACGACCCCGGCAAGTGGCTCATCTGGACGCTCGGCCGGTTGCGCCTCGCCGACCGACTGCGGACAGTGTCCGCGAGCCGCGTGCGAGCCGCCGCCGTGACGCGGAGTCCCTAGCGGCTCACTCGGTGGCGAGCTGCGCGATCAGTGCGTCCTTCGCCTTTTCGAACTCCTCGAAGTCGAGCTCTTCCGCCGCGAACTGCGCGTGGATCTGCTCGAGCTGACTCAACAGGGCGTCGTTCGAGGTCGAGCCCGTCGTCGGCTCGGCAGTGGCGGCCGTGTCGTCGGTCTCGCCCGCCTTTTGGCGGCGCTCCCGCTTCTCGGCCGCCTTCTCCTTCTTCGCCTTGTCGATGTCGCGCTTCATCCTGCTCGGATTCGCCATCAGATCTGCCTCTCTCGGTCACCAGCGGAAATGGACCAGCCGCCGGCGCGACGCCGGCGGCTGTGATCAGTGTCCGTTAGAGAGCTCAGATCACGCGGACGTTCTGCGCCTCTTCGCCCTTCCGGCCGGGAGCGACGTCGAACTCCACCTGCTGTCCCTCGGTGAGGGACTTGAAACCCGAGGACTGGATGTTCGAAAAGTGCACGAACACGTCGTCGCCGTCGGCACGGCTGATGAAGCCATAGCCCTTGTCATTGTTGAAGAACTTCACGGTCCCGATAGTCAAAACGATCTCTTCTCATGAGCGACCCACCCTCGTGGCGGGTCCCGTAAACCTACCGGCTGACGACCGCCTTCGACGTTCGACCAGGTCAGAAGCGATGGCGAGTGTGTGCAAACCGGCCCTTTGCGAACGCGAGGACCTTGGTCGGTCGCACCCTGAAGACCCACGCGATGCCGTGCTCGGTTTGTCGGAAGCCGCCATCGGCGACCTCGAACGCCCAGCGTCCGTCCCATTTCGAGCGCCATGCCGTCGCGAGACGTTGGAGGGTGGGCTCGTCGGTGACTCGCTCGGCGTCGCCCTCGAGCACCACGTCGAGGCCGTCGCCCCACGTGTTGCAACCGGTCGTCAGGACGACGTGCGGGTTGTGTGCAAGGTTCACCGCCTTTTGCTCGGTCGGGCCGGTGGCGAAGTGGAGCGCGTCGTCGACCCACACTGCGACGAGGGGCGTCACATGCGGCCGACCATTCGCCCGCACGGTGGTGATCCACGCGAGCTCTGCCGCCTGCAGCGCCTGCAGCGTCTCGTCCCAGGACGTCGCGACCGACCCCGGGTCGCTGAACCGCCCGTCGCGTTCGGTCGCCGGTTCCGTCATCCCTCCAGCATTCCCGCCCGTCTTGGCTCGGCAAACCCCGCCGCCGGGCCGAGCGGTTCGTTTACGGTCTCGACGTGGTCATCCGGCGTGACGAGCTCATCGCCTCCCAGTACTTCGTCGCGATCGCGGGAGTCGCCGCCATGCGGCGCATCCTCATCGAACCCTCGGCGGTGCTTCCCCGCTTCGAGGACGCGCGCCGGGTCATCGAGGCGCTCGACGAGTTCCCCCACAACCTCCGGCTCACCATGGTCGAGTGCGACGTCGTCGAGGGCTACGACGCATGGGCGGCGACCTACGACTCTGGCGAGAACGCGGCGACCCGGACGGACAGTGAGGTCGTCCGCGCGCTTCTCCAGCCCCTTCCCCGGGGTCGGGCGCTGGATGCGGCATGTGGCACCGGCCGCCAGTCCGCCACCCTCGTCGAGCTCGGACACGAAGTGGAGGGCTTCGACCTCAACGAGACGATGCTGGCGGTCGCGCGTCAGCGGGTGCCCGAAGCGCAGTTTCAGCAGGCGACGCTCGACGCGATTCCGTTCGACGACGCGTCATTCGATCTCGCGGTCTGTTCGTTGGCGCTCACCCACATCCCCGAGCTGCATCCCGCCCTCGCCGAGCTGGCGCGAGTCGTGAAGCCCGGCGGCCATGCGGTGCTCTCGGACATGCACCCCGTCACGGTCCACCTCGGCATCACTGCCGGCTTTCCTGCGCCTGAGCTCGATGCATCGATCGCGCAAGTGCGCAACTTGCTCCACGAGGTGAGCGAGTACGTGAACGGGTTCGCCGCGACTGGTTGGGAGGTCCTCGCATGCGTCGAGCCGACGATGCCGGACGACGCGATCACCACGCATCCCGCCTACCCGGTCGTGCCCGACGCAGTGCGGGAGGCATTCGAAGCCTTGCCCTTCCTCCTCGTGTGGAAGCTCCGGCGTCGTGCCTGAGAGCCACGCGGGTTGGCTGCTCGATGAGGTGGCCAGCGCTGGCCGCGAGAACCTCGACGCGGGGCACGTCGCTGCGATACGACGCGAAGGAAGATGCGAGCGCACGGGGCGAAGTCGACCTGCTCGTGAACCTCGGGCTCGACCAGGACAGCGTGCTCGTCGACGTCGGGGCCGGCACCGGGCAGCTGGCCCTCGCGGCGTCGCGGCGCTGCGCGAGGGTCATCGCGGTCGACGTGTCGCCGGTGATGCTCGACGCGCTCGGCATTCACGTGCGCGACCATGGCGTGACGAACGTCGAGATCGTGCAGGCCGGATTCCTCACCTACGAGCACGAGGGCGGCCGCGCTGACTTCGTGTACTCGCGGTACGCGCTCCACCACCTCCCCGACTTCTGGAAGGCCGTGGCGCTCGCTCGCATCCACCGGATCCTGCGTCCCGGGGGCGTGCTTCGACTTTGGGACGTCGTCTATGGGTTCGACCCCGCGGACGCTGAGGCCAGCGTCGAGCGCGTGGTGCTCGACCGGAGGCGCCGGACGTCGAGGCGGGATGGACTCGGGCCGAGCTGGAGGAGCACGTGCGCGACGAGTCGTCGACCTACACGTGGCTCCTGGAGCCGATGATCGAGCGGGGCGGCTTCGAGATCACGGACGCGACCTACTCGCGGAACCGCATCTTCGCGAGGTACATCGCCCGAGCCCGGTGAGTGACGCGGTGGCCCCCGCGGCGAGCACCGCCGTGGACTCCTACGATCCGGCCATGGACCAGCTCCCCACCTCGGGCGGCCACGTCGTCGTCGACGCCTTGCGCCGCGCCGGAGCAACCGCGATCTTCGCGATCCACGGCGTGCAGATCGAGCCGATCTTCCAGGCCTGCCTCGATCTCGACGTCGCGCTCGTCGACGTGCGACACGAGGCGAGCGCGGGCTTCGCGGCCGAGGCGTTCGCTCGGGTCAGCGGCACCGTCGGCGTCGCAGCGGTGTGCCCCGGGCCGGGTCTGACCAACGTGCTCACGTCGATGACCAACGCGCGGCTCGATCGCACCGCGGTCGTGTACGTCGTGGGCTCGACGCCTGAGTCGACTTTGGAGACGAGCGGCCTGCAGGTTGGCATCGACCATCTCGCGTTGGCCGCACCGATCTCGAAGTGGGCCTGCAAGGTGCACTCGGGCGACCAGCTCGGTCGCATCGTCGCCCAGGCGATCCGCGTCGCGACGACCGCGCCGCGGGGGCCAGTGCTCCTGGACATCCCTGCCGACGTGTTGGCTGCGGCGGTCGGCCTGCGTGACGACCACGCCCGACCGGTGGCGGCCGCGGCGGCGCGGCCCGAGGCCGTCGAGGAGTGCCTCGATCGGCTTGGCGCCGCCGTGCGCCCGGCCATCCTCGTCGGCGACCGTCCGAGTGAGGCAGCGCGCGCTGCGCTGCACGAGCTGCTCGATGTCACGGGGATCCCGTGCTTCGCGGGATACGGCGCGATCGGGGTGCTCGCCGACACCGACGCTCGTTACGGCGGCACGCTGTACCAGCTCGGCCGGCTCCCTGTGGGTCAGCGCCCCGACGTCGCCTTGTCCGTCGGTGCTCGCCTCGGGTTCGACACCCCAGGATTGCGCGACGGCGGTGCCGCGTGGGACACGACCGTGCTGCAGGTGGACAGCGATCCCGCCGAGGTCGGCCGGTTCGCGTCGGCGGCAGTCGGGATCGTCGCCGACCCCGACGAGGCGCTCGTTGCCCTCGCCGCACGCAGTAGCGCGCGGGACTGGAAGGTCGATACGGCGTGGCGCGAGGCGGTGCGCGCGTCGCTCGCCACGACCCGCGCCGAGCTCGACGCGATCGAGTCTTCGGACGGTGCGAGGCTGCACCCCTACGCGGCGGCGCGGGTCGCGTCAGATGTCGCATCCCGGCATGACGCGTTGCTCATCGGCGACGGCGCCGTGTGCAAGCACTGGCTGCACGACGCGCTCCACTTGCCCGCGGGGGCCCAGTACCTCACGCACAGCAGGCTCGGGTGCATGGGCATGGGCTCGGGCCTGGCGATCGGGGCCTCGTACGCCGCGCCCGGCCGGCCCGTCGTGTGCATCACCGGCGACGGCGCGGTCGGCTTCGCGATCGGTGAGTTCGAGGCAATCGTCCGTCACGGGCTTCCTGTCACCGTCGTCGTGATGAACAACGCGCAGTGGGGGGCGTCGCAAGGCTTCCAGATGCGACCCGACGGACCGGCTCGCGTCGTCGGCACCTCGCTGTCCGACGCGGACTACCACGAAGTCATGGTCGCGTTCGGTGGCGGGGGGTCTCGCGTCGACACCCTTGACGGGCTCGAGAAGGCGCTGACGCACGCGCTCGACTCGCGTGTACCGACGTGCATCAACGTGAGCACCAACACGCTCGGGCTCGCCCCCGAGATCCCCCAGCTCAACGGACCGTGAAGCCGACGAGGAGGACGAAGTGAAGCTGTCGATCTGGCCGAACGCATCCCAGCCCTGGGACGTGATCGTCGAGGAGGTCTGCGCGCTCGAGGATGCAGGGTGGGACGGCGTGTACATCGCCGACCACTTCATCCCGAACGTCGGTGACGACCTCGGTCCGACCGGGGAGTGCGTCGCGATCATGGCCGGGCTCGCCGCAGCGACCGAGCGGATGCGCATCGGTTCCCTCGTGTTCGGCAACACCTATCGGCATCCGGCTGTCCTCGCGAACCAGGTCGCGACGGTCGACCACATCAGTGGTGGACGCGTCCTGTTGGGACTCGGCGCGGGCTGGCAGGAGAGCGAGCACACCGCCTACGGCATCGAGCTGCCACCGGTGAAGCAGCGACTCGACCGCTTCGAGGAGGCGGTGCAGATCGTCAAGGGCCTGTTCGCCGAGCCGCGCTTCTCGTTCAAGGGCGACTACTACACGATCGACGACGCGCCGATGAACCCTGGCCGTGCCGACATGCAGCTGCTCGTAGGGGGCAGCGGCGAGAAGCGCACGATGCGCATCGCCGCTCAGTACGGCGACGAGTGGAACGCGTGGTCGACGCCCGAGATCATGAGCGGCAAGCTCGATGTCCTCCGACGGCACTGTGACGCGCTCGGGCGCGACTTCGACGACATCGCCGTGTCGACCCAGTCGCTGATCTTCATGAACGAGGACGACTCCGCGCTGGACGGCATCCGCAAGGCGCAGCTGCCGATGCCCGCGATGATCGGCACGCCCTCGAGGTGTGCGGACATCCTCGCCGAGCACCACGCGCTCGGCGTAGACGAGTTCATCGTTCCCGACTTCACGTTCCCGCCGCCGGGCAATGCACGGACCGAGCACCTCGAGCAGCTCGCCGCCCTCGCTGCCCCGTTCCGCGACCGGGCGTGAACGCAGCTAGGCGATGGGCACGACGGGTTGTGCGGCGTCGTCGAGCTGGTGGAGGTACTCGCTGATGCCGGTGCCGGTGCGACCTTCGTAGGTCCACCGCGCCAGGCCTTCGTTGACGATCGTCGCGCTCGGCCGGATGCCCTTGCTGCCCGGCTCGACGCGCAGCACCTCCGCCTCGAGTGCGTGGGTGCGCCCCGCCTTGTCGGTCGCGATCACGTGCGTGGCGCGATGCGTGACACCGTCCTCGGCAAGATCACTCGTGACCTTCCACTCCGCGATCGACTCGTGCTCGCCGTCGCGCCACACCCATCCTCGGTGGAGGTCGCCCGCGTCGGTGCCGATCACGATGCCTCCGAAGTGGGTGTCGTCGTCGATGTTGATCGAGAACCACCGCCACATCTTCGGCCCGCCCCAACGGCGTGGTCCCCACGACTTGTCGCGGTTGCCGCGTGCGTTCGGGCCGAGCTCCCGGCGTTCTCCGCCGGCTTCGATCCAGCCGCTCCACGAGCCGCCCTGTTCGAGGTGCCCTTTCCCCACGGAGAGACGGGTCGCCGCGCTCGACGAGTCAGACGCCTCTCGATCCTGTCCGTCGGCACCGATCGCCGGGGTGCGAGCGTCGAACGTCACATCCATCGCGACCGCGCCCTTTCGCGCAGGACCGTTCGCGGTCAGCCGCCATCGCTGCATCGGCTCGAGCATCTCGTAGCGCACCGGACCGACTTCGAGCACCGCGTCGACCATCTCCCGCTGCGCGCGCTGATGGTGGAGGTGATCGATGCCGCCGCCGGGAAGCCATACCGCGAGCCCGACGTCGATCGTTCCCTCGTTCGGACGGACGCCGACCCGCGTGTAGAAGCCCACGTCTGCGTCGGGGTCGTAGCAATTGAAGTAGTAAGACTCGGACCATGCGCCGTCGCCCTCGACGGGATGGGCGCGGTCATGCGAGGCCGCGAGCACGGGAGACATCAGATGCCCAGCGCCTTCGAAGCGACGTTGCCCAGTTGCTCGACCTTGTCGGACATGAAGCCCGTACCGGGCAGCGAACAGGTGATGCCGTCCGCGCCGAGCTCGAGCACGCGGCCGATCTTCTCGCCGACCTCGTCCTCGTCGCCCCACACCACCATCGACAGGATCTGGTCGCGGGTCGTCTCGTCCATCGACTCGACGTCGAGCCCTCGTTCGCCGAGGAAGCCGACGATCGACTTGTACGCGTCGTCGTGAGAGTCGCCGACGAAGAAGTTGAGGGCTTGGCTGACCGTGATCTCCGACCGAGCACGCCCGAGACGATCGCAATGACCGGCGATCACCTCGAGCTTGTGGGGAAGCTCGGCGACGGGGGAGGTGAGGTTCGACTCGTCCGCGTACTGGGCCACCATGCGGAGGGTCTTCTTCTCGCCCGAACCGCCGATCATGATCGGGATCCGACCGACCGGCGGCGGCTGGTTGATGGCGTTCTTTGCGCGGTAGTGCTTGCCGTCGAGCGAAGGCCGCTCGTCGCGCAGCATCGGGAGGATGATCTGCAGCGCCTCCTCGAGCTTCTCGAACCGATCGGTGAAGGTGCCGAACTCGAAGCCGAGCGAGTCGTGCTCGAACTCGAACCATCCTGCGCCGATGCCGAGCTGTGCTCTGCCGTTCGACACGACGTCGAGTGCAGTCACGATCTTCGCGAGCAGCGCGGGGTTGCGGTAGGTGTTGCCCGTGACCAGCGAGCCGAGCCTGACGTTGCTCGTCTCACGAGCGAGCGCACCGAGCGTGGTGTAGCACTCGAGCATGTAGCTCTCGGGCGACCCGAGCATGGGCAGCTGGTAGAAGTGGTCCATCAGCAGGACGGTGTCGAAGCCCGACCGATCAGCCGCCTTCGCCTGCGCGGCGACCGCGTCGAACAGTCCGGACTGGTCGACGCCGGGATACGTGAAGTTCGGGATCTGGTAGCCGAGACGGGTCATGGCGCCATCCTGGCACCGGATCCGTGACGACTCGTCAGACCAGCTCGAGCACGGGCTCCTCTGCGGGCACCAGGTCTCCTTCGAGCTCCGGAGCAGGGAGTCGGGTCTCGCCCTCGATGTCGACGTTCGGCAGGATCCGGTCGAGCCACTTCGGGAACCACCAGTTGGCGTTGCCGAGCAGCTTCATCGTCGCGGGAACGAGCACGAGCCGGATGATCGTCGCGTCGACCAGCACGGCAGTGGAGAGGCCGATGCCGAACATCTTGATGGTCGGCTCGCCACCGAACACGAAGCTGATGAACACCGAGACCATGATCAGCGCGGCGCAGGTGATGACCCGAGCGGTGGTCGTGATGCCGACGATCACCGACTCGGTGTTGTCGTGGCTGTGGTTGTACTCCTCGCGGATGCGGCTGAGGAGGAACACCTCGTAATCCATCGACAGGCCGAACAGGATCGCGAACATGAACATCGGGATGAAGCTGACGATCGGCAACGACTCGTGGATGCCGATGAGGCCAGCCCCGTAGCCCTTCTGGAAGACGAGGACCACGACTCCGTAGGCCGCCCCGATCGAGAGGAGGTTCATCACCGCGGCCTTGATCGGCACGAGGATCGAGCGGAACACGATCAGCAGCAGGACGAACGACAGGCCGACGACGCATCCGATGAACAGCGGGAGGCGGCTCAGGATCCGCTCGCTCAGGTCGATGAACACCGCCGTTTGCCCGCCGACGTGGACGGGTGTCTCGAACGAGGCGACGACCGGTGGCAACACGTCATCGCGAAGCCGATTGACGAGCTCTGTCGTCGCCTCGTCCTGCGGCCCGGTCGTCGGAGTGACCTGGATCACCGCGACGTCACCACTCGGACCGACGACGGCAGGGCTCGCCTCGGCGACGCCGGGGTCGGCCTTCACCGCGCTCTCGATGGCGGCAAGCGCGGCATCGTCGTTGGTCGTGGCCGAGAGGTCGATCGCGAGCACCAGCGGTCCGCTGAAGCCAGGCCCGAAGCCTTCGGCCAAGAGGTCATAGCTGCGCCGCAGCGTCGAGCTCGTCGGGTTCTGGCTCGCGTCGGTCTGTCCGAGGCGCATCGTGAAGAGGGGCGCGGCCAGCATGATCACAACGGTCAGGCCGGCAACGAGGTAGATGACCGGATGAGCCGAGACGTGGTGCGCCCACCGGGCCCAGCCGTGGTAGTGACCGTCGTCATCGTGGGTGCGGGTCTCGCTGACCCGCTTCGTGCCAGGGATGCCGAAGCGATCGATGTTGTGACCGGCGAAGCCGATCAGCGCGGGCAGGAGGGTGAGCGACGCGACCACCATGATCGCGACGACCAGCGCGGCACCGACTCCCATGAACGTGACGAACGGGATGCCGGCGACAGCGAGCCCGAGGATCGCGATGACGACGGTGCCTCCCGCGATCACCACAGAAAGCCCCGCAGTCGCGATCGAACGCCCGACCGCGTCTTCGACGGTGAGCCCCCGATGGAGGCCGGCCCGATGTCTCGTGATGATGAACAGCGCGTAGTCGATGCCGACGCCGAGGCCGATCATCGTCGCGAGCACCTCGGTGGTCGACGGCAAGTCGATGAACGCGGAGAGGAACGTGATCATGGCCGCGCCTGCAGCGAGGCCGAACAGCGCCGTGCCGATAGGCAGCCCCATCGCGATGACCGACCCGAATGCAAGCACGAGGATCACCATTGCGACGAGCAGGCCGACGCCCTCGGCGCTCGACGGCGGCGTCCGGTCGGCGGCAGAGGGGATCTCGCCGCCGAACTCGACTTGCAGCCCCGCGTCGACCGCGGGGGCGACCGCGGACTTCAGCTGTGAGTAGGTGTCACCGGGGAGGTTGTGCGCGTCATCGCCGTACCGGACCGTGGCGAGGGCGATGGTGTCGTCCGCCGAGGTCTGCAACGTCGTGCTCGGAGGCGGGACGACGACGTGGTCGAGGCTGCCGAGGGCGTCGAGCGCCCCTTCCATCGCCGCGGCGTTCTCGGGATCGGAGAGCGTGCCCTCGGTCGCGTGGAACACGACTTGGGCCGACGCACCGGCCTGGGTCGGGAACGACGCGGTGAGCAGGTCGGTCGCCTTCTGAGACTCGACCCCCGGCACCGAGAACGAGTCGTGCGTCGCACCGCCTGCGACCTTGCCGACGACGAAGAGGCCAACGACGGCGATCACCCACAACGACACGACCCACCGCCGGTGGCGCGACGAGAAGCGGCCGAGGCGGTACAAGAACCGAGACATGGGTGCGAGGCTAACGGCACATCACGCATTTGACACGTGTGTCAGAATTTTCAGCAACGCGATATGCTCCGTTCATGGCCGCTTCCCTCCCCGGGCTGCGTGAGCGCAAGAAGGAGCGCACCCGCAACGAGATCGTCGAGGTCGCGACACGCCTGTTCCTCGACCGGGGGTTCGACGAAGTCACCGTGGATGAGATCGCCGCCGAGGCGGAGGTCTCGCACCGCACCTTCTACCGGTACTTCTCCTGCAAGGAAGACCTCGTCCTCCACGACGTCCGCGAGGCGCTCGACGACCTGCGCCGGGCGTTCGTGTCTCGCCCATCGTCCGAGCCGGTGATCGAGTCGATCCGGGCGGTGATCCTCGAGCTGGCCGCGACGTTCCAGCACGACACCGACCTCGACCGCCAGCTCGTCGGCCTCCTCCTCGCGAGCCCAGCACTCCAGCACCGCAAGCAGGAGCATCACGCCGCGTTCGAGACGGCCCTCGTCCCTCTGATCTCGGAACGCCTGTCGATCGATCCCTCGACCGACATGCGTCCGGCGCTGATCGCGGCGTGTGCGGGAGCGGCGATCCGGGTCGCGACCGACACGTGGATCGCGCAGGGAATGGCCGGCCCACTCGGCCCCACCGTCGACGAGGCCTTCTCCCTTCTCACGACGGGTCTCACTTCGCCGTAGGGTGGCCCATGGCGGAACCGGAGTATCTGCTCGACAACGCGGATCCCGAGACCCGCGAGCGGTTCTTAGGGCTCGAGCGAACGTTCGACGCGCTCTCGATCACCCATCTGCAGCGAGTCGGCGTTCGGCCGGGTGCCCGCTGTCTCGAGATCGGCACCGGTGGAGGCTCGCTCGCCTGTTGGATGGCCGCGCAGGTCGGCCCCTCTGGTCATGTGCTCGCCGTCGACTTGGACACCCGATGGTTCCAACACGACGGCAGCCCGCAGCTCGAGGTGCGTCAGGTCGACATCGTCAAGGAGCCGATCGAAGGCTCGTGGGATCTGATCCACGAGCGACTCGTCCTGCAGCACATCCCCGCGCGGCTCGAAGTGCTCGATCAGCTCGTCGCCTCGCTCGCCCCCGGCGGCTGGATCGTGCTCGAGGACTTCGACACCGGGGTGGTGCACACCACCGATCGTGGGGGCCCGAGCTACGAGCTCCGGGCGCGGCTGCTCGGGGAGTTCAACCATCTTCTCGGGGAGCGTGGCGGAGCGAACGACTTCGCCGTGAATGCGTTGCGGCACTTACGGCAACGTGGGCTCGTCGAAACCGGCGCGAGCGGGTACGTCGCGATCAGCGCCGGCGGGGGCGCCTACGCCCACGTGGTGGGGGCGAACGCCCGCCAGGTGAGAGATGGGTTCCTCGCGCGGCGTGCCGGCCGCGGACGTCGATCACTACCTGGCGCTGCTCGACGACCCCGACACCATCCTCGGCAGCCCGTTGCTGATGACGGCATGGGGTCGCAAGCCGGTTTGAGATGGGCTCGGCGCGGTAAACCTTGAAGCGAGAGGTGACGAGGAGGTCTCATGGCTGCATCGAGTGCGGGGCTGCACGAACCCGAAGATCGCCTTCCGGTCGAGGTGATCGACGATCATCGAGCGATCGTCTCGATCATGGAGGAGCTCGAGGCGATCGATTGGTACCGCCAGCGAGCAGAGGCCGCCCACGATGAGGAGCTCGCAGCGATCCTCGTGCACAACCGAGACGAGGAGAAGGAGCATGCCGCGATGACGCTCGAGTGGCTTCGGCGTCGAGACACGATGCTCGATCAGCATCTGCGCACCTACCTCTTCACGACGGGCTCGATCCTCGAGCGTGAGGCGCAGGCTGAGGGTGGTGGTACCGCCAGCTCGGGTTCGCTCGGCATCGGCGACCTCCGCTGAACCTTGCGCGTAGCCTGCGCGCGTGACGATCAGCGCGACCTTCGACACCCACACGGACCTGGCGAAGCGAGCGGCATCGATGCTGCCGCTGCTCGACCGGAACCAGTCGTACTCCGACGAAGCGGGAGAGCTCGCGCCCGAAGTCGTCGAGGCGTTCCACCGCGATGGCATGTTCCTCATGTGGGTGCCGCGCGCGCTCGGCGGATCAGAGCTCGGGCCGATCGACTCGCTCGAGGTGCTCGAGATCACCTCGTACGGCGACCCGTCCGCGGGCTGGGTGCAGATGGCAGCGTGCCTCTCGACCGGCGTGGCGGCTGCGTACCTCGGTCCGCATGCGGTCGACGAGCTGTTCCACGACGGTGGCTACCCGGTGATCGCCGGACAGGGAACGAGACCCGGCACGGCCCGCACGGTCGAAGGCGGGTACCTCCTCTCGGGAGAGTGGAGCTTCGGGTCGGGCCTCAAGCACGGCACATACATCCACTCGCTCGGAATCATCGAGGAGACGGGCGAGCCTCGCATCTTCGTGACGCCTGTCGAGCAGGCGACGCTCGTGCAGGACTCGTGGAACGTGCTCGGCCTCCGCGGCACCGGGAGCATCGACTACTCGATGACCGACGTGTTCGTGCCCGAGGAGTTCTGCCACTTCGCGTTCACGCGAGACGGCAGTCGAGGCGACATCTACCGGCTCGGCATCATCGTGTTCGCGATGGTGTGCCACTCCGGATGGGCGATGGGGGTGGGTCGACGCTTGCTCGACGAGCTGCAAGGCCTCGTCGCGGCGAAGAAGGGCAGGGCCGGCAGCATCGCTGAGTCGGATCACTTCCAGACGCAGTTCGCCGAGCACGAGGGCGCATTCCGCGCCGCGAGGGCGTTCGTGCTGGAGTCGTGGCGCGACGTCGAGGCCACGTTCGAGGCCGGCGAACCGATCTCGGTGCGCCAGGACACGCTGATCCGTCTTGCACTCGGGCACATCACCAAGACGCTGCTCGACGTCGCCAACTTCGTGTACCTCGCAGGCGGCACCACCGCGCTGCGCAGTGGACCGATCGAGCGCATGGTCCGCGATGTGCATGCGGGCACCCAGCATGTGACGTCTGGTCCCGGTGCATGGCGGAACTGCGGTCGAGAGCTCGCCGGACTCGCCGACGGGATGCACTGGATCTTGCTCGACCTCGTGCCTGACGAAGCGTGAGCCCGTGGGCTGAGCGATCCCGCAACGGTGGGATCGACGAGGTGCCCGTGCCCGGCCCCGGGCGGATGTGGCTCTGCGGAAAGCACTTCATCGGGCCCGATCCCGAGGTCGCGCTCGAGCGCACTGGGGCCGCGGTCGTCGTGTGCCTCAACGAACGGGGTGAGCTCGAAGATCGCTATCCCGAGTACGTCGGTTGGCTCCTGCACACGGCGGCTGATCGCGCGATCTGGTTCCCGCTCCCCGACATGAACGCTCCGTCGATCGAGAAGGTCACGCCGTTGCTCGACGAGCTGGATCGGCGGTTGCGGGAAGACGAGGGCCTCGTCATCCACTGCGGCGCAGGTGTCGGGCGCGCGGGCACCATCGCAATCGCGCTGCTGCTGCGGCGAGGGCTCACGCTCGACGAGGCGCTGGCGACCGTCGCCGCGAGCCGCCCGATGGCCGGACCGCAGACGCTCGCTCAAGCGCTCTTCCTCGAGGAGCTCGCCTCGCTCGCGTGAGGCTCCTAGGCCACGGCGGCCTCGGCCACGATCTCCTCGACGGGCTCCGCGGCCCGTCCGCGACTGCGGCGCACGAGCCACAACGTGCCGATGATCCCCGCGAGGAGCGCGACGAGGACGACTGCCCACTTCCTGGGGCTGGCTCCGAGCACCTCGTCGACGAACTCGGCGGCCACCCCGGTTGCGAATCCTTCTTCGCTCATGCCGCCATGCTGTCACGCATCGGGCAGGCCCGGACCAGGTTCGACCGTCGGTGCCCACGGGCCGTCGGCCCGATCCGCCTCGCCGTCACCAGGCCACGGCGGCATCGTCACCCCGACGATGCACAGCGGGGAGTCGCCGTCGCAACGCCACTGGAACTCGATGTCGACCGGGATCGTCACGCAGACGCCCGGGTCGAGGTCGACGACCTCCTCGTAGTCCCCGTCGCGCCTCCACATCGCACCCCAGCCCGACACGACGTACCAGATCTCCTCGACCGTGCGGTGACGGACGGCCACGGACACGGCTCCCGCCGCCAGCTCGAATTGGGCGAACGAGCCTCCGGCGAGGTCGAGCAGGACGCGTACGTCGGCCCCATCGGGGGCGAGGACATCAGGAGTGGACGGCAGCGACCTCGTCTCGAATGTCATGCCGCCCATTCTCTTGGTGAATTGGGCCCCATAGGGGTGCGAAGCACCAAGAAATCGGCGGGGGTGGGTCAGCCGCGGGCGGCCATGTACTTGGCGTACTGGTCCGCGAGCTCGCGCATCTCGGGCTTCTCCTGGAAGAGCGGCTCGAACTTCTCGCGGGCCTTGGCTCGCTTGGCCGGGTAGTACTCGGTCGGCCAGTAGCCCTCGTGCGGCCGATACGACTTGAGCACGTTGCGGGCGACCGTCGCCTTGTGCACCTCGTCGACGCCGTCGGCGATGCCCATCGTCGGCGCGCCCGCGTACATCGCCTGCAGCGGCGTGAGGTTGGTGGTGCCGAGCGAGCCCATGATGTGCAGCGCGTTGAAGGACACCTCGCGGAGCACCTTGGCCATCGTGTACTTCACGGCCGCGATGTCGGTGCGGGTCTCCTGCGTGCTGGTGTTGTCGATCTTCCACGCGGTCTCGAGCACGAACAGGCGCAGCATGCGGATCGACGCGTAGCTGTCCGCGATCTTCTCCTGCACCATCTGGTGGTCAGCGATGATCTTGCCGTGCGACTCGCGGCTGAGGGCCCGCTCGCACATCATGTCGAAGGCGAGCTTGCACTGCGCGATGGTGCGCATCGCGTGATGGATGCGACCGCCGCCGAGCCGCCGCTGTGCGAGCACCTTCGCTCCGTCTTCAGGACCGAGCAGATGGTCGAGGGGCACATGCACGTCGTTGTAGATGATGTGGCTGTGATTGCGCGGCTCGGGCTGGATCTCGACGCCGGGTGTCGTGCGGGGGACGATGAACATCCCATTGGTGCACATCACGAACAGCAGGTCGGCGACGCGGCCCGCGCTCGTGAACCACTTCTCGCCGTTGATCACCCACTCGTCTCCATCACGGACGGCGTGCGTCTTGAACAGGTTCGGGTCTGAGCCGCCCTGGGGCTCGGTCATCGAGTACGCCGACCAAAGCTCCTGGTTCAGCATCGGCACGAGCCAGCGCTGCTTCTGCTCTTCGGTGCCGTATGCGGCGAGGATCTCCATGTTCCCGGTGTCGGGTGCTGCCGCGCCGAACATCTGTGGCGCCGACCCATATCGGCCGAGGATCTCGTTCAGCAGCCCGAGCTTCAGCTGCCCGTAGCCGGGGCCGCCGAGCTCCTCGTCGAGGAAGATCGCCCAGAGCCCCTGCGCTTTGATCTCGTCTTGGAGGGGCTTGACGAGCGCCCGCACCCTCGGATCTGGCGAGCGCACGGCGTAGGGAAACACCAGGTCGAGAGGTTCGATCTCCTCACGACAGAACTCCTCGACCCAGTCGAGCTTCTTCTGGAACTCCGGTTCGGTCGAGAAGTCCCACGCCATGTCGTCCCCCTGGAAGTCTCACGATTGTTGAACACGGAGCATACGAGGGTTGCGAGACTCAGCCGGATGGCGATGGCGATCGAGCTCCCCGAATCGGTGCGGCGCAAGGCCCTCGCGCTCGGCAGCGAAGGCGAGCGATGGATGGCGTCGCTCGTTGATTCGCTTGCCGAGTTCGAGGATCGATGGGGGATCGTGGTCGGCGCGCCGTTCCGCGCTGGCAGCGCGGCCTATGTCGTGAGCGTGACGACCGCCGACGGCGTGCCCGCGGTGCTCAAGCTCGCGATGCCCGACGGGCTCGAAGGCAATGGCAAGTTCGGGCAGGAGCTGCAGGCAGTGCGGCACGGCCAGGGACGCGGCTATGCGGATCTCCTCGCGTTCGACGAAGGCCGCCGGGCGATGCTCCTCGAGCGCCTCGGTCGACTGATGAACGACCTCGGGTTGCCCGTCGAGGCGCAGATCGACGCCATCGCGGAGACCGAGGCGCAGGGCTGGCAACGGCCCGAGAACCCCTCACTCTGGCGAACCGGCGCGCAGCAGGCCGAGTGGTTGGAGCGCTCGATCGGCGCGACGTGGGACCTGCTCGACCGGCCCTGCTCCGAGCGCGGGTGCGGCTCGCCCAGGAGTACGCCCGCCGGCGGTGCGCTGCGTTCGACGAGACCAGGGCAGTGGCGATCCACGGCGACGCCCATGCGTGGAACGTCCTCGAGTCGCCGTCGGGCGGGTTCAAGCTCATCGATCCCGACGGCATGTGGTCAGAGCCCGCGCACGACCTCGGGATCCCGCTCCGTCACTGGAACGACGAGCTGCTCGCATGCGATGCGAGTGCGACGTTGCGATCCTGGTGCGAGCGCCTCCACCACAACACCGGTGTCGACGCGCAGGCCATCTGGGAGTGGGCCCATGTCGAGCGCGTGTCGACTGGGTTGTTCCTTTTGCGCCTCGGCGACCCGATCGGCTTGCCGTTCCTGGAGGTCGCCGATCGCGTGGCAGGCGGCGGGGGTTAGTGGCGCTCGCACGCCCGCAGGGCACGACACCCGATCAGGAACGCCTTTGCGCCCGCCGGCGTCGCGACATCGAGATAGCTCTCGTCCATCTTGTCGCCCAACCCCGCGGCGGCAAACAGCCCTGCTGCCGCGGCCACGTGTCCGATGAGCTTCTTGTGAGCGTGGGCGTCGGTGACGAAGTCCTTCGCCGCGGGTAGCTCCGCGAGCGCGGCCGCACCTTCGACCGAGGCGATCACCGCGATGGCGTCATAGAGCACCGACGGGCCGCCACCCACCATCTGCTGCGCGGCGAGATGCGAGCCGTCGTCCAGGTCGACGCCCGTGATCGTCGGCGCGATGACTTCGAGGGTGGCCCTCTCCGCTTTCACTGCCGCGGTGAGCGCCTTGATCACCTTCGATGCGGCTCCGTCGGTCACGAGCACGCCGACCTTGCGTCCGGCGAACGACGAGGGGTCGTTCATGAGGATGCTGAGCTGGCGCGACGGCTTCAACGTCAGGATCGGCTCAGCGGCCGCGGGAGATGCCGGCGGAAGTGTCGCCATCCCGAGCCCGGCTCCGATCCGCGCTGCGAGATCCTCGTTCGCGTTCCTCAGGTTCGCGACCATCCGGTCGCGAATGGCGGGGTTCTCCACCTTGCTCAGCTCGAACGTGAACGCGTCGACGATGTGCTGTTGCTCCACCGGCGTCTGGCTGCGGAAGAACTGGCCCGCCTGGCTGTAGTGGTCCGCGAAGCTGGCCGCCCGCAGCCGACGCTTCGGGCCTCCCTCCTCCTCAGCGAACGACACGAAGCTGTCGTCGGGGTCTTCGCGGGGCCCTCGCTCTGCGCCCGTGTAGGAGTTCGGCTCGAAGTTGACGCCGCCTCTGGGGTTCAGCATCGCCATGTGCCCGTCCTGCTGGAAGTGGGCCATGGGGCGCTTCGGTGCGTTCACCGGGAGGTGGGTGAAGTTGGGGCCGCCGAGCCGCTTGATCTGGGTGTCGAGGTAGGAGAAGTTCCGCACCTGGAGCAACGGATCGTTCGTGAAGTCGACGCCGGGAACGATGTTCTGTGTGCAGAAAGCGACCTGCTCGGTCTCCGCGAAGAAGTTGTCCACCATGCGGTCGAGCACCAGCCTGGCGATCGGTCGAACCGGCAACAGCTCTTCGGGGATGAGCTTCGTCGCATCGAGCACGTCGAAGTCGAACTTGTCCGCGAATGCGTCGTCGAACACCTGGACGCAGAGCTCCCACTCGGGCAGATCGCCGCTGTTGATCGCGTTCCACAGACTCGGGCATCAGCGACACGAAGTCCCAGAAGTTGTCGTGTGCTGATTGCGCCTGGGGAAACTCACGGTCGGGCTCGGGCTTCACCGAATGGATGAGGTCGGGGAACTTGATCGCGTCTTGGATGAAGAAGACCGGCATGTTGTTCCCGACGATGTCCCAGTTCCCTTCCTGCGTGTACACCTTCACGGCGAAGCCGCGGACGTCGCGGGCGAGGTCGGCCGATCCCTTGCTTCCGGCGACGGTCGAGAAGCGTAGGAACGCGGGAGTGCGCTGTCCGGCGCGCTGGAAGAGGTCGGCCTTCGTCAGGTCCGTGAGCGGCTCGTAGGTCTTGAGGAAGCCGTGCGCGCCGTAGCCACGGGCATGGACGACCCGCTCGGGAATCCGCTCGTGATCGAAGTGGAAGATCTTCTCCCGAAAGTGGAAGTCCTCCAGCAGGGCCGGCCCGCGCTCGCCGACGCGCAAGGTGTTCTGATCGTCTGCGATCGGAGCGCCCTGCTGGGTCGTGAGCCGTGAGGCGCGATCAGTGGCGACCTGATGCGGCTCGCCCCCGTTGCCTCGATGGTCCTTTGAGGGCTTCTTGGTCGTCGGCATGCGCGACGGTTCCCCTTCGCGCAGACTCTCAACCCTTGATCAGGTGTAGTGCTTGACGAACGCGAGAGCGGTCTCCGCCACTTCTTTCCATCCCTTGTCGATGACGAGCGAGTGGCCGCGGCCCTTCATCTCGACGATCTCGGTGACGCCGGGGTTCTTCAGCTCGCGCTTGTAGGACGCATTGGCGATCGAGGGAGGCACCGTGTGATCGAGCTCGCCCGAGATGATCAGCAGCGGGCCGCGCTCGGGGTTCTTGACGTCGACTTTCGCCTCCGTCCACGGGTTGAGGTTCGCGGCTGCGGCCTGGAAGATCGGCTCTCCTGACCCCGGGACGGCGAACTTCTCGTAGAGCGCGCGAGCCTCTTCCTCGTCGAGCGCGTTGCCGAACCCGTAGCGGAACTGCTCGAAGGTGAGCGGCACGGCGCGGTGTCGGTTCAAGGGGTTCTTCAGCACCGGCGATGCGGAACGCAGTGCGGAGACCGGCAACGGGAGCACACCGCGGAACGGCGCGGGGTCGATCGCGACGGACACGGCGGAGCAGCCCCGGCCCGCGAGGATCTGGGTGAGCAGACCGCCGAAGCTGTGCCCGATCACGGCGGGCTTGCGGTCGAGCTTGCGGATCACCGCTTCGAAGTGATCGGCGATCTGCCCCACCGACTTCCGCGCGAACACCTCGGGATGCTCCTCCGCCTCGGCCACCGTGTCGGGGTCGTCCGGCCACCCCGGCCGCACGGCGGAGTACCCCGCCGTCTCGAACCTCTTCGCCCAACGATCCCAGCTGCTGGGGAGCAACCACAACCCGTGGACGAACACGACGGGTGCCTTCCCAGACTCGTTGGCTCGGTCGACCTGCTTCAGCTCGTCCTTCGTCACCGTGCGGTCGTCGACTGGTTTCTTCGCCATGCGCCACTCCTCGGGTCAGGTCGATCCGACCGTACCCGTCAGGGGCGCGTGAGTTCGCAGAGGCGACGCGTAGGAAACGCGTAAGGCACCTATCGAGCGGATGCAGTCGGCGGTAGATCCGAGGTGTGACTCGTGATGGAGATTCCCAGCCCGACGCACTCCTCAGGGTGCTCCAGGTGGCTGCTGATGGATGCGCGGAGGACGTGATGCTGTCGATCCGCGCCGAGCTGCCGAAGCTGCTGGACCTCCAAGATTGCTGGTTCACGACGGCAGCCATAGGCCTCACCGTCCTCGAGGACCTGTCGGGAGACGTCGGCCTCCCCGTCGAAGGGGTTGGCGTGCCGGTGGTGTGGGGCGGCGAGACGTTCGGCTCGATCGTGGCGATCCCGCTCCCTGACCGCATCACCACCGCGCGAAGCCGGCGCGTCGCGGTCGCCATGTCACAAGCGCTCGGCCTTGCACTCGCGGCCGAGCGCGTAACCACCTGATCGGAGCTTCGATGCAAGACGTGGTGTTCATCGCTCTCGTCGTGCTGTTCTTCGCCATCGCTGTGGGCGTCGTGCAGCTCTGCGACAGGGTCGTCCGCTCCGCCGAGGTGCCCTCCATGGAGGAGCCCGTGGAAGAGAGAGTCGCATGACCTTCGACAACATCGCCGGCCTCGTCGTCTCGCTCGCGATCCTCGCCTACCTCGTGTACGCGCTGATCGCGCCGGAGAAGCTGTGAGCGCCGCGGAGTGGCTGCAGATCGGCACGCTCGTCGTCGCGATCGTCGTGGTCACTCGGTTCCTTGGCGCGTACCTCGCGAAGGTGTTCGGCGGCGGCGCCGCGCCGGGCGACAAGGTGTTCGGCCCGATCGAGCGAGTCATCTACCGCATCGGTGGGATCGACCCTGATCGGGAGCAGCGGTGGAGCGTGTACGCGCTCAGCCTGCTCGCGTTCAGTGCGGTCTCGGTCCTCCTGCTGTACGCGCTGCTCCGGTTCCAGGGAGTCCTGCCGGGCAACCCCAACGGCTTCGGGGGAGTGGACCCCACGCTCAGCTTCAACACGGCGGTGAGCTTCGTCACGAACACGAACTGGCAGAGCTACTCGGGCGAGTCGACGATGTCGTTCCTCACGCAGATGGCCGGCCTCGCCGTCCAGAACTTCGTGTCCGCGGCAGTCGGCTTGGCTGTCGCAGTGGCGCTGATCCGAGGCCTGATCCGCCGGCGGAGCTCGACCATCGGCAACTTCTGGGTCGACATGACCCGCTCGATCCTTCGAGTGCTGCTGCCGCTTTCGATCGTGTTCGGCATCTTCTTCGTGTCACAGGGCATGGTGCAGAACTTCCACGGAGACCGCGCCGTCGCGACGGTCGAAGGTGGATCCCAGACGATCACGGGGGGTCCGGTCGCGAGCCAAGAGGCGATCAAGGAGCTGGGCACCAACGGAGGCGGCTTCTACAACGCGAACGCCTCCCATCCGTTCGAGAACCCGAACCCGTTGACCGACTGGGTGGAGATCCTGCTTCTCCTCTCGATCCCGTTTTCGCTCACCTACGCCTTCGGGCGCATGGCCGGCGATCAACGTCAAGGGTGGGTGGTGTTCGCCGCCATGATCGTGCTCTGGGGGGGATCAGTTGCAGTTGCGACGACCTATGAGGTGAAGGGGAACACTCTGCTCGCGGCGTCCGGCGTCACCCAGACGGCGACGTCGGAGCAGGCGGGGGGCAACCTCGAGGGCAAGGAGGTGCGGTTCGGTCCCGCGGCGTCCGGTCTCTACGCGGCTTCGACTACGGGAACATCAACCGGCTCGGTGAACTCGTTCCACGACAGCTTCACGCCAGGCGGAGGTGCCGCGCCCCTCGCGAACATGATGCTCGGCGAGGTCAGCCCGGGGGGAGTCGGAGCCGGCCTGTACGGCATGCTCATCTTTGCCCTCCTGTCGGTGTTCATCGCCGGTCTGATGGTGGGGCGCACTCCTGAGTACCTCGGCAAGAAGATCCAGGCCGCCGAGATGAAGCTCGTCGTGCTCTACCTCCTCGCGGTGCCGCTTGCCGTGCTCGCGTTCAGTGGGGCATCGGTGCTCCTCGACACCGCGAAGGCGTCAATCCTCAACCCCGGCCCGCACGGGTTGACCGAGGTCACCTACGCGTTCACCTCCGCCGCGAACAACAACGGCTCCGCGTTCGCCGGTCTGACGAGCAACACCGATTGGTACAACACGACGCAGGGCCTCGCGATGCTCGTCGGGCGCTTCTTGCTGATCGTGCCGGCGCTCGCGATCGCGGGCGCGCTGGCTCGCAAGCAGCAGACCCCGGCGACCGCGGGCACGTTCCCGACGGGCACGCCGCTGTTCGGTGGCCTGCTCGTCGGCGTCGTCCTGATCGTCGTCGGGCTGACGTACTTCCCCGTCCTGGCCCTCGGGCCGATCGTCGAGCAGCTGGGGATCCACTCGTGAACGCCACCGTGCCTGCCACCCCGCTTCCGCAAGACATCGCTTCCCGGCCCCGTCGACCGAAGCGCGGTCAGCGCGACCGTGCGCTCTTCGAGCGCGAGCTCGTCGGGCCGGCGATCAAGGACAGCTTCCGCAAGCTCGATCCGCGTGCGATGGCGCACAACCCGGTGATGTTCGTGGTGGAGCTCGGGAGCGTGCTCTGCACGCTCATCTTCTTCCGCGACTTCGGATCCTCGACCGACGCCGAGAACGTGTTCACCGGGCTGGTCGCGATCTGGCTGTGGTTCACCGTGATCTTCGCGAACTTCGCGGAGGCGATCGCCGAGGGCCGCGGCAAGGCACAGGCGGCGACGCTGCGAGCCGCGCGGGCAGACACGGTCGCCAACGTGCGGCGCGAGGACGGCAGCCTCGAACAGCGGTCGTCGTCGGCACTCACGGTCGGGGACGTGGTGCTCGTCGATGCAGGCGAGGTCATCCCCGGAGACGGCGAGATCATCGAAGGCATCGCGTCGGTGGACGAGTCTGCGATCACCGGCGAATCGGCGCCGGTCATCCGCGAGTCGGGCGGCGATCGGTCGGCGGTCACCGGCGGCACGAGAGTGCTGTCCGACCACCTCGTCATCCGGATCACGTCGAAGCCGGGGGAGACCTTCCTCGACCGGATGATCGCGCTCGTTGAGGGTGCCGACCGGCAGAAGACGCCGAACGAGATCGCCCTGAACATCCTCCTCGCCGCGCTGACGATCATCTTCCTGATCGCCCTCGTGACCCTGCAGCCGTTCGCGATCTACTCGGGCGCCGAGCAGAAGATCGTGGTCCTGATCGCCCTGCTCGTGTGCCTCATCCCGACGACGATCGGGGCCCTGCTCTCGGCCATCGGCATCGCGGGGATGGACCGGCTCGTGCAGCGCAACGTGCTCGCGTTGTCCGGCCGCGCGGTAGAGGCCGCCGGCGACGTGTCGACCTTGCTGCTCGACAAGACCGGGACGATCACCTACGGAAATCGTCGAGCCGCCGCCTTCCACGCGTTGTCCGGCGTGGCAGACGCCGACCTCGTCGAGGCCGCGCTCCTCTCGTCGCTCGCCGACGAGACGCCCGAAGGTCGCTCGATCGTCGACCTCGCTCACGAGCGGGGGTGCACCACGCAGGAGCCTCAGGACGCCCGGCTCATCCCGTTCACCGCGCAGACCCGGATGTCCGGCGTCGACCTCGGCTCCCGCAGCATCCGCAAGGGTGCGACCGACTCGGTCAAGCGGTACGTCGAGGAGATGGGCGGCGCGGTGCCAGCTGATCTCGACCCGATCGTCGAGCAGCTGGCGCGCGAGGGCAAGACACCGTTGGCGGTCGCCGAAGGCCGCGTGTTGCTCGGGGTGATCGAGCTCAAGGACACCGTCAAGCCGGGCATGCGGGAGCGGTTCGACCAGATGCGAGCGATGGGCATTCGCACCGTGATGATCACGGGCGACAACCCGCTCACCGCGGCGTCGATCGCCGCGGAGGCCGGCGTCGACGACTTCATGGCCGAGGCGACTCCCGAAGCCAAGATGGACCGCATCCGCGCCGAGCAAGCCGGCGGCAACCTCGTCGCGATGACCGGCGACGGCACCAACGACGCCCCCGCGCTCGCCCTCGCGGACGTGGGGGTCGCCATGAACACCGGCACGCAGGCAGCGAAAGAAGCCGGGAACATGGTCGACCTCGACTCCGACCCGACCAAGCTCATCGAGGTCGTCGAGATCGGCAAGCAGCTGCTCATCACTCGCGGCGCGCTCACGACATTCTCCATCGCGAACGATGTTGCGAAGTACTTCGCCATCATCCCGGCGATGTTCAGCGCCGTGTTCCCCGCGCTCGATCGTCTGAACGTCATGCACCTCGACACGCCGCGGTCGGCGATCTTGTCCGCTGTCATCTTCAACGCCTTGATCATCGTGATGCTGATCCCTCTCGCGCTGCGTGGCGTGAAGTTCCGCGCCGCCGGCGCGGCCGCGATCCTGCGTCGCAACCTTCTGATCTATGGAGTCGGTGGGCTGATCGCGCCGTTCATCGGCATCAAGGTCATCGACCTCGTCATCACTGCCTTAGGAGTGAGCTGATGCGCCGCCAGCTGTTCCCCGCGCTCAAGATGTTCCTCGTCTTCACGGTGCTCGTCGGGCTCGTGTACCCCTTGGCGATGACTGGAGTCGCGCAGGTGCTGTTCGGGCACCAGGCGAACGGCTCGATGGTGAAGAATGCGAGTGGCGACGAGGTCGGGTCGTCGCTGATCGGCCAGGTCTTCGTCGCTGACCAGTACTTCCATCCGAGGCCGTCGGCCGCGGGGGATGGGTACGACCCCACCAAGTCGGGGGCGTCGAACCTCGGGCCGACGAATCAGAACCTGCTCGACGACGTGGCCGATCGGGCCGGGGCGTATCGAGAGGCGAACGGGTTGTCCGCCGACACACCGGTGCCAGTGGACGCGGTGACGTCGTCGGGCTCGGGGCTCGACCCCCAGATCTCCGTGGCGAACGCCGAGCTGCAAGCTCCGCGGGTGGCCGCGGCTCGCAACATGTCGGTGGATGCGGTGCGTACCCTGATCTCGGACCATACCGACGGGCGGTCGCTCGGTTTCCTCGGTGAGCCGGGAGTCAACGTGCTTCAGCTGAACCTCGCCCTCGACCGCGCCGGCACGTAGGAGACTCATCCCCATGGCGCGAGGCACGCTCCGGATCTACCTGGGGGCCGCGCCGGGCGTGGGCAAGACCTACGACATGCTCAACGAGGGCCGCCGTCGTGCGGAGCGCGGCACCGACGTCGTCGTCGGCATCGTCGAGACCCACGGGCGACCGAAGACGATCGAGCAGATCGGCAACCTCGATGTCATTCCGAGGCGCCAGGTCGAGTACCGCGGCACGACGCTCGAGGAGATGGATCTCGACGCGGTCCTCGCGAGGTCGCCCAGCGTCGTCCTCGTCGACGAGCTCGCACACACGAACGCGCCGGGCAGCCGAAACGAAAAGCGCTGGGAGGACATCGAGGAGCTGCTCGAGGCTGGCATCGACGTCATCTCGACGGTGAACATCCAGCACCTCGAGAGCCTCAACGACGTGGTCGAGGGCATCACGGGCATCACCCAGCGCGAGACCGTTCCCGACGCGTGGGTGCGGGCCGCGGACCAGATCGAGCTCGTCGACTCGACGCCCGAGGCACTGCGTCGCCGCATGGCGCACGGCAACATCTATCCGGCGGAGCGCATCGACGCCGCGCTCGGGAACTACTTCCGCGAGGGAAACCTGTCAGCGCTGCGCGAGCTCGCGCTGCTCTGGTTGGCGGATCGCGTCGACGAGGCGCTCAACGAGTACCGCGCCCGGCACGGCATCCACGGTGCGTGGGAGACGCGCGAGCGCGTCGTGGTGGCGCTGACGGGAGCGCCCGGCGGCGACCATCTCGTGCGACGTGCCGCTCGCATCGCGACACGGGCGAAAGCCGACCTCGTCGGTGTGCACATCCGCGCCGAGGACGGAGTCTTGGGGCCGGCGGACGGCCTGCTCGACGAGCACCGAGTGCTGCTCAGCCAGCTCGGCGGTCGGTACATCGAGGCAGCGGGCGCCGACATCCCCCGAGCGCTCCTCGACATCGCTCGGGCCGAGCGCGCCACGCAGCTGGTGATCGGCGCCTCACGACGGTCGCGCTGGGCGGAGATCACCTCGGGTTCGGTCGTGAACCGCACCATTCGGGCGGCGGGTTCCATCGATGTCCACGTGATCAGTGCCGCGGAGACGGAGCACGAACGGGCCCTCGCCCTCCCGCGCACCCCGCGGCGCACCTCGCTTCCTCCGCGACGCCGCCGGCTCGCGTGGGGGCTGGCCATTGCCGGTCCTCCATTGCTCGCGCTCGCACTCGCGCCGCTCCGCGACCGAGTCGGACTCTCATCGATCCTGCTGCTCTTCCTCCTCGTCGTCGTGGGCGCGGCGGCACTCGGCGGCACTGGACCTGCTCTGGTCACTGCGGTGACGTCGTCCCTCTACGCCAACTGGTTCTTCTTCCCGCCTCTGCACAGCTGGACGATCAACGACCGCGACAACGTCGTCTCCCTCGTCGTGTTCGTCACGGTCGGCGTCATCGTCTCGTGGTTCGTCGCGACCGTGGCTCGGCGGTCGGCGGAAGCCGCGCGCGCCACGGCCGAGGCGGAGACGCTCGTGCGTCTCGCCGGCGCCACCGCGTCGGCCGATCCGCTCGTCACCCTCGCCGAGCACCTGCGCGACGCGTTCTCGCTGGAGGCGGTTGCCGTGCTGACGAAGACGGCGGAGGGGTGGCACGTCGAGGCGGCCAGTGGCATCGATCCGCCGAATGACCCCACCACCGCCGACGAGACCATCGAGCTCGGCGACGACGTGCTGCTGGCGCTGCGCGGACCCGAGATCGCCGCCGAAGACCGACACGTCATGCACGCGTTCGCCGACCAGCTGGGCGGCGCGCTCGAGGAGCCGGCAACTTGGCCGGGAGGCGGCGGCCGCCGGCGAGCTGTCGAAGGTCAACGAGCTCCGCTCGGCGTTGCTGGCGGCGGTCTCCCACGACTTGCGCACCCCGCTCGCCTCGATCAAGGCGTCGGTGACCTCGCTGCTCGCGGAGGACGTGGAGTGGACACCGCAGCAACGGCGAGAGTTCGGCGTCACGATCGACGAGGAGGCCGACCGTCTCGATGCATTGGTGGCGAACCTGCTCGACATGAGCCGGCTCACGTCGGGGGTGTTGAGCGTGCACCACACATCGGTGGGGGTGGACGAGATCGTGCCCGCCGCGCTCGCGAGCCTCGGTGACCGGGCCCGTCACGGGCGCGTCGCGGCCAACATCCCCGAGACCCTCCCGCGGATCGACACCGACCCAGCCCTCCTCGAGCGCGCCGTCGCCAACCTCATCGACAACGCGATCGCGTGGTCACCCGAAGACCAGTGCGTGCGCGTCGAGGCAGGGGCAGTCGCGTCGGAGATCCACCTTCGCGTCATCGACCGCGGACCGGGCATCCCGATGGCTGATCGGCAGCGAGTCTTCCAACCGTTCCAGCGGATCGGTGATCGCTCGAACGGCGCCGGAGTCGGTCTCGGGCTCGCCGTCGCGCAAGGGTTCATCAAGGTTGTCGGTGGCGACCTCTACATCGAAGACACGCCGGGCGGCGGCACCACGATGGTCGTGACGATGCCGGTCGAGACGTGACGGCGAACCCGCGGGTGCTCGTGGTCGACGACGAACCTCAGCTGCAGCGCGCGCTCACGACGAACTTGAAGGCACGCGGGTATGACGTCGACAACGCCTCTACGGGGGAGCGGGCGCTCGAGCTCGCGGCACGTCACCATCCCGACGCGGTGATCCTCGACCTCGGCTTGCCGGGCATCGACGGCATCGACGTCGTGCGCGGGCTCCGGGGCTGGTCTCGCGTCCCGATCCTCGTGCTGAGCGCGCGCGGCGGGGAGGCGGCGAAGGTCGCCGCACTCGACGCGGGGGCCGACGACTACGTGACCAAGCCGTTCGGGATGGACGAGCTGCTGGCGCGCTTGCGCGCCGCCTTGCGCCGCATGACGCCAGCGGAGGAGGAGGCCACCGTCGAGACGGCGGACTTCTCCGTCGACCTCGCCAATCGACAGGTGCGCCGGGGCGGCGAGGTCGTGCACCTCACGCCGACCGAATGGCATGTCCTCGAGGTGCTCGTGCGCCATCCCGGCAAGCTCGTCAGCCAGAGGCAGCTGCTGAAGGAGGTCTGGGGTCCCGCGTACGAGACTGAGACCAACTACCTGCGCCTCTACCTCGCGCAGCTGCGCCGCAAGCTCGAACCCGAGCCGGGCCACCCGCGATACCTGATCACCGAACCGGGCATGGGCTATCGGTTCGTCGGGGAAGACTGAACCGTCGGGGAGGTCTGATTCAGGCGGCGGTGCGATCGCGGCGCTCGGCGCCGGTGACCTCGCTGCCGTCGACTCCTGCTGCGGACCGGAGCTCCTCCAAGCGGTGCTCCCACGCGAGCTGCTCGGCCAGCCACTTCCGTGCCTTCAGCTCTGCGGTGTTGCTCATCTCATCTCCATTCGGCGATCCGACGGGCTCGGATCTTCCCCCAGTTCAATCGATCGAGCGGCACGATTATTTCAGTTGCCCTATGATTCCTGTCACACAAGACCTTGCCACTGAGCCCGGGGGGAGCCGTGGGGCTACGCGAGGAGAAGAAGCAGGCCACGAAGGCGGCGATCGTCGACACCGCGCTCGAGCTCTTCCGCGAGCGGGGCTTCGACGACACCCGCATCCAGGACATCGCCGACCGCCTTCGCATCAGCGAGGCGACGTTCTTCAACTACTTCCGCACGAAGGAGTCGGTGCTCGAAGCGGTGGCGGACGGCCTCGTCGAGCAGTCGCTGCTCCTGCTGCAGCGCGAGCGTGAGGCGAGGGGACGTCCGGTGTCCGAGCGGCTCGCCGAGGTGTCCGGTGCTTTTGCCGACCAATTCGACGGCGATCCCGCGTTCGTCGCGATGCTCGCCGGCAACACCCGCTTCTTCCTCGGCACGCGGACCGAGCGGTTCGATCGGGCCCTCGACTTGCTCACCACGTTGTTCGCCGAGGGGCAGGATCGAGGGGAGGTCCGGAGCGACCTCGCAGCGTCGCAGCTCGCGGAGCTGTTCCTGTCGGCGACGTTCGGCACGATTCAGGACTGGGTGCACGTCGGCGCCGCCGAGCCCGCGCTGCGCGAACGCCTGAGGCTCGCCGCCTCCGTGCTGATCGACGGCTGCGCGACCTGAGGCTCAGTCGCCCCACGCCACGGGGAGCGTGAGCAGACCACGAAACGCCCAGCCGCCCACGCGCACCCCTCCCGCGGGGTCGAGGCGAAGACGATCGAGCCTTCGGAACGCAGTGGGCAGTGCGACGTCGGCGACCATCGAGCGTGCCGCGGCGGCACCCGCGCAGAAGTGAGGACCGGCACCGAACACGACGCTCTTGGCGGTGTTGCGAGTGATGTCGAAGCGGTCGGGGTCACCGAAGTGTGCTTCGTCGCGGTTGGCGGAGCCGTACATGAGGAACACGCGGTCCTCGGGCTCGAGATCGATCTCGTGGAGCGTCCACGGCTTTGCGACCCGCCGAGGAGACATCCCGATCGGGGAGATCCAGCGCGTGAATTCGTCGAAGGCCTGGAGCCACGAGACGTCACCGCGGCGGACCATCTCGAGCTGCTCGGGGTGGGTGAGCAGCGCCCAGATCGTTCCTGCTATCGCCTTGCGGGGCTCGTTCTGACCGCCGCTGATCGTCAGCTTGATGTTGGCGCGCACGTTCGCCTCCGGCATGCCCGCTTCGAGCATCACGCTGAGGAGCGACGGATCGGGTCTGCGTCTGACCGAGGGAAGCATGTCGTCGATCGCTGCGTCGATCGCCGCCGTCGCTCGGTTGCAGCGGTCCTCCACGTCGGGCGCCCCGAGGTAGTTCGCGATGCCGTCGATCATTGCCTGTGACCACGCGTCCATGTCCTCGTAGCGGACGTGGGTCAGGCCGGTCATCGACTTCAGGCACTGCGCGGACAGCGGCAGCGCGAACGTCGTGACGAGGTCTGCCCGCGCCGACTCGTCGAGCTCGTCGAGGATCCGATCGGCGTGCTGCTGGAACTGCGACTTCCAGTGCGCTTGCACCGCCGCCGGCGAGATCGCGGGGTAGTAGATGCTGCGCTCGGCCGTGTGCGCGGCGCCGTCCTTGCGCATCATGTTCTGTCCCATGAGCCGATTCATCAGCCCGCCCGGCTGATCGGACGAGAGCACGTCGATGCGCTTCTCCATCGCCGCGATGTCGTCACGACGGGTGAGCAACGTGCCGTCGAGCTGCGGCACGTACGCGACCGGCGTGTCGCGGCGCATCCGAGCGAGCGTCGGGTAGGGGTCGTTCCAGAACTCATCGACATCGATGTCGAACCGCGGCGCCGTGGACATGCTCCCAATCTCGCACGACTTCGGTACGGTGCCCCATGCCCGAGCGCATCGACGTCGACGTCTGCGTCGTGGGCGCGGGGTACGCGGGCCTCACGGCAGCCCGGCGGCTGCAGCAGGCCGGGAAGTCGGTCGTCGTGCTCGAGGCAAGGGATCGGGTCGGCGGACGCATCTGGACGGAGCACCTCGCCGACGGCTCTGCGTATGACCGCGGGGGAGCCTGGCTCGGCCCCGACCACGAGGCGATCTTCCGGCTGGCCGGCGAGGTGGGCGTCGGCACCTACAAGACGTACGTGCAGGGTGCCCATCTCTTGGTCGGCGGCGGTCAGACGCGTCGCTACACCGGGCTCATCCCGAAGATCAGCCCCGTCGCCGTCGGCACCATCGCCCTGGCCCAGATGCGCCTCGACCGCATGGCCAAGAAGGTGCCGCTCGACGCGCCGTGGACCGCGACCAAGGCGCAGGAGTGGGACCAACGTTCGATCGCGTGGTACCTCGGGCACACCGGCATCCGCACCGACCTCGCTCGTGACTTGTTCGACATGGCAGTGCGGGGCTTGTTCGCCGGCGACCTCAACGAGGTCTCGTTCCTCAACTTGCTGATGCTCGTGCGCGGGCACGGCAGCATCAACACGCTGTTCTCGATCGAGAAGGGAAGCCAGGAGAACCTCGTCGACGGGGGCGCAGGGTCGATCGCGGCGCGCGTCGCGGACGACCTCGGCGACGCGGTGCGGCTGAGTGCTCCCGTTCGTGCAGTGTCTCAACGGGACGACCACGTGCTCGTCGAGGCCGGGGACCTGACGGTCCGCGCCCGACGTGCCGTCGTCGCGATCCCGCCAGTGCTCGCGCTCGAGATCGCGTGGGATCCTGCGCTGCCCGACGATCGTGTGACGCTCTACCGCAACGCGATCGCGGGTCCCGAGGCCAAGACGATCGTCGTGTACGACGAGCCGTTCTGGCGTGCCGACGGGTTCAGCGGTCAGAGCTCAGAGCCGGGCTCGGCCGCAGAGGTGACCATCGACGCGTCTCCGTCGTCCGGCAAGCCGGGCGTCCTCGCGTCGTTCACCTTCGGGAACGTCGCGGAACGCGTGCATGTGCTCGATTCCGAGCAGCGGCGTACGGCGGTGCTCGACGCGCTCGTCGGTCGGTTCGGTCCGCGGGCCGCGTCACCATCCGAATACGTCGAGACCGCATGGTGGACCGAGGACTGGACTCGAGGGTGCTCGATGGCGCACTTCGCTCCGGGCATCCTCACCCGCTACGGACACCTGCTCCGCGAGCCGTGGGATCGGGTCCACTGGGCGGGCACCGAGACGGCGACGACGTCATACGGAGCGATCGACGGTGCGGTGCGATCGGGGGAGCGGGCGGTGACCGAGGTGCTGGCTGCGGTGTAGTCGGCGGTCTAGTGCTTCGACATGTCGACTGCGTTGATCCGCGTCGGCTTGATGGTCACGACGTACCGATGCTCGCCGGGCTTGTCCCTCGTGCGCAGATCCGTGCCGCCGTACTTCGCTCCCACCACGTCGGCGAAGGCATAGTCATCATCCCGCTCGATCTCGGCGTCGCCTCGGATCTCGAGGTAGCGGAACGGGCCCGCGAGATCGAGGATGAAAAGGGTGACGGCCGGGTTGGCGAGGAGGTTCTTCACCTTCTGCCTGCTGTTGTTGAGCGAGATCTTGATCGTGTCGCCCTCCGCGAGGAACCACACCTCGCTCAGCTGGGGCCGTCCGTCAGGGCCGATCGTGGCGAGGGTGGCGACCTGTGCGTCGAGGAGATCGCGGTGGCTGTCAGGGATGGTCTTCATCGCGCCGTGCTATCACGCAGGCGCCTGCTCGAGCAGCGTCGGTGCCCAGTCATCGAAACCCGTCGCCGCGCCGAGGGCGGCGATCATCCGGATCTCCTCCTGAGGCGACGAAGCGGCGGCCTGCGCGGCCTTCTCGACCCGCTCGGTCGTCGAGCATCTCGAGGATTGGGTCGATGAGCGCCTCGAGGATCTCGTCCAAGCCGGTTTTCTTGGTGATTCTCACTCGCGGAGAGTGAGAATCACCAAGAATTCGAGCTGAGGCGGCGGCGGGCGGCGCGGCCGGCCTGGCTCGCGCGGTAGACGATCGGCCGGGCGTGGTTCAGCAGGCCCGCGGGTCGCAAGTCGCCACCGTCGTTCGTCAGGTTGAACTCCAGCGCCTCGGTCTGCTGCCTCGAAAGCGGTGAGCCGAGCGTGAGGCGCGCGACGGTCGCGATCGCACCGCCCGGGGGCCCGGCGCCGATGTCGAACTGCCATCCGCCGGCGACACCCGCGTGCACGGTCGCGTCGTCGGGCATCGGTTGCAACGGCCAGGCTCGGACGACGAGCTCGCCTCCAGGCGATTGCACGTGCAGCATCGACGAGAAGATCTGCTCGTACCGAGGGGTGACCGTGGTGGCATCACGTCCGGACGTCTTGCGCTTCGCGGTCGCGACCAGCAGGTCTTGCACGGCACCTGCGTCGTCGGCATCGAGGATGCGGATCGCGACGCCGTGCACGTCGGGCCATCGCAGCGGAATGGCGAATCCGCGAGACAGGCGAGCGATCGCGGCATAGGTGCCCGGGCGACCGAGCACCGTGTCGCGTAGAAGGTCGGGAGGGTCGGGCTCGACGACCAACGTTGCCTCGAAGGCGGCGCCGACCGGATGCACGACGCGCTTGCCACGAGCGAACCCGATCGTCGCCGCGACCGGCGCCAGCACCGTGCCGACGGCCACGCCCGCGGTGCGCTCGGCCGTGCCCGCACGCGGCAGGGGAGGTTCGAGTGCTCCACGATGCGGTCGCCAGCGCCTGTAGCGCGGCCATCGACGGCACCCAGAGGTACTCGCCACCGCGCGTCGTCACCACATCGGCGAGCGGGTGGACGAACTTCGGCTCGGCGCCGGGGATCGTGAACTTGTGGTCGCCTTGTGCCCGGCCGACGAACGGGTCGCGATCGTGGCCGACCCGCACCGCGTCGCCGTCGTTGCACCAGTTCGCTTGGATGAACTCGTACTGACGCTCGATGTCCGCCATGTAGGCGACGAAGTAGATGCCGCGGTCGACCCCGTCGTCTGGAGTGCCTTCCGGCAGAGGAGGTCCGTACGTCATGCCCCGCCGGATGATCCGCTGGCGCGCGGTGAGGGCATCGCCGGCTCCGAGACCAGCGCGAGGGTTCGTGCGGCGGATGTGCGCGCCCAAGGGGCACCGGAGACCGTCAGGGTCGTCGCTGTAGTCGAACGCGTTCACCCGGTCAGGGTCGAGACCCATCGCGGGGTCGGGATGATGCGGCGTGAGCGCGAGCGGCGATGCATCGGGCCACCGGCCGACGAGCTTGGCCCGCAGCAGCATCTCGTCCATGCCGAGACGGGTGGACTGCTCATCGATCCACGTGCGGAAGGTGGCCACGTCCTCGTGCAGCTTCCGCCAGACCTTGAACGTGCCGTCCCGGTCGAACGGCGGCGCAGGTGCCGAGGCGGGATAGCCGTCCGCGTCGACGTGGCCGTGGAAGATCTCGCCGACGGGCAGGCCGTGCCAATGCCCGAACGCGCCGAGGTCGCCCTCGCCGAAGGTCGGATCTCCGATCCCGGCGATCGCCGGCTGTCCGACACCGTCCGCGTACCCGAAGTGCTCCTGACGGTTCGGGAGCCGCTCGCCGCGTTGCTCGGTGACGATCGTGATGCCGTTGCGTGCGAAGCACGCACGCAGGTGCGCGATCGACTCGTCCAGCGCCTCGCGGGAGACCGCGTGCGTGGTGCACACGAGGTGCGCCTCGTTCGTGCCGAGGCCTGGTTCCCACTGCTCAGGCTCGCAGGGTCCGGTGTCGCCGAGCACGTCGGCGCGAGCCGCCATGCCCTGGCGGAAGGCATCGGGGAATGACGAGAGCAAGGGCTGCGGCACGCCGAGCGCTTCGAGGCCGGCGTAGGTCAGCGAGAGGTTGAGCGTGCTCGCCGGCTTCTGCGTCCAGATCGCACCGCTCGTCACCGCCGGGAGCAGCTCGGTCAATGCCGCGCGGCCGCCCTCGGCCGCCGTCACGTGCGCGAAGAGGTGTGCACAGACGGGGAAGCCGTAGGGCCGCAGCACGTTGCCTTGCACCGCGGCGAACGAGAACCGCGGCGGTTCGTTCCCTCTCGCCCATCGGACGCCACGGATCACGAGGTGAACTCCCCGAGGTACGCGGCGAGGAGGGACGCCGGGTCGAGGCCCTGCGCGCGCAGGGCGAGCTGCACGACTCGGCGCCGGACATCGAGTGCCTCGACGACGCGCTCGACCGGCGCATCCCACGTCGCGAACTCGAGCGCGGGCTGCACGCGATGCGCGACGAGGTACGCAGTGCGGGCGTCGACCGATGCGGGCCACGCCGCGCAGTGGGACCAGATGTCATCTGCTGTCGTTCCGAGCGTTCTCAGGAAGTCGTCGATCCAACGGTGCACCGGCCCGTCGAACGTGGCCGAGCACATGAGGAACGTCGCCGGCGCCAGCGGGCGTGGGGAGACGACCACCAAGCGTCCGTTGTGCGTGCCCGGCACGGAAGCGAAGGGGCTGCCTCCGCCGAGGGGGAGTGACGAGACAACCGAACGCAGTGCATCGGCATGGCCATTGAGCACGGCGGTGAGGACGCTCAGCTGGGTCGCCATCAGAGGTCCGCCTGTGTCTCGGCGACGAACGCTCCCCACGCGCGAGCGAACTCCGCAGCCTCGACCCCTGAGTCGGGCGCCGGGAGCGCGGTGCTCGCGTCGTACACCCGCAGGGCGCGTCCTACGTCGCGCGTGGTCGCCTCCGGATACGCCGACCAGTAGTGCGTCGTCTCGTACGCGTTGTCAGCCGTCCACTGATGAAAGGGGCCGGGCGGGAACAGACCGGGGAAGCCCGCAGTGGGTGTCCACGCGGCACGCATCCGCCATGGGATCACGCGGGCGAACGTGTCCATGTAACGAACGACGTCACCGTCGTAGTTGCTCTCGAACCAAAGCACAGGTTGGGGAAGGGCCCGACGGCCTCGGCGCTCGTCAGGCACGTCGTGCAGCACCATCCAATGACAGAAGTGGATGAACTGCTGGGCCCGCATGGGCGCCGTGATCTGAGCCACGTGCCGGGCACCGAAGAAGAGAGCGCGGTACCACGGGGCGCCGAAGCGGCGCACTCGCACGATGATCGAGACGGCTGTCGCTTGCCCGTCGTGGTCGCTCACGTCGAAGTCGTCGTTCCTGCTGCGGTGAGGGACTGCACCATCTCGCTGGCTGCGTGTGCGACCGCGTCCATGCCGAGCTCGCGCGCGGCGATCGCGGCGGCTCTTGCCTCGCCGAGCGCGACGCGCTTGCTGGTTTCATCCGGCCGGGCGGCGAGCAGGCGGGCACGTGTCAACTGCGTGCGAATCGCCGACACCCGCGCGCCGACGCGGTTCGCTTGCTCGAACGCTTCGGCGACGTCTCGCTCGGCGATGTCCAGGTCGCCGCTGACGACCGCGAGCGCAGCCAGCGACTCCGTGACCAACCCATTGATGGACACCACGCTCGCATTGGCACGGCCCCGCCACGGGTCGAGCATCGCGTAGACCTTTCGGGCCGCAGCGGGATCGTTCGAGCTCGACGCACAATGAAGCGAAGAGCGAGATGCTGATCAGCCAGAGCGGGTTCAGCGGGTGGTCGCCGAAGTCGGTCTCGAGCTCGTGGCGCAAGATCTCGCGTGCCTCGTCGGCACGACCTGCCTGGCAGTAGGCGACGCCGAGGAGCCCGCGGAAGCCCGTGACGCCCGGGGTTCGCGCGGAGCGCCTGCTCGATCGTCGAGGCCATCGTTCCGAGCGACCCCATGTCCCAGAGGACCTGTGCGGTCGTCGCCGCGTAGATCGCGAGCGCGTCGGGCTCGGCGCCACTCACCACCCGCGCCTCCTCAGCACGTGCGAGCGCCTCCGGGAAGTCACCGCGTCACATGCGCGAGGACCGCGAGCAGGCTCGGTCGGTTGAACCGCGGACATACGGATCGAGGTGGGCGACCTCGTCGAGCACGGCGAGCGCCTCTTCGACCTGATCGAAGGCGGCCGCCTCGATCTTCACCCTCACCTCGCGCACGGCGGCGACTCCGAGAAGCACGGGATCGCCCAATCGCTTCGCGATCTGCGAACAGCTCCTCGGTGTCGATGAGCCGCTGGTCGAGCGTGCTCGGAAGCCGGGTCGCCTCGGTCGTGTGGAGGAGCACGCGCAAGAGCGTGACCTCGTCGCCGATGCGACGCGCGCAGGCGACGGCCTCGTCGGCGAGAGCGAGTCGACGCTCCCACTCGCCTGCCCTGAGACAGCTCGATTGCGAGGGTCGCGAGCAGCCGGGCCCGTTCAGGGCTGTCGTCGGTGCCGACGACAGCGATCGCCCGCTCGAGCACGCCGACGCGCTCGTGGTCGACCACTCCGGCTCGGCTCGCGCCGCCCGCGGTTGTTCGCGAGCGCAGCGCGGACGAGCGCATCGTCGTCTCCGAGACGCTCTGCGAGGGCTGGCAGCGTCGAGCAGGGTCTGGCGGAACGCATCGGTGTCGGCCCACCGTTGTGCGTTGCCGAGCGCGATCAGCAGGTCGAGACGATCGCCGTCCGGTGTCGTCCGCGGCGTCGAGCGCGTCGAGCGCAGTGCGGTACCAGCGAATGGCGTCCTCCGGTGAGAGCGCCGCCATGGCATCGTCGCCCGCGCTCTGCGCCCACATCGGCAACCTTCTCAGGGTCTCGGCCCGTGGCACGCCCAGTGCATGGCGAGGACGGCGGCAGGGACGTGGCGGCTCGCGTGGCTTCGAGCGTGAGCGCGAGCTGGCGATGGTGGAGCGCCGGCGCGTCGCTCCGAGGTCGTCGTAGAGCGCGTGCTGCACGAGCGCGTGGGTGAACTGCGAAGTGGCCGACGCTCGTCTCACGGACGAGGGAGGCTCGGGAGCCGCCTCGATGTGGTCGAGCACGCAATCTCGTCGAGGTCGAGCGCAGACGCGATGACCGCTACGTCGAAGTCTCGGCCGGCGACCGATGCCATCTCGAGCACGCGCTGCGCCTCGGGATCGAGTCGCCCGACCCGCGTGTGGAGGACAGCGCGGACCGTGCGGGGCACGCTCCACGCTCGCGAGGTCGAACTGGGCGTGCCAGCGCCCCTCGGCGTCGGGGCGAGCACGCCAGTCTCGACGAGGTGGCGCACGAGCTCCACGGCGAAGAGCGGGTTGCCATCGGTTTCCTCCTGCAGGTACGTCGCGACCGCGGGTCCTTGGTCACCGAGCTCGTGTCCGGCGGCCGCCTCGAGCAGGGCGGTGAGGCCGTCGGAGCTCAACCCGTCGACGAGGAGATCGCTGACTGATGGCAGGGCGCGGAGCTGCGCGAGCACGTCTCGGAGTGCGGGCAGCTCGGCGTCGGTGGACCGGTAGGTGCCGAGCAGCAGGAGTCGGGCCGCTGTCGTGCGGGCTCGCCAGCCGGAGCACGAGCAGCATCGTGTTGCGATCGGCCCACTGGAAGTCGTCGAGCACGAACAGCAGCGGCCGATCCCGCGACGCGCGCCGCATCAGATCGGCGATCGCCTCGAAGAGAAGTCGCCGGCTCGTCTCGGGATCGACCGCCTCGGTGAGCGGCAGCATGCCGACGCGGGCCGTGAGGTTCGGAGCAAGGCGGGCGATCTCGCCCCCGTGGCTCGCGATGTGCTCGGCGAGCACCGACATCGGCGCGCCGGCGACGTAGTGCGCGACTGCCTCGCGGAAGGGTTCGTACGGGCGTGTTCACGTGCTCGTCGCAGGAGCCGAAGAGGACTGTCCAGTCCTGCGTCGTGCGCGACGCGGGCGACGGCCGCTGCGATGCTCGACTTGCCCGCGCCCGGTTCCCCGCCGAGCAGCACGGTCTCGACTGCTACCGTGGCCGCGGCACGATCGCGGGCCGCGTGGATGTGCGCGGAGAGGTCGCGCGCGGCCGACGAACACACGCGGGCAACGCGACGGTCGAGGGGAGCGGGGAGGGGTGAAGGTGGCACGACGGAATGCGGGCGCCATGCCTCGGGCCGCGCGCGGTGGATGGTCGACGAGCTCGTGGATCGCCTCGAGCCGATCGGTGCCCCGCAGCAACTCACTGCGCAGGAAGCGCGAGCTCGGTGCCTTCAGGAAGGCTCGCCCTCCACGAGCGCGGCAGAGGCACTGGTGAGC
The DNA here is from genome assembly GCA_963847855.1 of uncultured Acidimicrobiales bacterium. GTDB lineage: Bacteria > Actinomycetota > Acidimicrobiia > Acidimicrobiales > DATKAS01 > DATKAS01. Next base: position 60,948 of record CAWKBM010000009.1, read on the forward strand.
AGCACTTGGCCGCCGGCGGCGAGCGCGCGCACGCGGGCCGCCCGGTTGACCGTCTGCCCGTAGTAGTCGCGGCCGCGCTGGACAGCCTCGCCAGTGTGGATCGCCCATGCGCACGACGATCTGGGTGGCCTCGGGCCACGGTTCTTCTGTCAGTTGACGTTGGGCCTCGGTCGGCTGCGGCGGTCGCCGCTGATGCGGTGCGCGAACACCGAGAACGTGCTGTCGCCCTCGCCCTTGTGCTTCAGGACGACGCCGCCATGCGTCGACGACCGCGGCCGTGATGAGCGCATCGTGGCGCACCAGGGCCCCGTCCATCGGAGCCCGGCGCACGCTCCCACAGCGCGGTGGAGTCGACGACGTCAGTGAGCAGGAAGCTCAGAAGGCCCAGTCGGCAGCGGGGGATCACGGGCGATGTCGTCGGCGATGCGGCGAAGGTAGCGGACATACGATCTCGTCCTCGCCAACGAACGGAGGCCTGTGGCCCGCGTCGACAACGCGTTGCTGGACCAGCTGCGCATGCAGATGGACCCGGAAGCAGACGAGATGGCGGCGCACTACCTCGAGCGCCCCGCGTCGGACCTGTTCAAGGGAGCGCACGCCGCCCGCTACGCGGGCACAGACATGGCCGATCCACATGTGGCCGCGTGGCTCGAGCACCGACCGCCCCTCCCGGAATGGGCAGACGCCGGCCGGATGGAGCGCGGGGCGGCGTTCTTCGCCGAGTGGGGGGTGCAGCTCGGCCTCGGCCTGTTCTTGTCGTCGTTGCCGCTCGCCTACGCCGCGCACGACGGCGCCCAGGTGCTCGCGCTCACTGCTCAGCTCGAGTCGAACACGAAGCGACGTGTGCTCGAGTCGGCACAGTTCGTGCTCGACGTCACCACGCCGGGTGACCTCGAGCCGGGACGACAGGCATACGAGACAGTCCGGCTCGTGCGACTGATGCACGCCGGCGTGCGGCATCTCGTCCTCAACGACCCTCGCATTGCCCGCACCTCGGACCCGTCGGTGTGGCCGCGGTGGGACGACACGTGGGGCATGCCGATCAACCAGGAGCACCTGATCGGGGCGATGATCTCCTACAGCTCATGCCTGCTGCATGTCCTCGAGCGATTGCACGTCGAGTACGACGAGAGCGGCGCAGACGACTACTGCCATCTCTGGAACGTCGTGGGTTGGTTGCTCGGGATCGCTCCCGATCTCCTTCCCCTCGATCGCGCCGAGATGGACGAGCTCGAGGTGATGATCCGAGACCGAAACGAGAAGCCGAGCGCAGCCGGCACGGAGATGACCGCCGCCCTGCTCGATCTCGTGCGCTCGTTCATCCGGATCGCCCCCCTGCGCGGCGTCGCGGCCTCGACCACCCGGCTCTTCGTCGGTGATCCGACAGCCGACTTGCTCGAGGTGCCGCCGGCGGACTGGACCGGGCGGCTCGTGGGTGGGATGAGGGGCGTCAGCCACCATGCCTCCTGGCTCGTCGTGCACGATGCAGTGCTTCGACGGGTGGTGTCGAGGCTGTCCCGACGGACACTCGCGGGCTTCGTCGATCACGAACGACACGGCGACCGGCCGAGCTTCACGATCCCCGATCACCTCGCCCGCGTTTGCCCCAGGTCGAGCGGCGACCACGTGGGCCAAGGTCAGACGACGCTCATGATGACCGAGCTGACGTACCGCTACGCGAGCGCCGCTGACGGCGCCGGGGTGTGCACGCTCATCGAGCTCGCGTACCGGGGGCCTGAGTCGGCGAAGGGATGGGCGAGCGAAGCGGGCATCCTCACGGGGCCGCGCACGAGTCAGGAGGAGGTCGACGAGCTGATCGCCGACCCGGAGTGCCGCTTTCTGCTCGCCGAGCAGGATGGCCAGCTCGTCGGGTGCGTGCTCATCGAGCGCCACGGCGACGATGGCTACTTCGGCATGTTCTCGATCGACCCCCGCACCCAAGCAGCCGGGCTGGGGAAGGCCTTGCTTGCCGAGGCCGAGCGGTCGGCCCGCGACCTCTGGGACTCGAAGGGCATGACCGCTGTCGTCATCAACATCCGGGACAACCTCATCGCCTGGTACGAGCGACGGGGATACGAGCTGACCGGCCGAACCGAGCGGTTCCCGTTCCACGAGCACTCCGGCGCGGTCCGAAACGACTTTCACCTCGTCGAGCTGCGCAAGCCCTTCTGACCGCGAGACGAGATCGAGGTCAGACGAGGTCGACCGCGGCGCCCGCGAACTCGCGCGTTGTACAGACTGGCGTAGGCGCCGCCTGCGGAGAGCAGCTCGGTGTGGTTGCCCTGCTCGACGATCTGTCCGCCGTCCATGACCAAGATCGTGTCGGCGTCGCGGATCGTGGAGAGGCGGTGGGCGATCACGAAGCTCGTGCGTGAGGACCGCAGCGCGGACATCGCCTTCTGGATGAGCACCTCGGTACGGGTGTCGACCGAGCTGGTCGCCTCGTCGAGGATCAGGATCGCGGGGTCCGCGAGGAATGCGCGAGCGATCGTGATGAGCTGCTTTTCGCCGGCGCTGATGCTGCCGCCCTCGTCGTCAACCACCGAGTCGTAGCCGTTGGGGAGCATGTGCACGAAGCGGTCGACGTAGGCCGCCGTCGCGGCCGCCATGACCTGCTCGTCAGTCGCGTCGGGATTGCCGTACGCGATGTTGTCCCGGATCGTTCCTCCGAAGAGCCACGTGTCCTGGAGCACCATGCCGAATTCGGACCGGAGGTCCTGGCGGCGCATCTCGGAGATGTCGACTCCGTCGAGGGTGATGCGGCCTCCGTCGAGCTCGTAGAAGCGCATGATCAGGTTGACGAGGGTGGTCTTTCCCGCGCCTGTCGGCCCGACGATCGCGACGGTGCTGCCGGGCTCCGCGACGAGGGACAGGTCGCGGATCAGCTCGCGGTCCTTGTCGTACGAGAAGCTCACGTGCTCGAACTCGACTCGGCCTCGCGGCTGCGCCACGTATGCGGGCGGCAGCGCATCGGGCGTCTGCTCGTCGGCGTCGAGGAGCTCGAAGACCCGTTCGAGGGACGCGATCCCGGACTGCAGCACGTTGGCCATCGACGCCACTTGCGTGATCGGCTGCGTGAACTGGCGCGAGTACTGGATGAACGCCTGGATGTCGCCGATCGTCATCGCGCCGGCCGAGACCCGCAACCCGCCGATGACGGCGATCGCCACGAAGTTCAGATTGCCGATGAACATCATCGCCGGCTGGATCGCGCCGGACGCGAACTGCGCGCCGAAGCTGGCGTCGTAGAGCTCGTCGTTGGTCTTCGCGAACCGCTCTTCGACCTCGTGCTGGCGTCCGAACGCCTTCACCACCGCGTGGCCCGTGAACGCTTCCTCGACCTGGGCGTTCAGGAGGCCGGTGTGCCGCCATTGCGCGATGAAGCGAGGCTGCGCGAGCTTCGCGATCCGCTTGATCGTGAAGAGGGAGAGGGGAATGGTGAAGATCGCGACGAGCGACAGCAACGGCGAGATCGAGAACATCATGATCGTGACCCCGATGATCGTCAGGGTCGAGGTGAGCAGCTGGCTCAGCGATTGCTGCAGGCTCTGCGCGATGTTGTCGATGTCGTTCGTGACCCGGCTGAGCAGATCGCCGCAGCGCGTGTTGGTCGATGTAGCTCAACGGGAGGGCGTTGAGCTTGTCCTCGACGTCGGCGCGCAGCCGGAACATCGTGCGCTGCACGACTCCGGCGAGGATGAACCCCTGAAGCCAGACGAGCACGCCTGATGCCGCGTACAAGCCGACAGCCAGCGCCAACGTCTTGTGCAGCTCGCCGAAGTCGATGCCACCGCCGCCGAACAGGCCGGACACGATGAGGTCGGTCGCGTGGCCGAGCACCTTCGGCCCGAAGACGACGAGGGTGACGCCGATGACGGCCAGGACGAAGACGAGGCCAAGGAGTCGTACGTCGGGGCCCATCCTGCGCAGGAGCCGCTTGACCGACGGGCCGAAGTTGAGCGACTTCTCCATCGGGATGCCCGCCGAGGGCATGCGGCCGCTGCCGAACCCGACGCGCTCGCCGGCCGGAGGACCGACCTTCTCGTTGCCGTTCTTCGCGTCGCCGTTGGCGGGACTGCCGTTGGTCGGAGTCTTGCCGGAGTCGCTCATGCCGCGTCCTGCGAGCTCATCTGCGACGCGACGATCTCCGCGTAGGTGGGACAGGTCTCGAGCAGCTCGCTGTGCGGGCCCAACCCGACGGGCACGCCGTCGTCGAGCACCAGGATCTGGTCCGCGGTCAAGATCGTGGAGATGCGCTGCGCCACCACGAGCACCGTCGAGCTGGCGAGATGGGGGGCGAGCGCGGCGCGCAGCCGCGCGTCGGTGGCGAGATCGAGCGCGGAGAACGAATCGTCGAAGAGGTAGACCTCAGGCCTGCGCACGACGGCACGAGCGATGGCCAGGCGCTGCCGTTGACCGCCGGACACGTTGGTGCCGCCCTGAGAGATTGACGCTTCGAGCCCGCCCGGCATCGCCGCGACGAAGTCGCGAGCTTGCGCGATCTCGAGCGCCTCCCACATCTGCTCTTCGGTTGCGTCGGCCTTGCCGTACTGCAGGTTGCTCGCGACCGTGCCAGAGAAGAGGTACGGCTTTTGGGGGACCAGGCCGACGCGCTCCCACAGGACCTCCGGTTGAAGGTCGCGCACGTCGACCCCGTCGACGAGGACCGAGCCGTGGGTGGCGTCGAAGAGGCGAGGCACGAGGCTGATGAGCGTCGTCTTGCCCGCGCCGGTGCTGCCGACGATCGCGGTGGTCTGCCCGGGCAATGACGTGAAGCTCACGCCGCTGACTACGGGCTCCTCCGCTCCCGGGTAGGCGAAGGCGACGTCTCGCATCTCGACGACGCCGCGGGACACGACCTGGGCGATCGCGGTCGGGGAGATGACGACGGAGGTGTCGGTGTCGAGCACCTCCTGGATGCGATCGGCGCACACCGCAGCGCGGGGGATGAGCGCGGCCATCCACGTCGCCATCATGACGGCGAGGAGGATCTGGGTGAGATAGCTGAGGAAGGCGATCATCGCGCCGAGCGTGAGCGTGCCGTCGGCGATCCGGTTCGCGCCGAACCAGATCACCGCGACGCTCGAGATGTTCATGACGAGCATGACGCTCGGCATCATCATCGCCATCAGGCGACCGGCCGTCAGCGAGGTGGCGGTGAGCTCACCGTTCGTCACCTCGAAGCGCCCGGTCTCCTCAGGCTCTCGCACGAATGCACGCACGACGCGCACGCCGGTGATCTGCTCTCGAAGCACTCGGTTCACGCCGTCGATCCGGTCTTGCATCACGCGGAACGTGGGCACCATGCGGGAGATGATCGAGCCGACGATCACGAGCAGCGCCGGGATGCTGACGAGCAGGATCGCCGACAGCCCGACGTCCTCGCGCAGTGCGAGCACGGTGCCACCGATCGCCGTCATAGGTGCGGCGACCAGCAACGTGCAGGTCATGAAGACCATCATCTGCACCTGCTGGACGTCGTTCGTGATGCGGGTGATGAGCGAAGGCGCACCGAACTGGTTCACCTCTCGGCTCGAGAACCCGGTGACGCTGTGGAACAGGTTGCCGCGCACGTCGCGACCGAAGCCCATCGAGGCACGCGAGCCGTAGTACACCGCGCCGATGGCGAAGCAGATCTGCACGAGCGTGATGACGAGCATCAACGCGCCGACGCGCAGGATGTAGGCGTTGTCGCCTTTCAGGATGCCGTTGTTGATGATCTTCGCGTTGAGCGTCGGGAGGAACAGCGTGCACATCGTCTGCAGGAACTGCAGGACGCACACGGCGATGAGGACCGAGCGGTACGGCCGGAGCTGGGTGCGGAGGAGGCGGGCGAGCAAGTAGGTGCTTTCGGGTCAGAGGCCGCGGTGCAGCCGGTCGAATGTGGTGTCGATGAGCGCTTCGAGGCCGAGGTCGGTGGTGTCGCCCACCCACACGGTCACCGCGACTCGCAACGCAGTGGTCGCGGCGGCGACGACGAGCCGGATGTCGAGCTCGTCCATGCCGTGGGTCTGACCGCTGACCCTCAGCTGGTCGATGACCGCCGCCTCCCACCCTTGCTGGCGTTCCGCGGCACGGGTGCGGAGCGCCGGCGTCGCCGACATGATGCGGTGGCGCAGGATCACCGCCTCTCGGTCCTCCTCGTAATTCTCGGCCAGGGTGCGCACCGCTTCTCGCAGCGCTTCGAGCGCAGGGACGTCGGCCGGCTCACCGCGAAGCGTCTCGAGCAGCTGCACGAGCGACCGGTCGCCTTGGGCGAACAGCACGTCTTCCTTGGAGGCGAAGTAGCGGAAGAAGGTGCGGGGCGAGACCTCGCACTCGGCGGCCAGCTCCTCGACCGTGACCTGGTCGAACCCGCGATCGGCGAAGAGCCGGAGCGCGGAGCGGACCAGATCTTGGCGGGTGCGCTCCTTCTTTCGCTCGCGCAGCCCCGTCTCCATCACACGCCAAAGGATCGCAGCACTTCAATCGTGACGCAATGTGACATGCGCCATTCCGTGCCATCTGGCAGTGACTGCCACCGGCGCCTTTTCGCTCGTTCTCTTGGTGCTTCTCCATCGCCGAGAGTGAGAAACACCAAGAATCTGGGCTAGAGGTGCTTGTTCTTCTCGAGCCAGCGGAAGGCGAAGAACCCCCAGATCGGGGGCACGTAGAACGACGCGACGCGGTAGAGGATCACGGCGGCGAAGGCGGTGGTCTCGGGCATGCCGGCGGTGACCAGGCCGTAGATGAGCCCACCTTCGGTGACGCCGATCCCGCCGGGCACGGGCAGCAGACCGGCGAGGAGCGCAACGCTCACGTTGATGAGGATGAGGTCGCCGAGACCGATCGAATAGCCGAACGCGCGCACGAAGATGCCGAGCGAGAAAGCGAACAACACCTCGGTCGCGAGGTTGCCTCCGAACAGCAGGCCGAGCCGGCGCGGTGACCGCATCCCTCGGAGCGCGCTCAGCGCCTCGGCGGCGAGGGCCCTGACCCGACTGATCGCCGCTCGCCGCCACTTCGGCACGATGAGGGTGAGCGCGATCGCGGCGAGTGCGACTCCGAGGATCGTGAAGAGCAGGCGGCCGGCGCCCCCCGAGAGTGCATCGTTGAAATTCACATCGAGGGACGCGGGCGTGAACAGCAGCAACGACGAGAGCAGAAGCGCCTGCACGATGAACCCGCTGACCCCATCGAGGCCTCCGACCGCGAGCGCCGTGCCCGTCGGGAGACCATGGCGTTGGAAGAACCGCACGTTCACCGCGATGCGTGCCGCGCTCGATGGGATCGCGAGGTTCACATACGAGGCCGCGAGCTGCAGCGCGTAGACGGGACCGAGAGGCAGTGGGATCGGCGACGCGCCGAGGGTGGAGAGCGCCTGGGTGAACCGGGGCGTCTGCGCGACCACGAAGCCGATCGCGATGAGCCACCACGTCGCCTCGGACAGCGAGTCGCGCAGCTCGTCAAAGTCGATGCCGCTGACGACGCGGAACAGGGCGAAGAACGCGATGACGAGCAGCACCGCTTGGATCACGGAGCCCCTGCTGACCCGCCGGAGCTGCTGGAGCTCGGGAGGGTCGACCCCGAGCTCGGCGGAAGCCGTGTCGCGCAGCTCGTCGAGGTCGATCTCGTCCCGGCGCACCGCGCTGCGTTGTGAGGGACTGAGCACGGGGAGCTGCAGGAAGGGCAGCAGCGCGATCGTGCCCTCGCCGCCGAGCGCGTCGCGAGCAGCGTGCAACGCCGCACCCGGACCGATCGCCTTCGCGCTGGCCACCAGCACCTGGGCGTTGTCGCTGTGGAGGCGGTCGGGATTCGGCGCGACGACCGCTCCACGGAAGTCGACGACCGCAACCTCCAGACTTTCATCTCCAGCGATCACCGCGATGTGCTCGGCGTCGAGCTGCCCGTGGGTGATGCCGACGTCGTGCAGCCGGTTCGTCGCCTCCCAGACCTTCTCCACGATCGCCGCCTGATCGACGTCGTCACCGAGGTCTGCCCACGGCGTGCCGACCGGGCGCAACACGAGGAGCGCGTCGTCGTTGGCCGTGACGCCCGCGGTCACGACGTCTTGCGTCATCACGCCCGCCTGCGCGGCGAGCAGGGTGACGAAGCCCTCGTTCGCGACCTGCTGGCGGCGGCCGACCCAGAACGGTGAGCCCGGCTCTCGATACCAAACGGTGTGCCAGAGCGTGGCGAGCAACTGGGTGTCGTGCGCGTCTCGTCCGTACACCTTCACGAGCAGGGGGCCGTCGGCGTCCTCGCCCTTCACCACGAAGAGACCGGTCTGCTGACGATCGGCCGCCCCGAGCGACCGAGCGTCGATCCCGAGCTGTCCGAGCGCGGCGGAGACGTCGGCGAGGCCGGGATTGCCCTCGCAGGAGCCGAAGACGAGATGCACGATCGCGGCGCCGATGGCCGCGACGAGGACCGATGCAATCGCACCGCTCGGCGTGGCTGCTTGAAGGAGTGCAGCAGAGACGGCGGCCAGAGCCACGAGCCACACGCCGAGCCGCCGCGCGGGTCGACTGAGGTGTGGGCGCGCGGTCAGCAGCACCGCGGCGATCGTGGCCAGCCGCAGCGCGGGGAACCACGGCGGGGGCTCGACCGCGCGGAGGGTGCTCCAGGCCGGCAACCAATCGCCCTCGACGATGCGGCCCACGACGACGGCGATCGCAAACGCGACGAGGGCGGCGAGCAGCAGGTCGCGGACCAACGCGGAGCGGCGCCGCACCCCGGACGCGACGACGACCAGGATCGCGGCGACGACCACCACGTCGGAGAGCGCTTGCCAGATTGCGTCCAGGAAGTCGGGGAAGCTTCCGATGAACGTGATGAGCGCCCGCTCGATCGTCGTCGGTGGGATCGCGAGGATCGCGAGGATCGTCAAGAAGAACAGCGACACGACAAGCTGGATGGCGTCGCTCGCTCGACGCGCGCGCGGCTCGTCGACCGGCGCGGCGAAGAGTCGAATGCCGCTGAGGGCTCCCGGGCTCACCCCCAGTCGACGCACGCGCGGACAGTACCGGGACCGTCATGCGCACCTCGGGAACTGCCATGATCGCGGGGTCGAGAAAAGGTGTCGGGGAGGGGGCCGCGATGAGCCGGATCGAGGTGCGGGGGGCCTGTCCGCACGACTGCCCTGACACCTGCGCCTGGATCGCGACCGTCGACGACGGTGTGGTCACCGGAGTGCACGGTGATACGGCACACCCGATCACCGCCGGCCACCTCTGTGTGAAGGTGCAGAAGTACGAGGAACGCACCTATCACCCCGATCGGTTGCTCACGCCCCTGGTGCGCACCGGAGCGAAGGGCACCGCCTCATTTCGGGAGGCGACGTGGGACGAAGCACTCGGCCGGGTCCGAGATGGTCTGCTCTCGGCAGTCGAGCGAGGCGGCGGCACGAGCGTGCTGCCCTGGAGCTACATGGGCACCCAAGGTGCGCTGCAGGGCGGCCCGTCGATGGACGCACGCTTCTGCAACGCGTTGGGCGCCGCGAGCCTGCAAGGGACGATCTGCTTCGCCGCCGGAGCGACCGCGTGGGGCATGACCTACGGAGGGTGGCCCGCCGCGGACATCGAGGACGCCGTGCACGCGCGGTCCGTCGTGGCGTGGGGAGCGAACATGTTCTCCACTCATCTGCACCTGTGGAAGTTCTTCCTCGACGCGCGGAAGCGGGGCGCCACGATCGTGTGCGTCGATCCCGTCCGTACGAAGACCGCTCGCGCTGCGGACATCCACCTCGCTCTGCGGGCGGGAAGCGACGCAGCGCTCGCGCTCGGCGCGATGCACGTGCTCTTCGCGGAAGGCCTCGCCGACGAGTCGTTCCTCGCTGAGCACACCACCGGAGTCGAGGAGCTCCGCGCCCGCGCCGCCGAATGGCCGCTGTCGCGCGCTGCCGCCGCGACGGGACTGCGCGAGGAGGAGATCGATCAGTTCGCCCGACTGCTCGCCGAGGGCCCGACGTTCCTGAAAGTGGGGCCGGGCGCGCAGCGTCACGTCGACGCCGGCCAGGGAGTGCGCGCGGCCGTCATGCTGCCCGCGGTCACCGGCGCGTGGCGCCACCGAGGGGGGGGAGTGCTCGTGCACTCGGCCGGCGCGTTCGCACATCCCGAGGCGAAGATGGCCAAGCCCGAGCTGCGAGCGGGTCGTCCCGAGCGGAGCGTCAACATGGTGCAGCTCGGCCACGCGCTCGCAGGCACGCTCGACGGGCAGCCTCCCCTCACCGGCCTTCTCGTCTACAACGGCAACCCGGTCGTGGTCGCTCCCGACACGAACACGATTCGCGCCGGGCTGAGCCGCGAGGATCTCTTCACGGTCGCGCTCGAGCAGTTCGCGACCGAGACCGTGAGCTACGCCGACGTGGTGCTCCCGGCGACCACGCAGCTCGAGCATCTCGATGTGCTGTGGTCGTGGGGCCACTACTACCTGACGCTGAACCGTCCGGCGATCGCGCCGCGCGGCCAGAGCCGGCCGAACACCGAGATCTTCCGGATGCTCGCGGCGGTCATGGCTGACGCGGACGAGCGGTTCGCCGACAAGGCGCTCGCCGAGGACGACGAGGCGCTGCTGACCACGTATCTCGCTGCCTACCCGGACGACGTCGTGGAGCAGCTGCACGAGCAGGGGTGGGCGAAGCTGGCGATGCCCGAGCGAGGCCGGTCGAAGATCAAGCTCAGCGGAGATCGGCTGCCGGTGCCCGATGGCCGTGACCCGGAGCCCGACGACGGGAGGTTCACGCTGCTCACCCCGAAGTCGCACCACTTCCTCAACTCGACGTTCGTCAACCACGGTCGCCTCGCACACATGGCGGGAAGCCCCCGAGTGCGGATGGCCGCCGCTGATGCCGTGCGGCTCGGGATCGCCGACGGCGCGACCGTGCGTCTGCGCAACGAGCATGGCGAGATCGGCGTCGAAGCCGAGGTCGGAGACGACGTGCTCGAAGGCACGCTCGTGCTGCTGTCGAACTGGTGGCACTCGGCGTTCGCCGAGGGTGGGGGCGCGAACGTCCTCACTGGACAGGATCTCGCAGACGTCGGCGGCGCGCCGGTGTTCACGCCCCGCGTCGAGCTCCTCCTCGTCTGAGGAGTCCGCTACTCCTTCGCGAGCATGACCTCAGTGGACTTGATCACCACGATGACGTCGTCTCCGACAACGAAGCCGAGCTCCTCGGTCGCGTCCTTGGTGATCGCCGCGGTGATCTGCTGACCGTCGGGCAACGTCACTCTCACAGTGGCCATGACCTCTCCGAGGGTCACGTTGTCGACGATGGCTTTGAGCTGGTTCCGAGCACTGAGCCGCATTGCGCACCTTTCGTCATCCGTTGACCAACGATAGTCATCTGCTGACTAAGAGCGAGGTAAGGTCCGGGAATGCGACGCTCCCGTTCCTTCGTGCTGGTTCTCCTCGCCCTTTTCGGCTTCGTGCTCGCAGCGTGCGGCGACGACAGCGGATCGTCCGCAGCCGCGACCACGGCCTCATCACCCACCACGGCTGCGTCGTCGTCCGGCTCCGCAGCGACCACTTCGCCGGGTGTCGAGGGCGACATCACTGTCTTCGCGGCCGCGTCGCTCACCGGCGCCTTCAACGAGATCGGGGATGCGTTCACAACGGCGAACCCCGACGCGAAGGTGACCTTCAGCTTCGATGCTTCTTCGGCGCTCGTGCAGCAGATCTCTCAGGGCGCCCCGGCCGACGTCTTCGCGTCCGCGGACACGGCCAACATGGACAAGCTGACCAACGCGCAGCTCAACGGCACCGCCCCGGTTGTCTTTGCCACGAACCTCCTCGGGATCATCGTGCCGAAGGGCAACCCTGCGGGCATCACGAGCGTGGCGGACCTCGCCAACCCGGATGTCAAAGTCGTCGTATGCGCACCCGAGGTGCCATGCGGGAAGTACGCAGCGCAGATCTTCGAGTCGGCGGGCATCACGGTGACGCCAGTGAGCCAAGAGCAGAATGTGAAGGGTGTCGTCACCAAGGTCACCGCGGGAGAGGCGGACGCGGGCATCGTGTACGTCACGGACGTGACCGCGGCCGGCGACGGTGCAGAGCTCGTCGCCATCCCCTCGGACATCAACGTGGTGGCGAAGTACCCGATCGCGACCGTGAAGACATCGACGAACACCGAGGTCGACCAGGCATTCATCGACTTCGTGCTCGGGCCCGATGGGCAGAAGATGCTCGCCGACTACGGCTTCACGGCGCCGTGAGCGCATCGGCGCCGGTCGAAGCGCCGGTCGTCGCCCGTCGCCAGGTGGGGCAGGAGCGTCTGCCGGTCCCGGTCCTCATGCTGGCGCTCGCCGCGATCGCCTTCTTCGCACTGCCATTCATCGGCTTGTTGTGGAAGGTCCCGTGGGGCGACGCATGGGCGATCCTCACGTCGGAGAGCTCGCTCACGGCGTTGCGCCTCTCGCTTTGGTGCTCGTTCTGGGCCACCGCGTTCGCGGTGCTGTTTGGAGTGCCGCTCGCGTGGCTGCTCGCCCGGAGCGTCTTCCCCGGGCGGAGCACGGTGCGCGCACTCTGCACGCTGTCCATGGTCTTGCCCCCGGTCGTCGCCGGTGTCGCGCTCTTCTACGCGCTCGGCCGTCGTGGTCTCGTCGGCCAATACCTCGACCGGTGGTTCGGGATCACGTTGCCGTTCACGACTGCCGGTGTGATCGTCGCTCAGACCTTCGTAGCGATGCCCTTCCTCGTGATCACCGTCGAGGCGGCGTTCCGGCAGGCCGACACTCGGTTCGAGGATGCAGCCCGCACGCTCGGGGCGTCGCGGTGGTACGTCTTTCGAAGGGTGACCCTCCCCGCGATCCGTCCCGGGCTGATCGCCGGGGCAGTGCTCGCCTGGGCGCGGGCGCTCGGGGAGTTCGGTGCGACCATCACCTTCGCGGGAAACTTCCCGGGCCGCACGCAGACGATGCCGCTCGCCATCTACATCGCCAACGAGACGAACCCCGACGAAGCGATCGTGCTGAGCTTCGTGCTCATCGCGGTCTCTTTCGCTGTGCTCGTCGCGTTGCGAGATCGCTTCCTGGGGAGTGGCCAGGCGCCGAATCCATGAGTCTCGACGCGCGTTTTCGCCGCCGGGTGGGAGCGCTCCAGCTCGACTTCACCGTGTCCACGGACGGAACAGAGACCATCGCGATCCTCGGCCCCAACGGGTCGGGCAAGACGACCACATTCCGGTGCCTCGCAGGCCTTTTGGCGATCGACGATGGAGTGATCGAGCTCGACGGCGAGCGACTCGACGACACTGCCCGCGACATCTTCGTGCCGCCCGAGCGCCGACCAGTCGCAGTCGTGTTCCAGGACTACCTCCTCTTCCCGAGCCTCAGCGCGCGGGAGAACATTGCGTTCGGCCTCCGAGCGCGAGGCATCCCGAAGGCCGATGCTCGCGCTCGCGCGGATGGTTGGCTCGATCGCTTCGGCCTTGCTGATCACGCGGCGCACCGCCCTGGCGCCCTGTCGGGGGGCCAAGCGCAGAGAGTCGCACTCGCTCGTGCGCTTGCCACGGAGCCGAGACTTCTCCTGCTCGACGAGCCCCTGGCTGCGCTCGACGCGGGCACGCGTTCCGAGCTGCGCCGTGACCTTCGGCGGCACCTTGCGACCTTTGACGGCGTCCGGCTGCTCGTGACGCACGACCCCGTGGATGCGTACGCGCTCGCGGATCGGGTGATCATCCTCGAGGCCGGCCAGGTGGTGCAATCAGGCTCGCTGAGCGACGTGACCGCGCGGCCGCGGAGTCGCTACATCGCTGATCTCGTGGGCGTGAACCTCCTTCGTGGCACCGCGACCGCCGGAACGTTGGCGACGACGACGGGAGGGCTCGTCGTTGCTGCCGACCCGGTCGACGGAGCCGCGTTCGCAGTCATCGCGCCGCGCTCTGTGGCCTTGTATCCGGCGCAGCCAGAGGGGAGCCCGCGCAATGTGTGGCCCGTGATGGTCACAGAGGTCGACGCACTTGCCGATCGAGTGCGTGTCAGCCTCAGCGGCGAAGTCCCCTTGGTCGCGGAGGTGACGCCCGGAGCGATGGCGGAGCTGAGCCTGCGGCCAGGGTCGCGAGTGTGGGCCACGGTCAAGGCGACCGAGGTGACGCTCTACCCGGTGTGAGCCGCGATCATGCGATCGATGAACCGGAGCGCCGACCGCGACGACTCGTAGCGCCACACTGCGACGGGATCGGCGACCGCACTCCGCCCACTGCCTGAGGACGCGAGTGCCTCGACCATCGGCGCGAACCGTTGCCGTTGCGCCGCGAGGAGCGTGCCCTCGTCGACGCCGAGCAGCCTGCACAGCACCAGCTTCAGCAACAACTCGTCGCGGACCTCCCTGAAGTGGGGGACCGGCTGCTCGAGCCATCTACGGACGAGCCGCTTGCCCTGCGCGGTGGGGGCGAGGATCGTCCGATTTCCTCCTGCCTTCCCGCGCTCCTCCGCGACCGATCGGATCAAGCCGCGCACCGTGAGCTGGTCGAGCGAGCGGTAGGTCAGCGGGCGGCTCAGCGACCAGACGCGGCCGATGTCACCGGTGGGAGCCAGGCGGCTGGCGACGTCATAGCCGTGGGCAGGGGCCTGAGCGAGCAGCGCGAGGCAGGCCCATTCGCCGAGCAGCAGCTCGTCGGTCCGCGTCCGTACCATCGCCGCCCATCGTTGCATCCCCGCATCGATCAGACGGCTTGTTCGTCGAGACCTCTCGTCAGGCGAGCGACGGTCGGAGCCAAGCGCCGAAGCTCGTCGAGGTGAGCGGCCGACAGTCGATGCAGCACGCGCTGACCCTTCGCGGTCAATGACAGACGGACGACTCGTCGGTCGCCCTCGTCGGCGGAGCGATGGACGAGCCCTGCCTGCTCCGCCCGATCGACGAGCTCGACGGTGCTGTGGTGGCGCAGGAGCAACGACTCTGCGACCTCTCCGACCGTTGGTGCCTCGCCCTCGTGCCCACGGATGGCGAGGAGCAGCTGGTGCTGCTGCGCCGTCAGGCCGGCGAGGCGGGCTTGCTCGTCGCTCCAGTGGAGGAAGCGGCGCAGCGCGGTGCGGAAGACCAGGAGCTCGCCGTATTCGGCATCGTCGAGCGTCAATGTCGGCATAGGTACATCGTAGCACGATATATTTGCAGTGTGACCAATCATCCGCCGCGCCGGTTGCTGATGTTGTGCGGTGTCGCCGTCGGCATCGGACTCGTGGCCGGCGGAGTGGCGTGGGTGCTGATCCGTCTGATCGCGATCCTCACGAACGTCCTGCTGTTCCATCAGTGGGGCACGACGCTCCCGAACTACGCAACGCTCGACATCGGGCCGCTGGTCGTCCTGACCGCGATGGCCGGCGGCGCGGTCGTGACGTTGCTCGCCCGATGGTCGCCGATCATCCGGGGCCATGGCATCCCCGAGGCGATGGAGGCGGTGCTCACACGACGCAGCAAGGTCGCCCCTCGCACTGCCGTCACGAAGCCCCTGTCGGCAGCCATCGCCATCGGCACCGGTGGCCCCTTCGGCGCCGAGGGTCCGATCATCGTCACCGGCGGGGCGATCGGCTCACTGGTGGGCCAGGTGATCCACGTGTCCGCGAGTGAGCGCAAGATCTTGCTCGCGTGCGGCGCGGCGGCGGGCATGGCCGCGACGTTCGGCACGCCGCTCGCTGCGGTCGTGCTCGCCATCGAGCTCCTGCTGTTCGAGTTCTCGCCAGCGCGCCTTCATCCCGCTCGTGGTCGCGACAAGCATCGCCGGCGGCGTCCATGCACTGCTGCTCGGCAACGGGCCGCTGTTCTCAGTTCCCCCGCACAGCTTCAGTGGTCTCGGGCAGCTCCCGTTGTTCGGCGCGCTCGGTCTCGCGTGCGGCCTGCTGGCAGTGCTCATCACTCGTGGCCTGTTCGCGGTCGAGGGCGTGTTCAGGCGCCTCCCGTTCGACGTCGCGTGGCACCCGATCATGGGCGCGCTCGTGTGGGCGTCGCTCGGGCTGCTCGTGCCGCGAGCCTTGGGGGTCGGCTACGACGTCATCGACGACACGCTCGCGGGTCGGCTCGCGCTGGGCACCCTCGCCGCGCTGTGCATCGGCAAGCTCATCATCTGGTGGATCGCGCTCGCCTCCGGCACGTCCGGCGGCACCCTCGCCCCGATCCTCATCATCAGCAGCACGTTCGGCGCATTCACGGGTGAGCTGCTCGTTCGTGCGTTCCCGGGCATCGGCATCTCCCCGTCGGCGTTCGCACTCGTCGCGATGGCCGCGACGTTCGGCGCCGCGGCCCGCGCTCCGTTCGCCGCGATTGTCTTCGTCTTCGAGCTCACGCGTGACTACAACGCGATGCTTCCGCTGATGCTCGCTGCCGTGCTCGCCGACCTCGTCGGGCGGACACTCCTCGAGGACAGCATCATGACCGAGAAGCTCTCGCGTCGAGGTGTCGCAGTTCCCGCGGGCTTCCACGTCGACCCGCTGCGCACTGCGACGGTCGAAGAGGTGATGAGCCGAGACGTGGTGACGCTCCTGTGCGACGCGTCGCCGAGCGACATTGCCGACGTGTTCCGCGGACATCGCCACAGCACGTACCCGGTGATCGACCGAGACGGTCGACTCGTGGGCATCGTGGACAGCAGTGACCTCCTCGAGCGGTCCGATGCTCACTCCGCGATCGACCTCGCCACGACGGACGTCGTGATCGCTACTCCTGGGGAGACCCTGCAGGTTGCACTCAGCCGCATGGTGGAGGAGGGAGTCGATCACCTCCCCGTGTGTGATCGGGGGACCGTGGTCGGGATCTGCACCCGCACCGACGTGCTCCAGGCGCAGATCCGGCAGCGAGACCACGAGAAGACCGAAGTCGGATGGCTCTCGCGGGGGCGTCGAGCGCGCTGACCCGGCCGGCCTCACGGATCCCTCACATTCGCGATCGACGATGGACCCGTGCGAATGATCTGGATGCGTGTCGGGCTTCTCTTGCTCGGAGGCCTGCTCGGTGTCGTGCTGATCGCACGCGGCGCGGTGTTCATCGGCGCCATCATCCTTGCGGTGACGGTGCTGCGCGGGTGCATGCTCGTGAGCATGCGACGGCGACGGCAGCAATTCATCGCCACGCGTCGCAATCGGCCGAACCGGATGTCTGGTCTCTGAACGTCTCGCCTCTGATCGTGTCTCGCTTCTGTCGCGAACGGGTATGTGACGTTTCGTCTACCCACGCGCAAGGAGCATCACATGTACATCGGAGGCGGCTTTCTCGTGCTCGTCCTCGTCATCCTTCTGATCATCTACTTGGCGAAGCGCATCTGAGGGCTGCTTCCCGTTCGCATGACGCGTCAGCGATGACGCGTCATGTCGCGCGAGACGATCAGGTATGGCGGAGGTCGAGCTCAGTGAGCTCGCCTCCTCGGATCTCGACCTCCGTCTGCGTGGATCCGTCGGGCGTGAGCACCGAATAGCACCCGGCGCGGAGCGCACAGAAGAGCGCGGCGGTGACGTGATCGCCGTTCTGGTGTCGTGTCCAGACGCCGGTGTGCACCGTTGTGGTCGGCTCGGCGAGCGGCCGGAGGAACAGCTCGGTGCCCTCGGCATCCCCGTCGAGCAGGGCGACCATGGCACCGACGTCGCCGCCGATGTCGAGGACTGCCGTTCCGCCGTGCACCGCGTGGTGCTCGTGGTGCGCCGACATCACGCCACCGACAGCGGCTGCACCTCAGAGCCGCTTGCCGGGTGCCCCAGATAGGGGAAAGAAGTCAGGTAGGCCGGCGTCGTCGTCGAGCTGCCGTCGGTCACGAGAGCGGCCGCCCCGTCGGGCTTGAACGACGGGCTCACCAGCGGGATCGTCAACCCTGCGACCGCCCGCAGCTCGATGGTCACGACGTCGTCGAAGACACGCCGACCGTTCGGGAAGCCGGCCAGGTCGCCGCCCAGGATGCCGTTCGCGTTCGGCGACCCCGAGGGCTTGATAGCGGTGTTCAGGCGGAGCATGTCGGCCTGGGTCGTCCCCGTGAAGTTCTGGAAGCCCGGCACGATGCCGCTCGGGATGCCGGTCAACAGGATCGCGAGCAGGTCGGCCCGATCGCCGGTGAACGCGGCCAGGTTCGGGAACACGCTGGGGTACAGCACGGGGAGGAGCGTGGCGAGCTCGGGCCGCGCCACGTACTGCGCGTAGTCCTTGTCACGATCTGGGGTCGACGCGTTCCAGCTGTCCTTTCGGCCCATTGGCACGATCACCTCGTTGAAGAGAGGATTGCCGAGGCGCGAGACCTGCACCCAGGGGCCGACGCTCACGTCCCTGATGTTCCCGCGCACCAACGCCTTCTGGCGATATGCCGAGGCCCACACGCCGATGTTCGCGTCGCTCGACATCGGATCGGTCGGCACGCTGCCGCTGCGGGTGAGACGAGCGATCGGGATCTGGATCGCGATCGTGTGCACGTTGAATGAGCGGAGCGCGTTCACGCCCGCCGCCGCGGGCGTCGAGATCAGATGCAGGTTCTGGAAGGGCCGCAACGCGGCCAGGTCGAAGACCGCGCCAAGATCGACGAAGAATCCGTCGAGGCGCTGACCGGCGAACACGGTGATGCCGTCGGAGACGCCGTGGATCGCCGCATTCGCGAGGTTGAAGTAGCTCGGCGTCGACCGAGCGCCGACGTTGCACGGTGGGCACGTCAGGTTGTCGCCCAGCTTGTGCGGCGCGAGGTTCTTGCGGAACTCGGTGACCGAGTAGGTCTGGCGACGGTTGAAGTTCGGACTGTCGAGCGAGGTGATCGGACCGGTGTTGTAGAGGAAGGTGTTCGGGTTCACGACGGTCGTCTTGAAGCGAAAGTCGTAGATCACGTCGGACCGTCCGTCGCCGTCGTTGTCGATGTTGATGCGGTACAGGACGTCGTCGCCGAACTCGAAGAAGTTCGGACCGCCCGCTGGATCCTCCAGAGGGATGTAGTTCGTGATGATCGTGACGGTGTCGGATCGGTCAGGGCTGACGAATGCGTACGTGTCGGTCGAATCCACGACCGGGTCCTTCGAGATCTCGGGTGCTTCGCGATGAGATGACATCGATCCTCCTTCAGCCGGCCTGGACGGCGTTGGCCGCGCGCATCACGCCGAGCGACGAGCTGCTTGTCCTGCACGACGACCTCATCGGCGCCCTGCAGGATCGCGACCTCGCCAGTGGCGGCATCGCGGACGTGGAACACGACGGCGCCATCTCCGAACGCGTCGAGCTCTTCTGGCCGCAGCTCGGGTTCAGCGTTCGTGGAGGACGATGTGGCACCACGCGCAGCGAGCGCGGACATCGGCACCGCGATCGCTGCGACACCAGCGGAGGCGCGCAGCAACGTGCGTCGGGACAGATCAGCCATGGCAACTCTCTCCTCTCCCTGCGCGACAGTGGGCTGCCGCACGGGGAGTTGTTCGGAGCGCAACCGGTGTCTGGATGGCGCGCCATGATCTCGATGTGAGCGATCACGGTGTGGGCAACCACGGCTACCGCTTCTATGCAGACCTCGCTCCGTGGTGGCCGCTCATCTCGCCTCCCGACCACTACACGGAGGAGGCGACCTTCTCGGCGTCGCTGCTGCGGACCGCCGACGGCCCCGTCGAGCGGGTGCTCGAGCTCGGCAGCGGAGGTGGCAGCAACGCGAGCCACATGAAGTCCTCGTTCTCGATGACTCTGGTGGATCTTTCACCGTCGATGCTCGAAGTGTCGATGCGCCTCAACCCTGAGTGCGAGCACATGGTCGGAGACATCCGCGAGGTGCGATTGGGTCGCACCTTCGATGCAGTCTTCGTCCATGACGCGATCGACTACATGACGACCGAGGATGACTTACGGCGCGCGATGGAGACGGCGTTCGTGCACTGCCGTCCCGGCGGTGTCGCAGTGTTCGTACCCGACCACGTGACCGAGCGGTTCGAACCGGAGACCGATCACGGCGGAGCAGACGGAGCCGACGGCCGTGCTGTCCGCTACCTGTTCTGGAGCGACCTCGGCGCGAGCGGCGTGACGACGGAGTACGTCTTCCTGCTCCGCCAGGCGGGCGGCGACGTCGAGGTCGTGCACGAACGCCATCGCACGGGCCTCTTCAGCCGGGACACTTGGCTGCGCTTGCTGAGCGAGGTGGGGTTCGCGGCGGCGGCGCCCGTCGAGGAGGTGACGCTCGAGGAACGAACGCCGCGGGTGTTCTTGCTCGGCAAGCGGTCAGGGTGAGGGTCGTACCTCGTAGGCGCAGTGCGGCGCGCCGGCGACCATGTGCTGCACTCGCTCGACGGTGGCGCCGGGAAGCACCGTGCGGATGAAGTCGATCTCGCTCGTGCAGGCCTGGCCGTAGCGCTGGGCGACTGCCCAGATCGCACAGTTGTGCTCGATGATCCGCAAGCCGCCGGGGATCTCGTCCCACGTCGCGAGGTAGCCGTCATCGTCGAGGATGCGGGCGAGCTCGGCGACCTTCGCCTTCAGCCCACGGCACCGCCCCAACCGCTCGGTGGCATTGCGCACCCGTTCGTCACGCCGTCTCTCGAAGAGCGTGTCGACGAGGACCGGATCGGCGTCTGCCACATAGCCGAGGAGCTCGTTCGTGAGCTCGCCGTATGCCTTGGGGAACAGGCCGTCCGCCTTGTCGGTGACCGTGTACTCGAGCTGGGGCCGGCCTCGCTGCCCCGCGGGCCGGGGTCGCTCGGTCGCCTCGGCGAGGCCTTCGTCGACAAGTGCGGCCAGGTGCTGGCGCGCACCGCTCGGCGTCATGTGCAGCTGGCGGGCGATGTCGGCGGCGGTCGCCTGGCCGCGGCGCCGCAGCGCGTAGAGCACGGCACGACGCCCATCGGGGAGGGTCGGGGCCACGGTGTGGTCGGTCATCGTCGATCAGGGAGTAACAGGTGGCTGTCGCCGAACTCGTGCCACAGGTATCCACCTCGTCGTGCTTCGTCGTAGGCCCGCTCGAGCGTAGGTCGCCCGGCGATCGCCTCGAGCATGAGGAGGTGCGTCGCCTCGGGTTCGTGCCACCCGGTCAGCAGACCGTCGACCGCATGCACACCCCGTTCCGGAGTCACCACGAGGTCGGTCCACCCGGCGCCCGGGTGCACGACGCCCCGATCATCGACGACGGTCTCCAGTGCGCGGACCACGGTCGTGCCGATCGCAACGACTCGTCCGCCGCCGTCGTGCACGGCATTCACGAGGTTCGCGGTGCTTGCCGGCACCCGGTAGCGCTCGGGATAGGGCATCTCGTTGCCTTCGAGTGACGACACGCCGGTGTGCAACAGGATCGGCGCGATCGCAACCCCGTGGCGCACCACGTCGACGACGAGCTCGGGTGTGAACGGGCGCGACGCGCTCGGCATCTCCGCGCTGCCTGGTTCGGCGCCGAAGATCTGCTGATAGGCGGAGAGCGGCCACGCGTCCGGCGCATGGCGGTAGCGGATCGGCTCTCCGTGCAGAGCGAGGTGATCGAGCACCGTTCGGCAGAGGTGTGGCGCCGCGATCCAGAGCCGTCGTGAGTCGCCGAAGCGCTCGAGGAGCGTGAGATGTCCTTCGCCCTCGAGGATCACGTCGCCTGCGAGGTCGTCGTCGATCGGCACGGTGGTGTTGCCGACCGGCTGGCGGGCTTCGACGAGCCACAGCCCGCCAGGGAGCTCCGTCGAGAAGTGGATGGCCACATCACGCCCGGAGGGCGTAGATGCCGCGACTGATGCCGGGACGGTCGCCGACGTGTTGACGACGAGGAGGTCGCCGGGCGCGAGGCGCGAAGGGAGCTCCGAGAAGGCCGTGTGCACGACTCGGTCTTGACCGTCGGAGACGAGGAGCCGCACGTCGTCGCGACCGCGGCCTCGCACCTCGGCGGGCTCGTGGGCTTCGAGCGAAGGGTCGAGGACCCGTGTGAGGGACGACTCGAGGACGGAGCTCATGACGAGACCTCCGACAGGCGATACCGGCCGCTCGGTGCGTCGCTGCCGAGCAACGCGAGCAGTTGCGGGATCGCCGAGTCCGGGAGCGGTCGATCGGAGATGTCCTCACCCGGAAACGCGTCCTGGTGCATCTCGGTGCGCATGTCTCCTGGGTCGACCCAGAGCACACGGAGCTTCGGCTCCTCCACCGCGAGGATCGCAGAGAGATGCTCGAGCGCCGCCTTCGACGACCCGTAGCCGCCCCATCCCTCGTAGGGCTCGACGCCCGCGTCGGACGTGACGTTCACGACCGTCCCTCCGCTGTGTCGCAACTCGGCGAGGAGACCCTGCGTGAGCGCGAGTGGCGCGACGATGTTCGTCTCGTACACCCCCCGCAGCACATCGAGGTCGATCGTCGCGAGTAGAGGGAGCGGACTCATTCCGAGCGTGCTCGCGTTGTTCACGACGAGATCGATTCGACCGAAGCGCTCGACCGCCGCGATGAGCTCGGCGCGGTGCTCGGTGTCAGCGACGTCACCGGCGATCGCGACGACTTCGGTGGTCGAAGAGAGCGACGCTGCGGTCGGGTCGAGCCGATCACGGCGGCGAGCGTCGATCACAAGCCGCCAGCCCCGGGCCGCGAGTGCCTCGGCGATCGCTCGCCCGAGCCCCTGCGACGCTCCGGTGATGAGTGCGACTGGTTGGTCCATTGCGACCCCTTTCCATCGAGGAAGGTATCGCAAAGAACAAGATATTACTGCTTTTATTCCGTGCCTCGTGTGTCGGTCAGGCCGATGCGGTGAGCGGATGCGACGCTGCAAAGCGCTGCCGAAGCCGCTGCGCGTGGTTCCGCAGCTTCCCGAGGTACTCCCGAAGCGCGGTGAAGAGGAGGCCGACCTCCACCGTCGGGTCCGCATCCGCCTTCAGAGGTCGGACGGCGATGACCCCGACGCTGTTGTGGGCGATCACGAGTCGACCATCCCGACGGCTGTAGCGCTGGAACAGCTCAGTCGCCTTCCGCGGGCTCGCTGCTTCGATGGCGTCGCGCTCTGATGGCAGGAGCGGGGTGTAGAGCCAGATGTTCACTTCCTCGTCCTGGCCGAGCACGCATTGGTACAAGTAGTGCGTTCCTGCCTGCTCGAGGAGACCCACCAGGGGGATGTGCGCGGAGCGTCGGTACCGGGCGACTTCGCGCGTCCCTTGCGCGGGGTTCCAGGGGCTGGCTCCGGTCTCGACGACGAACGTGTCGACGAGCAGCCGGGGGTTGCGGTGCGGGACCTCTGCGAGCAGCATCGCCCCGCTAGCCACCGTTGCCGTTGTTGCCGTTTCCGTTTCCGTTTCCGTTTCCGTTTCCGTTTCCGTGGGTGCTGCCGTCGCGAGCTCCGGCCCCGTCGTTGTTGCCGCCGCCATGGGGCTTCCCTTCCGCCTGGACTGTGGTGTGGGTCTCGGCCGTGGTGTTCGTGGTCGAGCTGGTCGACGATGTCGACGCCGAGGATGCTGCCGCTGCGACTGTCGTCGCAGTCGTCGTTGCGGTCGAGCCGCAGAATGCTTCGACGCTCTTGCCGGCCTGCGTCGCACCCGCGATCAGGTTGCGCCACGGCGGCGCGTCCGGGTTCTTCGGGTGTCCGTTGGCGATCCCGGCGAGATATGCGTTGCACAACCCGTCGTGTGCGGGCCCGTTCACATCGGGACCGACTCCCCGCGCTGCGTCACCCGCGAGGGTGGTCGACGCTCCGGCGGCCGTGGAGGTGACAGCGCCGGCCGACGGCGCCGCCCCGATCGATCCGGCCGCGGACGCTGCGGTCGTGGTCGGGGATGTCGTGCTCGCGGCGCTCGATGAGGTGGACGAGTCCGCCTCGTCCTGGTTGATGCTGCGATTGCCTTGGCTCTGCTCGTCGTTGGCTTCCGCCGTCTTCTCATCCGACGGGTCGGGCACCGATAGTCCTACGTGCGACGCCGTGTGCGACACCGCGTGCTGCACCTGATCGGGAAGATGCCCGGTCGCCGCAGCCGCGATGCCCGTGGACCACAGCGTCGCCGCAACGACCACGGCGGCCACCCTCGTCGACACCGGAAGCGCACGGAGCCGTCGCGCTGGTGCGGTGTCAGATGGTTCGAGGACCACCTCGATGAACCGGGAGATCGTGGCGTCGGCGCCTTCGAGCTCGTCAGCCGTGGCCGGGCTGCTCGCGCTCTGCAAGAGGGCCGCCGCCGCCCCGATCTCGTCGGTCGTGTGGTCTGACACATCCCCTACATCGTGTGGCGAGGGTGACCTGTTACACCGAGTGGAGCGAGGTCGCGATCGACCTGGTCCGCGAGACGCTTCATCGCCCGATGTTGGGTCACCCTCACCCAGGACTCCGACCGCTGCATCGCCTCCGCGACGAGATGGGTGGCCATGCCACCGACGACGCGAAGCAGCACCACCTCCGCCTGCTCCTCGGTGAGGCAGGACGTGATGACCGCGATCGCGTCCTGGGCCGACAGGTGATCGATCGCCGCACGGTCTGCCGTCTCGGGCCCGGGAAGTGCCGTGAAGGTCGTGTCGTCAGCGAGATCGGTCTTTCGCCGCTCACGCTTGCGTCGGTGGTCGATCAGCCGACGGCGGGCGATGGTGAAGGCCCACCCGCGGAAGTCCGAGTCGTCCCCTTCGAAGGTTCGGATTCCCCGGGCGACTGCCTCCCACACCTCACCCGCGATGTCGTCAGCAACGGAGTGGTCTCGGCTGCGCAAGTAGCGGAGCAGGCGAGGCTGGACATCCTCGAACAGCAGCGCGACAGCCCAATGCTCGCCCTTCTTGGCTCCTTCGAGGACCGCGTCGAAGTCGCGCTGTTGCGCCACCGTTCTTTCATCGACCGGAGTCACCGCGCTCTTGATGGCGCGGGTGTACCCGATTCAGTCGGTGATGAGCCCGGCGTCGTCGATGCGGTTCATCTGTGCGGTCACCAGGTCGTCGACATTTGCCGTCGTGAGTGGGTTGGCGATCACCACGACGACCGTGTTGCCGAGCTTGGCCCAGGTCGCTTGGCTGCGGCCGTTGCCACCGTCGAACGTGAAGCTGAACGAGTCGTCGAGGCTTGTGGACTGTTCGAGGGCATCAGTGGGCTGGGCGGTGAGGTTGCATCCGCTCCGGATGTTCTCCTCCAGGAACGCCTCGGTGTCCGCGAGATAGGTCGCGGCTGTCGCGGCATCGGGGAAGGACAGGGTGACGACGCCGATCTCGCTGGTGCCGTCGGGGCCGAACAGCTGCTCGTCCACTTCCGTCGCGGCTGATCGGTCGGCGGAGGGCTCGCTGAAGCACAGGTAGTCGACCTCGGGATCGACGGCCGTGATCGTCTGGTCGAAGCCGGTGCCCACGTCATCGGGTGTGAGCAGGGCGCCCTGCAGTGTCGCGAGGGTCGAGCTGTCCGCGCCGCTGGAGTCTCCGTTGAGCAGCGCCCCCATCTTCTGCTTCTGCTCCTGCACGAGGAACTGGACCTCCGAAGGATCCATCCCGGTCGGATCGCCGTACCCGACGAAGACCACGACGTCAGGGTCGACCTTCGCGAAGCCGATCGCCCCCTGATCGCCTCCGCCAGCGGGACTCTCCTTGAATGCGATGGTGCCGTCGAAGAAGTCGACCTGGGTGAGGGGACAGTCGTCGGTCACGACATGGCTCGCACCGAAGTTGTTCAGCTGTTCGAGGAATGCATCGGCCGCGTCGCTGTCAGGGAACTCGATCGCGCCAGTGGCGGCCTTCTTCCCGCTGAAGTCCGGGTTGTCGGCGAAGAGGCGCGAGCGGTAGTCGACGAAGTTCGAGGTGTCGAGAACGCCGTCAGCGTCGCACAGCACGTCGCTCGGGAAGGTCACTTGTCCCTGGAGCGTCATGGCCCCCGTGACGCTCTCGAAGTCGAGCGCAGACAGCAGCCCGGCCTCGAGCGGATCGGAGATGCCTCTGCCGTCGGTTGCCGAAGTCGTGTCGGCTCCACCGTCGGCGCTCGTGTCGTCTGTGGCGATCGTGGTGGCCGCGGCCTGCGTGCCCGAGTCGTCGCCCCCGCCGCCACCGCCGGCGAGCACAGCGATGCCGCCCACGAGGAGGGCGACGACCACGACGGCCGCGCCGATGAGCAAGCCGGTTCGCTTGCGCCTGGACGGACCTGGTGGAGGGGGAGCGCCGGGCGTGTTCAGGTCAGTGGGTGGCGGGACGGAGGGAGGCGGGGTCGAGAAGGGAGGCGGGGTCGAGAAGGGCGGCGGCGCCGTCGGGATCGGCCCGCTGATGCGTGGGGGCACGATGGATGCGGTCGGTGGTGGCGCGGGCGGTGGCGTCATCCGACTGGGGGCAGGTGGCGGAGCTGCCATCGGCGTCATCGCGGCCGCTCCGGCGAGCTGCGCGCGCTGCAGTCCATCGGCGGTCTGACGACTCGGCGAGGTGAGGGCACCTGGTCCCGCAGCGGTGAGGTGCGCATGGCGCGCTGCTCCCAGGGCGATCGCGTGCTTCGGATCGGTGTCGATCGCGACCGGTCGACCGAGGGCCGAGGCCACGAGCTGAGCCACAAGAGGGATGCGGCTCGACCCTCCGACCAACACCACCGCTCTGAGGTCGGACGGTTGCAGCCCTGCGGTCCGCAACGCCCGGGTCGTCGCGGTGACGGTCTCCTCGATCGCGGGTCGCAGCATCGCCTCGAGCTCGGCCCGTGTCAGCCGCACTTCGGTGTGTCGGCCGGGCAGCATCACTGGCACGGTCGTCTGGGTGTCGACCGACAGAGCCTCCTTCGCCGCCGTGCACTGGTCGCGCAGGTGTGCGACTGCGGTCGCGACCGCGGGATCGTCGGGATCGAGGTCGTCGAGCCCACCGAGCGTGCGGGTGACGTGGCCGAGCACCGCGGCGTCGAAGTCGATGCCGCCGAGCCGCTCGATGCCCTCCGGCACGCCGAGGATCGCGAAGCTGTCGCCAGTGGCGCGTAGCACCGCGGCGTCGAACGTGCCGCCACCGAGGTCGTACACGGCGACGGCCTGGCCCGGCTCGACTCGCTCGGTGCCCGCGTAGTGGATCGCGGCGGCCTCGGGTTCTGACAGCAGTCGGATCGTCGGGTTGCCCGGGCCGGACAGGCCCGCGAGATGCACGGCCTGTTCGAGGAGGTCCTTCTTGTACGCACCCCAGTTCGCGGGATGGGTGATCGTGATCGTGGAAGGCATCTCGCCCTCACGGCTCGCGACGGCGTCGACGACCCAGCGAAGCAGCTTGCTCGTGAGCAGCTCGGCCGAGTGGGGAGCGCCCCCGAGCAGGATCGGCGCGGGATCACCGATGCGCCGCTTGAAGTGGCGAGCAACACGCTCAGGCTCGGTGAGCACCCGCCGGTCGGCCGCCTCGCCGACGAGCACGCCGCCGTCTGGACCGAGGTAGACGATCGATGGCACCGCCGCCTGGCGAGTGCCCAGGTTGACGATCGTTGCTCGCTCGCCGCGCCACACGGCCGCGGCGGTCCAGGTCGTGCCGAGGTCGATCCCGAGCTCGTACGTCACGCCAGCAACCCCCTCACGGCTCGGCGCAGCCTAGGCAAGCGCGGCTCGACCGTAGGCTCACGCCCAGTGTCCGACGCGAGAACTCCCGGGACCGCCGAATCGGTCGATCTCGGCATCGACGGGATCACTGATGCCGTGCTGGTGGGTCGAGGGGGCTACGGCGTCGTCTATCGGGCGCGCCAGACCCGCTTCCACCGGGAAGTCGCGGTCAAGGTGCTGACAGGTGAGCTCGACGAGGCCGCGGCCGAGCGCTTCGAGCGCGAGTGTGCGGCGATGGGCAGCCTCTCTGGCCATCCCCACATCGTCACGGTGTTCGACTCGGGCACGGCTGCCGGTCAGCCGTACATCATCATGGAGTACCTGCCCGGCGGCTCTCTCCACGATCTGCTCGCGCAGCAGCGGGTGCCGTGGGTCGACGTCCTCGACTTCGGAGTGAAGCTCGCCGGCGCACTCGAGAGCTCGCATCGCGAGGGTGTGCTGCACCGCGACGTGAAGCCGGAGAACATCCTGTTGTCGGCGTGGGGAGAGCCCCATCTCGGCGACTTCGGGATCGCCCGCGTGAAGGGTGCTTACGAGACCGCCGCGGGGAAGGTGACGGCGACGCTCGTCCACGCGGCGCCCGAGCTGCTCGGCGGTCAGTCGCCAGGACCCTCGAGCGACCTGTACGCCCTCGCGTCGACGCTTTACGAGCTGCTCGCGGGTGCGCCCGCGTTCTGGCTGGGGGACGAGGAGTCGATCGCTCCGCTGCTACGACGGATCGCGCTCGAGCCTCCGCCGGACCTGCGAGAGCGAGGCGTGCCACCCGCGGTCGCCGACGTGCTCGAGCTCGGGCTGCGGAAGGACCCCGACGATCGACCCGAGTCGGTCGCGGCGTTCGGCCGCCGCTTGCAGGAGACCCAACAGGCGAGTGGTCAGGCCATGAGCAAGATGCTGGTGACGCGGGCGGCCGAGACCGATGTGCCGCGAGCCACCGGAGCAACCGGCCTCGCGCCGCCGTCTCCACGATCGATGCCGCCGCCCCCACCCCGTCTTCGGGCGCCGAGACCCGGTGGTCCGCCGGCACCCCCGAGCCTGCTCGACCAGGTCACCGTGCTGCTCGAGTCAGCCATCGGGTTCTACGAGTCCACCCCAGGTGGCACTCCCGTGTCAGGTGAGCGGCTGCGCCGTGTCCGCGACCGGCTCGGAGCGCCTCTGCGCGTCGCGATCGTCGGCCGGGTGAAGGCGGGCAAGTCGACGTTGCTCAACGCGCTGGTGGGCGAGGAGCTCGCGCCGACCGACGCAGGCGAGTGCACGCGGGTCGTCACGTGGTACGTCGACGGGCCCTCGTACAAGGCGACGCTTCATCCCCGCACCGGCGACTCGCGCACGGCCGCCTTCACCCGTGAGGGTGGAGCCATCTCGATCTCGTTGGGTGAGCTGAGCGCCGAGGCGGTCGAGCGCATCGTCATCGAATGGCCGTCGTCGGCGTTGCGGTCGATGAGCCTCATCGACACCCCCGGTCTGGCGTCGATCTCCGCGGAGCTCTCGGCCAGCACCGAGGCAGCGTTCTCGCGCGAGGTCAGTGACAGCCCGGCCGACGCCATCGTCTATCTGACCCGGCATCTCCATCCCGCCGACCTGCGGTTCCTGGACACGTTCACGGATCGCGACGACTCCGCGCCCACGAGCGTCATCGCGGTGCTCTCGCCGCGCTGACGAGGTGGGCGTCGGGCGTCCCGACGCGATGGAGTCCGCGGCGAGGGTCGCGAACCGATACCGCGAGATCCGAGGCTGCGCCGCATCTGCCAGGCCGTCGTGCCCGTCGCCGGCTTGATCGCACAAGCGGGGATGACGCTCAGGGAGGATGAGTTCCACGCGTTCGAGCTGCTCGCTCGCCTTTCTCCGACCGACCTCGAAGGGATCTTGATGTCGGTTGACGACTTCGTCGATCCCGACACGCCGGCGGCGAGTGTGAGCGGCCTCACCTCGGTCGAGCGCCAAGAGCTGTTGGAGCGCTTTGGCCTCTTCGGCATCCGTCGCTCCGTCGAGATGGTGCGCGCCGGTCTCGCGCCGACATCGACCCGTCTCGCCGACGAGCTCGTGGGGCTGAGCGGCTTGGGAAACCTCCGCCGGCTTCTGATGCAGCAGTTCGCGGCGCGTCGCGATGTGCTCAAGGCGAGAGCCGCGCTCGCGGTCATGGACGACGTCGTGCGGATGGATCATCGAGACGGTTCGGACGCGTTGGCGGCCGAGCTCGAGCGCATCACGGCCGGCGCCCACGATCTGGTCGAGCTGCGCGTGCTCGATCTCGTGCGTTCGGGAGCGATCCCGGTGCGCGACGACGAACGTGACGCGGTCGAGCGGCTCCTGGGTGCCGAAGGCTCGCGTCCCGCGGCCCGGCTCGGCCTTCCCGCCGACTCCTCACCCGCACAGGTTCGGGTGGCGCTGCTCGACACCGCGGCGCGCTGGCAACGACGGGCAGAGAACCCGTTGACCCAGCCGAAAGTGGCCGACGCCGCCCGCGTGCTCGTGCGCACCTGCGAAGGCGTGCTGTTGCTGATGGACGAGAGCGCGTGAACGAGCGCGACCGCATCGAACAGCAGCAGGCGCTGCTCGACGAGGTCGTCGCTGTCACGCAGCGGCGCCAACGCGCGGATCTCGCCACTCGTCTGGCGGAGCGACGCGGCGCGATGAGCGACCCCGCGGTGCGAGTGATCGTGGCGGGCGAGTTCAAGATGGGCAAGAGCGCGCTCGTCAACGCGCTCCTCGACGCGTATGTCTGCCCGGTCGAGGACGACCTCGCGACTGCGGTCCCGACCCTCGTCCGCTGGGCA
Source organism: uncultured Acidimicrobiales bacterium (assembly GCA_963847855.1). GTDB lineage: Bacteria > Actinomycetota > Acidimicrobiia > Acidimicrobiales > DATKAS01 > DATKAS01. Next base: position 91,072 of record CAWKBM010000009.1, read on the forward strand.
GAGATCGCCGAGGCACGGACGGTGGGCGCCGCCGACGATGGGGGTGGTGACCCCGTGGTGGAGTCGGTGCCCTACGACGCTCGGGCCGACTACTGCTCGGAGTCAGGAAACCATGAGAACGTTCGCGCTCTCCAGCTCGTCGAGCTGGGGGTGCCGGCGCCGTTCCTTGCCGGTGGCCTGCAGCTGGTCGACACGCCCGGTGTCGGTGGGCTCGCGTCCGTGCACAACGCCGCGACGGTCGCCGCGCTCCCCGCTGCGGACGCAGTGCTCTTCGTCTCGGACGCGGCGCAGGAGCTCAGCGCGCCCGAGCTCGACTTCCTCCGGGCGGCATGCTCCGCGTGCCCCGTCGTCGTCGAGATCGTCAGCAAGATCGACTTCCAACCGGCGTGGCGCCGCATCGTCGAGCTCGACCGCGGCCATCTCGCCAAAGCGGACCTCCCCGTCGAGGTCCTTCCCGTGTCCATCGTGCTGCCACCCGAGCGCTCCGGCATCGACGCGGTACGCGACACGCTGGCCGACGTGTGGGCCCGCGCCGTCGATCGGCGGGCGGACCTCGCGATGGTCGACGCCATGATCGCCCTCCGCCAGGTCGAACAGGTCGTGCGAGCCGAGCGCGAGGGTGCCGATCCGAGTCGGGCAGGCGCCCTGTTGGACGAGCTCGCGCGGGCCAAGGCGCAGGCAGACGTGCTCAACGACCCCGCCGCGGGTTGGCTCGTCGCACTCGATGACGGCATGGGGGATCTGCGCACCGAGATCGACTACGACTTGGCGGGCCGCCTGCGCAACGTGACGCGCGAAGCCGAGGAACGCATCGCCACGACCGACCCCGCGGACGGTTGGGACGAGTTCGCCGGATGGCTCGAGCAACAGGTGATGGCCGACGTCGCTGCGACGTATCTGTCGCTCTCCACCGGAGCCGAGTCGCTCGCGGCGCGCGTCTCCGAGCGGTTCGAAGCCGCCGAGGCCGACATCGGCGCAACGCTCGAGGCCGACACCGCCCGGCGATCGACGCGGTGCACGTGGGCGCCGGCGTCGGCTCGGGGCGGCTCGGAGCCCGTCAGCGCGGTGTGCTGCTCCTCGAGGGATCGTGGACGGGCATCGAGGCGTTCAGCATGGTCGGCGGCCTCATCGGCATGAGCATCATCAACCCTTTGTCGCTCGTGCTCGGCATCTTCATGGGACGCCGCGTGCTGCGCGAGGAGAAGCAGCGGCAGCTCGCGAGCCGTCGTGAGCAGGCGCGCCAGTCCGTCACTCGCTATCTCGAAGAGGTCACGTTCCGCGTGACCAAAGATGTGCAGGATGCGCTGCGTCGCATTCACCGGGGCTTGCGCACCTCGTTCGCGACGAGCGCTGCAGAGATCTCGCGCTCGATCGCCGACGCGGTGCGTGCCGCCGAGCACGCTCGCCTCTCCCACGGGTCGCCCGCCGACATGGTGGCCCTCGAAGCCGAGCTCGCTTCACTCGAAGGCCTGCGCAGGCGAATCGAGCAGCTCGCGGGAGACCCCCGGTCGGTGTGACCTCTCGGTCTGACGTCCGATTCGTCCAAGACGCCGGAGGCGTCGCGTCGTACGGTGCCGCGATGACCATTCGCATGGATGTGATCGGAATCGTCGTCGCGGACATGGCTCAGTCGCTCGCGTTCTATCGCCGCCTTGGCCTCGACGTCCCCGCTGCAGCCGACACCGAGCCCCACGTCGAGGTCCCGCTGCCTGGCGGCCTGCGCCTCGCGTTCGACACCGTCGACACCGTCCGTTCGTTCGACCCGGGATGGACGCCGCCGTCAGGAGGTCATCGCGTCGGTCTTGCTTCGCGTGCGACAGCCCTGACGAGGTCGACGCCACGTTCCACGCCCTCGTCTCCGCTGGCTACGAGGCCCACCTCGAGCCGTGGGACGCGTTCTGGGGCCAGCGCTACGCCGCGGTCCACGACCCGGACGGCAACTCGGCCGAGCTGTTCGCGGCTTCGGAGAGCAGCTGACCGAGCGACACCCCCGCGAGCGCCTTGACGTCCCGCGCGAGGTGGGATTGGTCGGCGTACCCGGCTCGCGCCGCCGCATCCGGCATATGCCGTGCCGACCCGCACCAGATCGATGGCTTGGCGCATTCGCAGGATCTTCGCGAGCGTCTTCGCGCCATACCCGAACGCGTCGAGGCATGTGCGGTGGAGGTGCCGCGGGCTGGTGCCGACCGCTCCCGCGATCTCGCTCACGGAGGCGCCGCGCCAGGCATGGACCGTGACGAGGTCGATCCGCGGGTCCCGCTCGATGTCGGCGGCGAGCGCCTCGAGGACGTCGGCGGGCTCCGCTGCTTCAGCGAGCCGGGCACCGACGCGTCGGGCTTCCCGCGTGGGCATGACCGCGTCGAGCGGCTCGTGCTGATCGCGCAGCTCGATGAGCCGGCACCCGCAGCAGCATCGGGGCAAGGCCGGGTGGCAGCCTGATGGCGGTGATGGTCGTGCCCGGCACGCCGCTCGCTACGAACGCCGTGGTGTCCGGCCCGGCGACGAGCAACCTGCCGTCGCTCGACCAGATGATGTCCATGCAGCCATCGGGGAGCACGCGGTACTCGCCGCCGGTCGGGTGCGAGGTCCACACCACCGCTCCGCGCACACGACTCGACCGCTCGCGATGCACGTAATGATTGTGCCCCACGATGGCTACCTCGCTCGCGGCCGTGCTCGGCGCGCTCGTTCCGGCGTCTCGCGATGAAGAGCGTGACCTCGACCGGGTGCGCGCGCTCGTCCAAGGATCCCCGTGGGACAGGGCCGCCCCGCTGCACGTCACCGGCTCAGCGTTGATCGTGCATCCGGAGACTCGCCGCGTGCTCTTGCGCTGGCACGAACGCCAGCAGGCATGGCTCCAGGTCGGAGGGCACGGGGACCCCGGGGAGGACGAGCCGTTCGCCGTTGCCCTGCGAGAAGCAGAGGAGGAGACCGGACTTCCCGACCTCCGCGCTTGGCCGGTGGAAGGAGACCCATTGCCGATCCACCTCGTCGTCGTCCCCGTGCCCGCCGGCAAGGGGGAGCCCGCACACGAGCACGGGGACCTGCGGTATGTGCTCGCGACCGCGACGCCCGACGCGGCTCGCCCGGAGAGCCCCTCAGCGCCGATGCGCTGGCTGACCTTCCAGGGCGCACGCGAGCTCATCGGCGAGGACAACCTGCACGAGACTCTGCGGCGACTGGAGGATCTCTTTGCCAGCGGCCACGGCTAGTTTCGGCGCATGGGATCGAGCACGAGCAAGCCGCGGAAGAAGGGGAACCACAGCCACCTGGCCAAGGTCGGCACGCCGGCGAACCAGGAGTACGAAGCCGAGGTACGGCGCGGCTACTTCGGCCACTGGCCGTGGCTCGCCGGCCTGCTGCTCGCCATGGGTGTCATCGCGCTGCTCATCGTGATCACTGCGCTGTAAGTCATCGTCTTGTGACCACCATGACCTCGACATCGGGGCACGTGGCTGCGACCGCCTCGAACGTCGACTTGACGTCCTCCCATCGCAAACCGCCGATCCCGGCGCCGATGCGGGGAAGGTAGAGAGTTCGCACCTCGTGTGCGCGGGCATGCTCGATCGCTGCTCGCACCGAGGCGTCGATTGCGTCGAGCCGTGCGTCGGCGCCGGGCCGCTGCTGCGTGGCGAGGTTGTAGATCCACACCCCCGAGTGCTCGTCGAACCAGGGGAGCACGCCGCCGAGCGTGAACGTGCCTGCATCGCACGCAGCGCGGTAGCTCGTCGCCAGCGCCGGCCACCGCGACTCGACATGGCCCGCGAGGCCTCCCATCACTCCGTCGCAGTTGCAGCCGTGACCGATGGCGTCTCCGGCGGACGCGATGCGCAGGAGATCGCCGGTGACGTCGCGCATGTCAGGGATCGATCAACACGCCGGGGTTCATCGACGCCGTCGGGGTCGACTGCGGCCTTCGCGGCTCGTAGAGCCTCGGCGAAGAGCTCGGGGCGTTGACGGTCATACTGCGGTCGGTGCATGCGACCCACCGCGTGGTGGTGGGTGATCGTGCCGCCCGCGTCGACCACTGCTTCGGCGGCTGCGTGCTTCACCTCCTGCCACATCGAGATCTCTGAGCCCTGCCGGCCCACGCCCGACCACGTGTAGTACGGCGCCGGGCCGTCGGGATAGGCGTGAGTGAAGCGGCACGACAACATCGGCTCGTGTCCGAACACGCTTTGCAGAGCGGATCCCACGCGATCGCGGACGTGGGCGTCGAACTCCGGCCAGCGGTCCCAGGTGATCGCGGTCTCGAACGTGTCAGCGACCAGACCGAGGCTCGTGTCGATGCCGATGCCGGTGCCGATGAACGCATCGCGCCATGCGCCCACTGCGCCCTCACGCCCGGTGGGCGCGGCACTGCCGTCGCTGACGCGCACCTCGTCGTCGGGTATCTCACCTCCACATCCCCGGGCGATGTCGACCGCCTGCCCGATGTTGTGGCGCTGGGAGAGGCCGTCCGACTCGAAGCCGATGATGAGCAGCGCGGTGGAGCCGTCGAGGCCAGCGGCTCGGTGGGCCTCCGCGGGGTCGAGCACGCGGAGGTTCGACGGCCACATCTTCGCCTGCGCCAGGTGTCGCACCGCTTCGGTGGCCGCGTCCCAGGAGGTGAAGGTGACTCCGGCGGTGGCCCGGTAGTCGGGCCGGCGCTGGATGCGCATCCACGCCTCGCTGATGATGCCGAGGATCCCTTCGCTGCCGATGACCATGCGGTCGGGCGACGGTCCGGCGCCGCTGCCGGGAAGCCGGCGGGACTCCCACCAGCCCTGCGGAGTGAGCATCCGCACTGACTCGACGAAGTCGTCGATGTGGGTGTGGTTGGTGGCGTAGTGGCCGCCCGAGCGCGTCGCGATCCAGCCGCCGAGCGACGAGAACCGGAACGACTGCGGGAAGTGCCGAAGCGTGTAGCCCTGCGGGCGTAGTTGGTCCTCGAGGTGGGGGCCGAGCACCCCCGCCTGGATGCGTGCGGCGCGTGAGACGTCATCGATCTCGAGCACCTGGTCCAGGCGATCGAGCGCGATCGTCACGATCGCATCGGCGTCGGGAGGGTTCACGCCCCACACGACGGAGGACCCGCCCCCGAACGGCACGACGACGTGTCCATTGCTTCCACACCAGTCGAGGGTCGCCTCGAGCTCGGCTTCGGTCGCCGGGTGAGCGACCACATCGGGCGGGTTGGGGAACTCCAGGTTGAACGAGCGCGTGCGATCGGTGAAGTGCGCACCATGCGCGTGAAAGGCGCGTTCCCACGTGTCGGTCGCGCACCACCCCGCGAGCGTGTCGGGCACGGTGATGCGGGATGGTCGAAGGTGGGCGTCGTCGAGCGAGGGCACGGGACGGGCGACGATCGGCATGCCGGCCCGTGCGGAGTACTTCGCGGCCAGCTCGTCGCGCTGTTGCTGCGTCGGCTCCTCGCTCTCGAGGCACCATGCCCAGAACGAGCGGCGGGAGGGCGCGAGATCTGCCATGGCGGATGTCTACCGCTTCGCGAAGGACGGTGGCGCCGGAGCCTCACCAATCTCGCGGGCCCGGGGGCGACGACTCGCGACGAGCTGCACCACGAGCTCGGCGACTCGATAGATCTGATACGCGACCCACGACGGCACGAAGCCCATGACGACGATCCAGAACGAGTACCCGGCGATCAGGCCAGCGCTCCACTGCCTTCCCCACAGGAACGCGAACGGCACCGGTGCGATCACCGCGACGAGGATCGGGAGCACCTGCGCCGTCACGATGCCGTAGACCAGCAGCGCCGTGCCCGCGAGCGCGGCGAGGAACCACAACCCGACGCCGATCTTCACGACTGCAGTGCGATGGACGTGGGTTCGCAACGTCACACCCGACCACATGATCCACGTCTGCAGGATGCGCGCTCCGCAGTCCACCATCGCGTCGCGGAACACGAAGTCGGCCACCGCAGGATCGACGCGCTGCGGTTCAGGCAGGCGCTCAGGAGTGTCGGTGATCAGCTGGTCGTGGAGGAGCGCGGCCGCGGTGTGGCGGCCGAAGGGCCGAGCGATCCAGTCGAGGAATGGAGGCACCGACGCGAGGTCGGTGAGCCCGAGGTAGTCCGCGGTCACGACCGTGGGACCGAGCCGTGGCCCGCCGTTGTAGCGGAATGGCGCTTCGAGGTTGAACTCCGTGTCGCTGACCTGACGGAGCACGATGCGTGCCGGTTGTGCTCCGTCAGGCTCGGCGAACGGACTGGTGTCCGAGTTCCACGAGAACGGCATGCCGCCAGTCTCGTCCTTTCCTCGTCGCCGTCCTCCGCTCACCCCGGCGGCGCATTGCGCCGCCGCCGAGACGTCAGCTGATGTCGACCTGCTGGATCATGCCCTTGGTGAAGTGCGGCGGGCCGCCCTCGCGGTCGTTGATGAAGCAGAGGAACACGTACGAGCCCGCGGGAAGGTTCAGGGACACGCTCTGCGCCTCGCCCGGGCCGGTGACCGCGAGATCTTGTTCCTTGTCGAAGTCGACGGGAGGCGGTCCGCTCGGGTTGTCCGAGCCGAGGAACGTGGTGACGTCGTCGAGTGTGGCGCCGTCGTTCAGTGGCACCGCGATGAGGTGGTGGAACTGCTGGCCCTTGTTGGCGAACGTGAAGCTGTTGTCACCGGCCTTGAGGCCCTTCACGTCGAACTTGTACTCGGAGGCATCGACCTCAGCGGCGTTGTCGGGCAGTGCGGCGGTCGAGGCCACGTCTTTGACGGTGAACTCGCCGAGCATGCCTGCGGTGTAGTGCGCAGGGTCACCGAACGTGCAGAAGTACACGTAGGTGCCCCTCTCCAGGCTGATGGTCGAGGTCCCGTCCGCGCTCGGGGCGACTCCTCCCAGCCCGCCGGGTGCGCCGAGCACGTACTCGGGGATGGGCGCACCGTCGGTCGCGAGCACGTCGTCGGCGAACTGCTGCGCGCTCGTGCCGTCCGCGACCCGCACGATGCCGAGCTCGTGCGGCTCGGCTCCCGTGTTCTTGAGGGTGAGCGTCACCGTGCCGCCCTTGACCTCGTCTGGGAGGTCGAACGTGTACTTGCCCTCGGACGGCTCGCTCGCCGTGACGGTCAGCGACTCAGGCGAGCTCGAGCTCGCGCTGTCGTCGCCGCACGCGGTGAGCCCGACGCAGACCAGGGTGACAGCGACGCCCAGCGCCGCCCAACGCAGCTTCCCCACAAAGCCCTCCCGATGCCGTGTTCCTCCGCAGACTCTGTCATACGCCTGCGGCCCGGCGCTTGGATGCGAGCGCAGCCAGGAACTCGAAGATCACGCGGTGCGCGTTGTTGGTCGTCGTGTCGGCCCAGTCATAGGGCGGTGACACCTCGACCACGTCGAGGGCGACCACGGGTGCATCGAGGGTGATCTGTCGCACCGCGCGCAGCAGGTCCGCTGGGTTCATGCCGCCGGGCTCCGGAGTGCCGGTGCCGGGAGCGAAGCCCGGATCGAGCACGTCGATGTCGACCGACAGGTACAGCGCGTCCGCGCCATCGAGTGCCTCGGCGATCGCGTCCTCGATGACCGCGCGGCTGCCCCGCTCCCAAACCTCCTGCATGAGGTGCCAGCGCATCCCTTGCTCCTGCATCCATAGGAAGACGTCCGCGGGAGGCCAGTAGCCGCGCAGGCCGACCTGCACGAAGTGGCGTCCCTGCACCGCGCCACTCTCGATGAGCCTGCGCATCGGCGTGCCGTGGCTCGCGAGGTTGCCGTCGATGATGTCCGCGGTGTCGGCGTGTGCGTCGAAGTGGACGATGCCGACGTTTCCCCAGCCGCGGTGCTCTGCCACCGCGGTCGCGGCCGGCCATGTGATCGAGTGATCGCCACCGATGATCACGGGAACGATGCCTCTGCTGGCGACCTCGGAGACCCGGGCGCGGATGTTGGCGTGAGACTCTTCCGTCTGCCCGTGCGGGCAGTGCGCGTCACCGAAGTCGACGACGTCGATCCAGTCGAAGATCTCGATGTCGAGATCGAGGTGGTGCGACGCGGGGTAGTACGCCTGTGCGCGAAGCGCCCGAGGACCGAAGCGGGCTCCGGGCCGGTTGGTCGTCGCGACATCGAAGGGCGCCCCGACGATCGCGACGTCCGGCTGCCACTCGTCGAGCTGCCGGGGCTCGGTCAGGAACGGACGACCGCTGAACGTGGGAAGGCCGGCAACGCTGTTGAGCGCGAGCTGCGCGCGCATCCCTTCGTCGAGCTCGCGGCGCGGAGGCTGGCGGCCCGAGCGCTCGCCTGGCGTGTCGGTCACGGCGTCATCGTTGTCGGTGCGATCCACCCGGCGCTACCGTCCGCACATGACGTATGCGCAGGGCCGCACGTTCTACGACGCCGACAGCCACATCATGGAGCTGCCCGACTGGCTCGTGGAGTACGCGGACCCCGATGTCCGTGACCGCATCCGCCCGCTGTACCTCGGAGCCGCAGGGAAGCTCGCCGACCACGCGATGCTCGACGCGGAAGCCCGCACGGCCGATCCCGCCGCCGCTGCGGCGCTCGAAGACAAGCTCCTCGACCACAAGGGATGGTCGGCGCTGGGGGCGTTCGATCCCGTCGAGCGCACCCGGGCCCTCGACCTGCTGGGCTTCGACTGCCAGCTGGTGTTCAGCACCTTCGCGCCCACGCAGTTCCTCGGGGACGACCCCGATCTCGTCTACGGAGGCACCCGCGCCCACAACCGCGCCATGGTCGACTTCTGCTCCGATGACGCCCGTCTCGTGCCGGTGGGCTTCGTGCCGTGGGGCACGCCCGAACGCAACGCAGCGACGGTGCAGGAGGCGATCGACCTCGGGTGTGGCGCCGTCCTGCTGCCCTCGGTGCCCGAGGCCGGCGTGCCTTCGCCCACGCATCCCGACAATGACCCGGTCTGGCGAGCGCTCGAAGACAACGACATCCCCTTCATGCTCCACATCGGCGGTGGCGGCAGGCTCATGCGTCCCGAGTTCCACGACAACGGACACACGGTCACCGACTTCCTCGGCGGCGGCGAGAACATCCGGTCGAAGGACTACATGGCGATCCACATGCCGCCCGAGATCTTCCTGTCGTGCCTCGTGCTCGACGGAGTGTTCGAGCGCTTCCCCGGCCTTCGCGGTGGCTGCATCGAGCAAGGCGCGATGTGGGTCGTGCCGTGGTTGAAGCGCCTCGACCTCGCCCAGTACACGTTCCGCAAGACCGAGCCCGCGCTCGCGCTCCCGAAGCCGGCCTCCGAGTACGTGCACGGGCACCTGTGGTTCACGCCATTCCCCACCGAGCCAGTCGGATGGATGATCGAGCAGGCCGGCGATGACCTGTTCCTCTTCTCCTCCGACTATCCCCATCCCGAAGGGGGACGCGATCCGCTCGGTCGCTTCGAAGGCTCGATGTCGTCGGTGGCCGATGGCGCAAAGCAGCGCTTCTATGCCGACAACTTCGCCGACATGATGGGCCGCAGCGTGATGGGGTCAGGCCTGCGCTGACGTCCCCTCGAGCGCCAGGCGGTCGAGGGCTCCGAGCGCCATGTACACGTAGATGTCGATCAGATCCTCTTGGCTGCCGCGTCCTGCGAACAGGCTCGCCAACAAACCGGCGGTGCCTTGCACCAGGACCGCCGCAGCGGTCTCCGCGACGGGAGTCGGAAGCCCGTACTCCGCCTCGATGAGGCTGCCCCACCACTCGTAGACCTCGCGGTCGCGGCGTCGTCGCGCTTCGAGAAGCGGACCCGTCGAGACCGACACCTGCCAGAGTCGACCGAGCAGCCGCCCCTTGTCGCCCATCTCGCCGCCCCAGCCCTCGAACGTTGCGCGGAGCTTGGCCTCGAAGCCGTCCGCTGCTTCGACCGCTACCTGGATCTGTCGGTCGAGCGTGACCACCTCCCGCTCGAACAGCTCGAGCAGCAACGCGCCCGCGTTGCTGAAGTACCGGTAGCTGAGGGCCTTGCTCACCCCGGCGCGTGCTGCGACCGCCTCCATGGTGACCGTGTCCGCGCCTTGCTCGACGACGATCTGCGCGGCGACATCCAAGAATTGCTTCTTGCGTTGCGCTGCCGTGAGACGAGCTCCGGGAACTGTTCCAACCGCGGACACCATTGTTCCAACGCTCCTGACTGACTGGGTGACTCTAACGAGGCAGGCTCGCTGACCGCGGATCGCCGCGACATTCGTGATGTCTCGGACCCTTCGATGTCACCCACGGGGTCTCATTGGTCGTGACGGATTGGTTACCCGTTTCGGCGGTGCTGCATACGCCGTGAGACACGACCGTGCGCGAGGACCCCTGGACGGCGAAGGCCGCTCACTATGATCCGCTCCACTATCGGCGGACGCACGCGAAGGGTTGGGGGATGACAGATCCGGGAGCGGGGCAGGGCGGGCCTCGGTCGATCTCCATCTCCGGATTCGAGGCACCGGTCGAGATCGGCCGCGGCGGGTTCGGTGTCGTCTACAAGGCGCATCAAGTGGGATTCGAGCGCACCGTCGCCCTCAAGATCCTCCCGATCGCCGCCGCGGACGAGTCAGCCGCGTGATCGCTTCGAGCGTGAGCGCATGGCGATGGGCGCGCTGTCGAGCCATCCGAACATCGTGACGGTGTACGGCTCGGGCTTCACCGACGACCAGCAGCCCTACATCGTCATGGAGTTCATGTCGCGGGGCTCGCTCGGCGACCGGCTCTCGAAGCAGGGCCCGATGTCCTGGAACGACGCGACGGCGGCGACGATCAAGGTCGCGGGAGCGCTCGACGCGGCGCACGAAGCCGGCGTCCTGCACCGCGACATCAAGCCCGAGAACATCCTGGTCTCCCAGTACGGCGAGCCCAAGCTCGGCGACTTCGGCATCGCCCGCATCGAAGGTGCCAACCAGACGAGAAGCGGAGTGATCACCGCGACGATGGCGCACGCGCCGCCTGAGATCGTGGAAGGCAAGCGCCCGACCGAGGCATCCGACGTGTACAGCCTCGCGTCGACGTTCTACACATTGATCGCCGGCGGCGGTCCGTTCAGCGACGACAGCGAGGACACGTCGATCGTCACGATGATCTCGCGCATCGTGACGCGGCCGGTGCCCGACCTCCGCACGCGCGGGGTTCCCGACGCGGTGGCCACGATCATCGAGCAGGGACTCGCGAAGGACCCCACGGTGCGTCCTCGCGCCGCTGCCTTCGGCCGCGCGCTGCAGCAGGCGCAGCGCACGCTCGGTGTGCCGGTCACCGACATGACGCTCGTCTCGGTGACGCTGCCTGCGCCCGACGCGACGATGACGGGCCGAGCCGCGACGACCAGCGCGAGCACGCTGGCGGCGTCGGACGGCCTCGCGAGCATGCCGCCGCCCCCGGTCTCGGCGCTCGTGACCCCGCCGACGACGCCGACACCGCCGAGCCGCGAGACGATGCCGGGAGTCCCTGCCGGCGCCGGGCAGCCAAAGGGAAAGAGCAAAGGGCCGCTGATCGCGATCGGCGCGGTGGCGATCGTCGCCCTCATCGGCGGTGGCATCGCGCTCGCGTCGAAAGGCGGAGGCTCGGGCGCCAGCTCACCTCCCACCGACAGCGTCCCGACCGGGACAGCCATCGCCTCCCTCGCCGACGCGGAACAGGGCACGGTGCGCATCGTGTCCGAGGGTGACTTCGTGCTGCCCGATGTCGGCAAGCAGCTCGATCAGGCGGGTGAGGGCACCGGCTTCATCATCGACCCGAGCGGGCTCGCGGTCACCAACAACCACGTCGTCGCCGGCGCGGCGACGCTCCAAGTGTTCGTGAACGGCGACGACAAGCCGAAGAACGCTCGCGTCGTCGGGCGCTCCGAGTGCGACGACCTCGCGGTGATCGACATCTCTGGCGATGGCTATCCGTTCTTCGAATGGTCGTCCGTAGGTGCGGCTGCCGGCGACGCCGTGCACGCCGGAGGTTTCATCGCGGGAGACACCTCGTTCGCCCTCACCGATGGCACGGTCACGAGCGTCGACTCGCTCGCGACCACGTGGTCGGCGACTGACGATGTCATCACCCACGATGCGGAGACCGAGCCGGGTGAGTCGGGCGGCCCGCTGCTCGACGACAGCGGTCAGGTCGTCGGGGTGAACTACGCGGCGAGCGCGTCGAGCGACGATCGCTTCGCGGTGGCCTCGACATCAGCACAGGGCATCACCGACGAGCTGCAGTCAGGCGACGTCGACTCGGTCGGGATCAACGGCCTCGCCGTTCCCGAGTCCAATGACAACCCGGCCGGCGTGTGGGTCGCGTCCGTCGAGACCGCCACGCCGGCCGAACGAGCGAACCTCCTGCCCGGCGACGTGATCACGCAGCTCGATGGCACCGACGTTGCGACTGACGGCACGATGCAGGACTACTGCGACGTGCTGCGCTCCGACGGCCCCGACGCGGTCATCCCCATGACCGTCGTGCGTGCGGGCGAGACGTTGACGGGCGAGCTGAACGGCGCGCCTCTCCCCGAAGGCGGCGGGGACAGCACCACCGACACCACCGCGGTCTCGACCGACTTCCAGACGATCTCGGATGAGACCGGCGCGCTGACGGTCGACATCCCGGCGAGCTGGACGGTGATCCCCGTGCCCGGTAGCCAGGACATCGGCCCTTCGGTCGCGGCGTCGGCCGACGGCACCGACTTCACTGCGGGGTTCACGACGGCAGGCATGTTGTACGTGGCGACGAAGACTCCGGTCCCCGACATCGACTCGCTGTTTCCGGTCTTCGCTCGGGACGGTTGCACGGCCGAGGCGATCGAGGACTACGACGACGGCGTCTTCAAGGGGCGGTTCCAGACCTTCAGCCAGTGCGCGGGTACCGACTCCTTCTATACGGTGATCATCGCCAAGCCGACCGAGGAGAACTACACGGCGATCGTCGAGGTCCAAGTCCCCACGCCTGAGGACCAAGCGGCACTCGAGCAGATCGAGAAGAGCTTCACCGCCAACCCAGACCTGTTCTGATGTTCCACACCGAAGACCGAGGGAGCACCAATGAAACTTGACGAGCAGCGAGCCCTGCTGGCCACCGGGGACGGCGTGATCGCCCGCTTGCCGGGCATCGTGCTGGTCGCCCTGCCGGCCACGGGCAACGAGGGGCGGATCGGTGAGCTCATCGCTCTGTGCCGCGAGGTGGGCGAGGCGACCCCTGACGCCCCCGGGCGAGCCCTCGCTCGGCGCATGGCCGGCCTGCTCTCGGCCGCTGACCCTGACACCGGGCTGGCGCTGTGCGTGCTCGCGCAGACGGAGGACGGCCTGTCGGTGATCCTCGCAGGCAACATCGATCTCGCCGCCTCGAGCTCGAGAGGCGAGGTCAAGCTCTCGGGTCGTGACGCGGCGACTTGGGTCGATCGCATCCTCGAGGGCACGCTCGGCTCGTGCTCGGTTTCCGCGGGAGGGATGGAGCCGCCCAAGCGCACCGCCCTGTACGAGCTGCAGGGTGGCGTCGTGCCCGGCGTCGGCATCACGCTCGTGAGCGGCGGCCATGTGGTCGCGATGCCCGGCACCGCGGGTGAGGCCGCAGAACCCAAGGAGTCGGCCCCGGTCGCGGCGGTAGCCGCAGGTGCGGCGGCAGGCGTCGCGGCCGGTGTGTCGAGCGGCGCATCGGCGCTCACCGATCTCGCCGAGCCGCTTGCACCTGCTGAGCCCGAGCCGCTGCCGGTCGCCGAGGTCGCGGCGGTCGCGGCGATCCCCGTGGTCGAGGCGATCGTTGCGCCCGAGCCGCCCCCGGCGCCGGCAGAGCCGTTCGCCGCGCCGGCTGCCGTTGCGGCCGCAGCGGCCGTGCCCGAGGCTGCCGGCGGCGCACCCGGCGGTAAGTCGATCGGCGTCATCGTGTTCGAGGACGGCACGAGCTACGCGCTCGACAAGGACTACATCATCGGGCGAGAGCCCGACAACGACGCAGCGGTGGTCGCGGGCCGCGCGGGTCCACTCGTCGTCGACGATGCCGAGCGGAGCATCTCGCGGGTGCATGCCGAGCTGCGGCTGTTCGGGTCTGAGCTGCAGATCGTCGATCGAGGATCCACCAACGGCACCTACGTCTGGAGCGACACGAATGCCGACTGGGTGCGCCTCGTGCCCAATCAGGTCGCATCCGTGAAGCCCGGCGGGTGGGTCGCGGTCGGCAGTCGCAGCTTCGTGTTCGAGGCCGAAGGCGCCGGCTGACCGTCCGCTCGACGCCTTTCTTGGAGAACCAGTGTCAGTGCTCGTCGACGTAGACGAAGCCGCCTGAGAATTGGGCGGGTGACAGCTTCACGCGCTTCACACCTGCGTCTTTGAAGCAGAACTCGGCCCGATTGCGCGCGCCGACGTCGCCGAACTTCGTCGAGAACGCGTTGTCGGTCTGATTCACGACGAGCACGCACTCGCCTGGCGATATTCGGGCGAACTCGGGAGTGAAGGCGTCGCCGGCGGCAACGAGCAGCACCGGCTTCCCTGCCTCGTGAGCGAGGCGCCCCGCCTCGCGGCGAACCTCCGACTGCTGCCACGGCTGCTGCCAGAGCAGGATCGCGAACACCGCGAGGCCGAGCACGATCGGTGTGGGGTACCGGAAGGTCTCCTTCAGCTCTCGGTCGGTGTTGTCGAGGTGCTGCACGAACTTGCCGAGTGGCCACCCGTACAAGAAGTGGCCGGCGTAGGCGACGACGACAACTCCGAGCTGGCCCGCGAGCGCATACCGGTCCTTGAACGGACTCAGCAACACGGCGGTCTCGAGCGTGAGCCCCCACGCGACGCCCCACAGCCAATGGCGGCGCGCGCCGACGACGGCGTACATGATCCCGAACGTCACGCCGTTCGACAGGTGGAACAGCCAGCCCATCGTCGCCGTCAGCGACGAAGACATCTGCGCCCGGGTGATCAGCAACCCATAGGTATCGATAGGGACGAAGACGCGCGTGCCGCCCACGGCGAACGGCAGTCGGATCAGGTCGTAGCCGATGGTGCCGATGACGCCGCCGAACACGCCGACGCGGATCCGCTTCTGCAGCTCGACCAGGCTCGGCGACGGCCAGGAGCCGATGACCAACAGACCGATGAGGCTCGGGACCGTGACGACCCAGAAGAAGTGGCCCATCGCGACCACGTCGTAGAGATCCGCGAGCAGCGACAGGATCGAGGTCGATGCGAGGGCGATCGTGAGGAAGCCAGCCCAGAGCGGGACGCCTGCGGTGGTTCGCTCGGTGACGGCCGTGTCAGACATCGATCAGGTGCCTTCGCCGCCCTCTTCGTCTTCCTCGTCGAACTTGTCCTCGTCGGGCAGCACATCGTCGAGCATGTGGCGCCCCGGGGTGGGCGGCGGCTGGCCGCCTGGGGGAGGCGGAGGCGGCTGGCTGCCCGCTCCCGGGTGACCGGGCGTCACGTCGGGCGCGCCGCGACTCGCTCCCGTCGGGGTGATGTCCGACGCCTGACCGGGATGCGCGGGCGTGACATCGGGCGCGTGGCGACCCGCGCCCGTGGGAGTCACATCGGGTGCGCCGCGGGTCGCCCCGGTCGGCGTGACATCGCCGGGATGCCCGGACGGGGTGACGTCGGGCGCGTGTCGTGCGGCGCTGGTCGGCGACACGTCGCCCGGATGACCTGACGTGACGTCGGCGGGTTGGCCGGCGTGGCCGTGGAGGCCTTCGGTGCCTTGGGCGACGCCGTGGGGTGCCCCTGCCGGGGTGCCGGCCGCGGGGGTGCCGGCCGCAGGTGTGCCGGCCGCAGGTGTGCCGGCCGCAGGTGTGCTGGCCGCAGGTGTGCCGGCGCCGGGGGCGGATCCCGACGGGGTGACGTCGGGCGCGTGTCGTGCGGCGCTGGTCGGCGACACGTCGCCCGGATGACCTGGCGTGACGTCGGCGGGTTGGCCGGCGTGGCCGTGGAGGCCTTCGGTGCCTTGGGCGACGCCGTGGGGTGCCCCTGCCGGGGTGCCGGCGGGGGTGCCGGCCGCAGGGGTGCCGGCCGCAGGGGTGCCGGCCGCAGGGGTGCCGGCCGCAGGGGGCCGGTGGGCTGCGGGGGTGCCGGCGCCGGGGCGGATCCGGACGGGGTGACGTCGGGCGCGTGTCGTGCGGCGCTGGTCGGCGACACGTCGCCCGGATGACCTGGCGTGACGTCGGCGGGTTGGCCGGCGTGGCCGTGGAGGCCTTCGGTGCCTTGGGCGACGCCGTGGGGTGCCCCTGCGGGTGTGCCAGGCGGCGGGGGAGGTGGGGGAGCTGGTTGCCCCGGAGCGACGTTGCCGGAGCGCGCGGACCGGCGTGGGCGCCGGGGGCGAGCCAGGGGTTGCCGCGCCCGCGCTGGGCGGTGCGCCCGCGCCCGGTGGCGCGCCTGCGGGGGACGCCGTCGAGGCCGTCGATGCCTGCGCCGCGCCGTGTGGTGCGCCGGGTTGCGGAAGTGGCCCGCCGGGCTGCCCCGCGGGGGGTTGACCGAGCGACGAGGCGACACCGTGGCCCGCGCCCGCCGCGGGAGCGCCGCCGGCAGGGGCGCCGCCCGGAGGTGTCGCGCCTGAGGCGGCGGTGCCGAGGCCGCCGGTCGCCGAGCTGCTGAACGCCGCCGCGACCGCGGCCAGGCCGCCGCCCAGCAGGCAACCGGCAAGGCATCCGAGCGCCGAGAACGTGCCGCCGATGCGGCCCTGGCGGATCACGACGTCCGCTCCGGCCGACTTGCGCCACTCCCACCAACCCTTGAAGAAGCTGAGCTGAGAGCACGGGTCGCCGTTCGCCGTCGCGCACTCCGACCATCCGCCGTCGTCCGCGTGCGCGGGTTGGGCTTGCAGCAGCTTCCAGGCCACGATGCCCGCGCCGACCAGGAGGATGAGCGGCATCGGGTTGGGTAGCGCCTTCCCCGCGCCGCCGGCCACCGCGACGAACGAGACCCCGATGAGGATCAGCGCCAAGATGACGGGCACCAAGGCGCCGCTCATCCGCCAGGCGAGGAGCGCGCCGATCGCTTCCCCGAACATCATCGCGTAGGGGTTCGCGAGCGAGGATGCGTTCGTGCGCAGCCGCGGCTGCGCGGCAGAGAAGGCACCGATCCAGGCGCGGATGAGCACGTTGTTCAGGACGATCGCGAGCGCGGTGGGCGCGGCGAGGAGGAAGCCGAGCCCGAGCAGGCCGGAGATCGCGTTCGAGACCACCGATCCGATGAGCAGGGCAAGCGCAGCTCCCCAGCAACCCATCGCGATCGCGGACCGCGGCCGCCGGAACAGGTTGTCGAAGAACGTGAACGGCGGTGTGACGAAGTCACGGATGAGGTTCTTGAACCCCTTCTCGCGGCCGTAGGTGATGAGGCCGAACAGGATCGTCGTGCAGAGCAGCCAGTAGAGGCCGTTCCACGTGTGGCCCTGCGCGGTGGCGGTGGTGCTCGAGCCTGGCTCGGCGACCGAGCCTTCGAGCTTGCGGGCCATGATCCAGACGTTCCACGCCCACACGATCGCGAACGAGATGATGCTGAAGACGAGGGTGCGGATCCAGTTCTTGCGGAGCCACTTCCACGATTCGTGGAAGAGCGCCCGGGTGGGAAGCAGCCCCCCCGGCGAGGCTGCGGCGGTCACTGCAAGGGAAGGTGGTTCGGATCGGCGTCCGTGGCGTGGAGGCGCCGGGCGGCGTCGATCACTTCGAGGCACATCGCCTCGAGACGGCGAGCCGTGCCTTCGGTCAGACCCTCCTTGACCTCGTTCGAGTTGAGCGCGCAGTAGTCGGGCGCCACCCACGCACCGAGCGATCGCGCGATCGTCGTCATCGTGTTGAGCGTGTTCAGGGCCGCCATGGCGCCGCCGGCCAGAGCGCACAGCCCGACGACGTCACCTTTCATCGGCTCCTTGGTGAGGTAGTCGAAGAGGTTCTTGATGCTGGCGGCGGGCGCGCTGTGGTACTCGGGGGAGATCCAGATGTACGCGTCGGTCTCGGCGACACGCTGCTGCCACGCCACGGCCTCGGGGAGGTCGAACGGGACAGTGCCGTCGTTCACGGGGACGTTCACATCGGCCGGGGTCACGAAGTCGACCTCGACCCCTCGGATCGAGCAGATCTCGACGACCCGCTTGGCCAGGATGTGCGTGGTCGAGGTGTCTCGACTCATCGCAGAGATGACCATGAGCCTCACGTCGTGAACCCCCTCAGCGTCGGCAGTCCGCGCACACTAGCCAGCGAGCGCCAAGGGCGAGCGCGAACCCGTGAGCGGCTCAGGTGGTCAGCTCGCTCAGCACGACGACGCGCGGGCTTGCCGCGAACTCGTCCTTCCAGTCGGTCGGCACGAGCTCCTGGATCCGGCCGACCGCGCCTTCCGCGAGGGCATGGGCATCCGGTGCCGCGCCGGGAGCGAGCCGCGCTACGGCGAGGGCGGCGTCTGCGAGCAGCATGGGGTTGTCGATCTCGCGGGCCAACCCCAGCGCGCCGAGCAGCTTCTCGGGGGCCTCGGGTCGTCCCGCGGCGGCCGACGCCTCAGCCTCGAGCAGAGCCGCCCGAGCACGCTCGATCCGAGCTTCCGCGTCGCCGAGGCTCGCGCGCTCGTGCTGCTGCCGCGAGCGCAGCGTCGTTGTTTCCCTGAGCGAGCGCCAGACGTCCCTGCGCCAGGCAGAACAGAGCCTGGAGGCGCCAGTTCAGCCAGGGGTCTTCGGAGATGAGTGAGGCCGCCTGCTGCAGCCGGCTCTCGGCCACGGCGTAGTCGCCGCGACGACCCACGTTGGCAGCGAGGCTCAACACCATCGTGACGCGCTCCGCGGCGCGAACTCGTCCTTGGGTCGCGAGCGCGAGCGCAGTCTCCCCGGACTTCTCGGCACGAGCGAGGTCGCCGAGCTCGCGTGCCATCACACCCATCGAGTGATGGGCAGTCGCCGCGGTGTGGATGTCCCCGGCTTCGTCGCCGCGCAACAGCAGCGCTCCGGCGAGATGCTCGACGGCTTGCCAGTCGCCTGCGTCGACGAGCGTCAGCAACAGCCATCGGCTCGCGAGGCCCGACAAGACCGGGAAGGTCAGTCCGCGTGTCGCTTCCGTCGCGGGCTCGAGCAGCGTGCGGGCGCCTGCGAGATCTCCCTGCCAGCGTCGCAACCCGCCCATGACGATGGCGGCCTTTGCCTTCGCGTGTGCGTCGTCGCTCGCCTCGGCGCGTCCGGTGACCTCGGTCGCGAGCTCGATCGCGGCGGGGAGGTCGCCTTGGAGTGCGCGCACCAGGCTACGCACCGCGTCGACGCGCACGAGGATGTCGGTGAGTCCCGCGGCCTCGGCATCGGCGCGGATGCGGTCGGCGTGCGCCGCGCCCTCGTCGACGCGGTGTGACAACACGAGGAACCATGCGAGCCGCTCGTCGATCTCGATGCGCTCCGAGTTGCGGTGCGCGGCCGCGTGGGCGTCGGACGCTGCGGTCAGGTCTTCGACCGCACCCTCACGGTCGTCGAGCACCATCCGTGAGTACCCGCGTCGCTCGTGCAGGTCGCCGAGGATGTCGTCGGGGATCGTGCCGGGGTGACGCGCCGCGAGCGTGAGTGCTCGCGAAAGCACCTGCTCGGCGGTGCGGTGCGCGCCGGCTGCTTGGGCGCGGACCGCCGCGAGATCGAGGTACTTCACGCCGTTCTCGGGGTCGTCGGCGTAGAGGAAATGATGTGCGAGCAGCTCGACGACTCCCTCCCTGTCGTTTTGCTGCGCGATCAGGGCGTTGGCGACCCGGAGGTGGTACGCGGGTCGGCGGCGGTGGAGGATGCTCTCGTAGGCAACCTCGCGCACGACGGGGCTCTTGAACCCGTACTCGAGGTCGTCATCGTCGTCGAGGTCTGATGGCGCTCTCAGCAGCTCGGCCACGGCGAGCTCCGCCAGGGCGCCGGGCACTGTCTCGGGGTTCGTGGCCGTCGCACTCAGGAGATCGGCGGTGAACGTGTTGCCGATCACGGATGCTTCCTGCAGCACGAGGCGGGACGCGTCGGGGAGCGCGTCGATGCGCGCCTCGATCAGCTCCTGGATGGTGCTTGGGATCTCGACGCTGTCGGGATCGCCGACCAGCGTCCACTCACCTTCGGTCTGCACGATGACGCCCTCGTCGACGAGCGACAACGCGATCTCTTCCGCGAACGTGGGATCGCCGTCGGCGCGGGTCGCCAGCCTGACCGCGAGCTCGGGTGACACGCCTCCGGGCAGCAGCGCTTGCAGCATCTCGGCGATGCGCTCGTTCGAGAGTGGTGCGAGGCGCAGTCGCGACACCCACGACGGCCCGACGAGCGCGATCGCCTCGACCGGTGCGGCTCCCGGTCTCGAGGCGAGCACGACCATCACCCGCGCGGTGCCGACGCGACGCATGAGCAAGACCGCGAGGTCGACCGACGCCTGGTCGGCCCATTCGAAACGGTCGACGAGGATCGCGACCGGCCGTACCGCTGCCGCGTGCGCGAGGCCGCGTCCGATCGCCGCGCCGAGCTCGGGCAGCTCAGCCGTCTCGCCGCCAGTCAGGACCGTCATGGCGATGTCCCTGTCAGGCCCTGCCGCCATCTGCTCGATGAGCGGCTCGAGCACGTCCGCGATGAGACCGAACGGGCGAGCGCCGACGGAGTGCCCGCTACCCCTCAGCACCAACATGTCGTCGCCGAGCTCGGCTTCGAGCTCGTCGAGCAGACGCGTCTTGCCCATTCCCGCGTCGCCGAGCATCAGCGCGATCGCACCGTCGGGGCCGGTCATCGTGCGGGTCGCGGCGCTGCGCAGGGTCGCGAGCTCTTCGTCGCGCCCGATCAACGGTGCCATGAGCGTGCGGGCCTGCTTCGCCTCCGCATCGGAGAGCTCGCGTTCGAGCAGGAACGCCTGCACCGGCAGGTCCTTGCCCTTCATCTGGTACTGGCCCATGTCTGTGACCATGAACTGGTGGCGGATGCGCCGCGCGGTCTCGGCGGAGACGAAGGTCTGTGTCTTCACCGCCTTGTCCATGAGTCGTGCCGCCGTGTTCACGGTGTCGCCCATCACTCCGAACTGTGTGCCGTCGCCGACCGTGCCGGCGATGACGAGGCCCGTGTTGATCCCGATGTGCATCAGCAGCGGAGGCAAGTCGGGGCGCCGCGTGGCACGCGCGTCGAGCGCGGCGTGCATCTCGATCGCCGTGCGGGCTGCGCGCTCGGGCTCGTCCTCGTGGGAGATCGGCGCGCCGAAGATCGCGCAGATCGCATCGCCGATGAACTTCTCGACGTAGCCATCGTGCTTGCGGATGATGGCCGTGAGCTCGGCCATCGTCTCCTTCATGATGGTGTTCGCCTCTTCGGGGTCGAGCTTCTCGGACATCGCGGTGAACCCCGACACGTCGGAGAAGAGCGCCGTGACGCGGCGTCGCTCACCTTCGGTCAGGCCGAGGCGCGCCCACATGTCGCCGCCCGTCGAGGGAGGCGCGGGCGCAGGCGGCTTCATCAGCCGCTTCGGTGGTGCAGCGCGCGTCGCCGCGGCGTCGCCACCACCCCCAGCGCCGAAGCGTTCGGCCAGAGAGGCAATCGCCTTCGTCTGCTCGCGCACCGCGTCGGTGAGCGCGCGGAGCGCCGAGAGGTGGGCGTCGGGGCCGCCCGCGTCGAGGGCTTCGGAGGCCTGATCGGCCAGCTCTTCGGGAGTGCTCACCGCAGTACCTCCTCGGTCGGGGGTTCGGCCCTTGACAGTTCGTACGTGTCGCCCTCGGCCGCGGCATCGATCGGCCCGGCGTATCCGAGCTCGGCAGCCGCCGCGGCGAGCATCGTCGAGCATCGTGTCGACTCCGTCGTCGTCGCGGCCGGGGTCGTGATGGAAGAGCAACAGCCGTCCGACCTTCCCCGCCTTCGCGACGCGAGCAGCGTACGCCGGGGTGCAATGCCCGAAGTGGCGGAAGCGCTCGTACTGGCTCGGTGTCTGATGCGCGTCGTGCACGAGCAGGTCCACACCATCGACGAGGTCTCGCACGGCGTCGGGCACGACCTCGTCCTGCTCGGGTCCGCGGCCCTCTGCGCCCGGCCCGTGGTCGGGGATGTACGCGAGCGCCGCACCGTCGGCTTCGACGCGCACGCCCAGCGTGGGGCCGCGGTGGCGGACATGCCGAGTCGTCAAGGTGACCCGACCGAGTCGCACCGTCTCGTCACCGAGCGTCTCGTATTGCCACCGCCCTTCGAGGCCGTCGAGGGTGATGGGGAACCCGGGCGGCCGCAGCACCGAGTCGAGGTTCGCGGCGCACCCCCGCGCCCTCGTCGCTCTTCGTTCGGTCGCCCGGACCGAGCACGAGGGTCTCGGCATCGGGTTGGTCGGCGGGGAAGAAGAACGGGAGACCCATCATGTGGTCCCAGTGCAGGTGCGTCAGCGCGATCGTGCAGCGGAAGTCAGGAGGTCGACCGAGCGACTTCGCGAGGTTGAAGATGCCGGTACCGGCGTCGAGCACGAGCAGCGGTTCGTCGTCACATTCGATCGACAGGCACGGCGTGTTGCCTCCGTAGCGCAGCACACCGGGACCCGAGACCGGAAGCGATCCGCGCGTCCCCCAGATCCGGACGCGCAACTACGGGCCGGCAGGGTCGAGGTGCCGCACGTCGACCCAGCCGCTCCAACCGTTGTCGGCATCGACGCGGGCCCAGTCGCCCGAGCGTTCGATGAGCCGGACCATGGTGCCCGGCTGCAACGTGGCGCTCGGCGCGGCGTTCGGGTCGGCCGACGCGCGGGCCGGCGCGCCCGAGGCGCCCACGCGGTGCGTCGCCTGCCATCCCGGGGCCGCGACCTGGCGGTCTTGGATCGCGCGCTGCACGGGGTTCGCGGGCGCGGGCCGGCGGGCCGGACGCTCGCTCGTACCGGGCGCGATCGCCCCGGCCGCGGGCATCACCGGGGCGCCCGGCGGAGCGGCACCGGGGGCGCGGCCAACGGGGGCGCTGCAGCAGGAGGCACTGCAGCAGGAGGCGCCGCGGCAGCGGGCGCCGCGGCAGCGGGCGCCGCCGCAGGGGGCGGGGGCACGACGGGCGGGGCGGCAGGGCGTGCCTCGGAGGGCGAGGACGTGGCCGCTACAGCGGCCGCGGCAGCCGCGACCCTCGAAGGAGACGGTGGCGTTCCCCGGCACCGCACCGGGCGACGGCATCCCGCTCGGCGCCCCGCGTTGCACCTGCTGCACGGGGTTCAGCGCCGGTTCGCCGGCGGCGATCCGGGCCCGGGCCCGGTCAGTGGCGAGGAACGAACGGGCGACCGCGGTGAAGTCGTTGCCCTCGGCCGCGGTCTGGGCAGCGGCCGCGACGAAGTCCTCGGCCGGCAGCTCGAGGACCACGCAGTCGGTCAGCGCCGCGGACCGTCGCGGTGCGCGCACTGCGTTCGAGGATGGCCACCTCGCCGAACGAGTCGCCCTCGTTGTAGTCGCGCAGCTTGCGCTCGCCGCCGCCCGAGTCGACCTGGACAGCTTCGGCGGTGCCGCTCTTGAGAAGGTAGAACGCGGTTGCCGGGTCACCTTGGCTGGTGATCGGCGTGCCGGCGGCAACCTTGCGCTCGGCGAGCTGGCTCGCGATGTCCTTCTGCTCCTCGAGGTCGAGGCCGCGGAACGTGCGCTTCACGTGACCGCCGGCTTCACCCCAGAGCAGCTCGGTCGGGCTGAGCGGAGCGGTCGCCGGCCAACGCCGATTCAAGTACGGCGAAAAGATCTGCGTGACGAGCATGATCACGAGCCCGACCAGCACGGTCAGGATGAGCACGACGAGCAGCATCTGCAGCGGTGTGGAGCCCACGTTGAAGACGTCGAGAGCGATCGCCAGTGTCACGCGGCTTCCCCTGGGTGCCGAGTCCGCATCTGTCGCCGGAACGTAGCACGACCCTCCGGCGGCGCGTGCTAGACAACGCACCAGCCTCGACCCTTGGGGGAGCTCGCCG
The DNA here is from genome assembly GCA_963847855.1 of uncultured Acidimicrobiales bacterium. Taxonomy (GTDB): domain Bacteria; phylum Actinomycetota; class Acidimicrobiia; order Acidimicrobiales; family DATKAS01; genus DATKAS01. Next base: position 114,806 of record CAWKBM010000009.1, read on the forward strand.
GGTGCCTGGTCCGCCGAAGTTCCAGATCACGTCGCGCAAGTGGAACATCGCGGCCGTCCTCGGTTCGGTCCTGATCCTCGCGATCGGGTTCGGGGGGCTCTTCTACATCCAGGGGAGCGTGACCCCGACCGGCGGCGTGATGCTCGCGGTCGTCATCGGGTTCGGCATCCTGACCGCGCTGCTGTTCCTCAGCCCGGGCGCGCTGTATCCGTTCCGGAAGCGCACCAAGTTCGGCAAGAAGATCATGCCGGGCGGAACCATGACCTGGATTCGCTCGCACATGTACTTGCCGATCCTCGCGTTGGTCGCTGCGATCGTGCACGCCACGATGGTGCCGTTCCAGACCCATCTCACTTCGGGCGTGATCCTCATCGTGCTCGGCGTGCTCGTGAGCATCGGTGGCCTCGCGCGGCACCACATGATCGGCCTCAAGAAGGAGGCGCTGAACGTCAACGTCGCCATCAACAAGATGGCGCAGGGTCAGCCGCGGCACTTCAGAGAGCTCGTCAACGACTTCGTGGAGAATCGTCGCCCAATCTCCGAGATCGAGGCCGAGGTGGCCAAGCTCGACTCGGGCGAGCAGGTCATCTGGCGCGAGATCCGCAAGATGTCCGACGAGGTCGCGAAGAACTTCCCTCGCGAGGGCGGTCAGACCTCGAAGGTGCTGCAGTTCCAGTCGTGGCGCGCGCTGCACCCGATCATCACGATCCTGTTCTTCGCGGTGCTGGCATGGCACGTCTGGGACGTGCTCGGCGGAACCCAGGCCGCGTTCGGTAGCGACAAGACCGCGTTCGTCGCGTCGAACAGCTGCGCGGACTGCCACGACGACATCGTCCAGGACTGGAAGCTGTCGTCGATGGCCGACGCGCAGACGGGCACGATCATGGAGTCGCAGCTTCCGGTCACGCTGAACGAAAACGAAAAGCTGGCCGCCGAGCTCGGCGACACGCAGCAGGCGCTGTTCGACTCGGCCGCGAAGACCTGCATCAACTGTCACGCCCCCGTCGGCGCGCCGTTCGCGAAGGACATCAACACGCTGCTGCCGCTGAACGCCAAAGGCTCGGCGGCCGACGGCGGAGTCGCCGTCAGTGGCGGCAACGCGGCCGTGAACTCCGACGGCATCGGATGCATCACGTGTCACACCCAGCAGGCTCCACCAGCGGAGCTCGCGGGCTTCGGCCCGCTGCCCGTTGCCAAGCAGGCCGCGAACAACTTCGGCATCCAATACGGCCCGCTGTTCACCGACCCCGATCCGGTGCCGGTGCCCAAGCACGGCATGAACAGCGGCACCAACGACTGGTGGACGGCAACGGTCGGCAACTCGCAGCTCTGCGGCGCGTGCCACAACGTGAAGGTCGACCTCAACGGCAACGGGCTGTCACCGGTCAGCAATGACGACACCAGCACCACCGACTCCGACGGCAACTTCACGCTCGACCAGAACGAGCTCGACGTGCAGGACGGCAAGCTGCAAGACCTCGTGCTGCAGACCACGTTCGACGAGTGGCAGGACTACGTGGCCGGCTTCGAAGCACGGATCAAGAACGATCCGCGGAACTCGCTCGACGCCCCGCTCGGCTGCGCCGACTGCCACATGCCGACCGCCGTCAACGGCGACCAGCCGGTCGTCGACTACGCCCCCGGGTTCCTCTCCAAGCCCGACCGCACGTACCGATCGCACATGTTCGTCGGAGTCGACTACGACCTCGACGCCTCGCACTACACGCAGTCCGGCTTCCCCGACAACACGCTGCAGAAGGTCCTCGACGCTCGCCAGGCGCTAGTCCAGTCGGCTGTCACCCTCGAGGTCGTCGACAAGGGCGCGAACGCCGCCGGCCAAGATGTGCAGTCAGTCGTCGTGCAGAACAACCTGCTCGGGCACAACTTTCCGACCGGGTTCGCCTTCGCCCGCCAGTTCTTCCTCGAAGTGAGTGCGAAGACCGCGGACGGCCAAGAGGTGTGTCTCGTGAAGCCGTCGAGCGGCATCGACTCGCCGTGTGCGTCGGGCGTCGTCGAGTCTCCCCAGGACGAGCTGCGGCAATGCGACCCCGCGAGCGTCCAGCGTGCCCTCCTCGCCGATCCGACGCTGAACGGGCAGCCGATCGATCCCGGCAAGCTCGGCGACATCAACATCAAGTTCAGCGCCGCGTTCCCTGCGAACGACTGCGACCCGTGGTTGACGAACTTCCAGAAGATCCTCACCGACGGAGATCCAAAGAACACGGGCACGTTCACCGAGGTCCCGTATCAGTCGTTCTTGCCCGACATCGTGAAGCTGCGTACCCGCGTGGCGACCCAGCAGGTGATGCGCACGCTCGACCCGATCCGTGAGGTCGCCGACGCGAACGGCACGCTGCAGGATCGCTCGTCCGACACCTACGACTACGTGTTCGACACTGCGTCGCTGCCGCCCGGCACCAAGATCATCGTCACCGCGAAGATGCGCTTCCGGAGTCTGCCGCCGTACTTCGTGACCGGGCTTGCCGAGGCGAACGCGAAGCTCGAGCGCATCCCCCAAGAGGCCAAGATCACCGATCCCGAAGCGCTGCTGAAGAACATGGTGATCACCGACGTCGTCAGCGCGCAGACCGACGGCGGCACGGTGCTCGCATGCAAGGGCCCTCAGAACGAAGAAGGTGCAACGATCTTCAGCTGCATCGGCAACGACCCCGGCGGGGAGCAGGGCGCACTCGGCTCGTCCGACTTCGTCGGCAGCCTGCCGCCCGACAAGGCGGGCGCGGCTTCCGGGGTGCCGGTCGGCGGATCGCTGGGCGTCGCGTTTGCGGCCGCGGCGGGGGCAGGTTGGCTGTGGTTGCGTCGCAGGGGTCGACTGCGATCCGAGCCGGTGCCTGTGCGACGCTCCGAGCGGTGAGCTCTGAGCGCCAATGACCGTTGAGCGTGGCGTCGTCGATGCGCGGAAAGCCCGTGCGTTGCGAGACCTCGTCGAAGTCGAGCGGCAACGCCAAGCGGGTGAGATCGACGCCGAGACCGCTGAGCACCTGACGAAGATCTACGAAGCCGAGATCGTGGCCGCGCTCGAGCCGGAGCCGGTGTCTGATGAGCAGGACGTGCTCAGCGGTGGCGGGGTCGATCGCACCACGAGGACGCTCACGTTGATCGGAATCGTCGTCGTCGCCTGCGTCGCGATCGTGGCCGTCGTCGTCGGCCATTCCGACCGCGGCGCCAGCGGTTCGGTGCAGTCCACGGTCTCGACCCTCGCCGGAGGCGGCCGCGATCTGTCGACCGTGACCGACGACGAGATGGAAGCGGTCATCAAGCAGAACCCGTCGATCACCGCGATGCGACTCGCACTGATCGAGCGGTACCTCAAGGAGGGCAACCTCGAGAAGGCGAAGGAGCACGCGCAGCTTGCCCTCGACAACAACCCCTCCGACGCCGACCGGCAGAAGGCGCTGAAGTACCTCGGCTGGACGACCGCCGCCCTCGGCGATCCCCATGGCGGCGCCGACCTGCTCGACCAGAGCTTGAAGATCGACCCGACCGACCTCGACGCGAAGTGGTTTCTGGCGAACGTGAAGCTGACTCAGCTCGACGATGCCGCTGGCGCGGCGACGCTGCTGCGCGACATCCTCGCTCAGCCGATCTCAGACGCGCAGAAGCAATCGGTCGAGGCCAAGCTCAAGGAAGCGGAGCAGGGGCACTGACGCCCACAGGCCGCGGCGGTGGCGGAGGCCGGCCGGCGACGCCGGGCGGAGGCGGTAGCGGGGGGAGCGGAGGCAGCGGTACCTCCGGGGGTGCGGTCACCGGATCGGGCCTGCTCGTGATGACGGCGAGGAAGACGAGGAAGATGAGCGGCTGGCCGAGCGCGGCGAAGCCGGCGAGTGCGCCGTTGCCCGTGTACAGCTGCACGCTCGCCAGGTCGTGGGTGACGAGCGACCAGTTCACGAGTGCGACGGCGAAGAGCACGTATCCGACGTAGAGCAGCACGCGGCTGATCCGCGGGAGGCGGGGCGAGTCGTGGTTCGCCCAGTCTCCGTACGCCGCGGCGTCCGCGACGAAGCCCAGCGCGATCAGCGCGATGCCGAGGAACCCGAGCACGCCGAGCGGATCTTCGAGGAAGCCCTGCTGGCCGAGCAACAAGGCGAGGCCGAACGCGAGGAAAAGCCCTCGGATGCGATGACGGCTGAGCGTGTGCTGCACCGCCCATCGCGCGCCGGTCGCTACCAGTGCGAGCACCCACATCGCGGTGACCTGTGAGCGCGACGCGAACAGGCTATGCAGCCATCCGGTCGGATCGGTGAGCTGCAGCCACATGGCGAGGATCCCCACCCCGCCGACGAAGAGCCCGGGCGATCGGCGTCCGCGGACGGCCAGCAAGATGCCCACCGCCAGGAACGCGGGCCCGAGGATGTCGGTCCAGAGGTCTTGGCGGTCGAAGACCCAGGTCGAGGCGTCTTCCCAGTGCTGGATGATCTCGAGGTTCTGCGTGATCTTCGTCGCGTTGACGAAGTTCAGCGACAGCAGAAGCAGGGTCTGGATGATGAACGGAAGGAAGATCAGCACGACGATGGGCGGACCCCATGACCGGGCCGCGTCGATGAACTCCTCGTCTTCCGCGCCGACGACGCGGGGACGTGTGTGCACGAGCGCCCACAGGACCGCGAACGTGAGCGGCACGAGCAACGCACCGGCGAGCGGCTTCCACGCGTCGCCCTGGTCGAAGGTGTCGCGCAACGCGAAGAAGGTCTGGAGGATCGCGAGCCCTGCGGTGCTCGCGGCGATCAGCGGGAGCACGCGCTCACTGAACCGGTCTTCCACGAAGTGCGTGGCGAACTCGCCGATGTTGAGCGCGAAGGCGGCGATGTCGAGGCCGATCAGGAACATCAAGGGGAGCACGAACGTCGAGAGGAGCTCGACGCTCTGTGTCGCCTGGAAGAGACCGAACGCGCCTCCATTCGAGCGATCGAACTCGAAGAGGCGGTACTGGCCGGCGACGAACGTGAGCGTCACGAACGCGAGCAACAGGCAGAAGTCCACGACGGGCCGCGGGGGGATCTTGATGCGGATCGCGAACAGCGCCACGACCGCGATCACACCGACCCATCCGACCGCGACGAGGTCGTCGTTGCGGTTCCCGAACCCGAAGCCCTCCCACACGGACGCGAACGACACGTACACGGCGAGCAGCCCGATCCGAGCGAGGAGCGGGGTCTCGAGCACGGAGGCGAGGACGAAGGCCCAACCGACGGCGAGCACGAAGAGCGTGACCGAGAGCAGTGGCGACGGGATGAGTGAGCCACGGCCGGTCGTGCCTCCGGGCAGCACGAACAGGTCGTAGCGACCTCGGAGGAAGTCGTTGAACACCATCGCGACGAGCATCGCCAGCAGCAGTGCGAACCCGAAGACGACAAGGACGCGCATCGGGCGTCGCAAGCCGTGGAGGTTGAGCATCCCGCCGCGGAGCTCGTCCCAGATCAGCTCGCGGACCGCGCCGAAGCCGAGCGCCGCGATCAGGCCGATCGTCGCGGCGATGGTGGCGCGTGTCGGCCGGATCCGAGAGCTCACCCTGAGCCCTCCGGCGCGTCGAACCCCGCGACGAACGGACCGATCGGGGCGATGAACACGTCGCCCACTGCGCGGATCCGCTGACCCCAGGGCGAGAAGATGTCGCCGACGTCGCTGCCGAGCCCGGAGGACTGCGCGAGCACCGAGCCGTCGTCGGCGTCGAGGACGAAGACCTGCGCGGTGCTCGAGAACGTCCAGACCTGGCCGTCCTCCACGGTGACGCTGCCGAGGTCGGCGCGCGGGCGCCGGGGCGCGAAGCGCCAGCGCTCGGCTCCGGTGGAGGCATCGAACGCGACGATCGGGAGACCGAGCTCGGGCACGACCACGAGGTCGCCGCTGACGGTGATCTCCTCGGTGAAGTCGGGTCGCCCTTGGACTGGGACGCGCCACCGATCCGCGCCGGTGCGCGCGCGTCGACCGACACCAGGTCGATCGTCACGTCGTTGCCGTCGATCTTGCGCACGGCGGCCACGACTGCGTCGCGCTCGGGGTCGTAGGCGGGTCTGCCGACGACGTCTCGACCCGGCTCGACCTGCCACACGATCGACCCATCGGCGGGATCGAGTGCGGTGAGGGGTGAACCGACGATGAGGAGGTCGTCGGCAACCGTCGGCCCGTTGCCGGCCGGCGTCATGCGGCGCGTCCACCGCGCCTCACCGGTCACTCGGTCGAACGCAGTCACGTCGTCGTCGACGGTTCCGTCGTCGTTGGTCACTGCCCGCAAGAGCACGACGTCGTTTCCGACCACGACAGGGCCGTTCGGCACGAAGTCTCCCGTGGTGCCCTCGGTCCAAAGCACCTTGCCGCTCGGCAGATCGACGGCCTGCAGCACTCCGCCGAGGGTCATGAACAGCTGACTCCCGTCGACGATCGCGTCCCCGCCCGGCGGCAGGGGGCTCTCCGGGTCGTCGCCGATGCGCCGCGGATCCCCGGTCTCCGGATCGACGAGGTAGACGGCGCCGCCGCGGTCGACGAGCACCGCCTGGCCGTTGAGCTCTCCCACTGTCGTCGGGAAGCTCGCTCCCGAGAACGGAGCTTCGCTGAACGGGTGGACCCATCGGGCCTGGAGCGCGGTGAGGCCTCCCGCACCTGGCCCGAGCCGACGCACGACCGTGCTCTGGTCGACGCTCCACACCGCGCCACCGCCCGCCGTCAGGCCGAGCTCGTACTCCGGGGGAGGGTCTGTCGGCGCGACTGCGTCACCGGCGGCGAAGTCGCGGACGAGCTGGCCATCGTGGCTGACCTCGGCGATCGACCCGTTCGCCCGGGCGATCGCGATGTCGCTGCCGCTCGTGGCCGCGGGCCCGACGAACGTGCCTCTCGATGCCCACTCGGGCGCCCCCGTCCGAGCGTCTCGCGGCGAACACCGAGCCCGACTCGCCCACCACGACGACGAGGTCGTCGACGAGGGTCGGGCCGGTGCGAAACGAATCACCTTCGCTCACGCTCCATTGCGCTTCGCCGGTCGCGGCGTCGAACGCGCTCACGCCTCCTCCGGCGTCGGCGACGTACACGTTCCCGTCGGAGTCCGCGGCGAGAGGCCCTTCGACGGAGCCCTGCCCCGACCGAGTCCAGCGATTGCCGCCGTCGTCGATGTCGAGGGCCCTGATCGCGCCGCTGTCGGTGCCGAAGACGACCGTATCGTCGACCACCACGGGCGAGGCGACGGCCGGGCCGCCGAGGTCGCGCTTCCACACCTGCCTTCCGGTGACCGCGTCGATGCCGAACGCGCTGCCGGCCTCGCTCGCGAAGGAGACGATGCCGCGGGCGATCACCGGTCGGGTCGCCACGTTGTCGTCCGCGGACACGGCCCAGAGGAAGACGCCACGGGCGTCGAGCGCGTACACGCGCTTGTCGGTGGCGCCGACGTAGACGTGGCCGGTCTCGGGATCGAAGCCCGGTGGCCCGTACATCGAGCCCCCAGGGTGGAACCGCCACCGCGCGACGTCGGGAGTGTCGACCGCCATCGCGACCAGGTCGCCTCGTTCGGACGCGACCAGCACGGACGGAGGATCGGTCGGGACGAACGTCGCGGGGAACGTCGGGGGACTGATCGAGCCGTTCGGCGTCGCGCGGCCGACCCGCCCGAGCGTAAGCTCGCCCTTGGGCTCGGGCGTCGGAGCGGCCGAGACCGCGGGCGGGACCGTCGAGTCGGCGAATCGCTCGGTGTCCAACGTGACGATGTCGAGGTGCTGGAACACCGTGCCGTCGGGATCCGCGTCGTCGCGCTCGATGGTGCCGACGCCGGCGCAGGCGACGGGGCGGCTGAGTGTCTCTCCTTGACCGATCACCGTGTGGAGCTCGAACCGGATGCAGTCGTCGAACCCGGACGTTTTGGTGTGCTCGATCGCCTTGCCGGAGACCGTGTAGTTCTGCCCGCCGGCTTTGCCCTTCGTCTCCCAGGTCTGACCGACATGCAGGTCGACGGGAAAGAGCAGCGCCGGCGGGTCGAACGTCAGCTGGCCGCTCGACCCGGTTGCCGCGAGCAGACGATCACCGAGGTCATCCCGGGTGATCACCTGGCTGAGCTGTGAGGTCGGGTCGAGCGTGCCGTCGGCCTGGAAGCTCGAGATCCGCTCGACCCGGATCGTCGCATGTTTGAGGCCGGGTGGTGTGGGGTCGTCCTTCGGCTGTCCGTACAGCGCGGTCAGCTGGCTGAAGTTCGCCGCGGAGAGCGACAGCAGCGCCTCGCCGTCCCCGAGCACGTCGGTGTTCGCGGTCTCCCACCCGACCTTCTTGCCCGTCGGGTCGCTGCGCTCGGACAGCGCGGCTTGGCCGTCCTCGAGCGGGAGGTAGCGGGTGAGGACGGGACCGCCGTCGGGTGGGGGTGTGCGGTTCGGGATCGTGAACGCGAGTGCCGAGCCCGCGATGACGAGCACGAGCGCCACGATCGAGAGCGCCGCCGAGATGCCCTCCTTGGAAGGGGGCTCGATCGTGACCGAGGTCAGCCGCGCGCCAGCCGCTCGGCCACGACGGCGTCGAAGTCGCGGCGGAGGTCGGGGGACGCCTGCATGACCGACTCGAAGTCGGTCTTCGAGAGCGAGAGCGCGTTGATGTCGGTCGCGGCGGTCACCGTTGCCGTGCGGGGACGGTCGGCAAGGATCGCGATCTCACCCACGAAGCCGCCCGGGCCCGTCGTCGACAGCTCCTCACCCTGCGCGTTGGTGGTGCGGGCGACGCCGTCGACGATCAGGTAGAAGCGGTCGCCGGTCGTGCCCTGCTCGATGACGGTCGAGCCCGACTTGAACGACTCCTTCGAGAACTTCGACGACAGCGCGTCGACCTCGTCGGGCCGCAGGTGACGGAACACGCGGTGCACCACGTTCGTGACCCACGCCTGGCCGAGCGCTTCGTTCTTCTCGCCCGAGCTCGAGGTGTTGTCGACGTAGCGCACGTCGTGGGGCTGCAAGCGGTAGAAGGGTGCGGAGTCGATCGCGTCGCCGAGGTTGGAGAAGCGTTGCGTGAACAGGCCCGCTGCGGTCTTGGCGTCGGCGCCGGAGAGCTTGCTCACGTTGCCGACGAGCTGAGCACCCTGCGCAGCGTTCCAGTCGTCAGGGTTGTCAGCGACGCCGATCGCGGCAACCGGGTTCTCGGCCAAGTTGGTCGCGCTGGTGGACGACGGCGCGATCGAGAAGTACACCGTCGTGCCGTCGTTCACGTAGATCACGGGAGCGGCGTGAGGGATGCCGTTCTTCGAGGCCGTCGCGAGCGTGAGCAGCGAGTGCGAGCCGAGGTAGTCGAGAACCGGGTCAGCCATTGCGAGTACGACCTCCACTGGAGCCGGCGACGCGCCGGGGCGAACGTTCGCCGCACCGTATCAAGTCGTTCCAGCGTGGGCCGCGGGGTCAGTCGCCCAGTTCAGTCCGAGGTGAGACCGACCGGGCACGACACCCCGGTGCCGCCCAGCCCGCAGTACCCGTTCGGGTTCTTGCCGAGGTACTGCTGGTGGTACGCCTCGGCGTAGTAGAAGGGGCCCGCGTCCGCGATCTCGGTCGTGATCGGACCGAAACCGGACTTGTCGAGCTGCTCCTGGTAGCGCTCCCGACTCTCCTCCGCAGCCTTGCGCTGCTCGGGCGAGGTCGCGTAGATGGCGGACCGGTACTGCGTGCCGACGTCGTTTCCCTGCCGCATGCCCTGGGTGGGGTTGTGGCTCTCCCAGAAGAGCTTCAGGAGCGCCTCGTAGCTGGTCACGGCGGAATCGAAGACCACGAGCACGGCCTCGGTGTGCCCGGTGCGTCCGGAGCACACCTCCTCATAGGTGGGGTTGGGCGTGTAGCCGCCCGCGTACCCGACGGCGGTCGTGTACACGCCGGGTGCCTCCCAGAACTTGCGCTCGGCGCCCCAGAAGCAACCGAGAGCGAACACCGCGGTCTCCATGCCGTCGGGGAACGGCGGTGTCAGCGTGTGGAAGTTCACGAAGTGCTGGGCCGGCACCGGCATGGTCTCGGAACGGCCGGGGAGCGCTCGATCGGCGGACACGGGAGAGGACTTGCTCGAGAACAACGCCATGCACTCAGCCTAAGTCTCGGGGCTCGAAATCGGGAGGGGATACGCTCGGGCGATGGCGCGCATCTCGCACTACTGACGCACTGCGTTTCGCCGGTGGGCCCCCGCGACCGTGCGCGGCACGCACCGGCGATGTTGGTCGCTCTGCTCTCGGTTCGGCTCGCGGATGAGTCGGCCGGGTTCCTGATCCCCGGCAGCTTCGAGGCCTTCCGGTCCGAGCTGCATCTCTCGTATGCGCAAGCGGCGACGATCCTCGCCGCGGGTGCGCCGGGCGCGATCGTCGGCAACGGCTTCGCGATCGCAGCGGACTACTTCAGCCGTCGCGTGATCGCTGCGGGCGGCGCGTTCTGGTTCGCCGCCGCGGTCGCGGTGTTCGCGACCTCTGACTCGTACTGGGTCCTTGTCGCCGCGTCGTTCGTGATCGGTGTCGCGGCGTCGGCGATGGTCGACGCGTCAGAGCTCGCGCTCGTGGACCTGTCCGGCGAGGACTTGCCGAGGATGCTCGGCGCCTCGAACTTCCTCGGGTCGATCGGCGACCTGGCCGGCCCCGCGCTGATCGTCGCTGCTGCTTGGCTCGGCTTCGGATGGCAAGCGCCGTTCCTCCTCGCCGCGGTGCTCATGGCCGCCTACGGGGTCTGGCTCGCGATCTCGCCCCTACCCCCTCCCCACGCCGCCGGCGATCGTGAACCTCCGCGCCGGGCGCTCTCGTCGATCGTGCGCGATCGGCGCGTGTGGATGCTCGGCCTCATGGCCGCGCTGCTGTCGCCGCTCGACGAGCCCTTCCTCGCGTTCCTGATCGCGCACCTGCAACGGACCGACGGCCTGTCCGCCGCGGTCGCGACGGCGATCGCGATGCTCACGGTGGTGGGCGCGTTGGCTGGATCGATCCATCAGGCCCGGCGTGCGCCCCCGAGCCCACCCCTCGCCCGGCCGGCCGTGCTGCTGGCCGTGGCGGTGACCTCGATCGCCTTGGCGCCGACCGCGCTGCTGGTGCTTCCCGGTGCCTTCCTGTTCGGGTTCGGCCTCGTCGGCTTCTGGACCGCGCTGCAGGCTCGCGTCCTGCGCCTGAGGCCAGGTCAGGCCGGCACGGTCTCGGCTGTCGTGAGCACGATCGAGTTCTCGGGCTTCCTCATCCCGGTCGGCATCGGCCTCATCGTCGATGCCCATGGCCTGCGTGCGGGCATCGCCTGTTACGCGGTGCTGGCCATCCTTCTGGGGCCCGTGGTGTGGTCGTACGGCCGCGCAGCCGATCCCGTCGCGGAACTTCCGAGGCCATAACGTCGTACATGAACGAGCATGCGCATCCTGGTGGTCGAAGACGAGCCGGACCTGGCGGGGGCTATTGCCACCGGCCTGCGGCGTGAGGGCTATGCGGTGGACATCGCCGCCGACGGTCGGTCCGCGCTCGATCGGCTCCCCTTCACCGACTACGACGTCGTCTGCCTCGACCTGAACCTTCCCGACATGGATGGCCTGGCGGTCTGCCGGGAGATCGCCGAGCTTCGGGCCGGCAACGCGGCCCATCCGACCCGCGTCCTCATGCTCACCGCTCGCGGCGGCGTCGAAGATCGCATCGCCGGCCTCGACGAAGGAGCCGACGACTACCTCGTGAAGCCGTTTGCCCTCGGTGAGCTCCTCGCCCGCACGCGGGCGCTGCTTCGCCGTGAGTCCGGCGCGACTGCCGCGGTCATCCAGTGGCAGGACCTCGTGCTCGACGGCGCGCGCCATGAGGTGCGCAACGGGGTGACCCCCGTCGACCTCAACCCGAAGGAGTACGCGCTCCTGCGCTGGTTCCTGCTCCACCCGGACGAGGTGCACAGTGCCGAGCGACTGCTCGAGCACGTCTGGGACGAGCACGCCGACCCGTTCACGAACACCGTCCGGGTGACGCTGAGCAACCTGCGCCGCAAGCTCGCGGCGGCCGGGGCGACCGACGTGATCGAGACCCTGCCCGGCCGCGGCTACAGGCTTCGGGCCGCGGCATGACCGCACGCCGCCGCGGCACGCTGCGCTGGCGGCTCGCTCTCGGGATGACGGGGCTGGCGCTCGCCACCGCGGCGCTCGTCGGGCTCGCGGGGTTTCTCCTCGGAGGATGGCTCGGCTACAAGCCCGAACCGGTGACGGTCACACGCGTCGAGCAGATCGGCGATCGTGTCGCGCTCGTCCAGATCACGTCCGAGAACTCGACCGCGACTGCGGAACGGGCTCGGCGTGACGGTCTGCGCTGGATGCTCGTCGCCGTCGCTGTCTCGTTCGTGCCGGCGGCGGCGCTCGCCTGGCTCGTGGCGGGGAAGGTGCTGCGACCCGTCGAGCAGGTCGCCGATGTCGTCGAACGGGTGGACGGCACCGAGACGGGGGAGCGAGTCGAGCTCGGGCCACGCGACGACGAGCTCGGTCGCCTCGCCACGGGCGTGGACCACATGCTCGACCGCCTCGACGCGCGCCGAGACGAGCAGCGTGAGCTGCTCCAGGAGGTCGTGCACGAGCTGCGCACGCCGCTCGCCGTCGCGACCACCAACCTCGAGCTCGCGGCGAGTGACCCCGCGATCGAGGGCGAGACGTCCACCCAGGTGGCCGCCGCGCGGCGCGCCATCGACCGCATGGGTCGCACCGTGGACGACCTGTCGGCCCACGGTCGGCTGTCGTTGCAAGGCGCTGACACCTCGACCGACCTGGCGAAGGAAGCGCACGCGCTCGCCGCCGAGCACGCGGCACCCGCGTCGACTCGGGGCCTTCGCATCGCGGTCGTCGCCCCGACCTCGCTGCAGGTTGCCGTCGATCGGGCCGCAGTGCGGGCAGCGGTGGGCAACCTCCTGGCGAACGCGGTGCGTCTCGCGCCGACGGGGTCGACGATCACCGTCGGATGCGGCCAGCGCTCCGGCTGGGTCTGGATCGCGGTCCGCGACGAGGGTCCGGGCATCGAGCCCTCGGAGCAGGCCCGCGTGTTCGAGCGCTACTGGCAAGGCCGCTACGAGAGCGATCGTCGCCGCGAGCGCCCGGGTGACCCTGACGGGGCGCACGGCATCGGGCTCACGATCGCCCGCCAGCTCGTGGAGGCCCAGGGCGGCCAGCTCACGCTGCAGTCCGAGCCAGGGGTGGGATCGACGTTTGTCGTCTGGATGCCCGCCGATCCCGACGCGGATCTGAGCGCGGTCGTTGCCCCGGACGGTGTCCACCACATCGTGGACCCGCTCGCTGCGCCCGATCGGGTTTGACGCTCCCTTTATCTCGCAAATCGTACGGTCGCCGAGTCACCGATTCCGTCGGAGGAACATCCATGCCCGCACCGCAAGACGACCTTCTCGATCGCACGCTGCCGCCGCACCGCAGCTGGCGCCAGCTTCCCCCCACGCCGCCGCTCGGCGTGCCCCTGCCGCCGCCCGCCCCGACGACCGAGACGCTCCTCGCCACACCGGCGCAGCCGACGGCCGCTCCGGTCAAGACCAAGCGAGGCCGTCGCGTCCTCGCGGCGTGCATTGGCGCTGCGGTCGGTGCTGCCGCCGTCGCCGGCGTGTTCGCCGTCGCGACTCGCGACAACAACAGCGACAGCAGCGGCGCCGCGTCCCTCCCGGGGGCATCCGCACCGAACGTCCCCGAGTCCGTGCAGTCGGTCGTGAAGGCAGTCGCGCCCGCAGTCGTCGAGATCCAGCACGACGGCGGCGTCGGAAGCGGTGTCGTCTACGACAAGAGCGGCCTCATCCTCACGGCCCACCATGTGGTCGCCGGCGCCGACACGGTCACCGTCAAGACCGCAGACGGCCAGTCGCTCGATGGCACCGTCGTCGGCCGCGATGCCGAGCACGACCTTGCGATCGTCGCGGTCGAAGGCTGCCAGCGACCTTCCCACCGCGGACCTCGCGGCGCCCGGCAGCGTGCAGGTCGGCGAGACCGCGATCGCGTTGGGAAGCCCGTTCGGCTTCTCCGCCTCGGTCACGTCCGGCATCATCAGCGGCCTCGACCGCAGCCTGCCGATCGGCAACACCACGCTCACCGGGCTCATCCAGACCGACGCACCGATCAACCCCGGCAACTCAGGCGGCCCGCTCGTCGATGCCGACTCCAAGGTCATCGGCATCAACACTGCGATCGCATCCGAGGGCGGCGGCAGCAACGGCGTCGGCTTCGCGATCCCGGTCGAGACGGCACAGACCCTCATGGATCAGGTGAAGGCTGCGGGCGGCGTCAATGCCCCGGTCGTGCACGACGACAGCAGCACCAGTGGCGGACTGCAGGTGCCCGGTCTCGGCCAGATCCCGGGTCTCGATCAGCTTCCCAATGACCTCAGCCAGATCCCCGGCCTCAGCCAGATCCCGGGGCTGCAGGACCTTCTGAACGGCGACCCGAGCCAGGCGCTGCAGCAGCTCCTCGACGAGCTGCTCGGCAACGGGGGCACGGTCCCGGCCCCCGACCAGAGCAGTCCCGACCAGGGCAGCGGCAGTGGTGGGGCCGGGAGCGGAAGCGTCCAGCCCGCCCTCGGCCTCGTCTCGGTGGCCTCGGCACCCGACGGATACTCGCAAGAGCGCAACCAGATCGCGACGACGAGCACTGGCTCGGGAGTCGAGGGACAGCAGACGATCGTGCTCCGTGGCCCGCGAGGCCTGGTGACGATCGAGGCCCGCGCGGCCCCGATGCGCAGTCGACCTATGACGGCCTGAACGGTGACAGCACCCAGATCGCCGGCCACGACGCGAAGGCGATCACCGGTGGTTACGCCTGGGTCCGATGACGACCTCTTGGTGAAGGTCACCGGCGACAAGTTCGTGACGCCCGCCGACGTCAAAGCCATCGCAGAGCAAGTGGAGGAGAACTGATGACGCTCGTCGAGGACAACACGGAGATCGCTGACATGACCAACACGAACGACCGCGACCTGCCCCGCCAAGGCCTTCGCCGAAGCAGGCGCTCGCCTCGAGCAAGTGCTCGTCGAGCTGCGCCGCGTGATCGTCGGCCAGGAGCGTGTGCTCGAGCGTGTGCTCGTCGGCCTCCTCGCCGAACGGCCACTGCCTGCTCGAAGGCGTGCCCGGACTCGGCAAGACGCTGACCGTCTCGACGCTCTCGAAGACGCTCGGCGGCACGTTCACCCGCATCCAGTTCACGCCCGACCTCATCCCGTCCGACCTCGTCGGCACTCGCATCTACCGACCTTCGACTGAGCGGTTCGACGTCGAGCTCGGCCCGGTGTTCGCCAACTTCGTGCTCGCCGACGAGATCAACCGTGCTCCTGCCAAGGTGCAGTCCGCGCTGCTCGAGGTGATGGCCGAGCGCCAGGTGTCGATCGGAGGCGCCACCCACCCGGTGCCCACGCCGTTCCTCGTGCTCGCCACGCAGAACCCGATCGAGTCCGAAGGCGTGTACCCGCTGCCCGAGGCTCAGCGCGACCGGTTCCTCATGCGGATCCCCGTCGACTATCCGTCGCGGCGCCGAGGAGCACGAGATCGTCGCCCGACGGCGTCGTGGCCGTCGGCGACTCCGGCTCGGTTGCTCGAGCCCGAAGACGTCGCCGCGCTGCAGCAGGTCGCCGCGTCTGTGACGGTCGATCCCGAGCGTCGCGGACTACGCGGTGCGCCTCGTGCTCGCCACCCGCCACCCGAGGAGCACGAGCTCGCCGAGCTCAACGGCCTCCTCGCCTATGGCGCGAGCCCTCGCGCCAGCATCGGGCTCGTCGCCGCCGGCCGCGCGCTGGCGCTGCTGCGAGGCCGCAGCTACCTCTTGCCGCAGGACGTCTACGACATCGCGTACGACGTGCTCAACCACCGTCTCGTGTTGTCGTTCGATGCCGTCGCGGATGGCGTGACCGTCGACGACGTGCTTGTCGCGACGCTGACGAAGGTCGGCGCGCCACGCGTGCAGCCGTCGGCTCGCTGAGGCTCGCTCGATGAGCCCCGTGTCCATGAGACCCGCAGGGTTGCCAGCGAAGCCGCGGGTGACCAGCCCGTCGGTTGCTGCTGTCGGCAACCTCGAGCTGGCTGTGCTGCGCCGGCTGGACGGGCTCCTGCAAGGTGACTACGCGGGCCTTCTGCCCGGACCCGGCAGTGACACGGGCGAAGCCCGTCCGTATGTCGCCGGCGACGACACCCGCCACATCGACTGGGCGGTGACGGCTCGCACCACCGAGCCCCACGTCCGCGACACCATCGCGGACCGCGAGCTCGAGCTGTGGCTCTTGGTCGACGCATCGCAAAGCCTGGCCTTCGGCACGAGTCGCTCCGAGAAGCGTGACGTCGTGTGGGCCGCTGCTGGCGCGTTCGGACTGCTCGCCGCGCGCGGCGGCAACCGCGTCGGTGCGCTCACGACCGCGTCCACCCGTTCGGTCTTCGCGGCCCGGTCCACACACGCGCACGTCGCGTCCATCCTCACCGCGCTGCGACAGCCGAACGAGACCGCGCCCGAGGACGACACCGGGCTGCACGAAGCGCTGCGTCGCGGTCGGCGAGTCGCTACGCGCCGCGGCCTCGTGGTCGTGCTCTCCGACTTCCTCGCGCCGACCGGCTGGGAGCGCGAGCTGCAGGCGCTCGGACAACGCCACGACGTCATCGCCGTAGAGGTCGTCGACCCGCGGGAGCTGTCGCTTCCCGACGTCGGCCTGATTCAAGTCGCCGACGCCGAGACCGGCCGTCGTCGTTATGTCGACACCCATGACCGCAAGATGCGCGAGCGCTACGCCGGCGCCGCTGCCGCGGAGCGCTCGGCGATCAGCCGCTCAATCGCCGCGGCTGGTGCCGACCACCTCGTGTTGCGCACTGACCGCGACTGGGTGGTCGATCTCGTTCGCTTCGTTGCCGGGCGGCGCAAGCGCCGCCTCGCTGCCTCTGGAGGACATCGCTGATGAGCTCCCTGTCGTTCGACGCGCCGCATCGCCTGTGGCTGCTCTTGATCCCGATCGCGATGGTCGTCGCGTACCTCGTGGTGCAACGGAGTCGCCGTTCGTACGCGGTCCGCTTCACGAACGTCGACCTGCTCGACTCGGTCGCCCCCGACCGTCCGGGCTGGCGGCGGCACCTACCGGCCTTTCTCCTGCTGGTCGCCCTGGTGATCGGCGCGATGGGCTTCGCGAAGCCAGCCCGCGCCGAGGAGGTGGCGAGCAAGGGCGGCGTCGTCATGCTCGCGATCGACACCTCGCTGTCGATGGAAGCGAACGACGTGAGCCCGTCGCGCATCGACGCCGCGAAGGCGGCCGCGACCTCGTTCCTGAAGAGCCTGCCCGACGGTGTGCGCGTCGGAGTGGTGGGCTTCGACGGCTCGTCGCAGATCCTCCTGGACCCGACGTCCGACACCGCTGCTGTGCAGCGCACGATCGAGCGGCTACAGCTCGGCGAGGGCACCGCGATCGGCGAGGCCGTGTTCTCGGCCCTCGAGGCGATCAACACGCCCGATCCCGCGGCGACCGGCGACACTTCGACCCCGAGCACCGCTGCTCCGAAGCCCGCCGACGGCAAGCTCGCCGGGGCGGTCGTGCTGCTCTCGGACGGTGAGACCACGGAGGGACGGCCGAACGACGAGGCCGCGAAGGCAGCAACCGCCGCTGGCGTCGTCGTGAACACGATCGCCTTCGGCACCGACAGCGGCGTGGTCACCGGACCCGACGGCTCGCAGATCCCGGTGCCCGTCAATCGCGATGCGCTCCGCACGCTCGCCGATGAGACCGGCGGCACCTACTCCTCTGCGCTGACCGGCGATCAGCTCAAGCAGGTGTACGCGAAGCTCGGGCAGTCGGTCGAGCGGGAGACGGTGCATCACGAGATCACCGACTGGTTCACGTTCGCCGCGATGGCGCTCGCGGTCATGGCCGGCATCGGTTCGCTCATTTGGTTCAGCCGCCTGCCCTGACCCGGCATAGCCTCAGCGCCCATGGGCGTAGAGGTCCGCACGATCACCGACGATGAGATCGACGCCTGGAGCGCCGCGATGGCGCACGGCTTCCTGCATGCGGCGGTAGCCGAGGGCGACGCGGACTTTCGTCGGGGGCACATGGAGCTCGACCGCACATGGGCGGCGTTCGACGGGTCTTCGGTCGTCGGGACGTTGCGATCGTTTCCGACGCCATTGACGTTGCCGGGTGGCGCCACGGTCACGTCGGCGGCGCTCACTGCGGTGACCGTGTCGGCCACGCATCGGCGCCAAGGCCTGCTCACTCGGATGATCTCGGGCGATCTCGACGGCTCTGTCGACAAGGGTGAAGCGGTCGGCATCCTGATCGCCGCGGAGTTCCCGATCTACGGCCGATTCGGATACGGGTCCGCGGCCGACCACAACACGCTGAAGCTCGACGTCTCTCGCACCCGCTTCGTGCGCGAAGCAGAGGGCACGGTCGAGATGGTCGACGAGGCGACCGCTCGCCGCGAGGCCCCCCTCGTCTACGAGCGCTACCGCGCCGCGCAGCCCGCAGCGATCGGTCGTGACGATCGCTGGTGGGACATCGGGCTCCGCATCGTCCCGTTCCCTGCGTTCCCCATCTCGGAGAAGTTCTGGGTGCTGTGCCGCGATCGCCGCGGCAAGGTCGTGGGCTACGTCTCGTACACGGTCGACGAGCATTGGGTCGAGCGGCGGCCGGAGAACACCGCCACCGTGGGCGAGCTCATCGGCGTCGACGAGGAGGCCACGCTGCGGCTCTGGCAGTACGTCGCCCAGATCGACTGGGTGCGCACGGTGACCGCCAGTGATCGATCGGTGGACGACCCGCTGCATTGGCAGCTCGTGGACGGCCGGGCGGTGCGCGCGCACGACCGGTCCGATTTCCTGTGGTTGCGGCCGCTCGATGTTCCCGCCCTGCTGCGCACTCGGGGCTACCAGGTCGAGGATCGGGTCGTGCTCGACGTGGTCGACGACATGGGCTACGCCAACGGGCGATTCGGGCTCGACGGCGGGCCGGATGGGGCGACCTGCACGAAGGTGCGCACTCGGCCGGACCTCACCCTCTCGGCGTCGACGCTCGGTGCGGTGTCGCTCGGGGGAACGTCGCTGGCGACGCTCGCGTGGGCCGGCCAGGTCGACGAGCACAAGGCCGGCGCAGTGATGCGGGCCGACGCGCTCTTCCGCTGGCCGAAGGCACCGTGGTGCAACACCTGGTTCTGACCCCGCGTACGCTGCCGCCATGCCGCCCGCCGATCGCCTCACTGTTCAGCCTCCCGTGGTGAAACCCGTCGACGGCCGCCTCGGTGTGCTGACGGTTGGGATGGGTGCTGTCGCGAGCACGCTCATTGCCGGTGTCGAGCTCACCAAGCGGGGGATGGCGGAGCCCATCGGGTCGCTCACGCAGATGGGAACCATCCGGCTCGGGAAGCGCACTGACGGCAATGTCCCCCTCATCAAGGACTTCGTGCCGATCGCGAGCCTCGACGACCTCGTGTTCGGATGCTGGGACCCGTTCCCCGACGACGCGTACGTCGCGGCCCAGCGCGCCGGTGTCCTCGAAGCCGGCCGGCACCTCGAGCCCATCGCGGAGGCGCTGCGCGATGTGCGGCCGATGAAGGCGGCATTCGATCCGCGGTACGTGAAGCGGCTCGACGGCCCGAACGTGAAGCCGGTCGACAGCAAGCGGGCCTCACTCGAGGGCCTGCGCGAGGACATCAACACGTTCCGCGATCAGCATCACCTCGACCGTGTCGTGATGATCTGGTGCGGGTCCACCGAGATCTTCCTCGAACCCAGTGCCGCTCACATGGACATCGAGTCGTTCGAGCGGGCGATCGACAACGACGACCTGACGATCGCGCCGTCGATGCTCTACGCGTACGCCGCGCTGCAGGAGGGCGTGCCGTTCATCAACGGTGCGCCGAACCTCACCGTCGACATCCCCGTGCTCGAGCAGTACGCGACCGAGCACAAGCTCCCGATCTGCGGCAAGGACTTCAAGACCGGTCAGACGCTGATCAAGTCGGTGCTGGCGCCCATGTTCAAGGCCCGCATGCTCGGGGTGGCGGGGTGGTACTCGACGAACATCCTCGGCAACCGTGACGGCGAGGTGCTCGACGATCCCGAGAGCTTCAAGACGAAGGAAGAGTCGAAGCTCGGGGTGCTCGAGCACATCCTCGAGCCCGAGCGCTACCCGCAGCTCTACGGCGACGTGTACCACAAGGTGCGCATCAACTACTACCCGCCGCGTGGTGACAACAAAGAGGGCTGGGACAACATCGACATCTTCGGATGGCTTGGCTACCCGATGCAGCTCAAGGTCGACTTCCTGTGTCGCGACTCGATCCTCGCCGCACCGCTCGCACTCGACCTCGTGCTCTTCACCGATCTCGCGCAACGGGCCGGACTCGGCGGCATCCAGGAGTGGCTGAGCTTCTACTTCAAGGCACCGCAGGTCCGCGCTGGCCTGTATCCCGAGCACGACCTGTTCATCCAGCAGACCAAGCTCAAGAACACGTTGCGCTGGATGATGGGTGAAGACCAGATCACGCACCTCGGCATCGACTACTACATCGACGAGTAGTCAGTCACGACGTTTGCGGGTGGCGCCTTCGACGTGGGTGAAGCCGAAGCGGCCTTTGATGCACAGGTTGCCGTGGGTGATCGAGTGGTCCTCTGGGCTCGTCACCTTCACGATGCGGTTGTCCTGCACGTGCAGGTCGAGGTTGCAGCCCACGCCGCAGTAGCCGCAGATCGTGGTCGTGACCGTCTGCTCGTCTTCGTGCCACGTGCCGTCGTGGCGCATCTCGAACTCGGTCGTCGGCGTGAGCGCTCCGGTCGGACACACCGCGATGCAATTGCCGCAGTACACGCATGCGGAATCGGGAAGCGCGGCGTCCCACTCGGCGGAGATGTGGGCGTCGAACCCGCGCCCGGCGACCGAGATCGCGAACGTGTTCTGCCACTGCTCACCGCACGCGTCGACGCACTTGTAACAGAGGATGCACCGCCCGTAGTCGCGCACGTACAGGTTGTTGTCGATCGTCGCGGGCTGATGCACCGTCGCTGCGTCGGCGCCGAACCGGGCCGGCTCCGCGCCGTACTCATCGACCCATGCCGCAACGTGCGGAGCCCAGTCGAGCGCACTCGTCGAGGCGAGCAGCTCGAGCACGAGCTTCGCGCACGTGGGTAGTGCGCTCGGTCGCGGTGTGCACGACCATGTCTTCTTCTACCTGTCGGGAGCATGCGGGCACGAGCACCCGGCTCCCTTCGAGCTCGACGACGCAGATGCGGCATGCGTTCTTCGGCGCGAGGGTCTCGCCGAAGCACAGCGTCGGCACGTCGACGTCGAGGGCCCGGCACACGTCGAGGATCGTCGCGCCCGTCGGCACCGTGACGGTGCGGCCGTCGATCTCGACGTCAGGCACGGGGCCCTGCCCCGAACGGCTCGAAGCGGCGGAGCGCGGACTCCACCGCGTCGTACGCGGTCTGGCCGAGGCCGCAGATCGAGGCGTCCCGCATGCATCTGCCCACCTCGTCGAGCAGCGCGAGCTCGTGGTCTCGGTCAGCGCCGTTGGTGAGCCGCACCAGTGCCTCTTGCTGTCGGACGGTGCCCACGCGGCACGGCACGCACTGCCCGCAGCTCTCGTGGCGGAAGAAGCCGGCGATGCGCACGAGCAGCGGCGCGAGGTCCACGCTGTCGTCGAGCGGCAGGATCACGCCCGACCCGAGCGATGCACCGATCGCCCGAGCCCCTTCGAACGTCAGCGGAGTGTCGAGAGCCTCCGGGCCGACGAATCGGCCCGCAACGCCGCCGAGGAGCACCGCCTGCAGGCGCCCCGTCCCACCCACGCCCCCTGCGAGTTCGATGACCTCGCGAAGCGTGGCGCCGAACGCGACCTCGTAGACGCCCGGCCGCCCGACGTGGCCCGACACGCAGAAGAGCTTCGTGCCCGTCGATGTCCCCGAGCCGGTGCCAGCAAACGCGTCGCCGCCGCCGAGCACGATCGGCAGGACGTTCACGAGCGTCTCCACGTTGTTCGCGACCGTGGGTTGCCCGAACAGGCCGACGTCGACGGGAAACGGCGGCTTGTTGCGCGGCTCGCCGCGGAAGCCCTCGATCGAGTTGAACAGCGCGGTCTCCTCGCCGCAGATGTACACGCCGGCGCCCTTGCGCAGCTCGATGTCGAAGCGCATGCCCGTGCCCAAGACGTCGTCGCCGAGGAGGTCGTGCGAGCGGGCCTCGCCGATCGCGTGAGCGAGCCGCTGCCACACGATCGGGTACTCGCCCCGCATGTAGAGGTACGCCTTCTCGCAGCCGGTCGCGAAGCCGGCGATCGTCATCGCCTCGACGAGTGAGAAGGGATCGTTCTCGATGAGGACGCGGTCCTTGAACGTGCCCGGCTCGCTCTCGTCCACGTTCGCGACGAGGTAGTGCGGCCGAGACTGGTGCGCGGCGACGGCTTGCCACTTCCGCCCGGTTGGGAACGCTGCGCCACCGCGGCCGACGAGCCCGCTGCGCACGACCTCGTCGACGACCGCGGCCGGGCCGATCTCGATCGCCTTGCGAAGGGCGTTGTAGCCGCCGTGCGCTTCATACGAGGACAGCGACGACGGGTCGACGACGCCGGCGCGCGCCAGGAGCACGAGCTCGTGCGTTTCCTGCTGTCCGTGCTGCGGCACTGACCACGCGGCGTCCCACTCGCCGTCGTGCACCGGCGCCGCGAACGGCGGCTCGCCTGCCTCGACGACCAACGCGGCCGGTGCCCGCTCACAGAGACCGAGGCACGGGCTTGCCTCTCCGTCCGCCGGCCCGCCCGCGACCGCGCATGCGATGTCGACGCACACGTGCACGACGCGTGCAGGTCGCGGCTCGAGCGCGAAGAGGTCGTAGAAGGACGCGACGCCGAACGCCTCCGCGGGCGCGATGGACAACCGCCGGCACACGTAGTCGAGGCCACCGCGGCTGATCCATCCGACACGGTCCTGCAACGCGTGGAGCGCGGGTAGCAGCAGGTCTCGCCGCTCGCGGTCCGCCCACCGCGTCCCGCAGCTGCGGATCGAGGGGCGCTGCCGTTCCGAGCACTCGGTCGACCGCGTCGCGTTCGGCCTCGGTCGGTGGCTCCGTCGAGAACCGAAGGTCCACCTACGCGACCTCGACGCGCACCGCGGTCGCCTTGAACTCTGCGGTGCCGCTGCGCGGATCGGTGGCGTTGATCGTGAGCACGTTGGTGTCGGCCTCGTCGGGGAAGTGGAAGGTGATGAACGCGAGGCCGGGGCGAAGGCCTTCGTCGACACGTGCAGGAACCACGATCGTGCCGCGTCGCGACGTGACGCGGACGGATTGTCCCGCGATGACGCCGATGTTCCGGGCGTCGTGGGGGGACAGGTCGATGCCTTCCCCGTCACCCCTGAGCGGGGAGGCGATCGCGCCGCTCTGCACCCCGGTGTTGTAGCTGTCGAGGCGGCGGCCCGTCGTGAGGCGGAGCGGGAAGTCGTCGGTCAGCTCGTCGACGGGCAGCTCCTGTTCGACGACGGAGAACGCGGCGGGCGTTCCCCGCTCGCCCGGGTCTTCGGCCCACAGACGGCCGTGGAGGTAGGACGGCTCGACGCGATCCTCGTCCGGGCACGGCCACTGGATGCCACCGAGCTCCTCGAGCCGCGCGTAGCTCATGCCACGGTGCATGGGCGAGAGCGATCGCAGCTCGTTCCACACGTCCTCGGCGATCGGCTCGGGCCACTCACGGCCGAGGTGCCGCGCGACCTCGGTCAGGATCCACAGGTCGTCGCGCGCCTCGCCCGGCGGCTCCACCGCCTTGCGCACGCGCTGCACGCGCCGCTCGCTGTTCGTGACGGTGCCATCCGCCTCGCACCACGCGGCTGCCGCCGGCAGCACGACATCGGCGAGCTCCGCTGTCTGCGTCAGGAACAGGTCCTGCACGACGAGGAGGTCGAGCTCGCTCAGCAGGTGCCGCGCGTGCAGCACGTCGGCTTCGCTCTGCGCGGGGTTCTCACCCATGACGTACAGCGCCGCGGAGCGTGCCCTGCTCCATCGCCTCGAACATCGCGGAGAGGTGCATCCCGTAGCGCGGCGGGATGGTCGCGTCGTACTCGGCATCGAATCGAGATCGGGCTTCGTCGTCGTCGACGATGTCCTGGAAGCCGGGAAGCTTGTTCGGGATGGCGCCCATGTCGCCGCCGCCCTGCACGTTGTTCTGACCGCGGAGGGGTGACAGCCCGCTGCCCTCCCTGCCCACGTGACCCGTGAGGAGCGCGAGGTTGATGAGGCTCAGCACGTTGTCGACCGCGTTGTGGTGCTCGGTGACGCCGAGCGTCCAGCACAGCTGGGCCTTGTCGGCCTTGGCGTAGGCGTGCGCGAGCTCACGGATCGTCTCGGCGGGCACGCCAGTCTCCATCTCGCCTCGCTCGAGCGTCCAGGGCTCTACGGAGGCGGCATACGTCTCGAAGTCGATCGTCGCTCGCTCGATGAACGACTCGTGGGCCAACCCCGCGTGGATGATCTCGCGCGCGATCGCATTCGAGAGCGCGATGTCGGTGCCCGTGTCGAGACCGAGCCAGGTATCCGCGCAGCGCGCTGTCGACGTGCGGCGCGGATCCACGACGAACAGGCGAGCGCCCTTGTGGACGGCCTGGAGCACGTGGTGGAAGAAGATCGGGTGCGCTTCGCGCGCGTTCGAACCCCAGAGGACGATGACGTCGGCGTCCTCTGTCTCTCGGTAGCTGCTCGTGCCACCACCCAACCCGAAGATGGTCGCCAGACCGACGACCGAAGGGGCGTGTCAGGTGCGGTTGCAGGAGTCGATGTTGTTGGTGCCGATCGCCTGGCGAACGAGCTTCTCCGCGAGGTAGTTGGCCTCGTTGGTCGACTTCGAGCACGCGAAGAAGCCCACGGCATCAGCGCCATGGGCCTCGATCGTGCTGGTCAGACCATTCGCGACCTGGGTGAGCGCTTCATCCCAAGTCGCCGGACGCAGGGCACCGTTCTCGCGGACGAGCGGCGTGGTGAGTCGTGCGGGCATGAATTCACCGTATCGCTGGGTAGACACGTCCCATGAGCGACTTCAACACCCAGGTCATCGACGAGTTCCGCGCCAACCACGGCAAGCTCGCCTCCTTCGGCGAGACCACGATGCTCCTTCTCCACCACAAGGGAGCGAAGACCGGCACCGAGCGCGTCAACCCCGTCGCGTACCAGGCGCTCGACGAGGGCTACGCGATCTTCGCCTCGAAGGCTGGCGCACCGACGAACCCCGACTGGTACCACAACCTTCTCGCCAATCCCGACACGACCGTCGAGATCGGTGACGACACCATCTCGGTGCACGCCCGGGTCGCCGAAGGCGACGAGCGCGACAAGATCTGGACGAAGCAGAAGGCGAACATCCCCAACTTCGCGAGCTACGAGGAGAAGACCGACCGCCAGATCCCGGTGATCATCCTCGAACCTCGCTGACCCCCATTCCCTCCCATTGTTCGAGGTCGTGGGAGAAGAGGAGCTGCGTGCCACCTGCCTCTTGCGCTCGTAGCCACTTGAAGGTGTCTCGCTGGCGGTCGGCGTCGTAGGAGTAGCTCGGGAGGGCGTCGAGGTCGAGGGCGAGGCGGCAGTAGCACGCGTCACCGACGAGGATCGTGGTGCCCTCGACCACGAGTGACTGGTGCCCCGACGTGTGTCCGGGCGTGACGACAGCGCGCAGCGTGCCGTCACCGAAGATGTCGTGATCGCCCTCGAGCAGCTCGACGTCGTGGCCGATGTCGAAGTCGGCGGGGTCGTACACCCCGAACTCGATGAGGCGAGCGCTGTGGCCCGCTTCCCACTCGGGCCGCTGCACGAGCAGCCGAGCGTTCGGCACCTCGACATGCCCCCCGCAGTGGTCGAAGTGCAGGTGACTGCTCACGATGATGGCGACGTCGGCGGGATCGAAGCCGGCGGCGCGGAGCTGGGGGCCGACGCTGCCGTCCGCAGCGAGCTCCGGTGTGAACATCGATTCGAGGCCGTGCAACCGCGCGGTGGAATGGGCAACGTCGGGATGCATGCCGGTGTCGAAGAGCACGAGGCCGCGGGGATGTTCGACAAGGAACGCGGGGACGGGCATGCGGAAGTCGCCCGCCTGGCCGGTGACCATCGTGGCGGCGTCGGTGGTGAGCCAGCCGCAGCTGATGGGGTGGATCGGCAAGGGCATGAATCGACAGTAGGACCTACGCTCCGGCGATGACCGAACGAATGATCAAGGCCAACGGCGTCGACATCTGCACCGAGGCGTTCGGCGATCCGAGCGACACGCCCGTCTTGCTCGTCATGGGAGCGAGCGCGTCGATGCTGCTGTGGCCGGAGGAGTTCTGCGAGCGCATCGCTGCGGCCGGCCGGTACGTGATTCGGTATGACAACCGCGACACTGGCCGATCGGTGCACTACCCGGTGGGCGAGCCCGACTACTCGGTCGAGGACATGGCTGACGACGCGGTCGGCGTCCTCGACGCCTACGGCATCGACACCGCACACATCGTCGGCGGGTCGATGGGCGGCATGATCGTGCAGCAGGTCGCGCTCCGCCATCGCGATCGCGTGCGCACGATCACGCCGATCATGTCGACCCCCGATCCGGCTGCGGTCCTCGGCGCGATGACCGGAGACGACACGGGTGGTGCTCTGCCCGGCCCCAGCGCAGCGGTGCTGGCGGTAGCGATGGCCGGGCCGACCCTGGACTACAACGACAAGCAGGCCGTGATCCAGAACCGAGTCGACATGTTCCGCATCCTGCACGGGCCCGCCCATCCCTTCGACGAGGTCGGCCAGCTCGACCTGTACACGCGTGAGGTCGACCGCGACCCGCAGTTCGCCTCGACGCAGAACCATTCGGTGGCGATTGCGAAGACACCGTCCTGGCGCAGCCGGCTTTCGAGTCTCGACGTACCGACGTTGGTCATCCATGGCACAGCCGACCCGATCCTCCCGTACGAGCACGGGGTCGCACTCGCTAAGGAGATCCCCGGCGCCGACCTGATCACGATGGAGGGCGTCGGCCACGAGCTCCCGGCGGAGGAGTGGGACACGATCGTCCCGGCGATCCTCCGTCACACCGCGGGGTAGGTGGCGTGCGGATCCGACAGCTCGGGTCCGACGACGTCGACATCCTCCGCACGATCCGCCTGGAGGCACTCGCCACAGACCCGGACGCGTTCGGCAGCACGTTGGAGCGCGAGGAGGCGCGGAGCGCGGAGGACTGGATCGCGTGGATCGGGCGTGGGGCGACGTTCGTCGGCGAGGACGTTGGCGGCCCGGCGGGCCTCGTCGTCGCAGTGGCCAATGAGGACCCGCGCACCGTGTCGCTGTACGCGATGTTCGTGTCGAGTCGGGCTCGACGCCAAGGTCTCGGTGGTGCGCTTGTCGAGGCCGCGGTCGCCTGGGCCGCTTCGACGGGAGCGGAGCGAGTCACCCTCATGGTGATCGAGGGCAACCTGCCTGCCGCGACTCTGTACGAGTCGTGCGGCTTCGCCTACACGGGGGAACGTGAGCTGCGCGAGCGTGATGAGGCGGTCGAGCTCGAGATGGCCCGCGTCATCCGTAGTGAACGGTCACCGGCGCGCTGAACAGCTGCGCCGCCCTGCGCATGCGCTCGTGCTCGACGTCATCGAACTGCTGGGTGGCCCGATCGATCAGACGGTTGAGGCCGAGCGCGCGCAGGTAGGCGTTGCTCTCCTGTGCCGGCTCGAGCGTCTTCCAGAGCATGAGCTTCCCGGCGATCGCGAGTGCGAGGCTCTCGAGGGCGACGAGCTCGTGCGGCTCTGTGTGCTTGACGGCTTTCGCCGCGAGCCATCCACCGAGGCCCTTCCAGTGGTGCGTGCTCACGCCGAGCTCGGTCATGAGGCCCTCGAGCACGGCCTGGTCTGCTTCGATCTCGACGGCGAGGTCGGGCATGACACGTCGCGCGAGATCCACGCCTGCCACCGATCCCGCATGGTGGTCGGACAGGTAGATCTTCAACGCAGGTGACGTCATGTCCCCCACGTGCCCGCGACGGACAGCGTCGAAACCTCGACGTTGCGCTGGAGGTGACGTCAGGGCGCTTGGAGGACGTGCACGACGCACACTGCGCCCACGCCGACCATGTGGGCCAGGCCGGTGCGTGCCCCTGCATGCTGGCGGGCGCCACCTTCGCCGCGGAGCTGGGTCGTCACCTCGCAGATCTGCCCGACACCCGTCGGCCCGATCGGGTGACCCATCGACAGCAGGCCACCCGATGCGCTCACGGCGACCCGACCGCCGATGTGGAACTGCCCCTCGGCGAGCTGAGCCGCGGCGTGACCGACGGGCGCGAGTCCGAGCGCTTCGATGTAGAGGAGCTCCTCGACGGTGAATGCGTCGTGCAGCTCCACCACATCGAGGTCGCTGGCGGAGACCCCCGCCTCGTCGAGCGCGATGCCCGCGGTCTCGCGGGTCAGCGCCGCGTCGAAGTTCTCCCCGCGGTACACGGTCTCGGATCTCGACGCCGACGACAGCACGCGCACCGCTCGTCCGGCATCGAGGCCGAGGCGCGCGATCGCGTCGTCTGACGCGACGATCACCGCGGCCGCGCCTTCGCCGATCGGACAGCACTGCAACCGCGTCAGTGGCCCACTGATGAACGGAGGCGCCAGCACCTCATCGAGCGTGCGGGCCTTCTGGCGCTGGGCGTTCGGGTTGAGCGCGCCGTTCTCGCTGTTCTTCACCGCGACGAGCGCGAACTGCTCCTCGCTCGCGCCATGGTCGTGGATGTAGCGGTTCGCGAGCAGCGCGAAGTGGGTGAACGGCGCGACGTGGCCGCCGACGAGGTCGCGCAGCCCTGCGGCCGACTGGGGCATCCCGAACTTCAGCGGCTTGTCGAGGCCGACCGCGATCGCGACGTCGGCGAGGCCGGCGGCGACGTCGATGCAGGCCTGGCGGAACGCGGTCGATCCCGAGGCCGACGCGTTCTCGACTTGCGCCATCGGGATGCCGGTCGACCCGAAGTGGCGATACATCAATCGGGACAAGCCCATGGCTGTCGTCGCTGTTCCCGTGTACGCGGTCTCGACATCAGTCCACGCCAAGCCGGCATCGTCGAGGGCGCCTTGCACCGCGCGGACCCCGAGCGCGGTGTACGGCGTCTCGCTCGGCTTTTGGTACGGATGCAGCCCGACGCCGACGACATGCACGGCGCGGAGGTCTCGCAACGACAGCGTCATCGGCTCAACCCGAACCTCGGCTCGACGACGTCGTTGCCGTCGTCATCGGTGCGCACCGTCACCCATGACGCGTCCACCCGAGCGCCGATCGCGTCGATCGCCAGCGGCTCGGTCATCGTGGCCCGGATCAGCGGCCCGCCGTCGAGCTGGATCTCGCCGACCGCGAACGGAGCCTCGATGTCGTGGCCCTGGTAGAGATGCACGGTGGCCACCGAGTGCAGCAACCCCGCGGCCTCGAGCGTGATCGGCTCGAGCACCGTGGAGCCGCAGACCTCGCACCCGAGCGTCAACCCGGGGAAGAACGTCGTGCCGCACGAGGCGCATCGGCTCCCTTGCAACACGGGACGGTCACCCGCGGTGTCGTACAGGCCTCGGTGTGCCGCGACGCGCATCCGGGTTTCTTACTATCTCCGCCCATGCTGACCGAAGCCCAGCCCGGCACCCCAGAGTTCTGGGCTGACCAAAAGCCCGACGCTCCCGCGGTGATCAAGGGCGACGAGGTGCTCACCTACCGCGACTGGAACGAGCGGGCCGACCGTGTCGCCGACGCGCTCGCCTCGCTCGGTCTCGTCGAAGGGGATCGTCTCGGCATGCGGTTCCGGCTCGGCTTCGAGTGGTTCGTGATCCAACGCGCCTTGCAGAAGCTCGGGGTCGTGCAGGTCGCCGTCAACTGGCGGCTCACCCCCGACGAAGCGATCTACATCATCAACGACAGCGGCGCGAAGGGTCTGGCGTGCAACGACGTCGATGCTTCCCGCTGGGCCGAGCACGATCTCGGGCTGCTCGTCACCGTTGGCGACGACAACCCCAGTCACCAGTACCAGGACCTGCTGCGAGCCGGCGCGCCGACTCCCCGGTTCGGGCCGATGCGTCCGAGCCTCGTGCTCTACACGTCGGGCACGACCGGGGCTCCGAAGGGCGTGCCGCCGCTCGACTTGTCGGGGGCGGACTTCGAGCGCCTCGCGCGCTATGGCGCGTCGGTGGGCGGCGTGCCTGCACACCCGCACGAAGCCACCGCGCTCATGACGATGCCCGTGCATCACGGCGCCGGTGCTGCGGTCGCAACCGGGGCGTGTGCGACCGGAGGCACCGCGGTGCTGCTCGATCCGTACGATCCCGAAGAGGCGCTGCGGCTCATCGATCGTCACAAGGTGCAGCTGTGGGTCGGTGTGCCGACGATGCTGCTGCGCATCCAAGCGCTGCCCGAGGACGTGATCGAGCGCTACGACCTGTCGTCGATCGAGGCGCTCACGGTCGGCGCCGCGCCGGTGCCGCAGTCGTTGAAGGAGTGGATCGTCGACCACTTCGGCCCGGTGCTGTGGGAGGGCTACGGCACGAGCGAGTCCGGGATGGTGAGCTACATGCCACCGCAGCACCAGCTGACGAAGCCCGGCAGCAGCGGCATCCCCTACGACGGCGTCGAGGTCGCCATCGTGGACGACGAATGGAATCGGCTCCCCGCCGGCGAGACCGGTGAGATAGCGGTCAACACGCCGGTCGTGCTCCGCGGCTACCTCGGCCGCGAGCCCCTCGGTGACGACGTGCTGCGCGACGGCTTCTATCGCACGGGCGATGTCGGCCATGTCGACGAGGACGGGTTCCTGTTCATCACCGACCGCATCAAGGACATGATCGTCGCGGGCGGAGTGAACATCTACCCGGCGGAGATCGAGAAGGCGCTCGTCGCGCACCCCGGAGTCGAAGACGCCGCGGTCATCGGGATCCCCGAGCAGGACTTCGGCGAGCAGGCTCTCGCCTTCATCGTGACCCGGCAGGGCCACACGGTGACGGGGCCACAGCTGCTCGACTTCCTCGACGGACGCCTCGCCTCGTACAAGAAGCCCCGTCGGTTCGAGTTCATCGACCGGCTCCCGGTCAGCCCCATCGGCAAGGTGCTCAAGACCGAGCTTCCGCGCTCCCTACTGGAAGGGTCACGAACGCAATGTCTGAGCTGAACTTGCTCGACCTGAAGGGCCGCACGGCCCTCGTCACCGGAGCCGGCCAAGGCGTCGGTGCGCAGACCGCGCGCTACCTCGCCGCGTACGGCGCTCATGTGGTGGTGAACGACTTCAAGCTCGACCGGGCGGCGGCCGTCGCCGACGAGATCACTGCGGCGGGCGACAGCGCGGTCGCCGCGCAGGCTGACGTCACCGACTTCGATGCGGTGCAGGCGATGGTCGTCGACCACGGACCGAT
Source organism: uncultured Acidimicrobiales bacterium (assembly GCA_963847855.1). GTDB lineage: Bacteria > Actinomycetota > Acidimicrobiia > Acidimicrobiales > DATKAS01 > DATKAS01. The sequence continues at coordinate 146,108 of CAWKBM010000009.1, forward strand.
CGACATCCTCGTGAACAACGCCGGCAACGCGGGCGCCGACCCGAGTGCCCTGACCGGCAAGCCGTTCTGGCAGGCCGACCCTCGCGAGTGGGAGCCGTTCATCGGCGTGAACCTCTACGGCGTCTTCCACTGCTGCCGGGCGGTGATCCCCGGCATGATCGAGCGGGGACCCGGTGGTCGCCTCATCACCGTGATCAGCGACGCCGGTCGCGTCGGTGAGCCCGGGCTCGAGGCGTATTCGGCCGCGAAGGCAGGCGCCGCCGGTCTGATGCGGGCGCTCGCGAAGAGCCTCGGCCGTTACGACATCACCGCGAACAGCGTGGCGATCGCCACCACGAACACACCAGCCGTGCGGATGATGGTCGAGAACGAGGAGCTCGCGAAGAAGGTGCTGCGCAACTACACGATCCGGCGGTTCGGCGAGCCGAGCGACGTCGCCGCGATGGTCACGTTCCTCGCGTCGTCGTCGGCCGGATGGATCACCGGTCAGACCTATCCCGTGAACGGAGGGTTCAGTGTCAACCTCTGATGACGTCATTCTCACCGAGCGAGTCGGCGAGCACCTCGTCGTCATCCGCATCAACCGTCCGGCGCGTCGCAACGCGTTCGATGGAGCGACCGCCCGCGCGATGGAAGCGGCGATCGACGCGTTCGAGGACGACGGATCGCTGCGGTGCGCGATCATCACGGGCTCCGACATCGTGTTCTCCGCCGGCCAAGATCTCATCGCCGCGGCATCGAACGACATGGGCGTCGCGCCGAAGCGCGGCGGCTTCGGGATCATGGCGATGCCACCGACGAAGCCGGTGATCGCGGCGATCGAAGGTCACGCGCTCGCGGGAGGCCTCGAGCTCGCGCTCTCGTGCGACCTGATCGTCGCTTCGCGCACCGCCAACATGGGCATCCCGGAAGCGGCGCGTTCGCTGGTCGCGGTCGGCGGCGGCCTCTTCCGGCTCCCGAAGCGCATCCCGTACCACCTCGCGATGGAGCTGGCGCTCACGGGCAAGCCCTGGCCCGCGACCCGCATGGCCGAGCTGGGCTTGGTCAACCGACTCGCCGAGCCGGGTCAAGCGATCACGGTCGCGATCGAGCTGGCGAACGAGGTGCTCGCAGCCGGCCCGCTGGCGGTGAAGGCGAGCAAGCAGATCGTGCAGCACTCGTACGAGTGGACTGATGCCGAGGGGTGGCGAAACCAGATGGAGTACGCCGGCCCGGTCATGCGGTCCGAGGACCTCCAGGAGGGTCTGCGCGCGTTTGCCCAGAAGCGGCCAGCGGTGTGGAAGGGTCGCTGACGTCATTGACGCGGCTCGTGCTGATCTGCGGGCTTCCCGCCTCGGGCAAGACGACGCTCGCTCGCCGGCTGGCTCCTGAGATTCCCGCGATCAGGTTGAACAAGGACGAGTGGACCGCTCAGCTGGGTCACGATGTGTGGGACGACGAGTTTCGCGGGCGTCTCGAGGCGCAGCTGTGGGCGCTCACCCAGGAGCTCCTCGCCCAAGGGCAGAGCGTGATCTTGGAGTGGGGCCACTGGGCGAGAGTCGAGCGGGACGAGAAACGGCTCGGCGCTCGCGCCTTGGGAGCGCGAGTCGAGCTGCACTTCCTCGACGTGCCGCTGGAGGAGCTGATCGTACGAGCGCAGCGACGCAATGAGTCCGGCGAATGGAGCGCCTCGCCCATGACGCGAGCCCACTTCGAACAGTGGGGATCGATCTTTCAACCGCCGGACGAGGAAGAGCTCCGGTTGTTCGACGAGTCTCCCCTTTAGGGGCTCGCGTCGAAGGCCTCCACGAGCGCGGCCGGCGCTTGGCAGCGCCAGGCGTCGGTGATCAGCTCGGTGAGCTCGTCGACGTCGATCGCCTCGAGTCGGATCAGCACCGCGGCATAGCCGTTGTAGTGCGGTTCGGTGAAGAGCTTCGAGCCGTCGTCCGACGCGAGCAGCATCTCTTTCTCGTCGAGGTCGGCGACTTGCACGCCGATGACCGCGGGGTTCGGCACGCGGGCCTTCTTCGGGTGCACTCGCTCCCGCCACACCCATGCGATGCGCTTCGGCTTGCCCTTGTTCGGCACGGAGTAGCTGGTCCCGTCCTCGACGACTTCGGGGAGGGAGAGCGCGATGCGCTGCACGTCGTTCCGGGTGGCCATCGGCGTCGAGTTTCGCGCGCGCCGTCTTTCGACGAGAAGAGGAACCTGGAGTCGGACTGCGGTCCGTCCTCGAAGATTTTCGGCTGCGGGGTTGCGTGCCGGTGGGAGTCGAACTAGTGTTCGTAGTCTTCCCCATTGATGCTGGTCACGAGTCTGGGGAAGGAGCGGGGTGGACGTAGTGGCTCTCGTCGGCGACCTCGCCGCCGCGTGTGATCCGTTCCGGGCTGATCGTCGCGAGATCGAAGACCGCGTCGCGGACGCCGCGCGAGTGCGGGCGTGGCTCGACGGGTTCGACGTCGAGGCCGCCCGGGCGCTGGAAGCCAAGACGGGTTACGGCGCGAAGGTGTTCGCCGACGCGGCGAACGTGTCGCTCTCGGCGGGCGAGCGAGTGATCGAGCGGGGCCGCACCTTGGGTGGTCTGCCTGCGATTGCGGCGGCGGTGCGCGCCGGTGACGTGTCGGGCGCCCATGTCGACGCGGTTACTCGGGCGTTGGGGCAGGTCGACGAGAAGCATCGGGCTGCGCTCGCCGCGATCGTCGACGGTCTGGTCGGTGCGGCCCGGTCGGTGCCGGTGCACGAGTTCGAGCGGCGGCTCAAGGTCGAGGTGCGCCGCCTGCAAGGCGACGACGACACCCGCCAGCGCAAGTCGGTGCGGTGGCGGTCGTGGGTGGAGCGGATCTCGGGGATGTTCCGCGGCGACTTCGCGTGCGACCCGCTCAACGCGGTCAAGATCGACAAGCGGATCCAGGACGAGGTCGACCGGCTCTTCGCCGAACGTGCACCCGACGACTCCCCCGACGATCCCATCGAGAAGCAGAAGTACCTCGCCGGGCTGGCGGTGATCTCGCTGCTGACCGGCGGCGGCGCCGCAGTCGGCAAGCCCGAGCTGATCGTGGTCGTCGACGCCACCCAGCTCGACGCCGACGGCAAGCCCACCGTCGACTGGGGCCTCCCCGTCGATCTGCCCGACGACGTGCTCCTTGACGTCGCCGCCCGAGCCAAGCTCCACATCGTCGCGGTGTGCCCGCCCGCGAACCTCGACCTCGGCCGCTCGCAGCGGCTCGCGAGCGCCGCGCAGCGACGGGTCCTGCGAGCGCTGTACCCGAGCTGCGCGATCCCCGAATGTGCGGTGCGGTTCAGCCGCACCAAGATGCATCACGTCTGGTGGTGGGAGCACGGCGGCCCCACCGACCTCGACAACCTCCTGCCCATCTGCAACCACCACCACAGCGCCGTCCATGCCCGCGGCTGGAAGCTCAAGCTCCTCCCCGACCGCACCCTCGAGATCACCTTCCCCGACGGCACCACCAGCGAGACCGGCCCACCCGTGAGGGCGCCATGACCGGCCTCACTAGGGTGCGCGCCGTGAGTGACGACATCGATGGCTGGGCCGCGATCGGCGAGCTGTACCACCGCTACCTGACCGGGCTGCTCCTCGCCCTCGTCACCCGTCAGGGCAGGGAGCGCGCGGCCGAGGTCGTGTTCCGCACGTTCCGACGCCAGCATCTCGAGCTGTTCCTCCCAGGGCTGCGCAAGCTCGACCTCGAAGGCCTCCCGCCGGCCGTCGCGTGCGCGCAGTACCACGTGCTCTCGAACGCTCTCGGCGGCGTGCGGGTCGTCTGGATCCCCGAGTCGGACACGAAGTCATGGGTGCGCTACGTGCCGCCCCGCTGGATCTTCGACGGCACCGCGGTTTGCGCGATCCCGACCGAGGTGAGCCGCGCGATGTTGCACGGCTGGCACGGCCACAACGGCGTCTCGCTCGGCAACGACCGCCTCGGGTTCGTGTGCACGATGCAGACGACCGACGGTCAGCCCGGGCTCGAGGGCTATTACGTCGAGGAAGACCGGCCGCTCGCGCCTGAGGAGCGCGTGCGCTTCCGGCCCGGCGAGCGTCCGACCCACGAACCGGTCGAGCTCCCTCGTCCCGAGTGGGATGCGCTGCGCCTGGTCAAGGTCGAGCGCAACTACGCGACTGCATACATCCGCAGCATCCTCCCCGAGCTGTGTGCGGTGCTCGGTCCTGGCGACGCCGGCGCGGTCGGCGCGCTCGCGGCGCGCCAGATCGGCATGCAGTACCACGCGAGCGTGATGTCCACGATCGGCTCGGGTGGCACGTTCGCCGATCGCTTCGCTCGGTTGCTCCGTGCCCATGGGGACGACGTCGACGTCGTGGAGAGCGGCACCGACACGGTCGTGCGGCTCTCGCGCTGCAGCCTCCTCGACGACCTCGCGCTGCCGGCCGACGGGTTCGACGCCTGGAACGGCCTGTGGGAGGGGCTCGCCTCGATGGAAGACCAGCGGATCATGCTCACCCACCGGCGCGACGCGGGCGACCCGCACTGGTCGTGGCGCGTGCGAAATCAACCCTGAGGAAGAGGGCGCAGCCGGCACACTTCCTCGATGGCATCGACGAGTGCATGGGGCGCGCTTCTGGCCGGGCTCGGCGCGGGATTCCTCGTGGCGGCGCAAGTCGGTCCCATCTGGCTGCTCTGCGCTCGTAGCGTGCTTCGTCACGGCTGGCAGGTCGGCGCCGCGATCGGCGCGGTCGGTGGCCTGCGGGTGATCCTGGGCCTCGTCGGCGCCGCGGTCCTGATGGTGCTCGGGGCGCGGACCCTGCGGTCCGCTCGCCGGGTGCGTGATGGTGGCGAGGCGACCGGCGAGGTGGAGACACCCGGCCGCGCCTTCCGCGTCGCGTTGTTCGCCACCGCCTCCAACCCGATGACGATCGCGTCGTGGGCCGCGCTGTTCGCAGCAGCTTCGGCCGCCAGCGTCACGACCTCTGCCGAGTCGACGTCGACCTTCCTCCTCGGCATCGGCACCGGCAGCCTCGGGTGGTTCCTGATCCTGTCGAGTGGGATGGCGATCGTGCGTCACCGCATCGGCACCCGGGCGCTCCAGACCGCCGACGTGGTTGCTGGGCTGGGCGTGATCGCATTCGGCGGCGTGCTGGCGATCCGCACGATGCGCGACGGCTGATCCGCCGGATCGCTACGGTCGGCGTGATGGCGGACCCGAACGAGGCGCAGTCCCACCACTGGAACGTCGAGGCCGGCCCGGGTTGGGTCGCCAAACAGGAGCAGATGGACCGGATGCTCGAGCCGTTGGGCGAGCGCGCGCTCACTGCCGCTGCGCCCGCGGCAGGGGAACGGGCGATCGACATCGGGTGCGGGTGTGGCGCCACGACGATCGCGCTCGCCGAGCGCGTCGGTGTCGGCGGCAGCGTGCTCGGTGTCGACATCTCCGAGCCGATGCTCGCTCGTGCGCAGGAACGTTGTGACGCCCTTGGCCTGACGAACGTCGAGCTGCGACGCGCCGACGCCCAGCAGGCAGCGATCCCTGAAGGTCACGACCTCGCGTTCTCGAGGTTCGGCGTCATGTTCTTCGAGGACCCGGTCGCCGCGTTCGGCAACATCGGCCGGGGGTTGCGCGACGACGGACGCGTGACGTTCATCTGCTGGCAGGCCAGAGAGCGCAACCCGTGGATGAGCATCCCGGTGGCCGCCGCCCTGCAGCACATCCCGCCGCCCGCTCCGCTCCCTCCCGACGCGCCCGGTCCGTGGTCGTTGTCCGACCCAGACCGGGTGCGCGGCATCCTCACTGCGGCCGGGTTCGACGATGTCGACATCGAGCCTTTCGCACACCAGCTGCAGGTCGGCGGTGCGCCGAACCTGGAGGCAGCGGTCTCGTTCGCCGTCGACTCCGGGTCGGTGCGCAGCGTGCTCGGTGATGTGGACGAGGACACTCGGAGCCGGGCCGCTGACTCGATCCGCATTGCGTTCGAGCCGTACGCCGGCCCCGACGGCGTGCGTCTCAGCGCCGCGACCTGGATCGTCCGCGCTCGGCGCGCACCGGCATGAGCGAGACGTCGATCGAGCGCCGGCAGCGCGCGATGGGCGCGCTGGTTGGTTCGATCGTCGGCGATGTGCTGGGCTCGCCGTTCAGCGGTGCGGCGCCCGGCGCCTACCGCGAGCGGTTTCCCCGACCCGTGCTCGCAGGCGACGGCGAGCTCACGGGCGACGATCCCGGACGGTGGACGGCCCTCTCGAGTGCGGCGCTCCGCGTGGCCGAGTCGCTGCGCGACTGTGGCGCGCTCGACGAAGATGACCTTCGCGCTCGAGACGTGCAGGGCTCACCCCTCACGCGCACGATCCCTGCGGCCCTGGCGTTCGCGTCTGCTCCCGAGAGCGACACCGCCGACGTCGCCGAGCGACTCTGCCTGCTGACGACGCCCGATCCCTCTCTCGTCTCGGCGTGCGTGTCGCTGCACCTCCAGCTCCGGGATCTGCTCGCGGGTCGCGGCAACGTCGGTGACCTCGGTGAGTCGGCGTCGTTCTCTGAGGCGATGGTCGACGCGATCGATGGCGGAGATGAGACCGGCGTGATCGGCAGTGTGGCGGGCGCGCTCGCCGGCGCCCGTTGGGGGATCGGCGCGATCCCGTCGCGGTGGTCGTCGCCGTTGCACGGCCCGGTCAACGCGCCCGAAGACAGCCAGTACGACATCGCCGGCCTGCGCGCCCTCGCCTTGCAGATCGCGGGCCTCCCTCCCGACGAGAACATCGAAGACCCCGCCTGGCCCGCGAGAGGCCCCCACCTCGTCGATCCTCGCGGTCTCTACGTTGCCGATCTCAACGGCGCCGCCCGTTCGCACGAGACGGTGACCGGTGCGCATGTCCTCACGCTCAGCCGCATGGGCGACCGACCTCAGCAGTCACATTGGCGCCGGTTCTACCTCGTCGACTCGGCCGACCCGGCCGAGAACCTCGCGCTCGACTCGGTGCTCGACGATGTGATCGACACGATCACTGCGTGCATCGACCGGGGCGACCCCGTCGTGGTGCACTGCTTCGCGGGCGAGTCGCGCACGGGCCTCGTGCTCCGCGCGTGGCTGATGCAGCGCGATGGGTTGACCGAGGCTGAGGCGACGGCCGAGGCGCAAGAGCTGTGGCCCCATCTGAAGACGTGGAACACCGCGTTCACCGAAGCACTTCGACGCCGGGAGCGTTCCGGTACCGTGCAATGAGCTCTGCGGAGGTAGCAGCGTGACCGAGTGGTACTACAACGAAGGCGGTCAGACGCGGGGGCCTGTCGATGACGAGGCGATCCGCGTGCTGGCGTCGCTCGGTCGCCTGACTTCGTTGTCGCCGCTCATGCAGTCGGGCGCGTCGCAGTGGTCGACGCTCGGCGCGTGCGAAGCACAGCTCGGCCTCGAGCGCACGTCGACCGGCGGCTACGGACCGGTCGGTGCTCCGCCTCCTCCTCCACCCCCGGGATACATGCCACCGCCGCCCGGCTACGGGGCTCCTCCGCCTGGTTACGGCGCGCCTCCAGCGGGTTACGGCATGGGTTCGGGCTACCGAGCCGCTGACGGTCCGGTGACTGCGTTCGGTCGCATGGCGTCGGCCTGGTGGAAGCGCGCCGTCGCGCTGATCATCGACGGCGTCATCCTCTCGATCCCGATCAGCATCCTCACGTCGATGTCCGGAGGTGGGTTCGAGCGCACCACCATCGATGGACAGACCCACATCGAGTGGCACGGCGGGGGGTTGTTCATCGGCGTCATCGTCGGCCTGCTGTACTACGCGCTGCTCAACGGCAGTGCGAAGGGTCAGACGATCGGCAAGATGGCGATGCGCATCCAGGTCCGTGACATCGACACCGGAGGACCGATCGGGGTCGGCCGCGGATTCGGGCGGCAGCTGATGATCTACCTGTTCACGTTCGCGTGCGTGATACCCCTCTTCCTCGACTACCTCTCGCCCCTTTGGGACCGGCGTCGGCAGGCGTGGCACGACAAGGTCGTGCGCAGCGTCGTCGTCGACGTCGTGTAGCGGGTCGTCGGTACGCTCACCGAGGTGAGCAGCGGCGAGTATCCGGCGGAGTGGGAAGCCGACGTCGTGCTCAGCGACGGTGGCACCGTGCACGTGCGGCCCGTGCGGCCGACCGACGCCGATCGTCTCGTGGCCTTCCACGGCCGGCTCTCCCATCAGAGCGTCTACTACCGCTTCTTCAGCCCCCGCCCTCGTCTGAGCCAAGACGACGTCACCCGCTTCACGACCGTCGACTACGACGGCCGCATGGCGCTCGTCGCGCTGCTCGGCGACGACCTCGTCGGCATCGCGAGCTACGACCGCTGGCCCGGTCGCCGTGAAGCCGAGGTCGCGTTCACCGTCGACGACGAGCATCAGGGTCGCGGGGTCGCCACTGTCCTGCTCGAACACCTCGCCGTCGTGGCGAGGACCCACGGCATCACCAGGTTCACCGCGGAGGTGCTGCCGGAGAACCGCAAGATGCTGTCGGTCTTCAAGCGCGCCGGCTTCGCGGCCAAGAGTCAGTTCGTGGACGGCGTCGTCGAAGTGCACATGGGCATCCTCGAGACTGACGCCGCGCTCGAGGCGATGCATGAGCGCGAGCATGTCGCTGAGGCCCGTTCGGTGGCTCGGCTGCTCGCGCCCGCGGACGATTGCCGTGATCGGTGCCAGCGAGCGACGCGGCACGGTGGGTCACGAGGTGCTCCGCAACCTGATCGAGCATGGCTTCACCGGCGCGGTGTATCCGGTCCACCTGACGGCGCGCACAGTAGCGAGCGTGCGGGCGTGGCCGACGGTGCTCGACGTCCCCGACGACGTCGATGTCGCGGTGATCGCCGTGCCGGCGGCCGAGGTGGTGAAGGTCGTCGAGCAGTGCGCCCGCAAGCGCGTGCGGGGGCTGATGGTGCTCTCGGCGGGCTTCGCGGAAGTCGACGATCAGGGCGCGCTCGCTGAACACGAGCTGGTGTCGATCGCGCATCGGCACGGCATGCGGGTGCTCGGTCCGGCGAGCATGGGCGTGATCAGCACGGTGCCCGAGGTGTCGATGCACGCCACGTTCGCGCCCGTCACGCTGATCCCGGGTCGGGTCGCCTTCTCGAGTCAGTCCGGCCCTCTCGGGGTTGCCCTTCTCGAACAAGCACATCGTGCCGGCGTCGGCATCTCGCACTTCGTCGCGCTCGGCAACAAGGCCGACGTGAGCACGAACGACTTGCTGCAGTACTGGGAAGGGGACGCCTCGACGTCGGTCATGGCGCTGCACATCGCGTCGTTCGGCAACCCGAGGAAGTTCACTCGGCTCGCTCGACGGGTGTCGAAGACGAAGCCGATCGTGGCCGTGAAGACGGGCGGCGGCGAGTCCGACCGCACCGTCGATGCGCTCTTTCGCCAGACCGGCATCATCCCGGTCAGCGAGATCGCCCAGCTCTTCGATGTCGCCCGCGTGCTCGACAGCCAGCCCCTTCCCCCGGGAGATCGCGTCGTCGTCGTCAGCAACGCGTACGGCGCCCAATCGCTTGCGGAGTCGGCACTCACCAACGTGGGCCTGCGCATGGCGGCGCTCGCATCCGACACGCGCGAGCATCTCGTGTCGAGCCTGCCCTCCACAGCGGTCGTTGCGAACCCGATCGACCTGACCTTCGGGGCCGAGCCCTCTGACTACGACGCGGCGCTGCGTGCGGTGCTCGCCGACGACGAGGTCGACGCGGTGCTGGTCATCTACGCCTCGGCCATCCCGGGTCGCCACCGCGACGTCGCGGACGTCATCGTGGCCGCCCACGCCGATCATCCGACGAAGCCGGTGCTCGCGAGCGTGCTGGGTGTCGGGGACCAAGGCCTGCGCGACGGCCGAGGGCACGTGGTGCCCGCGTTCGCCTTCCCGGAGACTGCTGCGGCGACGCTCGGTCGGGTCACCGAGCACGCGCAGTGGAAGAGGCGGCCCGAGGGCGTCATGCCCGACGTCGACACGCTCGGCGTCGACCTCGAGACTGCCGAGTCGCTCGTCGCCCACGCGCTCGACGTACGTCCCACCGGCACACTCCTTCCGTGGTCGGTCGCGGCCGAGCTGCTCGGCGCGTTCGGCGTCTCGGTCGCGTCGGGGATCACGGCGACCTCCGTCGAGGCCGCACTCGCGGCGGCGGAGCAGCTGGGCTTCCCGGTCGCGCTGAAGGCGACGGGCATGAAGCGCCGAGGACGGTCTGAAGCAGCGGGCGTCGCGCTCGATCTCCACGACGAAGCCGCGGTCCGCGGCGCGTACGGACGAATGACCGAGACGTTGGGCTCCGGGATGAGCGAGGCGCTCGTGCAGTCGATGAGCGAACCGGGCCTCGAGACCGCGGTGGGCATCCATCTCGACGCGACCTTCGGACCGGTTGTCACATTCGGCCTCGGCGGTGCCTTCGCAAAGGCGATCGCGGACACGGCGACTCGGGCGACCCCGCTCACTGACCGCGACGCCGGAGAGCTGGTCCGTGCCGCGCGTGCGTGGACTGTGCTCGCGGACAGTGACTACGCCATTGCGGCGCTCGAGCAGCTCGTGCTCCGTGTCGGCCTGCTGGGTGATCTGATCCCCGAGGTCGCCGAGCTCGAGCTGAACCCAGTGCTCGTCTCGAAGCGGGCAGCCACCGCCGTCGACGTGATGATCCGCGTCGCTCCCGCTCCGGTCGACCTGAACCCTGCGGCCCGCCGGATGCTCAGGTCGGTTCCCGCGGAAGGCCAAGCACCCGTTCTCCGATGATGTTGCGCAGCACGTTCGAGGTGCCGCCCATGATCGTGTATGCCGGCGAGTAGCTGAACCCCTTCGCGAGTCGACCCCACACCATCGCGTCGGGCCCTGCCACCTCCGCGACGAAGTCGGCGACGCGCTGCTCGTGCTCGGTGCAGAACGTCTTCGTCGCGGCCGAGAACGACTTCGGCGCTTGCCCCATGACCTCGCGCAGCACGAGCAGTCGACCGATGCGATAGCCGGACTCGAGCGACGCGATCTTCTGGCGCACGAGCGGATTGCTCGTGTCGGCCTCACGGCGCGCGACTGGTACAGCGCGTAGTTCGAGACCAGGCGGTCGATCCCGCCCCGCTCGTGCTCGAGCTGGCGCATCGTCTGTTTCCACGATCCACCCTCTTCGCCGACGAGGTTCGCCGCCGGCACCCGCACCCCTTCGTAGAACACCTCGCAGAAGTGGCGGTTGGTGGTCATGTCCTTGATCGGGTTGATCGTGATGCCCGGCGAGTCGAGCGGCACGATGAGCTCGCTGAGGCCGGCGTGCGGCGGGCCGTCGGTGGAGGTGCGACAGATCAGGTAGCAGTAGTCAGCGGTCTCTCCGAAGCTCGTCCAGATCTTCTGTCCGTCAACGACATAGCTGTCGCCGTCGCGGATCGGCGCGCGTGCGCAGCGACGCGAGGTCGGAGCCGGCGTCGGGCTCGCTCATCCCGATGCACCAGCCGGTCTCGCCCGCGATGATGCCTGGCAGGAACTGCTTCTTCTGCTCCTCGGTGCCATAGGCGAGGAGCGACGGCCCCATCTGGCGGTCGGCGAACCACGAGCCGGCGAGCGGCGCGCCCTTCGAGATGAGCGTCTCGGCGACGACGAACCGCTCGAGCACCGTACGACCGCCGCCGCCCCACTCGACCGGCCACGTCATTCCCAGCCACCCGCGGCGGCCCATCTCTCGGGAGAACTCGCGCGAGTAGCCGTTGATCCATGCGTCATCGTGCTCGCCGTACTCGGCGATGGCCTTGTCGGCCACCTCCTCGGCTTCGGCGCGCAGCTGTTGAAGCTCGGACGACCAGTCGAAGTCCACGCGAACTACCAGCTACATCCGGTCGACGATCGCCTGCGCGAAGGCCGAGCACTTGACCTCGGTCGCGCCGTCCATCTGCCGAGCGAAGTCATACGTCACGACCTTGTCGGCGATGGTCGCTTCCATCGCCTTGATGATGAGGTCAGCGGCGCCCTGCCACCCCAGGTGCTCGAACATCATCACGCCGGACAGGATCACCGAACCGGGGTTCACCTTGTCTTGCCCCGCGTACTTCGGCGCGGTGCCGTGCGTCGCCTCGAACACGCCGTGGCCGGTGACGTAATTGATGTTGCCGCCGGGAGCGATGCCGATGCCACCGACCTGCGCGGCGAGCGCGTCAGAGAGGTAGTCGCCGTTGAGGTTCGGCGTCGCGATCACGTCGAACTCGGCCGGACGGGTGAGCACCTGCTGCAGTGTGATGTCGGCGATCGCGTCCTTGACCAGGACCTTGTCGCCGGATTCGCCACCGCAGTCGTCCCACCCGACGGCGACGTCGCTGAACTCGTCTCGCACGAGGTCGTAGCCCCAGCTGCGGAACGCGCCCTCGGTGAACTTCATGATGTTGCCCTTGTGCACCATCGTCACCGACTTGCGATTGCGGTCGACCGCGTACTGGATCGCTGCACGGATGAGTCGCTTCGACCCGAACTCACTGATCGGCTTCAGCCCGAAGCCAGAGTCGGCTCGCACGTTCCAGCCGAACTCCTTGTGTACGAAGTCGGCGAGCTTCTTGGCCTCGGGCGTGTAGGCCTCGAGCTCCATGCCCGCGTAGACGTCTTCGGTGTTCTCGCGGAAGATCACCATGTCGACCAGCTCGGGGTGCTTCACGGGGGAGGGCACACCGGCGAAGTAGCGCACCGGCCGCAAGCACACGTAGAGGTCGAGCAGCTGCCGCAGCGCGACGTTCAGCGAGCGTATGCCACCGCCGACAGGCGTGGTGAGGGGGCCCTTGATGCCGATGAGGTGCTCTCGGAACGCCTCGACGGTCTCGTCGGGGAGCCAGCTGCCGGTCGTCGTTGAACGCCTTCTCTCCGGCGAGCACCTCTTTCCACGAGACCTTCTTGCCGTACTTCGCTGCCGCGGCGTCGAGCACGAGCTGCGACGCGGGCCAGATGTCGACGCCGGTGCCATCGCCTTCGATGAAGGGGATGATCGGCTCGTCCGAGACGTTCAGCGAACCGTCGGCGTTTTGCGTGATCTTGTCGGCCATGTCGGCACTCTACGCTGCCCGCTGTGATCGTCCGGCCGGTGCTCGAGGGTGAGTACGACGCGCTCGGCGACCTCACCGTGGCCGCGTACCGAGCGATTCCGGGTGCTCCACAGGAGGCGGTCGACGACTACGAACACGAGCTGCGCGACGTCGCTTCTCGCGTGAACGCAGGTGCCGAAGTGGCCGTCGCGATCGCACCGGACCGCACCCTCGCGGGCGGCGTGACCTTCGTGCCCGACGACACGAACGCATTCGCCGAGTTCGAGGATCCCGACGCGGCGGGGTTCCGCATGCTGGCCGTGTCTCCTGCTCATCAGGGCTCCGGCGCCGGCACCGCCCTCACCGACTGGTGTGTCGACCGCGCGCTCGACTGCGGGCGCAAGCGGCTCATCCTCCACACGACGCAGTGGATGACGACGGCACATCGCATCTACGTACGCGCCGGGTTCGAGCGCACCACCGCGCTCGACTGGGAGCCCTTCCCGGGCTTCCTGCTCATGGCTTTCGTGAAGGAGCTCCCGTGAAGGCAGTCGTGCTCGAGTCCTACGGCGACCCCGAGGTGCTGAAGATCGACGACATCCCCGAGCCGACACCCGGTCCTGACGAGGTCATCGTCGAGGTTGCCGCGTCCGCGCTCAACCGGGCCGACCTGTTGCAGCGGCGCGGCGGCTATCCCGGGCCGAAGCTCGTCTACGGCGACCGCACGTTCGACATCCCCGGGATGGAGCTGTCGGGGCGCATCGTCGAGCGCGGCTCGCGCGTCAACGAGTTCGCGATCGACGACGCAGTGATGGCGATCGTCAGCGGCGGCGCCTACGCCGAGCGGTGCGCCGTGCACGAGCGCCAGCTCCTGTCGGTGCCGTTCACCGTTCCGACGCGAGACGCGGCTGCGATCCCTGAGGTCTTCATCACCGCGTGGGACGCGCTCGTCGTCCAGGGCGGGCTCACGTCCGGCCGCACTGCCCTCGTGCACGCCGGCGCGTCGGGCGTCGGCACCGCCGCGATCCAGATCGTCAAGGCCATCGGCGCGCGGCGTCGTGGTCACGACGTCGACGGGAAAGGTCGAGGCCTGCCGGGAGCTCGGCGCCGATCACGTCGTCGACTACACGACTGAGGACTTCGTCGCCGCCGCGATCGAGTTCACCGGCGGCCGAGGTGTGGATGTCGTCCTCGACGTGATCGGAGGCGACTACCTCGAGCGCAACCTCGACGCGCTCGCGACGCAGGGCACGATCGTGCAGGTCGGGGTGATGGCCGGCGGCAGCGCGACGTTCAACCTCGCGAAGCTGCTTCCCAAGCGCGCCCGGCTGGTCGGCACGGTGTTGCGGGCCCGCCCGCTCGAAGAGAAGGCGGCGATCAGCCGGCGCTTCGGTCGCGAAGTCGTGCCGCTGTTCGACCAAGGCCTGCTCGCTCCGGTCATCGACCGGCACTTCTCACTCGACGAGGTCGTCGAAGCCCACCGCTACATGGAGAGCAACGCGAACGTCGGCAAGATCCTGCTGGATGTGGGGTGAGTCTGACCGGGACGGCGCAATGCGCCGGCCGGGTGCGCGCAGCACCGATTGTCGAGCGAAGCGAGCAGGAGCCGATCGAAGCGCAGCGGAGAGCGGCGACGAGGACTAGGAGTTACCGCTCGCCGACGCCCACGTAGTCGCGCAGCGGGGGGCCGACGTAGGCCTGGCGGGGCCGGGAGATCTTCTGGTCCTTGTCGCCCAGCAGCTCGACCCAGTGCGAGAGCCAACCCGCGGTGCGGGGGATGGCGAACAGCACGGTGAACATCTCGAGCGGGAAGCCCATCGCCTGGTAGATGAGGCCCGAGTAGAAGTCGACGTTCGGGTAGAGCTTGCGGCTGATGAAGTAGTCGTCGTGCAGCGCGGCGTCTTCGAGCTTGAGCGCGATGTCGAGCAGCGGGTTCATGCCCGTGACCTCGAACACCTCGTACGCGGCCTTCTTGATGATCGTGGCCCGCGGGTCGTAGTTCTTGTAGACGCGATGCCCGAAGCCCTGCAGACGGTCCTTGCCTTGCTTGACCGACTCGATGAACGCGGGGACGTTGTCGACCGAGCCGATCTCGGTGAGCATCCGCACCGCGGCTTCGTTCGCGCCGCCGTGGAGGGGGCCGTACAGCGCAGCCGCCGCCGCGGCACAGGCGGAGTACGGATCAGCGTGCGCTGAGCCGACGACCCGCATCGCGGTCGTGCCGCAGTTCTGCTCGTGCTCGGCATGGAGGATGAACAGCAGGTCGAGCGCGCGGATGAGGACGGGATCCGGGTCGTAGTCGCCGATGCGCCACATCATGTTGAGGAAGTTGGCTGGGAAGCTCAGCGTGTTGTCGGGGTACACGAACGGGAGCCCCGAGCTGAAGCGATGGCAGCACGCGGCGAGCGTGGGCATCTTCGCGATGAGGCGCAGGATCTGCTTGTCGCGCGACTCGGGGTCGAAGATGTCCTTCGCGTCGTTGTAGAAGGTGGAGAGCGCGGCGACGGCGGAGACGAGCATGCCCATCGGGTGGGCGTCGTAGTGGAACCCGTCCATGAACCGTTTGCGCATGTTCTCGTGGATGAACGTGTGGTGCGTGACGTCGCTCGTCCACTTGTCGAGCTGCGGGGCGGTGGGGAGCTCGCCGTTCAGCAGCAGGTACGCGACCTCGAGGTACGTCGACTTCTCGGCGAGCTGCTCGATCGGATAGCCGCGGTAGCGCAGGATGCCGGCATCGCCGTCGAGGTAGGTGATGGCACTGGCGCAGGCCGCCGTCGACAGGAACGCCGGGTCGTACATCCGCAGATCTGGGTCGAGCTCTCGCAGGCTCGACGACGGGAACACCCCGTTCGTGATGTCGACCGTGATCTCCTTGCCCGTGCGGTTGTCGATGATGGTGATGGTGTCGGCCACCCTCGTAGCCCCCTTGCTCGTCCTGGTGTCAGCGTACCTATAGCGGTGAGTTGTCGTGTTTGCGTCCGACGATCGTCTCGTGCTTGCTTTCGAGCATCGCGAGGGCGTGTGCGATCTCCGCACGCGTGTCGGTCGGCTCGATCACCGCGTCCACGTACCCGCGCTCGGCGGCGACGAACGGGTTCAGGAGCCGCGCCTCGTAGTCGGCCTCGAGCGGCACGCGCTCCTCGGGCGTCGCTCGGCGATGGAGGATCTCGATGGCCCCTTTCGCGCCCATGACGGCGAGCTCCGCCGTCGGCCACGCGAGACAGAGGTCGTTTCCCATCTTCTTCGAGTCCATGACGATGTAAGCGCCCCCGTACGACTTGCGCAGGATCACGCAGATCCGCGGCACGGTCGCACGTGCGTAGGCGAACGCGAGCTGCGCGCCATGGCGGATCATCCCCCGCCACTCGAGGTCCTTCCCCGGATAGAAGCCCGACGTGTCGACCAGCGTGAGGATCGGCAGGTTGAACGAGTCGCAGAAGCCGACGAAGCGCGCGCCCTTCTGCGACGAGGGGATGTCGAGCGTGCCCGCGATCGCGAGCGGCTGGTTCGCGACGATCCCGACGGGCTGCCCGTCGATGGTCGCGAAGCCCGTGACGAGGTTCGGCGCCCACTGAGCCCGCAGCTCGACCAGGTCGCCGTCGTCGACGATGACTGCGATCACGGAGCGCACGTCGTAGCTACCGCTGGACGTGTTCGGAAGCAGCTCGCCCGCCTCGGGCGTAGCCCGGTCGGGCGGATCGTCGGTCGGCCACCGAGGCGGTGTCTCGTCGGCGTGAGCAGGGAGGTAGGCGAGCAGCAGCTCGACGACCTCGGTCGCGACGTCGACGTCGTCCACGACCAGCGAGGCGGCACCGGTGTGGCGGGCATGCACGTGCGCGCCGCCGAGCTCGGCGGAGTCGATCTGCACACCGGTGAACTCGGTGACCATCGTGGGGCCGCTCACGAACGCGTACGCAGTCCGCGGTCATGATCACGAGGTCGGCCAGGCCGAGCAGCAGCGCCGGGCCCGACACGGCGGGGCCGGTCACGACGAGCACGATCGGCACGATGCCAGAGCAATCGGCGAGGGCTCTGGCTGCGAGACCCCAGCCGTGAAGGGCCGCCATGCCTTCCACGATGTCCGCGCCGCTCGAGGCGATGTACCCGACGAAGGGGATGCGCTCGGCCAGCGCGGTGTGCGCGGCGATCGCGATGGACTCGCCGTCGTCAGAGCTCAGCGCCCCCTTGCGATCGGCGGGATCGATCTCGAGGATCACCGCTGGCCTGCCGCCGATGTCGTCGACCCGGGCGGTGACGCAACCGCGGGTGCCTGCCCTGATCGCGACGCGCACCGGCTGAGGTTAAGTCAGGCGGGCGCCGAGTCGGGCATGGCCCGAGTCTGGGATGGCAAGGTGCAGACCGGGTTGATCAGTGGCCTGGGCTCGGACCACGGCTCGCACGATGTCGCCGACACCCTGAGCCTGAGGCGACAGCAGCCCCCGGCGGCGGTACGCGAGACCGACGCTTCTACGGGCGAGACCCCGAATCGGCAGCCGCTTCCATGTGCCGGTGAGGTACGCAGGCACGGCCGTCGCAGGCAGCACCGCCGCCCCGAAGCCCTGGAACGCGAGCGACGCCGCGAGCCGCACGCCGTCGAGCTCGGCCTGCGCCTGGAGTCGCACGCCCGCCCGTGCTGCCTGGACCTCGAGCTCGTCGCGCAGCGCCGTCCCCGGTGCGCTGAGCAGGAGCGGGTAGTCGCCGAGCTGGGCGAGCGTCACCCGATCCCGCTGGGCGAGCGGATGATCGGCCGGCGCGACGAGCACGAGGTCCTCCTCGAAGAGCGGTTCGGTCGTCAGCTCGACGTCGTCCGCGGGAAGGTTCACCACCGCGAGGTCGAGGTGGCCGGAGAGAAGCTGGAGCGCCAGCGACGTCGTGCTCGCCTCGACGACGACGGTGTGGATGCGGGGATGTTGCTCCCGCAGCCCGTCGAGCAGGCCGGCGACGAGCCAGCGCGCCGTCGTGCCGATCACGCCGAACCGCACGTCACCGCTCACCTCGGTGCCGAGCCTGGCGACGTCGGCTCGGATGGATTCGAGCTCGGCCTGCACCCGACGCGCCCGTCCGACGACGGCCGTGCCCTCCACGGTGAGGCGTCCGGTGTGGCGGTCGACCAGGGTGACGCCGAGCTCGCGTTCGAGTCGGGCGACGTGGGCCGAGACGTTCGACTGCACGGTGTGCAGCGACTTCGCGGCCCCCGAGAACGTGCCGTGCTCGGCGACCGCGACCAAGGCTTGGAGCTGGCGGACGTCCACCGGGCGAGTGTGCCACCACCCATCGGCAAAAGCGATAGCGGACACCATTGATAACTATTGGACAGATTGGGACACGCGACGGCATACTGATCGTCACAAGATCGAAGTGGACCAAGTCCCCCCTCGGATCCACCTCGATGTGAGCCCACTGAAGCGGTCCCCCCACCGCTGGGCTCTCAGGTTGAGAGGGCCGGCCAACCCCCCAAGGGCCGGCCCTTTCCCGTTTTCCCGCTTCTCTCTTAAGGTGCGCAGCAGTGGCCGAGACAGCAGCGATCTTCGATCTGGACCGTACGCTCCTCGCCGGGGCGAGTGGTCCGATCATCAGCACCGCGCTTCGCGACGCCGGCGTGATCTCGAGGGGAGAGATTCCCGGCGAGAGCCTCGTCTACGGCCTGTTCAACAGGATGGGCGAGAGCTTGCCCAGCATGGCGCTCGCCCGCCAGGCCGCCAACGTCGCGAAGGGCTGGCGCCAGGCACTCGTCGACGAGGCTGCCAAAGCCGCCGCCGAAGTGCTGCTCGACCTCGTGCAGCCCAAGGCCCGGGCGCTCTTCGCCCAACACCGCGCCGACGGCCGGCTGCTCGTGCTGGCCACCACGACGCCGTATGACTTCGTGAAGCCACTCGCCGATCTCCTCGGTTTCGACGATGTAGTCGCGACTCGATACGGGGTCGACGACGACGGCAAGTACAACGGCACGATCGTCGGCAACTTCGTGTGGGCCAACGGCAAGCTGGCCGCGGTGCGCAAGTGGGCCGAAGAACGGGGCGTCGACCTCGCCCAGAGCTACTTCTACTCCGACAGCGTCTACGACACGCCGCTGCTCTCCGCAGTCGGTCATCCTGTGGTCGTGAACCCTGACCCGGGCCTGCGCCTCGTCGCGACGGCGAGGAGGTGGCCTACGCTGCACCTCGACGTGCCCGAAGGTGTTCCCAAGTTCCTCGGCATTGAGCCGCAACAGGTCGCGATGGCCTTCACGCGGCCCGAGCTCGTGCTCTATGCGAAGTTCGACATCGCGGGCGTCGAGCGCATCCCGAAGCGCGGGCCGGCGATCCTCGTTGCGAACCACCGCAGCTACTTCGACGGCGCCGCGATGGCGATGCTCATCGCGAAGAGCGGCCGCACCGTGCGCTTCCTCGGCAAGAAGGAGGTCTTCGATGTGCCGCTCGTCGGTCAGTTGGCGAAGGCCTTCGGCGGCATCCGGGTCGATCGTGGCACGGGATCCGACGAGCCTCTGAAGGCCGCGATCGCGGCGCTCGACGCCGGTGACCTGGTGGCGATCATGCCGCAGGGCACGATCCCGAGAGGGCCGGCGTTCTTCGATCCCGAGCTGAAGGGCCGCTGGGGCGCCGCTCGCCTTGCGCACACGGCCCGCGTTCCCGTGATCCCTGTCGGGTTGTGGGGGACCGAGCAGGTGTGGCCGCGCAGCGCACGGTTGCCGAACATGCTGAACGTGACCGATCCGCCGACGATCCGCGTGCGCGTCGGTGCGCCGGTCGAGCTCAAGTACAAGAACGTGCCCAAGGACACCGAGCGCATCATGCGGGCGATCATGGATCTGCTGCCGCCCGAAGCACACGAGTACCACGAGCCGACGGAGCAGGAGCTTCGCCTCACTTACCCGTCGGGATACAAGGGCGACCCGCGTGCCGAGACCAAGAGGCGTCCCGGCACCGACTGAGCGAGCGCTCGTTCTCTTGGCGGCTTTGGGTCTGGGAGACCTGGACTCGCCAAGAGAATCAGCCCTTGTGGGCTCGGATGATGTTGAGCGCGCTGCCGGCCTTGAACCACTCGATCTGCTCGTCGGAGAACGTGTGGTCGCAGGAGAACTCGATCGTGGTGCCGTCGGGCTTGTTGATGCTGCAGCGCACCGGCGTGTCGGGCGTCAGCGACGCGAGGTCGTGCACCGAGATGCGGTCGTCCTCGCCGATCTGGTCGTAGGTCGCGGGGTCGGCGAACGTCAGCGGGAGCAGGCCCTGCTTCTTGAGGTTCGTGTCGTGGATGCGAGCGAAGCTGCGGGCGAAGATCACTCGGCCGTTGCGGAACCTCGGCTCCATGGCCGCGTGCTCGCGCGATGAACCTTCGCCGTAGTTCTGATCGCCCACGGCGCACCACGCGACCCCGGCCTCGCCGTAGTGCTTGGCGATGTCGGGGAACGACCGCGTCTCGCCGTCGATCTGGTCCTTGCCCTCACCCGTGCCGCCGGTGAACGCGTTGATCACTCCGAGGAAGAGGTTGCCGCTGATGTTCTCGAGGTGACCTCGGTAGGTGAGCCACTTGCCGGCGGCCGAGATGTGGTCGGTGGTGCACTTGCCCTTGGCCTTCATCAGCACGGGCATGTCGATGAGGTCCTTGCCGTCCCACGCCGCGAAGGGCTCGAGCAGCTGCAAGCGCGTCGAGTCGGGGCGCACGACGACCTCGACGGACATGCCGTCAGCCGGGGGAGCGAGGAACCCGCTCTCACCCGGATCGAATCCCTTCGCGGGCAGCACCTCGCCGACCGGCGGATCGAGCTTCACCGAGACGCCTTCGTCGTTCGTGATCGTGTCGGTGAGCGGGTTGAAGTCGAGCGTGCCTGCGAGCGCGTACGCGATGACGGTGTCAGGCGAGGTGACGAAGGCCAGGGTGTTCGCGCTGCCGTCGTTGCGCTTCGGGAAGTTGCGGTTGTACGAGTTGATGATCGTGTTCTTCACCGACGGATCCATGTCGGTGCGATCCCACTGGCCGATGCACGGTCCACACGCGTTCGCGAGCACCGTCGCACCGATCGCCTCGAGGTCGGCGAGCAGGCCGTCGCGCTCGATGGTGGCGCGCACCTGCTCGGACCCAGGGGTGACGAGAAGCTGGGTCTTCGCGGTGAGGCCTTTCGCCGACGCCTGCCGTGCGATCGACGCCGCGCGGGTGATGTCCTCGTAGGACGAGTTCGTGCACGAACCGACGAGCGCGGACGACACCTTCAGCGGCCAGTCGTTCGCCTTGGCGGCAGCGCCGATCTCGCTCACCTTGTGCGCGAGGTCGGGCGTGTGCGGCCCGTTGATCAACGGCTCGAGCGTGTTGAGGTCGATCTCGACGACGCGATCGAAGAAGCGGTTCGGGTCGGCCTCGACCTCGGGATCCGGGCGCAGGTCACTCGCCACTGCGTTCGCGGCATCCGCGATCGCCTCGCGTCCGGTCGCCTTCAGGTAGGCGGCCATGTTCGCGTCGTACGGGAAGAGAGACGTCGTCGCGCCGATCTCGGCGCCCATGTTGCAGATCGTTCCCTTGCCCGTCGCGGAGATCGAGTCGGCGCCCGGGCCGAAGTACTCGACGATCGCGCCCGTGCCGCCCTCGACGGTCAGCACCTCTGCGACCTTGAGGATCACGTCCTTCGGCGACGACCACCCGGAGAGCGAGCCCGTGAGGTGCACGCCGATGAGCTTCGGCCACCGCACGTTGAACGGGAAGCCGGTCATCACGTCGACGGCATCGGCGCCGCCGACACCGATCGCGACCATGCCGAGCCCGCCCGCGTTCGGCGTGTGGCTATCGGTGCCGATCATCATCCCGCCGGGGAACGCGTAGTTCTCGAGGACGACCTGATGGATGATCCCCGAGCCGGGCTTCCAGAAGCCGATGCCGTACCGCGCCGACACGGTGCGGAGGAAGTCGTACACCTCGTCGTTCATCGTGAGCGCGATCTTCAGGTCGATGCCGGCGCCCTCCTTGGCCTGGATCAGGTGATCGCAGTGCACCGTGCTCGGCGCCGCGACCTCGTCGAGGCCCGCGGTCATGAACTGCAGCAGTGCCATCTGCGCGGTCGCGTCCTGCATCGCGACGCGGTCGGGGTGGAAGTCCGCGTAGGAGTGCCCGCGCTCCAGGTCTTGACCCTCGGCATCTCGCAGGTGGTTGACGAGGATCTTCTCGGCGAGCGTGAGCGGTCGGCCCATGCGTCGGCGACCTGTCGCCACCCGGTCGGGGAGCGTGCCGTACACGCCTTGCACGAGCTCAATCGGCGTCTGCGCAGTCACAGCCATGGCTCACTCCTGTGTTGACTGGTGCGGTTGACCCCAACCGCTATGTAGACAAGTATAGGACAAGTGCGTGAGATCCGCTACCGCGAGATTGCCGCAGACCTGAAGCGTCGGGTCGAGTCGGGCGAGTTTGCGGCCGGTGGCCTGCTGCCGAGCGAGGCCGACCTCACCCGCGCGTATGACGCCTCCCGCGTCACGATACGCAGGGCGCTCGAGTCCTTGCGGGAGGAGGGCCTGATCGACTCCCGGCAGGGCTTCGGCTGGTTCGTGGCCGTCGACCGGGTGCGCCAGAACCTCTCGCAGCTCTCGACGATCGAGCGCCAGCTCGCGGAACGGGGCGCCGTCGCGGAGCGCGAGATCCTCGACTTCGGCTTCGTGACCCCGAACGCGCACGTGCGCGAGGTGCTCGGCGTCGAGCAGGTGCTGCGAGTGCGCCGGCTCAACCTCGCCGACGGCGTGCCCTTCGCGAGGGTGACCGTGTGGTGCCCCGCGGAGCTCGGTGCGTCGTTGTCTCGCGCCGATGTGGCCGCGCACCCGTTCTACGAGCTGCTGCCGGTGGAGATCGGAGGAGCGACGCAGACGATCGCGGCCGCGCTGGCCGAGGCGGCTGACGCGAAGGTGCTGGAGGTGCCCATCGGTTCGCCCGTGCTCCGGTGCGAGCGGGTGACGCGCGACGTTTCCGGCAATCCGGTGCTGCTGAGCGTCCACGTGTTTCCCGCGCACCTCACCGAGTTCGTCGTCGATCTCCCGTCGCCCACCGGTCTGGGCCTGGTCGAGTGACAGACTCCGTGCATGCGCGCGTGGCCGGAGGAGGGCGTCACCCGCATCCCGTATTGGGTCTACGCCGACCCTGAGACCTACGCGCGCGAGCAGCAGCGCGTGTTCGGCGGGCCCTTCTGGTCGTATGTGGCGCTCGGGTGCGAGGTTCCCGCGGCTGGCGACTTCACCTCGACGTGGATCGGCGAGCAGCCGGTCGTCGTCGTGCGCCAGCCCGACGGATCGGTGCGGGCGTTCCTCAACCGCTGTGCCCATCGCGGCGTCGCGTTCTGCCGCGCCCCTTCGGGTCACGCCGACGAGCTCATGTGCCCCTACCACCAGTGGGTCTACGACCTCGGCGGTGCGCTTGTCGCAGCGCCCTTCCGCAAGGGCGTGAAGGGGATGGGGGGCATGCCCGACGACTTCGCGCTCTCCGATCATGGGCTCACGTCGTTGCCGGTCGCCGAGCGTCACGGTGTCGTCTTCGCATCGCTGGGCTCGCCGCCCGCCCTCGACGAGTACCTCGGCCCCACCATGGTCGGGTGGTTCGACCGTGTCTTCGACGGACGCGACCTCGAGCTGCTCGGCTACTCGCGCCAGCGCGTGCCCGCGAACTGGAAGCTGATGTTCGAGAACATCAAGGATCCGTATCACGCGTCAGCTGCTGCACGTGTTCCTCGTGACGTTCGGTCTGTTCCGCGCCGACAACCCGTCGGTGACCGAGATGGACGAGACCGGCCGGCACAGCGTGCTGGTCTCCGAGCGTGGCGCGGCGGCGAGCGAGGCGACGGGGGAGATGCGCGCCTTTCGTGACGTGAAGCTGCGCGATCCTCGGCTGCTCGACCCGGTGCGCGAGTTTCCGGGCAGGGCGACCGTCGTGATGCAGACGATCTGGCCGAACCTCATCGTGCAGCAGCAGTCGAACACGCTGGCGATGCGCCAGCTCGTGCCGCGCGGGCCACAGCAGTTCGACCTGATGTGGACGTTCTTCGGCTACGCAGGCGAGGACGCGGAGATGCGCACCCGGCGGTTGCGCCAGGCCAACCTCATGGGGCCGTCGGGGCTCGTGTCCATCGATGACAGCGAGGTCATGCGCCTCGCGCAGCTGGGGGCGATGGTCGATCCCGACGGCGCCGCCTTCGTCGAGATGGGCGGCACCGACACGGAGCGGGCCGACCACATCGTCACCGAGTCGGCGATCCGGGCGTTCTACGCCTACTACCGCGAGGTCATGGAGCTGTGAGCGCATGACCCCGGGCGACCTGTTCGCGGCGTACGCGGACGTCCTCGACGAAGGACCGCTCGACGAGTGGCCGTCGTTCTTCACCGAGGACGCCACCTACCGCATCGTCGCCCGCGAGAACTTCACGCGCGGTCTGCCGCTCGCATTGATGCTGTGCGAGAGCCGGGCGATGATGGAGGACCGCGTGCAGTCGATCCAGGAGCTGTCGATGTACGCGCCGCGCGTGTTGCGACATGTCGATGAGTGCGTGCGCGAGCCCGAGCCTGACGCGGTGTCGGCGAGCTACGCGGTGTTCGAGACGCCGCCGGAGGGTGACACCCGCGTGTTCTCGACCGGCCGCTACCTCGGCCGCCTCGCCCTCGACGACGGCGCGGTGCGATTCGCCGAGCTCACCGTCGTCTACGACACCGCGCTCATCCCCACGAGCCTCATCTACCCGCTCTGACCTCGACCCATCGCTTCTCAGCGGCATAACCCGCCACTTCTGGAGGGTTATGCCGCACAGAACGCGAGGGCGGGAGCGCTACCAGGTGTCCCAGTGGACGAAGGTCTCGAGGGGGAGGCGCTTCGCGGGCTTGAAGTCGGTGCCGACCGTGTAGGCGATCGGGAACAGGCCGGCCTGGCTCCACTTGTCGTACTCGATGCCCAACAGCTCAGCGACTTCCTTCTCGTTGGGGAGATGGAGCGTCGTCCACGCGGAACCGAGGCCGCGCTCACGCGCCGCCAGCATCAGTGACCACGCGGCGGGGAGGATCGATCCCCAGAAGCCCGCGGACACCGCACCAGGCTGGCCATCGACGCGACCCGCGGATCACGGGGATCACCATGAACGGCACGCGGTGGAAGTTCTCGCGGAGGTACGTCGCCGACGACCGCACGCCGTCAGCCTGCGTTGCCCGGAGGTCCCCTTCCTTGAACTGCTGCCGCGCCGGGCTGTTCGCATAGACGTCGAAGTTCTTCCCGTAGTAGTCCGCGATCGCCTTCTTCTTCGCGGCATCCTCGACGACAACGAACGCCCATCCCTGGCTGTTCGAGCCGGTCGGTGCTTGCAAAGCGATCTCGATGCACTCCTCGACGAGCTTGCGGTCGACGGGGCGATCGAAGTCGAGTCGTTTGCGCACCGAACGGGTCGTGGTCAGGACCTCGTCCGCGGTCAGGTTCAGGCGAAGGCTCATGCACCGGAGCATGCCAGACTCGTGTCATGTCTGACCGAGTGACCTGCAACATCGAGGACGGCGTCGCTGACGTGCGGATGAACCGGCCCGAGAAGATGAACGCCCTCGACGGCGCGCTGTTCTCCGCCCTGGTCGAGATGGGGGAGGCACTCAAGACCGATCCATCTGTCCGCGCCGTGGTGCTCTCGGGGGAGGGGCGTGCGTTCTGCGCCGGACTCGACTTCGGATCGTTCCAAGCCATGGCCGGCGACGGTGAGCGGAACCTGGAGAACGTCACGCCCGCTCGTGGCGGCGAGATCACGAACCCTGGTCAGCAGGCCGCGTTCGTCTGGCAGGAGATCCCCGCGCCGGTGATCGCTGCGGTCCACGGGGTCGCGCTCGGAGGCGGGTTCCAGATCGCCCTCGGAGCGGACATCCGTATCGTCGCGCCCGACGTGAAGATGTCGGTGCTCGAGGTGCGCTGGGGCCTCATCCCGGACATGACGGGCACCCAGCTGCTGCCGAAGGTCGTCGGCCTCGATGTGGCCAAGGAGCTCACGTTCACTGGCCGCATGATCGACGGCCACGAGGCCTTGCGGCTCGGGGTCGCCACGAAGGTGAGCGAGACCCCGCTCGTCGATGCGCTCGCGCTCGCGCACGAGATCGCGTCGAAGAGCCCCCAGGCAGTGCGCGGCGCGAAGACGCTGCTGAACCTGGCGGGCACGGTGAGCCTCGCTGACGGGTTCAAGGCCGAGGAGCGCACGATCCGCTCGCTCATCGGGTCACCGAACCAGGTCGAGGCCGTGCAGGCCTACTTCGAGAAGCGGGATCCCGTCTTCGACGACTGAGTGCCCAAATGCGAACGGTGTTCGCGGACCCGGACTATCCTGAGCGGCACTGCAGCCCGGGCCAGCGCTGTCCCACCATGCTGCGTCACCCCAAACGAGTGATGTGGATGGACAGTGATGACACGCGAATCGCGCACTGAGCTGACGACCCCCTGGGCTGGCGATCTTCCGCCGCGCTTCGGCCTGTACGACCCCGCCAACGAGCACGACTCATGCGGCGTCGCATTCGTCGTCGACATCAAGGGACGAGCCACCCACGAGATCGTCGCGATGGGCATCGGCGCCCTCTGCAACCTCGAGCACCGCGGCGCGCAAGGCGCCGAGGCGAACACGGGTGACGGCGCCGGCATCACGATCCAGATCCCCGACCGCTTCCTGCGCTCCGTCGTCGACTTCGACCTTCCGCCCGCGGGTCAGTACGCGGTCGGGATGGCGTTCCTTCCCACGACCCAAGCCGACAGCGCGCAGGCGGTGTCACTCGTCGAGAAGATCGTCGCGAGTGAGGGATTGCGTGTGCTGGGTTGGCGCGACGTGCCTGTCGACGCGTCGATGATCGGCGACTCGGCGCTCGAGGTGATGCCGCTGTTCCGGCAGCTGTTCATCGCAGCGGCGCACGGCACCGAGCTCGATTGCATGTCGCTCGAGCGCCTCGCGTTCGTCGTGCGCAAGCGCATCGAGCACGAGATCGTCCGCTCCGTGTACTTCCCGAACCTCTCGGCCCGCACGCTCATCTACAAGGGCATGCTCACGGCGCCGCAGCTGTCGCAGTTCTTCACCGACATCACCGACGAACGGGTCGAGTCCGCGATCGCGCTCGTTCACTCGCGCTACAGCACGAACACGTTTCCGTCGTGGCCGCTCGCGCATCCGTACCGTTACATCGCCCACAACGGCGAGATCAACACGGTGCAGGGCAACCGCAACTGGATGCGAGCGCGCGAGGCTTTGCTCGAGAGCGATCAGATCCCTGGCGATCTCGCCCGCATCTTCCCGATCGTGACCCCCGGCAGCAGTGACACCGCAAGCTTCGACGAGGTGCTCGAGCTGCTCCACCTCGGTGGACGGGGTCTTCCTCATGCGGTGCTGATGATGATCCCCGAGGCGTGGGAGAACCACGCGTCGATGAGCGCCGAGAAGCGCGACTTCTACCAATTCCATGCCGCGCTCATGGAGCCCTGGGATGGGCCCGCGTCGATCGCGTTCACGGACGGCACGGTCGCCGGCGCGGTCCTCGATCGCAACGGCCTGCGGCCGAGCCGGTACTGGGTCACCGACGATGACCGAGTGATCATGGCGAGCGAGGTCGGGGTGCTCGAGATCGATCCAGCGCGGGTCGTGAAAAAGGGCCGGCTCCAACCCGGTCGCATGTTCCTCGTCGACACGAGCCTCGGTCGCATCGTCGGCGACGATGAGATCAAGACGGACCTCGCGGCCCAGCTTCCGTACGGGGAGTGGCTCCACGGCGGGCTCGTCCGTCTGGGCGATCTACCTGACCGGGGTCATCTCGTGTATGGCCATGAATCCGTGATGCGCCGCCTGCAGACCTTCGGGTACACGCACGAGGAGCTGAAGATCCTCATCGCCCCGATGGCCGCCACCGGCGGCGAGGCACTCGGCTCGATGGGCACCGACACGCCGATCGCCGCGTTGTCCGCGCGGCCGCGCCTGCTCTTCGACTACTTCCAACAGCTGTTCGCCCAGGTGACGAACCCACCCCTCGATGCGATCCGCGAGGAGCTGGTCACGTCCCTCGGCTCCACGATCGGGCCGGAGGGCAACCTGCTCGAGCCGACACCGGCGTCGTGCCGGCAGGTTGCCCTCCCGTTCCCGATCATCGACAACGACGAGCTGGCCAAGCTCACGCACATCAACGACGACGGCGACATGCCCGGCTTCGCCTCGGTCGTGCTCTCCGGTCTGTATCCAGTCGCGGGCGGGGGCCCCGCACTGCTCGAGGCGCTGGAGGACCTTCGGAGGCGGGTGAGCGCCGCGATCGCTGAAGGCGTGCGGATCGTCGTCCTGTCTGATCGCCACTCGAACGAGGAGCTCGCGCCGATTCCCTCGTTGCTGATGACTGCCGCCGTGCATCATCACCTGATTCGAGAGAAGACCCGGACTCAGGTCGGGCTGGTGGTCGAGTGCGGCGACGCCCGCGAGGTGCATCACATGGCGCTGCTGATCGGTTACGGGGCTGGCGCCATCAACCCCTACCTCGCGTTCGAAGCCGTCGAGGACATGATCATCGAGGGCCGGCTCACGGGCGTCGAGGCGCACCAAGCCGTGAAGAGCTACATCAAGGCTGCCGGCAAGGGCGTGCTGAAGGTGATGTCCAAGATGGGCATCTCGACCGTGGCCTCCTACACCGGAGCGCAGGTCTTCGAAGCCATCGGCCTCAGTCAGGATCTGGTCGACGAGTACTTCACCGGAACGGTCAGCCGGCTTGGCGGAATCGGGCTCGACGAGCTCGCGGCAGAGATCGCCGCGCGTCACGCCCACGCCTATCCCCACAATCCTGCGCTCCGTGCGCACCGAACGCTCGAGCTCGGCGGCGAGTATCAGTGGCGGCGCGAGGGCGAGTACCACCTGTTCAACCCCGAGACCGTGTTCAAGCTGCAGCACGCGACAAGAGCGAAGCGCTACGAGGTCTTCAAGGAGTACACGACGCTCGTCGACGACCAGTCGACCAGGCTCGCGACACTCCGCGGCCTGTTCCGCTTCAAGGACGGCGAGCGCGCGCCGGTGCCGATCGAGGAGGTCGAGCCAGTCGGCGACATCGTCAAGCGCTTCGCGACCGGGGCGATGTCATACGGGTCCATCTCGAAGGAAGCCCACGAGACGTTGGCCATCGCGATGAACCGCATCGGCGGCAAGTCGAACACCGGTGAGGGTGGCGAGGACGCCGACCGCTACGTACCCGATGAGAACGGTGACCTACGCCGCTCGGCGATCAAGCAGGTGGCGTCGGCGCGATTCGGTGTCACCAGCGAGTACCTCGTGAACGCCGACGACCTCCAGATCAAGATGGCCCAGGGTGCGAAGCCCGGCGAGGGTGGCCAGCTGCCCGGCCACAAGGTGTATCCGTGGATCGCGAAGACCCGGCACTCGACTCCGGGTGTCGGCCTGATCTCACCGCCGCCTCACCACGACATCTACTCGATCGAGGATCTGAAGCAGCTCATCCACGACCTCAAGAACGCCAACCCGCGCGCCCGGGTGCACGTCAAGCTCGTTGCCGAGGTCGGCGTCGGCACCGTCGCCGCTGGTGTCTCGAAGGCGCACGCGGACGTCGTGCTCATCTCGGGTCATGACGGCGGCACCGGAGCGAGCCCGCTCACGTCGCTGAAGCATGCCGGCGCGCCGTGGGAGCTCGGCCTCGCCGAGACGCAACAGACCCTGCTCGTGAATCGGCTGCGCGACCGCATCGTCGTGCAGGTCGACGGTCAGCTGAAGACCGGCCGGGATGTGGTGATCGCAGCGTTGCTCGGGGCTGAGGAGTTCGGGTTCGCGAGCGCCCCGCTCGTCGTCTCCGGCTGCGTGATGATGCGCGTCTGCCATCTCGACACGTGCCCTGTGGGTGTGGCGACGCAGAACCCCGAGCTGCGCAAGCGGTTCAGCGGCAAGCCCGAGTTCGTCGTGACGTTCTTCGAGTACATCGCGGAGGAGGTGCGCGAGCACCTCGCCGCGCTCGGCTTCCGCTCGATCGCGGAAGCGGTTGGCCACGCGGAGATGCTCGACACGACGGCAGCGATCGAGCACTGGAAGGCGTCGAGCCTCGACCTCTCGCCCATCCTCGAGATGCCGGCCATCGCGGACGGTGAGGCCCGCCTGTGTGTCACCACGCAGGACCACGGCCTCGAGCGGGCGCTCGACCAGACCTTGATCGCGCTGTGCGAAGGAGCGTTGGAGGACGCGCAGCCGGTGCACCTCGAGCTGCCGATCCGAAACGTCAACCGCACGGTCGGCACGATGCTCGGCTCGGAGATCACGCGGCGCTACGGAGGCGACGGGTTGCCCGAAGGGACGATCACCGTCGACTTCAAGGGCTCCGCGGGGCAGAGCTTCGGTGCCTTCGTGCCCCACGGCGTCACCTTGCGGCTCGAGGGCGATGCCAACGACTACGTCGGCAAGGGTCTGTCGGGAGGGCGCCTCGTGCTGTTCCCCGATCGGCGGTCCACGTTCGTCGCTGAGGAGAACATCATCGCCGGCAACGTCGCGCTGTACGGAGCGACGAGCGGTGAGGCGCTGATCCGCGGCGTCGTCGGCGAGAGGTTCGGTGTGCGCAATTCGGGCGCGACCGCGGTGGTCGAGGGCGTCGGCGACCACGGGTGCGAGTACATGACCGGGGGAAAGGTCGTCGTGCTCGGCGCGACCGGCCGGAACTTCGGCGCGGGGATGTCCGGCGGCATCGCTTATGTGCACGACCCCAGCGGGGTCTTCCCCTCACTCGTGAACTACGAGATGGTCGAGCTCGAGCGGCTCGACGACGAAGACATCGCGTTCCTGTCCGACGTGGTGTCGCGCCACGCCACCGAGACGGGCTCGACCGTCGCCGAAGGCTTGCTCGCGGACTGGGATGCCACCGTCGCCGCGTTCCACAAGGTCATGCCCAAGGACTACAAGCGGGTGCTCGAGGTCATTCGCGAGGCCGAGTCGCTCGAGATCGGCGAGACCGAGACCCTTGCACGCGTGATGGCGGCGTCGCATGGGTGAGGCGACGGGGTTCCTCAAGTGGTCGCGGGTCGGGCCGACGCGGCGGCCCGTGCCGGTGCGCCTGCGCGACTGGCGCGAGGTCTATGAGCCGTTCCCGGAGGAAGACCTGCGACACCAAGCCGGTCGTTGCATGGATTGCGGCATCCCCTTCTGCAACAACGGATGTCCGCTCGGCAACCTGATCCCCGACTGGAACGACCTCGTCTACCGCGAGAGCTGGCACGAGGCGATCGAGCGTCTCCACGCGACGAACAACTTCCCCGAGTTCACGGGCCGGCTGTGCCCCGCGCCGTGCGAGGCCGCCTGCGTGCTCGGCATCAACAGCGATCCGGTCACGATCAAGCAGGTCGAGGTCGAGATCGTCGATCGCGCGTGGGACGAGGGATGGATCGTCGCCCAACCCCCTGCGCTGCTCAGCGGCAAGAACGTCGCGGTGGTCGGATCAGGACCGGCCGGTCTCGCCGCCGCGCAGCAGCTGACTCGAGCCGGGCATCGCGTCGTCGTGTTCGAGCGGGCCGATCGCATCGGCGGGCTCATGCGCTACGGCATCCCCGAGTTCAAGATGGAGAAGCGCGTCCTCGAGCGCAGGCTCGAGCAGATGAGCGCGGAGGGCACCGAGTTCCGCCCCGGCGTCGCGGTCGGCGTCGATGTGACGATCGACGAGCTCGACGAGGAGTTCGATGCGATCGTGCTCGCCGCGGGCGCGACCGCGTGGCGCGATCTTCCGATCCCCGGCCGAGAGCTCGGTGGCATCCACCAAGCGATGGAGTACCTCCCTCTCTCGAACCGTGTGCAAGAAGGCGACCTCGACGAGCCACCGATCACTGCGGAAGGCAAGCACGTCGTGATCATCGGCGGCGGCGACACCGGGGCGGACTGCCTCGGCACGGTGCACCGGCAAGGTGCTGCCGCCGTGCACCAGTTCGAGATCCTGCCTCGCCCTCCCGACTCCCGCGCGTCGAGCAACCCGTGGCCGCAGTGGTCGATGGTGTACCGCACATCCTCAGCCCACGAAGAGGGCGGGGAGCGCATCTTCAGTGTGAACACCGAGCGCTTCGTCGGCGACGACGACGGCAACGTGCGGGCGCTGATCGCGCACGAGGTCGAGATGCGCGACGGGCGATTCGAGAAGGTCGACGACACCGACTTCGAGCTGCCGTGCGAGCTCGTGCTGCTCGCGATGGGATTCGTGGGGCCAGAGCGAGGGCCGATGCTCGATCAGCTCGATGTCGCGATGGACGCCCGCGGCAACGTCGAGCGCGACGCGGGCTTCCAGACCTCGGTGGAGGGTGTCTTCGCGTGCGGAGACATGGGCCGGGGTCAGAGCCTCATCGTGTGGGCGATCGCCGAGGGCCGCTCGTGCGCGGCGTCGGTCGACCGCTGGCTCACGGGCGAATCGACGCTCCCGGCGCCGATCCTGCCGACGACCCGCCCCCTCGTCTAGTGCGAGACGAGCTCGTCGGCTTCGAGGTGATGCACGTCGTTGAGTGAGCGCAGCGCACGCACGCCATGACCGGCGAGCACGATGCTCACCGAAGCGTGCGCAGGGCGGAAGAACATGTCGTAGTCGACGCCGATGATGTGGGCGATGTAGGCATTGATCACTCCGCCATGGCATGCAACCACCACGCGCTCACCTGGGTGGGTGGCGAGGATGCCCTCGATCGCGTTCACCGTGCGCTTCCGGAAGTCGAAGCTCGACTCTGAGTACGGGTACACGTCCCAGCTCTTCTCGGTCAGCATGCGCTGACGGATGCCGAGCAGCAGCTGGCGTCCGACGAAGTCGACCGCGAGCTGCTCGGGCGGGATGTCGCGGAACACCTCGACCTCGCGGAGGTCCTCGAGCACGATCGGTTCGAGGTTGTGGTGCCGGGCGATCTGGCGTCCGGTCTCGTTCGCCCGCTGCAGCGTGCTCGTGTACACGACGTCGACGTGCTGTGTGCTGAACCGCAGGCCCACGGCTTCGGCCTGCTTGTTGCCGCGCGCTCGACAGCGGGGGATCGATCGCGTCGCCGACGGGCGCGTTCGGGAACCCGGCGATGTCCTGCTCGCCATGACGGACGAGGATCAGCTCGGTCACGTCCTCGACGTCCGTGAGGAAGGCCAGGTCGAAGACGGCGGGCAGGCGGCCAGTCGGCGGGTGTCCGGCGGGAGATTGGTTGCTCACCCGGCGGAGGCTATCGGTGGGGTGCGTCGACGAGCGTGGGATCCAAGCACGGCTGCAAGATCGGATGCGTGACGGCAGTGACCCTGCGGCCTCGCCCGATCGTGGCGAACGCGATCACCGATCCCGTAAGGGCCAGCCCGGCCGAGATCCGCATCGCGCTGGCGTAGCCCGGCAGCGAGCCCTCGCCGCCGGTGAGCTCGAACCCCGCGACCGTCGGCACGACCGCGACCGCGAGCAATCCCGCGAGCCGCGCGACCGTGTTGTTCGTCCCTGACCCGACTCCGAGGTGGTGCTCGTCGACGGCGCCGAGCACCGCCGCAGTGAGGGGCGCCACCGTGGTGGACAGCCCGAGCCCGAAGACGAGGGCCGCGGGGAGCACGGTCGTGAGGTACTTGTCGCCTGCCTCGATCTGACTGAGGAGCACCAGGCCGATCGCGACGATCGCGGGGCCGATCGTCATGAGCAGACGAGGCCCGGTCCTCTGTGACAGCGCTCCCATCCGCGACGAGAGCAACACCATCATGATCGTGACGGGGGTCAACGCGGCGCCGGACTCGAGCGCGGAGTAGCCGAGCGCGCCCTGCAGGTTCACCACCACGAAGAAGAACGCGCCGCCGAGCCCCGCATAGACCGCGAGCGTGACGAGGTTCGCCCCGGTGAACTGCCGGGACCGGAAGAGGGAGGGCGGCAGCATCGGATCCTGACTGCGTCTCTCGACGACGACGAACAGCCCGAGGAGGACGAGGCCGCCGAGCACCGCGCCGACCGTGAGGGCCGTCCAACCGTTGCCGGCTTCGATCAGTCCCGCGGTCAGCGACGCCAGTCCCAGCGCGACGAGTGATGCGCCGAGCACGTCGAGATGCGGCGACGCGTCGGGGTCGACGCTCTCAGGCACGTGGCTCGCCGCGAACAACACGAATGCTGCGAGCGGCACGTTGATGAGGAACGCCCATCGCCAGGACGCGGCGTCGACGAGCCAGCCGCCGATGAATGGACCCGCCGCACCCGCCACGCCCGCGAGCCCGGACCACGCGCCGATCGCTCTGGCCCGGTCCTCCTGACGGATCGTCGCCGAGAGCAGCGCCAAGCTGCCGGGCACGAGCATTGCGCCACCTGCACCTTGGAGCGCTCGGGCTCCGATCAGCGCTCCGGTCGTCGGAGCGAGCCCGCACAACGCGGAAGCCGCGGCGAACGCAGCGACGCCCATCGTGAACACTCGCCGGCGGCCGAAGCGGTCGCCCAGCGCGCCCCCGAGCAGCAGGAGGGCGGTGAGCGTGACCAGGTACGCGTCGAGCACCCACTGCAGGTCG
Source organism: uncultured Acidimicrobiales bacterium (assembly GCA_963847855.1). GTDB lineage: Bacteria > Actinomycetota > Acidimicrobiia > Acidimicrobiales > DATKAS01 > DATKAS01. The sequence goes on from CAWKBM010000009.1 coordinate 180,494, forward strand.
GCGAGATCGGCGTGCAGGTCGGCGGCCATCGCGGGCAGCGCGACGTTGACGATCGTGCCGTCGAGGAACGCCATCCCCGAGCCCAGCACTGCAGCCGCGAGCGTCCACCTCGCCGTTCGCGATCCCCACGGCTCCATATTTCCGGACCCTACCGTCGTTCGATGAGCTACTGTCGAACGCATGTTCGTCCAGCCTTCCCTCCTCGACGCGGGCGCCCCCTCGTTCGACGGGTCGTTCAGCGAGCTGCTGCGTGACGACCTCGACGACCACAGCTGGCTCGACCACCAGTCAGGGTGGCTCTCCGGCTCAGACGTCGTGTTCGACGAGCTCGTCGCACGACTCAGCTGGCAGCGGCCCGAGGTGCACATGTACGACCGCACGCTCGAGCAGCCCCGCAGCACCTCGGGCTTCGCGCTCGGTGAGCGCTTCGACTTCCCGTACATCGACTCCATGGCGTCGGCGCTCGGTGAGCGCTACGGCGTCAGGTTCGGCTCCGCGTGGTGCAACCTGTACTGCGACGGCCGCGACAGCGTCGCGTGGCACGGCGACCGCGTCCTGCGTGACCGCTCCGACGGGTTGGTGGTGATCGTCTCGGTCGGCCATCGCCGTCGCTTCATGATCAAGCCCGCCGGCGGAGGCCCCTCACGCACGTTCGAGCTCGGGCGCGGCGATCTGTTCGTGATGGGTGGCGACTGCCAGCGTCGCTGGCGTCACTGCGTGCCGAAGGTCTCGCCCGCGTCGCTCGTCGGCCCCCGCATCAGCATCACGATGCGACCCGGCTGAGGGCGCGCTCCACGCGCTACACGCGTGGGGCGACGTCGCGCATGAAGGCGCGCAGCTCGGCGGCGAGCTGGTCGAGCGATCGCCATGGCATCGACAGCATGAGCTCGTCGAGGCCGGCCGCCGCGTACGCGCGAATGTCGCTCGCCTGCTCGTCGGGGTTGCCGGTGAGCACCGGGCGGGCATCGCCTCCTGGCCGGTTGGGCATGTGGCGCAGGCAGACCGGACCAGGGGTGCGACCCGCCGCCGCACAAGCAGCTCGGTAGGCGCTGACGCCGACCTCGAGCTCCGCGGGGCTCATGTTGATGGGATGCCAGCCGTCGCCGAGGCGAGCGGCACGCCGGTGCGCGGGGCCGGTGTTGCCTCCCACCCAGATCGGGATGGTGCCGCGTCGATTCGGGCGCGCCCTTCGGGAACATCCGCATGTTGTCGTAGTGCTTCCAGCGCCCGTCGTACGAGGAGGTCTCCGTCTCCCAGAGGTTGCGGATGACCTCGAGGTACTCGTCGGTCTGCGCGGCGCGCTCGTCGTACGACGCACCGAGCGCGTCGAACTCCTCCTTGAGCCAACCGATGCCGACGCCGAGCACGAGCCGTCCGCCGCTCAGCACATCGATCGTGGAGAGGTGCTTCGCGGTGAAGACCGGGTCGCGGTATGGGATCACGAGGACGCTGACGCCGAGCGTGACGTGTGTCGTGCGCGCTGCGAGGTAGCTCAGAGCGGCGAGCGGTTCGAGCATGTGCTCGGGGATGTAGCCCGAGCCCTCCGGCACGATGATGTGGTCGCTCGTCCAGAGGGAGTCGAACCCGAGGTCCTCGACGATCGCAGCCATGCGATCGAGCGCCGGGCCCGACGCGAACCGGTTGGCGTGGGGGATGGCGACGCCGTAGCGCATCAGGTGAACCTCACGGAGATGCCGCACACGGTCGCCGTCTCACCGACGCGGGAACGGTCGGCTGCGGTCACGGAGATGCCGCACACGCCCTCGTCGCTCGGCGTCGCGCTCTCGACGAACGAGATCGACGTGCCGTGGTCGAGCGCGATGTGCCGCGCCGACGCGGTGAGGCCGAACACGTCTGCCCAACGCTTCGCCGTCGCGTCAGGATCGGGCACGGCAACGGTCACGCCGCTCAGCGCGGTCGTCGTGTCGTTGCGCACGTGCTGCTGCCATTCGGGGCCGGCCCACTTCCAGCTCTCGGGAGGGTCCATCCAGTCGAGCGACAGGATTGCGCCACCGACGTCCTTCGGATGCAGGTGAGTGCCCGCCGCGTCACGCAGGTCGGCCTTCCACACGACGCGCACGCCGAGGTCGTCGAGCCGGGCTCGCGCCTCGTCGAGGTCGGACAGCTGCATGATCACCATGTAGCCCCAGTCGCCTCCGTGCTTGTCGAGCAGGCGCCCGGCGGTGGTGCCCTCCTGCTGCGGGGACACGATCTCGAGGAACGTGTCGCCGACCGCGAACAGCGCGTTCACCAGTCCGAACTCGGCGACTCCTGGGTCGCGGTAGCAAACCTCGACGCCGAGCGTGCTGCACATGGCGTCGACCGTGGGCTCGAGGTCGCGTGCGACGAGCGCGACTTGGCGCAATCTGATGGTCATGGCGCCCAACGTATGCGGCGGCGCATGGTGTCGCCGGGCTCAGTCGAGGTCAGGCCACGCGCTGGCTCGGCCTGCGCGTCCTGCCCTTGCGGTCACCCAGCGCCCACGCTCGTCGCCAGGACGGACCTTCAGGGCCGGTGAGCACCGGCGTCGCGCCGCGCGCGGCCCGGCGGCGTGCCGACCACCAGTCGGTCGCGGCCTCGTCGGCGAGCTCGTACACCGACGTCTCGATGCGCGACCCGAGCGACCGCGGATCGTCGTCGGGCAAAGGCCGCATCGGCTTGCCGAACGTGACGACCGTGCGCCCCGGCTTGGGCCGGTTCATCCCCTTGCCCATGATGCGGCCCGTGCCCTCCAGATGGATCGGCACCACGGGCGCGTGCGTGCGCACCGAGAGGTAGGCCGCGCCGCCGCGGAACGGCTGTCCCCATCCGTCGGGGCTGCGGCCGCCCTCGGGGAAGATGAGGATGCTCCACCCGTGCTCGATGAGCTCCGCGGCCAGGTCGGCCGATCGCCGGTTGACGCGGGTGCGATCGATCGGGATGGCCCCCATCGCGAGTGCCGAGAGAGCGCCCGTGACGCGGGTCGCGAAGAAGTAGTCGGCCGCCGCACCCACGACGAGCTTGTGCCGCCACGGCTCAGGGATCGAGGTGATGAGGAGCGGAGCGTCGACGTGACTGTGATGGTTGCCCGCGAAGATCACCGGCTCGTCGTCGTCGAGGTCGAAGAGTCGGTCGAAGCCGGTCCGTTCCGGATGGGCGACGCCACGCACCAGCCCTCGCATCGGTCCCTCGACGATCAGCGCACGCGCCATGCGGGCCGGCAGCCGCCTCGACCACTCGGTGTCGTAGTCGCCACCGGTCTTGCCCTTCTCGGGCAGCGGAGCGGCGCCCCTCGGCACCGCCGCGGCGCGATACGGAAACCCCCAGCTCCTTCTCTTGGTGTTTCGCACTACCAATGCGCGGAAATCACCAAGGAAATCGGTGCTCATGTGACGTCGGCGAGGAACATCGGCGGGTTGTGGATGTAGCTGATCGAGGGGTGGCGGCCGACGACGTCACTCGCCATCTCGAGGGCGTCGTCCAACGTCGACGCCGGACGGAAGCCGAGCCGGCGCACCGCCCTCGGGTCCCCGCCCATCACGATCACGTCGCCGAGGTGCTGCAGGGCGTGCGCGCACCAGTACCACATGTAGAACGGATGGACGCCGTGGTACGCGTACTGACGTGCGGTAGAGGTGTCGGTACCACTCGTCCTCGGCGAAGCTCTTCTCGTACTTCGCCTGGATCTCGTCGAGGTCGGTCGTATCCGCGAGCACCTGCTCGAAGAAGTCGATGTAGCTCGGGTGGTGCACGGGATGGAACTCCCACGGCGTCGGATGCCCCATGATCACAACCCCGCCCTCGCGCACGACGGGCCTGCCACGGTAGAGGTTGAAGAAGTACCCGAGGCCGAGGCACGCCACCAAGATCGGGTTCATCACCGAATTCACGTTGTACGGACACAGGAAGGGCAGCCCCATCAACAGCACATCGCTCTGGCCTTCGACGGAGACGAGCTGCTGCTTGTGCACGAACTCGGTGGTGCGCTTGTGCACGGCTTCGACCTCGCCCGCTTGCACTGACGTCAGCGCATAGGGCGCCTCGAGTCCCTGGAAGATGGACCGAGCGATCTTGCGAGGGGTCCGCTCCAGCGACTTCGACGCCGCGATGAACGTCATGCGGTCGCGCGCCTTCCACTCCCACTCGCGCTTCTGTAGGAACTCGAAGGGGGCTTGGAAGGTGTCGGTGTTGAGGGTGGTCTCGATCTGGAAGACCTTCACGCCGCTCGCTGCGATGAGACGTCCCATCCTCCAGTTGGAGGAGTGCAGCTCGCTGTGGTGCTGATCCATGAACGATCGGCTCTGGCGCATCGTGTCGACGTTGTGGTGGTGGCGGAGGCTTCGGTAGGACGCGAGGCCGGTCGCGACCGACTTGTGGCCGCCGTCCATCGCCACGAGGTTGATGTTCACGTAGACGAGGAGGTCTGACTCGGCCGCCCGCTTGCTGATCTCGACCTCTTCGCCCTTGTCGGTCGTCCCGAGGAACGCCATCGCGGCCGGATCCTCGGCGTCGTGGTTGTACAACCGACCCTGCGGTGCGAACGCGTCATAGACGCGGTCACCCACCGCGCGCCTGAGCTCGGCCTCGGTCATCCGACGGTGCAGCGCGAGCGCCGCGATGAGCTCGACGTCGTCGACGCCGGCGTCGGCCGCCATGTCGAGCACCGCTTCGATGACCCGTTGCCGGATGTCCGGCCGCTTCATCTGCGGGAGCGGCAGCGAGATGTCGTCGAACGCGATCGTGAGCCGCATCCCGGCATGCAGCAGGGTGGGCAACGGGTCGGCATCGAGCGGCTCGAGCAGAGCCCGGCGGATCGCGCCATCCACGTCGTCGAGCCCATCGAGGGGCTCAGGCGGATAGATCACGCGCTGATCCGGTGGGGAGCTTGTGCAGGTGCAGACCCTCCCCGTGGTGAAAGAGCAGCGGGGGAGTCGAGCGGTCCACGTCGAGGACGAACCCGGGGCGCGGCATCAGCGGTTCCTCTCACGTTCCTCGCGGATGTCGAACGCGATCTTCACGCTGCCGCGCCGTCCCGCGGTCGCGGCATGTTCGATCGCGTCGCGGTAGCGCGACAGGGGATAGGTGGCAGAGACGAGGCGCTCGAGGCGCGCGTCCCGCACGAGATCGAAGGCCAGATCGAAGGTGCGACGCTCGGTGCCGTTCGTCAGCGTCTCGGTGCCGTAGGCGTACGCCCCGACGAGCTTCGTCTCGCGGTGCCAGAGAGTCGTGAGGTCGAGCTTCACCGCACCGGGCATCCCGACGAGCACCACGGTGCCTCGTGGCCTCACCATCGCCAGGGCGTCGGCGATCGATTCCTCGGAGCCGACGCAATCGAGCACAATGTCCGCGCCGCCCGTGAGCTGGGACCCGAAGGCGAGTGAGCCGGTCGCCCGGCGCACGGCCCGGGCGAGCTCGTCCGGGCCGACGACGAGGTCGGCGCCGAGATCCGCGGCGAGAGCCCTCTGCTGTGCGTGCTTGGCGCCGACGATGAGCGTGAGCGGCGCTGCGTGCTGGCGCGCTGCCGCAGTCACGCCGAGGCCGAGGGTGCCTGCACCGAGCACCGCCACGACCGCGCCGGGTGCGATGTTCGCCATGACGGCATGGACCGCGCAGGCCGTCGGCTCGACCATCACGGCCGCGTCGTCACTCATGTCATCGGGAACTGCGTGGAGCTGCGATTCGTGGGCGACCATGAAGGTCGACCAGCCGCCGCCTGTGTCGCAGCAGAACCCGGACTGCAGCCCCGGTTCGATGTGGCCGAAGGCGACGCGCTCGCAGTTGCCGAGGTCGCCACGCGCGCATGCAGCGCAGAGCGGAGTCGATGTGCCGCGTCACGCAGCCGAGCACCGGCTCGACGACGACACGCCGGTCGTCTTCGAGATCGGCTACCACCTCGTGACCGGGCACGAACGGGAACGAGACAATGGGATCGAAGTAGCGCGTCGAGCGCCCGTCGACAGTCGCGAGGTCGCTGCCACAGATGCCCGAGAGACGCGGGCGGATGTGCACCCATCCGGCTCCCGGCAGCTCGGGCGGATCGGCGTCGACGAGTCGGAGTGGACCGACGCGTGCGCCCCCGCCGGGCAGCACCTCGCTCGCAAGTCGCGCCGCGGCGTAGCGCGTGAGCTTGCGCTCGAAGAGCAGCGCCTTCACGAGCGGGCCTCGCGGAGGGGGCGGGGACGGCGGAGCTTCGCCACGGTCGCATGAGGAGGGCCCATGGGCAAGAGCGGGCGCGAGACACCGGTCGACTTCGACCACTGCTCGACGAGCCACCCGCGCTTGCGCGCGATGGTGGCGAGCCGCATCTCCGGATTGACGGCGACGGGGAAGCCGACCGCTTCGAGCATCGGGAGGTCAGAGGAGGAGTCCGCGTAGGCGACGGACTCGCTGAGCTCGAGACCCTCCTGTGCCGCGTAGTCCGCCATCACCTGAGCGCGGGCTTCGCCGGTGGGCGGCACCTCGACCAGCTCGCCGGTGTAGTGGCCGTCGGCGCTCACTCCCAGGTGCGCGCTCACGACATCGTCGAAAAGGGGAAGGAGGGGCTTCACGACGAGGTCGAGCGCACCGGTGATGAGGAGCGTGCGGTGGCCCAGTGCCCGGTGCTCGCGCACGCGCCGGATGGCGGCGGGAAACGACTTCGTCAAGATCAGCGCGCTCATGAGCTCGGTGGCGTCCTCATCGAGCTGCTCGACCGAAGCTCCCTCGTAGCGACGGTAGAAGTGGCGCAGGAAGTCGCTGCGGTCCTTCTTGTCCAGCGACAGGAGCGTGGGCGCCTCTCGCACCGTCTTGGCGATCAGCCTCAGGCGATCGTCACGATCGAGACGCCGACTCGCCAGCCACGCGTAGGACTCGACGACGTTCGAGGCGATCAACGTGTTCTCGAGGTCGAATGCCGCGAGGTGGCGGCCGGGCGCGAGCACGGCGGCTCGCAGCCGCTCGTCGCGTGACGGCCCCGACCGCCCGCCGGGAGTCGTGCGCACCCGCGGCGTGTTGCACGACCGACGGCAGGTGGACCTCAGTGACGTAGTACGTCCAGTCGATTCCGCGAGGATCGAACGCGAACGTCGCCCGGTCCTCGTCGTCGATGAGCGCCCACACGTCCATGAGTCGCTCGACGCTGTAGATCGCCTCGCACTCGGCGTAGGCCCCGTAGAGCTCCACGTAGCTCAGCGCTCGCTCGATGTCGCCCCTGCGCTCCTCGAGCCGCGCCGGCACCTGTGCGCTCGCGCCGCGCACCGGCAGCACCGAGAAGGCCTTCTCGGCTCGCTCGAGCATGCGCTTCGCTCGTTGCAGCTGCCCCTGCACCTTCCCGCGGCCGGGAAACGACCAGGGCGCGACGACGATCGGTTGTCCGGCGCTGTCGTACAGCGGATGCTCGCTGAACCACCCGTGCACGAGATCGACAAGTCCCCGGTAGCGCAGTGGGTTGGTCGAACCCGACGCCACCTGCACGATCGCAGGCGCCTGTTCCGGGCCGAGCGCGGCGACCGCGCGAGATCGCGCCGACGACGAGGTCGACCGGGATGACGTCGACGGTCCCTTCGGGCACGCCCGGGAACTCCTTCAGCAGCCCCCGGGCGTAGGAGATGATCACCGGCTCTGCCATGCGAAAGCCTCGGATCCATCCGGGCTTCGGCTCCACCAAGGCCGACTCGATGATCGACGGGCGCACGATGCTCACGGGCACGTCGCCCTTCATCTCCGTGAGTGCGCCCTCACCGAACGCCTTCGTGTACGCGTACGCATCCGGCCATCCGAGCGATGCGGCGCGCGATCGTCCCGCCTGGATGAGCTGATCCAAGACCCACCGCTGACGCAGCTGCTCGGTCTTGGCCGCGAGCGCTGGAGTGCCGGCGGCGCCGAGCTCGGCACGGGCATCTGACCGGAAGCCGGCAAGCCGGCTCGGCTCCCGGCTCGCGGCATCGGCATCGGCGCGCGCTCGGCGCGCGGCCGACACCTCGCCTCGCCAGTCGATGCCGAGGTCAAACGGGCCGTCGCTCACGAGCTGCTCGGGCGCGTTGCCGCGGCGGTTGCCGGCGACGTAGCACGTGGACACCGACACGAGATGCGGGCGCACGCCGAGGCTGTGCAGCGTCTCGACGATGCGGACGGGACCGAGCAGGTTCACCTCGACGGCGTCGTCGATGGCGGAGTCGAACGACACCGTTGCGGCTGAGTGGATGACGATGTCGCATGAGGCGAGTGCCGCGCGCCGCCTTCGTCGAGGCCGAGGTCGTCCGTGCTCACGTCGCCGGAGATGACCGTGATCCGCCGGGCCATCGCCTCGTCGAACCCGTCGCCGAGGATCTCTCGGAGCTTGTCGAACGCGTCGTTGCGGAGGATCTCTCGTTGCACCCGCTGTTGCGCCGAGATTCGTCGGCCCGAGCGCACGAGCAGCACGAGCGAGCACTCGGGTACCGAGCGCAGCAACCGCTCGACGACCGCGGTGCCGAGGAAGCCGGTCGATCCCGTGACGGCGATGCGCCGGCCCGCGAGGGCCTGCTCGATCATCGGGGCGAATCTACCAACTGGTAGAGGCTTCTGTCTACCAGTTGGTAGACAGTGACGATGCTGTCTACCAGTTGGTAGACAGACCGACATGGTCGCCGTACCCTCCCCTTCGTGGCCACGAGCGACCGGATCCTCGACGGAGCGCTCGGGTCGTTCGGCACGCGTGGATACGAGGCCAGCTCGCTCGATGCGATCGCGGGGGAGCTCGGGGTCCGCAAGCAGACCATCCTGTACTACTTCCCGACCAAAGAGGCGCTTCTCGAGGCGGTGATCGATCGCAGCGCCACCGAGCTCTCGGCTGCCCTCGAGGGCGCCCTGGCCCGGGCCGGCGAGGGCTGGGACCGCGTCGAGGCCGTCGTGCGCTCGGTCTTTCGGCTCGCGCTTCGTCGACCCGAGCTGTTGGGACTCCTCCGGGAGGTCAGCCGTCTCGGGCCGCCGGCCGCGACACGCCTCACTGAGGCGCTCGCCCCGCTGGTGCAGCGGGCTCGCCTGTTCCTCGAGGCCGAGATGGACGACGGCACCATGCGTCGCCAAGACGCACGGCTCGTGCTGCTGTCCGCCTACTCGGCGGTCATCGGCGTGGCGACGGAGGTCGAGGTGCTGCGCGCGGTGGGCATCGACCCGACGATGCGCTCGCTGGCGGTGCGTCGACGCGAGCTGCTCGGCTTTCTGCGGTCCGCGCTGCTCGTGGACGCCGGGAGGACGGAGCTCCCGGGGCCAAAGGGGTCGGCCACTTAGGGGTCGGCCCCTTAGGGGGCCGCCGTCGTGTCCACGACAGTCGTGTCAGTCGTGGCGACCTCGGTCGTCGTGGTAGTCGGGGGCAGGGTGGTAGCCGTCGTGGTGGCTGCCGTTGTCGTGGTGGCTGCCGTTGTCGTGGTGGCTGCCGTTGTCGTGGTCGCGGCCGTTGTCGTGGTCGCCATCGTGGTCGTGGTCGCGGCCGTTGTCGTGGTCGCTTGCGTGGTCGTGCTGTGTACCGTCGTCGGAACGGTCGGGAACAAGACCCCGATGCCCACACCCTGCGTCGTCGTCGACGTCGACCGAGTGGTCGTCGAGCCCAGGGTCGTCGGCGTCGTGGCGGTCGACGTCGTCTTCTTGACCGTGGTCGTGGCGGCGCGGGTGGTCGTTGTGGGCGCGACTGTTGACGTGGTCGTGACGACGACCGGCTTTGGCTTCTTCGGTGTCGGCGGCGGAGGAGCGTCGACGACGTACACGACGGTGAACGCGGCGCCCGTCGCGTTGCCGGTGTCGTCTGTGGCGATGATCTCGATGCGATTGGCACCGAGCGCGAGCGGGACATCGGCCGCCCACGTCCCGGAATCATCTGCGGTCAGCTCGATGCCGGCGACGACGACCTTCGCACCGGGGTCGGTCACGCCGCTGACGACGATGTGATCGGTACCGACCTGCAGACCGTCGGTGAGCGTGGGGTCGAGGAGAAGCGGAGGAGGGATCGTGTCGGGAGGCGGCGCAGGCGCGAGCTCCGGCTCGGTCGATGTCGTGCTCTCCATCGCGGTCGTCGGAGCCTCCGCAGCGCGCACGAGCTGTGTGCCCGGTCCGCCGCGTCCGGTCAGGAACACCACGGCGAGCAGCGCGACGACGCCGATCGCGAGTGCCCCGAAGATCACGTTGTCGCGAGTGCGCTTGCGGAAGCGGCTGAATGGACGAGCGAGGAACCCTCCGATTGTCGCCAGCACCGCCAGGATGACGTTGTCGCGCGCGTGCCTGCGGAACCAGAGGCGCATGCGGCGCCACCGGCGCTCGACGGCCTGGCTGAACGCCGCGAGTGCAGCGCTCACGCCCCTCAGTCGTCTTTTCGCCCTGTACCGCGCCATCGACCTGTCCTTGCCGGACCCCTCCGTGCCCGATCCGCAGCACCGGGCTGACTCAAAGGTGAACGGGGATTGTAGTGGTGACCGGTCCGTACCCGGGGCGCGGCCGGCGCGATCACGTCGTCACAGGGACGTCGGTGGTGGTGGGCGCCTCGGTGGTGGTGGGCGCCTGGGTGGTGGTGGCCGCGGTGGTGGTGGGCGCCTGGGTGGTGGTGGCCGCGGTGGTGGTGGGCGCCTGGGTGGTGGTGGCCGCGGTGGTCGTGGGCGCCTGCGTGGTCGTGGGCGCATGGGTCGTGGTGGGCGACTGGGTCGTCGTTCCGCCGCCACCGCCGAGGATCTCGTGACCGGCGATGGTGGTCGTCGTCGACCCCTTCACCGTCGTCGTGGCGAACGTCGTCTGGGTGGTCGTGGAGCCCGGACGCGTCGTGGTGCTCGACGGCCGGGTCGTCGTCGGAGCGACGGTCGAGGTCGTCGTGACGATCGCCTTCGGCGGCTTCTTCGACGGGGCCGGCGGGGGCGGCGCGCTCTTGACGTAGTTGATCGTGATCGCGAAGCCGCTCCCGTTGCCGAAATCGTCGGTCGCGGTGACCTCGACGGGGTTCGGTCCGAGCTGCAGGGCGATGTCGCGACCCCAGACCCCATTCGCGTCGGCGGTCGACTCCACTCCAGCGATCACCATGTGCGCGCCCGGCTCCGTGAGCCCGCTGACGAGCAGGTGGTCGACGCCGACGTCGATGCCGTCGTAGAGGCTGGCGTCGAGCGAGAGGGGCGGAGGGGTGTTGTCTCGCGGGACGGTGACGACAGTGGTCGTCTCCTCTGTCGTCGGCGTCGCGTCGCTCGTCGGGGCGGCGTCTGTCGACGCCGGCGCGGCGACGACTTGCGTGGTGCCGTCGGAACCACCGGTGTCGGCCAGGACGACGCCGGTCATCGACAGGAACGCCAATGCGCTCAGGCCGAACATCGTTGCGGGTTGAGTCAGCCAGTCCTTTGCGCTCATTGCGAGATCTCCTGGGACGATGGGGCGTCCTGCGTCGGGTTCGTGGGCGCCAAGGTGTCGACGGTCGTCGGCGGGAGCGTCACGGTCGGTGTGGTCGTCGTAGGCAGCGTGGCCGCCACGGTCGTGGTCGGGTGCTGATGGCCGCGGGTCGTCGTCGGCGCCGGCGTGGTGGTCGTGACCTTGGCGGTGGTGGTCGTGATGGCGGTCGTGGTCGTGGCCTTGGCGGTGGTGGTCGTGGCCTTGGCGGTGGTGGTCGTGGCCTTGGCGGTGGTGGTCGTCGACTGTGCCGTCGTCGGAGCCGTGGTCGTGAGCACGACCGAAGGCTCAGCCTCTGCTCGCGTGGTCGTCTGGGCGGCGACCGTCGACGTCGGTGCGAGCATCGCGAGGACGGTGGGAGCGGGCGTGCCGTTCGAGGCAGGCGGCGCGCTCGTCGTGGATGCGGCGAGGTAGCTCTGGTGGTGGGCGGGAGGGATGCTGGCTGTCGAGCTCGCACCCGCTGCCGTCACCGACGCCGGAACTACGCCGTCCGCGGGTACCACGAGCGTGCTCGTCGACGCCACGCCCGGGATCGGCGCGTCCAGGCGCACGGCCGTCGTGTGACCGCCCGGGACGGCAGACGGCATGGCGAGCCAAGCGATGCAGATGCCCACAACTCCCACCCCTGCGATGCCGGCCGCCGTGGCCGCACGCGGCGCTCGAACGAGTGCCCCGCCGTCCGTCCGCGCCGTTCACCGAGCCCCATCGGCACGGGGCGCGACGGAATTGAGGCTGGTCAGGCAGGTCAGGCGAGCTTTGAGGCGATCGACCCAGCCGCCCGGAGCGCGGTGCCGTCCGCCCCGTCGGTCGAATACTCCGCGGTGGGCCGGTGCTCGGCCTCGTCGAGCAGCCCCGAGAGCAGCGATCCGAAGGAGATGCCCTGCTCAGCCCACAGATACCAGGCCAGGGAGCCCGGGATCGTGTTGATCTCGTTCACGTAGACCTGGTCGCCCGTCCACAGGAAGTCGATCCGGGCGACCGAGCGCACCAGGGCGACCTCGACGACCCGTTGGGCCGTCTGGGTGATCGCCTCCGCGACCTCCACGGGGACCGAAGCGGGCAGCTCGCGCTTCGCGCTCGCCATGCCTTCGCCCCCCAAGTACTTGTCCGCGTAGGAGTAGATGGGGGCGTCGGCTCCGCCCCGCATCGGCCGTTCGATCGCCGAAAGTCGCACCTCGGGGTGCGTGAGGACCGCGATGTTGAGATCGACAGCCCCGCGGAGGTAGGGCTCGATGACCGCGCCGCCTCGGTAGTGCGGCGAGGTCCGGACCAGGGCGGCGATCGCCGCGAGGTCGTCGGTGATCTCGATGCCGATGCTCGATCCCCCGAACCGGGGCTTCACGATGTAAGGCCCCGGGAACGACGGTCCTGCCGACGGATCGAACGTGGCGCGGGGAAGCGCGCTGAGCCCCGCGGCGTGCATGGCCCCGCCGAACGCGAGCTTGTCCATCCCGAGCGCGGCACCGGAGACCGTCGGTCCGGTGTACCGCACCCCCGCGAGGTCGAGCGCGGCTTGCAGCGTGCCGTCCTCCCCGGGGCCGCCGTGACAGCAGTTGACGACGGCGGTGATGGCGAGCGGGGCGCGCTTGCCCAGTCGTCCGCCCTCTCGTACGAAGCCGCCGCCGGGGCGCGCGACGAGATCGAGTCGCTGGGCGCCACGCGGCACGCCCTCGACGAACGAGGCGGGGGGCGAGGAGGCGTCGACCTCGAAGAAGTCGCCGGAGCGCGCCCAGTACAGCGCGGTCGCGTCGACGCCATCCTTCCCGAGCGCGGTCAGCGCCTGCAGGCCGGTGAGCACGCTGATGTCGTGCTCGGGGGAGGGGCCCCCGAACAGCACGGCCGGTCGAGTCACTCGTCCATGCTGGCAGAGGTCGCCGCAGGTCTCTGGACCGGCGTCACGCGTAATGGTCCGGGAGGTCGTTCTCGTAGAGCACGACATCGCCGGCCCGCAGCTCGGAGCGCACCCATGCCACCGCCTCGTCTCTCGTCGCGACCTCGTGCACCGCGGCGAGACCTCCCGCAGCCCCGGAGAGCAGCGCACGTCGATTCGTCTGACCGATGACGACGATGTCGTTGGCGACGAGTGAGGCTCCGCTCGCGAATCGCTCGTTCTCGTGAGACTGCGCCTTGCCGAGCTCGACCATGCCGGGAGTCACGACGACGCGACGGGACTCGACGTCGCCGGTGAACGCGAGCAGCGAGAGGGAAGACTCCGCACTGGCCGGGTTCGAGCTGAAGGTGTTGTCGATCACGTGCACACCCGAGGCCGCGACCGCGAGCTGCTGACGATGCTCTGGCGTCGGGAGGTCGGAGAGGCGCGCCGCGACGTCGGTCCAGGGCACGTCGAGAGCCGAGGAGATCGCGATCGCGCACGCGAGGTTCGTCGCCTGTGCATTCGTCTCGATGCTCACGACTCGGCCTTCGCCGGCGTCGATCGAGAGGAGGCCTTCATCGCGGACGACCCGCACGTCGACGGGCTCGGTGAGCCAGTTGCCACTGCACGCGATGACGTTCTTGCCCGCGACTCGGTTCGCGTCGGCGACGACTTGGAGGCCGTAGGCGTCGACATTCAGGATCGCGGTGTCCACGCACTCGAGGATCTCCGACTTTGCCGCGACGATGCCGTCGAGTGATCTCATCCTCTCGAGGTGGACCGGCCCGATCGCCGTGATGACACCCACTGTCGGCTTGATCCACTCGCACAGCGCTGCGATCTCGCCGCGGCCATAGGTGCCCATCTCCGCGATGAAGACCTCGGTGCCCGGAGTGAGCTGCTCGGTGATCGCCCGCGACAGGCCCGCCGCGTTGTTGAAGCTCGCCGGGCTCGCGACCACCCGGCGGGTGCCACTGATGAGGTGGCGCGCGTACTGCTTCGTCGTCGTCTTCCCATACGACCCTGTGATGGCGACCACGATGGGCGCGATGCGTTCAAGTGTCGCGGCGGCGCGCCTCGTGTGGCGACGGGCGAGCGCGCGCTCGAACGGTGTGACGACCCAGAGCGCGCCGTCGACGAGAAGCGGCGCCGCGATGCCCGAGAGGGTCGCGACGGCGGCGACCCGATCGAGCAGCAGACCGACGACGACCACCACTGCCGCGGCGAGGAGCACCGCTACCACGCCGACGGTGCGCAGGCGTCGCGTCCACGCGAGCGGGCTGGTTCGGCCCCGGAGCGAGAGACCGACCGGCCCCAGCACGGCGATCACGGCCGTGGCCAGTCCCGCGAGGGGCCATGCGAACGCGAGGGCGGCGGTGAACGCGGCGACCGAGATCGAGCGCGACGTTCGTGGTCGTCGAGCCCCACCAGCGTCGAGCGAACTTCGTGGCCGCGCCCGGGAGGTAGTGCTCGCGCTGCGCGACGCGAAGCCACCGCAACGCAGCGCACGCGAACCCGATCGCTCCGAACCCGGCCGCGACGATCTCGATCGTCGTCATCACGCGGGCAGCAAGCGGGTGATCGCGTCGCGCAACGCGTCCGGTGCAGTCAGAGGCGTGAGATGCCCAGCACCCGGAACCACGGTCAGCGACGGATGGGGGATGAGCTCGGCGGCCCGGTGCGCGACAAGGAGGGGCGACGCGGTGTCGTCGTCGCCCCACACGAGCTCGACGGGCGCGCTGATCTGCACGAGCTCGGTCTCGTAGGTCTCGTGGACCAAGTGCACGAACACATCTCGCATCACACCGGAGGCGGCGCGGTAGTCGCTCGAGCCCGCCTGTCTGCGCCGCGCTTCCATCCGCTCGTCGCTGACGATGCCGATGCGGTTGAGCGCCTTCGCGACACGGAACGAGAGGGGGGACTCGGCTGGGGCCGTGACGCGCAGCAACGGCACGCCCGCCAGCATGACGCCGGCGACGCGGTCTGGGTACCTCACCGCGACGTGGACTGCGACGCGGCCGCCGAACGAGTGGCCCGCGATCACCACTCGCCCCGCCATCTGGTCGAGGACCGGTGCGAGCGCGCGGGCGTACTCGGCGCCGCCCCACGCGCCAGTTGGGGGAGGGGAGGCGCCGAACCCGGGGAGGTCGACGGCGAGCGCGTCAAGACCGTCGAGGACCTGACGGAAGTCGGAGCGATCTCGGCGCCAGCCGTGCAGCGCCAACACCGTCGAAGGCTCGGTGCCGTAGGCATCTCCGAAGATCAGCCCGTCGGCGAAAGCCCGCAGCACGGGCGGCACGCTACGCGAGTGCGTCGCGCGGTTCGGTGTATGGAAGAGAGAGCGACTCCGCAACCGCGGCGTTCGTCACCAGGCCGCGCGCCGTGTTCATCCCGAGAGCGAGCGCGGGATCGCCGATCGCGTCGAGGGGTCCGTTCAGAGCCACCTCGAGCACATAGGGCAACGTCGCGTTCGTCAGCGCGTACGTGGAGGTGTAGGGGACGGCGCCGGGCATGTTCCCGACGGCGTAATGGATGACCCCGTGCATCTCGTAGACGGGGTCGTTGTGGGTCGTCTCGTGGGTCGTCTCGATGCAGCCGCCCTGATCGACGGCCACGTCGACGATGACCGCGCCGGGCCGCATCGCGCGCACCATCGCGTCGCTCACGACGACGGGCGCGCGCAGCCCGGCGACGAGGACCGCTCCGATCACGAGATCGGCCTGGGCGACCGCGCGCTCCACCGCTCCTCGGTTGGACGCCAGCGTCACGATGCGGCCTCGATGGATCTGGTCGACGAAGCGCAGCCGGTCGAGGTTCTTGTCGAGCAGCATCACCTCGGCTTCCATGCCGGCAGCGATCCATGCGGAGTTCCAGCCGACGTTGCCGGCGCCGAGCACGACGACCCGCGCGGGCCGCACGCCCGGGGCGCCACCGAGCAGCACGCCGCGGCCGCCGTTCTGTCGTTCGAGGTAGTGGGCGCCCGCCTGCGTCGCGAGCCGTCCGGCGACTTCGCTCATCGGGGCGAGCAATGGGAGCGCGCCGTCCGGCAGCTGCACCGTCTCGTAGGCGATCGCCGTGGTGCCAGAAGAGAGGAGCGCTTTCGCGACTTCGGGGTACGCCGCGAGGTGGAGGTAGGTGACGAGGGTGAGGTCGTCTCGCAGGTGGGCGAACTCCGACTCCTGCGGTTCCTTCACCTTCACGACCATCTGTTGCGCCCACGCGTCCTCGGCGGTCGGCACGATCGCGGCGCCGGCGGCGCGGTAGTCGTCGTCAGCGATCGCCGAATCACTTCCCGCGCCAGCCTCGATGAACACCGAGATCCCGTTGTTCTCGAGCTCACGCACACCGTCGGGTGTCATCGCGACGCGGTGCTCGGCAGTCTTGATCTCCTTCGGCACTCCGACTGTCAGCGCGGCCATGTCACGACGCTCCCCACGTGTAGGTCTGCTTCTGGATCCTCAAGTAGATGAACGTCTCGGTGCTCCGCACGCCCGGCAACGCGCGGAGTCGGTCGTTCACGAGGTCGAGCAGTCGCTCGTCGTCCTCGACCACGGCCTCGACGAGCAAGTCGAAGGACCCGGCCGTGACGACGACGTAGGAGACCTCAGCGATCGCGGAGATCTTGTCGGCAAGCGCCGTCAGGTCGCCTTCCGCTCGCACGCCGACCATCGCCATTCGCCGATAGCCGAGCTGCAGAGGATCGGTGACCGCGACGACTTGCATGACGCTCGCTTCGAGCAGTCTTTGCACCCGTTGGCGCACGGCCGCCTCTGAGAGGCCCACCGCGGAGCTGAGCTTCGTGTACGGCGCGCGTCCATCCGCCTGGAGATGCTCGATGATGGCTCTGTCGATCTTGTCGAGCCCTGGCTTGGCACGCGCGCTTCTCGGCACGGCTTCTGATCACGCCGTCTTGATCATCACGTGCTTGAGCTCGGTGTAGGCCTCGATCGCGTACACCGACATGTCCTTGCCGACTCCCGATTGCTTGAAGCCGCCGTGTGGCATCTCCGACACGAGGGGGCCGTGGTCGTTCACCCACACGGTGCCGAACTGGAGGGCGCGGCTCACGCGCATCGCGCGGCCGACGTCGCGGGTCCACACGCTCGCGGCGAGGCCGTAGTCCACGCCGTTCGCCCACGCGACCGCCTGCTCCTCGTCGGCGAAGCGCTGCACCGTGACGACCGGGCCGAACACCTCGCGCTGGATGATCTCAGAGTCCTGAGCGACATCGGTGACCACGCTCGGCTCGTAGAAGAAGCCCGCGCCCGGGCCCGCGGAGCCACCGGTGACGACCGTGGCTCCCGCCGCCTTGGCGCGGTCGACGAACCCCGACACTCGATCTCGCTGCTCGGCGGAGATGACAGGCCCGAGCTCGGTGTTGGGGTCAGTCGGGCTGCCGACGCTGAGGCTCTTGGCCGCGGCGGCGAGCTCGCTCACGAAGTCGTCGTAGATCCCGGGACCGGTGATGACCCGCGTGGCGGCGGTGCAATCCTGGCCGGCATTGAAGTAGCCGAACAGCCGCACGCCACCGATGACCGCCTCGAGGTCCGCGTCGTCGAACACCACCACGGGTGCCTTGCCCCCCAGCTCGAGATGGACCCGCTTCAACGTCTCGGACGCGGCGCGCATGATCGCCTTTCCGGTGGTCACCTCTCCGGTCAGCGACACGATCGCCACGTCCGGGTGGGCGACGAGGGCGGCGCCGCAGTGCTCGCCGTCGCCGGTGATCACGTTGAGCACTCCCGGGGGGAAGATGTCCCCTGCGATCTCGGCCATCTTGAGCGCGGTGAGCGGCGTGAGCTCTGAGGGCTTGAGCACCACGGTGTTGCCCGCGGCAAGTGCGGGGCCGATCTTCCACGCCGCCATCATCAGCGGATAGTTCCAAGGCGCGATCGACGCGACGACACCGAGGGGCTCGCGGCGCAGGATCGACGTGTACCCCGAGAGGTACTCGCCGGGCGCCTGAGTGGTCAGGTTGCGAGCACCGGCCCCGAAGTACCGGAGGTTGTCCGCCAGGAATCCGATCTCGTCCGGCACCGCAGCGATCGGCTTGCCGACGTTGCGGCTCTCGATCTCGACCAGCTCGTCGGCATGGTCTTCGAGACGGTCAGCGAGCTGATGGAGCGCCGCGGCTCGCTGTCCGGGAGCGGTGGAGGCCCATCCGTCGAACGCGGCGACCGCGGCGGCGACCGCAGCGTCGACATCGGCTTCGTTCGATGATGCGACGTCGGTGATCACCTCGCCCGTCGCGGGATCGATCACCGGATCGGTGCGATCGCTGCTCGCGTCTCGCCACCCTCCGCCGATGAAGTTCTGTCGTGCGCTGGTCATGGCCGAATCTTGGGGTGTCGGCGCGCGACACGCAAGGGATTCCATCGGGTTCACACACTCTCAACGTGGATTCCCTTGCTCTGCGTCGGGCTCGCTGCGTAGGTTCCCCGGACAATGGGGCGAGCGGTGCTCTTCTGCAACGGGACAGTGCTCACCTCCGACCCGGCCAACCCGATCGCGCGAGCGGTTGCCATCGACGGCGCCCGGATCGTGGCGCTCGACGACGATGCGATGCAGTACCGCGGCCGAGGCGCGACGGAGTTCGATCTCGCTGGTGGATGCCTCGTGCCGGGATTTCGCGACGGGCACGCCCATCCCCTCTGGGGAGGCATCGAGCTCGGCCAGGCACCGCTCGTCGGCGCCCGGTCGCTCGACGACCTCGTCGAGCGCATCCGCACCTATGCCGCCGCACATCCCGACCTCGAGTGGATCGAGGGCGGCGGCTACGACCCGACGTTGCTGCCGAACGGCGTGGGCGACGCCACGGTGCTCGACGCGGCTGCGCCCGGCCGTCCGGTCGCGCTCGAGGCGAGCGACCACCACACCATGTGGGTCAGCTCCGAGGCGCTCAGGCGAGCGGGCATCGACGCGCAGACACCTGACCCTGACTTGGGACGGATCGTGCGCAGGGGTGATGGCAGCCCGATCGGCACGCTGGTCGAGTGGGGAGCGATCGCGATGGTGCGTCAGGTACTCCCCCGACCCGAGCGCGCCGAGCAGGAAGAGGGTCTTCGTCGCGCGATGGCTGCACTCGCCCGGTGTGGGATCACATGGGTGCAGGAGGCGGCGAGCAGTCCCGCCGAGGCGAGCGTGTACGCGGAGCTCGCCCGCCGAGGCGAGCTCACGACCCGCACGAACATCGCGTTCCGTGCCGAGCCCGGTGGGTGGACTCGAGCCCTTGACGGGTACGTCGCGTCACGCATCGAGCTCGATGGCGACCCCGCGACTTCCGACTTGGTGAGCGCTCGCACGGTCAAGTTCTTCGCCGACGGCGTGATCGAGATGGGGACGGGCTTCCTCGTCGAGCCGTACACCGACGCGCCGCACACCTGCGGGCTCCCGAACTGGACTGCCGCGGAGCTCGCCGAAGCCGTCGCAGCATTCGACGAAGCCGGCTTCCAGATCCACATCCACGCGATCGGCGACGGTGGCGTGCGGATGGCACTCGACGCGATCGAGTCCGCCGCCGAACGCAACGGTGCTCGCGACCGCCGGCCGGTGATCGCCCACACCCAGCTCGTGCATCCCGACGATCGGGTGCGGTTCGCCTCGCTCGGAGTCGTCGCGAACTTCGAGCCGCTGTGGGCGTGCCTCGACCCGATGATGGAACAGCTCACGGTCCCTCGACTGGGCCCTGAGCGCTCCGCGCTGCAGTACCCCATCGCGACCATCGCGAGCGCCGGCGCACCGATCAGCTTCGGCAGCGACTGGCCGGTGTCGTCGATGCACCCTCTGCACGGGCTCGCGGTCGCGGTGACGCGCGAGAACAAGGAAGGGTTGCCCGCGGGTGGGTGGCTCCCTGAGGAGCGGCTCCCGATCATGCAGGCCCTCGCTGCCTACACTGCCGGCACGGCCTATCAGGGGTTCGAGGACGGCACGGGGGGAGCGATCGCGGTGGGAAAGCGTGCTGATCTATGCGCGCTCTCGGCCGACATCAGCGCGATCGCGGGCGACGAGGTCGCCGATGTCGCCGTGCTGGGCACGTGGACCGCAGGGCGCGAGGTGCACGCAGCGTGAGCAACATGAGCGCAGCGTGAGCGACATGAGCACAGCGTGACGGGGGAGCGCGGCTCGGTCGAGCTCACCGACGTGACCAAGCGCTTCGGCACGATGGTGGCCGTTGACACGTTGCGCCTGGAGGTGCAGGCGGGCGAGTTCCTGTCCCTGCTCGGGCCGAGTGGGTGCGGCAAGACGACGACGCTGCGGATGCTGGCCGGCTTCGAGCAACCCGACGAGGGGTACATCCGCATCTCCGGTGCGTACGTGCAAGGCGTGCCACCGCACAAGCGGGACGTGAACACGGTCTTCCAGCACTACGCCCTCTTCCCGCACATGACGGTTGCCGAGAACGTCGCGTACGGGCTCCGGCAGAAGGGTGTCGACAAGCACGAGACCACGCGGCGGGTCGGCGAGTCGCTCGAGATGGTCAAGATGACTCCGCTTGCTCGCCGCAAACCTCGCCAGCTCTCGGGCGGACAGCAGCAGCGCGTCGCGCTCGCCGCGCGCGCTCGTGAACAAGCCCTCGGTGCTCCTTCTCGACGAGCCACTGGGTGCGCTCGATCGCAAGCTCCGTCAAGAGATGCAGATCGAGCTGAAGCTGCTGCAGACGCAGGTGGGCATCACATTCATCTTCGTGACCCACGACCAAGAAGAGGCGCTGTCGATGTCCGATCGCATCGTGGTGATGCTCGACGGACACGTCGAGCAAGCGGCCGATCCCGACACGATCTACGACCAACCTGCGTCAGCGTTCGTCGCCGGCTTCATCGGGCAGCAGAACTTCCTCCCCGGCATGGTGAAGGGCGACGGTCACGAGCTCGCGGGGGAGGGCTTCACCGTCATCGCAGGACGCGCCGCGCCCGACGTGGTCGCGGGAAGCCCGGGGATCGCGGCCGTGAGGCCCGAAGCCGTGAGCCTGGCGCTCGACATGCCTGAGCAGGCGGTCAACGCGATCAAGGGCCGGCTCGCGGGGATCTCTCACCTCGGAGACCTCATCCAGTACGTGGTCATCACGACCGCGGGACGCGAGATGCTCAGCCGACAGCCTCGCCACGAAGCGGCGCGCCTGGATCCTGGCGCCGACGTGTGGTGCCGTTGGGATACTGACCGCGTGCAGGTGTTCGGCGGAGACCAGACCACTCTCGTGATGGCCGATCCTGCGGAATGACACCTCTCGAAATCGAGCGACTCGACATGAAGAAGGAGACCTTCGTTGGCTGAAGACCCGATCCGGATCCTCGCGTCCCCCGCGAGCGCGCATCGCCTCGGCACCGACCTCACCCGGCGACGGCTGCTCAGCATGGGTGCCGCGGGCCTCGCTGGCCTGGTCGTCGGGCCGGGGCTCCTCGCGGCCTGCGGCAGCGACGACAGCGGGGCCAGCGCGGGGGGTACCGGCGGTGGCTCGGGCGGCGGCGGCGACCACACGCTCAACCTCTTCACCTGGGCCGAGTACCACTCGCAGGAACTGCTCGACAAGTTCGGCAAGGTCACGGTCACGGTCTTCAACTCGAACGAGGAGGCGATCGCCAAGCTGCAGGCCTCGGGCGGCACGAGCGGCTTCGATCTCATCGTCCCGACCGGCGTGTACATCCCGCAGATGGCTGCCGACGGCCTCATCAGCAACCTGGACAAGACCAAGCTCGCGAACTTCGGCAACATCGACCCGATCTACCTGGGCCAGACGTGGGATCCCGACAACTCGTACACGGTCCCGAAGGACTGGGGCTCGACCGGGTGGATCTACGACAACACGGTCATCACGACGCCGCTGAAGACGTGGAACGACTTCCTCGACGCCGCCACCGGCGCCGCCAGTGGCCAGGTCTCCGTGCTCGACACGCCGGGAAACCTCACGGGCCTCTACTTCTGGGCCAACGGCATCGACTGGACGACGACGAGCACGAAGGATCTCGACGCCTGCGAGGACTACATCGTCAACACGCTTGCCTCGCACATCAAGGCGTTCGACTCCTATCCCGGCATCAACCTCACGTCGGGCAACTACGTGCTGTCGAACGTGTGGAACGGCGATGCTCGTCAAGGGCTGCTCGCAGTCGACGATCCCACCAAGTACACGTGGGGTCTCGGCGCACCGACGACCGAGCTTTGGATGGACAACTTCACGATCGTGAAGGACGCGCCGCACGAAGACTCGGCGTACACGTTCATCGACTTCATGCTCGACCCGGCGAACTCGGTGATCGACCTCGAGTTCCACGGATACAACACGGCGCTGAAGGACATCGAGTCGCTGCTCCCGGCCGACCTCGAGTTCAAGGACATGATCTTCTTCACTCCCGAGCAGGTGAAGACGATGCAGGCCGGCGCCGTGAACGAAGCGCAGGACCGGCTCGTCGACATCTACAACAAAGCGAAGGCGAAGGCCGGATCCTGAGCCGGATCCTCAGCCGATGACCGCGACGACGACTTCCCCCGTGTCGTTCGAGGAGCGCCGTGTCGCGCCACCTCCGCAGAAGCGCCGGTTGAGGATGCCGAAGTACGGCCTCGCGATCCCGTCATACATCTGGTACATCGGCTTCTTCATCGTGCCGGTGATGGTGATCGTCTGGTACAGCTTCGGCTACAAGCCGCCGGTGAACGCCGGTCGCGGGCCGATCGCGACCGATCACCTGTCACTGCAGAACTATCGCGACGCGCTGTCCGACACCTTCTTCAAGACCTTCCAGAACACGTTCAGGGTCGCGGTCATCGGCACCGCGCTCTGCCTGCTCATCGGCTTCCCCGTCGCGTACTTCATCGCCGTGAAGGTGCCCCCGAAGTGGCGAGGGCTGATGCTCGGGCTCGTGATCGTGCCGTTCTGGACGAGCTTTCTCATCCGCACCATCGCGTGGCGCATCGTGCTCGCGCCACAGGGCTTCTTCTCGAACTGGCTGCAGACGATGGGTCTTCGCCACTCGCCCATTCGGTTCCTCGACACGCGCGAAGCCGTGCAGCTCGGCGTCGTCTACAACTACCTGCCCCTGATGATCTTCCCGTTGTTCGTCGCGCTCGATCGCCTCGACGGCACGTTGCGCGAGGCGAGCAAGGATCTCGGTGCCAACCGGCTCAAGACGTTCACCCAGGTGACGTTGCCGCTCGCGACGCCCGGGATCATCGCCGGACTGCTGCTCGTCTTCATCCCGTTGGCGGGCGACTACATCACCGCCAGCGTGCTCGGGGGAGCGAAGGGCAACATGGCCGGCGCGCTCGTGGCGAGCCAGTTCCTGTCGGCCCAGAACTGGGCGCTCGGCTCGGCCATGGCGATGCTGCTGATCTTCGTGATCCTCGGCACCATCGCGGTTGTCGGCAATGGTCGCGTTGATCGTGCGGGCCGTGCTCCGCAAGTCGAGGCAGATCGACCTCGCGACGCCGGCGGCGGCGCCCGCGTGAGCGCGATCGCCGTTGCCCCGCCCAAGCGACGCAGACGTATCGACTTCCTCTCGATCGGGCTCGGCGTCTGGACAGTGCTCGTCTTCGTGTTCCTGTTCCTGCCGATCGGCTTCATCGTCGCCCACTCGTTCAACAGTGGGAAGGCGCTGCTCGTCTGGCAGGGGTTCAGCACGAAGTGGTACCACGAGCTGTTCAAGAACCAGCCTCTGCTGCAGTCGATCCGCAACTCGCTCAAGGTTGCGGTCGGCAGCACGCTCATCGCCGTCGTCCTCGGTGCCACCGCCGGCATCGCGCTCGCGAGGCGAGGCGGCAAGTGGGCGACAGGGTTCATGGGCATCGTCTTCCTGATCCTCGTCACGCCGGAGATCGTCGACGCGATCTCCTACCTGATCTGGTTCGTGCGCATCGGTGGCCCGTTTCCAGATGGCCTCGCGTTCTTGAGCTCGGGCGAAGTGCGGCTGTTCGTCGGGCACTCGCTGTTCAGCTCGGCCGTCGTCACCCTGATCGTCCGTGCTCGGCTGCAGGGTCTCGACGAGTCGCTCGAGGAGGCTGCCTCCGATCTCGGCGCCACCCCGTCTCGGGCGTTCCGGCAGATCACATTGCCGCTCATGTTCCCCGCGCTGCTCGCCGGAGCGCTGCTCGCCTTCACCTTCAGCCTCGACAACACGATCGTCTCGACGTTCGTGAGCACCGCGGGGTCGACGACGCTGCCGGTGTACGTCTTCTCGTCGGTCAGGTCGGTGATCAAGCCCGACATCGCGGCCGCGGCGACGCTCATGTTGCTGCTCACCCTCTTTGCGCTCGGGGCGGTCGCGCTCGTGCTGAAGCGCGGCGGCGACTCCGCTGGGGACGTCGCCGCGACGCTCACCGGCAACTGAGTGAACTACTAGCCTGGCGCCACCATGCCAAGTAGCAGCGCGCCGCGCATCGCTCTCGCGCCGGACTCTGCCCCCGCATGGATGGCCGAGGCGATCACCGAGGGCGGCGGTCTCGTCAGCCCACTCGCCGACGCACACGCGCTCGTGTGGGGCGCACCCGCGAAGCCCGCCGAGCTCGTCGACGTGCTCGAGCGAGCGCCGCACTTGAAATGGATCCAGCTCCCGTGGGCGGGCATCGAGCCCTACATGGGTGTCATCGACGACGATCGCATCTGGACGTGCGCGAAGGGCGTGTACGCAGCACCGGTCGCCGAGCTCGCGTTGACCCTCGGGTTGTGCGGTCTGCGAGGCCTGTCCACCTACGCGCGGTCGTCCCAGTGGGAGCCTCCTTCGGGAACGAACCTGCAGGGCGCGCAGGTCACGATCATCGGCGGCGGCGGCATCACCGAGGTGCTGCTCTCGTTGTTGGCACCGTTCGACGCGCACATCACGGTCGTGCGCAATCGCGTGCGCCCGATGGACGGAGCGGATGTCGTGGTCGAGAGCGAGCAGCTCCACAACACGCTTCCGGGCGCGGACCTCGTGGTGCTCGCGTTGGCCCTGACTCCCGACACCGAGGGGATCATCGGGGAGGGCGAGCTGCGCATGATGGAGCCGCACGCGTGGCTCGTGAACGTCGCTCGGGGCCGCCACGTGGTCACCGACGACCTGGTCGCGGCGCTCCACGCGGGCGAGATCGGGGGCGCCGGCCTCGACGTCACCGAGCCCGAGCCCCTGCCCCCCGGCCATCCGCTCTGGTCGCTCCCCAACTGCATCATCACGCCTCACGTCGGCAACACCCCTGACATGGCCAAGCCCCTGCTCGCCGAGCGGATCACCGCGAACGTGCGGCGTTGGGCGCACGGTGACCCGCTGATCGGGTCGGTGGATCCCTCACTCGGCTACTGAAGCGATGCTCGACGCAGGCACGCTCGCCGGCCTCCTGGCCGACCCCGACCGCAGAGCGGTCTTCGCTGCACTCGTCCTCGGCGCGACCGCATTCGACGAAGTCGTACGGGCGACTGCACTCGATCCGAAGGCCGCCGGGCGCACGCTGAGCCGACTCGCCGACGCGGGGCTCGTCGAGCACGGTGAGAATGGGGCGCTCTA
Organism: uncultured Acidimicrobiales bacterium; assembly: GCA_963847855.1. Taxonomy (GTDB): domain Bacteria; phylum Actinomycetota; class Acidimicrobiia; order Acidimicrobiales; family DATKAS01; genus DATKAS01. Next base: position 206,186 of record CAWKBM010000009.1, read on the forward strand.
CCTCCTTGCCGAGGCGTTCACCCTCGCTGCCCGCGTTGCGGCCAGCTCAGCAGCATCCTCGAACGACGACTGGATCGACGCCGACGTCGATCCGGAGGCGGCGAAGGTGCTCCGATCGTTCGTGCGCGACGGGCGTCTCACCACCATCCCGACACCTCGCGCGAAGCGCATCGTCGTGCTTGACATGTTGGCGCAAGAATTCGAACCGGGTCGCCGCTACAGCGAAGCGATGGTCAACGTGATGCTCGCGAAGTGGCACCCCGACACCGCCGCGCTTCGCCGCTATCTCGTCGACGAGGGGTTCCTCGACCGCGACGACGGCGAGTACTGGCGCATCGGGGGGACAACCGAGACCTGAGCCCCGGCCGATTGCCAGGGAACTCTGAGGCATCCTCCAGACGTTTCTTGTCGAACACCCCGAGACTCGCTCGACACGTGACCGTTGGCCGTGAACGCCGTCGGCCCTGACTTCGTAGGTTGGTGCATGCGCAAGCTCTGGATCGCCGTTGGTGTCGTCGCGGTCGTGCTGGTCGGCGGCTTCATCGCCGTGTACCTCGCGTTCTTCAACAACGACTCGCCGCCCCCGTTGACGTTGAGCACCGGCACGACCGTCGCCGGCGCCGCCACGACCGGTGCGTCGTCGGACGCCTCCTCGGATGTCTCCTCGGCCGATCCGACGACTCCCGCGACGACCGCCGCGCCGGTGACCGCCGACTCTCTTGCGGGCACCTGGACGATCGCCGACGGTTCCGTCGCCGGGTATCGCGTGCGAGAGAAGCTCGCTCAGCTCCCAGCGAAGAGCGACGCAGTAGGGCGCACGCACAATGTCACCGGAACCATGACGATCGCAGGTCCTCCGTTCATGGTGACCGCCGCAGACTTCACGGTCGATGTGACGACCCTCGCGAGTGACAGCGACCGGCGCGACGGCCAGATCAAGCGGCGTGGCTTGGAGACCGACACCTACCCGACCGCGACGTTCACGCTGACCCAGCCGGTTGCGATCCCCGCTGAGGCGCTGTCGGGCTCGCCGGTCACCGTCCAGGCGACCGGGGATCTGACGATCCACGGCGTGACCAACTCGGCCACGATCCCCCTGCAGACCCAGCTGAACGGCAGCCAGATCGAGGTCGTGGGGTCGCTGACCTTCCCGATGTCCGACTTCGGGATGGATCCGCCGACGATCGCCGGCATCGTCGACGTCGAGTCCGACGCCACGCTCGAGTTCCAGCTCTTCCTCGCGCAGTAGCGAGCCAGCGCCTTCCGGGGCGGCGGTACCGTTCGGGGTCTGACCTACTACGACCGACTCGGCGTCGCCCCGACTGCATCCGAGGGCGAGATACGACAGGCGTACCGCCAGCGCGCCCGTGCCTTGCACCCTGATCGCCATGCCGAGCGCCCTCCGGCCGAGCAGCGGAAGGCATCCGCCGACATGGCCGCGGTGAACGAGGCGTGGCACGTCCTCGGTGACGTCGGTCGTCGCCGCCAGTACGACCGAGGACAACAGGCGGCCGCTGCGCCTCGTCCGGCGCCCGCGCCGCGGCGGACACCCTCAGCGGAAGACGTGCCGCCGGCAGACCAGACGGCAGACGCGGTCACCCGTGCCGTGCACGGCGCGCCGCTCATCGCGATGCTCGTCGTGCTGCTGCTGATCTTCGTGGTCAGCGCGTTCGCAGCGCATGGTGCTCGTACCCCACATGGCGCCGGCGCGAGCGACGGTGTCGTGCAAGTGGGTTCGTGCGTGCGGGTCGAGACGGGCGAGCCTGTCCTGGAGGTGCCGTGCACCGAGCCACACGACGGCAGGGCCGCGGCGGTCATCCCACTCGACCTCTCGTGCCCGGCCGACACCGACTACTACGTGGCTCCCGGGGGAACGGCACGAGTGTGCGTGGCGAAGGGAGAATGACATGAGAGCAGTGGGTCTCGATCACCTCGTGCTCGCGGTCTCTGACGTCGACCGCACGATCGAGTGGTATGCCGACCTCCTCGGGCTCGAGCCGCTGCGCGTCGACGAGTGGCGCAAGGGTGAGGTTCCCTTTCCCTCGCTGCGCGTCAACGACGCGACGATCATCGATGTGATCGCCGGTCCCCGTGAAGGAGAGAACGTCGACCACATCTGCTTGGTCGTCGACGTGGATGATCTTGCCGCTGTGGCCGCGTCCGGAACATTTGATGTCGTCAGTGGGCCGAGCCGACTGTGGGGAGCGCGCGGGTACGGCCAGGGCCTCTACGTCCGCGATCCGGACGGCAACGTCCTCGAGCTACGCCACTACTAACGTCGGCCGCGATGGACTTTCGCACCGAGTCGCTCGCCGGTCTCGCAGCACAGGTCCGCTCGAAGCAGGTCGGGTCGCGAGAGCTCACTCTGCATGCCCTGGCCCGCATCGAGCACCTGAACCCCCAGGTCAACGCATTCGTCGCAGTCGACGCGGAGCGCGCGCTCGCCGAGGCCGCCGTGATCGACGAGCGCGTCGCCAAGGGTGAAGACCCCGGTCCGCTCGCCGGCGTGCCGATCGGCGTGAAGGACCTCGAAGATGCGGCGGGCTTCGTCACGACCCACGGCTCTCCGCTGCACGCCAACGACGCTCCCGCGGCGACCGACAGCATCCTGGTCGCGCGGCTGCGGGCAAAGGGTTGCGTGATCGTGGGGAAGACGAACTCGCCTGAGTTCGGATGGAAGTCGGATACCCAGAACGAGGTGTTCGGCACGACGCGCAACCCTTGGGACTTGGCTCGAAGCGCGGGCGGGTCGTCAGGTGGCACCGGTGCGGCCCTCGCCGCGGGCATGGTGCCGCTCGCGACCGGATCCGACGGCGGCGGCTCGATCCGCATCCCTTCTGCCATCAACGGGCTGTCGGGGCTCAAGCCGTCGCTCGGCCGCGTCCCCACTGGTGGTCCGAGCGCGCCGGGTTGGGCCGGGCTCTCGACGAAGGGACCCATGGCGAGGCGCATCCGTGACGTGGCGTACGCGCTGGAGTGCGTCGTCGGCCCTGACCCCACCGACATCTTCTCGTTGGCGATGCCCGACGTGCCGTGGTCTCCGCGCTGAACGATGTCGGCGCGCCGCTGAAGGTCGCGTGGTCGCCGACGCTCGGCTACGCCCCGGTCGACACGCAGGTCCTCGAAGTGTGTGAGCGAGCCATTCGGCTCCTCGAAGGTCTCGGCACCGAGATCGTGGAGGTGCCGGTCGTGTTCGACGAGGACCCCATCCGGCACTTCCTGACGATCGCCGGCGTCGGCACCCTTGTCGCCGTGTTGCCGTACCGTGACTCGCCGGCGTTCGAGAAGATCGACCCCGGCCTCGCGCAGACGATCGAGTGGGCAGAGGCGAACGTCACCGCGGTCGGGCTGAAGCGAGCGCAGGACGCGTGCCATCTGCTCAACCTCCGACTCGTCGAGGTGCTGCGTGGGGTGAGCTACCTCATCACGCCCGCGACCGCCGCGGTCACACCGCTGCAGGGCGAGGTCGGTGTGATCAACGGCAACCCCGATGCGAACTGGGTGCGATTCACGTATCCGTTCAACCTGACGCGTTCGCCGGCCGGCGTGGTGAACGCGGGCTACTCGGCGACGGGGCTGCCGATCGGGCTGCAGGTCATCGGGCCGCAACATGGCGACGTCGGTGTGCTTCGGCTGCTTGCTCTGCTCGAGGACCGCCTCGGCGACGACCGCCTCGCGCCGATCGGTTGAACCGTGGCCATCGACCTCGCGTGGCTGGCCGAGCGGCTGCAGGCATGGGCGGAAGCCCACTACGGCGAGCACACGCATGCCACCGACGTCGAGACGATGCCCGGACACGCGGGGCTGAGCTTCGGCTTCACCGTCGAGCACGGCGAGGATCGTGAGCAGCTCGTCATGCGCGTGCCGCCGAAGGGCGTGAGGCGCAAGGGCAACACGGACGTCATCCGTCAGGTGCCGTTGCTGCAGGCGCTGCACGCAGAGGGTGTGCGAGTGCCGCCTGTGCGGTGGTGGAGCGAAGACGAGCAGTGGTTCGACGTGCCGTACTTCATGGTCGACCGCCTTCCCGGCAGCACCTTCGCATTCCGCGATCCCGCAGTGACTCCCGACCCGGCACTCGTGCGGTCGATGTTCGAGCAGGCGGTCGACGCGCTCGTGACCATCCATCAGTTCGATTGGCGCGCCCGCCTGGCTGACTGGGAGGAGCCTCGAGCGTTGGCCGACGAGGTGGCGTACTGGGAGCCGATCCTGCAGAAGGCCGCGGAGCCGGGGTGGATCACGATGGGCGGAGAAGTCCATGACCTCCTGCTCGCCGCACTCCCGGTCGATCCGCCTGTCGGCCTGTTCCACGGCGACTACCAGACGTCGAACCTGCTGTTCGACGACGGCGTGCTCGAGGCGGTGCTCGACTGGGAGATCTCGGGCATCGGCGGCCACCGGCTCGACATCGGCTGGTTGCTCATGATGAACGATCCCCAGAGCTGGTACGACGCGGGCAGCTTCGCCGGCGGTCCTGATCTCAAAGCCCTCGAGGCCCGGTATGAAGAAGGGGTGGGCACGGCAGTCGGCGACATCGGATGGTATCGGGCCCTTTCGGGGTATCGGTTCGGTGTGATCAGCGGCCTGAACGTGATGCTGCATCGCACCGGCAAGCGTCACGATCCCGAGTGGGAGCGCATCGCGCTGTCGGTGCCGTTCCTGTTCGGGCGGGCACGTGACCTGTTGAAGGGGGCGCAGTGAGCAGTGCCCAGCCTCCCCTCGCGCCGTGGGCGCTCGCGGGCGAGTCAATCGTTGGCCTCGCCCGCTGGCGGGGGCCAGCGCCGGTCTTTGCCGAAGGCCTGGTACGCATGCCCGGCCCTTCGCTGGTCGCCGCGACGCGCTACACCGACTCACCCGTCGGTGCGTTCGTCGAGCTCATCGTCGGTCATCCCGCACGGCTCGGCTTGCGCGTCGGGTGGATGGTGAGCGAAGCAGTGGTCACTGCGGAGGATGCCCGCATCGGCGGCCGTCTCAACTGGGGCTTCCCGTCCGAGCGCGCCGACCTGCACTGGGAGGTCGACGGCCACGACCGTGCGCTCGTCTGGCCGGAGCGCGGCTTCTCGATCCGCGGCGCGCCGCGTGGCGTGCCGCTGCCGTGGCTCGTGCCGGTGCGCGCACTGCAACGACGGAGCGACGGCTGCATGATCGTTCCCGGCCATCAACGAGGGAGAGCGCACTTCGCCCGCATCCTCGTGGAGGCGAAGCCGGACGATGCGCTCGAGCCGCTGGCGGGTCGTCATCCCGGTGCGATGGTGTCTGGGCTGCGGGCGACACTGCACCCCACCGCGGGCACCGCTCGGCCTCGCGAAGTCGCTCGTCGCCCCCCTGAGGGCGCCGGAGCCTGCGGTATGGTGTGAGGCCCCCAGGGCGTATAGCTCAGTTGGTTGAGCGCGCGCTTCACACCGCGAGGTCACAGGTTCGAGTCCTGTTACGCCCACCGGCAGTCGGTCGACTAAGAGTCTCACGTCATCCGCGACATCGAGCCTCCGATGCACCGAGCGATGGAGCTGGCGTGGTCGTCGTTCTGTGCCGGGAGCCTCGGCATCGGTGCGGTGATCACGCTCGACGGCGAGGTGACGGCGACCGGTCGCAACCGGCTCGCGGAGACTGATCCGGGTGAAGACGCGCTCGCGGGCAGCTCGCTCGCCCACACGGAGATGAACGCGCTCGCGAAGCTCCGCTGGGGAGCGAGCCCACGAGAGCTGCAGCTCTGGACGACGTTGCAGCCGTGCCTGCAATGCCTCGGTGCGATCCGGCTGAGTCCGGTGCGCCACGTGCACGTGCTTGCTCCCGATCCGCTGTTCCGTGGCGTCGAGCGAGCGAGAGAGCTCAACGAGTTCATCGGACGCGACTGGCCCGCGTTCTTCGAGTTCGAGGTCGACGAATGGTCGGCACTGTCGTTGCTGTTCCAGACCCACGTCACCGCGTTCTGGGGTGTGGCGATCCCGGGCTGGAACGAGGCGTTGCCGTCGGTCGCGCGCACTTGCGGGTGAGCTCGTCGAGAGTGGGCGATTGCTCGAGCTCGCCGGAAGCTCCGCGACGCTCGACGAAGTCGCTACCGACCTGTGGCCGCGGCTTTCCGACTGCGTCCCCGAAGTCGCCCGGCTCGCCGCGACGTAGCCCGCTCGGCCGTCCGATCCGCCCTCGGCTGCACCGGGAGGTGTACAACGGGTTCGCTCTGGACTGCGAGGGGAGTCCATGCAGAGGGCCTATCGCGCGCTCGTCGCGCTCTCTCACTGGTGGGTGTCGGGCTGTTCGTCTCCGCGGCGCCCGTGGCTGCTCGTGGTCGATGCGCGGACTACACGTACCAGGAGGACGCCCAAGCGGACCTCCACATCTACCCGAGCCTTGATGGCAACGACAAGGACGGGTTGGCGTGCGAGAGCCTGCCGCACCGGCCCGGTTCGCCCGCGCCCGCGCGGGCGGTGGCAGCACCGCCTGGGCCGTGCGCGACCGACCCGACGTCGTCGGTCACGCGGCTCTATCTCGCGTACTTCCTGCGCCAGCCCGACGCCGCCGGGCTCGCGTTCTGGGTCGATCGATGCAACCGAGCGGTGTCGAGCCTCGTCGACGTCTCCGACGCGTTCGCGGGCAGCCCTGAGTTCTTGCTCCGCTATGGCGCGCTCGACAACCCGGCGTTCGTCACGCTCGTCTACCGCAATGTCCTCGCCCGCGATCCCGACGCTGGCGGCCTCCAAGCGTCACTGGACTTCCTCGGCCGAGGTGCGCGCCGTGGCGAGGTCATGCTTGGCTTCTCCGAGTCGCCAGAGTTCGTGGCGAAGACGGGCGTCGGTGAGGTGATCGGCGGCCCCGACGGAGCAGGGCTCGACAGCCTCACCATCACCCCTCCGGCGAACAGCGCGACGTACTCGCGAACCCTGTTCGGCGATGGTTGGATCGACGCGAACCACGACGGCTGCGACACGCGCGACGAAGTGCTCATCGCCGAGTCGCTCGACCCGCCGGTGGTGTCGCGCATCGGGGGATGCGCAGTCGCGTCAGGCCGGTGGGTCGATCCGTACACGGGCACCACCTACACGTCTCCGGGCGAGCTCGACATCGACCATGTGGTCCCGCTCGCGAACGCGTGGATGTCGGGAGCGTGGGCGTGGACCGCCGAGCAGCGAGTCGCATTCGCGAACGACCTCGAACAGCCCGAGGCGTTGGTCGCCGTCAGCTTCGTGGCGAACCGTTCGAAGGGGGATCGCAGCCCGGACGAGTGGAAGCCGCCGAACCGGGCGGACTGGTGCACCTATGCCCGCGCCTGGATCTCGGTGAAGGCCCACTGGCATCTCACGATCACGACGACAGAGAAGGCCGCGTTGGCGTCGATGCTCTTCGGCTGCCCGTCCTAGTCACAATGGTGTCGTGCACGACGATCTGATCGAGTCCGGCCGGCGCCGCCTCATCGTCGTCGCCGGGCTGGGGATCGTGATGCTCGGGCTCGCGCTCGCGATCGTCTTCTTTCCGTTCGCGCTCGGTGTCGGCGCGCTCGGCACGCTGCTCGGCGGATCGTGGGGATACAGCTGGAAGCTCGTCGGCCTGAGCTTCGGCCTCGCATTCGCGTTTGCCCTCGCGATCGTCGGGGTCGGCTTCATCTGGGTGTTTCGGCACGCGGAGCGGGAGCTGCTCACGCCGATGCATGCCTTCCCGCGCCCGTTCTCCGGTCAGGTCGCCGCGCTCCCGCCGCCCGGCGCGCCCGTCACCGAGCACAAGCGCGTCCGCGACCTCCTCGACGGCGTGAGCATCGCTGCCGGAGTGCTGCCTCCGTCGTGCGCGGTGCTGCGAGATCCGGCGCCGAATTGCCTGACCATCGGACGCAAGCCCGAGACCACGTGGGTGATCGTCACCACCGGGCTCGTCGAGTCGCTCAGCCGCGACGAGCTCGAGGCGGTGCTCGCGTACGAGGTCGGTCGCATCGCCGTCCTCGAGGTCTCCCTCGACACCGCGGTGTACGCCTGCACGGCCAGGGTGTTCGAGCTGTGGGCGGCACCATTCGCCGGCTTCGGCCACGAAAGCTTCCTGCTCATCCCCGTCAGCATCGTCACCGCACCGCTCGCGTTCGGATGCGTCCTGTTGCGGCGTCACGTGCTGAGGAGTCGAGCCAGGCTGAGCGACGGGCTCGCGGTGCGCTATTGCCGCAACCCCGCTGCGTTGCTCTCCGCGTTGCGGCGGATCGACGCGGACGAGCGCACCGTGCGCGTCGCGTCCCTCGACGACGCGCACCTGTGGCTGCAGTATCCGCACACAAGGATGTCGACGGCGTTCTTCGGGTCGCGCAAGATCCTTCGGCAGCGAATTCGTCGGCTCGAGGCTCTCGCTCCTGGGCCAGACTGACTCCGTGTCCCCGGACGAGCTCGTGCAGAGGTTCAAGTCGAAGGGCGAGCGCAACGATGCCATCCGAGCCCTCGTAGGTGGACTCACGGCAACCGAGCTGCGCTCGATCCAGGTCGACGACCAGACGCTTGCTGCCCTCGGGCGTGGGGTCGACGATCCGAGCCCGGTCGTGCGGTGGTGGTCGGTCCAGGTGCTCGACCACGTCCCCGACCCCGCGCGATCGATCTGATCGCTCCTCTGCTCGACGATCCCGTCGCTCGAGTGCGACGCAACGCGGTGCACGCCCTCGGCTGCGCAGGGTGCAAGCCGACGGCCGAGATCTGCCTCACGCCCGAAGTCAGAGCCCGCATCGCGGAGATGGCCCGGGAGGATCCCAACCCCAAGGTGCGCGAGGAAGCGAGGAGGATCTCCGCATGAGTCATGAACGACCCGTGTTCGATCTCGTCGACATCGTCGCGGACGACTTCGAGGCGACCGTCGGCTTCTACCAAACGCTGGGCCTCGACGTGCAAGCGGGCGGCGGCGGTCCCGACGAGATCTGGCATGCGGACGTGAAATTCCCGAACGGCGCCTCGTTGCACATCGACAACGCCACGCTGGCATCGACCTACAACGCGGGATGGCGAGCCGACCCCGCGACCAGTCGCGTCGTGATCGGGTTCTCGGTGTCGACTCGGCAAGCGGTCGACGACCTGTACCACAAGCTCACCGCGGCCGGTCATGAGGGCCGCCAGGTGCCGTACGACGCCTTCTGGGGCGCTCGCTACGCGATCGTCGCGGACCCGAACGGGCTCGACATCGGGATCATGAGCCCGAGCGACGATTCGAAACGGTCGTTTCCGCCGTCACCTTCTCCCGACGAGTGACGGTCGACAAGTACGCACGGCCGGAGATCGAGCGACGCTTCTTGCTCGATGCCGTTCCCGCGCACACGACCGATCCGGTCGAGATCTCCGATCGCTACATCGACGGGGGTCATCTCAGGCTGCGCACGGTGGAAGCGCCCGGTGCGCCCACCGTGTACAAGCTGGGCCACAAGCACCGGCCCGTTCCTGGCGACGCGGGCACGGTCATGCACACGACGATCTACTTGACCGAAGCCGAGCACTCGCTGCTCTCGGCGCTTCCCACGCGCGAGCTTCGCAAGACGCGTCATCGCATCGATGTCAGCGGTCGGCCCACGCTCGTCGACGTGCTGCACGGCCCGCAGGAGGGATTGATCTTGCTCGAGGTGGGCTTCGAGCCGGACGAGAACCCAGCCGACCTCTCGCTACCGGCATGGGTCGGCGCCGAGACGTCGCTCTCGGGCGGCGAGCTCGCAGGCTAGGAGTCTTACAAAGTTCTCGGATTGGCTGAGGGCGCGCCCTTACAGGGGGTTTCTACGGTCCGTGTCGTGACTGTCCCCGTGTACAACGAGGAGGCCGACCTAGAGCGCTCGGTCAGACGGCTTCACGAGCACCTGACGCCGTCGTTCCGTACACCTTCCGGATCACCGTGGCCGACAACGCGAGCACCGACGCGACTCCTGCCATCGCGGCGCGTCTCTGCGAGGACCTTCCGCATGTGCGTTCGGTTCGCCTGGAAGAGAAGGGCCGTGGCCGCGCCTTGAGCGCCACCTGGAGTGCGTCGGACGCCGCGGTGCTCGTCTACATGGACGTCGATCTCTCCACGGATCTCGCGGCGCTCCTTCCTTTGATCGCACCACTTGTCACTGGCCACTCGGATGTCGCCATCGGCAGCCGACTCGCACGAGGCGCACACGTCGAACGGGGAACGAAGCGCGAGATCATCTCGCCGCGTACAACCTCATCCTTCACGGAGCGCTCGGTGCGCGCTTCACTGATGCGCAATGCGGCTTCAAGGCCATCCGCCGCGACGTGGCGCGAGATCTGGTCCCGACGGTCGAGGACACCGGTTGGTTCTTCGACACCGAGCCGCTCGTTGCCGCTCAGCGCAAGGGACTACGGATCCACGAGGTCCCGGTCGACTGGATCGACGACCCCGACACCCGCGTCGACATCGTGCCGACCGCGGTCGCCGACCTGAAGGGCGTGGCCCGCCTCTTCCGTATCGGAGCACGCGCGTGATCACCCTCGACCGTCCTGTCGTCGTCGACGATGCGGCCGCCCTCGAGCCCACCGAGACCATTCCGGTTCGCCGGGCTCCGTGGGAGCGGCCAGCCGTCGTCGCCCTGCTGGCGGTGACCGCCGTCCTCTACCTCTGGGGACTCGGAGCTTCCGGGTGGGCCAACTCGTTCTATTCGGCCGCGGCGCAAGCGGGATCGCGGAGCTGGAAGGCATGGTTCTTCGGCTCGTTCGACGCCGCGAGCGCGATCACGGTCGACAAGCCGCCGGGATCGCTCTGGCTCATGGGCCTGTCGGTGCGGATCTTCGGGCTCAGCTCGTGGAGCCTGCTCGTGCCCCAAGCGCTCATGGGTGTCGCCACCGTCGGCGTGGTCTACGCCGCGGTACGGCGAAGGCTGTCTCCCGCGGCGGGCCTCATCGCCGGAGCCGCGATGGCGACGACTCCGGTCGCGGCGCTGATGTTCCGGTTCGACAACCCCGACGCGCTGCTCGTCCTCCTCATGACTCTGGGCGCTTACACCACACTTCGGGCCGTCGAAGATGGACGGAGGCGTTGGATCGTCGCGACGGGTGTGCTCATCGGGTTCGGCTTCCTCACCAAGCAGCTGCAGGTGCTGCTCGTGGTGCCTCCGTTCGCACTCGCGTACCTCGTCGCTGCGCCGCATCGCTTCACTCGTCGCGTCGTCGACTTGCTCATCGCGGGCGGCGTCACGATCGTTTCGGCGGGTTGGTGGATCGCGGCGGTGATGTTGACTCCCGCGAGCATGCGCCCGTTCATCGGAGGCTCGCAGCACAACAGCATCCTCGAGCTCACCCTCGGATACAACGGCTTCGGTCGCCTCACCGGTGAGGAGACCGGCAGCGTCGGTGCGTCCATCTGGGGGAAGACCGGTCTCACGCGCCTGTTCGACGGCGTGATCGGCGGACAGATCGCGTGGTCGCTGCCTGCCGCGCTTGTGTTCCTGGTCGCCGGGCTCTGGATCACACGGCGAGCCCCTCGGACTGACGCCACCCGCGCCTCTCTCATCGTGTGGGGCGGCTGGCTGCTCGTCACCGCGCTCGTGTTCAGCATGATGAAGGGGATCTTCCACGAGTACTACACGGTCGCTCTCGCTCCAGCGATCGCGGCGATGGTCGGCATCGGCGCACATCTTCTGTGGCAGCGCCGTCACCACCTCGTGGCATCGGTGGTGCTGGCGGGCACGGTCGTGCTCACCGCGTTCTGGTCGTCGGCTCTGCTCTCGCGGGCTCCGAGCTGGAACCCGTGGCTGCGCCCGACGATCGTCGTCGGCGGCCTGCTCACCGCGGCGGCGATCATCCTCGGTCCGCGGCTCGTGTCACCAAAGATGCTCACGGGCATCGGGATCGCGGCGGTGGCGATCTCGCTCGCCGGGCAGACCGCGTGGGCGGTGCAGACCGCGTCGACTCCGCACTCGGGGTCCATCGTCACCGCGGGCCCCAGCATCGCGGCCGGCCGCTTCGGCGGTGGCCCTGGCGGACGCGGCGGTCCTGGTGGCGCGGGCGGTCCCGGTGGCGCGGGTCTTCCCGGAGCCCGGCCGGGTGGCTTTGCCGGCGCACCTCCCGGCAACGGGACGCCCCCGACGTTCGCAGGCGGGGGAGGGTTCGGCGCTCGCGCCGGTGGTGGCCTGCTGAACGCGTCCGCCCCGAGCAGCGAGCTGGTGCAGACGCTCCTCGACGGAAGCGAGGGCTACACGTGGGTAGCCGCGGCAATCGGATCGAACACTGCGTCGGGCTATCAGCTCGCGACCGAGAAGCCGGTCATGGCGATCGGAGGCTTCAACGGATCCGATCCGTCACCGACTCTCGCCCAGTTCGAGCAGTACGTCGCCGACGGGAGGATCCATTACTTCGTGGCCGGCGGCGGCTTCGGCAATCAGAACGGCGGCAGCAACGAAGCCCAGCAGATCGCCACCTGGGTCGAGCAGAACTTCAGCTCGACCCAGGTGGGCGGCGTGACCTTGTATGACCTCTCCGCCTGAGGCGAGGTCAGGCCGCGGCCGGTGCTGCAGCCGGGCAGCTCGTGGCGAGCTTGGCGGCGAGCTTGTCGGTGCGCTGCTTGAGCTCGGTCTGCCGGTGTTCGACGTTCGTGATGACGGTCTCGAGCTTGGCGAGCTTGTCGGGATCGGTGATCTCTGACTTCTTGGCCTCGAGCTTCGCGAGGCGGTCAGCCTGTCGAGCCTCGACCTTGTCGAGGAACTTCGCGAGCCGGGTACCGATGGCGCAGCGACGATCGTGCACCGACTTGGGGGCGGTCTGGGTGGACGGGGTGGGCCCGCTCGTCTCCGCCGAGACGGCGCTCGCGCCGCCAACGGCGAGGGCGCCGACGAGGGCAAGGCCGGCGATGAGCTTGCGGATCATGGGAGGTCTCCTGGTCGTGGTTGGGGGGATGCTCTGATGATCGCCGTCGCCTATGAGGGAATTGTGATGCGCTCGTGAACGAGTTGCCAGGCGCGATGCTGGATGAATCGACGTCAGCGCCGACTTCACGGCTCCCTGTGCGCCCCACGACCTGTTCGCCTGGGTCGATGACCTGGGCCGTTACCCCCAATGGCTCGCCATCGTCACGTCGGCCGCGCCGGCCGTGCCGGTCGAAGGAGACACCGGGCCGGCTTGGCTCGTCGACCTGCGTGGTCGCCTCGGCCCGCTCGCCCGGTCCAAACGGCTCCGGATGGTGCGCACCGTCAGCGGCGACGGGAGCGTCGTGTTCGAGCGCCGCGAGGCCGACGGCCGCGCCCATGCGCCGTGGGTCCTCAGCGCGACGATCTCGCCGATCGACGAGGGCAGTCGCCTCGTGATGCATCTGCACTACGGCGGTGCGCTTTGGGGTCCGGTGCTCGAGCGCATGCTCGGCGACGAGATCGAGCACAGCCGGCCCCGCTTACTGGCCTGCCTCGCCGGCTGACCGCGCGGTCCAGCGACCGTCTCGGTGCTCGAGCGTGAGCCGCAATCCGAAGGTCTCCGAGAGCGCATCCGCGGTGAGCGCTTCAGCGATGGCGCCGCACGCGATCGTGCGGCCCTTCCGCAGGAGCAGCGCGTGCGTGAAACCGCGCGGGATCTCGTCGACGTGATGGGTCACGAGCAGGAGCGGGGGGCTCGCAGCGTCCTCGGCGAGCGCGGCGAGTCTGGCAACGAGGTCTTCTCGCGCACCGAGGTCGAGGCCGGCCGCGGGCTCGTCGAGGATCAACAGCTCCGGGTCCGCCATGAGGGTGCGGGCGAGCTGCACCTTCTGCTGCTCACCGCTCGACAACGTGCCGAACATGCGTCCAGCGAAGTCGCGCATCCCGAATCGATCGAGCAGCGAGAGCGCAAGGGCGCGGTCCTCCTCGGTGTAGGTGTGCCACCAAGGCTCGAGCGCGGCGTTGCGCGCCGTCATGACCACGTCGGTCACCTCGAGCTCCTTGCGCAGCATGGATGCCATCGAGGCGCTCGCGAGTCCGATGCGGGGACGCACCTTCCGGATGTCGACGCGACCGAGCTCGGCCCCGAGGACCCGCACCGTGCCGCGCGAGGGATGGAGGTAGAGCGACACGATGCGCACGAGAGTCGTCTTGCCGGAACCGTTCGGTCCGAGCACGACCCATCGCTCGCCCGGTTGCACGCACCAGTCGAGACGGTCGAGTGCGAGCGCGCCGTCGTAGACGACGCTGACGTCGCGGAGCTCGACCGCCGAGCCCTGCGCGGTCTGCGCGGTCACTGCGCAGCGATGGGGAGCTCGAGCAGGTGGGGTCGTCCCGAGTCGAGTGCAGCGGTCACTGCGTCGCCCACATCGCCGGCCTTCTCGACGAGCGTCGCGTCGACGCCCATCGACCGTGCGAGGCCGACGTAGTCCACCGGCGGCTCGTCGATGTCCATCGCGACCATCCGGCCGGCCTTCACGCTGTCGCGGCCCATGCCGCGCAGGTACCCCTTGAGGATGAGGTACTGGCGGTTGTTCACGACCGCAAACACGACCGGGAGGTGCTCGTGGGCGGCGGTCCACAGCGCTTGGGGCGAGTACATCGCCGAGCCGTCGCCGACCACGCAGAGCACGAGCTCGCGGTCGCGGGCGAGCGACACGCCGAGCGCAGCGGGCATCCCCCAACCGAGCCCTCCGCCTTTGCAGAAGTAGTAGTGGCCGGGCTCTGTCCAGTGGTGGAAGCCACGCACGTAGAAGCCGGTGGTGATGGCTTCGTCGACGATCGTCGTGTTGGCGGGAAGCGCGCGGACGAGCGCGTGTCCGGCGGCCATCGGATCCATCGGCGCGGACGAGTACCGCGCGAGGGCCGTCTCCTCGAGCCCCTCGATCTCCTGCCTGCGCCTGGCGTCGGCTGCGGCCACTGCGACAGCGGCTACGGCGGGGTCGACGCGCCCTTGCACCAGCGCAAGCAGGGCCGCGAGGGTCGGCTTCGGGTCGCCTACGACGCCGAGCTTCGTCGGATAGGTGCGACCGAGCCGCGCCGCATCGGGCGAGATGTGCAAGAGCTCGACGGTTTCGGGCAGAGCGGAGCCGGGTGTGTAGGGGTACACCATGAAGGTGTGCCCACCGACGGCCAGCACGCGCTGGAACGGCGCCAGCGACGCGTTGATGGCCGCCGCCGCGGGCGCCAGCATCCCCGCGTAGAGCGGATGGGCGGGCGGAAACACGCCCGTCGAGTGCAGGGGTGCGCCGAAGACTGGGGCTCCGAGCGCTTCGGCCACCGCCACGAGCTCGCCCACCGCGCCCGATGCGGACACCTCGTCTCCGGCGACGATGGCCAACGCGCCGACCGGCACTTCGATGAGCAGCTGGGCGAGCGCATCGAGCCCCGCCGGAACGGTGCGGCGATCGAGCTCCGATCGACGAGGCACGGTGAGGTCGCCTTCCGCGTCGAGCATCGACATCGGTAGGGAGACGAACACCGGCCCCGCCGGCGGGGAGGCGGCGTCGTGGAACGCTCGGCGCATGATCGTGCCGAGCTCATCGACCGTGCGCACCTCGTGCACCCACTTCGCGACGGGCCGCGCCAGACCCACGAGGTCGCCGGACAGCAACGGATCGGTGACGATGTGGCGCCAATCCTGTTGACCAGCGGTCACGACGAGCGGTGAGCCGTTGGCCACCGCGTTCGTCAGGTTGCCGATCGCGTTGCCGAGACCGGCGGAGGTGTGGAGGTTCAGGAACGCGGGCCGACCGGTCGCCTGCGCGTAGCCGTCGGCCATCGCGACAGCCGTCGCCTCCTGCAGCGCGAGCACATAGTCGAGGCCCTCGCCTGCCGGCCCGGCCAGCGCGTCGATCAGGGGGAGCTCGGTGCTGCCCGGGTTGCCGAAGAGATGCCGAACGCCCTCGGTGCGGAGCACCTCGAGCAGCACTTCACGTCCGTCTCGTGCTGATGTCGCCACGGGGGTAACCGTAACCGTCGCTCAGATCGCGGGTTCTCCTGCGGACGTCTCGCTGCCACTCATGTGCCGTTGCCATGTGTCGAACATCAGCGCGTACTGGCCGCCCTCCGCGAGCAGCGCGGCATGTGACCCGAGCTCGACGATGCGTCCGCCGTCCACCACCGCGATGCGATCGGCCCGCATGGCAGTCGCGAGGCGGTGCGCGATCAAGATGGCCGTGCGGCCCTCGAGCAGCGCGTCGAGACCGCGCTCGACCTGGGCCTCGCTGCGGAGGTCGAGATTGGCCGTCGCCTCGTCGAGCACGAGGACACGGGGCCGGGCGAGGAACGCCCGGGCGAGCGCGAGCAGCTGGCGCTCGCCCGACGAGAGCGTCGCGCCGCGCTCGTGCACGAGGGTGTCGAGCCCGTGAGGCAGCCGCTCGATCAGCTCGTCGAGCCCGACCGCGCGGCAGGCTTCATCGACTTCGGCGTCGGTCGCGTCGGGGCGGGCAAACGTCACGTTCGTGCGCACGGAGCCCGCGAAGAGGAACGCTTCCTGCGGCACGACGCCGAGCTGTCGGCGCAGTGAGCCGAGTGACACGTCTCGCAGGTCGTGCCCATCGATCGACACCGTGCCGGCTGTCGGGTCGTAGAAGCGAGTGACGAGCTTCGCGATGGTCGACTTGCCCGCACCCGTCGCGCCGACCAACGCGAAGGTCTCGCCGGGAGCAATGTCGAGCGTGACGTCCTGGAGCACCTCTTGTCCCGGCGTGTAGCCGAACGACACGTGGTCGAGCACGACGTGACCGGCGATGGGCGGAAGGTTCACGGCCTCGGGCTTCTCCGGCACACTCGGCTTCGTCGAGAGCAGATCTTGCAGCTTGACGACGGCGGCCTGACCTGATTGGTACGTCGTGTAGAGCTGGACGAGCTGCTGGATGGGAGCGAAGAACGCGGCGAGGTAGAGCACGAACGCCGTGAGCTCGCCGATCGTCAAGGTGCCGTTGAGCACCATGTTGCCGCCGACGAGCAGGATGACGGCCTGGCCAGTCGCGCCGATGAGGTCGGTGAGAGGGCCGTACACGGCTCCGACCCGAGCCGTGTACTGGTTCGCGCTCTGGTAGTCACCGACGATGTTGCGATGCTGCTGGACGTTGTGACGCCGACGGTTGTGCGCCGAGATGATGCGGATTCCCGACAGGCTCTCTTGCAAGTCGGCGAGCACCTCTGCGATGCGCTCGCGCACCCTCGTGTACCCGCGATCCGACGCGTTGCGGTACCAGATGGTTGCGATCGTCATCGTCGGCACGACGAGGAGCAGGGTGATGGCCGCGAGGGCTGGGTTGAGCAAGAACAAGATCACTGTGACGATCACCATCGTGAGCGCCTGCACGGCGAGGTTGACGATGCCGTCCTGGAAGAGCTGGCTGAGCGCCTCGATGTCGCTCGTCATGCGTGTCATGACGCGGCCCGCCTTCTCGCCCGTGAAGAAGTCGATCGAGAGCCTCTGCAGGTGTGCGAAGACTCGCACCCGCAGGTCGTACAGCAGGGACTCGCCGACCTTGCCCGTCCATGCCACGCGCAGCCCGCTCGCGAGCATGCTGATGACGACGGCGATCGCGTACAGCACCGCGCTCACGACAAGAACGTGAACCGACTTCGCGAGGATGCCCTTGTCGATGGCGCGCTGGGTCAGAAGGGGCCCGAGCTGCATGGTGAACGTCTCGACGAGCACGAGAGCGAACGCGCCGACCATCGCAGGCTTGCGGGTGCCGAGGAAGCCCCGCAGGGTGAACGGCGCCTCGCTCTGCTCGATCTGAGTGAACGGCACGTGGGCGGTGGGATGCCCGGGCTCCGTCTCGAGGATCGCCTCGACGCGTTCGAGGAGCTCGGGCGGCACCCCTGCAAACGGCAGGCCGGCGGCCGCGCTCGACGAGACCGCGCTCGGCCCGCTGAAGCCACCGCCGGCGCCTCCCCAGGCCATCAGTCGCTCCCCGTCGTGGCGAGCTCACCGAAGGTCGCGCTCTCGTCCGTGTGGTCGTCGTCCTTCTCGGCGCGGGCGAGCGCTTCGACATACCGGGGCTCCGTCGCCATGAGCTGAGCGTGCGTGCCATCGGCGACGACGCGGCCGCCTTCGATCAGCACCACGCGATCGGCGAGGCTGATCGTCGAGAGGCGATGGGCGATGACGAGGGTGGTGCGACCCGAGAGCAGGGCCCGCAGCGCCTCGTGGATGTGCTCCTCGACTTGCACGTCGACGGCGCTCGTCGCGTCGTCGAGGACGAGCACCGGCGGGTTGGCGAGCAGCGTGCGCGCGATCGCGATGCGCTGCCGCTGTCCGCCGGAGAGGTCGTAGCCGCGCTCGCCGATGATCGTGTCGTAGCCCTCGGGCAGCTGGTCGATGAACTCGTCCGCATGTGCGGCGCGTGCGGCGGACTGCACGTCCTCGATCGACGCATCGGGTCGGGCGTACGCGATGTTGTCGCGGATCGAGACCGAGAAGAGGAAGGGCTCGTCGAGCACGACGGCGACGTTTGCTCGCACGCTGTGGACCGTGAGATCGCGGACGTCCTGGCCGTCGAGCAGCACGGCGCCCTCGTCGACGTCGTAGAAGCGGGGGAGCAGACGAGCGATCGTCGACTTGCCGCTGCCGGTGCGCCCGACGACTGCGACCGTCTCGCCGGGACGGATGTGGAGGTCGAAGTGCGTGAGCACGGGCTCGTCGGTCTCGGCTCCGGGTCGGTGGTAGGCGAACGTGACGTCGCGCAGCTCGACGTCGCCGCTCGGGGACACGAGATCGACCGCACCCGGCCGGTCCACGATGTCGGCCCGCTCGTCGAGGATCTCGTAGATGCGGGCCGCCGATGCGGCCGCCCGCTGCCCGAGCATCGTCATCATCCCGAGGATTCGGAACGGGGCCTGCAGCATCACGACGTACGCGTTGAACGCGACGATCGCGCCGATAGTGATCGTGCCGTGGATAGCCAAGACGCCTCCGTAGAGCAAGACGGCGGCCATGCCGAGGCGAGGGAGGTTCTCCATCAAGGGCGCGTAGCGGGCCCGTGTCATCGACGTGCGCACCGAGGCCCACTTCAGTCGTTGCGCGGCGCCAGCGAGCTCGTCGACTTGGGTCTGCTCGGCGGCGAAGGATCGGACGACGCGCACGCCGTTGACGTTCTCGTCGACGATCGTTGCGACGTCGGCCATGCGCGACTGCACGATCCAGGAGAGCGGGAACGTCTGGTTCCGCATCTTCATGCCCGCCAGGTAGACGAACGGGATCGTCGAGAGAGCGACCAACGTCAAGCCCACGTGGATCGTGAACATGAAGACGAGCGCGATGGCGAAGCTCGCCATGTTGAGCGCGACCAGGGGAGCGAAGGTCAGGAAGAGCTGCACAGACCGGATGTCGGAGTTCGCCCGCGAGATCAGCTGTCCCGACTGCACCCGGTCGTAGAACGAGAACGACATCCGCGTCGAGGTGCTCGAAGACGATCACGCGGAGGTCATATTCGAGTCGGTACGCGATGCCGTACAGCGACGACCGGTACGCGTACGTCAGGACCGCGCGGAACACGGCCAGCCCGAGCAGCGCCCATATGTACGGAGCGAGGGCCGACGTCTTGTTGATCAGCGCGTCGTCGATCGCGTTCATCGTGACGCGGGGGATCAGGATCGCGGCGATCAGAGAGAGGAACGCGGCGGCGAGCGACGAGTAGAACCCGCGCTTGTCCGAGAGGAGCAGCGGCAGCATCCGTCGCCACCACGTCTTGTCGGGATCGGGCCTCGGATACGCGCTCGGAGGCCCCGAGCGGGCGACCACGCCAAGCGGCTCGTACGGAGACCAGTCCGCGTCGCCATCAACAGTAGGGAGTGGAGTCGTCATCGGCGGGTTCCCGCCGCGGTGCGCGCGGCGAAGAGAGCCTTGCCCCACAGCCCCATGCCGACCACCGCGGTGTGCGCCTCGGCATCGTCGAGGTGGCCCGCGATCTCGCCCAGCCGCTCCGCGACGACCGCGTCGGCGCGCCCGAGCGCGACGGTGCCGTCAGCCGTGAGCAGGTGGTGCACCTTCCGGCGATCGGTGTCGTCGCCCATCCGCTCGACGTAACCCTTGGCGACGAGGCCATCGACCACGACGGTGATCGTCGGTCGACTCACGGCGAGCGTCCCGGCGAGCGTCGACGCGCCCGCGGCACCCTCCGACAGGAAGACCATGACCCGGTACTGCGGGAGGCTCAGATCGACCGCGTCGAGCGCCAGCTCGACCTGCTTCGCGAGCCGAGCGGCTGACCTCGCCGCGTTCTCCCAGTCCAGCGGGGTCATTCGCGCTCGTTCGATGCTCACATCATTAGGTTACAAAACCTGTCGCGGGGGCACGCCCCACCACCCTTCGCTACCCTTTCCGCCCATCGTGAGCCGTCGAGCCGCCTGGCTCCTCCTCGCATGCACCCTCATCGCGGCGGTGGGTGGGCTTGGTGCGACACCGGCGGGCGCCGACGACGTCTCGACGGCTCAGCGGCGCGCCAACGCGGCCGCCAACGAGCTGGCCGAGGCCAACACCGACCTCGCCTTGATCGAGGACGACATCGTCCGCGTCGAAGCAGACCAGCAAACGACGCAGACCGAGCTCGACGGCTTGCGCACCGCCGTGCAGGCAACCGTCGTCCGCAGCTATGTGCACGCGGGCGGCGCGGACCTACCCTTCCTTCTCGGCGGCGATCTCAATGCTGAGGTGCGAGCCAACGCGCTCGCCCGATTCGTGACGATGGGCTCGTTCGACCAGATCGATCGCTACCGCTCGTTGGAGGCCGACCTCGAGACGGGCGCCGCGCTCCTCGCCGATCGCAAGACCGCGCAGTCAGCCGCCGTCGACCAGCTCACCGCGAAGCGCGCATCAGCGATGAAGGAGCTCGCGCGTCTCGAAGACCTGCAACGCAAGCGCCAGCAAGCGGAGGCCGCTCAGAAGGCGCGCGCCGCGGCTGCTGCCGCGACACGACGGACCTCCCCGGCGCGCGGCGCGACCCCGATGATCATGGGCGGCGCATGGATCTGCCCCGTAGCGGGTGCGCATGCGTTCGGCAACGACTACGGCGACGCACGCTCCGGCGGTCGCCACCATGCGGGCAACGACATCCTGGCCACCAAGGGCACGCCGATCGTGGCCCCCGTGGCTGGCACGGTCAGCTTCCGTAGCGTGTCGCTCGGAGGGCGGTCGTTCTTCCTCGAAGGCACCGACGGCAACGAGTACTTCGGCACCCACCTCTCCGGTTACGAGGGAGGATCGAGAAGCGTGCGCGCGGGTGAAGTGATCGGCTACGTCGGCGACGATGGCAACGCGAGGGGCACGCCCCACCTGCACTTCGAGATCCATCCCGGCAGGCACGGCACCACGAACCCGTACCCGACCCTGCGGGCTCACTGCTGAAGTATCAGCCGAGCTTGGCGCAGGAGGGGTTGTTCGCGAACGCGTCGTTCAACGCCGGATCGTCGTACTGCTTCTGAAGGGCATCGAAGCTGGCGGAGAAGCCGGTCTGTGAGCCCGTGATCTTCTGTCCGAGCTCGGTTGCGGCCTGACTGAACGCGGCCGGGTCATTGGTCGGCAGCGACTGAGCCTCGGTCTTGGCATCTGCGAAGGTCTGCTTCACGGGAGTCAGTGCCGCGATCAGGTCGGCGGACAGCTGGTCACCGTCACCAGATGCGATGTCGGGGGCGCCTGCTGCTTGCACGTCGCTGATCATCGTGTCGGTGAGAGCCACCGCGTCGTCCATGAACTTCACGAGCAGGTCGCGGCCGGCGTTCAGGTCGGTGATGGTCTTCACGTCCGCGGTGAGCTTCGTGCCGTTCGCGTTGATCCCGGCGAGCCACGTGTCGACGGCGCCGCAGACGCCGCCCGCCCAGGTGTCCACGGGAACCGCGTCTCCCGATGTCGATCCGCCGCTCGTCGTCTCGCTTCCACCCGAGCTCGCCGAGGTCGAGTCAACAGCGGTCGAGCTCGCACCGCCGCCTGCTGTCGTGGACGCCGCGCCGGAGTCGTCGCCTCCGCAGGCGACAAGACCCAACGTCGCGAGGCCGAGCACGAGGATCAGGCCGACGCCGAAGCCGGGTCGAGCGCGCGAAGAGGGGAGCCGAGCAGACATGGAGGGGAAACCTAGGTCAGGCACCTATGGCGTGGTAGCCACCGTCGACATGGAGCATCTCCCCGGTGGTGGCGGGGAACCAGTCGGACAGCAGGGCGACGCACGCCTTCGCGGACGGGAGTCGAGTCGTTGATGTCCCATCCCAACGGTGCGCGGTCGGACCACACGTCCTCGAACCGTGAGAAGCCCGGGATCGACTTTGCGGCCATCGTGCGGATCGGCCCCGCGGCGACGAGGTTGACGCGGATCCGCTTCGGTCCGAGCTCGCGGGCGAGGTACCGAGACGTCGACTCGAGCGCGGCCTTCGCAACACCCATCCAGTCGTACGCGGGCCACGCCACTGTTGCATCGAAGTCGAGTCCGACGAGCGACCCACCATCGGTCATCAGCGGCACGAAGCAATCGGCGAGTGCTTTGAGCGAATACGACGAGACCTGCAGCGCGACGGCGACGTCCTCCCACGGCGCGTCCATGAAGTTTCCCCCGAGGCAGGTCGCTGGTGCGAACCCGATGGCATGCAGCACGCCGTCGACGCGCCCCCACCGCTCCTCGAGGTCGGCGCGCACCGCGTCGAGGTGATCGGGGGCAGTCACGTCGAGCTCGAGGACAGGCACGGGCGACGTGAGCTTGCGGGCGGTGCGCTCGGTGAGCGACAAGCCTCGGCCGGCTCCGGTGAGCACGACGTCGGCGCCCTCCTCCTGCGCGAGCCGGGCGACGCCGAACGCAAGCGACGCATCGGTGAGCACTCCGGTGATGACGATGCGCTTGCCCTCGAGAAGACCCATGGTGCCTCCGACCGTCGATGCGGCGGCGACGTTACTGCCGGGTCGGGCCCGCACGGCCGTGTGCACGGCCCAGTGTCAACGGCCCGGTGTGCAAGGCTGACCAGATGCGGATCGGCATCCTCGGCGGCACCGGGCCCGCAGGCACAGCGCTCGGCGCCAGGCTGGCATCGGTCGGATACGACGTGACGCTGGGCTCGCGATCGAAGTACCGCGCCATGGAGTCGGTCGACGGCATCCTCAACCAATGGCCCGACTACGACCTGAGCATGGACGCGTCTGACAACGAGGGCGCGGCTTCAGCCGACGTCGTCGTGCTCGCGACGCCATGGGACAGCGCGGCGACGACCGCGCGCTCGCTCGAGAAGCAGCTGAACGGCAAGGTCGTCATCTCGATGGCCAACGCGCTCGTGAAGGTCGGCCATGAGTTCCAGCCGCTCGTCCCGCCCCGCGGCTCGGTCGCCGCGAGCGTGCAAGCAGCCGTCCCGGGTTGTCATGTGGCTGCGGCGTTCCATCACCTGCCGGCACGTGAGCTCGGCCACCTCGGCGAGCCGATCGAGAGCGACGTGCTGATCTGCTCCGACTACCCGGAAGCGATCCTCGTGGTGGCAGACATCGCGGCCCGCATCCCCGGATGCCGGCCGCTCGACGCGGGCGAGCTCTCGAACGCGACCGCGATCGAGGCGTTCACGGCAGTGCTGCTCCAGCTGAACGTGCGCTACAAGACCCGCGTGGCGCCCAGGCTCACCGGCATCAAGCTCTAGCCGTGGCCATGCGTCTGTACGACACGGCGCGCCGGCAGATCGTGCCGTTCGAGCCCGACCATCTCGTCACGATGTACACGTGCGGCATCACGCCGTACGACGCGACGCACCTCGGGCATGCGACGGTGTACGTCGTCTACGACGTGTTGCAGCGCCGCCTGCGCGACCTCGGCCACGACACTCGCTGTGTCCGCAACATCACTGACGTCGACGATCCGCTGCTGGCCAAGGCGCGCCAGCTCGGTGTCCACTATCTCGATCTCGCCGCAGGTGAGGTGGCGCGCTTCGACAGCGACATGAAGGCACTGAACGTGCTGCCCTGCTACAGCGAGCCGCGCGCCACATCCGCGATCCCCGACATCCGCGGGTTCATCGGCATGGTGCTCGACCAGGGGCACGCGTACCAGGCCGGAGGAGCGGTCTACTTCGATGTCTCCTCGTTCCGGGGCTTCGGCGAGGTGAGCCACTACTCGCACGACGAGATGATCGAGCTCGCGCCGCGAACGCGGCGGAAACATCGACGATCCCCACAAGCGCAACCCTCTCGACTTCGTGCTCTGGCAGCCGTCGGCCGAAGGCGAGCCGACGTGGGAGACCATGTGGGGTCCCGGCCGTCCCGGCTGGCACATCGAGTGCTCAGCCCTCGCACTCCGCGAGCTCGGCACGACGATCGATCTGCACGGCGGAGGCTCCGATCTGATCTTCCCCCACCACGAGTGCGAGCGGGCACAGAGCGAGGCCGCGACGGGTGAGCCTTTCGTGCGCCACTGGATGCACGTCGGCATGGTGCGGATGGACGGCGAGAAGATGTCGAAGTCACTGGGCAACCTCGTCTTCGTGAGCGATCTGCTCAAGACCTGGGATCCGCGCGCCATCCGCCTCGCGATCATCGAGCATCACTACCGACACTCGTGGGAGTGGGACGAAGACCTGATGCCGCGTGCCGCTGCTCGGCTCAGCGCGTGGAGCGACGCTGCCGGCGCCGGTGACGCTGCCCTCGCCGAGGTGCGCGACGCCCTCGATGACGACCTCGACACGCCCCGAGCGCTTGCCGCGATCGACGCTGCTGCCGCGGCGGGTGACGCAGTGTCCAGCGCGGCGGGGCTGCTGGGAGTCGATCTCACCCTCAGTGATGAAGAGCTTG
Source organism: uncultured Acidimicrobiales bacterium (assembly GCA_963847855.1). Classification (GTDB taxonomy): domain Bacteria; phylum Actinomycetota; class Acidimicrobiia; order Acidimicrobiales; family DATKAS01; genus DATKAS01. Next base: position 230,788 of record CAWKBM010000009.1, read on the forward strand.
TGAAGAGGCCGTGAACTGAGCGATCTCCGTCGCTTGCTCGCTTAGGCTGCGCGTATGGCTGAGCCCGGCGCGGGGAGGATGCAAGACATCGTCCGCTCCGTGGGCGGTCCGATCCACCGCACGCTGTGGAAGGTCGAGGTCGAGGGCCTGCATCGCCTGCCGCCCGAGGGCGGGGCGATCCTGTGCCCGAACCACATCTCCTTCCTCGACTCCGCATTCCTGATGATGTCCGTGCCGCGCCGCATCAGCTTCATCGGCAAGGCCGAGTACATGGACTCGTGGAAGACGAAGTACCTCTTCCCCGCGATGGGCATGATCCCGATCGACAGGTCCGGAGGTCGAGCGAGCGAGGCAGCGCTCACGGCCGCAGCCGACGCCCTGGGCCGCGGCCATCTGTTCGGCATCTTCCCGGAGGGCACTCGGTCGCGTGACGGGCTGCTCCACAAGGGGCACACCGGAGCGGCGCGGCTCGCGCTCGGCACCGGCTTCCCGATCTTCCCGGTCGGAGTGATCGGCACGGTCGAGATCCAACCGCCCGACGCGAAGCTGCCGAAGCTGTTCAAGTCCGCGATCATCCGCATCGGGCAGCCGATCGAGGTCGCGCACTACAAGAAGCGCGAAGGCGACCACCTCGCCTACCGCGAGCTGACCGACGAGCTCATGTACGAGATCCGCGAGCTGACTGGGCAGGCGTACATCGATCGGTACGCCACGAAGAAGGCGGAGACGTTGCCGACCGACGTCGCCAAGGTGCGATTGGGCGACACGACCGAGCGCGCGCCGGAGTTGGCCCGAGCCGGCTGATGATCCCAGCTGGCTGACAATCCCCGCCAGCCGTGCAACAGGTCGCCGGTAGGCTCCCGGTCCCTATGACTGACCTCATCGACATCGTGCTCCCGGACGGATCGACCCGACAGGTCGCCCCGGGCACGACGGCCGGAGGTCTCGCCGAGGCGATCGGGCCTCGGCTCGGGCGCGATGCGGTGATCGCGGTGGTCGACGGCGCCGAGAGAGATCTCGACTGGGTGCTCGCCGACGGCAACACCGTGGAGATCGTGGTGCCGGCGTCCGATCGAGGTCGTTACACGCTGCGGCACTCGACCGCGCACGTGCTCGCGCAGGCCGTGCTCGATCTCTTCCCCGGGGCGACCTTCGGCATCGGTCCGCCGATCGAGGACGGCTTCTACTACGACTTCGATCTTCCCGAGGGCCGTACCTTCACCCCCGACGACCTCGAACGCATCGAAGCGCGGATGCGCGAGATCATCGCCGAGAAGCAGCCGTTCGTTCGCAGCGAGATCAGCGAGACCGACGCCTCCAAGCGCTTCGCGGCGCACAAGTACAAGCTCGAGATCATCGGCGGCAAGGCCGAGGACCCGACCTCGGGCACTGATGCGGGTCTCGTGCGCATCTACGACAACCCGCCGAATTTCTGCGATGTCTGCCGCGGTCCGCATGTGCCCCACACCGGTCGTCTCGGGCACTTCAAGCTCATGCGTGTCGCGGGCGCGTATTGGCGCGGCGACGAGCGCAACCCGATGCTCCAGCGCATCTACGGCACCGCCTGGGAGTCCGACCAGACCCTGAAGGATCATCTCCACCGCCTCGAGGAGGCCGAGAAGCGTGATCATCGCCGTCTCGGCGTCGAGCTCGACCTCTTCAGCTTCCCCACCGAGATCGGCGGCGGCCTGCCGGTGTTCCACCCGAAGGGCGGTCTGATCCGAAAGCTCATGGAGGATTACTCCCGAGCGGAGCACGAGAAGGCGGGCTACTCGTTCGTCTGGACTCCCCACATCGCGAAGTCGACGCTGTTCGAGACCTCGGGCCATCTGAGCTGGTACGCGGACGGCATGTACCCCCCGATGGAGATGGAGGGGGCTACCTACTACCCGAAGCCGATGAACTGCCCGGGCCACATGCTGATCTACCGCTCGCAGCAGCGCTCGTACCGCGAGCTGCCGTTGCGCCTGTTCGAGTTCGGCACCGTGTACCGGTTCGAGCGCACGGGCGTGTTGCACGGCCTGACCCGCGTGCGCGGCATCACCCAGGACGACTCGCACATCTTCTGCACCTCGGACCAGCTCGCAGACGAGCTCGCCTCGTTGCTCGCGTTCGTCTTGCGCTTGCTCCGCACGTTCGGTCTCACCGACTTCGAGGCCGAGCTCGCGACTCGGCCCGAGAAGTACGTCGGTGAGCTCCACGAGTGGGACGAGGCTACGGAGGCCTTGCGCGAGGCGCTCGAGACCGCCGGGCTCCCGTATGTCATCGCCGAGGGCGAGGGTGCGTTCTACGCGCCGAAGATCGACGTCCACGTGCGCGACGCGATCGGTCGCCGCTGGCAGATGTCGACCTTGCAGGTCGACTTCCAGCTCCCGCCTCGCTTCGACCTCGAGTACATCGGGGCCGACAACCAGCGCCACCGTCCTCGGGTGATCCACCGCGCGCTGTTCGGTTCGATCGAGCGGTTCTTCGCGATCCTCCTCGAGCACTACGCCGGCGCGCTACCCCTGTGGCTCTCGCCGGTGCAGGTGCGTTTCTTGGGCGTACGTGCCGACCACGATGCCTACGCGGATCGGCTCGCCGACAGGCTGCGAGCGGAGGGCTTCCGCGCCGACTGGGTCGAGGCCGACGAACCGCTCGGGGCGCGCATCCGCAAGGCGAAGCTCGAGAAGATCCCCTACGTGCTCGTCGTCGGAGACGACGACGTACGCAACGGCACGGTGGGGGTGAACCCGCGGGGCGGCGATGTCGAGCGAGGCGTCGCCATCGACGACTTCGTCGAGCGCCTGCGCGGCGAGGTCATCGCCCATCTGTCGTGACGCTCGACCGGCTCTGGGCGGCGTGGCGTTCGAGCTACGTGTCTTCGATCCCCGACGCCGACCCTGTCGCCGGATCGGTGTTCATTCGCATCCTCGAGTCCGGAGTGTCCGATCGGGAGACGCACGTGCTCTGGCGCGGCGCGAGCTGCTTCGCGATCTTGAACGCGTTCCCCTACGGCAGCGGACACCTGCTCGTGATGCCCTATCGAGAGGTTGCCGCGCTCGAAGCGCTCACCTCCGACGAGCACGATGAGCTGTGGGCGACGGTGCGTGACGGCGTGGTCGCGATCAAGGCCGCCTACCGACCCGACGGCGTGAACATCGGCTTGAACCTGGGGCACGCCGCCGGTGCGGGCATCCCGACTCACCTCCACGTGCACTGCCTTCCGCGATGGCAGGGCGACACGAACTTCATGACCTCGGTGGCCGAGACCCGCGTGTTGCCCGAGAGCCTCGACGACAGCTGGCTGAAGCTCACCACAGCCTGGCCCGTCACCCCCCCTCCGTTCTGAGCGGCAGAACACGCCAAATGTGGGGGCGTATGCCGCCGAGAAGCGAGTGGGGTGGCGCCTGGCGTGGCCGGTAGCGTCGGTGTGATGGCCGAGATCGAGCATCGGGACGCGCTGCCTGACGAGCTCGACGTCTCTTCGTTCGTCGGGCCGTATCAGTTCCCCGACAACAGCCGGCGCCGCATCCCTGGCTACATCTACATCGGCGTCGCGGTGGTGTGCTTCTTGCTCTGGCTCGGCTATCGCGACGGTGGCGTGCTCGTGAACGACGGGTTCCTCTACGTCTCGATCTTCCTCGCGCTCGTCGGCATCTACTGCATCACCTCGGGCTGGCACCTCGGTGTCGACGAGAAGGGCGCGCTCGTCGCGGCGTCGAAGGCCGTCGGCTTCCCTGTCGGTCACGCATCGGCTCAGCTCGGATGGCGAGGGCTGCGCAGCCGGCCCACCTGGCGCATCCTCCTCTACTCGACCGAGGAGCCGCCGACTCGCCGCGGCTTCGTGCTCGTGGACGCGGTCGACGGCAGGATCGTCGATCACTTCACCGAGGACAACCCGGAGGACTGGTCCGGCGTCAGCTGAGGTCGCCGGCTTCGCGCACCTCGCGCAGGCGACGCTCGAGGTACGCGCGCTCGGGTGCCGTGCCGGCGAGCGCGATGGCGTGCTCGTACTCAACGACGGCCTCCTCGCGCCGACCCGAGCGGCGCAGCAAGTCGGCCCGCACTGCGTGGCGGAGGTGGTAGCCATCGAGATCCGAGCCGAGCTCGTCGAGCATCGCAAGACCGACCTCGGGTCCTTCGCTCATGCCGACTGCGACGGCTCGGTTCAGCGCGACGACGGGCGACGGCCATCGCTGTTGAGCACGTCGTAGAGCGCGGCGATCTGCGACCAGTCGGTGTCGGCCATCGTCGGGGCCTGGGCGTGCAGCGCAGCGATCGACGCTTGCACCTGAAGCGACCCTGGGCGTCCTCGGCGGAGTGCAGACTCGACGAGCGCCAAGCCCTCGTCGATCGCGGTGCGATCCCACTGCGCGCGGTCTTGCTCCTCGAGTGGAGCCATGGATCCGTCGGCGGCGATGCGCGTGTCGCGGCGCGAGTTCTGCAGCAGCGTCAGCGCCAGCAGCCCCTCGACCTCTGGCTCGTCGGGGAGCAGCGCCCGCAACAGGCGTCCCAGCCGGATGGCCTCGACGCACAGCTCTCGACGCACGAGCGCGTCGCCGGCCGTCGCGCTGTAGCCCTCGTTGAAGACGAGGTAGACGACCGTGAGCACCGCGTCGAGACGGTCTGGCAGCTGTTCGGGCGCCGGCACGGACAAGGGGATGGCTGCGGCCTCGACCTTTCGCTTGGCACGCACGAGACGCTGACCCATGGTCGTCTCGGGGACGAGGAACGCTCGAGCGATCGAAGCGGTCGAGAGACCGCCGACGGACCGCAGCGTCAGCGCGATCTGCGCCTCGAGCGCCAGGGCAGGGTGACAGCGAAGGAAGACGAGGCGAAGCTGGTCGTCCGAGACAGGGTCGAGTGCCTCGTCGGGCTCACCATCGAGCGATTCGAGGCTCCGGAGCGCCGCGACGCGAAGTGCAGTCCGTTGCGACGCCGACGCGCTCCGCAGGCGGTCGATCGCCCTGCGCCGCGCCGTCGTCGTGATCCAGGCTCCGGGACGATTCGGGATGCCGGTGGAGGGCCATGCATGCACCGCGATCGCGAACGCCTCTTGCACTGCGTCCTCTGCGACTACGAGGCTGTCGGTGACACGGACCAGCGCTCCGATGATGCGGCTCCACTCCTGCCGGTAGACGGCTTCGACCGCACGACTCACGTCGCTGGTCGAGGCCGTCACGGCGGGCGTCACGTCACATCACATGCCGGGGACGGACATGAGCGGGCGGACCTCGATCGAACTGAACTCCGCGCTCGGGATCTTCGCCGCGTACTCGAGCGCCTGGTCGAGGTTCTCGCAGTCGAGGACGTAGTAGCCCCCGAGCACTTCCTTCGTCTCGGCGAAGGGACCGTCGGTGGTGAGGGCCTTGCCATCGCGGACGGGGCCTCACTTCGACAGGGTGACCGAGACTTCTTCCGCTAGTCGGCGGCCTCGGTGAGGGTTGTCGCTCGACGCACCAGCGCACCCGCGTCCGCGATGCCGGCTCGGAGGACATCGATGGCCGGCGTCGTGCCGTGACGCGGGGCGCGCCAGTCGTCAGAAGCGAACCTTCCGATCGCGTCGATCAACCCGTTTGCGGACGCCGTGACCGCCTCGACGGCGTCGCCCGAGGCGCCGAGCGGCGGGGAACCGCCGAGCTGTCGCGTCGTGTCGTCGAGCACGCCGGCGACCTGCGATGCGAGTGTGCGGATGGCCGAGGGGGCGTTCGCGTCGGCCGGCGGCGCGGCGGCCAACGCTTCGCGCAACCGTCTCGGGAACGACCGCGCCGCGGCGACCGCGTCGGCTGGGGAGAGGTCGCTCAGTGTGCTTCTGCCTTCGGCTTCGCGAGCTTGTCGACGAGATGCGAGGGCATCGGGTCGTAGTGGCTGTGCGTCGCCGTGAACCGGCCACGGCCGCCGGTCATGGACCGCAGGTCGATCGCGTACCGCATGATCTCCGAGGTCGGCACCAGCGCGGTGACCTCTTGCTCGCCCCCGCCGATCGCGTCCGTGCCCTGCACCCGGCCCCGACGGGCGTTGATGTCGCCCATCACATCGCCCTGGTACTCGGCTGGCACCGCAACCTTCAGAAGTGACACAGGCTCGAGCACCACCGCGCCCGCCTTTGCCATCGCATCCTTGAAGCCGAGCGAGCCGGCCATCTTGAAGCTCATCTCCGACGAGTCGACGGAGTGGTACTTGCCGTCGAAGCACGTGACCTTCACGTCGACGACTGGGTAGCCGTACAATCCGCCCGAAGCCATCGTCTCCTCGATGCCCTTCTGCACTGCGGGGATGAACTGCCGGGGGATCGCTCCACCCACGATGGCGTCGACGTACTCGAAGCCCTCGCCACGGGGAAGGGGCTCGACGCGCAGGAACGCGACGCCGAACTGCCCGTGACCACCGGACTGCTTCTTGTACTTGCCCTCGGCCTCGGCCTGCTGCGTGATGGTCTCGCGGTAGGGCACGCGCACCTCGTCGGTGTCGACGTCGACCCCGAATTTCCGGTGGAGGCGCTCGAGCGCGATCGTGAGGTGGGTCTCGCCGGTGCCGCGCAGCAGCGTCTGCTTGGTCTCGTCGTTGCGCTCGAGCACCAGCGCTGGATCTTCTTCTTGCAGTCGAGCCAGTGCCGAGCCGAGCTTGTCGTCGTCGGCCTGGGTGCGCGCCCGGATCGCGAGCGAGAGCACGGGCGGAGGCGGGTCGATGCCGGCGACGCGCACCGGTGTGCCTTTCGGAGCGAGGGTGTCGCCGGTTGCGGTCGAGGCCAGCTTGGCCACTGCGGCGAGATCGCCCGCAGGCACGCTCGTGACCGGGTCTTGCTCCTTGCCGCGCATCGCGAACAGAGCGTGCAGGCGCTCGTCGGAGCCGTTGCGAGGGTTCACGAGATGGTCGTCGGGCTTCACCGTGCCTGACAGCACCTTGAAGAGCGACAGCTGGCCGACGTAGGGATCGGCAATCGTCTTGAAGACGAACGCGAGCGGTTGGCCGTCCGCGTCGGGCGCGACCTGCTGCTCGGAGCCGGCCGCCGTGACCTCGACGCCGGGGCGGTCAGCAGGTGACGGGCCGATCTCGCAGATGAAGTCGGCGAGGCGATCGATCGCGACCTGCGTCGCCGCCGATCCGCACACCACGGGAAACACCGACGCTGCGGCGACGCCCACCGCGAGCGTGTGCTCGAGCTCGCTCGGCGACGGGATGTCGCCCTCGAGGAACCGTTCGAGCATCGCGTCGTCCGCGACCACGATGCCTTCGACGAGGCTGTCGTGCACCTCGTGCTCGAGCGCGCTCAGCTCGTCAGGGATCTCTGCCTCGGTGTGCGTGCCGCCGTCGTAGAAGAAGCCCTTGTCGGTGAGCAGGTCGGCCACCCCTCGGAAGGCGGCCTCCTCGCCGATCGGCAGCTCGAGCGGTGCGATGCCCGCGCCGAACTTCGTCTGGAGCTGTTCGAGCGTGCGCTCGAAGCTGGCGCGCTCACGGTCGAGCTTGTTGATGAAGATCATGCGCGGGCAGCGCGAGGTCGGCGGCCATTCGCCAGATCGCCTCCGTCTGCACCTCGACCCCGTCCACCGCGCTCACGACGAAGACGGCGAGGTCGGCGACCCGCAGGGCGGCCTGGACGTCGCCGATGAAGTCGGCGTACCCAGGCGTGTCGATGAGGTTGACCTTGTGGCCCTCCCACTCGAACGGGGCGAGCGCGAGCGAGAGGCTCAGGTTGCGCTTCTGCTCCTCGGGATCGAAGTCACACACAGTGGTGCCGTCTTCGACCCGGCCAGCCCGGCTGATCGCCCCGGCCCGCAGCAGCAGGGCCTCGGCGAGCGTGGTCTTGCCGGCCCCGGAGTGACCGACGAGCGCCACGTTGCGGATCTTGGGCGTCGGATAGGTCTTCAACGAACCCCCTCGCGCGCTGGCTGCTCGGGCTCCCCCGAGCCGATGGGCCGCAGCGTAGTAGCGGTTCGCGTCCCCCCGATCAGGCGAACCCGCTGGTACCCTGAATTGGTCCCTTCCCTGGAGCCCACATGTTCGACGGAAAGTGGCGGACCAGCTTCGAGCGTGGCTTGCAGCCCGTCGGAGCCAACATCCGTCGCACGGGCATCACGGCCGATCACCTCACTGCGTTCGGCCTAGTGACCGCAGTAGGCGCAGCGATCGCGATCGGTGCCGGCGCTCTCCGTGGTGGCCTCCTCTTGGTCATCCTCGCTGCCGTGCCCGACCTGCTCGATGGCGCAGTCGCGAAGGCGTCCGGCACGGCGTCGCGCCGTGGCGCGTTCTTCGACTCGGTGGCAGACCGCTGCACTGACGCGCTGCTCTTCGGCGGCGTCGCGTGGTACCTCGCCACCGTGAACGGCGGGACGAGCCGCGATCCTGCCGCTCGCAGTCCTGGCCATGTCGTCGCTCATCTCCTACGAGCGGGCCAAGGCCGAGTCGCTCGGCTTCGATGCGCGGGGCGGCATCATGGAGCGCGCCGAGCGGATCATCCTCCTGTGCTTCGGCCTGTTGTTCGACTCGCTGCTCGTCCCGATCCTGTGGCTGATGCTCGTCTTGACTGCCTTCACCGCGGTCCAGCGGTTCGTGAAGGTCTGGCGCCAGGCGAGCGCGGAGCGTCCTGCCCGCGAGCCCTCCCGTTGGCAGGCCCGCCGGATCGCCCGTCCCTACGGCGCGCACGCGCACGCGGACGGAGCGCCGCCAGAACAGCAAGCCCTGACCCCGTTGGCGGACGGCAGTGCGGTCGTCGCCGCCTACAAGGCCGGTGCCAAGATCTCCCAAGTGCTGCCGGAGTCGTTCGTCGAGCCGCTGTCGAGGGTCGCGGGGCTCGGCTTCGGCCAGGCGATGCGTGGCCGTCGCGAGACCATCGCCCGACATCTCCGGCGCGTGCACGGCCCCTCGCTGCAGGGACTCGCGCTACGACGAGCGGTGGATCGCGCCTTCGACTCCTACGCGCGGTACTGGGTGGAGTCGTTTCGCATCCCCACGTTGTCGAACGTCGAGATCGCTGAGCACTTCACGCACGAGGGCTTCGGCAACGTTCGCCGGGCGCTCGCCGACGGCACCGGCGTGATCCTCGCGCTGCCTCACCTCGGGGGGTGGGAGTGGGCCGGCCGATGGATCGCCGATTGTGGGTGGCCGATCACCGTGATCGTCGAGCCGGTCGAGCCCCCCGAGCTGTTCGAGTGGTTCGCTGACTTTCGCCGTTCGATCGGGATGCACGTGGTGCCGCTCGGCCCGGGCGCGGCCTCCGCGGCGATCAAGGCGGTGAAGGCGAACGGCGTGCTGTGCCTGCTCTCCGATCGTGACATCGGCGGCGGAGGCGTCGAGGTCGAATTCTTCGGCGAGCGCACGACGCTGCCCGCGGGGCCGGCGACGCTCGCGCTCCGCACCGGCGCGCCCGTGCTGCCGACCGCGGTGTACTTCCGGCCGAACGCAGGGCATTTCAGCAAGGTCGGCGCGCCGCTCGACACCCGGCGAGGCGGCGGGTCGATGTCGGACGACATCGCCCGGATCACGCAAGAGCTGGCGTACCGACTCGAAGAGCTGATCCGCGCGGGCACCCGAGCAGTGGCATCTCTTGCAGCCGAACTGGCCGAGCGACCCCGGCTACGGCGCGTGACCGCCCGCATCTCCATCCACAGGGGTGTAACACGCGGAGGTCCCCGAGCGATGTAACGACCGGCGGCTCGCCCGAACTACGCCAATTGTTCAGCCCCTCGGGGAGTGGGTCGCCCAGTGTCACGCGGCGGAGCGTGACTGGAGGGACCACCTACGTGGGCGCATGCCGACGTACGTGGGGTGTGGCGGTGTGCTGGGTCGGGCGGACCGACCCAGCCGCCGTTCTCAGCTCGTCTTGCTGCGCCCGAATGCGAGGTTGCCGCCGAGCAAACCCGCGGCGGTCGCTGCGCCTGTCGCGGCGAGGCTCCACATCACGCCTCGGCCGTGGTGGCCTCTGTGCCGAGCCCGCCACGACAGCGCGAACATCACTGTCGCGCTCCCGTTTCCGATGGCGTGCGCGGCGGCAACGCGCCGTTCCGCGGGATCCTCGATAGCAGACCCGTCGGTCAACCCGGCGAGTGCGGCCGGGATCGCGCTCAGCGTCCCGAGGCCGATGAGACGTTGCGCGGCCTTGCGCCCTGAGCTCGGCGCGAGGAAGTCGAGAAGCACACCCGACGTCCAGAAGCCGATCGGGATGTCGGTCAGCATCGGGTGGAGCGGATGTCCGAGCCACTTCCCCTTGAGGAGGTCGCCCAACGGACCGTCGGCGAGCGTCTTCCCCCAGCGGTCGAGGAGCATGTGCGCCGTGCCGTCGAGCTGCGTGGTGCGCTCGATCTCGTCGACGAACGCGTCGGTCTGCAAGACAGTCTGCATGACCTCGGTCCTTCCCCGAATCGCCCGATCCCAGACTTCTAGGGTGCTAGTATCCTTGCATGGGGGATGACAGGCCGAGGGTGAAGCAGTTCAACGTGTACCTCTCCCTCGACCTCATCCGTGCGGTGAAGCACCACGCGGTCGACACAGAGCAGTCGTTGTCGGCCATCGTCACCGCTGCGCTCACCGAGCATCTGGCCCGCGACCACAGAAGGAGAGCTCGTGGCAACTGAGGGGATCGTCGGTCTCTACGTGGAGACGAGGAGCTACGGCGCGACCGCCGCGTTCTGGCAGTCGCTGGGCTTCGAGAACGTGTTCGACACAGACCACGGGTCCGGCCAGTGGACCCACCCGGGCGGAGGGCCCTATGTCTTCATCGCCGAGACGCAGGCAGACGAGCTCGAGACTCACCCGATCCTTTGGGTGAAGGATTCCGCGGCCTTCGCCCCGGCCCGCGCGCCCGAGTACTCGAAGCCATTCACGCCCGAGCATTGGGGAGTGGTCGAGGCGACTGTGGTCGACCCCGACCATCGCCCTGTGAGCCTGCAGGCCCCTGTGCCCGAAGCCGCCGGGTAGCGTCGCCCACATGTTGATCCTCGCAATCTTGGCCTTCGGCATGGGCATCGGGTGGCTGGCGCAGCTCGTCTTGGGCAAGGGTGGCCGCCAAACCGACTGGGCGATGGCGCTGATCGCGGGGTTGGTCGGCTCGTTCGTGGGCGGCCTGCTGGTCAGCTTGCTGGCTGGCGACGGCCTCGCGATCCGGCCGAGCGGCATCATCGGCTCGTTCGTCGGCGCGCTCATCATCACCGCGATCTGGCAGCGCACCCGCAAGACGACCGCTGCTCGCTGACGCCTTGATGCGCATGATGCGCGCGTGATGCCGCACGTCATGGGCACCACTGTCATACCCTGAACCTGCTGCGGTCGCGACGTCGCAGCATCGACAAAGGGGTTGACCTTGCAGGAACGTGCAGAGAAAGAGATGACGGGCTGGGTGGGCTGGTCCTTCTTCGCCGCCGTCATCCTGATCCTCGTCGGCGCGATGGACATCATCAGCGGCTTCATCGCGTTGTTCGACGACAACTACTTGGTGAGATCACAGACAGGCCGGCTGTTCGTGTTCGACCCGACCGGGTGGGGATTCACCGTGCTCATCATCGGCGTGCTGCTGGTGCTGGCCGGGTTCAGCATCCTGAAGGGATCGCTCTACGGGCGCATCATCGGCGTTCTCGCGGCCGGGCTCAGCACGATCGCGCAGCTGTCGACGATCCAGGCGTACCCGATCTGGAGCATGACGATCATCGTGATCTGCGTCCTCGTGATCTACGCGCTCACCGTGCATGGTGACGAGCTGAAGCCGGTCACCTGACGTCTGTCACAACTGCTCACCGGCGGCCCTGTCACCTCTTGGTGCCAGGGCCGTTTCGCGTCTGGAGTCTCATCCGGGCCAAAAGAGGGAACACCCGACCTGCACAAGGAGGTGCATCCATGCCCGGCGAATCTGCGAATCCGACTTGGTCCGACAAGCGTGAACGCCAGTACGAGCACATCAAGGACGGCCTGCTCGAGCGCGGCGAAGGCGAGGACAAGGCCGAGGAGATCGCGGCCCGAACGGTGAACAAGGAACGGGCCCAGAACGGTGAGGCCAAGGAGCCGAGTCGCGCGTCGACCGACGACATCTCGTCGGGCCGACGCGGAGGTCTACGCTCCCATCGTGGGCCCGGTGGACGCACCTATCGGCAGCTGTACGCAGAGGCGCAGCGCCGCGGCATCGACGGCCGCTCGAAGATGAGCAAGGCCCAGCTGGAGCGCGTGCTCGATCGTGGGTGAGATGGCCGGCGTGCCCGACGACAACACCACGCTCGTCGATGTGCTCCATGGCTACGAAGACGCGGGGTGGACCACGGACTTCGAGCTTCTCGAAGATGGCTCGGTGCGGTGCGGCACCTGCCAGTCGGTCATCGCGCCGGACGCGCTCGAGATCCACTCGCTCCGACGGCTGGAGGGAGCGTCTGACCCGTCGGACATGCTCGCGGTGCTCGCGGTCCGGTGCCCGAGCTGTGGCGGCCGTGGGGTCATCGTCGTGAACTTCGGCCCCGAGATGACCGAAGGCCAGGTGCGATTGCTGCACGAGGCCGAAGACCGTCGTTTTGACGACGAGCTGCCGCCCGCATCGGCTCCCGGCGAGGCGTGAGGTGCCGGCTGGTCTCGGCAGCACGTATCTGTTGCCGGATCAGCCGATCGAGACCGTCGACGAGTACATGGCGGGAGGAGGCGGAGCCGGGCTCGAAGCCGCACGGCGCCTCGGTGCCCAGGGGATCGTCGACGAGCTCCGCGCGTCGGGGTTGCGTGGACGCGGCGGGGCGGGCTTCCCGACCGGCCTGAAGTGGGGCTCCGTGCAGACGGCAGGAGGCGGCGAGCACTACGCAGTCGCCAACGGTGCGGAAGGCGAGCCCGCCACCTTCAAGGACCGCACGCTGATGCAGCGCGACCCGTATCGGGTCATCGAAGGGCTGGCGATCGCTGCACTCGCGGTCGGTGCGGTCGAAGCGTTCTGCGCGACGAAGCGAAAGTATGCACGGGAGGTGTCGGCACTGCGGCGCGCGGCGCTCGAGCTGGGTGCGGTCGGGCTGCTCGGCGACCTCAAGGTCTCGATCGTGGAAGGGCCCGAGGAGTACCTGTTCGGCGAAGAGAAGGCATTGCTCGAGGTGATCGAGGGGCGCGATCCGCTCCCGACGCTGCTGCCTCCCTACCAGCGAGGCTTGTTCGCCACGCTGCAGCTCGGGTGGGAGGCCGACGTCAGCGCCGGTCGAAGTGGACAGAGCAACCCGACACTGGTGGACAACGTGGAGACGCTGGCGTCGGCGACCCACATCCTCGCCAAAGGCGCGACCTGGTTTCGATCGATGGGCACTGCGGGGTCGCCCGGCACCGTGATCGTGACCGTCGTGGGTGATGTGGTCCGCAGCCGTGTGCTGGAGGTCGAGCTCGGCACCCCGCTCGAGACCGTGCTCGAAGCGTGCGGAGGGGCCCACCCTGGCCGCCGCCTCGTCGCCGCCCTGTCGGGCGTCTCGAACCCGGTGCTCACCGCGGATCACTTCGACGTGCCGCTGACCTACGAGGACATGGAGGCCATCGGCACCGGCCTCGGCGCCGCGGGATTCGTCATCTACGACGACACGGCCGACATGGCCAGCGTGGCCCGTGAGCTCAGCCGGTTCCTCGCGGTGGAGTCGTGTGGGCAGTGTCCCGCCTGCAAGAGCGGATGCATGGAGATCACCGACCGGCTTCTTGTGATCGAGGAAGGTGTCGGCACCGACGACGACCTCGCGGAGATCCACGTTCGGCTTCGCACGGTCACCGATGCGAACCGCTGCTACCTCGGCACCGAGGAGCAGCTCGTCGTATCGAGCCTCTTGCGGGCATTCCCCGAGGCGTTTGCAGCGCGGATGGACGGCACAGCCGGCCCGTTGCGTCCGGCGCTCGTGCCGCTGATCGAGGACATCCGCGAAGACGGGACGGTCATCTACGACGAGCGACACGCCAAGAAGCGTCCGGACTGGACGTTCGCGTAGTCAGTCGTCCTGCTCGGCGAGCCTCATGATCTTGTCGATGCCGGTGAGCTCGAGCAGCCGTCGTGTGGCGTCGGTCGCGTGCGTGATCGTGACGGGCTCGCCGGTCGTCTCGGTGGCCCGGTTGTTGATGGCGAGCAACGCCCTGATGCCCGTCGAATCGATGAAGCCCACGCCACCGAGGTCGAGCACGACCGGAAACGGGAACGGGCTGAGACGGTCGACGCTGCGTTGCATCTCCGACGCCGTGTGGAGGTCGATCTCTCCGGTGACCTCGACGACGAGAGTGCTCCCGTCGACGTGATGGCGGATCGTCAGCTCTTCGGGATTCGCTTCCACAATGCCCTCCCAGACATGCACTTGGTCATGAAGACTCGATCGAGAGCTCGGCCCAGACGCAGTTGCCGTGGTCCCTCGGCTCAGCGCCCCAGTTCGTCGCGAGCTGCTGCACGATGAGCAAGCCCCGGCCACCATCGGTCGACGCCTCCGCCTCGCGACGGTCGAGACCACCTCCGTGATCGGTGACCGAGATGCGGACCGCGCTCGGGGTGCGCTCGAGGAGCAGCTCTGCATCGGACCGGGCGTGGATCACGGCGTTCGTCACGACCTCGCTGACCACGAGCGACGCCGTCTCGATCAGCTCGTCGAGCTCCCAACCGTGCAGCTTGTCGGCCACGAAGGCCCGCGCGAGGCGCGGCGCCCGGTCGCTGTGAGGCAGGCGGAGGTTGGCGTGGGCGCGGACTGTCGGCGCGTGGTTCATGTCGGGCCCATCACTCATGGCACGGTTCGTCAAGCGCGCACATCGTCATCTATCTGCGGGGTGAAGGCGGGGGATCCCTCGCCTGGGCTCCCTGTACCCACACTGACCGAAGGCTCAGACACGGTCTTGTCTGGGGGCGACTCGGGGGCTCGGCACGCCACCACGATCGTCACATCGTCATGGAGCCGGCCGGGATGGAACTCGTCGAGATCACCGAGGATCCGGTCGACCACAGGCTGGGCCTCAGGGCAGTCGAGCCTGAACAGCAGCTGCGTGAGCCGCTCGTCGCCGTAGAAGATCCGGCCGGCGTTGCGCGCCTCGACGAGGCCGTCGGTGTAGATGATCAGCTTGCCGCTCGGCTGCACGACCATGGACGCGGTCTCCCACCTCGTCATGAACGGCCCGAGGATCGGACCAGTCGGCCCGAGGCGCTGGAGATCGGGTCCCGCCGCGAGCAGCGCGTGCGGGTGGCCGGCGTTGCCGTACGTACCCCTGCCTGAGTCCGTGTCGATGACCGCAAGGAAGGCGGTGAGGAAGAGGTCGCCGAGCCCATGTTCCTGCTCGCTGAGCCACGTCAGCGCCGCTCCTGGCTCGAGGGCGGACCGCAGCGCAGCCTTGAGCAGCTCCTTGCACTTCAGGGCCGCGATGGCGCTCTGCGCGCCATGCCCGGCGATGTCGAGCACGATCACCCCAATCGTCGTGGGGGAGAGGAGGGAGACGTCGTAGCAGTCGCCCGCAACGACGCCCTCGGCCGGCCGCAGGCCCGCTGCCATCGTCCAGCCATCGGGATAGTCACCGAGGTCGCTCGCCAGCTCTGAGCGGACCTGCACGGCCAACATCGCACTCTGTTCGATGGCTTCGCGCGCTCGGATCGCGTCGTCTCGCTGCTGACTGATGGTTCGCTGCATCTCGTCTACAGCGACCGCGACCTGCTTGAGCTCGGGTGGGCCCTGAGGCGTCAACGTCGCGGGCTCGCCGTTGCGGACGTGACGCACGGCCGTGGTGATCGACGCCAACGGGACCATCAGCCAGCGACGTACGAGGAACGCGGCGATCGCGGTGACGAGCAGCGCAAGTCCGACGGTCATCACGAAGGCCCGCGCGGTGTTCACTCGGCCGTCGTCCACACTGTGGGAGATCGTGGCGAGGCGCGCCGCGATCGCGCCATCGACCTGATCGAGACGGTCGCGGACGATGTCGAACCGAGCTTTCGCGACGCCCCCGGAGACCAGCGCATCGGCGAGCTGTTGGTTTCCGACGCGGACGGCATCGATCTCTCGGGTGGCCTCCGCTCGCCAGTCGTTCACGGCCTGCTCGACACCGCTCACCGGCAGGTCGTAGGACTCCCTCGCATCGAGTGCCTTGAGTGACGCGAGGAGCGTTGCCGCGTCTGACTGCCCGCTCTTGTACGGCTCGAGGAAGTCCTGCTGACCGGTGATCAGATAGCCGCGCTGCCCGGTCTCTTGGTCGATGTAGCTCGCGCGGAGGCGCGCGGCTTGCTCACCAGCGACGAGCCATTCGCGGCGGTCGTCCAAGGCTCCCGACCAATCTTGCGCGGCGCGGAGGGTCGCGAGGCCGCCCACGAGCGTCACGAGGACGTACGCGGCGGCGATCAACCCGAGCCGCCATCGGAGAGACACCGACGATGACGTTATCGGTGCGACCTCGTCGCGAAGGTTGGAACCCGGCCGCCGCGGGTACCGCAACCGGACGAAGTTCGTTTCCCATCCGATCAAGGAGAACCGACATGGGTGAGTCAAAGACCGACGACGTAAAGGGTCGCGTCAAAGAAGCCGCTGGCGTCGTCACCGGGGACAAGGACCTCGAGCGTGAGGGCAAGGCGGATCAGGCTGGCGCGAAGGTGAAGGAGACGGCCGAAAAGGCGAAGGACAAGGTCGATGAGGTCGTCGACGCAGTGAAGGAAAAGCTCTGACTGCTCGTCGACTTCGACAGAAGTGCAGGTGACGAGCCCGCGGCGTCACAGCCGCGGGCTCGTTCGTCTTCAGACCGTTTCGCGAGGAGACGGGTAGGGTAGAGACGGTCCATGCGTACTCTCGTCGTTGGTACTTACCCGCCTCGAGTGTGCGGCATCGCCACGTTCACGGCAGATGTCGTGCAATCGCTGGACGGCAGATGCGGCCTGGAACGACCTGGTGTCGCGGCTGTGGTGAGCGACGCACAGGAGCTCGGCCCGGACGTCGTCGTGGCCATCGGGCATGGCGATGCCCCGTCCTATGCAGAGGCAGCGCGCGTCGCGAATGGCTTCGACGCCGTCCTGCTCGAGCACGAGTTCGGGATCTTCGGTGGGCCTGACGGCGAGCTGATCCTCGACTTCGTCGATGCGCTCGACGTGCCGTTGGTGGTGGCGATGCACACGGTGCTGCCGCGTCCCTCGGAGAACCAATCGCGCATCGTTCGCCACCTTTGTGATCGAGCAGTGTCGGTCATGGTCTTCACCGCGACCGCTCGGCGGTTGATGCTCGAGCAGCATCTCGTGCGCCCGAGCAAGGTTCGAGTCGTGGCTCACGGCGCGCCGGCCGAGCTCTACGAGTTCCTCGATCCCGACGATGCCAAGGCGTGGCTCGGCGTGGCGGGCAGGCCGGTCGTCTCGAGCTTCGGCCTGCTGTCCTCCGGCAAGGGGATCGAGCTCGCCATCGATGCGCTGGCGGCTGTACGTGACTTCGTGCCCGACGTCGTGTACGTCGTCGCCGGCCGGACGCATCCGGAGATCGTTCGCACCGAGGGTGAGCGCTATCGCGACAGCCTCACGGCGAGAGTGCGAGAGCTGGGTCTCGACGACAACGTCTTGTTTCTCGATCGCTTCCTCGACGTCGGCGATCTCGCGCGACTGCTCGCGGCGACCGATGTGTTCTGCACGCCCTACACACACGGCGACCAGATCGTGTCAGGAGCACTGACGTTCGCGATCGCCGCCGGCAAGCCGGCAGTGTCCACGCCCTACCGGTACGCGCAGGATCTGCTCAGTGATGGCGCGGGCCGGTTGGTGCCGTTCGATGCCGCTGGTCCCCTCGCCGACGCGCTCACCGAGCTGCTCGTCAAGCCTGAGGCGCTCGAGGAGGCTCGTGAGGCGGCGCGACGCGCGGGCGCCTCGCTCTCGTGGCCCGAGGTGGGACGGCAGACCGCGTTGGTCTTGCTCGATGCCGTCGAGGCCGGCCAACGACGCCGCTCGTCCAATCGTCGGGTGCCGCGGGTCGCGGCGACGCGACGTCCCGACGTCGCCATCCGCACCTCGACGGTGCACCTTCGGGCAATGGTGGACGACACCGGGATCTTCCAGCACGCGACGGGCATGGTCCCCGCAATCGAGCACGGCTACTGCGTCGACGACGTCGCACGATTCCTTGTCGTCGCGCAAGAGCTCGCGACGACCGATGCCTCCTGGGTGCCCGACATCGCCCGTGCGATCGCCTTCTTGCGTGCCGCGACCGATGAAGGGTCCGCCGCGATGCGCAACTTCCTGAGCTGGGACCGGAAGTGGCTCGACGAGCCCCACCCCGGTGACCACGTCGGCCGCGCGATGTGGGCGCTCGGCGAATTCGTGAGTCGTGAGGGAGCGAGTGGGCTGCGCGGACCTGCCGAACAGCTCCTTCGTCAATTCGCGGCAGGCATCGACGACTCCGGCCCCTCGATTCGCACGAGCGTCTACTCGGCTCTCGGTCTCGCGGCGTGGGGCTCCGCTCGCCCCGCCTCGGCGACCGCACTGCTGCAGCGCCAAGTGCTCGCCGTCGCGGAGCTCTGGCACGGTGGCCGCTCGTGGCCCTGGTTCGAGTCGCAGCTCACCTACGACAACGCTCGGCTTTGCGAGGCGCTGATACGCGGCGGAGCCCAGCTCGCCGACGACGAGACTGTCGCGACGGGGCTTGCCGCGCTCGACTGGCTCGATCGCATCTGTTCCCACCCGTCCGGTGTCTACCGGTTCCCGGGCAACACATGGGTATCGGAGGGCCACCGTGTCGCAGATTCCGGCGATGAGCAGCCTCTCGAGGCCATCGCGCTGATGGAGGCACACATCGCTGCGCTCGACGTCACCGGTGACGGCTTGCACGCAGAGGCAGCGACGCGTTGCTTCTCCTGGTTCCTCGGTACGAATGTGCTCGGCGTGGCGCTCGGTGACTGCGGAACCGGGGCGTGCCGTGACGGTCTCGGTGCGCGGCCGAGCCTGAACTGTGGTGCGGAGTCGACGCTGGCGTTTCAGCGGGCCGTGCTCGTGCACCAGAAGCTTGCGTCGCGGCCCGTGCGCGCGCTTGCATCCGTCACCGCATGAAGAAGCCTCGCGTCACGTGGCCCGCCCGCCGTGTGCAGCCCTCCTTGTCGCCGGCACAGGTCGAGCCGAACGGCGAGCGACACGCGCCGCTGAGCGCGGTGGACGAGATCTTCCAGCGTCATCCGTCGAACCCGATCATCACCGCCGCCGACCTTCCCTTCGAGGCCAACGTTGTCTTCAACCCGGGCGCCACGATCGTGGACGGCGAGACGTTGCTGCTGATGCGGGTCGAAGATCGCCGCGGGCTGTCGCAGCTCCACGTGGGCCGCTCGCACGACGGCGCCACGGGCTGGCGCGTCGAGCCGAAGCCGTTGCTCGGCCCCGAGCCAGGCAGTGTGGCGAGCGCATGGGGCTACGAGGATCCCCGGTTGGTCCACACCCCTGAGCTCGGCGGCTGGGTGATCACCTGCACGGCGTTCGGGCCGGGAGGCCCCTGCGTGTACCTCGCCTCCACGAGCGACTTCGTGACGCTCGACCGCCACAGCGTGGTCATGCCGCCCGAGGACAAGAACGCGGCGGTGTTTCCGCACCGCATCGACGGCTACTGGTGCTTGCTGCATCGTCCGGTGGTCATGGCAAGTGGATCGGCGGAGATCTGGTTGTCGCGCTCGGAGGACCTCGAGTCGTGGCGATCACCGGAACGAGTGATGACCTGCCGGCCCGGCGGCTGGTGGGACCACGCCCGCATCGGCATCGGACCGCCGCCGATCGAGACGCCCGAGGGTTGGCTCCTCATCTACCACGGGGTGCGACAGACGATGAGCGGAGCGCTCTATCGCGTCGGCGCCGCGCTCCTCGACCTCGCCGATCCTGTGCATGTCCGAGCTCGAGCCGATCACTGGCTGCTCAGTCCGACGGCGCCTTACGAGCGGGTCGGGGACGTGCCGAACGTCGTGTTCCCCTGTGGGGGAGTCGTGATGGACGGCACGTTGCGCCTGTACTACGGCGCCGCCGACACGTGCATCGGGCTCGCGACGGCGAAGGTCTCCGACCTGCTCGACCTGCTGCTCAGCGCTGATCCATCGCACGGCTCCGTCGCGGATCGGCCGAGTTGATCCGTCCAGCCGATCGGTCCACGCGCCCGGGAGCCCCATAGGAGGGCGGAGGGACTCGCCGGGCACGTGGGGACTCGTCTCAGCTGCCGCTGCTCGCCTTGGGCCCATCGGGCTCAGGGAGCGGAGGCGGCGGGACCGGAGGGGGAACATCCCCTGGAGCGGGGAGAGGCTCGGGCGCAGGCGGCACCGGGATTGGCTCGATGGGCGGAGGCTGCACGTCGGGGTGCCCGGGATCGGGAACGCTCACTGGCGCACCGCGGGCTCGGGCC
Source organism: uncultured Acidimicrobiales bacterium (assembly GCA_963847855.1). Classification (GTDB taxonomy): domain Bacteria; phylum Actinomycetota; class Acidimicrobiia; order Acidimicrobiales; family DATKAS01; genus DATKAS01. Next base: position 251,049 of record CAWKBM010000009.1, read on the forward strand.
GAACCTCGGCATGCGTCGAGTCGACGAAGTGGGTCGGGAAGAACGCGGCGAGCAACGAGACGCCGCCGACTGCGAGAAGCACCCAGCCGAGCGTGCGCTCAGTGTGCAGATCTGCGATGAGGCCGTCTGAGCCGGCGAGCACCACGAGTCCGGCCACGCCGACGAGCGCTCCGATGAAGCCACCGAAGATCTTCCCGTGAGGCGTCAGCGCAGCGAGGATGAGCAAGACGCCGGCACTCACTTCTGCGATGCCGATCGCCGTGGTCTGGGTGATCCGCAAGACCTCCGCGGTCTGCTCGCCGATCGGTCGGTCGAAGCCGGCCTTGGCCATCGTCACGGCCCCGAACGCGGCCAGCCCGATGCCACAGATCGCATGCACGAGCTGAGAGAGCGAGAACGCAGCGCGCGTGTGCGTGGTCGTGCGTTCGATGTGCTCGTAGGGGAGCGTCGGGTCATAGGAAGTCGGGGGGCGCAGGCGATCCTCGGCGACCGGAGCCGGAAGCTCGTCTGCTGAGATCACGCGACCGTCTTCGACTATTCGTTGCGCAGGCATTGTCGGTCCTCCTTGATGGACTACCGACGCTGTACCCGCGACGACCGCGCGCTATGCGGTGAGGAGCTCTTGCAAACGCGCCAGGCTCGAGCGCAACAGGCGCGACACGTGCACCTGGCTCGTGCCGACCTTCGCTGCGATCTCGCTTTGGGTGAGGCCTTCGTAGAAGCGAAGCTCCACGATGCGTCGCTCGCGGTCGGAGAGCCCAGCGAGAGCGGTGTGCAATGCGACGCGATCGGGGGTCGACGCGAGATGCTCGTCCTCGTATCCCAGCATCGGGCCATCGTCGGGCGCCGGTCCGTCATCGTCCGCATCGCCGCCTCCGCCTCCCGTGAGGGGAAGTGCGCGGTACGCGGCGGAAGCGTCGAGCGCGTCGAGCACCAGATCCTCCGACACCTCGAGTCGAGACGCGATCTCGTCGATGCGAGGCGACCGCCCGAGCTCGTGACTGAGCTCGTTCGTCGCCTTCGTCACTTCGAGGCTGAGCTCCTTGGCCCGGCGAGTGACCTTCAGGGACCAGGTCGCGTCGCGGAAGTGCCGGCGAACCTCACCCAACACGCTCGGCATCGCATATGCCGGGAAGCTCGAGCCATGCTCGGGATCGAACCGCTCCAGTGACTTGACCAGGCCGAGCCGCGCGACCTGCACGAGATCGTCGAGCGGCTCGCCCCTGTCCATGAATCGCCGAGCGACGTGGCTGGCGATCCAAAGATGGTCGTTGATGAGCTCGTCGCGCAGGCGCGGGTCGCGCGTCGCGGTGTACCGCGCGAATCGCTCGTCGGGCACGCGTTCCTGGGCCAATGCTCGCCTCAGCTCGCGGTCTTGGTGAACGCTGCTGTCAGCACGCCCTCGGCGGCCGTGACCGCGTACCAGTCGGTGACGACGCCCAAGATCTGCTCTGAGAGCATGAACCGCTCGGGGTTGGTCCCGAGATCGGGGGCCGCGAGCGTCTCGGTCTCGACTCTCACATCGTGATCGGAAACCGTGAACTTCATGGTGACATCGGTGCCGCTGCCGCCCTCGATGCACATCACGACGAGCTCGTCCACGGCGATGCGGAGGTCGTCGTTGTCGTCGACGGTGAAGCCGGCGACGGCGCCGAGCGCCGTTGCCGCCAGGCGTGCGACACGGGCCATTCGGCTGTCGGCCGGGAACGAGAGGATGACAGGACCCAGCACGGCGCGCGTCTCTGTCGGTAGGGGTTCGTCCATCTGCACAGTGCGCCTCCGAGCGGGTGTCGGCGCGACCCTACCCACCGGGTCCGTTCGGCAAACGATCTCTAAGGTGGCCCGATGGCGATGTCCCGGTGTCCGATAGAGGTGTCCCGGTGAAGGTGCGACGTGTGGTCACAGGCCATGACGCCGGCGGCAAGGCCGTGGTGGTGCTCGACGAGGAGGTCGACCCCATCACGCTCGCGCTGGTGCCCGGCGCGGAGTTCCATCGGCTCTGGGGTGCCAACGAAGCGCCGCACTTCCCTGACTCCGGTGCTCGACCGCCGGACGATCCGTACTTCCCGCCCGTGGGGGGATTTCGGTTCGGGATGTTCACCGTGACCCCCGACGGCGCCGAGGCTTTGCCTGCCGACCTCGACGTCGCGGAAGCGCTCGTGGACATGGAGGCGAAGCTGCCCGGGCTCGGCGCTCACATGGAGCCCGGAGCTCCCGGCATGCACACGACCGCGACGATCGACTTCGAGGTCGTGCTCGACGGCGAAGTGTGGCTCGAGCTCGACGACGGCGAAGAGGTGCACCTGCGCGCCGGTGACTGCGTCGTGCAGAACGGCACGCGACACGCGTGGCGAAACCACGGCTCTGCTCCGGCACGGCTCGCGGTGTTCCTGATCGGCGCCCACCACACGGAAGTGCCGCGCTGACCACGCACTAGCGTTCGACGGTGCGCATCGGCCTGGTCTGCCCGTACAGCCTGAGCGTTCCCGGCGGTGTGCAGACGCAGGCGCTCGGTCTCCTCAGGTCGTTGCGCGAGATGGGACACGAGGCGCGCCTGCTCGCGCCGTGTGATGGTCCGCCGCCGGACGCGGGGGTCACCCCGCTCGGCAGCAGCATGGGCACGTCGGCAAACGGCTCCATCGCGCCGCTCGCTCCCGACCCGGCGGCCGCGCTGCGCACGATCCGCGCCCTGCGCGACGAGAACTTCGACGTGCTGCACCTGCACGAGCCGCTGGCGCCGGGGCCGACCGTCACTGCTGCCCTCTTCTCGAGCAGCCCGATGGTCGGCACCTTTCATGCGGCCGGGGACAGCGCGGCCTATCGGTGGCTCACACCGCTCACTCGATGGGTGGCGAGGCGGCTCACCGAGCGATGTGCGGTCTCTGAAGACGCGCGCAAGCTCGCGCACGAGTCGCTCGGTGGCGAGTACCGGCTGTTGTACAACGGCATCGAGACCGATCTGTACGCAAAGGCGTTGCCCACGCCCACGGATCGACCCACGATCTTCTTCATCGGACGTCACGAGCCTCGCAAGGGTCTGGACGTGTTGCTCGAGGCGATGGCGAAGATGCCGCCGACGGTCGAGCTGTGGGTCGCCAGCGACGGCCCTGACACGACGGCCCTCAAGGCTCGGTTCGCCGGCGACGGGCGAGTGAAGTGGCTCGGACGGCTGACCGACGCCGACAAGGCGGCGCGGCATGAAGGGTGCCGACGTGTTCTGCGCGCCTTCGTTGCGCGGCGAGTCGTTCGGAGTGGTGCTGCTCGAGGCGATGGCCGCTGGCACGCCGGTCGTCGCGAGCGACCTCCCGGGATACCGAAACGTCGCCATCGCGGACCGCGACGCGTTGCTGGTGTCGCCCGGTGATCCCGGCGCGCTAGCCGTCGCGCTGCAGCGCCGTGTTGGACGATCCGGCCCTCGGAGCCCGGCTGTCCGACGCCGGTGACGCCCGGGCTCGCCGGTTTTCGATGGACTCCCTCGCCACCGCCTACCTGGGCGTCTACGACGATGCCATCCGAGCCCACGCCCTGCGAGCGCGGTGACCCAAGGCCGCGGGGCCGAACCCGTATGATCACCGGGCATGTGGGTTCTCATCGTCGTGCTCGTGCTCGTCGTGCTGCTCGTGGTCTTCGTGGTCGGGGCGTACAACGGGCTCGTCAAGAGTAAGAACCAGGTCGAGAGCGCGTGGGCACAGATCGACGTCCAGCTCAAACGGCGCCTCGATCTGATCCCCAACCTGGTCGAGACCGTCAAGGGCTACGCGGCCCATGAGAAAGAGACGCTGCAAGGCGTCATCGAGGCCCGCAACAAGGCGATGACGGCGAGCTCGGTTGCTGACCAGGCGGCGGCCGACAACATGATCACCGGCGCGTTGAACAAGCTCTTCGCGCTGCAAGAGGCCTATCCGGACCTGAAGGCGAACCAGAACTTCCTCGCCCTTCAGGAGGAGCTCACGGCGACCGAGGGTCGGGTGGCGTACGCGCGGCAGTTCTACAACGACGTCGTGCAGAAGTACAACACCAAGATCGCGACCTTCCCGACGGTCATCTTCGCGGGGATGCTCCGGTTCACGGAGCGCGAGTACTTCGAAGCCGAGGACTCCGCGCGAGGCCCCGAAGGTTCAGTTCTGATCCCTCTTCCCGAGTTCCGGTAACGCACCCTGTACGAGCAGATCTCCTCCAACAAACGCCGCTCCGCGGCACTGATTGTCGGCTTCATCATCCTCCTGGTCGCAGTCGGGTGGGCGTTCGACGCGCTCATCGGCTTCGGCATCGTGGGGGTCGTGATCGCTCTCGCGATCACTGCAGCGCTCACCGCTGGGTCGTACTGGAAGTCCGACGCGGTCGCGCTCGCGGTGAGTCGTGCGAAGCCGGCTGATCCTCAGGAGTACAAGCGCCTCTACAACCTCATCGAGGGTCTGACGATCGCTGCCGGCCTGCCGATGCCGCGCGATCTACATCGTCGACGACGTGGCGCCGAACGCATTCGCAACCGGCAGGAACCCAAAGCACGCCGCCATCGCTGTAACGACAGGGTTGCTCGAGAAGATGAACCGAGTCGAGCTCGAAGGCGTCCTCGCCCACGAGCTCAGCCACATCAAGAACTACGACATCCTCGTGTCCACCCTGGCGGTGACCATGGTCGGCGCGATTGCCGTCATTTCTGACATCGCAATCCGCATGATGTGGTTTGGAGGAGGGAGGCGGGGTGACGATCGAAACGGCAACGCTGCGGGTGCCATCTTCCTGGCGATCGGCTTCGTGCTGCTCGCCTTTGCCCCTCTCATCGCTCGCGTCATGCAGTTCGCGGTCAGTCGCAAACGGGAGTCGCTCGCAGACGTCAGCGGGGTCGCGATGACCCGCTATCCGCCCGGCCTCATCTCCGCCCTCGAGAAGCTGCGCGACGACCAGACGGTCGTTGCCTCAGCCTCCCGGGCGACCGCCCACCTCTGGATCGAGCAACCCACGGCGCGCACTCCCGAAGAGGGCCGCCTCTCACGGATCAACCGCTTGTTCGACACGCACCCACCACTGGAAGAGCGCATCGCTGCGCTCAAGGAGCTCTGATCACCGTGCGGGCCCAAACCTGGCGCCTTGTCACCGTCCTCGCTGCGGCCGGCGGCCTCGCTCTGGCTGCGTGCAGCAACGACGCGGGTGCCGCCTCGGGAACCACGGCAGCAGGCTCGTCCACGGTCGGCTCGACCTCGACGACGCTTCCCGCGACTACGTCGACGACGGTGCCCGCCGCGATCGCGCCGCTCACCGGCCTCCCGACGGATCCGGCGACGGCGGCCAGGCCGGCGCTCGTCGTGAAGATCGACAACTTCCCGACGATCGCCCGTCCCCAGGTCGGCATCAACCAAGCCGACGTGGTGTTCGAGGAGATCGTCGAAGGGATCACGCGGTTCGCTGCGGTGTTCCAGTCGAGTCAGGCCGATCCGGTCGGGCCGATCCGATCCGCTCGCACGAGCGACATCAACATCCTCGCCCAGTTCGGCCGACCCCTGCTGGCGTGGTCCGGCGGCAATCCCTACGTGACCAACGCGATCCAGCACGCGAACATCGACAACCTGACGCCCGATCGGTACGCATCCGCGTACTTCCGCACGACCGATCGCGCCAAGCCGCACAACTACTTCTCGAACACCTCGACGCTGTTCTCGCTCGCCACGGACGCGACGCCGGTGCCCCAGCCGCTGTTCCAGTACCGCGCAGCCGGTGAAGCGTTGCCGCCCACCGCGCAGCCGGCCGCCGGCGTGAAGATCGTCTACACCGGCGGCGAGAAGGTGGACTACGCCTGGAACGACACGCTCGGCGGGTGGGCGCGCTTCCAAGCCGGAACGCCGCACGTGGACGCCGACGGCCATCAGATCGCGCCGCCGAACCTCGTCATCCTCTTCACGCCGTACAAGACGAGCCCGGCCGACAAGAACTCGCCCGAGGCGCAGACCGTGGGCAACGGCGAGGCGTGGGTGTTCACCGACGGCGCGGTCATCCCCGGCACGTGGAACCGGCCCGATGCGACCAAGCCGGCGGCGCTCACCGACGGCAACGGCCAGCCCATCCTGCTGACCCCTGGTCACACGTGGGTCGCGTTGCCGAAGACCGGCAGCGCCACGATCGTCCCGCCGGGGCAAGACGTCCTGACGTTCCACGGCTGACCCACGCCCCGACCCGAACCCGATTGCGCGCCAGAGCGACGCATCGTCGCTCTGAAGCGCAAACGCAGGGGGACCGGCAGGGGTCGGCACCTAGAATGACTGCATGACTCGTTCGACAGGCACGTTCGCGGTCAAGCGCGGGCTGGCCGAGATGCTGAAGGGCGGCGTCATCATGGACGTCGTCGATGCTGAGCAGGCCAAGATCGCCGAAGACGCCGGTGCTTGCGCAGTGATGGCGCTCGAGCGAGTGCCGTCCGACATCCGTCGTGACGGCGGTGTCGCACGCATGAGCGACCCCGAGATGATCGAGCGGATCAAGGCGGCGGTCACGATCCCCGTCATGGCCAAGGCGCGCATCGGGCATTTCGCCGAGGCGCAGATCCTCGAGTCGCTCGGTGTCGACTACGTCGACGAGAGCGAGGTGCTCACACCAGCGGACGAGGCGCACCACATCGACAAGTGGGCCTTCACGGTTCCCTTCGTGTGTGGCGGCACAAACCTGGGCGAGGCGCTGCGGCGCATCTCCGAGGGCGCGGCGATGATCCGCTCCAAGGGCGAGGCGGGCACCGGCAACATCGTCGAAGCCGTGCGTCACCTGCGGTCGATCCTGGGCGACATCCGCAAGATCACGCAGGCCGACTCGGCCGAGCTCTACGACTGGGCCAAGCAGCTGCGGGCGCCGATCGGTCTCGTTCAGGAGATCGCGGAGACCGGCGAGCTGCCGGTGCCGCTGTTCTGCGCCGGGGGAATCGCGACCCCCGCCGACGCGTCGCTCGTGATGCAGCTCGGAGCGCAGGCGGTGTTCGTCGGTTCAGGGATCTTCAAGAGCGCGAACCCGCCCGTCCGCGCCAAGGCGATCGTCGAGGCGACGACGCACTTCCGCGATCCCGACATCCTCGCCAAGGTGAGCCGTGGGCTCGGCGAGGCGATGCCCGGCCTGGAGATCGCGTCGCTCGAGGTCAAGCTCGCCGAGCGAGGCTGGTAATCCGCGGTGCCGTCGTCGTCTCGGAGGCCACCAGGTGAAGGTGGGCGTGCTGGCGCTGCAAGGCGCGTTCGCCGCCCACAGCCACGTCCTGGCTGAGCTCGGCGCACAACCGGCAGAGGTCCGCGATCGCGCGGACCTCGCGCTTGTCGATGCGCTCGTGCTCCCCGGAGGCGAGTCCACGACGATGTCGCTGCTTCTGGAGTCGTCCGATCTGTTCGACCCACTTGCCGAGCGCATCCACGACGGTCTCCCGGTGTTCGGCACCTGCGCGGGGATGATCCTGCTCGCGACCGACGCGCTCGACGGGCGTGCCGATCAGCGCACCTTCGGCGCCATCGACATCACGGTTCGGCGCAACGGGTACGGCCGTCAGCGCGATTCGTTCGAGACCGAGCTCGACGTCGTCGGGCTCGAAGGTGGTCCATTCCACGCGGTGTTCATCCGGGCGCCCGTCGTCGAGCGCATCGGAGACGGTGTCGACGTGAGCGCTACGGTCGAGGGCCACCCAGTCCTGTGTCGTCAGGGCTCGATCACTGTCGCGGCGTTCCATCCCGAGCTCTCGGGTGACCGTCGCATCCACGAGCGCTTCCTGCAGGAGGTCTGAGCGCATGTCCGGGCATTCGAAGTGGGCCACGATCAAGCATCAGAAGGGCGCGAAGGACGCGGCGAGGGGGAAGCTCTTCGCCAAGCTCATCCGCCAGCTCGAGGTTGCAGCGCGCGAGGGCGGTGGCGACCTCGAGGCGAATCCGACCCTGCGCACGATGTACACCAAGGCGCGCGGCGCGTCGGTGCCGATGGACACCATCGAGCGCGCGATCAAGCGCGGCACCGGCGAGCTCGAGGGAGTGGTGTACGAGTCGGTGAACTACGAGGGATACGCCCCCGCCGGAGTGGCGGTGCTGGTCGAGGTGTTGACCGACAACCGCAACCGCACGGCCTCGGACGTGCGCAACATCTTCTCGAAGAGCGGTGGCTCGATGGCCGAGCCCGGCGCAGTGGCCTGGCAGTTCTCGTGGAAGGGCATCGTGATCGCAGCGGGGTCCGCGAGCGAGGACGACGTGATGGCCGCCGCGCTCGACGCCGGTGCCGACGACATCGTGAACGACGGTGACTCGTGGCGAGTGACGTGCGAGCCGCATGATGTCGAGGCCGTGCGTGTCGCGCTGGAAGCGGCGGGCATTGCCGTGGAGTCCGCGGAGGCGACGATGCTGGCCTCGACCGAGGTGCCACTGTCCACCGCGGAGGACGCGAAGAAGGTGCTGCGCGTGATCGACGCGCTCGAGGATCACGACGACGTGCAGAACGTGTACTCGAACTTCGACATCCCGGATGCCATCCTCGAGATGGTCGAGGCCTAGCTCGTGACCATGCGCGAGGACTGCGCCCACTATGAGAGTCGGACCTACGACGACGACGGCGAGGTCGCTCGTTTCTGCACGCTCGGTTTGGCGCCCGAGGCGCCGTGGCGTTGTCCGGAGCACTGCGCGAGCTACGAGCGGATCGTGATGATCGCGGCCGACTTCGAGCAGGGTTCGCTGTCGCACACGCCGCCGGTCGAGGACGAGCCCGACGCTGCGACGGAGGACATCATCTCAGTGCTGGCCGACGCGGAGAAGATCGTGGACGACGCGGAGGCCTCCGTGATCGAAGACCTCGACCGCCAGCAGGGCAAGCAGCCGTGGTGGCGTCGACGTCGTCGCGGCGGCGGTGACGACGGTGATGACTTCCGACTCAGCAACCGCTGAAGCCTCGCCGGTGTAGTGAAAGCATGAAGCGAGCGCTCGTCGTCGTGGCCGTCCTCTTGTTGATCGCCGCGTGCGGCACTGACTCGGGGTCGGATGGCGCCGCGATCCCGGCCGGAGCGCACGAGGTCGACGGGGGCTGCGGGGCCACGCAGCTGTACACCGGCGCCAGCGAGGACTGGACCGCGTCAGCAGGGGGGCCGACCGACCTGGTGCAGGCGACCTCGCACGATGGCAACGCCGTCGCGTTTCTCTTCGGAAATCCGCTCCGGGCTGGGGAACCCGAGAACCCGGCCAACAAGATCCTGTGGGTGGTGAAGCAGCCCCGTGGCGTCTCCGATCTCGACATCACCGGCCACCCGCTCGATTCGGAGGCACCCACAGTCGCGCAGAGCGAGGCCGCCGACTCGAGCCCCGGCGAGATCTACCCCTCGATCGTGAACGTGCCGTCACCGGGGTGCTGGCACTTCACCCTCGAGTGGAACGGCAACACGGACTCGATCGACCTTCCGTACACCGAATGACCTTCCACACACCCGAGGTTCCTAGACTGCGCCACGTGACGATCAGCGTCGGCGAAAAGGCTCCCGACTTCACGCTCCCGGGCACCAACGGCACGGACTACTCGTTGGGGGGCCTCCGCGGGCAGGTCGTCGTGCTCGTGTTCTACCCGGGAGACAACACGCCGGTGTGCACGAAGCAGCTCAACGCGTACACGAGCGACATCGGGGAGTTCACCGACGTGGGTGCCCAGATCCTCGCCATCAGCCCCCAGAACGTCGAGAGCCACGAAGGCTTCTCGGCCAAGCAGGGCGGCTTCGCGTTCCCGTTGCTCGCCGACACCGACAAGAAGGTGGGGGAGGCCTACGGCATCCTCGGGCCGCTCGGCTTCTACCGCCGCTCGGTGTTCGTCGTCGACGGTGAGGGAGTCGTGCGGTACGCGCATCGGGCCGTCGCTGGCCTCACGTTCCGTCCCACGGCCGAGCTGGTCAACGCGGTGAAGGCCGCCCAGCCCCCCGCCTGAGCTCAAGCCTCGTCGGCGACGCCGAGGAGGCGGGCGCGAGTCATCGAGCGCATGCCTCGTGTCAGACCGAAGATCGCGAGGATCCACGCGACCGCGCCGATCACGTACCCGGTGTTCGTCGCGCCGAAGAGAGCACCGGTCGACTGGCTGTAGGCGATGATGATCATCGGGAGGCTGACGAGTCCCGCGACCTGCTGCGCGGCGGCGCTCGACTTCACTCGTGCCGAGTAGCGCACGACGATCGCGAGGGTCAGCGCGAGGAACGGCGGCACCACCCAGATCATCAGCACCCACCACGCCGTCGTAGGGAAGAACCAACCCCCGACCTTGGGGCCAACGACAAGGTTCACGATCAGCGAGTACAGGCCGAAGCCCACGATCGTCGTCGCGTAGCCGGGCAGGAGACTGGCGATCAGCTTGCCGAGGTAGATGTCCTCGAGCGCGGCGGGGGAGTGGGCGAGGAACTCGCCTGTGCCGCGCTCACGCTCACCCACGATCGTCGTCGCACCGACTGCGGTGGCGATCGTCAGGGGCACCACCACGGCCACCGGAGCGAAGAGGTAGACGGCGAGCGCGTAGGAGGTACGGGCCGAGTCGGTGTCTCCTCGGATCGCCGCCTGTGCCTTCGGGGGCAGGAGGTCGAGCGCCTGGCTGACCTGCTGCACCGCATGGATGTCGCCGACATGGGTGATCGCGAGCAGCAGGACCAGCGGCACGAACACGAAGAAGACGCTGCCGAGGATCACCATCGGCCCCCAGAAGTCCCGCGCTTGCGCGAGCTGGCGCAGATCCGTGCGCGCGATCGTCTTGACCCTGAACCAGCTCATCGCGCACCGATCCCTCTCACCGCGAAGTACAGGTCTTCGAGCGTCGGCGTGAAGGGCTCCACTCGCGTCACTCTCGCTCCCGCGGCCACGAGTGCATCGACGAGGTCGGGCACGCGGCCGATGTCGTCGAGTCGCACGACAGCCGGCCCCTCTCCCACGAGATCGACCCCGAGCACGCCCGGCCGATGCGTGAGGGCGGCCAGGGCAGCCGGCTCGGTCGCCGCGATCTTGACGACTGTGTCGGGCCAGAAGCGCCGGGTGAGCTCGGCCGGAGGACCGGCGATCACGTCGCGTCCGCCTTCGAGGACCACGACTTGGTCGGCGAGACCCTCTGCCTCGAGCAGAAGGTGGGTGCACATGATGACGGTGCGCCCCTCGCCTGCCATCTCATGGATCAGCTCGAGCACCGCGACCGACGACTCGGGGTCGAGACCGGAAGTGGGCTCGTCGTAGAGCAGGAGGTCGGGATCGTGGAGCACCGACCGTGCGAGGGCCAGCCGCGTCTTCATGCCGGTCGAGTAGCCGCCGACCTGGAGGTCGAGCGCTGCTGCGATGCCGAAGCGCTCCGCGGCCGCCGGGATGCCGGCGCGGCTCACGCGGTACAGATCGGCCGAGTAGGCCAAGTTGTCGCGTCCACTCAGGCGGTCGTAGAGCGCGGGCTTGGCGGCGACGACACCGCACCGACGCCGCACCTCCTCGCCGTCCAGGTTCGGGTCGAGCCCGAAGACCTTCACGATCCCCGACTCCGGTGTCAGCGCGCCGGTGATCATCCGCACCGCGGTCGTCTTGCCAGCACCGTTGGGGCCGAGGAGCACCGTGATCGTGCCGCTCGGCGCGTTGATCGACAGATCGACGAGCGCGGGCTTCTCTCCGAACCCGCGGCGCACATGGTCGAGGTGCACGGCCATCGGCGGGCTGGGGGGTGCCGCGCCCGCGCCGGACGGAGCCGGCTCGGTCGTCACAAGGGCCATCATGGCCTATCGGCACAACCTGTCCCTGACTTCAGGGCAGGCTGGGCCCGTGGAACTCGTCACGCTCTCGGGCGCCTACGTACAGCTCGTGCCCCTCACCGAGAGCCATGCGCCGGCCCTTGCTCGCGCCGCCTCCGGTGACCGCTCGACGTTCGGCCTCACGTGGGTGCCCGACGGCGAGGACGATGCGCAGCGCTACGTCGACAGGGCGCTCGCCGACCAGGACGCCGGCACCGCGCTGCCGTTCGCGACGACTCGCGCATCCGATGGCGAGGTCGTCGGATCGACGCGCTTCATGAACATCGAGCGTTGGACCTGGGACAACGCCGGCGTCTCCCCGGACGCCGTGGAGATCGGCTCGACCTGGCTCGCGCCGGGCGCGCAGCGAAGTCCGATCAACACCGAAGCGAAGCTGCTGATGCTCGGCCACGCGTTCGACGTCTGGCAGGTGGTGCGCGTCACCTTGAAGACCGACGCGCGCAACGACCGGTCGCGAAAGGCGATCTTGCGGCTCGGAGCGCGATTCGACGGCGTGCTGCGCGCGCACATGCCTGCGTACGACGGCGCATGGCCGCGCGATTCCGCGTTCTACAGCATCGTGGCAAGGGAATGGCCGGAGGTGCAGCACCGTCTGCGGTCGGCTCTAGGGATTCCCGACACCAGCATCCCCGACACCCCTCCGGAGCCGCACTAGGTTTCGAACCTATGTTCGTGCTGGGCATCGATCCTGGCCTGTCGCGGTGCGGCTACGCGTTGGTCGACGCGTCGTCGACCACACCGGTCTGCACGGCTCTGGGCGTGCTCACCACCCGCCCTGCCGATCCCTTGCCGCAGCGGCTCGCCGAGCTGCGAGGTGAGCTCGCAAGGTTGATCGCGGAGCTCGAGCCCGACGTCGTCGTGGTCGAGCACGTCTTCTTCCAGGTGAACGTGCGCACCGCGATGTCGGTCGGTCAAGCGAGCGGGCTCGCGCTCGCAGAGGCGGCGTCCGTGGGCTGCAAGGTGGTGCAGTACACGCCGAACCAGGTGAAGGAAGCCGTCGTCGGCTACGGCGCGGCCACGAAGGCGCAGGTCCAGCGGCTGGTGCAAGTCCGGCTCAACCTGGCCGCGCCACCAAACCCACCCGACGCCGCGGACGCGGCTGCGCTCGCGCTGTGTCACCTCGCGTGGGCTCCGTGGCGCGCAAGTCTCGAGCGAGCATGATCGGCTCGCTGCGGGGCACGCTCCTCGACCGTTCATCAGATGGCGAGCTGCTCCTCGAGGTCGGGGGCATCGGGTATCGCGTCGCGGTCACGCCGCGCACGCTGCTCGACGTGGGCAACGTCGGCGCAGACGTGTTCGTCTACGTGCACGACCACGTGCGAGAGGACGCGCACACGCTCTTCGGCTTCATGAGCCGCGACGAGCGTTGGTGCTTCGAGGCGCTGCTGGGCGCACACGGCGTCGGCCCCGCGCTCGCGTTGGCGATCCTTGCCGTGCACGCGCCGAACGACCTGCGACGGGCGGTGGCGAGCGACGATGCCGATGCGCTGTGTCTCGTGCCGGGAGTGGGCAAGAAGACCGCGGCACGGCTGCTCATCGACTTGAAGTCGCGGCTCGCGGTGCCCGACATCGACCTCAGCGTCGTGAACGGCATGCCGCCGGGTTCCCGCGGGTCGTTTGCGTTGGCCGATGTGCGTGACGCGCTCACCGGCCTCGGCTACGGCGCCGACGAGGTGCGCGAGGCCGTACGCGACCTCGAAGACGGTGACGATGCCGCCGCGCTCCTGCGAGAGGCGCTGCGCCGCCTCGCCTCGGTGCGTAGCCATGCGTGAGGAGCTGCTCGAGCCCGCACCCGACCCCGTCGACCTCGCGCTCGAGGTCAGTCTGCGACCTCGCTCGCTCGACGAGTTCGTCGGGCAGAGCGAGCTCAAGGACCATCTCGGCATCATCCTCGAGGCCGCGCGCCGGCGTGGCCAAGCCGCCGACCACCTGCTCTTCGCCGGCCCACCAGGGCTCGGCAAGACGACCCTCGCAACGGTGGTCGCGAACGAGCTCGGCGTGCACCTGCATGTCACGTCCGGGCCTGCGCTCGAGCGTGCTGGCGACCTTGCCGCGATCCTCACGAAGCTCGACGAGGGCGACGTCCTGTTCATCGACGAGATCCACCGGCTCGGTCGTCCCGTCGAGGAGATCCTCTATCCCGCCATGGAGGACTTCCAGCTCGACATCGTGGTCGGGAAAGGTCCTGCCGCGAGCTCGATTCGCCTGCCGTTGCCACGGTTCACGATGGTCGGAGCGACGACTCGCACGGGCATGATCACCGGCCCGTTGCGCGATCGGTTCGGTTTCGTCGCCCGGCTCGACTTCTACGCGGCGGACGAGTTGCAGTCGATCGTGATGCGGGCCGCGTCGATCCTTGGTGTTCCGATCGACACGGCGGGCGCCTCGCAGATCGCGGGGCGGGCTCGGGGCACGCCCCGCATCGCGAACCGCCTGCTTCGACGGGTGCGCGACTTCGCCGAGGTTCGTGGTGACGGCACGATCGACGAGCGAGTGGCGGCTGCGGGCCTCGCCCTGTTCGGCGTCGATCGCCTCGGTCTCGACAAGGTCGATCGCGCGATCTTGCGCACGATCTGCGAGCGCTTCGGCGGGGGCCCGGTCGGGTTGTCGACCCTCGCGATCAGCGTCGGGGAGCAGCCCGAGACAGTCGAGGATGTGTACGAGCCGTTTCTCATGCAGCTGGGCATGCTGCAGCGCACGCCGCGCGGGCGAGTCGCGTCAGCGGCGGCCTTCGCGCATCTCGAGCTCGAGCTTCCCGTCGTCGAGCGGGCGCCCGCGCTGTTCGACGGCTGACTTCAGACCGGCAGGTGCGTCGATAGGAACGCTGATGTCAACGCCCAGGCAGCCTTCGCCGCCTCGGGGTCGAAGAACATCGGCGCTTCGTGGTTGTCGAACGCGTGGCCCGCGTCGTGCAGGTGCACCGGCGCGTCGTCGTGGCCCGCGAACGCGACTCGGATCTGATCGACCTGCTCGACGGGGATGTACGCGTCGCGCTCACCGAAATGGAAGAGGATCGGGCAGGTGATCTTGCCCGACAGGTCGAGTGACGACGCGATGTTCGACCCGTAGTACGAGATCGCGACTTGGGGTTCGGTCGCGGCGGCGACGTGGTACGTGAGCAACCCGCCCATGCAGAACCCGATGACACCGGTGCCGCCGCGCACGTCGCTCATGTCTGCGAGGTGCTCGAACGCGGCTACGCAGTCATCGACGCCTTGCACGAAGTCGAACTTGCCCATCAGCCCGATCGAGTCGGCGAGGCCCTGCTCGTCGTGGTCGGCCTCCCAGTTGGGATGGATGCGCCAGAAGACATCGGGAGCGAGCACGACATAGCCGAGGCCGGCGAGTCGCTCGGCCACGGAACGTACGTAGGGACCGACGCCGAAGATCTCCTGGAGGAGCAGAAGGCCAGGTCCTGACCCCGCGTCGGGCAGCCACAGATGGCCGTCGAACTGGCCGCCATCGTGTGCGTTGAGCTGTTCGGTGCGAGTGGTGATCGCCATGTCGGGGACCCTAGACCTCGCAACTACAGTCCGGCCGAGGTGGCAACCGACGGGGGACCCGCGCCCATGCAGGCGTTCGAGTACGACCTCCCTTCCACCTGCATCGCCCAAGTTCCGGCCGAGCCGCGAGACTCGGCGCGGCTCCTCGTGGACCGCGGTGCGTCGGTCGCTCCCGACCATCTCTCGGTGTCCGACCTGCCCGACCTCCTCGAGTCGGGCGACGTGCTCGTGGTCAACGACACCCGGGTCATCCCGGCGCGCCTGCGCGTGCGCCGCGCGACCGGCGGCAACGTCGAGGTGTTCCTCGTTCGCCCGCTCGAAGGCGGCGGTTGGCACGCGTTGGTGCGGCCGGCTCGCCGGCTCGGCGTGGGGGAGGTGCTCCGCTCGGTGCACCCGGCCGGCGACGAGTTCGCGGTTGAGGTCGGTGAGCCGCTCGACGACACGGGAGGGCGTCGGGTGCGACTGCTCGCCGATGACCCGCTCGCGGCCCTCGATCGTCACGGCACGGTGCCGTTGCCGCCGTACATCCACACGCCGTTGCACGATCCCGAGCGCTACCAGACCGTCTACGCCTCGCGGCCTGGATCTGTGGCAGCGCCGACCGCGGGGCTGCACCTCACGCCGGGATTGCTGCAGCGTTGCCGGGCGAAGCAGGTCCAGGTGCGCACCGTCGAGCTCGTCGTCGGCCTCGACACCTTCCGCCCGGTCGTCGCCGATCGACCCGAAGACCATGTGATCCATCGCGAGGAGTACCGCGTGCCGGCGGAGACGCTCGAAGCGTGCGCAGCCGCCCGCCGGGTCGTTGCAGTGGGGACCACGACCGTGCGCGCGCTCGAGTCGGCTGCGCGCGGGCCGCTGTCGGGCGACACCGCGCTCTTCATCCACGGCGGCTTCGACTGGCAGGTCGTCGACCTGCTGATGACGAACTTCCACTTGCCTCGTTCGTCGCTGCTGCTGCTCGTCGACGCGTTTGTCGGGCCGAGATGGAGGTCGCTGTACGCCGTGGCGATGGCGGAGGGCTATCGGTTCCTCTCGTTCGGCGATGCGATGCTTCTCGACCGACACGCGCCGCAGGCATGACCGACGCGCCGATCTCGCTGACCGTCACCGCGCGCGATGGGGGTGCGCGTGCGACCATCGCGCGCACGCCGCGGGGCGAGATCCGCACGCCTTGCTTCATGCCGGTCGGCACTCGGGCCGTCGTGAAGCACCTCTCCGCCGACGATCTCCGCGAGCTCGGCGTGCAGGTGGTGCTGGCGAACACCTATCACCTGATGCTGCGACCGGGTGCGGACACGATCGCGTCGTTCGGAGGCCTGCACCGGTTCATGGGGTTCGACGGCCACGTCCTCACCGACTCAGGCGGCTTCCAGGTCTTCTCGCTGTCGCCCCAAGTCGACGACGGCGGCGTCACGTTCCGCTCTGTGTACGACGGCAGCTCGCATCGGCTGACCCCGGAACGTGCGGTCGAGGTCCAGGAGCTGCTGGGGGCCGACATTCAGATGGCGCTCGACGTGTGTCCACCGCTGCCCTCCACTCCTGACGTCGTGCGCCTCGCGATGCGACGCACCGCGGAGTGGGCTGCTCGGGCGGCAGCCGCACATCACCGGGAAGGGCAAGCGCTGTTCGGGATCGTCCAGGGAGGCGTCGACATCGCTTTGCGCAAGGAGAGCGCGCAACGTGCGACCGAGATCGGCTTCGCCGGCTACGGCATCGGAGGCCTGTCGGTCGGCGAGACGCGTGAGGAGATGGTTCCTGCACTCGCTGCCGCCACGGACGAGCTGCCTGCCGACCGGCTCCGCTACCTCATGGGCGTCGGAGATCCGCTCTCGCTCGTCGAGTCGGTCGCCCTCGGCGTCGACCTCTTCGACTGCGTGTTGCCGAGCCGGCTCGGCCGCCACGGCACCGTCCTCACCGATGGAGGGCGCATCAACCTTCGCAACGCCCGCTTCGCCCTCGACGACAGTCCGGTAGACGAGTCGTCACCGAGCCCCGTGTCGGGCCGCTACTCGCGAGGCTATGTCCGCCACCTGCTCACCACCGACGAGCCGACCGGTCGTCGATTGCTGACCATCCACAACATCGGGTGGCTTCTCCGGTTCGTCGAGCGGATGCGGAGTTCGATCGAGCAGGGCGGCTTCGAGGCCTTCCGTGCCGAGGTCCGCACCAGGTGGGAGGCCTGAGAGGCTTCAGGTGATGTGATCGAGGTCCGGGGCCGGACTAGCCTGCTCAACGCTTCATCGCCGAACTCTGGACCTCCCGTGGGCGCACTTCTGCTCCTTGCCGTCACCTTTGGGCTCATGTACGCCCTGCTCATTCGTCCGCAACAGAAGCGGGTTCGCGAGCAGCAGTCGCTCGTGCGCGAGACCGAGGTGGGCGATGAGGTCATGACGTCATCGGGCATCTACGGGATCGTCACCGAGCTCGAGGACGACACGCTTCTCATCGAGGTCGCCGAGGGCATCGAGATGAGGATGGCGCGCGGTGCGGTCGCTCGCATCCTCACGAAGGGCGCCGGCACCCCGCCGGCGGCACCCGAGAAGAACGACAAGCCGACTGACGCAGACGACGCTCACGACAACACCTGACCCATGCGCCGCAACCTCGTCCTCTCTCTCGTCATCACCGTCGCGGTCGCCGCGCTCGCGCTCGGCCTCACTATCCTTTCGGGCAACAAGCCCCAGCTCGGTCTCGATCTCCAGGGCGGCGCGTCTGTCGTGCTCCAGCCCAAGGAGTCGGTCGACAGCGGTGTGCTCGATCAGACGATCGCGATCATTCGCAACCGCGTCGACGCGTTGGGCGTCGCCGAGCCCGAGATCA
Organism: uncultured Acidimicrobiales bacterium; assembly: GCA_963847855.1. GTDB lineage: Bacteria > Actinomycetota > Acidimicrobiia > Acidimicrobiales > DATKAS01 > DATKAS01. Next base: position 269,118 of record CAWKBM010000009.1, read on the forward strand.
CCCGTCAGGGCAACTCGATCCTGGTCGAGCTGCCGGGCGTGAAGGATCAGGATCGGGCGCTTCAGCTCGTCGGCCAGACCGCCGAGCTGCGGTTCCGACCGACCCTGCAGAACCTGCCGCCTGACGCGTCGCAACCCGTCGCCGGGTCGACCACGACGGTCTCGGGCGCGACGTCGACGGTCGCGGGCGCGACGACGACCGTCGCGGGATCCGCCACCACCGCGGCCGGAGCAACTGCCAGTGACGCCGGAGCGTCGTCGACTGCGGCCAGCGCAGGCACGACCGTCACGATCCCGACCCAGATCGTCCCCACGACTCCGTCCGATCAGGACGATCCGTCGAAGGACGTCGTGCTCGAGCAGAAGGATCGAAGCGGAACGGTCACCGGTCGGTATTCGCTCGGCCCGGTCGCCCTGACCGGCGCCGGCGTCGAGACCGCGGAGGCGAGGCTCGACCCGAGCACCGGGCAGTGGAGCGTCCACCTCACAATGAAGACCGGTCAGACCGGCATCGACGGATGGAACCAGCTCGCCACTCGTTGCTTCAACCGTGATGCGACCTGCCCCACCGGACAGATCGCCATCGTGCTCGACAGCGTGGTGCAGTCCGCGCCCGTGGTGCAGACGGGCACGTTCCAACGCGACCAGATCCAGATCACCGGCAACTTCACCGAGCGGGAGGCCAAGAACCTCGCGCTGGTGCTCCGCTACGGCGCACTGCCCGTGCAGCTCGAGCCCCAGGCCGTGCAAACGGTCTCGGCCAGCCTCGGCCAGGACTCGCTGCGCGCCGGAGTCGTGTCCGGCATCATCGGTCTGCTCCTCGTCGTGCTGTTCATGCTCCTGTATTACCGGCGCCTCGGCTTGGTGGTGCCAGCGGGCCTCTGCATCTCGGGTGCGCTGCTCTGGGCGATCGTGTGCTACCTCGGACACTCGCGCGGGCTCGCCCTCACGCTCGCCGGCATCACGGGCATCATCGTCTCGATCGGTGTCACGGTCGACTCCTACGTCGTGTACTTCGAGCGCCTGAAGGACGACGTGCGCCTGGGTCGCACGTTGCGTGCCTCGGCGGAGCGCAGCTTCTCGGGCGCGTACCGCACGATCCTGGCCGCGGACTCGGCCTCGCTCATCGGCGCCGTGATCCTCTGGTACTTCACCGTCGGCTCGGTCCGCGGGTTCGCGTTCTTCCTTGGGCTGTCGACGCTCCTCGACATGATCGTGTCGTTCTTCTTCACCCGACCGGCCGTCATCTTGATGAGCCGTGGCAAGGCGTTCGCCGGCCCTGACGTGCTCGGCGTGCATCGGGGCGAGGCGATGGGCACCGGTGAGAAGCCGCTCGTGGGGGCGTCGCGATGACCGACCTCGACACCCGTCCCGCCGAGGATCAGAGCCCAGAGCCGCGACCCGGCCGGGGCGGGTTCTTCCATCGGCTGTACCACGGCGAGACGCATTTCGACTTCGTCGGAAAGCGCCGCATCGGCTTCATCATCTCCGGAGTGGTGATCCTGGTGAGCCTGCTGTCACTCTTCACCCGGGGCCTCAACCTCGGCATCGAGTTCGAGGGCGGCGTCGCGTGGGAGTTCACCGCTCAGAACACGAGCGTCGACCAGACCCGTAGCACGCTCGAGAAGTTCGGCATCAACGACGGCAAGATCCAGACGCTGCGGGGCGCCGACGGCGAGCGGATCCGAGCGCAGGCAGGACCGCAGACCGGAGCGACGTCGAGCGGGGTGCGTCAGACGCTCGCGGAGAACGCGAAGGTCGACGTCGGCGAGGTGAGCTTCACCTCGATCGGTCCCACATGGGGCAAGGAGATCACTCACAAGGCGTTACGTGCGCTGGTGTTCTTCTTCATCGCGCTCGCGCTCTACATCACGGTCCGGTTCGAGTGGCGCATGGCGGTGGCCGCGCTCGCGGCGGTCGTGCACGACGTGCTCATCAGCGTGGGCGTGTACTCCCTCTTCGGGTTCGAGGTGACGCCGGCGACGGTCATCGCGTTCCTGACGATCTTGGGCTTCTCGCTGTACGACACGATCGTCGTTTTCCGACAAGGTGCACGAGAACACCAAGCGCGTGCTCGCCACCGGTCGGGCGACCTACGGCGACGTCGTGAACCTCAGCATGAACCAGGTTCTCGCACGGTCGTTGAACACGACGCTGTGCGCGGTCCTCCCCGTGCTCTCGCTGCTGTTCGTCGGCTCGATCCTGATGGGTGCGACGGCGCTCGAGGACTTCGCTCTCGCTCTGCTCGTCGGCCTCATCACCGGTTCGTACTCGTCGATCTTCATCGCCACGCCCATCCTCGCGGTCCTCAAGGAGCGCGAGCCTCGGTACAAGGCACTGAAGGCGAAGTTCGGCAGCACCACGATCCTTTCGACCGTCCCGGCAGCGACCGCGGTGGCCACCCTCGGCTCCGCATCTGCTCCGGGTCGTGTGGGTGCGACCGGAGCGAAGGCGCCGTCCGCGGTGGGCGGCGCGGCGGTGCCCGCGGGCTCGTCGACCGGCGGCGCGCTCGGTCACCCGCCGAGGCCGCGCAAGAAGAAGCGCCGCTGACGGTTGTCTGCGCGTCGTGCGAGTCACGGTGTGCGAGTCAGGGCGTGCGAGCCACGGAGCGCGGGGCGTGCGGCGGTAGCCTCGGATGATGACGGTCGATGCGACGTGGCTCGAAGAGCTCGTCCGCGACGTCCCTGACTTCCCCAAGCCCGGCATCGTCTTCAAGGACGTCACGCCCCTCTGGGCCGACGTGAGCGCGTTCCGATTCTCGATCGACGCGATCGCCGACCACTTCGCGGGCGTCGACGTCGACCGCGTGGTCGGCATCGAGGCTCGGGGCTTCATCCTGGCTGCACCGGTCGCCTATCGCTTCGGTGCGGGCTTCGTGCCCGTCCGCAAGCCGGGCAAGCTCCCCGCCGAGATCATCGGCGAGGAGTACGCGCTCGAGTACGGCACCGATCGGCTCGAGATCCACCGCGACGGTGTGCTCGACGGACACCGGGTGCTCATCGTCGACGACGTCCTGGCGACCGGCGGCACCGCTGCGGCGACCGTCAGGCTCGTCGAGGCCCTCGGTGGGCTGGTCGTCGGACTCGGCTTCCTCATCGAGCTCGGGTTTCTGCATGGGCGCGATCGAGTCGGCGGCTATGAGATGGTCTCGTTGATCACCTATGAATGACCGAGTGAGCACGGGGAAGCCAGTGACCAGGGGCAACCCAGTGACGAAGGGCAACAGGGAGTAGCGGTGGCGACGGTGGATCGGGTGCTTCCGTGGCGGAGGCAGGCCGCAGCGCCTGCGGACGAGGTCGCGCCCGTCGTCGCGGCCTACCGAGCCCGCCACCCCAAGGCGAGCACCTCCACCATCACGCGCGCCTACGAGGTGGCGGCTACCGCGCATGCGGAGCAGTTCCGCAAGTCCGGGGAGCGCTACATCAACCACCCGGTAGCCGTGGCGCGGATCGTCGCCGAGCTCGGCCTCGACGAGACCACCGTGTCGGCCGCGTTGCTGCATGACGCGGTCGAGGACACGGTCGTCACGCTCGAGGATGTGCAGCGGGAGTTCGGCACTGAGATCGCCGCGATCGTCGACGGGGTCACCAAGCTCGAGCGCATCCGCTTCGACTCCAAGGAGGAGCAGCAGGCCGCGACGATGCGCAAGATGCTCGTCGCGATGGCGAAGGATCTGCGAGTCCTGATCATCAAGCTGTCCGACCGGTTGCACAACATGCGCACCATCGCCGCGTTCCCCGAGCAGAAGCAGCGGCGCACCGCGGAGGAGACCCTCGACATCTACGCGCCGCTCGCGCATCGCCTCGGCATGCAGGAGATGAAGCAGCAGCTCGAGGACCTGGCGTTCGCCTCTCTGCACCCGAAGCGCTACGCGGAGATCGACCACATGGTGTCGACGCGGAGCCCCGAGCGCGACGAGTACCTCGACGACGTGCTCGAGCACGTGCGCACTCGTCTCGCGGAGCTGCGCATCACGGCAGAGGTCACGGGTCGGCCGAAGCACCTCTGGAGCATCTACGAGAAGATGGTCGTGAAGGGTCGGGAGTTCGACGAGATCTTCGATCTCGTGGGCATCAGAGTCATCGTCGACACGGTGAAGGACTGCTACGCGGCTCTGGGCTCGATCCATGCGACCTGGAAGCCGGTGCAGGGGCGCTTCAAGGACTACATCGCGATGCCCAAGTTCAACCTCTACCAGTCGCTGCACACCACGGTGATCGGTCCTGGCGGCAAGCCGCTCGAGGTGCAGATCCGCACGCGGGAGATGCACCAGCGCTCCGAGTTCGGCGTCGCCGCGCACTGGAGCTACAAGGAGAACACCTCGGCATCGGACATCGCATGGCTGAACCGAATCGTCGACTGGCAGCAGGAGACGAGCGACCCCGCTCAGTTCATGGAGAACCTGAAGACCGATCTCGATCAGGACGAGGTCTTCGTCTTCACTCCGAAGGGCAGGGTCGTCACCCTCCCGCGTGGCGCCACGCCGATCGACTTCGCGTACTCGGTGCACACCGAGGTCGGGCACTCGTGCATCGGCGCTCGTGTCAACGGACGGCTGGTGCCCCTCGACTCCACGCTGCTGTCGGGCGACACCTGCGAGATCTTCACGTCGAAGGTCGAGGGAGCGGGGCCGTCGCGTGACTGGCTGAAGCTCGTCGTCTCGCCCAGGGCGCGCAACAAGATCCGCCAGTGGTTCTCGCGCGAGCGCCGCGAAGACGCGATCGAGACGGGGCGCGAAGAGCTCGTCAAGGCGATGCGTCGCGAAGGTCTGCCAGTCCAGAGGCTTGTCGGCAGCGACATCCTCGAGAACACGGCGGTGGCAATGAGCTACCAGAACCTCGAGGGGCTGTACGTCGCGATCGGCGACAACCATGTCTCGGGTTCTGCGATCGCGCAGCGCGTCGCGCGCATCCTCCGAGAAGGCGAGGAGGAAACGGAGGATCGCCTCCCCATCTCCGTGCGCACCCCACGCAAGAGCAAGCGCACCGACAGCACCGGCATCCACGTCGAGGGGCTCGACGACGTGATGGTGCGCCTGTCGCGTTGCTGCACGCCCGTGCCTGGCGACGAGATCGTCGGCTTCGTCACCCGGGGAAGGGGAGTCTCGGTGCACCGCGCCGACTGCGCGAACGCCGTGTCGTTGTCGACGGGACAGACCGATCGGGTCATCGACGTCGAGTGGGACGGCGAGGCCGACACGGTGTTCGTCGCCGCGATCGAGGTCAAGGCACTCGATCGATCTCGCTTGCTGCGTGACGTCTCGAACGCGCTGTCAGACCAGCACGTGAACATCATCGCCTGCTCGACGTCGACCGGGAACGACCGCATCTCTCGGATGCGGTTCGAGTTCGAGCTCGCCGATCCGCAGCACCTCGACTCGGTGATCAGCACGATCCGGCAGATCGACAGCGTCTACGACGCCTATCGCATCCTTCCGGGCAAGGGTGGTGCGTAGCACGGGTGAATCGGTGACCCCGTCGTTCGAGGAGATCGACGCCGGCGCGGTGGTGTGGCGCTTCGACCGTGACTTCCTCGAGTCGAGCTGGACGTGCATCTGGGGGCGTGGGTGCCTCGGCATCCTCGACGAGCCCGCAGAGCATCTGGGCCAAGGGTGTTGCTCGATCGGCGCGGAGCTCGGCGACATCGACGAGGCGATGATGATCTCGGCGCTGGCCGCGGTGTTGCCGCCCGACCGCTTCGAGCACCACGCCGAAGCCGAGAGCGGCGGCATCTTCCGCGACGACGAGCGTCTGCACACCCGTGTGCTCGAGAGCGGTTGCATCTTCCTCAACGGTCCCGACTTCGCGGGCGGCGCAGGATGCGCGCTGCATCTGGGCGTGCTCGACGTGGGTGAACCGCCGCTCGACTGGAAGCCCTCGGTCTGTTGGCAGCTGCCGATCAAGGTCGACTGGGAGTCCCGTCCCGACGGAGGCGAGGTCGCGACGGTGCGCCGCTGGACCCGCGCCGACTGGGGCGACGAGGGCGAGACGATGGCGTGGTGCTGCACAGAGGGTGACCGGGCGTACGTCGGTGAAGGTCGCGTGATCGAGACGCTCGGCGATGAGCTCGCGGAGGTCGTCGGCCGGCCCGTCTATGTCGAGCTTCGGCGCCGGCTCACGGGGCAGCCCGACTGAGATCCCGACGGGATGGCCGCGTGCGAGTGACATACTCGCCGTCGTGAAGCTTGCGACGATCCGAGACGGAGAGCGCACCCGTGCGGTGCGCATTGACGGCGACGTGGCGGTCGACATCGGGGTTGCCGATGTCGGGCAGCTGCTGCGCAATGACGGCTGGCGACAACGCGCCGACAGCGCGAACGGCGCGACGAGACCGGTTGCCGGGCTCGACTTCGCGCCGCTGATTCCGTGGCCCGACAAGATCTTGTGCGTCGGCCTCAACTACGGAAGCCACATCCTCGAGACGGGGCGCGAGCTTCCCGAGTACCCGACTCTCTTCGCGAAGTTCACGCCAGCGCTCATCGGGGCGAACGACGACGTCGTGCTCCCGCATGTGTCCGACGCGGTCGACTGGGAGGCCGAGCTCGCAGTCATCATCGGCAAGCGCGCTCGTCACGTGTCGGTTGACACGGCGTCTGAGGCGATCGCGGGCTACGCGGTGCTCAACGACGTCTCGGTGCGCGATTACCAGAACCGCACCCTCCAATGGCTGCAGGGCAAGACGTTCGAGTCGACGACACCGCTCGGGCCCTACCTCGTCACCTCCGACGAGACGCCGGGTCCAGCGCGCGAGATCTCGTGTGAGGTCGACGGCGAGATCAAGCAGAAGGCCGACACTGCCGACCTCGTGTTCGACCCGTTCACCCTCGTCTCGTACATCTCCACGATCCTCACTCTCGAGCCGGGTGATGTCATCGCGACCGGCACGCCGGGCGGCGTGGGCAACGCTCGCAACCCGAAGGAGTTCCTCCGCGACGGCAGCGTGATGGTCACGCGCATCGCCGGCGTGGGGGAGTGTCGCAACGTCTGTCGGCGCGAGACGCGCTGATGCCGGTCCCGCGGGACCGACTCGACTGGATGCGCGAGGGCGAGGTCTTCTTCCTCGAGCATCTGGCGGCGCTGTCCGACGAGGAGCTGAGGTCACCGTCGGCGCTGCCGGGGTGGTCGCGGGCGCATGTCGTCTCGCACTTCTCGCGCAACGCCCGCGCGCTGATGAACCTGCTCGACTGGGCGCGGCACGGGTGTCGCGACGCCGATGTATCCCTCTGCAGAGGCGTGTGCCGAGGACATCGAGGAGGGCTCGCATCAGACGGCTGACGAGCTGAGGGCCGAGGCGCTCGAGGCGTCAGGCCGGTTGGAGGAGCAGGCTGCCGCGATGCCGGGGGCAGCATGGGAGGGCGAGATCCGCACCGCGTTGGGGCGCGCGACGACCGGTGCCGAGGTGCCCTGGATGCGGGTCCGTGAGACCTGGGTGCACACGCTCGACCTCGACGCGGGGGCGCGAGCGGATCAGATACCCGAGGCCATCACCGTGGCGCTTCTCGACGAGGTAGCGCAGACCGTTGGCTCTCGCGAGGACAGTCCTTCGATCGGGCTCGAGGCCACCGACGGCGATCGGCGCTGGGTGCTCGGTCACGGTGACGACCCGATCGTGCTGCAGGGAACGAAGGCCGCGTTGCTCGGCTGGCTCCTCGGTCGCAGCAGTGGTGACGGACTCGCCGCGTCGAACGGCGTCGTGCCCGACCCCCCCCGCTGGCTCTAGCCCTGGTCCGGTCGCGCCATCCTCGGATTGCGGACAGCGCAGACCTCGCTCGAGCCGATCGGCCCGATCGCATCGTGCATCCGGCAGTGCGCGACGGACACGCCGTCGGCAGCCACTCGGTCCGCGTATTCGACGCCGATCCACTCACCTTCGGGAAGCCGAGCGAGGTAGAGCGCGAGATCCGGGTTGATGTACTCGAGGCCATCCGATGCCGAGTTGGCGAGCGGGCTCGCGATGTCCGCGACGAGCGCGGCGCGGATGAAGGGCGTGAGCTCCTTGCCCGTGACCAGCGGGCGGAGCTCGCGAAGCCAGGTGCGGCGAGGCCCGACTGCACCGAAGCCGATCCCGTCGACCGACCGCACCTCGAACGGCATGTCGAAGGGATCGTCGACGGGATCGGGAATCGTGGAGTCCCACGCGGCGGTGAGCGGGGCGTCGTCGACCGACTCGTCGCTCTTGCGCAGGTACAGCGCTGTCGCGCGGGCGACGGCCACCCCGCCGACGTCGATGAACGCGTCCGCCACTCGCACTCGGCCGCCGGCTCTCACCAGAGCGGTCGATACCCGGGTTGCCTTCATGGCCGGTGACTTGAAGAGGTCGACCGTCAGCCGTGCCGGGAGAAAGTCGGGATCGCCGTGATCTCGATCGATCGCCCATGCCGCGAGGCCCGCCAGCAGGCGCCCGTGCATCATGTCCTCGGCCCATGGCCCCCGTGCATTTGGGATCGGCATGAGCGCGTCGCCGTCCGGTTCGAAGAAGCCTGTGTCGTGCATCCTGCGATCAGCCGCTAGCTCTCGAGCAGCTCACGCGCGCGGTCGACCGGACGCCCGATCACGACTCGGTCGCCCTTCACCAGCAGTGGACGTTGCAAGAGGCGCGGATGCTCGACCAGGAGATCGACGATCGCCTTCGAGGTCGTGTAGTCGTCCGGGTCGAGGCCCAGGTCCTTGAAGTGCGAGTCCTTCCGCACGAGGTCGGCGGGCGGTGACCCCTCGAGGTGCTTCACCAACCAGGTGAGGCGCTCGCGCGTCGGTGGCTGCTTCAGGTACAGAACGAGATCGGCATTCGTCCCGAGCTCTTCGGCGAGCCCGACCACCTTCGTCGAGGTGGAGCACTGAGGGTTGTGGAAGATCGTGATGGGTGTCTCGGCCACGAGCGGAGGCTATCCAGAGCCGTAGAGAGACGGCACCCTCACGGCCCGGTAGATGAAGGTGTTCCCGCCGTCGAGGCGCAGCGAGAACACCGTCGCGCCGCCCTCGCTGCCGCTGGGTGTGACCTCGGTGATGAGCGAGCTCACGCCGGCCGGATCGATGATGCCTCCGTTGTCGATGAGGACGTTGCCATTCGGCTGATGGTCCGCGTCCCCGACGAACCACGCGTAGAGGGGACGACCGTCGATGACCGACCGCATCTCCCACTGCTGCGTGACGGTCTTGTTCGCTTCGTCGAGGTCGAACAGCACGGCCCTGCTGTAGGGACGCTGATTCACGTCCGGGCTGTTGGGGTCGGTTCCGGGACGGTCGTTGCCGTTGTCGTACAGCATGAGCGACCCGTCGTCCTGCACCTCGACCGCATGCTGGTGGTACTGCAGCTCGCCGGGTCCGGAGAGGGTGAAGTCGCCGCCGGGACCGAGCCTCCAGAGAAGATCGCCCGACTTGCCCGCGGCGTCATCGGCGTACTTGATCGCGAGCACGGCATCCATGTGTCGGGACGACACGATCAGGGCATTGCGCTTCGGGTCGAAGACGACCGCGTTTGCGTGGGTCCAGTCCTTGACGTCGCCGAAGTTCGCGTACATGAACACCGGGACGGCGAACGTGGCGCGAAGGGGCAGATGTTCGCGTCAGCGGGGTTCGTCTGCGGGTGGAAGTAGTCCGCGAGGTGCCACTCGTGAACGACCTTGCCGGTGTCTGGCTCGAACTCGACGATCAGGTCGGCGATCAGCTGATAGGTGCCGGTGAACTTGTCGGGCGTCTCGCCGCACATCGGCTTCGTAAACCCGCTGACCTGCAGCAGCTCGGTGCTGATCGTGATGAGGTTGCCATCCGGCATCGGGTGGATCTCGTGGTGCATCGAGTCGACGTCGACCGGGATGGCATTCGGCCCTGCAACCGCGCGGCCGTACTCGTCAGTCGCGAGCCGTCCGAGCTCGAGGCGACCGGCCCACTCGTGGATCACGTTGCCGAGGACGTCGATCTCCCGGGCACCCATGTCGTTGTACTCGTAGAGGATGTGCCCGTTGTCGAGCATCCGGGCGTCGCCGATCGGGAGGGGTGCCTGGTGGTACCAGACGACGCTTCCTTCCGCGTCGACCCCGACGAGCAGGCCGAGGTTCGGCGCGGTTTGGCCGGCGACCGGCGGAGCCGATGCCCGCCCCGTGATCGGGAAAAGCGTGATGCCCGGTGCCATCTTCGCCGGGTCGCTCGTCACGGTGAACGGCGGGATGTCTACCGGCAGCGCACCGGTCGTGAACGACACTGGCGCGGCGTCCGCCGTCTGCCCTGCGGAGTCCTTCGCGGTGACGGTCAAGGTGTAGGTGGACGCCGGTCGCATCCCCACGGCCGGGATCGTGTGATCGGTCGACGGATCGGTCTGCGCGGGTTCGGTCCTGTCTGACCCGGCACCGACGATGTGGAGCTGGACGGACGCGGGCGTCGACGTGGTGAAAGCGAGCGACGCACTGAGCGTGCTGTTGGGGTTGGCGGTGACGGATACCGCGCTGATCGTGAGGGGAGCCGGCGCGGTGGTCGACGCCGCCGCAGTCGTTGCTCCCGTGGCGGTCGCTGCACTGTCGTCGGAGCTGCACGCGGCGAGTGCGACGGCGACGACGCAGACCAGCAGGGCGGGGAGGCGGCGCCGCATCGGGGGCACCTTAGGAGACGACTACCTGGTCAAACGGGCAGGTGCGTCGGAACCCCTTCGCTAGCCTGGCCATGTGCCCGAGTTCAGAGCCCCGACGGGCACGCGCGATGTGCTCCCCCCGGAGTCGGCTCGCTGGACCCACCTGGTTGCGCTGTTCGCCGGCCTCGCCGACCGGGCCGGATACGGGCTGGTCGTGTCACCCATGTTCGAGGACATCGGTGTCTTCGAGCGGGTCGGCGAGTCAACCGACATCGTGCGCAAGGAGATGTACGACTTCAAGGACAAGAGCGACCGGCACCTCGCCTTGCGGCCGGAGGGCACAGCGTCGGTGATGCGCGCCTTCCTCGAGCACCACCCGGCCACACCTTGGAAGACCTGGTACGTCGGGCCGAACTTTCGCTACGAGCGGCCCCAGGCCGGCCGTTATCGCCAACATCACCAGCTGGGGGCCGAGGCCATCGGCACAGATGATCCCGACGTTGACGTCGAGATCATCGCCTTGCTCGACAGCGTGTACCGGGCGGTCGGCATCGAGCAGCGCACACTGCGGCTGAACTCCATTGGTGACGCGCGCCACGCGCCCTCCCTACATCGACGCGTTGCGCGCTCACCTCAGCTCGCACACCGACCGCGCTCTCGGAGCAGAGCAGGGCGACGTTGCACGTCAACCCGCTGCGCGTCCTCGACTCGAAGCGTCCCGAGGACGCTCCGATCATCGCCACCGCGCCGATCACGATCGACTACCTGTCGCCCGACGCGGCTGCCCACTTCGAGCGCGTGCAGCGGGGTTTGCAGTCGCTCGCCATCCCGTTCGAGCTCGACCCCTTGCTGGTGCGCGGCCTCGACTACTACCGCCGGACCACGTTCGAGTTCGCGAGCGGAGCGCTCGACGCCGCCCAGAACGCGATCGGCGGCGGCGGCCGCTACGACGGGCTCGCAGAGCAGCTCGGTGGACCGCCTACACCGGGCATCGGGTTCGGCGCCGGAATCGAGCGCATCCTCCTCGCGTGCGACGCCGAGGGCGTGTTCGACCGCGCCTCACTCGACGGTCGATGTCTGGGTCATCGACACCACGGGCGGTGAAGAGGCGCTCGCCATCACGCACGAGCTGCGGGGTGCGGGGGTGAGCGCCGACCGTTCCTTCGACGGCAGGTCGATGAAGTCGCAGATGAAGGCCGCCGACCGCTCGGGTGCTCGGCTCGCGCTGATCGTCGGCTCCGATGAGCAGGCGACCGCGACGGTGACTGTCCGCGACCTCCGCCACACCGGCTCGGAAGGTGAGCCGGGTCAGCAGGCCATCCCCAGACAAGAGGTCATCGACTACGTGAGGAAGTCATTGTGAGGAAGTGCTTGTGAGTCTGCGTACTGATTACTGCGGCGCACTGCGTGCTGCCGACGCGGCTCGCACCGTGTCGGTGTGCGGATGGGTCGCCCGGCGGCGCGAGCACGGCGAGCATCTCGCGTTCCTCGACGTCCGCGATCACACCGGGCTCGTCCAGTGCGTGGTCGACGGCGCGCGACGATCTGCGGTCCGAATACGTGGTGCGGGTGACCGGCACCGTGCGGTCGCGGCCCGAGGGCACCGTGAACCCGAGCCTCCCCACTGGTGAGATCGAGATCGGTGACTGCACCGTCGAAGTGCTGTCCGTCGCGGAGCCGCCGCCTTTCCCGATCGACGAGCGAGCCGACCAGGTCGATGAGACCGTGCGGCTCCGCTACCGATACCTCGATCTGCGCCGCGAGCGCATGCAGCGAAACCTGCGCATCCGCAGCACGATCAACAGCGCGGTGCGCGCCGCGATGGAGCGGCAGGGCTTCGTCGAGGTCGAGACACCGATGCTGATGGCTTCGACCCCCGAGGGGGCCCGCGAGTTCCTCGTGCCCTCTCGCCAGCAGCCGGGCTCGTTCTACGCGCTGCCGCAGAGCCCGCAGCTGTTCAAGCAGCTGCTGATGGTCGGCGGCATCGATCGCTACTACCAGATCGCTCGGTGCCTTCGCGACGAGGACCTGCGCGCCGACCGCCAGTACGAGTTCATGCAGCTCGACGCCGAAGCGAGCTTCGTCGACCAGGAGGACGTGCTCGAGTTCATCAGCGAGGCCGTGCTCGACGCAGCAGAAGCCGTGCTCGGCGACCGGCCGCCGCCCATCGAGCAGATCACCTGGCACGACGCGATGGATCGGTTCGGCGTCGACAAGCCCGACCTGCGCTTCGGCATCGAGCTGGTGGAGCTCACGCCGATCTTCGCGGGCACCGAGTTCAAGGCGTTCGCAGGCGCGGCCGCGATCAAGGGAATCGGCGTGCCCGGACGCGGTGACATGACCCGCAACCAGCTCGACTCGATGACCGACCGGGCGAAGTCGCTCGGCGCCAAGGGTCTCGTCTGGATGCGGGTCGGTGCTGGCGGCGCGCTCGAGTCGCCCGTCGTGAAGTTCCTCTCCGAGACGGAGAAGGCGGCTCTCGTGGCGGCGCTGTCGGTCGCGGCCGGGGGATCTCATCCTCATCGTCGCCGACGAGTGGATGACGACCTGCGAGGTGCTCGGCCAGCTGCGCAACGACCTGGCGCGCCCGCCCGTGTACGAGGGCCCGTACCGATATGTATGGGTCGTCGACTTCCCGATGTTCGTCGGCGTGAGCGAGGACGGGCATCCGAAGCCCGCACATCATCCGTTCACGCGCCCGCATCCCGAAGACATCGATCGGCTCGAGTCCGATCCGATGTCGGTGCGCAGCCGCAGCGTACGACCTCGTGCTCAACGGGTGGGAGCTCGGTTCGGGCTCGATCCGGATCCACGAGCCCGAGTTGCAGCAGCGCATCTTCGACTTGCTGGGCATCGGGGCGGAGGAGGCCGGCGCGCGGTTCGGCTTCTTCCTGACGCCGTTCCGCTACGGGGCGCCGCCGCACGGCGGGTTTGCGTTCGGGCTCGACCGGCTCGTCGCGATCCTCGCGGGCGAGGAGAACATCCGTGAAGTGATCGCGTTCCCCAAGACGCAGTCAGGTACGGATCCCATGACCGGCTCGCCGACTCCGGTCGACGCGACGCAGCTCGCCACGCTCGGTCTGCGCCTCCTGCCGCGGTCGTCGTAGGGTCGGCGCATGCGTGCGCTGCGGACTCCTGACGACCGGTTCGAGAACCTCCCGGGGTGGACGTTCGCCCCGAAGTACACCGAGGTGCCCGACGGCGACGGAGGCACGTTGCGCGTGCACCACGTCGACGAGGGTCCGGCTGACGCAGCACCGATCCTTTGCCTGCACGGCGAGCCGTCGTGGGCCTACCTCTACCGCAAGATGATCCCGGTGTTCACGGCTGCCGGGCATCGCGCGGTGGCGCCCGACCTCGTGGGCTTCGGTCGGAGCGACAAGCCCACCGAGCTCGACGACTACACGTACCAACGTCACGTCGACTGGATGACCGCGTGGATGAAGGCCGTCGACCTTCAGCACGCGACACTGATGTGTCAGGACTGGGGCGCGCTCATCGGGCTGCGGTTGGTCGCGGAGAATCCCGACCGGTTCGATCGCATCGTCGTGGCGAACGGCTTCTTGCCGACCGGTGATGCGCCTCCCGGCGACGCGTTCCTGCGCTGGCGCGAGTACTCGCAGACGACCCCCGACTTCCACGTCGGCGGCATCATCAAAGGTGGGTGTCGCACCGAGCTGTCGCCCGAGGTGATCGCCGCGTACGACGCGCCCTTCCCGGACGACACCTACAAGGCGGGAGCCCGGAAGTTCCCGGTGCTCGTGCCGATCTCGCCCGATGATCCCGCCGCAGCGGCCGAACAAGGCCGCGTGGGAAGTGCTCGAGAAGTGGGAGAAGCCTGCGCTGACCGCGTTCAGCGACCAGGACCCGATCACGCGTGGGGCCGACCGAGCGTTCCAGACCCGCGTGCCGGGCACGAAGGGGCAGCCGCACACCACCATCGAGGGCGGTGGGCACTTCCTGCAGGAAGACAAGGGCGAGGAGCTTGCCAACGTCATCGTGGACTGGCTGGCTGGGACATGATGGAGTCATGCGGGTAGGCGTCTTCTTCTTCGGCGGCGTCGAGATCGACGATGCCGGTGCCGGGCCTCCGGAGCCGATGAGCCGGCGCTACGAGCAGAAGGACTTCTGGCACGCGCAGGAGCGCCTGCTCGACATGGGGGTGCGAGCCGAGGAGCTCGGCTACGACAGCTTCTGGCTGACCGAGCACCACTTCCAGCACGAGGGCTACGAGGTCGTGCCCAACGGCATCCTGTTCGCAGCGATCCTGGCCGAGCGCACGAGCCGCATCCGGATCGGCACGATGTTCAACATCGTCGCCCAGTGGCATCCGCTGCGGCTGGCCGAGGACTTCGCCACGCTGCACAACATCTCCGGCGGCCGAGGCATCCTCGGTGTGGGTCGGGGCACGGTGCCCCGCGAGGCGGAGCCGCTCGGCACCGCGTCGATCGGGTCTTCGACAACCCCGACAGGCGCCGACGCGGACCGCATCAACCGCGAGGTCATCGACGAGGCGATCGAGGTCATCAGGCTCGCGTTCGACAACGAGACGTTCTCGCTACACGGGGAAGTACTTCCACTTCCCGCCGCCGGGCATCCCCGATCGCGGCGGCTTCGTCGAGGACGCTCACGCTGGTCCCGCGGCCGCTGTACCCCTACGAGATCTGGCAGGCGATCACCTCGCCGCCGACCCTCGAGCACGTGCCGGTGCCGGGCACGGCGGCGTGTTCTGGAACAAGCACCACGCGTTCATCAAGCGGTGCTGGGAACGCTATGGCCGAGGTCTAGGCGCAGTCGCACGGCGGCGTCGAGCTGGCGCCGGGCGAGAAGCGGATGCTGGTGCTCAACGTGCGGATCGAGGACACCCACGAGCAGGCGCTCGACTCGGCGCGCGCCGGCCACGACGAGTTCTGGAAGTTCCTCGGGCCGTACGGCTGGAGTCGCGGGCTACATGCCGGTGACGACGGCAAGCCCGTCGCGCCCGGGCTCATCCCGACGCTGGAGAACTCGATCGGTCAGAACGCACCTGGGTCGTGGGCTCGCCCGAGCACGTCGCCGAGGGCATCCAGTACTACAAGGACCTGCTCTCGCTGCAGGACCTCGTGCTCTTCCCGAACTTCTCCGGCGACACCTACGAGAAGACCGACGAGCAGATGACGCGTCTGGCCGAAGAGGTGCTTCCTCTCGTCAGATGACCTCTTCTCGGCGGCTGCGGCCGAGCGCTTGGCGCGTCAGGCGCCACTCGCGGCGCGTCTGCGTCCGGCGCGACTCGACGAGGTCGTGGGTCAGGAGCACCTCCTCGGTGAGGGCAAGCCACTGCGTCGACTGATCGAAGCGGACCGGCTTTCGTCGGTCATCTTCTGGGGGCCGCCTGGCACGGGCAAGACCACGTTGGCGCGACTGATCGCCGATGCGACGACGAGCGCGTTCATGCCCCTGTCTGCCGTGAACGCGTCGGTGAAGGACGTGCGCGAGGTCATCACAGGGGCACGTGAGCGACTCGGCCAGCGTGAGCAGCGCACGATCCTTTTCCTCGACGAGATCCATCGCTTCAACAAGGCGCAACAGGACGCGCTGCTGCCGTCAGTCGAGGAGGGTCTCATCATCCTCATCGGCGCGACGACCGAGAACCCCTACTTCGAGGTCAACCCGCCACTCCTCTCTCGCTCGACGCTGTTCCGCTTGGAGCCGTTGTCCGAGGAGGCGCTGACGACGCTCGTGTGCCGGGGTCTCGACGCCGAGGGCGTGACCGCAGACGAGGAGGCGATCTCGTACCTCGTGTCCCGGGCGGGCGGTGACGGCCGGCAGATCCTCACCGCGCTCGAGGTCGCGATCGCTCTCGGGGACAAGCACGTCACGGAAGACGACGTCGTCGCCGCCCTCGGCACGAAGGCGATCCGGTACGGCATCGACGACCATTACGACGTCATCAGCGCGTTCATCAAGTCGTTGCGCGGCTCTGACGTCAACGCCGCACTCCACTGGCTGGCTCGCATGCTCGAAGCCGGGGAGGACGCCCGCTTCGTCGCTCGACGCATGGTGATCTTCGCCTCCGAAGACGTCGGCATGGCCGACCCGATGGCTCTCCTCATCGCGAACGCGGCTGCGCACGCGGTCGAGTACGCCGGCTTGCCGGAGGCGCAGCTGAACCTGTCGCAGGCGTGCATCCACCTCGCGACCGCGCCGAAGTCGAACCGCGTCGCGCTCGGGATCTGGAACGCGCGTGAGGACGTGCGCAACGGCGTCGGTGGTGAGGTGCCGGCGCATCTGCGCGGCACGGGCTATCCCGGCGCCGCGGCCCTCGGCCACGGCAAGGGGTACGTGTACCCTCACGACGATCCGAAGGGGTGGGTCGACCAGCAGTACGGACCCGACGACTTCGGTGGCCGCGTCTACTACGAGCCGTCTGCGCACGGGTTCGAAGCAGAGGTGCGGCGACGGATGGACGCGCGACCAGAAGAAGACGGAAGGGAGGGTCGATGACTGCAGGCGACTTGGCCCTCGTCATGGCGACGGTGCTCTGCGCCTTGGGCTTCACGGCGTTGGTGGTTGCGCTCCTGTTCGTGTTCCGGTCCCTGACCGAGCTGCGGGCCGCGGTCGACAAGCTCACGGCGGAGAGCGAACCGCTCTTGGCCGAGATGCGTCGGTCGCTCGAAGAGGCCCGCGGCGACCTCGATCGGTTCGACAAAGTGCTCGGCTCGGCTGAGGCCATCTCGTCCTCGGTCGAGGGCGCGTCGCGAGTGGCCAGAGCGGCGTTCTCGACGCCCGTGATCAAGACAGTGGCGATCGCGTCGGGAACGTCCCGCGCGGGCCAGGAGGTTTCGGCGACGATGAAGCGAGTCTTTTGGTTCACGGCCGGCGCTGCTGCCGGTGTGGCAGGCACGACGTGGGCGCAGCAGAAGGTGAAGCACGCGGCCGCGGCGGCCAAGCCGCGTGCGATGGCCGCGAAGGCTGCCGACAAGGTCCGAGACGCGGTGCGCGAAGGCCGGCTCGGGATGCGCCAGAAGGAAGCCGAGATGCGCGCTCAGCTCGACAGGCCCGACGTGATGGAGGTCGTGGAGGTACAAGCGACCCCGACGCGCCGCACCCGCCGCGTGGTGCGCGTCCGCATCCCCCGCCGCTAGCTCCACCGCGTTCCCTCCGCGGGAGAACTTGTACCCGAGGAGGCCCATTTGGGCGCGCTGCGGTACGAGTTCCGCGCACTATCGGTTCGCGCGTAGGGTTTCGAGTTGGTGGGAGACGTGTTCGTGGGGGACGCCGAAGAGCGTGACGAGCCCGACTCTGAGGCGGAGTTCGTGCCGGGCAATGCGTGGGATGCCTGGATGGCGCAGGCGGTCAAGAGCGTGGTTCGAGCGCGCTTGATCGCGAAGACCATGCGCATCCTCGCCTGCGTTGCCGCTGGCGTGGCCGTACTCGGGATGGTTGCGACGTACTGGGTCTTCTTTCGGGGCACGTTCGTCAGCTTCGACCTCGAAGGGTTCCACAAGCATCAGTTCGATTCCTTCCTCCAAGCCACGGCCTTGAGCGCGGGGATCGGACTTGGGGCTTTCACTTCCGTCGCATTGCTCCTCGGCGGCTCTGCCGTCGTCGATCTCTATGCACAGCGTCTCGACCTGTCGATCATCGAAGCCGACGACGAGGGCGACATCGAGTAACGCAAACGGCCGGAGACGGCCAAACGGTCGCCGGTAGGCTGGGCGGACCATGCCGAAGAAGCTCACCGCGAACGAATTGCGTCGGACGTTCACCGGCTTCTTCGCGGACCGCGGGCACACGATCGTGCCGTCCGCGAGCGTCATTCCGCACGACCCGACCGTCCTGTTCACCGTCGCGGGCATGGTGCCGTTCAAGCCGTTCTTCACGGGCGACGAGGTGCCTCCGTACAAGCGGGCGACGTCGGTGCAGAAGTGCATCCGGGCGGGCGGCAAGCACAATGACCTGGACGACGTCGGCCGCACTGCCCGCCACCTGGTCTTCTTCGAGATGATGGGCAACTTCAGCTTCGGGGAGTACTTCAAGGAGCTCGCGCATCCCGTACGCGTGGGAGCTCTACACCGAGGTGCTCGGCCTCGAGGCTGACCGGCTCTGGGTGACCGTGCACATCTCCGACGACGAGGCGGCGGAGATCTGGCACGACGCGGTCGGCGTTCCGATGGAGCGCATCCAGCGCCTCGACGACGACAACTTCTGGCGGATGGGCGACACCGGTCCGTGTGGCCCGAGCTCCGAGATCTTCTACGACATGGGCGATCGGTTCGGCGCGCCCGGCGGCCCGGCGCACGGTGGCGACGAGCGCTATCCGGAGATCTGGAACCTCGTCTTCATGCAGTACAACCAGTTGCCGAGCGGCGAGATGGTGCCGCTGCCCAAGCCGAGCATCGACACAGGTGCGGGCCTCGAGCGCAACCTCGTGGTGCTGCAGGGCGTCGACTCCGTCTGGCAGACCGACGAGATGGTGCCGCTCATCGAGGAGGCGGAGCGGGCGACGGGCGCGCGCACCGGCAACGGCGAGAACAGCGACGTGAGTCTGCGGATCATGGCCGAACACGCCGCGGTCCAGCGCGATCCTCGTGAACGACGGCGTGTTCCCCTCGAACGAGGATCGTGGATACGTGCTGCGGCGCATCATCCGCCGCGCGGTGCGACACGCGTACCTCCTCGGCAGCGACAAGTTCGTCATGCCGGTGATGATCGAGCGCGCGATCGAGGTGATGGGCGAGGCGTACCCCGACCTCGAGCGCAACCGCGACTTCATCATGAACGTGATCGTGCGCGAGGAGGAGAGCTTCCGCCAGACCATGCGCCACGGCCTCTCGATCTTCGATGAGGAGGTCGAGCACCTCTCCGAGCCCAAGGTGCTTCCGGGAGATGTCGCGTTCCGCCTGCACGACACCTTCGGCTTCCCGCTCGAGCTGACCACCGAGATCGCGGCGGAGCGCGGCATCGGCGTCGACATCGCAGGATTCGACGCAGAGATGGCCGAGCAGCGCCGCCGGGGCAAGGACGCCCGCAAGGTCGGCACGCAGCATGCGGACGCCGACGCCTACCGCGAGCTGCTCGAGCAGTTCGGCCAGACCGAGTTCACCGGCTACATCGAGGGGGAGTCGAAGGGACGCGTCCTCGCGGTGCTTCCCACCGACGTGGAGGGGGTGGTCGAGATCTTTCTCGACCGCACGCCCTTCTATGCGGAGTCCGGTGGCCAGGTGGGTGACACGGGCACGATCCGTACCGACACCGGCCTCGCGGAGGTCGACGACACGACCAACGCGCTGCCGGGTCTCCGTCGGCACGTCGCGCGCATCGTCGACGGCGAAGTCACGCCCGGACAAGAGGCGGTCGCCAGCATCGACGTCGAGCGGCGCGACGCGATCCGACGCAACCACACGGGCACGCACCTGTTGCACTGGGCGCTGCGCGAGGTGCTCGGCCCCCACGTGAAGCAGGCGGGCTCGCTGGTCGCTCCCGACCGTCTGCGGTTCGACTTCAGCCACTACTCCCCGGTCACCGAGGAGGAGATCGCGCGCATCGAGGATCTCGCGAACCACGAGGTGCTCGCGAATCCTCGCGTGAGGGCGTATGAGACGACGAAGTCCGAGGCGGAGGCCGCGGGGGCAATCGCGTTCTTCGGCGACAAGTACGGCGACATCGTGCGAGTGCTCGAAGCGGGTTCGCACTCACTCGAGCTGTGTGGCGGCACCCATGTGAAGGCGCTCGGCGACATCGGGCCGATCAAGGTCGTGTCCGAGGGGTCGATCGGGTCGAACCTTCGCCGCATCGAGGCGATCACTGGCACCGCGACGATCGAACGCCTCCGGCACGACGAGGAGGTGCTGAGCGAGGCCGCGGGCTTGCTCGGCGTGAAGCCCGATCAGCTCGTCGAGGGAGTGGCCCGTCGTCTCGACGACGTCAAGACGTTGCGCGACGAGCTCAAGGCGCTTCGCCAGCAGGCGGCGGGAAGCGACGCGGCGGACCTCGCTCAGTCCGCGGTCCACGGCATCGTGATCACTCGCCGCGACGGCACGTCGCGTGACGAGCTGCGCGAGCTCGCGCTCGCGATTCGCCAGCAGCCCGGCGTCCGCGCGGTCGTGCTCGGTGGCGCCCCCGAAGGTGGCGGTGCCGCGCTCGTCGCGGCGGTCGCGAACGGCAGCGGCCTGAACGCGAGTGAGCTCATCGGCGACGCGGCGCGCACTGTGCAGGGTGGTGCGGGCAAGAGCGCCGATGTCGCGGTCGCCGGTGGCAAGGACCCGTCCAAGCTCGACGAAGCCCTCGCGCAGGTGAGGGCGGCGGCCGGCGTCGCGTCGAGCGAGTGAGCACAGCGTGAGAGTGCTGGCGCTCGATCTCGGGTCGAAGCGCATCGGAGTGGCCGTCTCCGATCCCACCGAGTCCATCGCGTCGCCGGATCGGGTGATCCAACGCACGGGCTCGAAGGCGCGCGACCACAAGGAGATTGCGGCGGTGGTCGCCGAGTGGGAAGCCGAGCTCGTCCTTGTCGGGATGCCGTACTCGCTGAGCGGGGCCGAAGGCCCGGCAGCCCTCGCGACCAGGGAAGAAGTCGTCGAGCTCGAGCGTGCGCTGCCGGTGCCGGTGGTCGTCCACGACGAGCGTCTGACCACAGTGACTGCATCGCGCACCCTCTCAGAGGCAAAGATGAAGGGTGACGCGCGGCGTCAGGTCGTCGACAAGGTGGCGGCCGCGGTGCTGTTGCAGTCCTGGCTCGACCAACGAGCCTCCCGTCGAGGCCGCCCCACGGAGATGGAATGACCGACACCCACGAGACGTGGACCACCGAGGAAGACCTCGACGCGGGCTGGGTGGACGACGTCGACGAGGGCTGGGCCGAGTGGGACGGCGACTACGAGTACGTCCGCCAGGGTCGTTCGCGTCTCAAGATCGCACTCACCGCGATCTTCGCCGCGCTTCTCATCGGCCTTCTCGTCGTCGGCGGGCTGTCGCTCTGGGTCGTTCGCCAGATCAACCCACCGGGTCCGCCCGGCGCCAAGCTCACCGTCACCATCGACCCGGGCGCGACGACGTCTGAGATCGCGGACCTCCTCGAGACGCGCGGCGTGATCACGAACGCGACGGTCTTCCGCTGGTACGTGAGCTACAAGAAGGCTGGTCCGTTCTCGCCCGGCTACTACGAGCTCCACGAGCGGGCCGACATGAGCGACGTCATCAAGGTGCTCGACACGCCTCCGCCGATCACCTTCACGAACGTGACCTTCCCGGAGGGCTTCACGCTCAGCAAGTTCGCCCAACGACTCGCGGAGAAGGCGCCCCGTCTCTCGGCCGACAAGTTCCTCGCTGCCGCGAACTCCGGGCAGCTTCGATCCAAGTACGAGCCAGACGAAGTGAACAACCTCGAAGGCTTGCTCTTCCCCGACACCTATCAGGTGGCGTCGAACGACGACGAGGCCAAGGTCATCGCTCGACTCATCACCCAGATGGAGAAGGTCGGCACCGAAGAGGGTGTCGACTACGCACCGTTCAAGTTCAACCTGTCCTCGTATCAGGTGCTGACGATCGCCTCGATCATCGAGAAGGAGGCCAAGACCGACGCGGACCGTCCGAAGATCGCGCGGGTGATCTACAACCGGTTGGCCGCGGGCATGAACCTCGAGATCGACGCCACCGTGATCTACGCGATGGGCGGCGACGTCACGAGGCTCACGTTCGACGACATCAACAACACGAACTCGCCGTACAACACCTACAAGAACCCCGGCCTGCCGCCCGGCCCCATCGCGATGCCCGGTCGCGCATCGATCCACGCGGCGATGAACCCCGCCGACGGGCCGTGGCTCTACTACGTCGTGATCGACAAGGACGGCAACCACGCCTTCGCCACGACGTTGAAGCAACACGAGAAGAACATCAAGATCGCCCAGCAGAACGGCGTTCGCTGAGCGTGACGCAACCGCGCGGCTCGACGCGCGTCGCCGCCGTCATCGGCGACCCGATCGTCCACTCGCTCTCTCCGGTGATCTTCAACGCCGCGTTCGAAGCGGCCGGCCTCGACTGGGTGTTCGTCGCGTACCAAGTCGCAGCGGGAGACACCACGCGTGCCCTTGACGGGGTGCGTGCACTGGGCATCGGCGGCCTCTCGGTGACGATGCCCCACAAGGACGCCACGTGCGCCTTGGTCGACGAGGTGTCGCTCGCGGCGCAAGCGCTCGGCGCGGTGAACTGCGTCGTGAACCGAGACGGATCGCTCATCGGTCACAACACCGACGGGGATGGACTGCTCGCCGCACTGGCTGCTCAGCGGATCTCTGTCGCGGGGGAGCGCGTCGTCGTGCTCGGAGGCGGCGGCGCAGCGCGCAGCGTGATCGCCGCGCTCGGCCGCGCCGGCGCGGAGATCGCGGTCGTGAACCGCTCGCCGGACAGGGCCGAAGCGGCAGCCGCGCTGGGCGGTGAACGATGCGCGGTCGGCGGTCTCGACGACGTGGAGAAGGCGTCGATCGTCGTGAACGCGACCTCGGTCGGGATGGGCGGCACGGGGCTCGTCGTGCCGGCCGAGCTGCTCGGGCCGTCACAGATCGTCGTCGACCTCGTCTATCACCCGATCGACACGCCGCTCCTGGTGGCTGCCCGCGCCCGCGGGGCCCGGGGGATCGACGGCGTGGGGATGCTCGTGCACCAGGCCGCTCTCGCGTTCACCCTGTGGACCGCGGTCGACCCGCCGATCGACACGATGCACGCCGCCGCTCGGGGAGCTCTCGCCGCCCGAGCAGCGAGCCAATAACACGCTCAGTGGTCGGGCCGCAATGGGCCGAAATCACCACGGAACGGTTCAGTCCACCCCCGGCAGTGCCGATACGAACTGAAGTCACGCCGGAGGGGTGTGACAACCAGGGGTTCGGAGGCCGCGGTGGCCCTACAGGGCACGCTCGACACATTTGCGCTGATCGACGTCTTTCGCTTGCTGGCGTCGACGAACAAGACAGGCCGTCTGCGCGTCACTGGTGACCGCGGCAACGGCAACGTCTGGTTCGATGGCGGTGGCGTCGTGCTCGCGGCCGCGCACAACACCAAGCCGAGCGACGCCCCCGTCACGGTCATCTTCGAGCTGCTGCGCCAGCATGAGGGCAACTTCGTCTTCGAGGCCGACGTCACGACGCCTGAGGCAGGAGCCCCGACCGACGTCGAGGACCTGATCCGCGAGGCCGAGCACCTGCTCATCGAATGGCAGGAGATCGAGGCCGTCGTTCCGTCGATCGACCTGTGGGTGAGCCTCTCGCCTGAGCTGCCCCGTCCCGAGGTCGTGGTCGACGGCGATCGCTGGAAGGTCATCGTCGCGACGGGTGCCGGCGCCACGGTTGCCGACGTCGGCGACGTCCTGGGCCTCGGCGAGATCGCCATCAGCAAGGCCGTGAAGGAAGTCATCGACATCGGACTGCTCACCATCTCGGCCGAAGCTCCGGCGGTGGCGACGACGCGTCCGGCCGAGCGTGTCGAGCAGGCTCCCGAGCCCGTGCAGCCGGTGATCGAGATCGAGGAGCCGCTCGCACCGCTCCGCGTCGTCGAGCAGGCGCCCGAGCCCGTGTACGAGCCTGAGCCCGAGCCCGTGCATGTCGCCGAGCCCGACGCAGAGCCGATCATCGATCTGGTGCCGGAGCCCCAGCCGGAGCTCGAGCCCGAGCCGGCCTACGAGCCGGAGCCGGCCCCTGACTTCGTCGACCGGCGGGAGCCACTGCGCCCCGAATCGACCTCGGGTGGGGGCGCGCTGGGCATCGACATCCCCGGGTTCCAGAACCTGGCCCCCGCGGTCTTCATCGAGAAAGAAGCCGAGCCGCAGCCGGTCGTGACCTCGACTCGTGCCCAGAACGGCTCGTGGGCAGAGCGGGTGCGAGCCGAGGACGCCGCGCAGTACGAGGCGGAGCAGTCCGAGGTCGAGCAGGACGAGGCTTCCCACGGCGACGACCCGATGCTCGAGCTGCCCAACCTCACGCCGCAGGCCGCTCGGGCCATCGCCGCTGCCGCGCAGGCACACACCGACGCTGAGCGTGACGCCGCCCTCGCGATGGCGACCGGCCCGAATGACGAGCCGCTCGATCGTGACCTGCTCCTGCGGTTCCTCTCCTCCGTCAAGCGCTGATCCCGCTCGGTCCATCCCCGCCCCCACGCAGCCTCGTCGCTAGCCTTTTCAAGTGATCTCCGCCCTGGTCTGCGCGCTCGCGGGCCTGCTCGTGGGCGTCTTCCTCAACGTGCTCATCGACCGCATCCCGATCAAGGTCCCGGCGGACCGCGTGCCTGTCCACCTGCCACCCGAGTGCGTCTGGTGCGGAGAGAGCCGCGGCCCGATTGGCTGGATCCCGATCCTCGGCGCAGTCAAGCCGTGTCCCGCGTGCAACGAGCGGCCACATCGCCGCGAGCTCGTCGTGGAGATCTTGACCGCCGCGCTCTTCGTCACGATGTCGATGCGGTTCGGCGACCCGCTCGTCACCATCGCGTACCTGTTCTTCTGCGCGTTCATCGTCACCGTCGCGGCGATCGACCTCGAGCACTACCGCATCCCCGATCGCCTCGTGTTCCCTGCACTTGCCATCTCGGTGCCGGGTGTGATCCTCATCTCGTTGCAGAAGGACGTCGCCGAGGCGATCCCGCGCGCGTTGCTCGGCTCGGCGACCTTCTTCGGGATCCTCCTCGTCTTCCATCTGATCTCTCCCCGAGGCATGGGCTTCGGCGACGTGAAGCTCGGTCTGGTGCTCGGGCTGTTCACCGGGTGGCTCGCCCCGACCCAGCTCGCCCAGGCGCCCTATCTCGTGGTGATCGCGATGTTCTTCGGAGGCATCATCGGGGTAGTGATGGGGTTCGTCGTGGCTCTGAGCCGACGCCGCAAGGCCGCGTTTCCCTTCGGTCCCGCGCTCTGCGCCGGGGCGTACATCGTCGTGCTGCTGTCGAACCAGATCGTCAGCTGAACAACCTCCCGGGCCGGAGAGGCGCCGCCGGTACGATTGATCGGTGCTGCGCTACCTGACCGCCGGTGAGTCTCACGGCCAAGCGCTCGTCGTCATCGTCGAGGGCTTGCCGGCTGGGCTCGAGGTGACGGTCGAGGACATCGGAGTCGAGCTCGGTCGCCGCCGGCTCGGTTATGGCCGGGGGCCGCGGATGCGGTTCGAGCAGGACGAGGTGCGGCTGCTCGCGGGTGTTCGTCACGGCCGCACGCTCGGGTCGCCGGTCGCGATCGAGATCGGCAACACCGAGTGGCCGAAGTGGGTCGAGGAGATGTCACCCGCTCCGGGGGCTACCAAGAAGCCCCTCACGCAGCCTCGGCCCGGTCACGCCGACCTCGCGGGGATGCAGAAGTACGGCTTCGACGACGCGCGTGACGTGCTCGAACGAGCGTCGGCGCGCGAAACGGCGGCGCGGTCCGCGGCGGGCGCACTCGCGAAGCGCGTGCTTGCAGGGCTCGGCATCCAGGTGCTCTCGCATGTCGTGCAGATCGGCGCGGCAGAGTCGAAGTCGACCGAGCGTCCCGTCCCGTCGGATCTCGAGCGGGTCGACGAGTCAGCGGTGCGCTGCTTCGATCCGGCCGCCGAAGAGGCGATGATCGCCGAGATCGAGGCCGCCGCGAAGGAGGGCGACTCCCTCGGCGGTGTCGTCGAGGTGCTCGCGTACGGCACACCCGTCGGGCTCGGAAGTCACGTGCATTGGGATCGCAAGCTCGACTCGCTCATCGCGCAGGCGATCATGAGCATCCAAGCAGTGAAGGGTGTGGTGATCGGCGACGGGTTCGAGGTCGCCGGTCGCCGCGGTTCGGTCGCCCACGACCCGATCACCTGGGACGCCGCGGCAGGCTCGTATCGCCGCGAGACGACCCAGGCCGGTGGCATCGAGGGCGGCATGTCGACGGGTGAGCTCATCGTCGTGCGTGCCTACATGAAGCCCCTCGCCACGCTGAACCGTCCCGTCTTGAAGACTGTCGACGTCGTCACCAAGGAGGAGACGGTCTCCTTCAAGGAGCGCACCGATGTGACTGCGGTGCCAGCGATGGGCGTCGTCGCCGAGACGATGGTGTCGCTCGTGCTCGCCAACGAGGCCCTGCGGAAGTTCGGCGGCGACTCGATGCCTGAGGTCCTTCGCAACCGCGATGGGTATGTCGCCAACCTGTGACCACCTCGTGCTCGTCGGCCTGATGGGGGTGGGCAAGACGACGGTCGGGAAGCGCCTCGCCGAGATCCTCGGCTGGTCCCTCGTCGACAGCGACGCGCAGGTCGAAGCCCGCGTCGGACGAACAGTGCGCGAGATCTTCGAGCGCGACGGCGAGCCCGCGTTCCGGGTGCTCGAGACGGAGGCGTTGCGCGACGCGCTCGATGGTCCCGGCCCCACGATCGTGGCGGCGGCGGGTGGTGTCGTGCTCTCCGAGGAGAACCGGCGACTCCTGCAGCGACCGAACGTCGAGGTCGTGTGGCTCCGCGCCGATCCGAGCGTGCTGGTGGCACGAGCGGCCACGGGCGATCATCGACCGCTGCTCGAGGACGATCCCGCGGGTGTGCTCGCTCGCATGGCAGTCGATCGTGAGCCGCTGTACCGCGAGGTCGCCGACGTGACCATCGACGTCGCAGGGCTCACTCCCGATCAGGTTGCCGAGACAGTCCTCGCGGCGGTGCCCTCGTGCTGACGGTCCACGTCGCGCTGCCGCACCACTCGTACGACGTGCTGGTCGGCCCCGGTGTGCGCCGAGAGCTCGCTGCGGTGCTTCCCGACGGCGTGCGGAAGGTCGCGGTCGTCACCCAGGCCGAGATCGGTGTCGACGTCGATCCTGGCGTCGAGCACAAGGTGTTCACGATCGGGAGCGGTGAGGATGCGAAGTCTCTCGCGACGGTCGAGCGCCTCTGCCGCGAGTTCAGCCAGTGGGGTCTTCAATCGCTCCGATTGCATCGTGGCGGTGGGCGGAGGCCTCGTCACCGACGTCGGTGGATTCGCCGCGGCGGTGTATCACCGAGGCCTTCCGGTCGTGCACGTGGCGACGACGCTCCTTGGGATGGTCGATGCGGCGATCGGCGGGAAGACGGGCGTCAACCTCCCCGAGGGGAAGAACCTCGTCGGCGCCTACTGGCAGCCCGCGGCCGTGCTCTGCGACACCGAGCTGCTGGAGTCATTGCCGCCTCGCGAGTGGCGCAGTGGGTGCGGCGAGATGGCGAAGTACCACTTCCTCACCGGTGACGACCTCATGGCGCTCCCCATCGACGAGCGCATCGCGCGCTGCGTCGAGATCAAGGCCGCGGTCGTCGCGGAGGACGAGCGCGAGGCCGACGGGCGCGCGCTCCTCAACTATGGCCACACGCTCGCCCACGCGCTCGAGACCGCGGGTCGCTACGACCTTCGCCACGGCGAGGCGGTCGGCGTCGGCCTGGTCTACGCGGCCGAGGTGGCGCATCGGCTCGGTCGCATCGACGCCGGACGTGTCGAGGAGCACCGCGCCGTCGTCGGCGCGTACGAGCTGCCCGAACGGTTACCCACCGACGCCGATGCCGACGAGCTCATGACGTTGATGGGTCGTGACAAGAAGGCGTTGGGCGCGGTGACGTTCGTCCTCGACGGTCCGCGCGGCCTCGAGGTCGTCAGAGGGATCGATCGCGACGACCTCGTCGCCGCTCTGGAGGCCATGAGATGACTGCCCGCAAGAAGCCCTCTTCGATCGTCCTGCTGGTCTCGGGACCGAACCTCAACCTGCTCGGTCAACGCGAACCGCAGATCTACGGCAAGGAGACGCTCGAAGATCACGTCGCGACGTGCCGCACCGAGGCCGAGAAGCACGGGCTCACGCTCGAGCACGTGCAGTCGAACCACGAGGGCGAGCTCATCGACGCGATCCACGGAGCGCGCGGTCGCGCCGCGGCGCTGATCATCAACGCGGGCGCGTTCAGCCACTACTCGTGGGCGATCCACGACGCGCTCGTGACGTTCGAGGGGGTGAAGGTCGAACTGCACCTCTCGAACCCGTATGCGCGTGAGGAGTGGCGGCACATATCGGTGCTCGCGCCGGTCGTCAACGGCTCGATCGTCGGGTTCCGAGGCAACGGCTATCGCCTCGCCGCGCTCGCCGTGGCCGAGCTGCTCGGCCAAGCCAAGCCGTGACCGCGCTGCCGGGCATGGATCGGCGCGCTCGCGTCGCAGCGCGAGTGCGTGACGCTTCGGCCGCCGCGGGGTGCGAGGCGCTGCTCGTGACCCGGCTCGTCAACATCCGTTGGCTCACCGGCTTCACTGGCTCGGCCGCTGTGCTGCTCGTCTCGCCGCAGGAGATGACGTTCGTCATCGGATGGCCGTTACGGGGAGCAGGCGCGTGATCAGCTCGCTGCCGCGGGCGTCGACGCCGCGATCGAGATCGAGCTCTCGATGGCCGCGCAGCGCGACGTGCTGCGGACGCGGGCGAAGGGCATCCGCCGTCTCGGGCTCGAGGCCGATGGAGTCACCTGGGCGCAGCAGCGGGCGTTCGCGTCCGAGTGGTTCCCTGACGCCGAGCTGATCCCGACCGAAGGTCTCGTCGACCGCGAGCGCGAGGTGAAGGACGAGGGCGAGGTCGCGCGCATCGCGCTCGCCGCGTCGATCGCGGACGAAGCGCTCGCGACGGTGCTGCCGATGTTGCGCACGCGGCCGTCCGAGCAAGCCTTCGCGCTCGAGCTCGACACCGAGATCCGCCGTCGGGGAGCCGAGGGCACCTCGTTCGAGACGATCGTCGGCTCGGGTCCGAACGGAGCGAAGCCACACGCTCGACCGGGAGAGCGCATCGTCGAGCCGGGCGACCTCGTCGTCGTCGACTTCGGAGCCAAGGTCGACGGTTACTGCTCGGACATGACCCGCACGTTCGCGGTCGGTGAGCCGTCGCCCACCCAGGCGCGGATGCTCGAGGTCGTCGGCGCTGCGCAGCGAGCCGGTGTCGCGACCGTGGCCGCTGGGGTCGCGGTGAGCGCGGTCGATGCGGCGGCCAGGGGCGTGATCACCGAGGCCGGCTGGGGCGACGCGTTCACACATCCCACCGGGCACGCGCTCGGCCTCGAGATCCATGAACACCCGCGGGTCTCGTCCACCGTCGACCAGAAGCTGGTGGTGGGCAACGTGGTGACGGTCGAGCCTGGCGTGTACCTTCCCGAGCACGGTGGTGTGCGGATCGAGGACACCGTCCTGGTGACCTCCGACGGATGCCAGCCCCTGACGCACGCCCCCAAGCTCACGACCATCTGAGCCCGGATCTCCTGAAAGAACGTCATGCCAGCGATCACCACCAACGACCTCAAGAACGGCATCACCCTGCAGCTCGACAACGGCCTGTTCACGGTTGTCGACTTCCAACACGTCAAGCCGGGAAAGGGCGGCGCGTTCGTGCGCACCACCCTGCGTAACGCCCGCACCGGTGCAGTCATCGATCGCACCTTCCGCGCCGTCCGAGCGCGTCGAGCAGGCGATCGTTGACAAACGCGAGATGCAGTTCCTCTACCGCGAGGCCGACGAGTACGTCTTCATGGACACCGAGAGCTACGACCAGATCCACGTCGCCCCGAAGTCTCTGGGCACCGCGGCCGGGTTCCTCGTCGAGTCGTCGAACGCGGTGCTCGCGATGTTCGACAACGAGATCATCGGCGTCGAGATCCCCGCGTCGGTCGAGCTCTCTGTCACCGAGACCGAACCGGGCATCCAAGGCGATCGTGTGTCGGGTGCCCGCAAGCCCGCCACGCTCGAGACCGGCATCACACTGCAAGTGCCGCTGTTCGTGAACATCGGTGACCGCGTGAAGGTCGACACCCGCAGCGGCGAGTACCTCACCCGCGTGTGAGCGATCCTGCGCTCTCCGTCGAGCGGCGCCGCGAGGCGCGTGAGCGGGCGCTGGCATTGCTGTACGAAGCCGAGACGAAGGCCGTGTCGCCGAGCGAGGTGCTGGAGTCGTTGCCTGTGCCCCCCGATCCGTTCGCGGCCGACCTCGTGCGTGGCGTCGGCGAGGTCTCAGATGAGCTGGACGCCCGGATTGGCGCGGTCGCGCGGGGTTGGACGGTGGCCCGCATGCCGGCCATCGATCGAGCACTGCTGCGGGTCGGCTGCTACGAGCTGCTCTACGAGCCCGACACGCCGACGGCCGTGATCATCAACGAGGCCGTCGAGCTCGCGGGCCGGTTCTCGACCGACGACTCGAGCCGGTTCGTGAACGGCGTGCTGTCGAAGCTCGCCGCCGACGTGCGCGGCGGGTGAGGACGGACGAAGCATGCTCCGCGGGCGCCGCAGGCAAAAGTAGGTTCACGACCGTGACCGCCACGCTCGAGAGAAACATGAAGCGCCTGCTGGTGCTCACGCTCCTGATCGTGAGCGTGTGTGGCGAGGCCGTCGTGATCGAACCCGCGGCGATCCCACCGGGCACGACCATCGTGATGACCGCCTCGATCGCCCAGGGACCGTGCCTCGATTCCGACATCGCCCTTTTCACGCCCAGTGACGCGACTGTGACGATCACCCCCACGACCATCGTCACCACCTGGGTGACGACCGCGAACATCCCGACCAACGTCGCGGTGCAGTTCAACCTCATCCTGACCGCTGCGACTCCGTGCCTGATCACCGGAACCGGCGTGCACGTGACGATCAACGGAGCGCCGTTCAATCCGATCACGGTCACGGCTGCTTCTACTGGCAAGAACCTGACGGTGACCTTCTTCTCGCCGGCCACGTTGCCGACGACCACGACCACGACGACCACGACGACCACGACGACCACGACGACCACGACCACGACGACGACCTTGCCAACGACCACGACGACCGCTCCGACGACGACGACCGTGCCAACGACGACGACCGTGCCAACGTCGGGCACTTCGGCTACCACCACGACCGTCACCAAGCCAGTCACGCCCAGCACGACCACGATCCCGGTCAATGGCTCGACGACGACGACCACGATCAAGACCCCGTTGCCGGGCACGACGACAACCGTGGTGGCGACCGGCCCTGGCTCGGTCCTGCCTGCGACGCGGTGACGTCCACGACAGACCTGAGATTTTCTTGGTTCGACGTTGCATTCGAGACGCAATCGAACTAGTGTTCGTCCCACCTTCCCCTTGATGCTGAACGATGCGCGTCTGGGAGGTGTTGGCGTGAGCCCAGAGGACCTGGTGTCAGCGTCTCGGGCTGTCGTCGCGCTCGACGCGACCTCGTCACTCCCCGACGTGCGCGCCGCAGCGGTGCAGGTCGCGAAGGCGCGGGCATGGTGCGACGCGGCTGACGTGCAGATCGCCGCGCTGATCGAGGGGCTGTCGCCCGAGCCCGAGCATGAGATCGCCCGGGCGACCCGATCGTCGCGTCGCAAGGCGAAGCGCGACATGGCCCGCAAGGCGACCATCGAGAGGGTGCCCGCGTTCGGCCTGGCGCTGGCGAGCGGCGAGGTGAGCGGCGAGCACATCGACGTCGTCACCGACGCGCTCGCACACGTCGACGGCGAGGTGGCGGCCGAGCTCGCTCGTGTCGCCAATGGGCTTGTCGACGTCGCGAAGCGGTGCTCACCGGAGGAGCTGGCTCGGCACCTCCGGCGTGAGCGTCAGCAGCTCGACGACGAGTCGGGCACCGATCGGCTCGAGCGCCAACGCCGTGACAGCCGCTTCCGCTCGCGAGTCGATCCGGTCACAGGGATGTACAAGTTCTGGGGCCAGCTCGATCCCCTGTCGGGGCTGAAGATCTCGAACTGGCTCGCGGCTGAAGTCGCGGCGCGGTTCGCGGAGGCGGCTCCGAAGGGCGCGCCCTCCGATCCGGTGGAACGGAACGCGTTCCTCGCAGCACTGGCCCTGTATGGCTTGGTCGAGCGCGGCGCCGGCGGCGGGGAGCACGCCCGAGGCTCGGGTCGACCTGAGGTCACGGTCGTCCTCGACACGCGACAGCGCGACGACGCGGGAGGTCCGGTCGTCGACTGGGGTCTGCCCGTCGAGCTGCCGATCGAGGTGCTCCTCGAGATGGCGCAGACGGGTGACGTGGCTGCGGTGGTGGTGCGCAACGGGGTCGTGGTCCACGCGCCAGGCGTGCTCGACCTGGGCCGGTCCACGAGGCTTGCGAACGGCGCGCAGCGCCGGGTGTTGCGCGCCCTGTACCCGCGATGTGCGATCCCTGACTGCCCGGTGCGCTTCGACCACTGCAAGATCCATCACGTGGTGTGGTGGCGCCATGGCGGCCGCACCGACCTCGACAACCTGCTGCCGGTGTGCTTCCGGCACCACCAAGCGATCCACCACCGAGGCTGGGTGGTCGATCTCTCGTCCGAGCGCACGCTGGTCGTGACCCTTCCCAATGGCACCCGTCTGTCCACGGGGCCGCCTGCGCGGGCCGCCGCATGAAACGCCGAGCACCCGGAGATCGCCTGGTATCTTCGCGTCCTGACCGTGAAGCGGGTCCCGTGAGGCCCGAACGGCAGGAGTGAGCGAGTGGCAGAGAGGGAACGCCGGATCACGCCCCCATTCGGGGGCGTCTTTGTTCCTCACAAGCGGGTCATGGACGCCGACGATGTCGCCCGAGCCACCACCCGCATCGCGCACGAGGTCATCGAGCGCAACCACGGCCTCGAGCACGTCATCGTGATCGGGCTCCAGACCGGCGGCGTGCCGCTGGCCGAGCGGCTCGTCGAGGCGATCGACCGCATCGAGGGCGTCAAGGTGCCGCACGGCACGCTCGACGTCGCGTTCTACCGCGACGACATCGGCATCCGCCCGGTCCTGCCCGAAGCGGTCACCGACATCCCGTTCTCGATCGACGGCGCGACCGTCGTGATGGTCGACGACGTTCTCTTCACCGGGCGCACGATCAGAGCCGCGCTCAACGCGCTCAACGACTACGGCCGGCCGCGGTCGATCCAGCTCGCGGTGATGGTCGATCGCGGCCACCGGGAGCTGCCCATTCGTCCGGACTACGTCGGCAAGAACCTGCCGACTCGGCGCGACGAGATGGTCGACGTGAGCAGCGACGGCGTGCACCTCGGCGAGATGCGGAAGTGACCCGGAAGTGAAGCGCCCATGAAGCACCTCCTCTCGATCAGCGACCTCGGCAAGGACGGCATCGAAGATCTGCTCCGGCTCGCCGACTCGTTCGTCGAGGTGAGCGAGCGTCCGATCCCGAAGGTGCCGGCCCTCCGCGGGCGCACCGTCGTCTCACTCTTCTACGAAGACTCGACCCGCACGCGGCTCTCGTTCGAGACGGCGGCGAAGCGGCTCTCCGCAGACACGATGTCTTTCAGCGTCAGCTCGTCGTCGGTCAACAAAGGCGAGTCGCTGCGCGACACGGTCGAGACGATCGAGGCGATGGGGGTCGACGCGGTCGTCGTGCGCCACAAGTCGTCGGGTGTGCCGTGGCAGATCGCGGGATGGATCGACGCGTCGATCGTGAACGCTGGCGACGGGTGGCACGAGCACCCCACGCAGGCGTTGCTCGACTGCTACACGATTCGGGCCGAGCTCGACCGCCCGATCGCCGGGCTGCACGTCGCGATCGTCGGCGACGTGAAGCACTCGCGGGTGGCCCGCTCGAACGTCCTCGCGCTCAACCTGCTCGGTGCACGGGTCACGCTCGTCGGTCCCCGCACCCTGCTTCCCCCGAGCGTCGAGGGATGGGGAGTCGACGTGACGAGCGACATCGACGATGTGCTGCCGAAGTGCGACGTCGTCTACCTGTTGCGCATGCAGCTCGAACGACAGAAGGAGGCGCTCGTGCCCTCGCTGCGGGAGTACAGCGCTCGATTCGGGCTCGATCGCAGCCGCTTCGCCCGCCTCCCCGAGCACGCCCTCGTCATGCACCCCGGGCCGATGAACCGTGGGGTCGAGATCGCCGCCGACGTCGCCGACTTGCCCCGTTCGGTGATCACTCAGCAGGTCCGGAACGGCGTCGCGATGCGCATGGCGATCCTGTACTCGCTGCTGGGCACGGGAGCCGACCTTGGCTGAGCTGGTGCTGAAGGGCGGCCGCGTGATCGACGCGACCGGCAGTCGTGTCGCGGACGTCCTCATCGGGGACGACGGGCGCATCGCCGCCGTCGGGGCCGATCTCGATGCCGCGACCGTGCTCGACGCGTCGGGTTGCGTCGTCGCGCCCGGCCTCGTCGACCTCCACACGCACCTCCGCCAGCCGGGCAGGGAGGAGGCCGAGACCGTCGAGAGCGGGTCTCGTGCCGCGGCGCTCGGCGGCTACACCGCGATCGTCGCGATGCCGAACACCGAGCCGGCGATCGACTGCGCGGCGGTGGTCCACGAGGTGCTCGACCTCGGGGCGAAGGCAGGGCTGTGCGACGTGAGGGTCGCGGGTGCCATCACCGTCGGGCGCGAGGGCGATCGGCTCGCTCCGATGGCCGAGATGGCCGAACTCGGCGTCCGCCTGTTCACCGACGACGGGCGAGGGGTGCAAGACGCCGCACTGATGCGGCGCGCCCTCGAGTACGCGGCGGACCTCGGCGTCGTGCTCGCCCAGCACTGTGAGGACGAAACCCTCGCAGCGGGCGGGCACATGCACGAAGGCGACTGGTCGAGCCGGCTCGGCATCGCAGGGCAGCCCGCCGAGGCCGAGGAGCTCATGGTGATGCGCGACATCGCACTCGCCAGGCTCACCGGCGCAGCCGTGCACTTCCAGCACCTCTCGACTGCGGGGTCGATCGCGATGGTGCGGGCGGCGCGGGCGAACGGAGTGCCGGTCACCGCTGAGGCCACGACCCACCACTTCACGCTGACCCACGCGGCGTGCGCGTCGTTCGATCCGATGTTCAAGGTCAACCCGCCGCTGCGCACCGACGCGGATGTGGCCGCAGTGCGTGATGGCCTCGCCGATGGAGCGCTCGACGCCATCGCCACCGACCACGCGCCCCACGCGCAAGAGGCCAAGGAGCAACCGTTCGACCAGGCCCCTCCGGGGATGCTCGGGCTCGAGACCGCGCTCGCTCTCGCCCTCACCGAGCTCGCGCTCCCGATCGAGATGGTGCTCGCGTTGCTCTCGTGGCAGCCGGCGGCGATCGCCGGCCTCACGGGCACGCATGGCGGGCCGATCGCTGCGGGCTATGCCGCAAACCTCTGCGTGATCGATCCGACCGCCGAGTGGGTCGTCGACCCCGCCGCGATGGCCAGCCGCAGCCGCAACACGCCCTACGCTGGCCGCCGGTTGACGGGCCGCGTGCGCCACACCGTGCTCGCCGGCGAGCCGGTCGTGGTCGACGGGGAGCCGCAGCGGTGACCGGCGCGATGAGCACGCGGCCCGACGCGTTGCTCGTTCTGGCCGACGGTGCGGTCTTCGAGGGCGAGGCGATCGGCGCGCCTGTTCGCGCCGTCGAGCGGCGAGGTCGTGTTCAACACCGTGCTCTCGGGCTACCAGGAGGTCATCACCGACCCCTCGTACGCCGGGCAGATCATCAGCTTCACGTATCCCCACATCGGCAACTACGGGGCGACCGCGCTCGACGAGGAGAGCCGGCGCCCGTTCTGTCGGGGGGTCGTCGTGAGGGACTTCAACGACCGGCCGAGCAGCTGGCGGTCGAACGAGAGCCTCGACGCGTTCCTGGTGCGCACCGGCGTCGCCGGCATCTCAGGGGTCGACACCCGCAGGCTCACTCGCCACATCCGCGACGCGGGAGCGATGCCCGGCGCGTTCGGCACGGCGAGCGAGTCCGAGCTGCTCGCTGCCGCGAAGCGCGAGCCGGGCACTGACGGCATCGACCTCGTCGCCACGGTGACGTGTGACGAGCCGTACACGATCGGCACCGGGCCGTTCCGGGTGGTCGCATACGACTACGGCATCAAAGCGACGATGCTGCGTCATCTCGGCGAGCTCGCCACGGTCGACGTCGTGCCGGCGTCGACGAGCGCGAGCGACGTGCTCGCCCGCGAGCCCGACGGTGTGTTCCTGTCGAACGGGCCGGGCGATCCGGCCGCGCTCCCGTACGCGTCGCGTGAGATCGGCGCGCTCCTCGGTCAGGTGCCGGTGTTCGGCATCTGCTTGGGCCATCAGCTGCTCGGGGCGGCACTCGGCGCCCGCACGTTCAAGCTTCCTTTCGGACACCATGGCGGAAACCATCCGGTGCGCCACCTCGCGACCGGGCAGGTGGAGATCACCAGCCAGAACCACAACTTCGCGGTCGACGTCGACGGCCTCGACATCGCCGACGTGACGCACGTGAACCTGAACGACGGTGTCGTCGAAGGCATCAGGTGCCGGGAGATCCCGGCGTTCAGCGTGCAGTACCACCCCGAGGCCGGCCCGGGTCCGCACGACGCTCGCTATCTGTTCGACGAGTTCCGCCGGCTGATGGTGGGTCGCGGAAGAGTCGAGGCCCGCTGATGCCCCGGCGCACCGATCTCGAGACGATCCTGATCATCGGCAGCGGTCCGATCGTCATCGGACAGGCCTGCGAGTTCGACTACTCGGGTACGCAGGCGTGCCGCGTGCTGCGGTCCGAGGGCTATCGCATCGTGCTCGCCAACTCGAACCCGGCGACGATCATGACCGACCCGGAGTTCGCCGATCGCACCTACGTCGAGCCGCTCACGCCCGAGGTGCTCACGAAGATCATCGAGCGCGAGCGGCCCGACGCGGTGC
Organism: uncultured Acidimicrobiales bacterium; assembly: GCA_963847855.1. Classification (GTDB taxonomy): domain Bacteria; phylum Actinomycetota; class Acidimicrobiia; order Acidimicrobiales; family DATKAS01; genus DATKAS01. The sequence continues at coordinate 306,218 of CAWKBM010000009.1, forward strand.
TGCCCACCTTGGGCGGACAGACCGCGCTGAACCTCGCCATGGCCCTCGCCGAGCGAGGTGTCGTCGGCAACCGCGGAGAGCACGACGTCGAGCTGATCGGTGCGAATGCGGAGGCGATCGCGACAGCCGAGGACCGCGAGCGGTTCAAGCAGGCGATGATCGAGATCGGGCTCGCGGTGCCGCCCTCGGGCACTGCCCGCTCGCTCGACGAGGCGATGACAGTCGTCGGGCGCATCGGGCTCCCCGTCATCATCCGGCCTGCCTACATCCTCGGTGGTCGCGGCACCGGCATCGCGTCGACCGAGCCGGAGTTCGCCGTGCTCGCGGCTGCGGGTCTCGACGCGAGCCCGATCAGCGAGATCCTGATCGAGCGCTCGATCGTCGGGTGGAAGGAGTTCGAGCTCGAGGTCATGCGCGATCGCGCCGACAACTGCGTCGTCGTCTGCTCGATCGAGAACTTCGACCCGATGGGCGTGCACACGGGCGACTCGATCACGGTCGCTCCGGCACAGACGCTCTCGGACGTCGAGTACCAGGCGATGCGCGACGCGGCGTTCGCGTGCATCCGCCGAGTCGGCGTCGAGACCGGCGGCAGCAACATCCAGTTCGCCGTCGACCCGACCAGCGGCGAGATGGTCGTCATCGAGATGAACCCGCGGGTGAGTCGATCCTCCGCGCTCGCGTCGAAGGCCACTGGATTTCCCATCGCGAAGATCGCGGCTCGGCTCGCGGTCGGCTACACGCTCGACGAGATCCCGAACGACATCACGCGCAAGACGCCGGCGAGCTTCGAGCCCACGATCGACTACGTCGTGACGAAGATCCCGCGGTGGGCGTTCGAGAAGCTGCCCGGCACGACGGGCGTGCTCGGCACGCAGATGCAGTCGGTCGGCGAGGCCATGGCCATCGGCCGTACCTTTGCCGAGTCGTTGCAGAAGGGCTTCCGGTCGCTCGAGACGGGCCGGCTCGGGCTCAACGCGGATCCGGCCGAGGCTGCCTACGACGGCATCGACACGGACGACCTTGTGGCGTGCTGCGCGGTGCCCACTCCCGAGCGGCCGTTCCAGCTCGAGGCCGCGCTGCGCCGGGGGGTGTCGGTCGAGCACCTCGCAGAGGCGACCGGCATCGACCCGTGGTTCCTCGATCAGATGGCCCGCATCACCCACGAGCGAGCCCGCCTCGAATCGATCGGCCGTAGTGAAGGCATGGACGGCATGGACCGGAGGTCGTGGCGCCGCGCCAAGCGGCTCGGCTTCTCCGACGGTCAGATCGCCCACCTGTTCGGCGTCACAGAGGTTGAGGTTCGTGCTGCGCGACTCGCCGAGGGTGTGGCGGTCACGTTCAAGACCGTCGACACGTGCGGCGCCGAGTTCGAGGCGAGCACCCCGTACCACTACGGCACGTATGAGGACGAAGACGAAGTCCGGCCGGCTGAGGCGCCGCGCATCCTCATCCTCGGCTCGGGCCCGAACCGCATCGGGCAAGGCATCGAGTTCGACTATTGCTGCGTGCACGCGTCGTTCGTGCTGCGCGACGCGGGATACGAGACCGTGATGGTCAACTGCAACCCCGAGACCGTATCGACCGACTACGACACGAGCGATCGGTTGTACTTCGAGCCGCTCACTCACGAGGACGTGCTGAACGTCATCGAGGCCGAGCGGCCGATCGGCGTGATCGTCGCGCTCGGTGGACAGACGCCGCTCAAGCTCGCCGGAGTGCTTCCTCCCGGGCTGGTCATGGGCACGAGTGCCGAGTCGATCGATCGCGCCGAAGACCGCGAGCAGTGGAACGCGCTGTGCGCGCAGCTCGAGATCCCGCAACCCGCCGGCGGCACCGCGACGTCGGTCGACGCAGCCCTCGCCGTCGCCGGGCGTGTGGGCTACCCGGTGCTCGTGCGTCCGTCGTACGTGCTCGGGGGTCGGGCGATGCAGATCGTCTACGACGACGATGAGCTCAGCGGTGCGATGGCCGAGCTCGCACTCGAGGGGAGCCTGGGCCGCGAGGGAGGCTTGTCGGCCGAACGACCGGTGTTGGTCGACCGATTCCTCGAGGACGCGGTCGAGGTCGACGTCGACGCGATCCGTGACGCTGTGGGTGAGGTGCTCATCGGTGGCGTGATGGAGCACGTCGAGGAAGCCGGCGTCCACTCGGGCGACTCGGCGTGCGCGCTTCCCCCGCCCTCGCTCAGCGCGAGCGTCATCGAAGTCATCGAGGCCTACACGAGGGCGATTGCCGCGGCCCTCGACGTCCGCGGCCTGATCAACGTCCAGTACGCGGTGAAGGCCGGCCAGGTCTTCGTGCTCGAAGCCAACCCGCGGGCGAGCCGCACCGTGCCGTTCGTCGCGAAGGCCACGGGTGTGCCGCTGGCGAAGGTCGCGACTCGGGTGATGGTGGGCGCGACCCTCGCTGAGCTGCGGGAAGAGGGGCTTCTCCGCCCACCCACGAGGTCAGGGCACACGAGCGTGAAGGAGGCCGTGCTTCCGTTTAACCGGTTCCCCGGCGTCGACTCGGTGCTCGGTCCGGAGATGCGGTCGACCGGCGAGGTCATGGGCATCGACCGCACGTTCGGCCTCGCCTTCGCGAAGAGCCAGATCAGCGCGGGCAACCCGCTGCCGACGGCGGGCACGATCCTCCTTTCGCTCGCGGACCGTGACAAGGCCGCGGGGCTCGAGGCTGCCCGCCGCTTCGTCGACCTCGGATTCACGATCGCGGCGACCTCGGGCACGGCCGCCCACCTCGAAGCCAACCGGGTCCCCGTCGCGACGGTCGTCGCGAAGATCGGCGAGAGCACCGGACAAGACGCCGTCGATCTCATCTCGTCGGGCAAGGTCGACCTGGTGATCAACTCCCCCCGCGGTCGGGGCGCTCGCGGGGACGGCTCGCACATCCGGGCCGCCGCGAACGTCCACCGCGTGCCCTGTCTCACGACGGTCGCAGCGGCGCTCGCCGCGGCAAACGGCATGACCGAATGGGTCTCGGCCGACCTGCGAGTGACGTCGCTGCAGGAGCACCACGCAAACGGCGATGATCAGCTCGAGCTCCCAATCTGATGAGCGATTGATGCGAGTTCGGTGAAGACATCCCTCACGGCCCGCATCGGCGAGGTCGTGTTGCCGAACCCGATCATGACGGCGTCGGGTACTTCGGGCCATGGCGACGAGCTGGGCCACTACTTCCCGTTGTCCGAGCTCGGTGCGGTCGTCGTGAAGTCCCTCGCGGCCTTCGAGTGGGCGGGCAACCCGGCGCCCCGCCTGCGGCCGGTGACGGGCGGCATGCTCAACAGCGTGGGCCTGCAGGGTCCCGGCGTCAGGGCCTGGCTGCGCCACGACCTCCCCGGTCTCGAGCGTGCCGGCGCCCGCGTGGTCGCGAGCATCTGGGGACGCACGATCGAGGACTACGCGAACGCCGCGTCGATGCTCGCGGGGGCCTCACGTCCCGTGGTCGCAGTCGAGGTCAACCTGAGCTGTCCGAACCTGGACGGGGGAGCCCATCTGTTCGCCCACTCGCCGGCCGACACGGCCGCCGCGGTCGAGGCCGCGCTGGTCTGCGGCCGACCCGTGTGGGCCAAGCTCAGCCCGAACACGGACCAGCTGGTGGCCGTCGCTCGCGCCGCCCGTGATGCGGGCGCTGGCGCGGTCACGCTGGTCAACACGGTCTTGGGGATGGCCATCGACATCGAAGCCCGCACGCTCGCTCTCGGTGGTGGGGGAGGCGGCCTCTCTGGGCGGGCGATCCACCCCGTCGCCGTGCGCGCGGTGCACGACGTCCACGCCGCGTTGCCCGACCTGCCGATCGTGGGAGTCGGCGGCGTGGCCACCGCGGCCGACGCGGTCGAGCTGATGATGGCGGGCGCCTCTGCGGTGCAGGTGGGCACGGCCACGTTCGCCGATCCGCAGGCTCCGCGTGCGGTGCTGCGCGGGCTGAGAGACTGGTGTGACCGACGCGCGATCGATGCCGTCACCGACCTCGTGGGAGCTGTGCATGAAGACCGATGAGCTCGCGCCAGAGCAGATCGCAACGCGCGATCGGCTCGCGCTCGCGCTCGATGTCGACGACCTCGTCGAGGCGACTCGGCTCGCGCGGATGCTGCGGCCGTGGTTCGGCACCGCGAAGGTCGGCCTCGAGCTGTTCAGCGCTGCCGGTCCCGAGGTGATCGGCGCAGTGGCCGAGCTCGGCTACCGAGTGTTCCTCGACCTGAAGATGCACGACATCCCCACGACGGTGCATCGCGCGGCCAGAGTTGTCGGCGCATTCGGCGCCGACTACCTCACGTTGCACGCCCAAGGCGGCGTGGCGATGTTGCGGGCCGGCGTCGAGGGGCTGGCCGAGGGAGCCCAGGGCGCGGGGCTGTCGGTGCCGACCGCGCTCGCGGTCACGATCCTCACGAGCGACGACGGTGCGCCCGAGCACATCCTCCCCAAGCGCGTGGGTGCAGCAGTCGAGAGCGGATGTGGCGGCATCGTGTGCGCGGCGAGTGACGTGCGCGACGCTGCGCTCTTCGCGCCCCGTCTCACCATCGTCGTGCCGGGCATCCGACCCGAAGGCGTGGTCCATCACGATCAAGCTCGTGCCGCGACGCCTCGTGAGGCGCTCGACGCCGGCGCCGATCTGCTCGTGATCGGTCGCGCCGTGACCGAGGCCGCCGATCCTGCGGGCGCCGCGGAAGCCCTGGTCACCTCCATCGCCTGAGCGGTTGGTGACGCGTTTTCGTCGTAAACTCGGCCGGAGTCCAGCCTGAGAAACCCCCGCGCTAGGGTGCCGCCCATGCCGAATCCTCCCCCCCTTTCTGCCGATCAGCGAGCGGCTGCCCTCAAGAAGGCGGCTGAGGTCCGCACTCTGCGGGCCGAGCTCAAGGAGAAGCTCAAGATGGGCTCGGTCACCCTTCCCGAGGTGCTCGCCCAAGCCAAGGGCGACGACGTGGTGGGCAAGCTCAAAGTCCTCGCGTTGCTCGAGTCACTGCCCGGCGTGGGCAAGGTCCAGGCCCGGCGAATCATGGAAGAGATCGGGATCAGCGAGTCCCGCCGAGTCGCCGGTCTCGGCGCGCAGCAGCGCGAGTCGTTGCTCCAGCATCCGAAGCTGCAACCCGCTGACGCGTGACCTGTCGACGCCTGGTCTGATCGAGTCCTGACCTGATCTTCGTCGTCTCCGGCCCAGGTGGCGTCGGCAAGGGGACGCTGGTAGCAGAGCTCTTGCGGCGCGAGCCGGGTCTGTGGCTCAGCCGTTCGTGGACGACGCGGCTGCGCCGTCCCGGCGAGGCCGCCGACGCCTACGTCTTCGTCGATCGCCCGGCGTTCGAAGCGCGCATCAAGGCGGGCGGCTTCCTCGAGTGGACCGAGTTCCTCGGCAACTACTACGGCACTCCGACCCCGGAGCCGCCTGTGGGCGCGCACGTCGTGCTCGAGATCGAGCTGCACGGTGCGCAGCAGGTTCGGGCCCAGCATCCCGCCGCTGTCGTGATCTTCGTGATGCCGCCCTCACGTGCAGAGCAGCAGCGGCGCTTGCGAGCGCGCGGGGATCCGGAGGACAAGGTGGCCAGGCGGCTGCAGAAGGCCGAGGAGGAAGAACCGATCGGCCTTGCGCTCGCGGACCACGTGATCGTGAACGACGAGATCGATCGCGCCGTGACAGAGATGCAATCCGTGATCGCGTCGCACACGACGCCGTCGTGACCTACGCACCGTGACGTACCTGCCTCCGAGCCGCCTGGGCCTCGGCACCGCGCCGCTGGGCAACCTCTACACGGAGGTCAGCGAGGACGATGCCCGATCCACGGTCGACGCCGCGTGGGATGCGGGCATCCGCGTGTTCGACACTGCGCCGCTCTACGGACACGGCCTGGCCGAACGCAGGCTGGGTGCCGCCCTGGCGGCTCACCCGCGCGACGAGTTCCTGCTCTCGACGAAGGTCGGTCGAGTGCTGGTCGCGGGCACCTCCGACGGTCGCGACGGGTTCCGCGTGACACATCCGGAGGTCTCGCGATTCGACTTCTCTGCCGATGGGGTGCGGCAATCACTCGAGGAGAGCCTCGGCCGGCTGGGCCTCGACCGCATCGACGTCGTGCTGATCCACGATCCCGACGATCACCTGGAGCAGGCGATCACTGAGGCGGCCCCGGCGCTGGTCGCGCTCCGGGAAGAGGGCCTCGTGCGCGCCATCGGCTTCGGCATGAACCACGTCGCCCCGCTGGGCGAGGCGGTCGAGCGCTGCGACCTCGACGTGGTCTTGGTCGCAGGCCGTTACACCTTGCTCGACCAGGCAGCGCGAGAGTCGGGTCTGTTCGCTCGGTGCGCTGCGCATGGCGTGGCCGTCATCGCCGGAGGCGTGTTCAACAGCGGTGTGCTCGCGGCGCCAAAGCCGGATTCGACGTTCGACTACGTGCGGGTCGATCCCGTGCGCCTCGAGCAGGCGGCTGCGATCGCCGCGGTGTGCGATCGGTACGGCACGTCCCTCCCCGCCGCTGCGCTGCACTTCGTGCTCGCCCAACCCGCGGTGCGCACGGTGCTGATCGGGGCGCGAGATGCCGCGGAGATCACCCATGACGTCGGGCTCGCTTCGCAGCCTGTGCCGCAGGAGCTGTGGGCTGATCTCATCCCGTTGTTGGGCGGCACGGCTGGGGACTGGGAACCCCGGCTGCTACCCTGAGACTTCGAATCGGCTGTTCAGGAGCTCGAATATGGCGCGTCCGCACGACACGATGATGAACCCGGCAATCGAGTCGTTGCTCGATCGCTCAGACTCCAAGTTCACCCTCGTGACGTTGGCCGCGAAGCGGGCACGGCAGATCAACTCGTACTTCAACCAGCTCGGCGATGGCCTTGGCGCGATCGTGCCTCCGCAGGTCGCGTCCGTGTCGCGCAAGCCTCTCTCGATCGCATTCGAGGAGATCTCTGCCGACAAGATCACCTACGTGCGTCCCGAGCCCGGCGAGGAAGACGAGACCGCCGAGGTCGAGGCCGCCGAGGAAGCAACCGAGTAGATCCATGGCGGGCCTCACCGGGCGCCGCATCGTCCTCGGAGTCACTGGCGGCATCGCCGCCTACAAGGCCGTCGAGGTCTGCCGCAAGCTCGTTGACCTCGGAGCGCACGTCGTGCCGATCATGACGCGTGACGCGCATCGGTTCGTCGGTGAGACGACGTTCTCCGCTGCTCGCGTCAGAGCCCGTGCACACGTCGCTGTGGAGTGACACCGATCCGATCCCGCACACGCGCCTGGGTCAATCAGCCGACCTGGTGCTCGTCGCCCCCGCGACGGCCCGCTTCCTCGCCGCCTACGCGGCGGGCCTCTCGGGAGATCTGCTCACCGCGGTCGTGATCGCGACGCGGGCGCCCGTGCTCGTGTGTCCGGCCATGCACACCGAGATGTGGGAGCACGCGTCCGTGCAGGAGAACCTCGCGACGCTGCGTCGCCGAGGCGTGCTCGTCGTCGAGCCCGAGAGCGGCCGGCTCGCCGGCGGCGACATCGGGTCGGGAAGGCTCGCGAGCCCCGAGGTCATCGTCGAGCACGCGCAACGAGCGCTCGCCGCGCAGGACATGAAGGGGCTGCGGGTGCTCGTGACCGCGGGCGGCACCCGCGAGCCGATCGACACGGTGCGCGTGATCGCGAACCGATCGTCGGGCAAGCAAGGGCATGCGATGGCGTTCGAGGCGGCGGCACGAGGTGCGAAGGTCACCGTCGTCACGACCGTGCCCCGCGCCGTGCCCGCGGGCGCCGAGCTCGTGTCTGTCGAGACCGCGGCAGAGATGGAGGCAGCGGTCATGGCCCGCGCCGGGGCGGTCGACATCGTCGTGATGGCGGCAGCGGTCGCGGACTTCCGGCCCAAGGCCGTGGTCGACCACAAGATCAAGAAGGAGGGTGGGCCGCCCGAGATCATCCTCGAGCCGACACCCGACATCCTCGCCGGCCTCGGCGCCGCGAAGCGCCCTGGGCAGACGCTCGTCGGATTCGCCGCCGAGACCGAGGCGCTGCGCGAGAACGCCGAGGCGAAGCTGCGGCGCAAGCACCTCGACCTGATCGTCGCCAACGACGTGTCGGCTCCCGGAGCCGGGTTCGAGCACGACACGAACGAGGTTGTGATCCTCGGGCAGGGGATCGACCAGAATGTCAGCCTGACTGACAAACGTGCCGTGGCCGCGGCGGTGTTCGACGCGGTGATGGTCATTCGAGAGCAGGAGCGCAACCCGTGAGTCGCTGGACCTTCACCTCCGAGTCCGTGACGGAGGGCCATCCCGACAAGATGGCCGACCAGATCTCCGACGCCGTCCTCGACTCGATCCTCGCTGTAGATCCGATGGGCGCGCGTCGCGTGCGAGACGTTGCTCACGACGGGGCTGTGCATCGTCGCCGGCGAGATCACGACCGAGGCCTACGTCGACATCCCGAACCTCGTGCGCGACACGATCAAGGGCATCGGCTACGACCGCGAGTCGTTTGGCTTCGACGGCAACACGTGCGGCGTGATGGTGTCGATCGATCCGCAGTCGCCGAACATCGCGCAAGGCGTCGACACGTCGGCCGAGACCCGGCTGGGAAAGAGCGGCGAGGACATCCTCAACAGCCAGGGCGCCGGCGACCAGGGGATGATGTTCGGGTACGCGTGCGACGAGACCGAGGATCTCATGCCGCTTCCGATCTGGCTCGCGCACCGGTTGGCGCACCGGCTGTCCGAGGTGCGCAAGGCCGGCATCCTCCCGTACCTCCGTCCGGACGGGAAGACCCAGGTCACGTTCGACTACGAGGACGGGCGGCCCGTGCGGCTCAAGACCGTCCTCATCTCGACGCAGCACGCGCCGGACATCGACGCCGAGACCCTCATCAAGCCCGATCTGCAGCGAGCACGTCATCCACCCGCTGCTGCCGCCGCAGTTCGCGGAGGATGGGTTCGACGTGCTCGTGAACCCGACCGGCTCGTTCGAGCTCGGCGGCCCGCACGCAGACACTGGGCTGACCGGCCGCAAGATCATCGTCGACACTTACGGTGGCATGGCTCGCCACGGCGGCGGCGCGTTCTCCGGGAAGGACCCGTCGAAGGTCGACCGCTCCGCTGCGTATGCCGCGCGCTGGGTCGCGAAGCACGTGGTCGCTGCGGGTGCGGCGAAGCGGTGCGAGATCCAAGTTGCGTACGCGATCGGTGTGGCGCGGCCGGTCTCGATCATGGTCGAGACGTTCGGCACCGAGCAGGTCGACCCCGCTCGCATCAGCGCCGCGATCGACGAGGTCTTCGACCTGCGTCCCGCCGCGATCATCCGCGATCTCGACCTGCGCCGGCCGATCTACCGCCGCACCGCGGCGTACGGGCACTTCGGGCGGGCTGAGAAGGAGTTCACCTGGGAGCACACCACCCGGTTGGACGACATGCGCAGCGCGCTTGGCTTGTAGCCAGCGCATCGTCCGGGTCCTGCCGGACGGCCCCATCGACAAGACGTTCGACTACATCGTGCCCAGCGCGCCTCGACGCGCTCGCGGAGGTCGGCGCGCAGGTGCGGGTGCCCTTGCACGGACGCAAGGTCAGCGGATGGATCGTGGACGTCGACGTGGCGCCGCCTCCGGGGGTGTCGCTCGCCGAGGTGATCGCGGTGCGCGGGCTCGGGCCCCCCGGCGAGGTGGTCGCGCTCGCATCGTGGGCTGCGCACCGGTGGGCCGGACGCACGGCTTCGCTGCTCACGGTGGCGTCACCGCCCACGCTCGTGCATCGGCTGCCTCCGCCGTTGATGGGCGGGGTGCCGGTCGGTGGGGGAGTGCCCGACCTCCCGGATGAGGCCTTGCATCCGCCCGGAGCAGTCGTGCGCGTGCCTCCTCCCGAGGACCACCTCCCGCTCGTGCTCGCGGCCGCGCGACTTGGGCCCGCGCTCGTGGTCACTCCATCGGTCGCGATGGCCCGCGCCCTCGCAGCACGCGTCCGGCGGGCGGGAGTCGGAGTCGCGCTCGTACCCCGCGACTGGGCGCAGGCGATGGCGGGCGCGGGGGTGACGATCGGGGCGCGGAGCGCGGTCTGGGCACCGGTTCCCGGACTCTCGGTCATCGTCGTGATCGACGAACACGACGAGGCCCTGAAGGAGGAGCGCGTTCCGACCTGGCACGCGCGTGACGTCGCGATCGAGCGAGGACGTCGCGCGGGCGTGCCGGTCGTGCTCGCGTCGCCGTGCCCGACGCTCGAGGCGCTCGCCTGGGGACCGCTCGTGCGGCCGAGTCGCAACGCGGAACGCCAGGGGTGGCCCGCGCTCGAAGTCGTCGACACCCGCAAGACGCCCGATCCGCTGCGCACCGGCCTGTACTCGGATGCCCTCGTTCGCCTGCTTCGATCGCCGGGCACCGTCGTGTGCGTGTTGAACCGCACCGGCCGAGCGCGCCTGCTCGCCTGCGCGGCGTGCGGCGAGCTCGCGACATGTGAGCGTTGCGGCGCCGCGGTGGTGCAGCCCGCGTCCGATCTCGAGTGCCCTCGGTGCGCCACCGTGCGACCGCCGGTCTGTCTGCGGTGCCACTCGACCCGGTTCAGGAACCTTCGGGCTGGCGTGTCACGAGCGCGGCGAGGAGCTCGAAGCGCTCGCGGGAGAGGCCGTCGTCGACGTCACCGGTGAAGAGTTCGGTTCGGCACGGGTGTACGTCGGGACCGAAGCAGCACTTCATCGCGTCGTCGAGGCCGACGCAGTCGCGTTCCTCGACTTCGATCAGGAGCTGCTGGCACCCCGGTACCGGGCTGCGGAGGAGGCCTTCGGGCTGCTCGCCCGCGCTGCCCGTCTCGTCGGCGGGCGGCGCGCCGGGTCCCGGGTGCTCGTGCAGACCCGGTTGCCTCACCACGAGGTGATCGAGGCCGCGCTCCATGCAGATCCGGAGAAGGTCTCAGCCGCCGAGGCACAGCGGCGAGCGGACCTCCGATTCCCGCCTGCCGCGGCGATGGCGGCGGCCTCGGGTGCGGGCGCGGACGACTTCATCGCCGCTCTGGGGTCGCCGCTCGACATCGAGGTGCTCGGCCCCGCCAGAGGCGCGTGGCTCGTCCGCGCCGCGACGTCCGACGCGTTGGCCGACGCGTTGGCCCGCACGCCCCGTCCCGCGACGCGCGTGCGCATCGAGGTCGACCCGCTTCGGGTGTGACCGCGACCGTGACCGGGAACCAATGCGGCCGTTAGCCTGGTGGCATGGCTCCGTACGCGATCCGGATGTTCGGCGATCCCGTGCTGAAGCAGCGCGCCGCCGAAGTGACGGACATCGACGGCCGGCTCGCTCGTCTCGCCGACGACATGCTCACGACCATGTACGACGCGCCTGGCCTCGGGCTCGCCGCACCCCAGGTCGGCGTGCAGAAGCGCTTCTTCGTCTACGACATCGGCGATGGTCCCCGCACGCTGATCAATCCAGTGATCAAGGAGTCGAGGGGCGAGTGGTGCTACGACGAGGGGTGCCTGTCCGTGCCGGGGCTGTCGTTCGAGATCGTCCGCCCGAAGGAGATCCACCTCGTCGGTGTCGATCTCGACGGCAAAGACGTCTCGTTCGAAGCCGACGAGCTCCTCGCCCGCCTCTTCCAACACGAGCTCGATCACCTCGACGGCGTGCTGCTCCTCGAGCACCTCGACGAGAGTCAGCGCAAGGCGGCGCTGAAGGAGCTGCGTCGGCTCACCGTCCCTGAGCTCGGCGCGTCGCCGGAGCACCGGCCGGGCCTTTAGCCCGCCGGGCCGTCCTGGTGCCCGACGTCCCTGATCGTCCGCGCCGTCTGGCGTTCCTCGGCACGCCTTCCATCGCGGCGGGCACGTTGCACGCATTGTGTGCGGCGGGGTTCGACGTCGCCATCGTCGTCACCCGCGCCGACAAGCGAAGGTCACGCGGCGGACCCGACGAACCGAGCCCGGTGAAGGTCGCGGCGCGCGAGCTCGGGCTCCCTGTCAGCAGCAGGGTCGACGATCTGCTCGACACTGCCGTCGACCTCGGCGTGGTCGTCGCGTTCGGTCAGCTGATCAAGGCGCACGTCCTCGAGCGCGTGGCGATGGTCAACGTCCACTTCTCGCTCCTGCCGCGATGGCGTGGCGCTGCACCTGTGGAACGAGCACTGCTGGCTGGCGACGCGGAGACCGGTGTCTGCATCATGCGGCTCGAGGAGGGGCTCGACACGGGCCCGGTGTTCGCGTCTGAGCGGGTGGCGATCGGCGATCGCGCGACCGCCGATGAGCTGCACGCCGAGCTAGCCGGGGTCGGCACTCGGCTCCTCATCGAGCAGCTGCGCGACGGGTTCGGCGCGCCGGCACCGCAGCAGGGAGAGGTCACCTACGCAGCGAAGCTCGCGGGCGCAGAGTTCGAGATCGACTGGTCCCGGCCCACGGTCGAGATCGACCGCCTCGTGCGTGTCGGGCGCGCGTGGACGACCTTTCGCGGACAACGGCTCAGGGTGCTCGACGGCCGTCCCGTCCCAGGCGCGACGGGCGAGCCCGGCGTGCTCGCCGGCGACGAGGTCGGCACGGGGGCGGGGCAATTCGCGCTGGATGCCGTGCAGCCTGAGGGCCGCAAGCCGATCAGCGCCGCGGCGTGGCGCAACGGCGCGCGGATCGCGGCCGGGGAGCGCCTGGGCTCATGACCGACGACCTCACTGACGCGCGCTCCGTCGCGCTGGACGCGCTGGTCCACATCGAGAGCGACGGCGCCTACGCGAACCTCGCGTTGCCCGCGGTGCTCTCTCGTGGCGACCTCTCCGATCGAGATCGAGCGTTCGTCACCGAGCTCGTCTACGGCACCTTGCGGATGCGCAGAGCGTGCGACTGGCTGATCGACCGATTCATCACCCGCCCCCCCGAGCTACCCGTGCGGATGACCCTTCGCCTCGGTGCCTATCAGCTCGCCTTCATGGGCACGCCGCCGCATGCTGCAGTGAACGCGACCGTTGCGATCGCACCGAGTCACGCGCGCGGTTTCGTCAACGCCATCCTCCGCAAGGTCGCGGAGGCGCCGGTGGAGTTCCCCGACGCCGCGACTCGCTTGAGCTACCCGGACTGGATCGTCGATCGCCTCATCAACGACCTGGGTGCGGCCGACGCGACCGCAGCGCTCGAGCGGATGAACCGCGCTCCCCGCGTGCGCATGCGCGCCGACGGCTACATCCAGGACGAAGCGTCCGAGTGGCTCGCCGACCTCGTCGGTGCGGAGAAGGCGATGCGAGTCGCCGACGTGTGTGCGGCGCCTGGTGGCAAGGCGACGCAGATGGCCTGCGCGCGGCGCGTTCGTGGTCGCGTCAGACGTCCGCCAGACTCGGGTGCGCACCATGGCAGACAACGTCTCCGCGCTCGAGGCCACCGTCACCGTTGTCGCCGCTGACGCGCGACGACCGCCGTATCGAGACGCAGCGTTCGACCGTGTGCTCGTGGATGCGCCCTGCACCGGCCTTGGCGTGATGAGGCGTCGGCCGGACGCGCGGTGGCGGGCGCAACCACCTGACGTCGCTCGCCTCGCGGTGCTGCAGCGCGAGCTCGTCGATGCCGCCGTCCGGCTCGTCGCCCCCGGGGGAGTCCTCGTCTACGGGGTGTGCACGCTCACCGGGGCCGAGACCCTCGGCATCGATGAGCACCTCGCGGCGACCCAGCCCGATCTCGAGCCTCTCGACGCGCCAGGCACGCCGTGGCGCGGGCACGGTCGCGGAGCCCTGTTGCTGCCCCAGGACGCGGACACCGACGGGATGTTCGTGCTGCGCCTCCGCCGTCCCTGACACACTCGCACCGTGACCGGATCAGCTGACGGCCTCTGCGCCAAGGTGCTCACCATCTCGGACGGCGTGATCGCCGGAACGAGGGAGGATCGCTCGGGTGTCGCGCTCGTCGAGCGCCTGACTGCCGAGGGCTATGAGGTGCTCGAGCAGCGGGTCTGTGAGGACGGGCGGGAGTCGGTCGCGGCGACACTGCGCGTGCTGACGCACGGGTTCGCCGGTCTGGTGGTGACGACGGGCGGAACCGGCTTCACGCCACGGGACGAGACACCTGAGGGCACGAAGGCGGTCCTCGAGCGGGAGGCACCCGGTCTCGCTGAGGCCATGCGCCTCGTCAGCCCGCTCGGCCGGCTCTCTCGCGCTGTTGCCGGCACTCGGGGGAAGGCGCTCGTGCTGAACACCCCAGGCTCACCCGCGGGTGCCGTCGAGTGCCTCGAAGCCGTGATCGACGTGCTGCCCCATGCGTTGAGGCTGCTGATCGGCGAGCCCACGACCCACTGAGCATTCCTCGTCGCCGCCGTCCGCTGCGCGTCCGCCGGCTCCTGCTCGCTGTCGCTCGACAATCGGTGCTTCGCGCACCCGGGCAGCGCACTGCGCCGCCCAAGAGACACACCCGACTGGTCGTTTTCGGTCCGGGCGTTGCCAGCGCGACCAGGCGGTGCGTACACTCGCGATCACAACCGAACGAATGCCACCCCTCGCGGGGTATGGGTGAGAGTCCTGACCGGCGGTGAGAGTCCGCGAACCTCGAGGCCTTCGGGCCTTCAGGCCGACCTGGTGGAATCCCAGGGCCGACGGTGTTCCGCTCCGTCGTGCGTGCACGGCAGGGCGGTGAGTCCGGATGGGAGCGAGGGAGCGGACCGCCGACCGGCGCGCGCCGGCCGTCGTGCCCGCGTCCTCGTGCACGACCGAAACCGGTTCGACCGAACCGGTGTGAGCGAAGCGGGACGCCGTGGGCACGGATGCGAGCGACGAGCAGATGATGCAGCGAGCCATCGAGCTCGCCGCGACCGCTCGCACCCGCACCTCGCCGAACCCGTGGGTCGGTTGCGTGATCGTCGCCACCGACGGCGCATCCTTCGAGGGCGCGACCGAGCCACCGGGCGGGCCCCATGCCGAAGTCGTTGCCCTCCGCGCCGCCGGCGCCAAGGCCCGCGGCGCGACGCTCGTCACCACGCTCGAACCGTGCTCGCATCACGGCCGTACGCCGCCCTGTGTCGACGCGATCGTGGCTGCGGGCATCGCGCGGGTCGTGGTCGGCATCCAGGACCCCGACCCCCACGTGGACGGTGTGGGCGTCGATCAGCTGCGGGCCGCAGGCATCGAGGTCCGCACCGATGTCGGTGCGGACGCCGTGCATGCGCAGCTGGCGCCCTATCTCAAGCACCGCCGCACGGGCCGCCCGTTCGTCGTGCTCAAGCTCGCCGGCACTGTGGACGGTCGCAGTGCGGCCCCTGATGGCTCGAGCCAGTGGATCACCGGCGAGCCGGCACGCCGCGACGCTCACCGGCTGCGGGCCGAGAGTGACGCGGTGATCGTCGGCGCGGGCACGGTGCGGGCCGACGACCCTTCGCTCACCGTGCGCCACGTCGTTGGGCGTGATCCGGTGCGGGTCGTGCTCGGCCGCGCTCCCGAACACGCGAAGGTCCACCCCGCGCTCGAGCTGCAGGGCGACCTCGACGGCGTGCTCGACGAGCTCGGCCGCCAGGGGATCATGCAAGCGATGGTCGAGGGCGGCGCCACGGTCGCGGCGGCGTTTCACCGTGCGGGGCTCGTCGATCGCTACGTCCTGTACCTCGCACCGGCCTTGTTCGGGGGCGACGACGGACGCCCCCTGTTCAGCGGGCCTGGAGCGCCGACGATTGACGACCTGTGGCGAGGGCGGCTGATCTCGGTCGATCGGCTCGGTGACGACATCCGCCTCGAACTGGAGCCCGCCTGATGTTCACCGGGATCGTCGAAGAGCTGGGCCACGTCATCCAACGGACACCCGACCGGCTCCGCATCGGGGCGCAGACCGTGGTGGACGGTGCGCAGATCGGGGACTCCACGTCCGTGAACGGCTGCTGCCTCACGGTCGTGACCCTCGGCGACGGGTGGTTCGATGCCGACGTCACGGACGAGACCTGGGACCGCACGAACCTCGGCGACCTCGTGCCCGGCGACCCCGTGAACCTTGAACGGCCCGTGCGCCTCGAGGATCGGCTCGGCGGCCATCTCGTGCAGGGCCACGTCGACGGGGTCGGGGCGATCGTCGAGGCAGCACCCGATCTGCGCGTCACCGCGCCCGCGTCGATGCTGCGCTACATCGTCGAGAAGGGCTCGATCACCGTCGACGGCATCAGCCTCACGGTCGTCGAGCCGACCGCCGACGGCTTCACCGTGGCGGTCATCCCCCACACCGCGGCGGTCACGACGCTCGGACACAAGGGAGTCGGCGCGCGGGTGAACCTCGAGGTGGACGTGATCGCGAAGTACGTCGAGCGGTTGCTCGACGCCCAAGTCACCAGGACGGAGCCATGACACAACGAAGCGCACAGTTCGCGCCCATCGAGGACGCCGTTGCGGCCATCGGCCGTGGCGAGGTCGTCGTGGTGGTCGACGACGAGGACAGGGAGAACGAGGGCGACCTCATCATGGCCGCCGAGTACGCGACCCCTGAGCGCATCGCCTTCTTCGTGCGCCACACCTCGGGAGTCATCTGCGTGCCGCTCACTGGCGAACGCTGCGACGAGCTCGGCTTGCCCCTGATGGTCGAGCACAACACGGAGTCGCACCGCACCGCGTTCACCGACACGGTCGACTTCCGCCACGGCACCACGACGGGGATCTCGGCCACAGATCGTGCGGTCACCATCCGCGCACTGATCGACCCGGCCACTCGGCCAGGAGACCTCGCTCGCCCCGGTCACATCTTCCCGTTGCGCTACCGACCGGGTGGGGTGCTCAAGCGTGCGGGCCACACCGAGGCATCGGTCGACCTGGCCCGTCTCGCGGGCCTGTACCCCGCCGGCGTGCTCTGCGAGATCGTCAACGACGACGGGTCGATGGCGCGCGTGCCCGACCTCGAGCGCTTCTGCTCCGAGCACAACCTGCTCATGATCTCCATCGCCGATCTCATCCGCTACCGGCGTCGCACCGAGAAGCTCGTGCGCAGGGTCGCGGAGGCCCGCATCCCGACGCAGTGGGGCGACTTCACCTGCGTCGCGTTCGAGTCGATCCTCGACGGCGAGACGCACCTCGCGTTCGTCCGCGGCAACGTGCAGGGAACAGACGACGTGCTCGTCCGCGTGCACAGCGAATGTCTCACCGGCGATGTGTTCGGCTCGCTCAAGTGCGACTGTGGCCCCCAGCTGGAGGCGGCGATGGCGATGATCGCCGCCGAGGAGAAGGGCGTCGTCGTGTACCTGCGTGGGCACGAGGGGCGCGGCATCGGGCTCGGGCACAAGCTGCGCGCCTACAGCCTGCAAGATCGCGGGCGTGACACCGTCGATGCGAACACCGAGCTCGGCCTGCCCGTCGACAGCCGTGAGTACGGCATCGGCGCGCACATTCTCGTCGACCTCGGCGTGAGCGCAATGAGGCTGATGACGAACAACCCCGCCAAGTACGGTGGTCTCGAAGGCTTCGGCCTCGAGATCGTCGACCGGGTGCCGCTCTCGGTGCGCCCGAATCCCGAGAACATCCATTACCTGCGCACCAAGCGGGAGCGGATGGGCCATCTCTTGGACGACTTGGGCGACGGCGCCCTCGGATCGGAAGGGAACCGATGACCACCTACCAGGGCAACTTGCGAGGCGACGGCCTGCGAGTCGCGGTCGTGTGCGCGCGCTTCAACGACTTCATCACCGATCGCCTCCTCGCCGGCGCGCGCGATGGGCTCGTCCGGCACGGGGTCGACGAGAGCTCGATCACCGTCGTGTGGGTTCCCGGCGCGTTCGAGCTGCCCCTTGTGGCCAAGCGCCTCGCCGGGTCAGGCGAGCACGACGCCATCATCACGCTGGGCGCAGTGATCCGAGGCGCGACAGGCCATTACGAGCACGTCGCCGGCCAGGCTGCGGCAGGCATCGCGGCGGTGGCTCTCGACACGGGCATCCCGGTGGTCTTCGGCGTCCTCACCACGGACACGATCGAGCAGGCGATCGAACGCGCCGGCACGAAGGCGGGAAACAAGGGCTTCGAAGCGGCGTCCACCGCGATCGAGCTCGCCGACCTTCTCCGTCAGCTGCCGAAGGCCGAGTAGCCCGGTCGCGATGCTGCGGATCGTCCTTCCCAAAGGCTCACTCGAGCGCGCCACGCTCGACTTGTTCGAAGCGGCCGACCTCGCAGTGACGCGTGCATCCGATGTCGACTACCGCGGGTCGATCGACGATCCCCGCGTCGACGAGGTCCGCATCCTGCGCCCGCAGGAGATCCCGCTCTACGTCGCCGAGGGGATGTTCGACATCGGGGTCACCGGGCGCGACTGGATCGAGGAGACCGCCGCCGAGGTGGTGTCGCTCGGGGAGCTCGAGTACTCCAAGTCCAGTGCGCGTCCCGTGCGCATCGTCGTCGCGATCGGAGCGGACTCTCCGATCGACCGAGTCGAGGACCTGCCCCAGGGCGTGCGGGTCGCGACCGAGTACCCAGGTCTCACGCGCCGGTTCTTCGAGAAGAAGGGCATCGACGCGGACATCCGCCTGTCCTACGGGGCGACCGAGGCAAAGGTGCCCGAGATCGCCGACTGCATCGTCGATCTGACCGAGACGGGCCGAGCGCTCAAGGCCGCGGGCCTGAAGATCATCGATTCGATCCTGACGTCGCACACCGAGCTCATCGCGAACCCGGTCGCATATGACGATCCCGTAAAGCGCCATGCGATGGGGCAGCTCCACACGCTGCTGGCCGGCGCGCTCGAGGCCCGCGGTCGCGTGCTGCTCAAGCTCAACGTGAGCGACGAGGCCTTCGAGCAGGTCATCGCGCTCGTGCCTTCGATGAAGTCGCCGACGATCTCACGCCTGTTCGGGAACGAAGGCGGCTACGCCGTCGAGACCGTCGTGCCCAAGGCGACGATCAACGTGCTCATCCCGATGCTCAAGGACGCAGGCGCGACCGACCTCATCGAGCTGCCGATCTCCAAGATCGTCCACTGAGCCAGCCGCCGATGCCGACAGGACCGGTCGTGGACTTCGACGAGGCCAAGGGATACGGCTCCGTCGAGGATACGTCCAGCGGCGCGCGGTACTTCTTCCACTGCACCCAGATCGCGGACGGCACTCGATCGATCGCGGTCGGCGCGGAGGTCGACTTCGACGTCGCCCCTGGCGGCATGGGCCGCTGGGAAGCCCGCGCGCTCCGGCCATGAGCGACGACTCGCTCGGCGACCTCGACGCCCACCTGTCCGCCGCGCTCGGCGACCAAGCCGCGATCGATCAGCGCGCCGTCGTCGCGAGCCTTGCTGCGGCCGAGCGAGCGATCGACGAGGGTCGGTTCAACGTCGCGAAGGTGCTGCGGGCGGCCGCGCACGCGAGCCGGGTGCGCGCACTCGAGCTCGAGCGGCTCGCCGCGGCGGGAAAGCCCTCGACCGACCGACTTCGGGCCGAGCGAGAGCATCAGCACCAGGCGGCATCGGTGCTCGGCGAGCTGGTGCACGAGGCGGAACGGCTGGGCGACCGCCCCCTCGCGGAGCGCCTCACGCGTCTGCTGCACGCGACCCATGAGACCGCGCGGGTGCTCGACGCGGGCGCGACGAGCCTGATGCGCAACCGCGACGTGCTCGAGTCAGACGTCGCGCAGTTCCTGTTCGTCTGCACCGGGTGCGGGCGGATCACGGAGGCGGCGACGGGCGAGTCATGTTCGGTCTGCGGCGCGCTTCCCCCGAGTTCGCGGGCTACTTCCCCTTCTTCATGAAGTCCGAGGACAACCTCGGGCGACGGCGTCCGGCCGAGATCGTCGGGATGCTGCGGGGGGATGGCGATCGGCTCGCGGAGGCGGTCGCGGGTCTCGAGACGGATGCCCTGCTTCGCGAGCCGGGGGCGGGAGAGTGGTGCATCACCGAGATCGCGGGCCATATGGTCGACGTCGCGACGATCTTCAACGACCGGTTGCGCGTACATCTGAGCCTCGGCCCGGCAGACCCTGCCGTCGCGGACAAGGTCCCGTGGCTCCTCACTCGCGAGCGCGGGTGGCGTGACCACTCGATCGACGAGATCGTCTCGACGTTCCGACACGAGCTCGGTCGAGCGCTCGACTTGCTCGACAACCTCGACACCGAAGGCGCGTGGGGCGAGCGCGTGAAGGTGCTCAACGGGCGAGCCACGATCATCGAGCTCGGCACCTGGTTCGCGAACCACGACACGGCCCATCTCCAGCAGATCCTGGCGTTGCGAGATTCCGCCTCAGACTGAGAGTGCCGCAGAGTGAGCGCCTCGTTCGAAGAGCGCGTCGATGCCGTGCTGCGGCGACTCCGGCCCGGCGAGGTCGTGACCTACGGCGAGGTCGCGGAGGAGGCCGGAAATCCGGGTGCCGCTCGAGCCGTTGGCCGGCTCCTCGCTACGGTCGACGCCGATTGGCCTTGGTGGCGGGTCGTGACCGCCCAGGGCCGCCTGGTGCCCGGATACGAGGCGGAGCACGCGAAGCGGTTGCGTGCCGAGGGTGTCCCGCTGCGGAACGGAAAGGTCGTGCTCAGCCGCGTGAGCCGGTGACCTGCACGAACACAAGGCGCATCTGCGACAGCGCGTCCCGCAACGTGGGCTCGGCCTCACCGAGGCGTCCCGCCAGGCCCTCGACGAGCGCTCCGAGTGCGTCGATCGCGAGGGCGGCGGCAGGGGCGTTCGGAGGATCCTGGCTCAGGTGGATCGCGGCCAGCTCGTAGAGGCCCATCGCGTGGTTCGCGACGACGATCTCGGGCGGGACCTGGGCGAGCTGACGACGCACTTCGTCGATCTCGTCCTGCATCTCAGCGGAGACCGCTTCAGGCTCATGGTCGGGCTCGTCGGCGTCGATCGTGGGGCCGTCAGCATCGCGATCGACCGGGTGTTCGCCCCCGGGTGTCCAAAGGCTGCTCACGTGCGTTACCCTAACGGGACAACTGAACTCGGAAAGCGGGCCGTCGCGCGTGTTGCGGCGCTCCACCCGGCCGCCAGACCCTTCGGGATCACCGGCGCGCCGAGGTCGACCGAAGTGCTCCCGGGCCCCTGCCTCACCGGCATGGGGGCTCCTGGTGCGTAGACGTCGGGCTTCCCGACGCCTTATTCGCGACCGGGAGGACATCCCTTGCCACGGAGTGAGCACCAATAGTCACGCCCGCGACCAACGAGCCTCGGATCAATGACCGCATCCGAGCCCGCGAAGTCCGATTGATCGGACCAGAGGGCGCGCAGCTCGGCATCAAGCCGCTGCCCGAGGCACTCCACATCGCCCGCGAGCTCGATCTCGACTTGGTCGAGGTCGCGCCTGACGCCAACCCCCCGGTCTGCAAGGTCCTCGACTACGGCAAGTTCAAGTACGAGGAAGCGCAGCGGGCCAAGGAGTCAAGGCGCAAGAGCAGCAGCATCTCGATCAAGGAGATGAAGTACCGACCCAAGATCGGCCAGGGCGACTTCGACACCAAGACCCGCAAGATCGCTGAGTTCCTCGGCGAAGGGCACAAGGTCAAGGTGACGATCATGTTCCGAGGGCGGGAGGTGTACCACCCCGAGCTCGGCATGCGGATCCTCGAGCACGTCGCTGAAGAGGTGGCGCCGCTCGCCAAGATCGAGGCGTCACCGAAGCTCGATGGGCGGAACATGACGATGGTGCTCGCGCCAGATCGCAAGGCGCAGGCCGCGAAGAAGGACCCGAAAGACACCCCGACGGACACCGATGCCCCGAGGGTCACAGAAGAGCCGCCGGCTCCACCGGCCGACGAGACGGCTGCGCAGGACACACCGGCGTAGCCGCCAACGAGGAGAGAACACGATGCCGAAGATGAAGACGCACAGAGGCGCGGCCAAGCGCTTCAAGAAGACGGGCAGCGGCAAGCTGCTGCGTCAGCGCGCGAACCGACAGCACCTGTTCGAGGCCAAGCCCTCGACGCGCACCCGTCGGTTGAAGGGCGAGGTCGAGGTCGACTCGAGCGACGCCCCCCGCATCAAGCGCCTGCTCGGCGACCGCTAGCCCGCCTCGTCCTCGTCACCGTTTTCAGCAAAGGAGTCTCGCAATGGCCAGGGTCAAGCGGGCGGTCGCCAGCAAGAAGCACCGTCGCACCACGCTCGAGCGCGCGAAGGGGTACTACGGCAACAAGAGCCGTTCGTATCGCGCCGCCAACGAGCAGGTCATGCACAGCCTGCAGTACGCCTACCGCGACCGTCGTGCGCGCAAGGGTGACTTCCGGCGGCTGTGGATCCAGCGGATCAACGCCGGCTGCCGCCTGCACGGCATGAGCTACAACAAGTTCATCGATGGCTTGCACACCGCCGGCATCGAGGTCGATCGCAAGGTGCTCGCGGACCTCGCCGTGAGCGAGCCGGCCGCGTTCGGTGCGCTCGTCGAGCGGGCCAAGGCGGCGGTCGACGAGAAAGCAGCGAACGCACAGCAGGCCTCCTGACCGCACTCGGCGCGCACCACCCGCGGATTCAACGTCTGCGGCGGCTCGCCCGGGATCGTGGCGCGCGTGAAGAGGAGCGGGCCTTCCTGATCGAAGGCCCGGTGCTGGTCGGAGAGGCCGTGCGGGCCGGCTGGCCCCTCGACGACGTCTTCGTCGGGGAGGGCGTCGAGCTCGACCTCGACGGAGTGCGCACCACCACCGTCAGCGCGGGAGTGCTCGAACGAGTCGCCACCACCGTGACCGCTCGGCCCGTCGTGGCGATCGGGCACCAGAGGGTCGCTGCTCTGGATGAGCTGCGCGGGGCGTCGTTCGTGGTGGTGCTTGCCGACATCTCCGACCCCGGAAACCTCGGCACGATGCTCCGCACCGCGGAGGCTGCGGGCGCGGATGGCGTCGTCGTGTGTGGCGGCGTCGACGTGTTCAACCCGAAGTGCGTGCGCGCGTCGGCCGGCTCAGTGTTCTTCGTGCCGGTCATCCGGGCCGAGCGGGCCCCTTCGGTGCTCGAGGAGCTGGGGCAATGGGGCCTGCGGCGGCTCGGCACCAGCGCGAACGCAGCCGCGGCGTACGACGACGTCGACCTCCGGGCGCGCGTGGCAATCGTGCTCGGCAGTGAGGCTCACGGGCTCCCCACCGAGGTCGTGCAGTCCGTGGATCACATGGTGTCGATCCCGATCGTGGGCCGAGGCGAGTCGCTCAATGTGGCGGCTGCCGCCGCGGTGCTGTGCTTCGAGGTCGCCCGCCAGCGGAGGTCCCCGTGAATCGGTCTCGTGTGCGGGCAGCCCTTTGCTTTACTTGCCCCCGATGATCGACGAGATCCGCGAGGCTGCTGCAGGCGCGCTCGAGCGCATCGGCGCGATCACGACCGTCGACGGCCTCGCGGGCATCGAGCACGACGTCGTCGGCAAGCGGTCGGCTCTCGGCACGCTCAAGAGCCGCCTCGGCGCCCTCGACGCCGAAGACCGCAAGGTCGCCGGGCAGGCTCTGAACGAGGCGACCGCGCGGGTGTCTGACGCCCTCGCGCAGCGTCGTGCGGCGATCGAGACGCTCGCCCGCAACGAGCGGATCGCCAACGAGCGACTCGATCTGACGGAGGTGCTGACCCGGCCGCAGCGCGGTCACCTGCACCTCGTCACCCAGACGCACGCGCACCTCGAGGACGTGTTCGTCGGCCTCGGCTTCACCGTGAGCGAGGGTCCCGAGGTCGAGAGCGACTGGAACAACTTCACCGCGCTCAACATGCCGCCTGAGCACCCTGCCGCGCAGCATGTGGGACACGCTGTTCGTCGACCTCGACCCGCCCGGCAGCGTCGTGCTGCGCACCCACACCTCGCCGGTGCAGATCCGGGTGATGCAGTCGCAGCCACCGCCGATCTACACGATCATGCCGGGGCGCGTGTTCCGGCGCGACACCGCCGACTCGACGCACATGCCCGTCTTCCACCAGATCGAGGGCCTCGTGATCGATCGAGGTATCACCTTCGGCGACCTCGCGGGCACGATCGACGAGTTCACGAAGGCCTACTTCGGGCGTGAGTTCCGGTCGCGGCTCCGGCCGTCCTACTTCCCCTTCACCGAGCCGTCGGCGGAGTACGACATCCAGCGCCCGGACGGGTCGTGGCTCGAGCTGGGCGGTTGCGGGATGGTTCATCCCAACGTGCTGCGCAACTGCGGTCTCGACCCCGAGGAGTGGAGCGGCTTCGCGTTCGGCTTCGGCACCGACCGCCTTCCTCTCGCGCGTCATGGCATCGACGACCTCCGAGAGATGTTCACGAACGACATTCGCTTCCTGGAACAGTTCTCGTGAAGGTCCTGCTCTCCTGGCTGAACGAGCTCGCTCCCGTCGGTGACGACGCCGATGCGCTCGCGGAGCTCATGAATGACCTTGGCCTCGCGGTCGACGACGTCTCGCTCGTCGGGCAACCGGTGGAAGGCGTGATCGTCGCGAAGGTGTTGGCTTTGCGCCCCCATCCCGACGCGAACCACGTGCAGCGCGTCGACGTCGACACCGGCGACGGCGAGCCGTTGCAGGTGTGGTGTGGCGCCTTCAACATGCAGGTCGGCGACCTCGTGCCGCTCGCGACTGTCGGCACGACGATGCCGAACGGCATGACGATCGGTCGGCGCAAGATCCTCGGCGAGCCGTCGAACGGCATGCTCTGCTCGCCGGTCGAGATCGGTTTCGGTGCCGAGGCGGGTGGCATCTTCGTGCTGCCTCCGGACCTGCCGCTCGGCTCGCCTCTCTGGGATGCGCTCGCGGTGGGATCCGACGTGGTGTTCGACCTCGACCTCACGCGGAACCGTCCCGACGCGTACTCGCACGCGGGGGTCGCGCGAGATCTCTCGGCGCGCCTCGGGGTGCCGCTCGCATTGCCCGACGCTGCGGTGACGGTCGCCGGGCCGTCCGAGGGCGTCGACGTCACGATCGTCGACGAGAAGGGGTGTGGCCGTTTCACCGCGCGGGTCATCACCGGTGTGCGCGTCACCGACTCGCCGGCGTGGATGGCGGAGCGGCTGACCCGAGCCGGCATGCGTCCGATCAGCAACGTGGTCGACGTGTCGAACTACGTCATGCTCGAGCTCGGACAGCCGAACCACACCTACGACCTCGCGAAGCTCGAGGGTGGGGGCTTTCGCATCCGCAAGGCGCGTGACGGGGAACAGCTCGTGACGCTCGACGGCATCGAGCGCGAGCTCACGTCGGCCGACGTCCTGATCTGCGACGGCAACGACGTGGCGATCGGCATCGGCGGGGTGATGGGCGGCGCATCCACCGAAATCGACGAGCACACCACCGCGGTCGCGCTCGAGATGGCCTGGTTCGACCCGCCGACGATCGCGGCGACCGCCGGACGGCTCGCGTTGCGCTCCGAAGCGTCGGGACGGTTCGAGCGAGGTGCCGACCCGGAGATCGCGGATCGAGCCGCCCGTCGGTTCGTCGAGCTGCTGCGGCTCACCTGTCCTGACGCGCAGCTGCACAGCGAGATCGATCGCGCGCGGCGAGCTGCCGTCTCGTGAGCCCCTCATGCTGCGTCGAGCCCGGGTGAACGCGCTGCTCGGCACTGAGCTGACCTCCGAGGACATCAGGAGCCTCCTCGAGTCGATCGGTTTTCGCGTCGACAGCCGTGGCGAGCCGGACATGCCCCACGTCACCATCCCCACCTGGCGCTACGACTGCGCAGTCGAGGTCGACCTGATCGAAGAGGTCGCCCGCATGTACGGATACTCCCGGATCGCCCAGACGGTGCCCAAGTCACCCCATCCCGGCGGCCTGAGCACGATCCAGCAGGACCGACGGCTGCTGCGCCAGGTGATGGTGGGCCTCGGCGCCTCCGAGGCGATGCCGAACCCGTTCCTCGCACCGGGCGATCTGGGCCGCGCCGGGCTCGATCCGGCGGGCATCTCGCTCACCAACCCGCTCGCCACCGAAGAGTCCGTGCTGCGCACCTCGTTGCTGCCGGGCTTGCTGAAGGCGGTCGCCTACAACGCCTCCCATCGCAACGACGGAGTGACCCTGTTCGAGATCGGACACGTCTACGGGCTCCCGAAACCAGGCGACCAGCTTCCCGACGAGCGCGAGATCCTCGGCGTCGCGCTCGCTGATCGCGATGCCACCACGGCGCGCGCGATCTGGGACGAGATCGCGCGCGCCCTCGGCTGGGAGGAGATCGCGGTCGGTGCCGGAGTGCGGAGGGGCATGCACCCGACCCGCACGCTCCTGCTCGGCAGTGACGGAGACCTCGGCGCGGTCGGCGAAGTCGACCCTGCAGCGCTCGAGGCCTATGGCATCTCCGGGCGGGTGGGTTGGCTGGAGATCGAGCTCGATCGGTTGTTTGCGACGCCGCGCACCGAGCGGCGCTACCGGCCGGTCAGCAGATTCCCTTCATCCGACATCGACCTTGCGTTCATCGTGCCCGACCCGATCCCCGCAGGTGACGTCGAGCGCACGCTGCGCGAAGCGACGGGTCCTCTGCTCGCCGATCTGCGGTTGTTCGACGTGTACCGAGGGCCGTCCGTCGGCGACGGTGCCCGCAGCCTGGCGTATGCGCTGCGGCTCCAAGCGATGGACCACACCCTCACGGACCGCGAGGTGGGAGAGGTGCGCTCGCGGTGCATCGCAGCGGTGGAAGCAGCGCACGGCGCGCGGCTCCGCGCCTGATCGGGCCTTGCGCGATTGCGCATGCCGCAGTTGCATGATCATGCGGCACTCCGTATGATCATGCGGTCATGGCCACCAATCGGATCGGGATCGTCGGGGCGTCGGGCTACACCGGCGCCGAGCTGCTGCGGCTGAGCGCGCTGCACGGCGGGCTCGAGGTCGCGCTGGCAACGGGGGAGACGCAGGCCGGCAATCACGCGGCGTCTCGCTACCCGAGCCTGGCCGCGGCGTATCCGAAACTGGTCTTCTCCTCGTACGACCCCGAGGCCTGCGATGGGCTCGACCTCGTGTTCCTCGCGCTCCCTCACGGGGCCGCACAGGGGATCGTGCCCGAGCTGCGCAAGAAGGTCGGCGCGATCGTCGATCTCTCCGCTGACTTCCGGCTCAGCGACCCGGGTCTTTACCCGACCTGGTACCACCAACCCCACCAGTGCCCAGACCTGCTGAGCGAGTTCGCGTACGGCTTGCCCGAGCTGTACCGCGACGCCATCGTCGGCTCGACTGCTGTCGCGGTGCCCGGGTGCTATCCCACGGCGGCCTCGCTCGCGCTCGCGCCGTTGGTGCATGAGGGCATCGTCGAGCCCTCGGGCATCATCGTCGATGCCGCGAGCGGCGTGTCGGGAGCGGGCGTCGGGCTGAAGGAGAACACGGCGTTCTGCACGGTCGACGAGGACTTCGTCGCCTACGGGTTGCTCGACCATCGGCACACGCCGGAGATGGAGCAGGTGATCGGGGCGAGCGTGCTGTTCACCCCTCATCTCGCTCCGATGAACCGCGGCATCTTGGCCACGTGCTACGCGCGTCCCGCGTCGGGCACCGCGCCGACGACCCAGTCACTGCTCGCCGTCCTCGGGCGGGCGTACGCGGACGAGCCGTTCGTCGTCGTCCGGCCCGAGTCGCCGTCGACGAAGGCGACGCTCGGCAGCAACTGCGCCCATCTCACGGCCCGGTTCGACGAACGGACGGGTTGGGTCGTCGTCATCGCGGCGATCGACAACCTGGTGAAGGGAGCATCGGGCGGTGCGGTGCAGTGCGCGAACCTCGTGCTCGGCCTCCCCGAGACGACCGGCTTGCCGACCGTCGGGCTGCATCCGTGACGACGACCGCGGGGGTGAAGGCGTCGACGCTCGTCGAGGCGCTTCCCTACATCCGGCGGTTCTGGGGCAAGACGGTCGTCGTGAAGTACGGCGGCAACGCCCTCGCCGGCGCGACGAACGGCGAGAGCAGTGAGGTAGCGGCGCTGAGCCTGTTCGCCGAGGACATCGTCCTCATGCGCGCGGTCGGCATGCGCCCCGTCGTGGTGCACGGCGGCGGGCCCCAGATCAGCGACTTGATGGAGCGCCTCGGCAAGGTCCCCGAGTTTCGCGACGGGCTACGGGTCACCGACGCCGAGACCGTCGACATCGCCCGCATGGTCCTCGTGGGAAAGGTCAACCCGGGCATCGTCTCGGCGATCAACGTGCATGGCGCGCTCGCCGTCGGCGTCAGCGGCGAGTCGGCCGGGCTGATCGAGGCGAGCCCCCAAGACCCTGCCCTCGGCTTCGTCGGCGGAGTGGCGCGGGTCAACCCCGCGATCCTCGAGCGGTTGCTCGCGCAAGACCTCATTCCCGTCGTCGCGACGATCGGGTCGGGAGCGGACGGACAGGCCTACAACATCAACGCGGACGTCGTGGCCGGCGCGGTCGCCGAGTCGCTCGGCGCGGAGAAGCTCGTCTATCTCACCGACATCGAAGGCATCCGTCGGGACGCGAACGATGCCGGCACGCTCATCCGACAGATCACGGCGAGCGAGCTCGACGCACTCATCGCCGACGGCGCGCTCAGCGGGGGCATGATCCCGAAGGTCGCGTCGTGCGTGCACGCAGTGCGCAACGGTGTCGGTCGCGCCCACATTCTCGACGGGCGCATCCCGCACGTCCTGCTCCTCGAAGTGTTCACCGACGAAGGGATCGGCACGATGGTGTTTCCAGAAGCGGTCCTCCCGGAGGCTGTGCTCCCAAAGGACGGCCCATGAGCTCACCGTTGATGTCCACCTACGCACCCGCTCGAGTGATGTTCGTGCGCGGTGAGGGCACGCTGCTCTGGGATGACTCGGGCAAGCGATACCTCGACTTCCTGTCGGGGCTCGCAGTCACCTCACTCGGTCACAGCCACCCGGCGGTGGCCGAAGCGCTCTCATCGCAGGCGCGGACCTTGCTGCACACGTCGAACCTCTTCGCGACTCCGATCGCGCCGGAGGTCGCGGTGACGATCGACCAGCTGATCACCGGTGAGCGCGGTCAGGAGACCGTGGGACAGGTGTTCTTCTGCAACTCGGGTGCGGAGGCCAACGAATGCGCGATCAAGCTCGCCCGGAAGTGGGGCGGGCGGGGCCGCCATGTGGTGGTCAGCGCGTACGGGTCGTTCCACGGCCGCACGTTGGCGACACTGCACGCGACGGGCCAGCCCGCGAAGCACGAGGTCTTCTGGCCGTTGCCGGAAGGGTTCCGCCATGTCGCGTGGTGCGACCCTGACGCGCTGGAGGGGGCGATCGATCCTTCGGTGTCGGCGGTGCTGCTCGAGCCCGTGCAAGGCGAGGGGGGAGTCAACCCCGCGACGGCGGAGTACTTCGCCGCCGTGCGACGGATCTGCGACGAGCGCGGACTGCTGTTCATGGTCGATGAGGTCCAGACAGGCTTCGCGCGGACGGGGGAGTGGTTCGGCTTCCAGCACCTCGGCGTGCAGCCCGATGTCGTGACCATGGCAAAGGCGTTGGGCAACGGCGTGCCGATCGGCGCGTGCTGGGCCCGCCGCGATGTCGCCTCGGCGTTCGTGCCGGGCGATCACGCGACGACCTTCGGGGGAACGCCGCTCGCGACGTCAGCGGCTCGCGCCGTCCTCACCGAGATGCAGCGCATTGACGCACCCGCTCTGGCGCGCGCGGCGGGAGCGAAGCTCACCGAGAAGCTCAGTGCGGTGAGCGGAGTGAAAGAGGTGCGCGGCCTCGGCCTCCTCATCGCCGTCGAGCTCGATGGCATCGATGCGAAAGACGCGGCTGACCGCGCCCTCGACGCGGGCCTCGTCGTGAATGCCGTCACGGCCACCGCACTACGGCTCGCGCCACCGTTGAACGTGAGCGACGCGGAGATCGAAGAAGCCGTCCGCATCATCACTGACGTCCTCGCTGAGCCGATCGCATCGTCGTGAGCACGAGCAACGGCAAGCCGACGAAGGCGCAGCGCCAGCACCGCATCGCGCTGCTGTTGGGAAAGCACGCCGTGACGAGCCAGCCGCAGCTCGTCGAGCTGCTCTCCGACGAGGGAGTCATGGCCACCCAGACCACGGTGTCACGCGACCTCGAAGACCTGGGGGCGGTGAAGGTGCGCGTGCCGGGCGGCGAGACCGTCTACGCGATCCCCGAGTACGAACCTGATCGCCTGGCGCCCCACGACCATCTGCGTCGGGTGCTGTCCGAATGGGTGGTCGAGGCCGGGTGCTCTGCGAACCTCGTGGTGTTGCGCACGCCCCCGGGCTGCGCGCATGTCGTGGCGTCTGCCCTCGACCGCAGCGGCCTCGATGGCCTGCTCGGCACCGTCGCCGGCGATGACACCCTGCTGTGCGTCGCGGCCGAGCACATGGGCGGCGAGAAGATGGCCAAGATCCTGCGAGGCCTCGCAGGCCTCGCCAACGACTGAGACCAGGAGCGGCAGTGGCAAAGCGTGTGGTGCTCGCGTACAGCGGGGGGCTCGACACCTCGGTGCTCGTGCGTTGGATGCAGGAGGAGATGGGCATCGAGGAGGTGTTCTGCCTCTGCGCCGATGTGGGTCAAGCGACGACCGGCGATTGGGACGCTGTGCGCGAGCGCGCGTTCGCCGTGGGAGCGACGGACATCGAGGTGCGCGACCTCCGTGAGGAGTTCGCCGACGAGATCCTCACTCCGGCCCTGAAGGCGAACGCGAAGTACGAGGGGAAGTACCCGCTCGTGTCCGCGCTGTCGAGGCCGATCATCGCGAAGCATCTCGTGCTTGCGGCCCGCCAGTGGGGCGCCGACTCGGTCGCTCACGGCTGCACGGGCAAGGGAAACGACCAGGTGCGCTTCGAGGTGAGCGTGCGCGCCCTTGCCCCTGAGCTCGAGGTGCTGGCTCCGGTGCGGCACTGGGGGTTCACCCGCGAGGACTCGATCCTCTACGCGTACCGACACAACATCCCGATCACCGCGACGAAGGAGAAGCTGTATTCGATCGACGACAACCTGTGGGGTCGGGCGATCGAGTGCGGCGAGATGGAGGACCCTTGGGCCGCGCCGCCCCCCGGTGTGTGGGCGATGACCGTTCCCACCGCCACCGAGCCGCGCGAGGTCGTCGTTGCCTTCGAGGAAGGCAAGCCGGTCTCGCTCGACGGCGCGGCGTTGCCGTTCCACGAGCTCATCGCCCAGATGAACGGCATCGTCGGTGCGTACGGCTGGGGTCGCCTCGACATGGTCGAAAACCGGCGCGTCGGCATCAAGAGCCGCGAGACCTACGAGTGCCCTGCTGCGCTCGCGCTGCTGCTCGCGCATGCTGACCTCGAGGACATCACGCTCGAGCGCGACGTCCACCACGAGAAGACGCGCCTCGAGTCGCGCTACGCCGAGCTCGTGTACGACGGGCTCTGGTTCTCCCCGCTCAAGCAGGCGTTCGACGCGTTCGTCGACGAGACGCAGCGCTTCGTCACGGGCGAGGTGCGCCTGCGCCTCGAGCCCGGGCGCTGCTTCGTGAACGGGCGCCGCAGCCCGCACTCGCTCTACGACTACGGCCTCGCGACCTACGACGCAGCCGACACCTTCCGGCACAGCGATTCCGAGGGGTTCGTGCGGATCTGGGGCCTGGGCGTGCAGACGTGGGCGCAGCGCCAGGGAGGGGCCGAGCCGACCGGTGGTGCAAAGGGCTCGTGACGCTCTGGCACGGCCGCTTCGGCTCTGGCCCCGCGGACGAGCTGCTCGCCTTCACCGCCTCGCTGCGGTTCGATCAGCGGCTCGCGGCGGACGACATCGTCGGCTCTCGTGCGCACGTGCGCGGGCTGGTGCGCGCGGGCTTGCTCGACGCTGAGGAATCGGCCGCGGTCCTCGCCGCTCTCGACACGGTCGCTGACGAGCTCGCCGTCGGGCTCGTTCGAGTTCGCGCCGGCCGATGAGGACATCCACACCGCGATCGAGCGGAGGGTGACCGAGATCGCCGGCCCGGCCGGCGGCAAGCTGCACACAGGACGAAGCCGCAACGACCAAGTCGCGACCGCGCTGCGGCTCTGGTGCAAGCGGGAGCTCGCGCGACGTCGCAGCGAGGGTGCTCGGCCTGCAAGAAGTGCTCCTCGCCCGGGCCGCGGAGGCCGGCGAGGCATATCTGCCGGGGTACACGCACGTGCAGCGCGCCCAGCCGGTCTTGCTCGCCCACCATCTCCTCGCTCACGGGTGGGCGCTGGCCCGCGACGTCGACCGGCTGCTCGCCACAGTGCAGCGGCTCGATGTGTCGCCTCTCGGGGCGGGTGCGCTCGCCGGTTCGTCGCTGCCGCTCGACCCTCATGGCACCGCCGTGGATCTCGGGTTCGCCGCTGCCTTCGAGAACTCGCTCGACGCAGTGAGCGATCGTGACTTCGTCGCCGAGGCGCTGTTCGATCTCGCCCTGCTCGGTGTGCACCTTTCCCGCATCGGAGAAGAGTGGGTGCTCTGGACGTCGTCAGAGTTCGGCTTCGCGGTGCTCGACGACGCGCACGCGACCGGCAGCTCGATGATGCCACAGAAGAAGAACGCCGACATCGCCGAGCTCGCGCGCGGCAAGGCCGGTCGCTCGATCGGTCACGTCGCCGGGTTCCTCGCGACGCTCAAGGGCTTGCCGCTTTCGTACAACCGCGATCTGCAGGAGGACAAGGAGCCGCTCTTCGATGCGGTCGACCAGACCACGCTCGCGCTCGGCGCGCTCACCGGGATGATCGAAAGCGCGACCTTCGCGCTGTCTCGCATGGCCGCGGCAGCCGACGACCCGATGCTCGGAGCGACCGATCTGGCCGAGCTCCTGGTCGTGCGGGGGATGCCGTTCCGCGAGGCCCACGCAGTGGTCGGCGCCCACGTGCGCGAGTCGATCTCGTCGGGCACACCGCTCGCCGACCTCGTGCGGGCCGACGACCGCTTGGGAGCGGAGGGTGCGGCGATCCTCGAACCCGGAGCCGCGGTGCGCCGACGTGTCACCGCTGGCGGCGGCGGTCCCGATGCGGTGGCGACGCAGCTCGTGCGCTTCCGCGAGCGTCTCGCCGCCGACGCAGCGCGCGTGTGATCATCCCGCGGTGGGTACGGACACTTCCTCGACCTGAACGGCGCGCGCTTCCGGTATCAGGAATGGGGTAATCCGTCGGCACCCGTCGTCGTGTTCCTCCACGGCGTGCTCCTGCACGCGGAGCCGTACGAGGCCATCGTCGAGCGGATCCGTGCCGCCGGTTACCGGGTGCTCGTGCTCGACCAGCGCGGTCACGGCCAGAGCGCCCACCGCGACGACTACTCGTGGCAGGCGTTCGTCGACGACCTCGCGGCATTCTGGGATGCCCTCGGGCTCGAGGGCGTCGACGTTGTCGGACACTCCATGGGCGGCAACCACGCCTGCCGCGTTGCCGCACTGCATCCGGGAGCCGTGCGGCGCCTTGTGCTGGTCGACTCGCCGCTCGCGGCCGACCCGTCTCCGGACGAGCCGGCGTTCTGGGATGCCACGGCGAGGATTGGGCCTCCCTACCCATCCGGTCGCCAGGGCTTCATCGACCAGGTCGCGGAGGTCTTCCCGCGCCGCGCGATGACGCCCTGCAGCTCCACGCCCGCGAGCTCGTCGACGGCGAGGATGGGGAGCTTCGGTTCCGCTACATGCCCGACCTTGCGGTGATCGGACACTCGGAGCCGGCACCGGAGGACGAGTGGGCGATGTGCGCGCGGGTCGACTGCCCGGTGCTGGTCATACGCGCCCAGCACAGCGAGCTGCTCACGGACGCTGGTGCGGCGCAGATCGTGGCGGCATTCCCGTCCGCCACGTTGATGGAGCTTCCTGACAGTGGGCACATGGTCAACTGGGAGAACCCCTCCGGCGTCGCCGACCTGTCGCTCGCATTCCTCGCTCGAGGACGGCGTAGCGTTCTGCCGTGATCGACATCTCGTACATCGAGGACGAGGTCGAGCCCCCCGACGCGGAGTCCGTCGAGGCACTTCCGTCGCCGTCGCGCCCCGGTGGCACCGCTGGGCGGCGTTCGGCGCAGCGGCGTCAGCGTTGGTCGGTCTCTTCGCAATCGCGTCGTCGCGCACGCAGCCTCCCGATCGGCTCCGGAGCGCCGACGGGGTGGGCGTCGGTCAGGTTTACGTGGTGGGACAACGGTTTGGATCTTCGTGGCTTCGGATCACCGAGATCACGTTGACGGCGGCGACGGCCGACGGCGATCCCGCTGCGTTGTTCATCGTCGAGGGCAGGGGCTGGTTGCCCCAGCAGTCGGGGACGCTCACAGGGGAGGTGTGCGCGACCGGTGCCGTGAGCACGATCGGCACGTGGACCGTCGATGGCGTCGGGGGGTTCCGGTTCGCCGACACCGATCCCGGCGGAGGCAACTACCTCCTCACGATCGACGGGCTCGAGCGCGATCCGGTCCGCGTGCTCATCGGTCCGAGCGACCAGCGCGTGCTGGCTCCCTCCGACCGAGGCTGCCCTCAGCTCGCCTAACCTCCGGCCCGCATGGCTGACCGGTTCCGGCACTCGCTGCGCATCCGCTACGGCGAGTGCGACATGCAAGGCGTCGTGTTCAATGCGAATTACCTCGCGTATGTCGACGACGCCGTCGACACGTGGGTTCGCGATCGTGTCGGCTCGTTCGAGCAGCTCGGCTTCGACTTCATGCTGAAGAAGGCCACGTTCGAGTGGCAGGGCCCGGCGACCTTCGGCGACATCCTCGATCTCGACCTGGCCGTGTGCCGGTGGGGGAACACCAGCTTTGACGTCGAGGTCGTGGGCACCGCGGGCGGGAAGCCGGTCATCACGGCGACCGTGGTGTATGTCAGCGTCGTGCCGAAGAAGAACACGCCGACACCAGTGCCGGCCGAGGTGCGCGAGGCCCTGTCGCGCTGACGCCGATCGCTCGCGACTTCTTTCGCCGCGACGCCAGAGAGGTGGCGCCGGATCTGCTGAACAAGGTGCTCGTGCGCGGGTCGCGCCAGGGGCGCATCGTCGAGGTCGAGGCCTACATGGGCTCGCAAGATCCCGCGAGCCACGCCTACCGAGGACCGACCGCGCGGAATGCCACGATGTTCGGTGCGCCCGGCCATCTGTACGTGTACTTCACCTACGGCATGCACTGGTGCGCGAACGCCGTGTGCGGCGAGGAGGGCGACGGGACTGCGGTGCTGCTGCGAGCGCTCGCCCCGATCGCCGGGGTCGGTGCGATGCGCAAGGCCCGAGGTGGCATCGCCCGGGAGTCGGCGCTCTGCAGCGGGCCGGCCAAGCTCTGCCAGGCGTTCCGCATCGATCGGCGCTTCGACGGGGTCGACCTGACGGAGGTGACCAGGGCAGCGCCGTGGATCGGCGACGACAGCACGCCGCCACCCGCGACGCCCGGCCAGTCGACGCGCATCGGCATCTCGGTCGCGGTCGATCGCGAGTGGCGCTGGTTCGTGCGGGGCGACGCCAATCTTTCGAGACGCGGCTGACCGTCTGTCACGATTAGCGGCGATGGACCTGCTCGCCGACCTCGACGCACGCGGCCTCATCCACGACTCCACCGATCGCGACGCGCTCGCCAAGCGACTCGCCGACGGCCCGATCGGGGTGTACGTGGGCTTCGATCCCTCGGGCGACTCGCTCCACGCGGGCAACCTGCTCGGCCAGGTCATGCTGCGCCGCTTCCAGCTCGCGGGCCACAAGCCGATCGTCCTGGCGGGCGGCGCGACCGGGATGATCGGCGACCCGAGCGGCGTCTCCGAGGAGCGCAACCTCCTGGATGCCGAGACGCTCGCAGCGAACCTCGGGAAGATCACCGTGCAGCTCGAGAAGCTGCTCGACTTCTCACCGGGTCCCCATCAGGCCCGTCTCGTCGACAACTACACCTGGACCTCGCAGGTCGGGCTGCTCGACTTCCTCCGCGAGACCGGCAAGCACGTCACGGTGAACCAGATGGTGGCCCGTGAGTCGGTGAAGGCCCGGATGGAGAGCGACACCGGCATCTCGTACACCGAGTTCACCTACCAGCTGCTGCAGGCCGCCGACTTCTGCTGGCTGTACGAGCATGAGCACTGCGAGATGCAGATGGGCGGCTCGGACCAGTGGGGCAACATCGTCACCGGGATCGACCTCATCCGGAAGCGCATCGGGGGAGCGGGGTTCGGGCTCACCTGGCCCCTGCTGCTCAAGGCCGACGGCACGAAGTTCGGCAAGTCGGCGGGCGGCGCGGTGTGGCTGGATCCGAACCGCACCAGCCCGTTCCAGTTCCGCCAGTTCTTCGTGCAGGTCGACGACGCCGACGTCGAGCGGCAGCTGCTCTGGTTCACCCTCCTTCCGGTGTCGGAGATCGAGGAGGTCATGGTGGGCCACCGCGTGGCACCCGAGCAGCGGCGCGCCCAGCGGCTGCTGGCCGCATCGGTCACGGCGATGGTGCACGGCGACGACGCGGCGCGGGCGGCTGACGCAGCGGCAGAGGTGCTCTTCGGAGGTGACCCGGCGTCAGCTCCGTTGGAGGCGCTCGAGGTCGTGGCGCGGGAGGTGCCGACGAGCGAGGTGCCGCGATCCGAGCTCGACGCCGGGATCGACCTGGTCAGCCTGCTCGTCCGCACGGAGCTGGCCAGCTCGAACGGTGAAGCGAGGCGCCTGCTGGCGGGAGGCGGCGTGTCGGTGAACGGTCGCAAGCGGTCGG
>CAWKBM010000009.1:345000-651781 GCA_963847855.1 uncultured Acidimicrobiales bacterium
CGGGGGAATTGAAACATCTCAGTACCCCGAGGAAAGGAAAGCAACAGCGACTCCCTGAGTAGCGGCGAGCGAAACGGGAACAGCCTAAACCGAACTGGTGTCAAAGCCTGGTGGCGTTGCCAGTTCGGGGTCGTGGGACCTGATCGATGGGGCGCCAGACCTGTCACAGAGTTACAAATCTGATGCCTAGTGGAAGCGTTCTGGAACGGCGCGCCGTAGTGGGTAATGGCCCCGTACACGAAAGGCACTCAGACTTTGTTCAGTGTTCCCGAGTAGCGCCGGAACCGTGAAAGCTGGCGTGAATCCGCGAGGACCACCTCGTAAGGCTAAGTATTCGTAGACGACCGATAGCGAACTAGTACCGTGAGGGAAAGGTGAAAAGCACCCCGGGAGGGGAGTGAAATAGTACCTGAAACCGTTGGTTTACAAACAGTCAAAGCGTCGTCATGGTTTTGCCATGGCCGCAATGGCGTGCCTTTTGAAGAATGAGCCTGCGAGTTACGGTGTGTGGCGAGGTTAACCAGCGAGGGGGAGCCGGAGCGAAAGCGAGTCTGAATAGGGCGTTTAGTCGCATGCTGTAGACCCGAAGCCGAGTGATCTATCCATGGGCAGGCTGAAGCGGGGGTAAGACCCCGTGGAGGGCCGAACCCACCTCAGGTTGAAAACTGGGGGGATGACCTGTGGATAGGGGTGAAAGGCCAAGCAAACTCGGTGATAGCTGGTTCTCTCCGAAATGCATTTAGGTGCAGCGTTGCATGTTCAGTCATGGAGGTAGAGCACTGGATGGGCTAGGGGGCCTACAAGCTTACCGACCCCAGCCAAACTCCGAATGCCATGACTCCAGAGCGCGGCAGTGAGACCACGGGGGATGAGCTTCGTTGGTCGAAAGGGAAACAGCCCAGATCGCCGGCTAAGGCCCCTAATTCTGGACTAAGTGGAAAACGATGTGGGACTGCATAGACAGCCAGGAGGTTGGCTCAGAAGCAGCCACCCTTGAAAGAGTGCGTAATAGCTCACTGGTCGAGTGGTCCTGCGCGGACAATGTAACGGGGCTCAAGTCCAGAGCCGAAGCCGCGGACTTCTGCGTAAGCAGGAGTGGTAGGAGAGCGTCGATCTTGCAGCGAAGCGGGGGTGTGAACCGTCGTGGAGCGGGATCGAGTGAGAATGCAGGCATGAGTAGCGAGAGAGGGGTGAGAAACCCCTCCGCCGAAAGCCCAAGGGTTCCTGGGGAAGGCTAATCCGCCCAGGGTGAGTCGGGAGCTAAGGCGAGGCCGCAAGGCGTAGTCGATGCACAACCGGTTGATATTCCGGTACCAGCGTGTGCGCGCCCATGCTGATTCGTTGTTGCTAAGGGGCTGTCTTCGGACGAACCGACCCACGACGAGGAGGCAAGCAATGAGGGGACGCAGGAGGGTAGGTCATCCCAGGCGATGGTAGTCCTGGGGTAAGCGTGTAGGGCGAGGTCTAGGCAAATCCGGACCTCACAAAGCCTGAGACGCGATGCCGAGTCGATCCAGACGAAGTGACTGATCCCATGCTGCCGAGAAAAGCCTCTAGCTAGTTCACACGCTGCCCGTACCCCAAACCGACACAGGTGGGCAGGTAGAGAATACCAAGGCGATCGGGAGAACTGTGGTTAAGGAACTCGGCAAAATACCTCCGTAACTTCGGGAGAAGGAGGACCCCGTTAGGGTGAAAGGCCTTGCGCCTCGAGCCTCAAAGGGTGACACAAACCAGGGGAAAGCGACTGTTTACTAAAAACACAGCAGCGTGCGAAGTCGCAAGACGATGTATACGCTGTGACGCCTGCCCGGTGCCGGAAGGTTACGGGGAAGGGTTAGCCGTAAGGCGAAGCTCTGAACCTAAGCCCCGGTAAACGGCGGCGGTAACTATAACCGTCCTAAGGTAGCGAAATTCCTTGTCGGGTAAGTTCCGACCTGCACGAATGGCGTAACGACTTTCCTACTGTCTCAACCACAGACCCGGCGAAATTGAAGTACGAGTAAAGATGCTCGTTAGCTGCAGAAGGACGGAAAGACCCCGTGGACCTTTACTATAACTTGATGTTGGGTCTTGGTCTTGGTTGTGTAGGATAGGTGGGAGACTTGGAAGCTGTGGCGCTAGCCATGGTGGAGTCGCCGTTGAAATACCACCCTGCTAATACCGGGACTCTAACCTAGGCCCGTTACCCGGGTCGGGAACAGCGTCAGGCGGGTAGTTTGACTGGGGCGGTCGCCTCCTAAAATGTAACGGAGGCGCCCAAAGGTTCCCTCAGGCTGGTTGGCAATCAGCCGTCGAGTGCAATGGCACAAGGGAGCTTAACTGCGAGACAAACTCGTCAAGCAGATGCGAAAGCAGGGCATAGTGACCCAGCGATTGCTTGTGGAAGCGTCGTTGCTCAACGGATAAAAGGTACCCCGGGGATAACAGGCTAATCTTCCCCAAGAGTCCATATCGACGGGAAGGTTTGGCACCTCGATGTCGGCTCATCGCATCCTGGGGCTGAAGCAGGTCCCAAGGGTTGGGCTGTTCGCCCATTAAAGCGGTACGCGAGCTGGGTTTAGAACGTCGTGAGACAGTTCGGTCCCTATCCTCTGCAGCCGTAGGAGATCTGAGGAAGGCTGTCCCTAGTACGAGAGGACCGGGACGGACGCAGCTCTGGTGTGCCAGTTGTCCTGCCAAGGGCACTGCTGGTTGGCCACCTGCGGAAAGGAGAAGCGCTGAAAGCATCTAAGCGCGAAACCTGTTTCGAGATGAGATCTCCCACTGGGTTAACCAGGTAAGGCCCGTGGCAGACCACCACGTTGATAGGCCGGAGGTGTAAGCAGGGCAACCTGTTCAGCCGACCGGTACTAATCGGCCGAGGGCTTGGATGACACCATGCTCGTGCTCGCTCTGAAGTGCTCAAGGGGCTGCCGGCGTCTTCGCTGGCGCCATTGACAACAGGTTTCCGGTGGCTATGGCGGCGGGGCCACACCCGTTCCCATTCCGAACACGGCAGTTAAGCCCGCCCGCGCCGATGGTACTTGGGGGTAGACCCCCTGGGAGAGTAGGTCGCCGCCGGATTTCTACGCGAGAGAGCCCCCCTCACGGGGGGCTCCTCGTCGTTCTGGGGAGTGGCGAACTGCTCGTCTACTCGACGACTTCGCTCGTCTGCAGCACCGGCTGGATCGTCGTGTAGTTGACGACGTCGCCCATGATGTCGGCCATGCCCGGCGAGCCCATCGCCGCGCCGAGCGCGTCCATGGAGTCGAACTTGAAGTGCACCGCGGCCACGTTCGGCCCGTCGAGCCCCTTGTCGATCTCGGCGCCGGCAAGGCCCCAGGTCTTCACGCACAAGGGCACGTGCTTCTCGCGGTAGTAGTCGTGATCGAAGGACGCACCTTCGGTCTTGGGATAGAAGACGCTGACTCTGATCATCGTGAGATTCTGCCTTGGTCGTCGAGGGTCTGCTGCACCGCGAAGATCCAGCCGTCGCGGCCGGTGAAGCGCACGCCTCCCCATCCGCATCGACGCGCCGCGGCGACGTTGTCGGCGTCGTCGTCGAGGAGCACAGGCAGGCCGGCGGCGCTGACGATGCCCAGCCGTTCGGCCGCGAGGGTCCAGAACCGATCGTCGGCCTTGACCACGCCGAGGTCGGCCGACCCGATCACGGCGGTGAGGGGCAGGAGTGCACCGAGCCGTTCCCGCAGGTAGACGAGGCGGCGATGCTCCTGATTGGTGGCGACGGCGAGGATGACACCCGCGTGGGCCCAGGCTCGAGGGCCTGCTCGAGCGCGGGCTCGATCGGACGCCTCCCGATGACGATGTCCTGCCAGCACGGAACGAAGAACGCGTCGCGCAGGGCCGCTCGGTCGATTCCGAGCTGCTCCTGCAGCACATTGCCCCAGGGACCGAGGCCGCCCCGATCGGGGTCGAGCAGGACGCCGTCGACGTCGACCGCCAGGATGAGGTTCAGAGCCGGCCGAGCACCGCGCCACACGAGCTCTCGACGACGCCACCGGCCTCGTCGACGTCGATGCGCGTGACCTTGCCGTCGTCGATGATCGCGGCGTAGCGCTTCGAGCGGCTGCCGAGCCCGAAGGCCGAGCCGTCGAGCTCGAGGCCCATCGCCTTGGTGAAGTCGCCGTTGCCGTCGGCGAGCATCACGATCTTGTCGCCCACGTCGTGGGCCTTGCCCCAGGCGTCCATGACGAAGGCGTCGTTGACCGCGACGCAGGCGACTTGGTTCACGCCCTTGGCAAACAGCTCGTCGGCCTGCTCCACGAACCCGGGCAGGTGGATGCGGTCACACCCGGGCGTGAACGCGCCGGGCACGCCGAACAGCACCGTGCGACCCTTCGCGAAGACCTCGCCCGTCTTCACCGGCTCGGGCATGCCGTTCGCGCCCATCTGGC
The DNA here is from genome assembly GCA_963847855.1 of uncultured Acidimicrobiales bacterium. GTDB lineage: Bacteria > Actinomycetota > Acidimicrobiia > Acidimicrobiales > DATKAS01 > DATKAS01. The sequence continues at coordinate 349,398 of CAWKBM010000009.1, forward strand.
GGATCTCGACATCGGGAATTGCATCTCCGGCAGCGATCACGGCTTCTCCTCCATCGCAAGTGGGGCGTCAGGGATTGTGCGGGGGACGATACGGCCCGAGTGCACGGAGTGCGGCATCGTCTTATGGTCCGCCCGTGCGGTTGACGACGAGCTCGGACGTCCCGGCGGTCCGGAGAGTGCTCGGCGAGGCGTTCGCTTCCGACCCGCTGTTCATGTGGCTGTTCCCCGAGCCGTCGACCCGTCTCGACGCCACTGCCGCGTGGCTCGGGCTCTTCGTGGAGCGCTACATCAGCCGCGGTCCGATCCATGTGATCACCGGGGACACCGTCCAGGCAGTCGCTGTCTGGCAACCCCCGGGTGAGACCGCGATGCCCGTGGCCGTGGGACCGCCGAGCATCGGCGGGCTGCTCGCGGCTCTGCTCGGCACCGACCGGTTCGCTGAGCTCGGCGACGCGCTCGAGGGCCATCGGCTCCGTGAGGCCCACGCGGCGCCACTCGTACCTTCAGTTCCTCGCGGTGAGCCCCGAGCATCAGGGCCACGGCTTGGGTCGTCGGCTGGTCATGCCCGGGATGGCCGCCGCCGACGCCGAGGGCGTGGGAGTGCATCTGGAGACGACCAATCCGAAGAACCTCGACTTCTACCGTTCGCTCGGGTTCGAGGTCTCCCACGAGATCAGGCTCGAGCCCGGCGGCCCCGAGCTCTGGGCGATGTGGAGGGCCGCGAAGTGAGCGCGCTCGACCCGTCGCTGACCGGCCTCGAGCAGCTGACGGCGGTGTTCGGCTCGGGTGGTGCAGGCGCGGGCATCACGCACTTGCTCGGCATGACGACGGTCGCGCTCGAGCCGGGTCACGTGGCATTTGCCGTGGTGACCCGACAAGAGATGTGCAACCCCGCCGGCACGGTCCACGGCGGCATCGCAGCCACGATGCTCGACAGCGCGGCGTCGTGTGCCGTGCACTCGACCTTGCTGGCAGGGGAGCGCTACATGACGGTCGACCTGCAGATCCACTACACCCGAGCGATCCGACCCGACCACGGCGAGATCGTCGCCACCGGGGAGGTGGTCCATCGGGGGAGTCGCCTCGCGACTGCGGAGGGCCGTCTCGTCGACTCCGAGGGCAAGCTCTTGGCGCACGGGACGGTCACCTGCCTCGTGATGCCCGCCATCTCGTAGGCTGCGCGCCATGCCCGGCCAGCGTCCCCCCTCGCGCGGCGCGCCCAAGGGCACGAGTTCAGGCGGGCCCAAGGGCTCGGGTGCGCCGAAGGGCGCGAAGGGAAAGGCCGCACCCAAGGGGAAGGGCGCGCCCCGGCCCACGCCGGCCCCGAAGCCCGGCATCCCGCAGGCAGCCATCGACGCGTCGCAGGCGGCTCGGCGAGCCGGCCTCGGAGGCGTCGCCCGCAAGGGAGCCAGCGAGGTCATGTCGCCTCGCACGGGCCACGCACCCGAGCGCACCCCGCCGACCAAGTGGGTCGGCGACGAGTGGACCGACGAGGGCGACGTCCGCGCAGAGGCTCGGGGGGCGGTCCACCGCGGCAGCACGAAGACGAAGACGGTCGACCGCGACACCGACAGCAAGGCGCCGGTCAAGAACCTGCCGCCCGACGTGATCTCCGACTTCGAGTCGGCTGCCGGCCCTCGCGGACGCGGCGAAGCTGCAGCAACAGTTCGCGAACGCTCGTCGCGCCTACGAGCGCGACCGGTTCGGTGAGGCGCGCCGTCTCCTCGAGCCCCTCTCCCGTGACGTTCCCGAAGCGGCGGGCGTCAGAGAGCTCTACGGCCTGACCCTCTATCGGCTCGGCGAGTACCGCAAGGCCGCCAAGGAGCTCGAGCAGTTTCGCGTCCTCACGCGATCGCCCGACCTCAACGCAGTGCTGGCGGACTGCTACCGCGCGCTGCATCGGTGGACCGCGGTGGCCGAGCTCTGGGACGAGCTGAAGGAAGCGTCGCCCGACCCGGCGATCGTTGCCGACGGACGCATCGTGATGGCAGGCGCGCTCGCCGACCAGGGAAAGCTGCCGGCGGCCATCGCGCTCCTCGAGCGCGGCGAGCGAGAAGCCGCGCAAGGCGCAGCTGCACCACCTGAAGCTCTGGTACGCCCTCGCAGACCTGTACGACCGAGCGGGAGACGTACCCCACGCCCGCACGCTGTTCACGCGGGTGCGCCAGGCGGACCCGACGTTCGCCGACGTGCCGCAGCGACTGCGCGCGCTCGGCTGAACGTGACACCGCTGCGTGTCACACCCCCTCTGTAAGGTCGCGACGACTTCCCTCCGTCATCGAAGATCCGAAGGGGAAGTCCCATGAACGTCGTCCTGCTTCACGGCGTGCTCACGCGCGAGCCAGATTTGCGCTCGCTGCCCTCCGGCGACCACGTCGCCTCGTTCGACATCACCGTGCGCGACGACGGGTTCGAGACCGACGTCGTGCCCATCGCGTGGCACGACGCGCCGGTCAAGGCGCTCGACAAGCTCGAGGTCGGTGGCGAGGTGATCGTCACCGGTCGGGTGCGGCGCCGCTTCTTCCGGGCCGGGGGTGCCACTCAGAGTCGCACCGAGGTTCTGGCCACGGCGGTGGTGCCGACCCGTCAGACCCGCGGTGCGCAGAAGGCGATCGAGGCTGCCCTGTCGACCGGCGAGCCGTGGGTCGCCGGTTGACGCCCAGGGGTACGCTCGGGCACATGTCCGACATCTCCACCCTGCTCGGCGACGAGGCTGAGTCCCTCCTCGGCCACACAGCGAAGGCGATCCCGCGCGAAGAGCTGTCACTCCCTGGCCCCGACTACATCGACCGGGTCTTCCTCGACACCGACCGCAACCCGACGGTCGTGCGCAACCTCGGGGCGCTGCTCGCCCACGGCCGGCTCGCCGGCACGGGCTACGTGTCGATCCTGCCGGTCGATCAGGGCATCGAGCACTCCGCCGCGGCCTCGTTCGCGCCCAACCCCGCGTACTTCGATCCGATCAACATCGTGAAGCTCGCGATCGACGGAGGGTGCAACGCGGTCGCCACGACGTTGGGCGTGCTCGGGCAGGCGTCTCGGCGCTACGCGCATCGCATCCCGTTCATCGTGAAGCTGAACCACAACGAGCTGCTGACCTATCCGAACCAGTTCGACCAGGTGATGTTCGGCAGTCCGCAGCAAGCCTGGGACCTGGGCGCGGTCGGCGTCGGAGCCACCATCTACTTCGGGTCAGAAGAGTCGACCCGGCAGCTGCAAGAGGTGAGCGCGGCCTTCGCCGAAGCGCATGAGCTCGGCATGTTCACGGTCTTGTGGTGCTACCTGCGCAACAACGCCTTCAAGAAGGACGGCGTCGACTACTCGTTGTCCGCGGACCTGACCGGGCAGGCGAACCACCTGGGCGTCACGATCGAGGCCGACATCATCAAGCAGAAGATGCCGGAGAACAACGGCGGCTACAACGCACTGAGCTACGGCAAGACGTCGCCACTGGTCTACGACGAGCTGACGACCGACAATCCGATCGACCTCTGCCGCTGGCAGGTGGCCAACTGCTACATGGGCCGGGTCGGGCTCATCAACTCAGGTGGCGAGTCCAAGGGCGCTGCCGACATGGCGCAGGCGGTGCGCACCGCGGTGATCAACAAGCGTGCCGGTGGCATGGGGCTGATCTCCGGTCGCAAGGCGTTCCAGCGGCCGGTGGCAGACGGAATCGCGCTCCTGAACGCCGTCCAAGACGTCTACCTCGATCAGGCGATCACCATCGCCTGATCCACATCACCTGGTATGCGTTGAGTGGGGTTGAGGTGCCGGTAGTCTCGACTTCACGTTGAGTAACCGCGCGTCCCAGGGGGGATCGTGACCGACACAGCACGTCCGGAGGCGCCCGAGGAGCTGCATCGGGTCGTCATCCGTTTCGCCGGTGACTCCGGCGACGGCATGCAGCTCACCGGCGATCGCTTCACGAGCGCCAGTGCCCTGTTCGGCAACGACCTGTCGACGCTGCCCGAGTTCCCTGCTGAGATCCGCGCTCCGGCCGGCACGCTCGCGGGCGTCTCGTCGTTCCAGGTCCACATCTCCGACCACGAGATCACGACGCCCGGCGACGCGCCGAGCGTGCTCGTGGCGATGAACCCGGCAGCGCTCAAGGCCGACCTCGATCGACTCGAGCCGGGCGGCACGCTCATCGTCAACACCGACACGTTCGACGAGCGCAACCTCGCGAAGGCCGGGTACGCCGAGAGCCCGCTCACCGATGGCAGCCTCAAGGGCTACACGGTGTACGAGGTGCCGATGACCTCGCTCACGAAGGAGGCGACGGCGCCCCTCGGCGTGAAGCCGCGCGACGCGGATCGCTCGAAGAACTTCTTCGCGCTCGGCCTCGTGTCGTGGATGTACACGCGCCCGGTCGAGCCGACGCTCCAGTGGATCGAGGACAGGTTCAAGAAGAGCGCGCAGGTGCTCGCGTCGAACACCGCGGCGTTCAAGGCCGGCTACAACTTCGGCGAGACGGCCGAGCTCTTCGGGCACGCCTACCAGGTCAAGCCCGCGCAGCTGCCCGCCGGCACCTACACGAACGTCACCGGCAACACCGCGCTCGCGTGGGGCGTGGTCGCTGCCGGCCAGCTCGCGAAGCTGCCGGTGTTCCTCGGGTCCTACCCGATCACCCCGGCGTCAGACATCCTTCACGAGCTCTCGAAGCACAAGAACTTCGGCATCCGCACCTTCCAAGCCGAAGACGAGATCGCCGCAGCGGGCTCTGCGCTGGGTGCGGCGTTCGCGGGGCACCTCGGTGTCACCACGACGAGCGGTCCGGGTGTCGCGTTGAAGTCAGAGACGATCAGCCTCGGCGTGAGCCTCGAGCTGCCGTTGCTCGTCATCGACATCCAGCGCGGTGGACCTTCGACGGGGTTGCCGACCAAGACCGAGGCCGCCGACCTGCTGATGGCCATGTACGGGCGCCACGGCGAGGCGCCGCTACCGATCGTCGCGGCGATGAGCCCGTCGCACTGCTTCTTCGCCGCGATCGAGGCCGTCCGGATCGCGATCAAGTACCGCACACCGGTGATCCTGCTGTCCGACGGGTACCTCGCGAACGGCGCCGAGCCGTGGTTGCTGCCCGACGTCAGCACGCTTCCCGACATCTCCGTCCCGTTCGCCGAGAAGCCGAACCACGTGCGTGAAGACGGCACCGAGGTGTTCTGGCCCTACCTCCGCGACCCCGAGACGCTGGCCCGGCCGTGGGCGGTGCCCGGCACGCCCGGTCTCATGCACCGCGTCGGCGGGCTCGAGAAGGAAGACGGATCGGGCGACATCTCCTACACGCCCGAGAACCACGGCCGGATGGTCGATCTGCGTGCCGCGAAGATCAAGGGCATCGCGAAGGACATCCCGCTCGTCGAGGTGCATGGTGACGAAGACGCCGATGTGCTCGTGCTCGGTTGGGGCTCGACCTGGGGCACCATCGACGCCGCGGTCGGGCGGGCTCGGGGCCGAGGTAAGAAGGTCGCACACGCGCACCTCGTGCATCTGAACCCGTTCCCGGCGAACCTCGGCGACGTCGTACGGCGCTACCGCCGAGTCGTGATCCCCGAGATGAACTCGGGGCACTTGTGGCGCATGGTGCGCGCCGAGTTCCTCGTCGACGCTCGCGCGGTGAACAAGGTGCAAGGCACCCCGTTCACCGCCGGCGAGCTCGAGACCGCCATCTTGGAGGCTTGCAGTGACTGACACGGTGCCGGTGACGACCAAGAAGGACTGGACCAGCGACCAAGAAGTCCGCTGGTGCCCGGGGTGCGGCGACTACTCGATCCTCACCGCGGTGCAGATGCTGATGCCCGAGCTCAACGTGAAGCCCGAGAACACCGTGTTCATCTCGGGCATCGGGTGCTCGAGCCGGTTCCCGTACTACATGAACACCTACGGCGTGCACGGCATCCACGGCCGCGCACCCGCGATCGCAACGGGCGTCGCGATGGCCCGCCCCGATCTCGACGTGTGGGTGATCACCGGCGACGGCGACGGCCTGTCGATCGGCGGCAACCATCTCATCCACGCACTGCGGCGCAACGTGAACCTCACGATCCTGCTCTTCAACAACCAGATCTACGGCCTCACCAAGGGGCAGTACTCACCGACGAGTGAGGTCGGCAAGGTCACGAAGTCGACGCCGTTCGGCTCGCTCGACTACCCGTTCAGCCCGGTGAGCCTCGCGCTCGGCGCGGAGGCCGGGTTCGTCGCTCGCACCCACGACATGGATCGCAAGCACATGATGGAGACGTTCCGGCGCGCGCACGACCACAAGGGCGCTTCGTTCGTCGAGATCTACCAGAACTGCAACGTCTTCAACGATGGCGCGTTCGAGACGATCCTGTCGCGTGAGAACCGCGGCGCGATGCTCATCAACCTCGTGCACGGAGAGCCGATCCGGTTCGGTGCCGACAACGAGAAGGGTGTCGTGATGGGCGCTGACGGCCAGCTGCGCATCGTCGACGTCGCCGAGGTCGGTGAGGCTGCGCTGCTCGTCCACGACGAGCACCACGCGGACCCTGGGCTCGCGTTCGCGCTGTCGCGGCTGAGCCACAGCCCGACGACACCGACGCCGATCGGGGTGTTCCGCGATGTCGATCGGGCCGAGTTCGCGTCCGAGACCTCACGCCAGCTCATGCTCGCCAGCGAGAAGGGCCCCGGCGACCTCGCCGCCCTCCTCGGCTCGGGCGGCACCTGGGACGTGAGCTAGCCGCGCCGGTTCACGCATGGCGGGTGCGCGATGGCGTGGTCACGATCCGATCGCCGGAGCAGGGAGACAGCGCGGCACTCGTCGCCGGTCGCGAACGCGGAATGGGCGCGCTGGCTCGGACCAGGCGACCCGGAGCCGCATCCCACGGCGTGCATCGTCGTCGCTGACGAGATCGTCGGCTGGATCGACGCGGACCCCGAACGGACGTTCGCGGTCGATGCCGCACCGGACCGCGCGGTCGCGTACGTCGGCTGCGACCTCGCCATCATCGCGGGAAGGGACATGTGAGCGCCGGGGTTCGGCTGCTGTTCCGGTTCCTCACCGAGCACACGGGGGCGGGACAAGCCCACTTCGTGATCGACCCCGCGAACCTGGCGTCGGTGCGCGTCGCCCGGGCGGTCGGGGCGACCGAGGTGGAACGAGTCGTCGATGAAACCGGGCTCGTCCGAGTTCGCTACGCGCGCGCTGTGAGAGTGGTCAGTCGAGCATGCGAAACACGGTGCCGGTCTTCGGCTTCGGTGCGAAGAACGTCGTCTTCGGGGGCATGAGCTTGCCCGCGTGGGCGGTCGCCGCGATCTGGTCGACGGTCGCCGGCCGCAACAGCACGCCGATCGTGCCGGGTTCGCCACTGACGCGCCTCACGACGTTGTTCACTCCATGCTGATACGCGATCTCGTGCGGACCGAGCGCGCCGAGCGCGGCCTCGAGCCGGCTCGAATCGAGGTCGTCGATGCCGTCGAACGCGTCTGAGCGCGGGCGCAGCAGCCAGAACCCCTCGGGCCTCACGAGGGCGAGTGCGCCGGCATCGGCCATGCGAGCGGTGATCGTCGGGGCTCCGTCGAGAGGGCCGGCATCGAAAGCCTCGAACCACGGACCGAGCGCGGCGGCGACGTCGACGTGTGCATCGATGCCCGTGAGCAGGCGATGGATGGGGAGGACATTGAGCTGCTCGGCCGCGAGCTCGACGATGAACGCCATCACGTACCCGGGTGGGCCGGCCGGATCGTCGCGCTCGCCTTTGTAGGCCAACGACGTCGAGTACCGGTGGTGGCCGTCCGCGATGACGACCGGTGACGCCGCGACGGCGTTGCGGATTGCCGCGACCACGCCGGGCTCACTCACCCGGTACAGGCGATGGTGCACGCCGTCGTCGTCGGTCCACCGCGCCTCGGGAGGCCCGGGTAGCTCGACACAGCGCGCCGAGCCCTGAGGTGAGGGACAGACCCCATACCGCGGAGAGGTTCGCCCGGCACGACCGGAGCATGTCGAGCCGGTCGCTGTGCGCCTTCGGCGTCGTCTGCTCGTGGGGGAACACGCCCTTCGTGCCCGGCTCGCTGAGCTCGAGCGCTCCGATGACGCCCGCGGTCTGGAGGGCGTGGCCGTCCTCGTCGTGGTACCCCATGCGGTACACATAGAACGAGGGCTCCTCGTCGAAGCGGAGCACGCCCTCCTCGAGCCAGTGGTGCAGCAAGAAGCAGGCGTTCTCGTAGCGATCGCGCCCGTCGGCCTCGGCGGGCAGGTCGATGTGCACGACGTTGTAGGGCGACCGGGCGCCGAGTGCCTCACGCTCGGCGTCGTCGATCGACGTCGTATGGAGGCGCAGTGACGTCCGCGAGGTCGAACGCGTCGTCGTACAGCACGCCGACAAAGGGCTCGAACCGGGGCACGGTTCGAATGACTACCAGATGCAAAGATGCACGCATGCCGCGTGCCAACAACAACGGGATCGAGATCGAGTACGACACCATCGGTGACCCGAGCGACGAGCCGTTGCTTCTCGTCATGGGCTTCACCGCCCAGATGATCGCCTGGGACGAGAAGTTCTGCCGGGCCCTCGCCGACAAGGGCTACTTCGTCATCCGCTACGACAACCGCGACTGCGGGCTGTCATCCCACCTCGACGGCGTGCTGCTCGACATGGGCGAGCTGTTCAACGCGCGCATGACCGGCGGCGAGGTGCCGCCCGTGCCGTACACGCTCTCCGACATGGCTGACGACGGCATGGCGGTGCTCGACGCGCTCGGCATCGACCGTGCGCACATCGTGGGCGCGTCGATGGGCGGGATGATCGTGCAGACGATGGCGATCGAGCACCCGCGACGACTCCGCACCGTCACGTCGATCATGTCGATGACCGGCGAGCCCGACTATGGCCAGGCTGCGCCCGAGGCGATGGCCGCGCTCATGACGCCGCCCCCCGAAGATCGAGCGCAGGCGATCGAGGCTTCTGTCGAGGGCTCGAAGATCTTCAGCAGCCCTCGGTACTTCGACGCCGCCCGCACGCGTGAGAAGGCCGGCGAGTCGTACGACCGCGCGCTTCTATCCGGAGGGTGCGGGTCGACAGATGGGCGCCATCGTGGCGAGCGGCGATCGGGCTGAAGGCCTCCGCGGGGTCAAGTTGCCATTCCTGGTGATCCACGGTCGGGCCGACACGCTGATCGGCCTGAGCGGCGGCGAGCGCACCGCTGAGCTCGTGCCCGGCGCGAACCTCGTCGTGCTGAACGACATGGGCCACGACCTGCCCGAGCCGCTGTGGCCGTTCATCATCGACGTGATCTCGAGCCACGCCACTCACGCCATCGGGTGAGTGTCTCGAGCTCAGGTCTCGACGCGCACACCGTCGTCTGCGATCTCGACGGCGTCATTTGGCTCGCTGATCACGCCATCACGGGGTCTGCCGACGCGATCGCGCGTCTGAGGGCAACCGGGCGCCGCGTCCTGTTCGTCACGAACAACTCGTCGGTTCCGGTCGGCGCGGTCGTCGCGAAGCTCGAAGGGTTCGGCATCCCCGCGACGGGCGACGTGCTGACGTCCGCGATGGCGGCGGCTCGGCTCATCGAGCCCGGCAAGAGGGCAGTCGTGCTCGGCGGGCCAGGCGTGGTCGAGGCGCTCGAGGCCCGTGGCGTGCAGCCGTTGCGGGAGGGGCCGGCCGATGCCGTCGTCGTGGGCTTCCACCGCGACTTCGACTACGAGCGGATGAAGGTCGCGAGTGACACGATCCGCGGCGGAGCGGTCCTGATCGGCACCAACGACGACGTGACCTACCCGACGCCGGACGGACCGATCCCGGGTGGCGGAGCCATTCTCGCCGCGGTCGCGACGGGATCCGAGGCGCTGCCGGTCGTCGCAGGGAAGCCCCATCCGGCGATGGCGGCGCTCGTGCGAGAGGAGGTTGGCGACGTGCCCTTGCTCATGGTCGGCGATCGTCCGGACACCGATGGGTTGTTCGCGGTGCGGTTGGAGTGTCCCTTCGGGCTCGTGCTCTCTGGCATCGTGCGCGGCGATCAAGACCTCTCGAAGATCGAGCCCTCACCTGCGGTGGTCGCGGTAGACCTCGCAGCGCTCGTCGACGAGATCATCAGCCGAACGGGTTCGGCGGCGACGCCCACGGATCGGTGAGCGCAGGCGGCTTCGCGCGCGGCCGCAGGAGCCAGGCGACCCCCATCCCGAACCCGAACCCTGCGACGTGGGCCATCCACGCGACGTCGCCACCGCGGTTGAACAGGAGCTGCAGCGCCAACCAGACGAGCAGCACCACCCGCGCCTCGATCTCTCTGAACCAGACGAGGATCGCGAAGAACATCGTGAAGATCTTCGCTCGGGGAAACCAGACGAGGTATGCGCCCATCACTCCCGCGATCGCGCCGGATGCACCGATCACGGGCACCGTGCTCGACGGGTCGAGCGCGACCTGGCCGGCCGCCGCGAAGATGCCGGCCAGGACGTAGAAGAGCAGGAAGAGCGCCCAGCCGAGCCGATCTTCGATGTTGTTCCCGAAGACCCACAGGAACAACATGTTGAAGCCGAGGTGCAGCCAGCCCCCGTGCAGGAACATCGACGTGATGACCGCGAGATACACGTTCTTGTCAGGGAAGAGGGGCGGGCTTCGGTCCTGGTGGGAGCATGCCGAGTGGTCGCCTTCGACGAAGGTCGCCGCGGATCTCGTCGATGGTCAGCGGTCGGCCTTGTGTGAGCTCGCAGGGGATCGCGGCGTACTCGAGGTCGAAGCGCAACGTGCTGTCGATGCGCACCGTGCCCTCTCCGACCCGCACGACATCCGTTCCCCGAAGGGGCGCCTGCGCGAGCAAGAACACCGCGACGTTGAGCGCGATCAACAGCATCGTCGCGACCGGACGGCGGCGGGTCGGGTTGTCGTCCCGGAGGGGGATCACCGTCGAGGACCATACCGAGGGCGCTGGTCGATAGCGTGTTGCTCCATGGCACAGCTCGATGCGATCCGGAAGTACTTGGAAGCCGGCATGGCCTTCACCCAGACCACTCGGGCGAAGGCCGAGGAGGTGGTGAGCAGCCTGGTGCGGTCGGGCGAGCTGCAGACCGAGCAGACCCAGCAGCAGGTGCAGGAGCTCATGGACCGCAGTCGGGAGAACACCGATCGTGTGGTCAAGGCCGTGCGCGGTGAGGTGATGTCGCAGCTGTCGACGCTCGGCCTCGCGACGAAGGCAGATCTCGCCAAGCTCGAGCGCAAGGTCGACGCGATGCGCAAGGCTCCCGCGAAGTCCGCGGCGAAGAAGCCCACGGCGAAGAAGCCGCGGCGAAGAAGTCGACCGCCAAGAAGGCTCCCGCGAAGAAGGCGGCGGCAAAGAAGGCGTGACCCCCCCTCGTCGCCGGCTCGACGCCGAGCTCGTCCGGCGTGGCCTCGCGGTGAGTCGGGAAGCGGCGCAACGTGTCATCGAGGCCGGTCTCGTCACCGTGGGAGGCGCGCCGGCAGACAAGGCGAGCCGCATGGTCGGCGTCGGCGAACCGGTCGAGGTGCTCGCGCCGCCCCCGCGGTTCGTGAGCCGTGGCGGCGACAAGCTGGCCGGTGCCCTCGACCGATTCCAGGTGGAGGTGACGGGCAGAGTCGCGCTCGATGCGGGCGCGTCGACGGGCGGGTTCACAGACTGCTTGCTGCAGGCAGGCGCGGCTCGCGTGGTCGCGGTCGACGTCGGGCACGGCCAGCTCGACGCTCGCCTTCGCGACGATCCGCGGGTCGAAGTCCGCGAGCGAGTCAACGTGCGCACGATCGCGCCGGGGAGCTCGCCGACTACGACGTGGTGGTGGCCGACCTTTCGTTCATCTCGCTGCGATCCGTGCTCGAGCAGCTGATCGGCGCATGTCGTCCACGGGCCGACCTCGTCCTCCTCGTGAAGCCGCAGTTCGAGGCGGGCAAGGCCGAAGCCGATCGCGGCAAGGGCGTCATCACCGACCCCGCAGTCTGGCGCGCGGTGCTCGACGCGACAGGGGACGCGCTCACGGCTCGCGAAGCGGCCATCATGGGGTGGATGGTGTCGCCGGTGCGGGGCTCGAAGGGAAACGTCGAGTTCTTCGTGCACGCGCAGGCGCCCGGGTCCGGCACCGGCACGGCTGCGGCCACCGGCACGGCTGCGGCCCTCGGCACGGCTGCGGCCCTCGGCCTCACGATCGACGACGCGCTCGCGGAGGCCGTGCTGCCGTGACTGCTGTGACCCTCGTGGTGCACAACCAGCGCACGAACGCCGCGGAGCTCGCCCGAGAGGCGGCGGCGTGGCTGCTCGCCCACGGCCACGAGGTGCGCATGCCGCTCGCGGACGCCGAGGCCGTGGACATGCTCGACCTCGCGGTGCCCGACGAGAAGCTGAGTCAAGACGTCGCGCTGGCGGTGAGCCTCGGCGGCGACGGCACGATGCTCCGCACGGTCAATCTCGTGGAGGAGGCAGAGGTGCCCGTGCTCGGCGTCAACGTCGGGTTGCTGGGCTACCTCACGGAGGTCGAGCCGAACGCGATGACGGCTGCGCTCGAGCGCTTCTTCGCCGGTGAGTACGGCATCGAGGACCGCATGATGCTGTCGGTCACGATCCGATCGAAGCGCCCGCTCGTCGACGGCTGGAGCTTCCGGGCGTTGAACGAGGCCGTCGTCGAGAAGACCCAGTCGGGGCACACCGTGCGGATGCTGGTGCGCATCGGCGGCGAAGCCTTCACGTCCTACGCGGCCGACGGTCTCATCGTCGCGACGCCGACCGGGTCCACGGCGTACTCGCTCTCCGCCCGCGGCCCGATCGTGTCGCCCCGCCACCGTGCGCTGCTGCTCACTCCGGTGTCTCCGCACATGCTGTTCGACCGCTCGCTCATCCTCGATCCCGGCGAGACCCTCAGCCTCGAAGTCATCGGCCACCGGCCGGCCACGTTGTCGGTCGACGGCACGAGCGTCGGCCAGCTGGAGGAGGGCGACATCGTCGACTGCTCGCCAGCCGATCGCAGCGCGCGCCTCGTGACGTTCGGCCGCCGGAACTTCCACGACATCCTCAAGGCGAAGTTCGGCCTGAGTGATCGCTGACCGGTGCGTTCGATGAACCCGTGCTGACCGAGCTCGCCGTCCGCAACCTCGGAGTCATCGACGAGCTCGTGCTCGTGCTCGGCCCTGGCATGACCGCGCTCACGGGCGAGACCGGCGCAGGCAAGACGCTGCTCGTCGACGCCATCGAGCTGCTGGTCGGGGGCCGCGCCGAGAGTGGCGTCGTGCGCCACGGAGCAGCGGAGTGCTCGATCGAGGGACGCTTCGACTCCGGTCAGGACGAGGTCGTGCTGAGCCGAGTGATCCCACGGGACGGGCGCTCGCGCGCGTACCGCAACGGGCGGCTGGCGACCGTCGCGCAGCTCGCCGACGAGGGCCGACACCTCGTCGACCTGCACGGCCAGCACAGCCACCAGTCGTTGCTCGGTGTCGCGGAGCAGCGAGCTGCGCTCGATCGGTTCGGAAGCGTTGACCTCGGTGGGCTCCGTACGGCCCGAGCCGCGTGTCGCGGAAGTCGAGGCCGAGCTGGCCACGTTGGGCGGTGACGATCGCACCCGAGCCCGGGAGATCGACCTCCTCCGCTATCAGGTGGACGAGCTGGTCGGAGCCGGCATCGAAGATCCCGACGAGGATCACGCGCTCGAGATCGAGGAGGACCGGCTCGCCGATGCGGTCGCGCACCGTGAGGCGGCGACACGCGCGATCGAGGCGCTGACCGGTGATGGCGGCGGGATCGACGCACTCGGATCGGCCCGAGCCGCCCTCGCCAGTCGCCCTCCGTTCGCGGAGGTCGAGGCGCGGCTTCACGGCCTCGAGGCCGAGGCCTCCGACATCGGCATCGAGCTGCGCAAGGTGTCCGAGGAGATCGTGGAGGATCCCGAACGCCTCGCCCAGCTGCGTGCTCGCCGGCAGCGGTTGCGCGAGCTCATCCGCAAGTACGGCGAGACGCTGCGGGAGGTCATCGCGTATCGGGACGAGGCAAGTGCGCGGCTGGGGGTGTTGGAGTCGCACGATGCGCGTGCGGCCGCGCTCGACGCGGAACGCCGGGCGGCGTTGGACGCGGTCGAGAAGGAGGCACGCCTGGGTCGGCGCGGCCCGTCGCGCTGCGGCGCCCCTGCTCGCGACCGCGGTGCAGTCGCACCTGGTCGAGCTCGCCTTGCCGCGCGCTCGTCTCGAGATCGACGTCGACGGTGACTCCGGCGACGCCGTGACCTATCGCTTCGCCGCGAATCCGGGTGAGGACGTGGCACCGCTCGCCAAGGTTGCGTCGGGCGGCGAGCTGGCCGCGCACGATGCTCGCGCTCCGCCTCGTCGTGACCGAGGCTCCGCCCACGCTCGTGTTCGACGAGGTCGATGCCGGCGTCGGAGGTCAGGCCGCGCTGGCCGTGGGCCGCGCCCTCGCCAGCCTCGGAGCCGCGCATCAGGTGCTCGTCGTCACCCATCTCGCTCAGGTCGCGGCGTACGCCGACGCGCAGGTCGCCGTCGACAAGCACGACTCGAAGTCACGCACGATCGTGCGTGCGACATCGGTCGAGGGAGACGCCCGCGGTGCGAGCTCTCCCGGATGCTGTCGGGCATGCCGTCGAGTGCCACTGCCCGTGGCCACGCCGAGGAGCTGCTCGCCGCCGCCGCCCGAGAGCGCGGCCGCTGACCGTTTGGGCGCCAGAGCGACGATGCGTCGGGCTGCGCGCGACTCGGTGGGGTGGGGGTCAGAAGAAGGTGCCGCACCAGGGGAGGGGATGGTGCGCGAAGAGCTGGTCGGCGCGGGCCACGGCGCCAGGGCGTCGCTCGACGACACGGCCGGCGGCCGCGAGCGCAGCAACGCTGTGGCCGCCGAGGTACACCGCGCCGAGATCCGCGATCGTGAGCTCGAGGTCGGCCACGCGCCGCGACGTCTTGCACATGGCCTGCCCGGATTCGTCGGCGTCGAGCTCGAAGCGTCCGCCGCGCCCGAGGAACGGATCGGCCACGTCGAGCACGAGCCGGCCCGCCCGACCGTACGTGCGAGCGGAGAGCGCGGCGCCCACATCGAGCACTCGCAGCCACAGCTGATCCTCGAGCTTCATCTCGAGGCGGCGGGGATCGGCGAGCATCCACCGCAGCGGCTCGTCGGGCATGCGCATGTGGAACTTGACGCCGGCGGCCAAGTCGACGTCGAGCGCGTGACGCCAGAGCGAGACGTAGGCGGAGGGCGACCCGAACAGGTCGTGCAGCTCGATGTAACCCGGCTTCACCCACCACGAGTCGCGATCGAGGATCTCGTACGCCATGGCCCCGTCGAGCTTGCCCTTGGCGTCCTCGTGCACGACGTAGAACTCGGGCGGCGTCGGCTCGCCCTTGGGCGGTTCGCCGTACATGAACGGGTGTGCCCACCGCACGAGCGGTCTGGTGATCGAGCCGGCACGCTCGCGGTCGAACTCCTCGAAGATCGTCGGGAAGATCCGCAGCACGTCAGCCCGCGACACGAGTCGCAGCCGACCGGCATCCTCGACCGGCTCGAGGAACCGGCCGTGCCTCGTCTCGAGAGAGAGCGACGCGCCAGTCGTGGCCAGGCCATAGCCGAACCGGCCGTAGATGATGCTCTCGCTCGCGTACAGGATCGCGACGGGCTGACCCTGGTCGGCAACGTCCTCGAGCTGCGTGCGCATGAGGCTCGTGAGGATGCCGCGACGCGTGTGCGTCGGGAGCACGCCGACGCCAGTGACCGCCGCCGTGTCGACTCGGCCACCGCCCGGGACCACCATGTCGCACGGCCAGGCCGCCGCGGTGCCGACCACCTCCTTGCCTTCGCACGCCCCGAACGAGCGCGAGATCAAGTACAAGGGACGGCGACGCGTCGAGGTGGCTCTGGTTCGCCACGGGAAACACCATCGCCGTGCGGAACGTCCGCGTGAACGCGTCGCCCTCCTCCGGACCGAGCAGCCTCACCGTCACCTTCATGGGGCGCAGTCTGGCAAGGAGCCTCCACCTCGGTGGGGAATTCCCGCGCTACCCTCGACCGGGTTGTCCGCGGGGTGGTCGCCCGCCAAATCGAGAGGAGCGTCGTGACGAAGCACATCTTCGTGACCGGAGGCGTGGCCAGCTCCCTCGGCAAGGGTCTCACCGCCTCCTCACTCGGGCGGCTCCTGAAGGCCCGGGGGCTTCGGGTCACGATGCAGAAGCTCGACCCCTACATCAACGTCGATCCCGGCACGATGAACCCCTTCGAGCACGGCGAGGTGTTCGTCACCGACGACGGTGGCGAGACCGACCTCGACCTCGGGCACTACGAGCGCTTCATCGACGAGTCGCTCTCCCGCAACTCGAACGCCACGACGGGCTCGATCTACCAAGCGGTCCTCGCGGCCGAGCGCCGCGGCGACTACCTGGGCCGCACCGTGCAGGTGATCCCGCACATCACCGACGAGATCAAGCGGCGCATCCGCCGGCTCGCCACCGACGACGTCGATGTGGTCATCACCGAGGTCGGCGGCACCGTCGGTGACATCGAGATCCTTCCCTTCCTCGAAGCGATCCGTCAGTTCCGCAAAGACGCTGGTCGCGACAACGTCGCCTATGTCCACGTCACGCTCGTGCCGTTCATCGGGCCGTCCGGCGAGCAGAAGACGAAGCCGACGCAGCACTCGGTCACCGAGCTCCGCAGCCGTGGCATCCAGCCCGACGCGATCGTGTGCCGCAGCGAGAAGGCGGTCTCCGACACGTTGAAGCGCAAGATCTCGAACCTGTGCGACGTGCCCGTTGAAGCCGTGGTGAACGCCGCCGATGCGCGCAACCTCTACGAGATCCCGTTGGTGCTCCACACGGAGGGGCTCGACGGCTACCTCTGCCGCCTGCTGGGCTTCGAGGATCGTGTGGTCGACCTCAGCTCGTGGGAGGCGTTGGTCGACCGCATCGAGACATCGGTGCGCCCCGTGCGCATCGGCCTGATCGGCAAGTACATCGACCTCCCGGATGCGTACCTGTCGGTCGTCGAGGCGCTGAAGCACGGTGGCTTCCACCACGGCGCCGACGTGCAGATCGACTGGATCCAGGCGGAGGATGTCGAGGGGCTGCTCGCCGAAGGCCGGCTGCGCGACCTCGACGGCATCGTGATCCCCGCGGGCTTCGGCGTGCGGGGCATCGAGGGAAAGATCGCCGCCGCGAACTACGCCCGCGTCAACCTGATGCCGTGCCTCGGCATCTGCCTCGGCATGCAGGTGATGTGCATCGAGTTCGCGCGCAACGTCGTCGGGCTCGAAGGCGCGAACTCGAGCGAGTTCGACGCGACCTCTCCGCATCCGGTCATCGACCTCATGGACTCGCAGCGTGAGGTCGTCGACATGGGTGGCACCATGCGGCTCGGTGCCTACTTCGCGGTGCTGCAGCCGGGCTCGAAGGCCATGGCCGCCTACGGCGAGCCCATCGTGTCCGAACGCCACCGTCACCGGTACGAGTTCAATCCCGCGTACCGCACCCGCATGGAAGAGGCCGGGCTCATCTGCTCGGGCACCTCGCCTGACGGGCGTCTCGTCGAGTTCGTCGAGCTCGCGGACCATCCGTGGTGGGTCGGCACGCAGGCGCACCCGGAGTTCAAGAGCCGGCCCGACCGGCCGGGCCCGCTGTTCCGTGACTTCATCGGTGCGGCGGTCTCGCGTGCGGAGGGTCGCAACCCCCATCTGCTGTCCGTCGAGGCGTGACCGGCTTTCGTCGTCTCGACGAGCGGGAGATCTACCAGGGCTTCGTCATCCGGGTCACGAACGAGACGTTCGAGAGCCCGAACGGGCAGAACTTCGACCGCGACGTCGTGCACACGCTGCCCGCGGTCGCGGTCGTCCCGATGCTGTCCACGAACGAAGTCGTGTGTGTGCGTCAGTACCGTCCGTCGCTGCAAACAGACCTGCTCGAGATCCCGGCCGGGATATGCGACGTCGAGGGCGAGGCGCCCATCGACACCGCGCAGCGCGAGCTCGGTGAGGAGGCCGGCTACCGCGCCGGTCGGCTCGAGCATCTGTGCATGTACCACGGGGCCGCAGGGTTCTCCGATGCTCGGCTCGACATCTTCTTGGGGCTCGACCTCACGCCCGTCGCGACCAACAGCCAGAGCGAGGAGGAGCACTACATGACCGTTGAGCTCGTTCCCCTCGAGGACACGCTGAAGCTCGTGAGCGCGCATGCGATCGTCGATGCGAAGACCATCATCGGTCTCCTTCTCGCTCGGGAGCGGCTCGGCATCCGATGAGTGAGCGGTGAGCGAGCGGTGAGCCCGACTCCGCCGTTGCCGCTCGACGCCGAGGAGTTCCTCGTCTGGCTCTCGGTCGAGCGGGGCCGGTCGCCGAACACGATCGCGGCCTACCGACGAGACCTCACTGCGTACTCCGCGTACCTCGCTCGCCACCACCGCACGCTCGAACAGGTCACCGAGTCCGATGTCGAGCGATACGTCGCCACGCAGCAGCGCGCCGGCAAGGCGGCGACGTCGATCGCACGGTCGCTCGTCGCCGTGCGCTCGCTGCACCGCTTCCTCGCCGAGGAGGGGCGCATCGACCGGAACCCGGCCGCGGACGTCGAGTCGCCCAAGGTCCCACAAGGGCTGCCGAAGCCGTTGAGCGAAGCGGAGGTGGAGTCGCTCCTCGCGTCGGTCGTCGGCAACGGCCCGCTCGAGCGCCGCGGATCGCGCCATCCTCGAGGTGCTCTACGGCACCGGCATCCGGATCTCCGAGCTGGTCGGGCTGTCGATGGGCGACGTCGATCTCGGCGACCGCGTGATGCGGGTGTTCGGAAAGGGGACCCACGAGCGCGTCGTGCCGGTCGGTCGACTCGCGGCAGATGCGATGAAGGACTGGCTCGCGCCGAGCGGTCGGGGAGCACTCGTGCCGGAACGGTGGGCGAAGCGAGGCGACGCGGAAGCGGTCTTCCTGAACGCTCGGGGAGGACGGCTCTCACGGCAGGGCGCGTGGGGGATCGTCCGGGTGCACGCCGATCGCGTGGGGTTGGGCGACCGGCTCAGCCCTCACGTGCTGCGCCACTCGTGCGCCACGCACATGCTCGACCACGGCGCGGACATCCGGGTCGTGCAAGAGCTGCTCGGCCACGCCTCGGTCGCAACGACGCAGGTGTACACCCTGGTCAGCGCCGAGAGGCTGCGGTCCGTGTACGAGAACGCCCACCCCCGGGCGAAGCGGAGCCGTTAGCCTTGCGATGTGCCCCCCGCAGAGCTCGCGACGAATCGCGCCGCCCTTGAGGTGGAGAAGGACCGGCTGAGCCGTCAGCTCGCCGCGCTCGGCGGCGGCACCAACGGGTCTGACCTCGACCACAACTTCGCCGACTCGGGCCAAGTGGCCGCCGAAGTCGGCGAGGCTCGCTCGCTCGCCGGCTCCCTCGAAGACCAGCTGGCTGCGGTGCAAGAGGCGCTCGACCGCATCGACGACGGCACTTATGGGTCCTGCCAGAGCTGCGGTGAGCCGATCAGCGACGCCCGACTCGAGGCAATGCCCGAGACTCGGTGGTGCATCCGTTGCGCGGCGAGGCCCGCCTGACCGTTGTCTTTCGACCTTCAGTCCACCCTGATCTTCCTCGGGGTGCTGATCCCATCGGTGATCCTGCACGAGCTGTCCCACGGCGTCGTCGCGTACTGGTGCGGTGACGACACCGCGAAGCGAGCCGGACGCCTCACCCTCAACCCGATCCCGCACATCGACCCGTTCGGCTCGCTGCTCCTGCCGCTGCTGCTGTCGCTGACCTCGTTCGGCGTGTTCGGCTACGCGAAGCCGGTGCCGGTCAACGTCAGCAAGCTCCGCCATCCCCGCAACCAGGCGCTGCTCGTCTCGCTGGCCGGGCCGGCGACGAACATCCTGATCGCGGTGCTTGCCCGCGTGGGTGTTGCGCACATGGAGGCCCCACGGCACGGTCGCCCGGGTGATCATCGACCTCGGCGTCACGAACGTGGTGCTCGCCGCGTTCAACCTGATCCCGCTGCCACCCCTCGACGGCTCGGCCCTCGTCGAGCGGGTCATGCCCCGCTCGTGGTACCCGCGGTGGCTCCGCATCCGCCAGTACACGATGGGAGTGCTGATCATCGTCGTGCTCGCCCTGCCCAGGGTCCTCAACTCGATCTTCACGCGGGCGATCGATCTTTGGGCGCATCTGCTGTAGGACGACGGAGGATCACGGGTGCGGTTGGGCCATCTGAGCAAGCGGTTCTTCGGGTCGTTGCGGCCTGGTGGACCTGCGTCGGACGACGTGACGTGGGCACGTGCCCACCTGCTGCCGGCCGAATGGGAGCTGTGGCAGCAGATGAGCCGCGCCGATCGGCGCCATTCGATCGGGGTGGCCCGGCGGGTCGAGCGTGCGCTCGGCCACGAGGCGGAACGGCCTGTCGTCGCCGCGGCCCTGCTCCACGACGTCGGCAAGCTCGACGCGGCGCTCGGTCCGTACGGCCGCGTCGTCGCCACGCTGTCGGTGTCAATCGCCGGACAGTCGGCGGCCGAGCAGTGGACCGCGGCGCGAGGGTTCACTCGCAAGATCGGCCTCTACGCGCGTCACGCGGAGATCGGTGCCGAGCGGCTCGAGATCGCGGGCAGCGACCCGGTGACCGTCACCTGGACCCGTGAGCATCATCAGCCCGAAGAGACGTGGACGCTTCCCCATCCGCTCGCGTCCGCCCTCAAAGACGCCGACGACGACTGATCCCAGCCGGCTTTCTTGGTGCATTCGCATCGCTGAGATGCAGTAGCACCAGGAAAATCACCCCTCGAGCAAACCGATGGCGGAGCGGGCGCGCTCGTAGGTGACGGCGGCGACGTCGTGCGCCTTGCCCGCGCCCTTGCGCAGCACCTCGGTCATGGCGCCAGGGTCGGCGGCGAGCTCGGTGTAGCGCTCGCGGATCGGACGCAGCACCTCGATGAGCGCGGCAGCAGTGTCCTTCTTGAGCGGCCCGTACTGGGTGTACCGCGCGGCCAGCGTCTCGATCGGTTCGCCGGTGCTGGCCGCCAGGATCGACAGCAGGTTCGACACACCCGGCTTCTCGGCGACGTCGAAGCGCACCTCTCCGTCTGAGTCGGTGACCGCCCGGCTCAGCTTGCGCTCGATGACCTCGGGCGGGTCGAGCACCATCACCGTGCCCTGCAGGGACTCGACCGACTTCGACATCTTGTTGGTCGGCTCCTGCAGGTCCATCACCCGCGCTCCGGCGCGAGGGATCGAGGCCTCGGGTACGACGAAGGTCGGCCCGTACCGCGAGTTGAAGCGGATGGCGACGTCGCGGGCGAGCTCGATGTGCTGGCGTTGGTCGTCGCCGACCGGCACTCGGTTCGTGTCGTACAGCAGGATGTCGGCCGCCATCAGGGCCGGGTAGGTGAGCAGCCCGGCCGAGATGAACTCGCCCGTGTTCCGCGACGACTTGTCCTTGAACTGGGTCATCCGCTGCAGCTCGCCGATGCTCGCGGTGCACTCGAGCAGCCAGGTGAGACGCGGGTGCTCGGGCACGTGGCTCTGCACGAAGATCGTGCAGACATCGGGATCGAGCCCGCAGGCGACGAGCATCGTGGCCATCCCCAGCGTCTTCGACCGGAGCTCGACTGGATCGTGGGGCAGCGTGAGTGAGTGGAGGTCGACGACGCAGTAGTACGACTGGTGCTCGTGTTGGTCGACCGCCCAGTGCCGGATCGCGCCCAGGTAGTTGCCGATGTGCGTCTCTCCGCTCGGCTGGATGCCCGAGAACACGACCGTCATGGCGGGGCAGGTTAGAGGCGTCGGCGCCAAATCACGCTGGTGTAACTCCCGCTGCTACCCTGCGGAGGTGCCCTACGAGGTGCAGACCTCTGTGTTCGAGGGTCCCTTCGACCTCCTGCTCCACCTGATCGTCCGGGAGCAGGTCGATCTGTACGAGGTGTCGCTCAGCACGATCGTCGACGCGTACCTCACCGAGCTCGACCGCATCACCGCCGATGCCGAGCGGCTCGACCTCGACGTCGCCACCGAGTTCCTGCTGATCGCCGCGACCCTCGTCGAGCTCAAGGCCCGCCGCCTCCTGCCCGGCCGTGACGACATCGATCTCGACGATGAGCTCGCCCTCTGGGAGGAGCGCGACCTGCTCCTCGCTCGGCTGCTCGAATGCAAGACGTTCAAGGACGTCTCGGCGGTGTTCAGCCGCCTCAGCATGGAGGCGGGCCGCTCCTACCCGCGCACGGCCGGTCTCGAGGAGAGGTTCGTGGGGCTCGCGCCCGACTTGCTCACCGGTGTCACCGCCGAGCGCCTCCGCGCCGCGTTCCTCACCGCGGCGACGCCGAAGCCCGTGCCCCGCGTCGACCTCGATCACGTCGCCCCGATCCGGGCGAGCGTCGCCGACGCGGTCTCGGCTCTCGTCGGTGAGCTTCCGGCCCTCGGGCGGGCCACGTTCCGTCAGCTCACCTCGGCGATCGAGGAGCGGCTCGAGTGCATCGTGCGCTTCCTCGCCATCCTCGAGCTCTGCAAGCAAGGCCTCGTCGATCTCGACCAGACCGCGACCTTCGGCGACATCGTCGTCACCTGGCGCGGTCCTGACCATCTCGACGCGGAGAGCCTCGCCGCCATCGATGTCTACGAGGGCTGAGATGACTGAAGACATCGCCCGCGCCATCGAGGCGATCGTGATGGTCGCCGAGGAGCCGGTACCGCCGAACTTGCTCGCGCAGCTCCTCGAGGTGCCGATCGCCACCGTCGAGGAGGAGTGCCGCGCGCTCGTCGTCGCGTACGAGACGGAGGGCCGTGGCTTCATGCTCGCGCGCGTCGCCGGCGGCTATCGCTTCCAGAGCCATCCCGATCTCGCTCCTTACGTCGAGCGGTTCGTGCTCGAGGGGCAGTCGTCGAGGCTGTCGAACGCCGCGCTCGAGACGCTGGCGATCATCGCCTACAAGCAGCCGATCTCACGCGCGCAAGCCGCGTCGATCCGCGGCGTCGACGTAGAGGCGGTGGTGCGCACCCTGCAGCTCCGCGGCTACATCGAGCCCCTTGGCCGCGACCCGGGGCCCGGCCAGGCCGTGCTGTGGGGCACGACGCCCTTGTTCCTCGAGAAGCTCGGCCTCGACTCGCTCGACGACCTACCCCCACTCGGTGACTTCGTGCCCGGCGCGGACGTCGTCGAAGCGCTGGAGACGACGTTGCGCCCTGCGGGGCCCGATGAGCCACCCACCCCAGTCTGACGAGCACGAGGGCGACCGTCTCCAGAAGGTCCTCGCGCAACGTGGTCTCGGCAGCCGGCGTCACTGCGAAGAGCTGATCGCCGACGGACGGGTGACCGTCAACGGCGACATCGCGATCCTCGGGCGACGGGTCGACGTGATGCACGACCGCATCGAGGTCGACGGCGCACCCCTCGCCGTCCGTCCGGGTCTCGTGTACTACCTCCTGAACAAGCCCAAGGGTGTCGTGACGACGCTCGCCGACCCGCAGCGCCGCCGGATCGTCACCGACTTCGTGCCGACCGAGCCTCGCGTCTTTCCGGTGGGCCGCCTCGACGCGGACACCGAGGGGCTCCTGCTCCTGACGAACGACGGTGAGCTCGCTCACCGGCTCACCCATCCGTCGTACGGCGTCGAGAAGGAGTATCTCGCCGAGGTCGCGGGACGGCCGTCGGCGGCCGCCATTCGCCAGCTCCGCGAAGGAGTGGAGCTCGAGGATGGCGCCACCGCTCCGGCCAAGGTGGCGCTGTCACCGCCGAACCTGCTGCGCATCACGATTCACGAGGGACGCAACCGGCAGGTCAGGAGGATGTGCGACGCGATCGGCCACCCCATCCGCCGGCTCGTGAGGGTGAGGGTCGGAACGATCACCGACCGACACCTGAAGCCCGGAGTGTGGCGAGCGCTCACCATGGACGAGGTGCGAGCCCTCGAGCGTGCCGTTGCCGACACGGACGACGGCTAGCCTGCCCCGCCGTGCCCGCCGCCGTTCGTGCGCTTCGCGGCGCCACCACCCTCGACCTCGACGATGTCGACCACATGCGAGAGCGGGTGCACGCGCTGCTCGACGAGCTGTACAGCCGCAATTCGCTCACGAACGACGACGTCATCTCGATCCTGATCACGGCCACCGCCGACATCCACTGCGGCTATCCCGCGACAGCGGCGCGGGCGTGGGGACTCTCCGATGTCCCGCTCATGGGCGCGCAGGAGATCGACGTGCGGGGCGGCCTCCCGCTGTGCGTGCGGCTGCTCGCGCACGTGACGACCGAGAAGCCGCGGAGCGAGATGCGGCACGTGTTCCTCGAGGGCGCAAAGGTGCTGCGCAGTGACCTCGACGATTGAGCCCGGCGCGTCCGCAAATGTCATCGGCGTCGGGCTGATCGGCGGCTCCATCGGGATGGCCCTGCGGCAGCGCGGCTGGAGGGTGTTCGGTTCCGACGCCAACGACGCGGTGGTGCAGAGGGCACTCGAGCTCAGTGCCATCGACAAGATCGGGCTCGACCCGACCGCGGCGATCACGTTCGTGGCGACTCCAGTCACGACGATCGCCGAGCACGCTCGGCGCGCGCTCGCCGCGGGCTGCGCGGTCGTAACCGACGCGGGCAGCGTCAAAGGTCCCGTGATCCAAGCCGTCGCTGACCCGCGGTTCGTCGGAGGTCACCCGATGGCCGGCTCAGAGCAAGACGGCATCGAGGGCGCGGACCCCGAGCTGTTCGAAGGAGCGGTGTGGGTGCTGACGCCGACGAGCGAAACGTCGGACAGCGCGTACACGCAGGTCGCGTCCGTCGTGTCTTCGTTCGGTGCCGAGGTGATCGCCGTGGCACCCGATCGCCACGACGCCCTCGTCGCGGTCGTGTCCCACGTCCCTCACCTCGCGGCGGCGACGCTGATGGGCGTCGCAGAAACGCGTGCGGAGGAGCACGCCGCATTGCTCCGACTGGCCGCGGGCGGCTTTCGCGACATGACCCGCATCGCATCTGGCCATCCCGCGATCTGGCAGGACATCTGTCGCGAGAACCGGAGCGCGATCGTCGACGTGCTCGACGCGCTGATCGAGGGTCTCGCAGAGATGCGTGAAGTGGTGGACAAGGGCGACAGTGCCGCGCTGCTCGATCGGCTCGAACGGGCGCGCGCTGCTCGGGCGAACTTGCCGAGCCGGGTGGCGCGGCCGTCCGATCTCGCCGAGGTGCGCATCCCGGTGCCCGACCGTCCAGGCGTGCTCGCCGAGGTGACGACGCTCGCGGCCGAGCTCGGCGTGAACACGGCCGACATCGAGATCGCGCACTCGGCGGAAGGCAACCGCGGCGTGGTGATCATGCTCGTCGAGGCGGCGAACGCTGAGCTGTTTCGCGGCGGTCTCATGGCGCGCGGCTACCGGCCGTCGGTGCAGCGGCTCGAATGAGTGGCGCGGCTCGAGGATTCAGCCGCTCGCGGCTCCGCCCGACGTCGACATCCGAGTGCCCGGGTCGAAGAGCCTGACGAACCGCGCGCTTGTCGCGGCTGCGCTGGCCGACGGCGTCAGCACGCTGCGAGGCGTGCTGTTCGCCGACGACACCGATGCCATGCTCGACTCGCTGCAGCGACTCGGTGTGCGGCTCGACATCGACCGTGATGCGGAGGTCGTCGTCGTGCACGGCACCGGCGGCGAGATCCCGGCGACCGAAGCCGACCTCGACGCGCGGCAGTCGGGCACGACCGCGCGCTTTCTGCTCCCGATGCTCGCTCTCGGCCACGGGCGGTACCGGCTCGACGGCGACGCGCAGCTGCGGTCGCGGCCGCTCGGCCCGGGCATCGACGCGCTGCGCTCGCTCGGTGTGCGGATCGTCGAGGAGGGTGAATCGGGCCACCTCCCGGTCGTCGTCGAGGCCGATGGGCTTGCGGGCGGAGCCATCTCGGTCGACGGCGAGGTGTCGAGCCAGTTCCTGTCCGGCCTGATGCTCGCGGCGCCGTGCGCACTGAGCGAGGTCTCCATCGAGGTCACGGGACGTCAGGTGTCGCGGCCGTACATCGAGATGACGGCTGACGTCTTGCGCACCTTCGGGGCAACCAGTGGAGCGAGCGGCTACCGCGCCGCGGACCTCACGATCGAGCCCGATGCGAGCGCAGCGTCCTACTTCTTCGCCGCGGCGGCGATCACCGGCGGTCGAGTGACAGTACCCGGCCTGGGCTCCGGGTCTGTGCAGGGCGACCTGAAGTTCGTCGACGTGCTGCAGCGGATGGGAGTCGAGGTGGACACGAGCGCCACCTCCACGACAGTGCGAGGTCGCGCGCTCACAGGCGTGACGGTCGATCTCGCCGACCTGTCTGACACCGCGCCGACGCTCGCGGTCGTCGCGCCGTTCGCGAGCACGCCGAGCGAGGCCATGGGTATCGGGTTCATCAGGGCCAAGGAGTCAGACCGGATCGCGGCGGTCGTCGCCGAGCTTCGGCGGTGCGGCCTCACAGCCGACGAAAGGCCCGACGGCTTCCTCATCGAGCCGGGCACGCCCCACGGTGCGACGGTCGAGACGTACGGCGACCACCGCATGGCCATGAGCTTCGCGTTGCTCGGCCTGGTCACACCCGGGATCACGATCAGCGATCCCGACTGCGTCGCGAAGACATTCCCCGACTACTGGCAGCGGCTTGACGGGCTCCGCACAACGGCCGGGTAGGGTCGCGGCCCGATGCGCGTGATCGCCATCGACGGCCCGAGCGGGGCGGGGAAGTCCACCGTTGCGAGGGCCCTCGCCAAACGTCTCGACCTCGACTACCTCGACACCGGCGCGATGTACCGAGGCGTCGCCTTCGCCGCGCTCCGGCGCGGCCTCGATCCGAGTGAAGGCAGCGCGGTGGCCCGGGTCGCGAACGATGTCGAGCTCGATGTCAACGAGAAGGGCGTGTTCGTCGACGGGGTCGATGCGAGCATCGAGATCCGCGGCCCCGAGGTGACGCGCGCGGTCGAGCGTCGTGGCCGCGAATCCCGACGTGCGGGCCGAGATGCGGCGTCGTCAGCGGGCCTGGGCAGAGGCACGAGGGGGCGGCGTGATCGAAGGTCGCGACATCGGGTCGGTCGTGTTCCCGGAGGCCGAGCTCAAGGTGTATCTCACCGCCGATCCCGAGGTGCGAGCGCAGAGACGGCACAAGGAGGTCGCCGACCTGCGTTACGAGGAGGTCGCGGCGTCGATCGCCGAGCGCGATGCGCGCGACGAGGGTCGGGCCCATGGGCCGCTCGTCGAGTCGGAGGACGCGGTCACGCTCGACACCACGGGAAGGTCGGTCGACGACGTCGTCGCGGAGATCGTGGAGATGTTGAGGTGAAGAAGCCGCCGCTCTGGTTCTACAAGCTCGCGCGCGCGGTCGTCATCACGTTCTGCAAGATCTGGTTCCGCGTGTCCGTACGAGGGCACCGAGAAGCTCCCCAAGACCGGGCCGTACGTGATAGCGCCGATCCATCGGTCGAACATGGACACGTTCGTCGTCGGCTGCATCACTCGCCGCAGGGTGCGGTTCATGGCGAAGGACTCGCTGTGGAAGATCAAGCCGCTGGGCGCGTTCGTCGCGACGGTGGGCGGCTTCCCGGTGCATCGAGGCACCGCCGATGTCGAGGCGATCAAGACCGCGCTCGCGATCCTGGCGGAGGGCGAGCCGATCGTGCTCTTCCCCGAGGGTGCGCGACAGTCGGGCCCGATCGTGCAGCCGTTGTTCGATGGCGCGGTCTACGTCGCGGCCAAGGCCGGAGTGCCGGTCGTGCCCGTGGGCGTCGGCGGCTCCGAGCGCTGCATGCCGAAGGGCAGCAAGCTCATCTACCCGTACAAGATCCACGTGATCGTGGGCGACCCGATCGCGCCGCCCGCGATCGTGGGTCGCCGCGTCGACCGAGCTGAGCTCGCCAAGGTCACCGACGAGCTCTCCGGCTCGCTGCAGACGTTGTTCGACGCCGCGGACATCCGCGCCGGCATCCGCTGAGGGCGGCAGCCGCCCTCAGGCGCGGCAGGGCTGCGAGCACGTCGCTCGCGGCAGGCTCGGTCGTCCACGGCCGGGCGGTGCAGGAGTGTGCCTCCGAGCGTCGACCGTCGCCGCGAGCTCGATCGCCCCTGGAGCTCGCGGATGTTGCGCGGGGGCGGGAAGTACTCGTCCTCGTCGGTGACCGACAGATCTCGACGCCGTTGGCCGGAGCGAGGCGCGCCAGCACTTCCTCGACGCAACTCCTCGGGCGCCGACGCGCCGGCGGTCACCCCGACCGCCGACAGCCCGTCGGGGAGCTCGGCGGCGGAGTTGACCCGGTGGACCGACCGGCAACCGGCCTCGATGGCGAGCTGCTCGAGTGCGCGCGTGTTGGACGAGTTCGACGACCCGATGACGACGATCGCGTCACATCGGCCGCGATCGCCAACAGCGACGACTGGCGGTTCGTGGTGGCGAAGCACAGGTCGCTGCGGCCCGGCGTCCACAGTCGGGGAACCGCTCGCGACACGCCACGGCGACACCCTCCCAATCGCGGTGCGAGAGCGTGGTCTGGGCGAGCAGCGCGACCGGTTCGTCGAACTCCGGCAGCGCGTCGACCTCGCCGACGCGACTCGACCCGGTGATCGAATCGGGCGCGACCGCCATCGTGCCGACGGCTTCCTCGTGCCCCTCGTGGCCCACGTAGACGATGCGATACCCCTTGCCGGCACGCACCTTCACCTCGTGGTGCACCTTCGTGACGAGCGGGCACACCGAGTCGACGACGAAGCTGCCACGTGCTCGCGCGCCGCGGCGACCACCTCCGGTGCCGAGCCGTGCGCGGACAGCATGATCGGTGCGACCCGGCGGCACTTCGTCACGTCGTCGACGAAGACCACGCCCCGCGCGCTCGAACCGCTCGACCACGATCTGGTTGTGGACGATCTCGTGGTAGCAGTACACGGGCGGCTCGAACGCTCGCACCATCCATGCCAGCGCCTTGATCGCCATCTCGACGCCGGCGCAGAAGCCGCTGGGGCGCAGGCGAGGAGCACGCGCTCCGACTGGCCGATCGGTCGGGACATCGTGACCTGAGGTCGCCCAAGGCGAGCAGGCCGCCCGACCGCCGTAGCCTGGTCGGCCATGTCCACGCCACCATCGTCTCCGTCGTGCCGGATCACCGGCGGCACGCGCCGGGCTGCGCCCGGCGACGAGATCGATGCGCGTCGACGGGCGGCGCCCACGCGACGTCATCGAGTGGCGCTGCGACCGACGAGGCCGACATCGAGCTCGATGTCGTGCGGGGCGGGCTCGAACAGAGCTCGTGGTCGCCAAGCGGGCCGGCGAGCCGCTCGGCGCCGAGGTGCACTCGGCCGTGTTCGACCGGGTTCGTACGTGCGACAACCACTGCGAGTTCTGCTTCATCTACCAGTTGCCCAAGGGCATGCGGCAGCAGCCTGTACCTGAAGGACGACGACTACCGACTCTGCTTCCTGTACGGCAACTTCACCACGCTGACCCGCTTCACCGAGGCCGATCTCGAGCGGGTGGTCACCGAGCGTCTGTCGCCGCTGCACGTGTAGATCCACGCGACCGATCACGACCTGCGCAACCGGATGCTGCGGAACCGGCGCGGCGCGATGAGCTTGCGCTGGTTGCGCGCCTTGCTCGACCACGGCATCGAGGTGCGCGGACAGGTCGTGGTGTGCCCCGGCGTCAACGACGGCGACGCGCTCGACGCACGCTCGCGCGGCGTGCTCGACCGGTTTCCCGAGCTGCGCGTCGCTGTGCGTCGTGCCGCTCGGGCTGACGCGGTTCAACGCCGAGCCGGCGATGCGGCTGCACACGCCGGACGAGGCCGCGCGGTGGTCGACCTCGTCGACGAGTGGCAGGCGCATGTTCCTGCGCGTGCTCGGCCGGCGCATGGTGTTCGCCGCCGACGAGTACTACCTCATGGCCGGGCGAGCCGTTCCCTGCCGCCGAGACGTACGAGGGCTTCCCGATGCACGAGGACGGCATCGGGATGGCGCGCACGTTCGAGCTCGAGTTCGCACGGGCCGTCGACGACGGCCACCGGCGTCGCGCCGGCTTCTTCGCCTGCGGTCGATCGGCGCACCCGCTCGAGGGCTACCGCGCGCCTGCGAGTCGGCTGCCGGCGGCGCGGCACGGTGGCGCTGCTGCCTCGCAACGGACGCGCCGATCGGCGATCCTGACCGGGAGTTCGGCGCGCGGATGATCGCGCCGTTGATCGACGAGCTCGGTCGCGACGACGTCGGGTGGTGCCGGTCGCGAACGATTTCTTCGGTGGCAACACCGGCGTGACCGGCTGATGACCGGCGAGGACGTCGCGCGGGTGCTCGCGGCCGAGCCCGTATGGGCATCGGTACCTGTTGCCCGATGTCTGCCTGTCGACGACGGGCGCTTCCTCGACGGCCTGACCGTCGGCGGACTGCCGCGTCCGGTCGAGGTGATCGCCACCGATGGGCTCGCGCTGCGGGCCGCGCTCGGCGCACCGGTGGCAGTGCCGGCATGAACTCAACCGCCAGCCTGCCCGACGGTGGTGATCGTCGGGCGGCCGAACGTCGGCAAGACCACACTGTTCAACCGGCATCGTCGGGCGCAGGACGCGATCGTCGAGGAGCAGCCCGGCGTCACCCGCGACCGCAAGGCGTTCGAGGCCGAGTGGCAGGGCGCCGTTCACGGTCGTCGACACCGGCGGCTGGATGCCCGGGAGGGTCGACGCTCGACGAGAAGGTCAGCCGCGCAGGCCGAGCGGGCCGTGCGAGACGCCGATGTGGTGCTGTTCGTCGTCGACGCCACCGTCGGTGTCACGGAGGAGGACGCGAAGCGTCGCGGACTGGCTGCGGCGCGCCAAGCGGCCCGTGCTCCTCGTCGCCAACAAGGTCGACAACGAGGCGCGGCGAGGATGACATCTGGCAGTTCCTGTCGCTGGGCTTCGGCGAGCCGGTCCCGGTGAGCGCGCTCCACGGGCGTCGGCACCGGCGATCTGCTCGACGCGCTCGTCGAGCTGTCTCGCCCGAGATCGACGATCCCGCCGACGACGGATGCCGGTCGAGGACGGGAGCCCGACGAGTCCCCGGCGTCGCGATCGTCGGGCGGCCGAACGTCGGCAAGTCGACGCTGTTCAACCGTCTGGTCGGCGACGACCGCGCCGTCGTGCACGACATGGCGGGCACGACACGCGACGCGATCGACACGGTGGTCGAGACCGAGGACGGCCCGATCGTGTTCATCGACACGGCGGGCATGCGGCGACGGGCGAAGATCGACGATGGCACCGAGTACTACTCGCTCGTGCGAGCGCTTGCGTGCGGTCGACGATGCCGACATCGCCCTGCTCGTCATCGACGCCACGGAGGGCGTCACCGGCCAGGACCAGCGACTCGCCGAGCGCATCGACGCCTCGGGCTGCCCGATCGTGGTGCTGCTCAACAAGTGGGAGCTCGCTCGACGACCGAAGGGCGCGCTCGACGGTCCCGACGATGTCGACGGACCGGCTGCACTTCATCGGCGACGTCACCGGTGCTGCAAGATCTCGCGCGCTGACGCGGCAAGGGCGTGCACAAGCTGCTGCCCGTGCTCAGGAAGCGATCGAGCGACTACCACCGGCGGGTGCCGACCCGCGAGGTGAACCGGGTGATCCAGGCGGCGCAGGCGGCACCAGCCGGCTCCTGGCGGAGCGCGGGTGCTGTACGCGATGCAGGGTGCGACCGATCCGCCGACGTTCACGCTGTTCGTCAACCGCGAGCTGCCGCCGACCTACCTGCGCTACCTCGAAGGTCGGCTCCGTGAGGACCTCGATCTCGGCAGCACTCCTGTGAAGCTCCGGGTGCGGCGACGTTCGTGATGGACTCGCGCTGATGGACGACCTGCAGCGCCGTGCCGCCCGTGCCGTGCAGGGCAACCTCGCGACTCAAGCCGACAAGCTCGCGTCGCAGGGGAAGCTTTTTGTCCGCGATCGGCTCGACTTGCTCCTCGACGAAGGTTCGTTCATTGAGGACGGCCTTCTCGCGAACGCGCTCGCGCCGACTGACGACCTGCCCGCAGACGGCGTGGTGACGGGCATCGGCACGATCGACGGGCGTCCGGTGTGCGTGATGGCGAACGACCCGACCGTGAAGGCGGGCTCGTGGGGTGCCCGCACGGTCGAGAAGATCATCCGCCTCACCGAGCGGGCACTGTCTGATGAGCTTCCCGTGTTCTGGCTCGTCGACTCTGCAGGAGCGCGCATAACCGATCAGGTCGAGCTCTTTCCCGGCCGGCGCGGCGCCGGACGCATCTTCGCCAACCAGGTGCGGCTGTCGGGCAAGGTGCCGCAGGCGTGCTGCCTGTTCGGGCCCTCTGCCGCCGGCGGCGCGTACATCCCGAGCTTCTGCGACATCGTGGTGATGGTCGAGGGCAACGCGTCGATGTACCTCGGCTCGCCTCGCATGGCCGAGATGGTGATCGGCGAGAGCGCCTCGCTCGAGGAGATGGGTGGCGCGCGCATGCACGCCACGGTGTCCGGATGCGGCGACAACCTCGCTTCTGATGATGCCGACGCGATCGCGCAGGTGAAGCGGTGGTTCTCGTACCTGCCGTCGACGTGGCGCGTGTTGCCTGCTCGCGTTGCCTCTGCCGAGCCGGTGAAGCCGCTGACCGCCGACGTCGTGCCGGCCGAGGAGCGCCACCGCGTACGACATGCACCGCGTCGTCGAGGGGCTGATTGACGAGGGCTCGTTCTTCGAGGTGAAGCCGCTCTACGCGCGTGAGCTCATCGTCGGGTTCGGCCGCATCGACGGACGCACGGTCGGCGTGCTCGCCAACAACCCGATGCAGAAGGGTGGGGTGCTGTTCGGCGATTCTGCCGACAAGGCCGCGCGATTCCTGTGGCTCTGCGACGCGTTCAACGTGCCCCTGCTCTTCCTCACCGATGTGCCCGGCTTCATGATCGGCACCGCGGTCGAGCGCGAGGGCATCATCCGCCACGGAGCCAAGATGATCACCGCGGTAGCCGAGGCAACCGTGCCGAAGGTGTGCGTCATCGTTCGCAAGGCGTATGGGGCGGGTCTCTACGCGATGTCCGGGCCAGCGTTTGATCCGATCGCCACGCTCGCGTTGCCGACCGCGAAGATCGCGGTGATGGGCCCCGAGCCCGCGGTGAACGCGGTGTACGCGAACAAGATTGCAGCGATCGAGGATGAGGACGAGCGCGCCGCGTTCGTCGCCGAGCGGCGTGCGGAGTACGAGGAGGACGTCGACCTCGTGCATCTCGCCTCTGAGCTCGTCGTCGACGCGGTCGTCGACTTCGACCGGCTGCGCGACGAGATCGTCCGGCGGTTCGCCGCGTCAGATGGCCGTGAGCGGTTCTTCGTCGAGAAGCGCCACGGCGTGCCGCCGGTCTGAGTGTCAGGCCCGCTCGATGCCGTGGTGTGACGACTGCTCGAAGTTCTGGAACCCCAGCTCGGTCGAGGCCGACGGGAAGTGCCCGACGTGTGGCCGCCCGCTCGGCGATCCCCGCAAGATCGACCTCAAGGAGCTCGCGGGCGAAGAGAAGATGCCGTGGCACTTCAAGCTCCTGTTGGTCGCGCTGGTGCTGTATCTGGGGTGGCGCGCGTTCCAGGGCGTGGAGTGGCTGATCGGACGGTTCTGAGCCGAGGTGCGCATCGCCGTTGCGGTCGTGCGCGACCAGCGTCTCGTGTCCGTCGAGGGCGAGATCGGCGTCATGAACGCCGCGTCGCTCGTGAAGCCGGTGATCGCTCAGGTCGCGCTCGAGGTCATCGACGATCTCGACGAGCCGGTGTTCGGCCAAATCACCGTGCGCCACGTCTTGACCCACACGACTGGATTGCCGAACTGGCGGCCGTCGGGCTCGGAGCTCGCGCCGCTCCGGTCGCCCGGGGTTCGATGGGGTTACTCGGGTGAGGGCTTCGTGCTTCTCATGCACCACCTCGAGCAGCGAACCGGCCGGTCGCTTGACTCGCTTGTTGATACGCACGTGTTCGGTCCGCTCGGGATGAGCGATTCTCGTCTCGACGAACCCGAGCCCGGCTATCACGGGTACCGACCGCTGCTCACGACAGCGAGCGACTACGGCCTCTTCGTCGCGCATGTGCTCGCCTCCGACGACGGTCGTTGGGATGCGCGATGGGAGATCGACCCCGAGCTCGCGTGGGCGGCAGGGTGGGGGATCGAGATCGGCCCGCCGATGCACGTGTGGCAGTGGGGGCTCAATGCGGAGGCCAGCAACTTCGTCATCGGATGCCCTGCAACAGGCAGCGGCGTGGTCGTTTTCACGGACGATCCGAGGGGCCGCACGCTCTACCGAGGCGTGGTCGAGCGGCATCTTCCGGGCGATCACGCATCGCTCCGTGTCGAGCACAACGCGACTTGGCTCGACCTCGTGACATGAAGACGGCTCGAATCGGTCGGCTAGCGTCGTCCCCTCACGGGCTGTGGCGCAGCTTGGTTAGCGCGCCTGACTGGGGGTCAGGAGGCCGGGAGTTCAAATCTCCCCAGCCCGACAGAGTGTGTGCAGGTCAGAGGCCATGTTCACCGCGGGGTGCGGCTTCAAGAACGGCCGGGTAACCAGGTAACCACCTGGCGGGGGTCTAGGCGGCTTCGCTCGGCGGCTGACGACCACGTAGCCGCGTTCGATGCGGAGCTTGCGCCGCGTGCGCCGTTCTCCCCTCCCCAGATTCCGTGCTCGGTGCCGCGCTCGAGCGCGTCGTGCAGACACTCGTCGCGGACGAGACACGACCGCACACGGCTTTCGCCGTCGCGGCGAAAGGTTGCCCTCGCCGCTTAGGTCAGCTCTCCGGCACCGTGGCCAGGAGGTCGATGTACTCGATGATGGGCGGCTCGGCGCCTGGCGGCATGTTGGGAAGGATGACCTTCTCGACCCAGGGCTGGTGAGCCTCGCGCGACTCCCACACCTCGATGACGCGGTACCCGCTGGTGGCCGCGCCGCTGACGTGGGTGACGAACCCGGGGTACGTCGCCATCGCGTCCACCACCCCAGCGACGCGCATAGCGTCGATGAAGCTGGCGTCAGCCCCGGCGACCTCGGCAATCATGATGACTGGCATCTGTCCTCCTACTCACGGACCGAAACAAGTGCCTCGGTGACCTTCCGCTCGCGCTGCGCCCCACGTTTTGCACGAGGTGATGATGGGCGTCAGCGGAGTCTCCAGCATCCGACGTTCGTCGCGGCTTCGCTTCGTGGGCTGACGACGACCAGCCCGCGTTCGACTCGTATCCGGCGCCGGCCAAGCCCACCCACACCAGCCCAGATTCCGGATTCGACCCCTGTCTCGTCTGTGACGTCGCGACCTTGCCGAGTGACGGCCGCGCTCCGAGTTCTCGATCGCTCCGATGTACTTCGAGTAGTTCCTGGCCCCCCAGGCTTTACGCGCGGGCCTCGGTCAGGCGTAGGGCTTGGCCACCCGAGACATTGGTGATATGCTTTAAGCACATGGCCAAGACCCCTTCCCCGAGGCATTCGAGCAGCGGCGAGAGTTCGACGCGCACGCGGATCCTGGACGCGACCGTCGAGCTGATGGCCGAGGTCGGCGTCGATGGGGTACGGGGAAGAGCGGTTGCGGACCGGGCGGGGGTCAACCCTGCGCTCGTGCACTACTACTACGGCACCATGGACGCGCTCGTGGTCGAGGCCGCGCAGCGGGCACTGCTCAACGAGCTCGGACCTTCGATCGACGCGTTCGCCTCCGGCGCCACCGTTCAGGAGGGAGTTGTCGCGATCCTCGACTGGATCGTGGAGCACGGGCGGACACCGGGTGCGACGATCCTCGCCGAAGCGATGGTGAAGGGGACCCGCGACCCGAAGTTTCGGTCGTGGAGCCGCAACGCGGCGCGGCGGTTCCGAGGGCTCATCCTCGAGCGCCTGGAGCAGGGACGTGAGGCGGGAGAGATCGACCCCGGCCTCGACCTCGAGGCGACGGCGATGTTGCTCGCCGCCGCGCTCGACGGCTTGCTGTTCCATCACCTCGTCGATCCGAAATTGGCGGTCACCCGTGCCGCAGCGCCGATTGCGGCCATGCTCCACGAGTCCGACAGCGAGAGGAGCTCAGCATCGTGAGCGCTGCCGTGATCGAGACCCATCAGCTGACAAAACGCTACGGCCGCGCTCGTGGCATCGAGGACCTCGACCTCCGCGTCGAACCAGGCGAGGTGTTCGGCTTCTTGGGACCCAACGGCGCCGGGAAGTCGACGACGATCCGGACGCTGCTCGACTTCCAACGCCCGACGTCGGGATCGGCCGAGCTCTTCGGTCTCGACTCGCGCCGGGACAGCGTGGCGATCCGCGAGGGTCGGATATCTGCCGGGCGACCTGAAGCTCTTCGAGGGCATGACCGGTGCGCAGCATCTCGCGTGGTTCAGTCGTGCTCGCGGTGCGCACAACGCGGCAGTGACCGACGACCTCGTCGCTCGGTTCGACGTCGAGATGGATCGGCCCGTCGGGGAGCTGTCGAAGGGCAACCGGCAGAAGGTCGGCTTGCTGCTCGCCTTCGCGCACGCCCCCGAGCTGGTGATCCTCGACGAGCCGACTTCGGGACTCGATCCCCTGATGCAAGTCGAGTTCGAGCGCCTCGTCCGCGAGACCGCGGCGGGAGGCCGCACGGTACTGCTTTCATCCCATTCGCTCGCCGAGGTCCAACGCGTCGCCGACCGGGTCGCCATCATCCGTGACGGCCGCTTGGTGGTGACCGACACGGTCGAGCACCTCCGGGCGCGCGCGCCTCGGGTGATGGGTTTCCGGTTCCCGGGCACACCCGATCCGGTGCCCTTCCGGCGACTCGACGGGGTGGGCAATGTCGAGGTCCACGACAACGACGTCGACCTCCGGGTCACGGGCGGCGTGGCCCCGGTGCTCGAGGCGGCGTTGGCGCAGGGTGTGGTCGACGTGACCGCGCACCAGGCGGATCTCGATGAGCTCTTCCTCGCGTACTACCGCGACACGGAGGTCTCGGCGTGAAGGCGAATCTCGAGATCACCACATTGGATCTCTCGTTCCGGCGCAAGGCGCGCCTCGGATTCACTGTCGGCTTGGTGCTCTACGTCGTGGTGATCGTCGCCCTGTATCCGTCGTTCAAGACCTCGACCGAGCTCGACAACCTGACCAAGAACAGCCCCGGCGTCGCGGCGCTCTTCGGCATCTCGGGCTCGCTGACGTCACCCGTGGGTTGGATGAACGCCAACGTCTGGGCGAACTTCTTCCCGCTGATCATCCTGCTGATGACCATCGGGTACGGAGCGAGTGCCATCGCCGGACAGGAGAAGGACGGCCACCTCGAACTCGTGTTGTCGTTGCCGTTCTCGCGACGCCGCGTCGTGGCCCAGAAGATCGGTGCGCTCACGCTCCAAGCGCTGATTCTGTGCTTCTTCACCTTCCTCGCCGTGCTCATCGGTCGCTGGTTCGAGCTCGACTTCGGCATCTGGGAGCTGACCACCGCGACCGTCGGGGTGCTCCTGCTGGGGATCGACTTCGGTCTGCTCGCCCTCGCGATCGGGGCCGGCACGGGCAACCGCGGCATGGCCCTCGGGGTCGCGTCGACGGTTGCAGCGGCGTCGTATCTCGTCAGCTCGATGGCGCCGGTCGTCTCGTGGCTCGACCCGGCCAAGTACCTGTCGCTCTTCTACTGGTCGGTCGGTGACAACCAACTCCAGGACGGGCTCTCGGCCGGGGGCCTCGCCGTCCTCGTCGGCGTCGGGCTCGTGCTTGCGGTCGTGGCGGACCGCCTGTTCGAGTCTCACGACCTCGTGGCCTGAGTCACTCGTCGCCGAGCCGTGATCACCACGTGAACCGACATTGTTGGACCCCAAACGACAGGAGGATGATCCATGTTGGAACGAATCGAGAGTCCCGAGAACGTGCTGGCCTTTCGCGCTGTCGGCAAGGTCGAGAAGGCGGACTACGAGAACACGCTGGACCCCGCCGTCACAGAGATGATCAAGAGCCGGGACGAGATCCGGTTCGTGTACGTGCTTGGCGATGACTTCGATGGCTACTCGGTCGCCGCTGGTTGGGAGGACACGAAGCTCGGCATCGGTCACGTCTCGAAATGGAAGCGGATCGCCGTAGTGACAAACCACGACTGGATCCGGCACGCGGTCGGAATGTTCGGGTGGATGGTTCCCGGTGACGTGAAGGTGTTTCCGCTCCAAGAGCAGTCAGCGGCTATGGAGTGGGCAGCCGGATAACGCGACCCGGCGCTGGTTCGCCGCCACCCTGATGCGCGCTTAGTCCTCCGCTGCCGCGTCCCATGTCACGAGTACCGCGACGACGGGCTCGGCGATGCCCTTGAGCGCGAGGGTGCGCTCACCCGACACAGACACCGCGCGTCGACAGCTCGCGATGAGATCAGCACTCACCAACACCTCATCGGCACCGGCGGCCGCGGAGATGCGAGCGGCCCGGGTGACCGCCGATCCGAAGTAGTCGCCTTCGCGGGAGGTCGCTTCGCCGCCGTGGAGCCCGATGCGGACGCTCGGCGCGAAGCCGTGCTCGGCGCGGTGGCGGGCCAGGACGCGCTGGATGGCGGCGGCGCACCCGATGCCGTCGTCGGCTTCGCGGAAGGCGACGAAGAAGCCGTCGCCTCCGTGCTTGATCTCCTCGCCGTTCCAACGCTCGAACTCCGCCCGCAACGTGCGGTCGTGCCACTGCAGCAGCGGTTCCCACGCGGTGTCGCCCATGGCCTCGGACAGTCGCGTCGAGTTCACGATGTCGGAGAACATGAACGTGCGGATCGTTCGAGCCCCCTCGGGCCGCGCGGGAGCGATGTCGAGGTCGACCGCGACGCCGAACTCCTCGACCAGGCGGGCGGCGGCCTTGAGCTCGAGGCGCGCGCCCGCGTCGTCTCCGTCGGCGGTCAGGGCCCTCGCGAGCAGGACGCGCGCTTGAGCGGCCTCGTAGGGGGCGTCGACTTCGCACCAGGTGCGCACCCCCTCCCGCAGGGCGGCGATCGCTGCGTTGGTGTCGCCGCGATGGAGTGCCAGGTGCCCTCGCGCGACTGCGGCCGCGGCCGCCGGTCCAGAGGTGCCGAGCCTTCGGGCCAGGTCATCCAGCTCAGCCACGCTCTCGGCCGCCGCTTGCTCGTCGCCGACCGCCACGCACGCGGCGACGTGCACGGGGAGGAGGAAGACGCGGCGCTCCCGAGCGAGGAAGCCAGGGTCCTCGAGTGAGCGGCTGAGGCTCCGCACCGCCGCCCGGGCATCCCTCTGCGCCAGCAGCAAGCGACCCCGCCCTGGCTGGCCGTCATCTCCGAGAGCGACGGCCTCGGCAAGTGCCTCTTCGGCACCGTCGAAGTCGCCGCGCCGCACCCGGATCTCCACGAGCTCGCTGTACCCCCAGCCCGCGCTCCACCGGTTGATCTCGCGGAGCTCCTCGCAGGCTTGCTGCACCCGCTGCTCTGCCTTTGCCAGCTGACCGTGAAGCCGGTCGAGCTCTCCCTGGTGGAACCGGCAGAGGCCCGTGTACCCGCTGATCGACTCGCGCTCGCAGTAGCGGGTCGACACCTTGGTCCACTCGGTGGCGCGCCCCCAGTCGCAGAGCGCCCGGCAGATCGAGATCACCGCGCAATACACGTAGCCGGCATGCACAGGGGCCACCCCGGGACGCATGGCCAGCGCCGCCGCCTCGTCGAGTAGCGGGAGCACCTCACTGACCTCGCCAGCGGCGGCGGCGACGTGGGCGAGCCCCTGTACGGCCATCGCCTCCATGCCCGGGCTGCC
The DNA here is from genome assembly GCA_963847855.1 of uncultured Acidimicrobiales bacterium. Lineage (GTDB taxonomy): Bacteria > Actinomycetota > Acidimicrobiia > Acidimicrobiales > DATKAS01 > DATKAS01. Next base: position 388,966 of record CAWKBM010000009.1, read on the forward strand.
CACCCGCCGGGCGATCGCACGTGCTTCGACGAGAGCCGCCCGCGCGTCCTCGGTCTCGCCACCCTGCATCAGCGCGAACGCCAGCGACCATCGCTCCTGCGCGTGTTCGGCGCACTCCGGTACGTCGGCCAACAGCTCGGTGGCTCGGACGTAGCAAGTGAGGGCCACCGCGCCGTCGAGCATCATCGCGTGATGGCGGGCCTGCTCCAGGGCCATGCGCGCGGCACTGGCAACCTGACCGTCGTCCACGAACGCCACCTCCGCCCGTTCGAGGGCGTTCAAGAACTCGCCAGCATCACCGGCCCAGCAGCACGACCAAGCGAGCCGTTCGAGGTCGTCGGCTACGAGCGGCTGATCGGCGTCGGCGTCGCGCAGCGCGGCCCGCGCCTCGGACCACTGGCTCTGGTCGTACGCGGCCCGGGCGTCGTCGAGGAGCGCGTCGCGCATGGACACCTCGCGAGTCTGCTCCAGAAATGTCACACCCCCCTCTTACGATGAGTCGAGAAACTTCTGCGTTGGGGTGGCATTCCTCCGCTGATCGAACTAGTGTTCGTTTCTCACTTCCCCTGGTGATCTCGAATCTGATCCGCGCGGCGAGGTGCATGTGGACGCTGAACGCATCGTGGGGCTGGTGCGGGCCGTCGCCGCGGTCGACGAGTCGGCGAGTCGTGACGAGGTGGTCCAGGCGATCGCTGATCTTGCCGCGATCACCCGGTGGTGCGACGGCCGAGAGGTCGCGCACGCGGGATACATGGCCACGCACAGCCCGATACCTGAGAAGCCGATCGCGAAGGCCGGGCGATCGAACAAGAAGGCCAAGCGTGCGCTGAAGCGCAACGAGACCAAGAAGGAGACCCCCAAGCTCGGCGACGCGCTTGAGCAGGGCAAGGTCTCGGGCGAGCACCTCGACGTGGCCGCCGCCGCGCTCGCGAATGTGGGGGCGGACAAGCGCAAGGAGCTCGCGGAGCGGATCGACGCGCATGCCGGCGACGCCGAGCAGATGAGCGCCGAGGAATTCGGGCGGATGATCCGGGCCGAGCAGCAGCGCATGGACGACGACGAAGGCAAGAGCCGCCTCGAGCGTCAGCAGCGGGCGATCCGGTTCAACCATCGAGTCGATCCGGCGACGGGGATGATCGAGTTCTGGGGCAAGCTCGACCCGCTGCGCGGGATGAAGCTCCTCAACCAGCTGAAGGACCGAGTGGCGAAGCTGTTCGCCGACAAGGTGCCCGAAGGCTGTCCGTCAGACCCGATGGAGAAGAACGGCTATCTGCAGGCGCTCGCTCTGCTCGACCTTTGCGAGGGGCACGGCACGAAAGGCGCGCGGCCAGAGGTGATCGTCGTGGTCGACACGCGCGACACGCGCGATGCCGAGGGGCGCCACGGTGGCGGACCGACGCGTCGACTGGGGCATCCCGGTCGAGCTTCCGGTCAGCGTGCTCACCAAGCTCGCGGCGGATGCCGACGTGCACACCGTGGTGGTGCGCAACGGAGCGATCATCCACGCACCGGGCCGACTGAACCTGGGTCGCACCACTCGGCTCGCGAACGTCGCACAACGAAGAGCGTTGCGGGCGATCTACCCGAGATCCGCGATCCCCGACTGCCCGACGCGGTTCGACCATTGCAAGATCCACCACGTCCGATGGTGGCGCCACGGCGGACGCACCGATCTCGACAACCTCCTGCCCGTCTGTTTTCGGCATCACGATCTGATCCATCACGCGGGATGGGGCGTCGAGCTCGGGCCCGACCGAGTCCTCACACTCACACTCCCGAACGGAGAGGTGATGACGATCGGCCCACCCCGACGACGGGCGGCATGACGGTGCCATGCGCTGACGTGGTCTGCTTGGGTCATGTTGACCCTCGCCGCCCTGAGCAGCCGCATCGGGACGTGGAACGGAACGAACGGGTTCCGGCTCATGCCGTCCGACCCCGTCAGCGAGGCGCCGGCTACCGCCGAGGTCGCGCAAGGCACCTACGACGACGGAGAGCGGCTCGTCGTCGGCTACGAGTACGCGGCCGGTTGGCGATGGAACATCATCGTCAATGCGACCGATGCCGACGCGCTTCGCATCGAGATGGACAACGTGGTGCCGGCCGAGGCCGCCGGGGAACCGACCGATCTGGTGTACGGGGCGATGAGCATGAACCTGCGGCCGGGTAGCGGGTAGGTACGGAGGGTGCCCGCCGGCGAGGAACGGGATGGCGTCCCGCTCACGAACCTCGATCAGCCCCTGTTCGAGGGGGCTGGCGCGACAAAGCGCGATCTCGTCGACTACCTCGACGCGGTGTCGGACCGGATGCTGCCCGAGCTCCGCGAGCGGCCGCTGTCAGTGGTCCGAGTGCACCGCGGCCAGGAGCCGTTCATCCAGAAGAACGTCCCGAAGTACACGCCGGAGTGGGTGCCCACGGTCCGCCTGTGGGCCGAGGCGTCGAAGCGCGAGGTCGCGTACGCGCTGTGCAACGACCGGCGAACGTTGCTGTGGTTCGCCAACCAGCGCGCCGTCGAGTACCACCCGACGCTCGTGCGCCGGGATCGGTTCGACCGAGCGACGCACCTCGTGCTCGACCTCGACCCGCCGGAGGGCAGCGGCTTCCCCGTCGTGGTCGCCGCCGCCCGGCTCGTACGGCAGGTGCTGACCGACGCAGGCCTCGGCTCGGCGGTGAAGACGAGCGGCGCAAAGGGGCTCCACGTGATCGTGCCAATCGACGACGAACCGACGCTCGAGGCGACCGCGGCGGCGACGAGGGCGATCGCGTCACGCGCCGCGGCCTTGGACCCTGACCTCGCGACGGTCGAGTTCATGAAAGAGAACCGCGGCGGCAAGGTGTTCGTCGACTCGACGCGTGTTGGGGGGGCGACAGTCGTCTCGGCGTACAGCCCGCGCGTGCGCGACGGGACGCCCGTGTCCTACCCCGTCGGTTGGGACGCTCTGGATGATGTCGTGCCCGGCGACTTCACGGTGCACACGGCGATGGATCGGCTCGGCGATGCCGACCCGTGGACTGCGCAGCTACCCGAGCCCCAGCACCTCCCGGACGAGCTCATCGAGGAGGGCCACACGATCCCCGTCGGCCGCGTCCAGGCCATGCACGAGGGCAAGCGGCGCGCTCGGGAGCGCTACCGCTCCCGGACTGCGTAGGTCAGGTGGGTCGCCCGCTGCGTCGGCTCCGCGCGGACCGGCTCGAGGGCCACGCGGCCCGCGTCCACGCCCTCGAACAGGCGGATCCCGGAGCCGAACAGCACGGGTGAGAGCGCGATCGTGAACTCGTCGATCAGGCCGGCGTTCACGTACTCCAGGATCGTTGCGCCGCCGCCTGCGATGCGCACGTCCCGGTCGCCCGCGGCCTCTCGGGCGTGGGCGAGCGCTGGCTCGATGCCGTCGTTGACGAAGTGGAAGGTGGTCCCACCCGGCCGCGCCCACGGGTCACGCTTCTCGTGCGTCACGACGAAGACCGGCGTGTGGAAAGGCGCCTCCTCCGGCCACCCCTGCTCGCCGCCTTCGAACATGCGCTTGCCCATCACGCTCGCGCCGGTGCGGTCGAACGTCTCCCGCACGATGTCGTTCTCGCGTCCTTCCTCTCCGCCTTTGCCGAGCTTCAGGTTCTCCCGGAAGAACCGCTGCGGGAAGATCCACTGCTGCAGCTCCATCCACTGGTCCCCCATCAACTCCGCGAGGGATCCGGGCGCGATGAAGCCGTCCAGCGACATCGACACGCTGAAGAACACCTTTCCGACCATCAGTCCTCAACTTCCCTTTGCAACGATCTCGGTGACGTAGGTATCGAGGTGGCTCAGGGTCTGCTGGCCGCCCTCGATCGCGTGGTACTTCTCGACCGCCTCGTCGCGCAGCTCCTTGGTGGGGAACACCGTGCGCATCTCGATCCGGGTCGCCGCGCCATCAGCCGCGAACGTCAAGACCGACTCGAATGCATTCGGGTCGTCGCGGGACTCACCGTGTTGCAGCGCGATCCGCTCCGGCGGGGCGATCTCGGTCCAGGAGATCCACTCCTGGTAGTCGGTTCCGTCCGGTCCGTGCATCACGAAGTCCCACGCCCCGCCGACGCGGAACTCGAACGCCCGCGTGGTGGTGGTGAACCCCTCCGGTCCCCACCACCGCGACAGGTGCCGCACCTCGGTGAACGCCTCGAACACCACTTCTCGTGGCGCACTGATGACCCGAGAGATCACGATCTCGCGATCTGCCGTCGCGCTCATCGGCCACTCCTCCTGCCGTCCTGCTCGAGGTCCTGCACGTACTCGTCCAGCCGGTCGAAGCGCTCGTTCCAGAACCGCTCGAACCCGCCGGTCCACTCGTGGAGTGGTCGCAGCCCGCGGGCGTCGAGGCCGTACAGACGCTGCTTGCCTGCCTTGCGATCCCGCACCAGGCCGACCTCCCGGAGCACCCGCAGGTGCTTGGACGCCCCCGGCTGCGCCATCCCCAGCTCCCGGGCCAGCTCGGTCACCGGCCGCTCACCCGCCCGCAGCAGCACCAGGATCTCTCGGCGTTGCGGCTCAGCGATCGCGTTGAAGACGTCCGACGTCGTCGCTGCTCGTGCCATGGCGCCATCATATTCCGATATCGGCATGCGTCAAGGCCGTCGCCGATCCGGATGCCGCAGGCCAGGATGGCGACGTGCGCCGCCTTCGCCATGGCTACACGAACCTCACACGTCGGCTGCCCGGTGGGGTGGTCGAGAAGCGGTACCAGGGCACGACCCCGCGGTGCGAGCCGATCGCGAGTACTCGTGCTTAGTGAGCTTGGCTCATCACCTTCCCGTCCCGGAAGTGATCGAACGAGACCCTGCGGTGCCGCTGCTGACCGTCCGGGATGCACCCGGAACGCATGGCCAAGACATGATCGACGCGGGTCGCGCACCGCAGGTCCTGCACTTGTTGGGATCACTCCTCGTGAGACTTCAGCAGGTCTCGCCCTCGAACGTGCCCGGCCTCGAGGGAACCGGTCCAGTGCTTGTCCACGGCGACTTCGGGCCTCAGAACGTGTTGATCCAGGACGACAGGATCACTGCGCTCCTCGACTGGGAGTTCGCGCACATCGGACAGCCGGTGGAGGACCTCGCGTGGACGGAGTGGATCATTCGCACCCACCACCCGGGTGCTGTTGACGCTCTCCCCGCGTTGCTCGACGCGTCTGGTTCTCGCGTCGGGTGGTCACTGCGCCATCAGGCGATGGTCAGGAGGTGCGAGGAGCTGACGCGGATCGCGGAGGCTGAGCAGTCCGCTGAGACGGTTGACCTCTGGCGCGGTCGGCTTCGTGTCACCGAACAGTGGCAAGAGTGATGCACGTAGTGTCCGGCAGTGGCCGGGAAGCGAGCGCAGACCCTGCTCGACTCGATGCTCTTCATCGAGATGTACACGCTGAACCGCGCGTGGACTGACCTGAGCGATGACGAGATGTTCTGGGAACCGATCCCGGGATCGTGGAACGTTCGCCGTGCCAATGAGTGTGTGACTCCCGCGCCATTCCGCGACGGTGACTGGGCGGTCGACTTCGACTGGGACCTCGCGGCCGCGGAGGTCGAGGATCGCGGTCTCACCCCGCTGACGACGATCGGGTGGCTCCTCTGGCACGTGGGCTCGCTGCCGGAGCGGCTCACGCAGCTCGACTTCCTCGGAGGAGACCGAAGCGCTGAGAGCGGGTGGACCTCTCCGTACCCCGCATCGCATCCTGTCTTCACGAACGCGTCCGACGCCGTCGAAGCGATGCGTGCCGGGTGGCGCGCACTCGACCTCGCGCTGCAGAGCCCGTCGGATGAACAGCTCGAGTTGCCCACGCGGTTCTGGGGCTACGGGGGCGGTCCGGGCCCGGCCACGACGGGCGGGCAGATCGTCACGTCGGCGCTGAACGAGATGAGTCACCACGGCACGCAGATCTGCGTGTTGCGTGACCTCTATCGCGCCGCCGGGGGCACGACGTTCATTCGCCAGTGACGCCGTCGATCATCTCGCGCACGACGTCCGCGTGGCCGTTGTCGCACGCGTACTCGTGGATCATGCCGATCATGATCCAGCGGATGTCCAACACACGGCCTCGCTTGGTGGTGATCGTCGCACTCGGATCGACGTCGGCGGTGATCTGCCGGATGCGCTCGCAGAGCGCGAGGTACCGATTGACGTCAGCCTGAAACCCCTCACTGCGACTCAGGTCCCAGTCCCAGTCGATCTCCTCACCGTCGTAGTACGGGTACGGCTCTTTCGAACCGGCCACGCACTCGACGAACCACCATTGCTCGATCGTGGTCAGGTGTCGGAGGATGCCGTGCAGCGTCGTGTCCGACGCCACCGTGCGTTGCCCGGCCTGCTCGTCGGTCAGCCCTTCCATCTTCAGCAAGAGCGTCGCCCGTTCGTAGTCCAACCAGCTGTTGAGCGCCTCGAGCTCTGAGCTGATGTGGGGTGGATCGACGCGTGCGATGGGGGAGGAGAACGTCATGGTGATCATCCTCCGCCGTCGTCGATCCCAGGAGGCCAGAAATATTGTCTCCCGGGTCGCGTTTCCCGTCCGACCGAACGAGTGTTCGTGTCTCATTTTCCCCTGGTGAATCGCTGAAGTCACTCTCGCTCGGGAGGTGTCGTGGACGTCCGTTCGTCAACGAGGTCGTGGGGTTGGTGCGCGCGGTCGACGAGTCGACCGACCGGCCCGGCGTGATCCAGGGAGTCGCCGACCTCGAGGCGATCAGGCGCAGGTGTGACGGCCGAGAGGTCGCGCTCGCGGGGTTCATGGCCGTGCACAGCCCGAGAAGCCGATGGCCAAGGCGCTCGAGCAGGGCAACATCACGGGCGAGCACCTCGACGCGGCCGGCGCCGCGTGACGCGCACCTCGCTGGAGATGCCACTCCGGTCGAGCCCGCGCTTGTCACCGAGCTGCTCGACCTGACCGCCCAGGGCGCGGTCGTTGACGACACATTCCTCCACAAGCAGCCCGACTGGACATACGGCGGCGACGACTCCGGCCGCGCACCGGTGGAGCGCTTCACCGACCACCGCGCCGAGTGACGCAGTACTGTCCCGCGCTCGATGAGCGCGCTCCCGCCTCCACCACCACCACCGCCACCACCGCCACCTCCTCCGCCAGCAGCGTCTCGGCCCGCGGCCGATCAGAAGGGTCGCATCGCGATGATCGTCGGCGCGGCAGCCCTAGCGATCGGTGCCGTGCTGCCGTGGATCTCAGGGTCGATCGGCGAGTTCAGCACCTCGAGGTCGGGCATTGATGGCGGGGACGGGTGGTTCTTCGTCGTCGGCGGCGCGCTCATCGCGCTCGCGGCGTGGCAGTACGAGCAACGTCGTGCCGTCGTCTTCGCAGTGGTCGTGACGATCGCGCTCGCGCTGCTCTGGGTCTTCGAATTCTCCGACATCAGGAATCGCATCAACGAGGCGGAGGACGCGGCCGCCGGCCTGATCCTGGTCGACGTCAAAGTGGGCGCCGGCATGTGGGTCATGGCGTTCGGCGCGGCCATCGCGTTCTTTGGCAGCGTGATCGGCCTGCTCCGCACGTCGTCAGAGTGACCGGCGATCAACGATTGACGGTCGGGCAGCGCTGGTCGGGGAAGTAGCGACTGCACTCGTCGGGCGTAAACGGGCGCGTGATCAGAGCCTGAGCGAGGCGCATCGACGTGTCGGCGTCGACCCCGGGCTTCAAGGGAACGACGGTGGCCAACGCCACGTTCGACGCGATCAGCTCCGAGATCGGCGCGGAGGCGAGTAGCTCGAACGTCCCGGCCATGCCCGGGCCGGCATGGCAGGAGATGATCAAGACGCAAGGGAAGTCGGACCTGTACGTGGAACAGAACACGTGGGATCCGAGCGCCTGCCACTGCATCCCGAGCACCGGCTGGCATACCCATCCCGGCCCCAGCTTCGTGATCGTCACCAAGGGCAACGTGACGGCCTACGACGGCGACGATCCGAGCTGTACTCCGATGGTTTACACGGCCAACACGGCGCACAACTCGTTCATCGACCCGGGTGATGGCCATGTGCACATCATCCGGGACGAGAGCGGCGCGGTTGCACAGACGGTCGCGGTGCAGCTCGTCGCTGCAGGCGCGACACGCAGGCAGGATGTGAAGAATCCGGGCAACTGCCCGTTCTGTCGCGGACGCAGTGGGTCAGCTGCGCGGCACCTCTGACCACGGCAGCTCCTTGTCGACACGCACGTCGCCGGGCAACCCCAGGACGCGTTCACCGAGCACGTTCTTCGCGATCGGTGACGTGCCGCCGCCGATGGTGCCGCCCAGCGAGGTGAGCCACGCCTTCTGGGGGTTCGGCGGGCCTACGCTGCTGCCGCCCAGGGACGACCCGCCCATGATCGCCGGCCGCACCATCTCGTAATTGTCGATCAGCATGCCGTGCGCACCCATCAGGTCGACGGCGAGCTCATAGGTGCTGTACGAGGCCCATGTGTACGCGAGCTTGATCACCGAACCCTCAGGACCGGGCGTGCCCTTGTCGCGCAGCTCCTGTGCGCGGAAGGTCGTGAGCCGGACGACTTCGTTCTCGATCCACTTGCGCGTGACTGCGTCGCGTCGGACGGGATCGGCGTCGCCGTACTCGTGGTAGGAGTCGAGCGCCATCCGCGACGCGCCGGTGCCGCGGGGAGCCTTGGCCAGGTGCCCGAACGCAGTGCGTTCGTTCATCAGCGTCGTGACGGCAACCCGCCACCCTTCGCCGACGTCTCCGATCCGCAGCGAGTCAGGCGTGCGCGCGTCGGTGAGGAACACCTCGTTGAACTCCGCCTCGCCGTTGATCTGACGAAGCGGCCTCACCTCGATGCCGGGCTGACGCATGTCGATGAGGAAGTAGGTGAGGCCCTTGTGCTTCGGCTGCTCCGGGTTTGTGCGCGCGAGCACCATTGCCCAGTCGGCGACGTGCGCCAGGGTCGTCCACACCTTCTGGCCGTTGAAGATCCACTCGTCTCCGTCGCGTTCGGCCCTCGTCGACAGCGACGCGAGGTCCGATCCGGCCCCAGGTTCGGAGAACAGCTGGCACCAGATCTCGTCACACGCGAAGCCGGGCCGGAGGAATCGCTGCTTCTGCTCCTCCGACCCCATCGCCACGATCGTCGGGCCCGCCATGCCGACCAACATGAAGTTCACGTTGGTGTTGCGCGGCGCTGACGCCGCGCCGAGGCGAGCGTCGAGCCGCTCGGCGAACTTGGGGTTCAGCCCGAGTCCGCCGTATCCGACCGGGAAGTGCACCCACGCCAAGCCCGCATCGAACTGTGCCGCCCAGAACTGGCGGGCGTCGGTTTCCGCGGGAGGGTTCTCCTCGAGCAACTTGTCGATGGCCTCGTCGAGAAGTGCGATGTCGTTCATGTCGTGAGGATCATGTCGTGAGGATCATGTCGTGAGGATCATGTCGTGAGGATCATGTCGTGAGGATCATGTCGCGAGGATCATGTCGCGAGGATCATGTCGTGAGAATCGTGACAGCGCCGACGCCCGGCGCGCCGTACACCTGCGTGTAGCCCACCCTCGGTGAGTTGGGCACCTGTCGAGGTCCGGCGTCACCTCGCAGCTGCAGCACGGTCTCGTACACCTGACGCATACCCGACGCACCGATCGGCTCGCCGTTCGCGATGAGGCCGCCGTCGGTGTTGATCGGCAGACGCCCGCCGATCTCGGTCTCGCCCGCTTGGATCATCCACTCCTGCTCGCCGTCGGAGCACAGCTGGTTCTCGGCCATGTGCATGATCTCCGCACCGGGCTCGCTGTCTTGGAGCTGCGCGAGGTCGATGTCTTCTGGGCCCACGCCGGCCATCTCGTAGGCGGCGAGCGAAGCATCGACGGTCGGTGCATGCCGCCGGTCGAGGGCCAGGGACGGGCTCATCACTTCGAACGCACCGAACTGCCGGGTCTTCAGACCGACCCCCTTGAGGTAGATCGGGCGATCGGTGTAGCGGTGCGCCTGATCGGCTCGGCACAGGATCACCGCGGCGGCGCCTTCGTCGGGGGAGCAGAACATGTACTGCGTCAGCGGCCAGTTCAGCATCGTCGACTCGAGGATCTGCTCCTCGGTGAACGGCGTGCGCCTCCATGCGTTGGGGTTGAGCGAGCCGTTGCGATACGCCTTCGCTGCGACCTTGGCGAGCGTGTTCTGGGTGATGTCATGCTCGTGCATGTAGCGGACGAGCTTCATCGCGAAGAACTGCGTCGTGACCATGAAGCCGGCCTCGCCGTACCAGGACGGAAGCCCGATGGTTCCCGCGTCCGCGTTGAAGTGGCCACGAGGATGCTTGTCGAAACCGACGGCGAGTCCGAGATCGAACGCGCCTGCCCCGATCGTGTGTGCAGCGACGGAGAGGGCGGACCCCGCTGTCGCGCAGCCGTTCGCCACGTTCACGAACGGAAGCCCCGTCATCCCCAAGTCGTTGACGAGCGTGTCGGCGGAGCCGACGTCTTGATGGCCGAGCGTGGCCCCCATGCTGCCGCCGTACGCAAACTGGATGTCCTTCCACGCCACTCCGGCGTCGGCGAGGGCAGCGCGCACTGCCACCGCGCCCATCTGGTCTCCGGTGACCCCCGGGAAGCGCCCGAACGGATGGATCCCGATCCCGACGATTGCGACGTCCATCAGGTGGTCCCTTCGCTCGCGATTGGCTCGAACGCGTACATCATCACCTCGCGTCCCGCTTCGTCGTGACGAAGGGGGAAGAAGGTCAGCTCCATCTCCATGCCGATGTGCACCGAGTCGAGATCACAGTTGATGAGTCGTCCTTCGACCCGCACCTGCTCGGGCAGCTCGACGTAGCCGAGGAGATACGGGACGAACGGCTCGTCCGTCGCGTCGACGAGGTAGGGCTCCTTGGGCATGTAGCCCTGCGACGTCCATGTGTAGAGCGTGCCGCGACGGTGGAGAGGCTCGTCACGCATGTCGGCCGCGCCGCAGCGAGCGCAACCACCCTGGCGAGGGAAGGTGACGACGCCGCACGCGCCGCACCGGCTCCCGATGAGCTGTGGTCGCTCGCCCGCCGTGAAGACGTCCGGTGCGATCGGCACCTGTCCCGCCGCTATGACCGTGTCGCTCAAGGCATGCACCTCCCTGACCAGTGAACGAACGTTAACCGACGCCTGCGATCGCAGCAGACGACTGCGCGACCATCCACGGCGACCCGTGCGCTTGGTGGCGCTCGAGTCTCTCCGCAAGCAGCTCCCGCGCCTCGCGCTCGTGACCGCACACTGCCGGCGCGAGGCCGGCAAAGTGCCCGGCAGCGCCGCGGTAGACGAGGGATGCCACGCTGATCCGCCACCTGATCAGCACGGTGATCAGGTGGTACCGCTGGTGGCGCCACGTCGATGGCGTCCGCGCCGAGCGGTACCATCCGGCGCCGGGCCGAGTCAGGAGTGGATCCGATGAGCGACCTCGAAGACACCGGAGCGATCGACTGGCTGCTCGTCGAGGCGCCGGGCAAGGACATGAATGGCGCGCTCGTGCCGCCGCTGCTTGATCTCGTCGATCGCCGGCTCATCCGCATCCTCGACGTCATGGTCCTGGTGAAGCGAGGCGATGACGACTTCGACGCGCTCACGACCGCCGAGCTCGATCCGGAGAAGGTGGGCGACCTGGGTCCCCTCGAAGGGGCATCGTCGGGCCTGCTGTCGCACGACGACGCAGCCACCGCCGCGTCGCTTCTCTCGTCCGGAAGTCTCGGCCTGCTGGTCGTCTACGAGAACCTCTGGTCACTTCCGTTCGCAGCCGCCGCGCGAGCAGCCGGCGGCCAGCTCGTCGCCCACGGTCACATCCCGACGCAGGCGATCTTGGCGGAGCTCGACGCCCTCGAGGCCTGAGGACTGAAAGGAAAGGGAGCACGGTCATGGGACTCATCGGAGGAATGGCTCGCACCGCGGTCATCGCCGGCACCGCGACCGCCGTCGGCAACCGCGTGTCGTGCCGGCAGTCGAATCGCTGGGCGCAGAAGGACCAAGCCGCCGCGTACCAGCAGGAACAGCAGTACGGCCAGCCTCAATACGCGCCGCCGCAGTACGCCCAGCCGCAGTACGCGCAGCCTCAATACGCGCCGCCGCCCCAGTACGCCCAACCGCAATATGCCCAACCCCAATATGCGCAGCCGCAGTATGCGCAACCCGCACCGGCTCCGGCCGCTGCACCCGATCCGATCGCGCAGATCAAGTCGCTCGCGGAGCTGAAGGACCAGGGGATCCTGACTGAGGCCGAGTTCTCGGCGCAGAAGGCGAAGATCCTCGGGTTGTAGAGACCCCCGCCGTTAGGGTCGTCTCGTGTCGACACAGGGTGGGGCCGGCGCGGCGCCGACGCGCGAAGCGTGCGTGCTCGGAGTGCGCCAGGCCGCGTTCATCGGTGTCGGTGCGATGGTCGGCGCAGGCATCTTCTCGCTGCTCGGAGCGGCCGGCGAGGTCGCCGGCGCCGCGGTGTGGCTGTCGTTCCTGATCGCCGGTGCCGTCGCGGGTCTGCAGGGCTACTCGTTCGCCAAGTTCGGGGCTCGCTACCCGTCGGCGGGCGGGATGCTCGAGTACGTCTCGAGAGGTTTCGGCGACGGCCACGTCACCGGCGTGATCGCCTGGCTGCTGCTCGCGGCGAACGCCATCGTCACGGGCATGGTCGCGGTGTCGTTCGGCAGCTACGCGAGCTCCGCGGTGGCCGATGGCAGCGAGACGTGGCTGAAGGTGTTCGCCGTGGTCGTCGTGCTGGCGATGACCGTCCTCAACGTGGTGGGTTCGCAAGCGGTCGCCCGGGTGCAGACCGTGATCGTCATCGTCGTGATCGGCATCCTGTCGTTGTTCGCGGTGACGACGCTCGCCAACATCAAGATCGACCTGTTGGCGATGTCGGGCTATCCCTCCGTGAAGGACATCGTCTCCAGCGTCGCGTTGACCTTCTTCGCGTTCTTGGGGTTCGGGGTCGTCACGTTCACAGCGAAGGACCTGAAGCACCCTGCGCGCGAGCTGCCGCGCGCGATCTACCTCGCGCTCGCCATCGCGACGGCCATCTACGTCGCTGTCTCGCTCGGGGTGTTCGGCACGCTGACCGTCGACGAGGTGATCGCCTCCGGCGGCACCGCGCTCGCGGTCGCAGCCGAGCCGGTCCTCGGCAGGGCGGGCTATTGGCTGATGACCGTCACTGCGCTGTTCGCGACCTCCGGGGCCACCAACGCCGGTCTCTATCCCGCGGCCGGACTGTGCGAGGACATGGCGACGAAGCGCCAGTTCCCGCCTGAGCTCGGTCAACGTGTCTCGGGGCGCGCACCGGTCGGCATCCTGCTCACGGCGCTCATCGCGATCGTCCTCGCGGTCGGCTTCGACCTGAGCTCGATCGCGTCGATCGGCAGTGCGATCGCCCTCTGCGTGTTCACGTTGATCACCGCGGCCCACCTGCGGGTGCGGAAGGAGACGGGCGCACAGGCGTGGATCTTGGTGCTCGGCATCATGAGCACCGTGACGGTGCTCGTGACCTTCGCCCTCACGACGCTCGTCGAAGAGCCGGCAACCGCGGTCACTCTCGTTGCGATCCTCGTGATCAGCATCGTCATCGATCTCGTCTGGAAGCGAACCCGAGATCGCCACGTTGTCGCCCATGCGTAGACCTGCGGGAATGCGGGATGACCGCCGATGCGCGAGTCGTGCGACCTAGCCTCCCTCCCAAGCTGAAGCACCTGAAGACCGCGGAGTTGGGCTGATCACCCGTCGCCCGACGCTGTCCTCACGCAAGGAGGAGAGAGATGCGGCACGCAGGAACGCACGCACAGCATCCACGAACGGTGACCCTCGCTCGATGCGCCGTCGTCATGGTCGCCACCGCTCTCGTCCTGGCCGCATGCGGCTCGGATGACTCGAGCGCGAGCGCAACCTCTCCTCCGAACTCGGTCGACGCGGCCCGGGCCCAGGTCGCCACTGCGCAGGCCGACCTCGACACGGCCAACGGCACGCTCACGTCCGCACAGAAGCAGTTCTGCAGCGACGCGGTCGACTACGTGACGGTGCTCGATCGGTACGGCAAGCTCTTCACGGACAGCAAGGCCACGGTTGGCGACGTGAAGACCGGGGGCGCCGATCTCATCGCGCCGAAGGAAGCCGTGACCGCGTCGGCGACGGCGATCGACGCCGCGCAGAGTGACGTGGTGAAGGCCGAGCAGGAGCTCGCCGACGCGCAAGCAGCGCTCGCACAGGCACAGGCCGCCGCGTCCAGCGTGGCCGCGAGCACGACCAGCCCCGCGCCGACGACCACGACCACACTGGTCCCGCCGGCCACCATCACACGGGTGAAGCAAGCGGAGTCTGACCTCGAGACCACCGCGGCCGGCATCACCGACTCGACTCCGCTGGTCGAAGCCACCGCGGCGTACAACTCGGCGGCGTTCGCTCTCGAGGTCGCGTGGCTGAAGCTCCTCTCCGATGCGGGCTGCCTGTCGGACGCGCAGCAGGCCGAGGCAGTGGCGCAGGTCGCCGCGTACGCCGCGGCGTTGCAAACCGACCTTCAGACGGCCGGCTACTACAAGGGCGCGATCGACGGCATCTACGGCCCGCAGACGGTCGCCGCGGTCGAGCAGCTGCAGACCGACAGCGGCTTGCCTGTCACCGGACTCGTCGACCAGGCCACTGCACTGGCCCTCGAGAAGAAGCTCGCGAAGACAAGCCTTCAGACCGCAGCAGTGCAGGGGATCCTGAAGCTCACCGGGTACTACACCGGTCCCGTCGACGGCAAGTGGACGCCGGAGCTGACCGACGCCCTGAAGCAGTTCCAGAAGGCCAACGGCCTGCCTGAGACCGGTGCGGTCGACGCGGCGACGTTGGCCGCGTTCGAGCAGGCGCTCGCTGAGATCGCGAGCAGCTCGGCGTCGACGACGACCCCGGAGACCACCGCGGCGGGAAGCACCGAAGCGCCCACCTCAGCGGCGCCCACCACGACGGTGGCGACCGCCGACACGCTCCCCACTGCCTCGAGCACCACTTGACGCGTCCGTTCCACGGCCGGTCTCCGACGGTCACTATGTTGGCGATGTGGTGACCCAAGGGGCCGGGAGTGCGGAGATGACCATGCCCGCGACGGTCGCCGTGTGGCACTCGCTGACCGTCGAGGAGACGTGCCAGAGGCTCTCGGTCGATTCCGCAGCCGGCTTGAGCGACGCCGAGGTGCTCACGCGACGTGCGCGCTACGGGCCGAACCGGCTCGCGGAAGAGGCCAAGGAGCCCGCCTGGAAGTCGTTCCTGCGCCAATACCGCGATCTGATGCAGCTGGTCTTGGTCGGCGCTGCCGTCGTGAGCATGGTGGCGCTGCAGGACATGACCACCGGTCTCGTCGTCATCGGGCTCACCGTGTTCAACGCCGTGATGGGCCTGCACCAGGAGGGCAAGGCTGCTGAGAGCGTCGCGGCACTGCGCCAGATGCTCATCATGACTGCGAACGTCCGCCGCAACGGACAGCGCGTGCAAGTGCCGGCAGAGGAGCTGGTCCCCGGCGACATCGTCATGTTCGAAGCGGGGGACAAGGTGCCCGCCGACGGGCGCATCATGGTGTCCGCAACCCTCGAGATCGAGGAAGCGGGGCTCACGGGGGAAAGTGCTCCCGTACCGAAGTCCATTGCTCCGGTCGAGGGTGCCGATGTCGCGCTCGGCGATCGCGTCGACATGGGCTACATGAACTCGCAGGTCACCCGAGGCCGAGGCGAGATGGTCGTCACGGCAACCGGGATGGGCACCGAGGTCGGCCACATCTCGGGGATGCTCAGCGGTGTCGAGCAGGAGAAGACCCCGCTCACGAAGCAGCTCGATCAGCTCACTGTGATCATCACGATCATGGCGGCGGCCGCGCTGGTGGCGATCGTGGTCATCGGCTTGATCCGGGGAGAATCCTTCGACGATCTGTTCTTGATCGGCATCAGCCTCGCGATCGCGGCGATCCCGACGGGCCTCCCCGCCGTCGTGACGATGCTGCTGTCGTTCGGCACCCAGGAGCTCGCAGCCAAGGGCGCGATCGTCAAGCGCCTGCGATCAGTCGAGACGTTGGGATCGACGTCCGCGATCTGCTCGGACAAGACGGGAACGCTGACGCTCAACCAGATGACCGCTCGCCAGCTCGTGCTGGCAGGCCGCCGCTACAGCGTCGACGGCGAGGGGTACTCGACGACTGGGCGCATCCTGCGGATCGGGGGCACGGGCGAAGCGATAGACGATGAGTCGCTTGAAGCCTTCATGCTGCCGATGGCGCTGGCGAACGACGCAGTGATCCGCGAAGGCGCCTGCATCGGCGATCCGACCGAAGGCGCGCTCGTCGTCCTCGCTGCCAAGAGCGGGCTCGATGTGGAGCAGACGCGGAAGTCGCAGCCTCGCGTCGGCGAAGTCCCCTTCGACGCCGAGTACAAGCTCATGGCGACGTTCCACGAGATCGAGGGCGTCGTGCGTTGCTTCGTGAAGGGCGCACCGGACGTGCTGCTCGCGCGATCTGCCCAATACCTCGACCTCGACGGCGGCACGAAGTCGATCGGCGACCTCAGCGCTCGCGTCGTCGAGGAGAACGACCGGCTCGCCTCTGAGGGCATGCGAGTGCTCGCTGTCGCTCGGCGCGACTTCGACAAGGCGACGTTCGATCCGTCGGCTGATCTTCTCGCGCTCGTCGACGAGCTCGAGCTGCTCGCGCTGATCGGCATCGTCGATCCGCCTCGCAAGGAGGCGAAGGACGCGATCGCGCTCTGCCACGACGCCGGCATCCGCGTGCGGATGATCACGGGCGATCACGCGACGACCGCCGCCGCGATCGCGCACGAGCTCGGGATCGAGGGGCGAGCGCTCACCGGCGCCGAGTTCGCCGCCATGCCCGACGACGAGCTCACTGCCGAGCTCGACGGCATCGGCGTGGTGGCGCGCGTGGCTCCCGAGGACAAGGTGCGCCTCGTGAGCCTCCTCAAGGCCCAGGGCAACATCGTCGCGATGACAGGCGACGGCGTGAACGACGCCCCCGCGCTCACCCGCGCGGACATCGGCGTCGCGATGGGGATCACCGGCACAGAGGTGACCAAGGACGCCGCCGAGATGATCCTCACCGACGACAACTTCGCGACGATCGTCGCAGCGGTCGAGGGCGGCCGTGGTCTCTACGACAACCTGATGAAGTACATCCGCGTCCAGATGGTGATGCTGGCCGGCTTCATCCTCACCTTCCTCGGCGCGTCGATCTTCAACATCGCGAACGGCTCACCCCTGCAGCCATTGCAGATCCTGTGGATCAACTTCGCGGTGGACGTGTTGCTCGCGCTCGGGCTCGGGTTCGACGCGCCCACGCCCGGCCTGATGAAGCGCAAGCCGAGATCGCCTGCCGAGCCGGTGATCGGCCGTTCCCTCGGCGCCCGTCTCGCCTTTGCCGGTCTGCTCATCTCGATCGGTGCCTTGATCGTCGTGTCGTGGGGTGAAGACCGCTACGGCCTTGCCGTCGCCACGACGATGGGCCTGACCGTCACATCCCTGCTGCACATCGTTGCCGCACTCGAATGGCGTGATCCCGAGAACACGATCTTCAATCGGTCGACCGTCGCGAACGGTCGGTTCAACCTGTTGATCCTCGCGGCGCTGGCGATGACGTTGCTCGCGACAACGCTCGGCATCCTCGAACGCGTACTCAACACCGTCGAGCTCAACGGCGACCAATGGCGAGTCTGCCTGATCGCCGTGCTCGGCTATCTCATCCTGGCCGAAACCGGCAAGTTCATCCTTCGGCGGGTCGATCATGACGCCCGCTGACTCAACACAGCGGAGGTAGCAAACCCATGGTTCTCGCCGACTTCGGCTCCGGCCAGGTGTTCTGGTCGATGGTCTGGTTCACGCTCTTCTTCATCTGGATCTGGCTGCTCTTCATCGTCTTCGGAGACATCTTCCGCAGCCGCGACCTCTCGGGTTGGGGCAAGGCGCTGTGGACGATCTTCATCATCGTGGTGCCCTACTTGGGGGTGTTCATCTACGTGATCGCGCGCGGCCACAAGATGCAGGAGCATGCCGTCGAGGCTGCCCAAGCGCAGGACCAAGCCATGCGGGCCTATGTCCAGAACGTGACGGCGAGCTCGGGCAGCGCGGCCGATGAGCTGGCGAAGCTCGCCGACCTCAAGGCTCAAGGCGTCATCAGCGATGCGGAGTTCGAGGCGGCGAAGGCCAAGGCACTCGCGACCTGAGCCACGGCTCGCCGCTCGACTTGGACCGCACACGGCCTTGCCCGTACGTTGTCTGACCCTCTCGCTGCGGCGACCAACTGATCGGAACGCGATGGCCAAGGACAACACGCTCGGCTCACTCTTCGGCAAGGCGAAGAAGTGGGCAGAGCAAGAGGTCAAGAACGCGACCCGCGTCGGT
The DNA here is from genome assembly GCA_963847855.1 of uncultured Acidimicrobiales bacterium. GTDB lineage: Bacteria > Actinomycetota > Acidimicrobiia > Acidimicrobiales > DATKAS01 > DATKAS01. Next base: position 407,299 of record CAWKBM010000009.1, read on the forward strand.
GGCACCCCGCAGGAACAGAAGGACGCCGAACGGCAGAACGAGTACCTGAAGCGAGACATCGAAAGCGACGCGAAGCAGATGCGTGACGACGCGATCATCGATGCCATCACGCCGCAATCGATCAAGGACTATCAGGCCTATACCGCGGCTCAGAAGGCCGAGCTCGACACCACGAGCGCTGCGGAGGCCCGAGCGAAGCGCGTGGCCCGAGCGAGCGCGAGCCGAGTCGAGCTGAGTGGCTACGTCACCATGGCTGCCGAGGGTCTGGCGGTCGAGTCTTGGCGCCTCGAGGAGAGCACCGATCTTGCGGTCGACGTCGAGTGCATCGACGCCGTTGCCGTGCAGGGCGGCACGGTCACCGGATTCTGCTTCACCATCCCGAGCTATGAGGGGGACGGCACCTACACGCTGGTCGACCATCCGCAGTTCGACTCCCTCCGCTACGAGCTGTACTTCCGGGGCGAGCAAGAAGAGGGCTGGGGCTTTCACCCGAGCTTCGGCCCTGGCGTGATCGTCGTCCGTGACGGTGTGGCGGACGTGCAGCTCGTGCTCGGCAGCGTCGGCACGGAGACGATCCAGCTGCACGGCACGATCGTGCTGCCGGAGCCGACCCAGGCCTAGCGGCGATACGTTTCGCCCCATGCCGCTGTACTCATTCGAAGGCAAGGCCCCGACTGTCGCCCCCGACGCGTTCATCGCGCCGACGGCGACGCTCATCGGCGACGTGACCGTGGAGGAGGGTGCCTCCGTCTGGTACGGAGCGGTCATCCGAGCGGACTTCGCGCCCGTCATCATCCGTCGCGGCGCGAACGTGCAAGACAACTCGCTGTTGCACGCGCCACCGGGCAGCCCGACAGAGATCGGACCGGGCGCGACCGTCGCCCACCTGTGCGTCGTGCATGGCGCGATCGTCGGTGAGGAGGCGTTGATCGCGAACGGCTCGACCGTCCTCGACGGAGCCAAGATCGGAGCCCGCACGCTCATCGCGGCGCACTCGCTCGTCGCGGCGGGAGCGGACATCCCGCCTGGCGTGCTCGCGGCGGGCTCGCCTGCGGTCGTGAAGCGCGAGCTCGCCGGCACCCCAGCGGAGTTCTGGGTGCAGACGAATCCGGCGGCGTACGCGGACCTCGCGGTGCGCCACCGCAATGGCATCGCGCTCGTCGAATAGATGCGCAAGCTCATCGCCATGATGTCGATCTCGGTCGACGGCTTCTTCGAGGGGCCGAACCGCGAACTCGACTGGCAGCTCGTGGACGAGGAGCTGCACCAGCACTTCAACGACGAGCTGCGAGCCATGAGCATGTTCCTCGATGGCCGGGTGACATACGAGCTGATGCTGGGCTACTGGCCGACCGCCGACGACGACCCGGAGAACCCCGCGCCCGTGCGCGAGTTCGCCGGCATCTGGCGCGAGAAGCCGAAGGTCGTCTTCTCGCGGACGCTGGAACGCGTGGAGTGGAACACGACCATCGAGCGGGAGGTCGTGCCCGACGCGATCGTCGCGCTGAAGGCGCAGCCGGGCGGCGACCTGGTGCTCGGCGGAGCCGACCTCGGCGCGACGTTCGCGCGCCTGGGCCTCATCGACGAGTATCGGCTGTACGTGCACCCCGTGGTGCTGGGGGAGGGGCGTCGGTTGTTCCAGACGTCGAATGCACCGGTCGAGCTGCACCTTGCACAAGCACGCACGTTCACGAGTGGTGTCGTGCTGCTGCAGTACCGGCGACGCTAGGAAGGCAGCGAGGGCAGCTCGACGCGCATCACGGTGCCACGCGGTGTCGAGTGGATGGTGATGTCGCCGTGATGGACGTCGACGATGATCCGTCGGCAGACATCCAGGCCGAGACCGGTTCCTTTCCCCACGTCCTTCGTGGTGAACCAGGCCTCGAAGGCACGACTCTGGACGTAGGGGGGCATGCCGGGGCCTTTGTCGCCGACCTCGATGACAAGTGCATTCGGCTCGATCTTCGTCGAGAGTCGCAACGTGCCCGTGCCGTCCATCGCGTCGACCGCGTTCGTGATCAGGTTCGTCCACACCTGGTTCAACGCTGCGGGGTTCGCCACGATGCGCTGAGCGTCGGGTGCGAAGTCCCGGACCACGGTGATGCCGGTGCGAGCTTGCTGCGCAGCATGACAAGCGTGCTTTCGATGCCCTCGATGACGTCGACGCTCTGCACAGTCGGGCGATCCATCTGTGAGTACGACTTCGCCACGTCGATGAGCTCCGAGATGCGCGAGGTGGATTCCTTCACCTCCGCGAGCAGCGCTTGGCTCGCGAGCGTGCTCGCCACCCACTCCAGACCGGGTCCGAGCGTGTCGCCCTCGAGCACCGCGGCCGCTCGATCGCACCACGCCGTGTCGACGCCGGCCGCCGCGAGAGGGGGACCGATGCGCCATCCGTTGTCGACATCGTGCGAGGCGAACCAATCGGACAGCGCCTCCTCCGCATCGGCGACCGCGAGCGGGTCTCGATCTGCGGACGACGGAGCAAGCTCGCGTCGAAGCGCGTCGATGGCCACGAACCGGTCGGCGCTCAGGCCCTGCTCGTTCAGCTGGACGAGGGACGAGGGACGAGAGGAGCGTGTCGCAAGTCTCGCTCAGGGCGTCCACCGACCGAGCCGTGGCGGACGCGGTTGTTGATCTCATGGCTTCATGAGGTAGCGGTCGAGGCTGATGTCGTTGATCGCCTTGATCGCGACGTCGGTGTCCGCACACGCGGTGAGTCGCCCGTTCGAGGAGCTCGATTCCCGTCATGACTGGCATGCGCTGGTCGGACACGATCATCGCGAACAGGGCGATCCCGCAGCGCGTACTCCGCCAGCCGCTTCAGGGCTGGCGGACAGGACGGCATGCTGACGATCTGGAACTCCTGGCCGAAGTGAGCTCCGAGATCGCGCGTGATCGCACGCAAGACCGCCGGATCGTCGTCGACGACCATGATCATCGGCTTGGGCACCGGGTGAGGCTATTCGCCGACCGTCAGGGGCTGGGCCGTCAGGGGTGAGACGGCGCCGGCGGGGCACCGGCGACCTCGAACGCGAGGTCATCGGCGTAGCACCACCACCAATCTTCACCTGGCTCGTAAGACCGGATGATCGGGTGCTCTGGATGAGCATGCCAGTGAGCCGTGGCGTGACGGTTGGGCGAGTTGTCGCAACAGCCGACATGTCCGCACGCCATGCACAGACGGAGGTGGACCCATCGAGCACCGATGCGCAAGCAGTCTTCGCAACCGGTGCTCGATGGCTGGACGTCGGCGATGGTGTCGAGGTGGCTGCAGGACTCGTTCATCGTCCTGCCATCAAATCACGTGCGGCAAGCCGGCCGGTCGGGGGTCACGCGGTGCGGCGGCGGAAGATGCTGTATCCACCTGGGCCGATCAGGCAGGCGATCACGAGCAGCACGAGGCCGAACAGGATCTGGCCTTGAAGCAGCTGGACGATTCCGACGATGGCGATGACTGCGGCAATCAGAAAGAGCAACATGCCGGCCCCGTACCCACACGGACGGCCGATCACACCCGTCGATACGCTCCTCTCATGCTGCTCGCCGGGATCAACCATGTGGCAACACTGACCAGCGACACCGATCGGCTCCACTCGTTCTACCGCGAGGTGTTCGATGCCGTGGTCGTGATCGACGACCATGACCCCGCCGAGGGCGAGGGATTCCGCATGTCGATCGTCGACATCGGCGACGGCACGATGCTCAACGTGTTCGACATCCGCGGGAACACCGAAGCAGCCCACCAGGTGCCGATGTTCGGCCGTGGACGAATCGACCACATCGGACTTCGCGCGAAAGACATGGCGGCGTTCGAGGAGATCCGTCGCCGGCTCATGCAGCGCGGAGCCGCCGATGACTTCGTGACCGACTTCGGTGAGGCGTACTCCGTCTTCTTCCGCGACCCTGACGGACTCGAGGGTGAGGTGCTCGTCGACAACCCGGACGCAGCGCCGGGAGCGCACAACCCTCCGGGCACACGAGCAGCGCGGTTCACCTGACCCGGCGGTCCACCTGACCCGAGAGCGCAACCCGCCCGTCGGGGTTGACAAGGCGTATGAAGCCGAGCGGGTTGCACTCGCTGGGTGGGGACTTGCACTCGGCCGGTACCCCGCACCCAGCCCGGTCATACACGCGATGCATCAGGGTGCATCCTGGGCTGGTGGACGAGATCCTGCGGGGCACCGATGTCGTGATCGACGTGGCGGGTCCGCACGGTCGCTACTACCAGCACGGGTGGCAGTCGTGGAGCGACACCCGGTGGCTCGATCCCACGCAACCGCCGATGCGCAACCCGGTCGCGGAGCGCTGGCCGATGGTCGACGACCCGGCCCATGCGACGAGCGACCTCCACGGCGGCAGCGCGGTGGGTGCGATCGAGCGGAGCTCCGGTGAGGTCGTGCTGCTCGGCGCGCTCGGGTTGGGTGGCCGCGTCACGTGGGATGGCGCCCGACTCGTCGGGCACTCCGAAGGGCCGGCGGGGGAGTGGCTGGTGGTCCGAGACGAAGAGGTCACGGCGTTCACCCGCTACGCCGAGCTCCTGGCCGAGCGGCTCGGGCGACGACCCCCGCGTCACCCTCGTATCTGGTGCAGCTGGTACTCGTTCTACGCGAACATCGACGAGTCTCGACTCCTTGCCGTGCTCGACGACCTCGACGGACTTCCCTTCGACGTCTTCCAGATCGATGACGGTTGGCAACGAGGCATCGGCGACTGGCACGCGAACGATCGCTTTGCGTCGGGCATGCGCGCGATGGCCCGGCGCGTCCGTGATGTCGGGTTCGAGGCAGGCCTTTGGCTCGCGCCGTTTCTCGCCCGCTCGGATGCTCCGGTCGTCCGCGACCGTCCCGAGCTGTTCGCCCGCCATCCCGATGGCGAGCTGCTCTTCGCGGGTCGCAACTGGGGTGGCGACTGCGTCGCGCTCGATCTCACCCATCCCGCCGCACGAGATCTCGTGGTCGAGGCGATCGAGCGCGCGGTCGACGACGGCTTCACCTACCTGAAGCTCGACTTCCTCTACGCCGCAGCGCTCCCGGGCCGCCGCTCCGTCGACACTCCCCGCGAGCAGGTGTATCGAGACGCGGTCGAGCTCGTGCGGAGGGCCGCCGGAGACGACGTGTACCTGCTCGCGTGCGGAGCGCCGATCATCCCCTCGATCGGCGTCTTCGATGCGATCCGGGTCGGTCCCGATGTCGCCCCGTGGTGGGACATGCCGCTCGTCACCGAGTACCTCCACGACCCCACGGCGCCGAGCACACGATTCGCGATCGCGACTTCGCTGCACCGCCTTTGGCTCGCGCCACTCATCGAGCCCGATCCCGACGTCGTGTACTTCCGCCGCCGGTACAACCTTCTCGACCGCGCCGCGCGGTCCGCTCTGCAGGACCTTGCTCGCGTCTGCGGCTTTCGGGCGACCTCCGATCCGCCTTCTTGGCTCGACGACAGGGAACGCTCCGAGATGCGCGAGTTCTTCGCCGAGAACCCGACCGTGCACGCCCTGGGCGCCCACCAGTACGAGATCGACGGACGGGTGGTCGACTTCCGACCGATCGCCAACAGGGCCCCGGAGTTTCGGTCGGGGTAGCATTTGGTCGGCGGTTGACTAAACAATGCCGCTACTGACATTTCTCGGTATTTCGTCAAAAGAGGTTCGCTGACCGCGGTCTGAACGACGCTTGACAGCCCTGTACGCTGCGCTTTACCGTCCGCTTGGCACACTGCTTTCCCGTTGGAAGGAATACCCGCAGCGGAGCATTTCGTCGGAATCACCGTCGATTCTGACGACCGGTGTGGTGGGAATTCGCGTGACGGGGTGGGTATCGGAGCCGGTGGCATCGGGGGAAGTCACCGGCTCCGACGTACCCCGTTCGTTGGGCCACACGCTGGGGCCATACCCCTAGGCTCGACGCACGTGAGCGTCTCGCTGAACCACACAATCGTCTGGGCGACGGACAAGCACGTCTCGTCGGCCTTCCTCACCGAGATCCTCGGCCTGCCCGACGCCACGTCCTTCTACGGATTCATGGTCGTCGAGGTCGCGAACGGCATCTCGCTCGACTACCAAACTCGTTCGGGTCCTATCGCGAGCCAGCACTACGCCTTTCTCGTCAGTGAGGAGGAGTTCGACGAGATCTTCGAGCGCATCACGGAGCGCGGCCTCGACCACTGGGCCGATCCGATGCAAAGTCAGCCCGGCGAGATCAACCACGACGACGGTGGGCGGGGCTTCTACTTCCCCGATCCCGACGGCCATCTGCTCGAGGTCCTCACCCGGCCGTACGGCAGCGGCGACTGAGCGGGATCCCCCACCGTCCGCGGTGGCGCGGCCCATGATTGGCGGTCGCATCCGAGTCCACCACCTTGCGAGCAGAGAAGCTTGCCGACCGCGCGCGATCCGAGCGCGATCTCGAGACACTGGCCCGGTTCGAGCAGCGCACCCGACTCCTGCTCGTCATGTCGGCGATCATGCCGATCGTCGTCGCGTTCTCGCGCGCCACCACGGATTCGTGGGTGTCCATCACGATCAACATCGCGGCCTGGGTCGTGTTCATCATCGACCTCGTCGTGCACATGCGCTACATCAGGCACTACCTGCGCACCGGCACGGGCATCTTCGACCTCGTCGTCGTGATCCTCACGGCGCCGTGGTTCCTGATCCCGGGGCTCGAGGGCACCCAGTTCCTCCAACTGGCGAGGGTGGCCCGCCTCCTGCGGATCATCGCGGTCACCCCTTCGGCGAGGCTCATCGGACAGAGGCTGGGCCAGGTCGGGATCTTCGCCGCGGGGATGATGCTGTTCTCGTCCTGGGCCGCCTACATCGCTGAGCACCCGACGAACCCCGGGTTTGCGACGTACGGCGACGCTCTCTGGTGGGGAGTCGTGACCCTCACCACCGTGGGTTACGGAGACATCACCCCGCACACCACGACGGGACGGTGGGCGGGCGTGTTCCTCATGCTCACGGGCGTCGCCACGCTGGGCATCATCTCGGGAACCCTCGCGAGCTTCTTCAAGTCCGCCCAAGAGGAGCCCGCTGAGGGCGGTGCCGAGCGTGAGGTCGCGGCGCCAACCAGCCTGTCATCGACGGACGTCGTCGCAGAGCTCGCCGCGGTACGCGAGCAGCTCGTGTCGCTGGAAGCGAGGCTGTCTCAGACGCCGGGGCCAGGGAGCGCCGACACGAGCTGACCGAGCCGGGCCACTGCGCCGCGGAACTCGTGGGCCGCGGGCCGGCCGTACCCGATCACCAGCCCCGGCGGACCTGGAGCATGCCGGTGCGCGGCCAGGGGATGCATCCCGACGGACGCCGCCTGGGCCAATCGGAGAAGCTCGCCCTCGCGCTCGGCGGGCCCGTCCAGGAGGACTGTCCCGTGCAGCCCGGCGGATAGCCCCGTCATCGACATCCACGGCGCGTTGGCTCGAAGCTCGCTCACGACCGCGTCGCGTCGCTTCCGGTACACAAGTCGCATCCGGCGGAGGTGACGATCCAGCCTCCCCGTGGCGATGAACTCCGCGAGCGCCGCCTGTTCGATCGCCGAAACCGCCATCCGCCACCGGCTCGTATCGACGACCGCGTCGAGAAGGGGCACGGGAACGACCATCCAAGCGAGGTGCACGCCTGCAGCGAGCGACTTGCTTGCGGTGCCGCCATAGATCACACGGTCAGGCGCCAGGCCTTGCATCGCGCCGACTGGCTTCGCGTCATAGCGGAACTCCCCGTCATAGTCATCCTCGATGATCCATGCATCGTTCCGGCGTGCCCACTCCACCAGCGCAGCGCGGCGCGCGGGGGCAAGCGCTACACCGAGCGGATATTGGTGGGCGGGTGTCGTGAGCACAGACGTCGCTTCGGTGTCGCTCAGCGCGTCGATGCGGATCCCGTCATCGTCCACGGGTATCCGCTGCACTCCGAGCCCCGCGCGCCGGCAGAAGTCGGGGTGAAAGGGAAGGGCGGGGTCCTCGATCGCGATCGTCGAGTGACCCAGCGCTCGCATGGCTTCGGCGAGCAGTGAGAGCGCGCTCGCGAATCCGCTGCACACCACTATCTGCTCGGGGTCAGCGATGACCGCACGGGCGCGACCCAGGTAGGACGCGAGGGCCACGCGGAGCTCTCTGAGCCCACGGGGATCTCCGTACCCGAAGAGGTCATCCGGCGCTTCCCGCAGGGCGCGTCTCAAGGACGTGGCCCACTCGGTGCGGGGAAAGGAGGAGCGGTCGGGCTCGCCCGGCCTGAAGTCGGCCTCGTAGCGCACCCGCGCGACCTTCGCTGCGGGAACAGGTGCACCCGCGACCGGCACGGTCGCGACCCGAGTGCCCGCACCGCGCACTGCGATGAGGAAGCCCTCGGCGACAAGCTGTTCGTACGCGCCGACGACGGTGGCGCGAGCCCAGCCGAGCTCTTCGGCGAGCGCGCGCGGCTCGACGGGATGCGCGTACCTGGGGTCAGCCGCCCGGCGGTGACCGCCCGTCGCAGCGCGTCCTCCAACCCGCTCTGGCGTCCCCGACGTGGATCGGGATCGAGCAGCAGATCGAACAAAGTGGTCTGCCCTTCATGTCACTGAGTGGTCTAGTCGCACAGTCCACCCGATTCATACGGTAAGCCCAATGGACGGTCGCGTGAAGCCCTGGGTCCGCGTCGGCATGGTCGTGCTCGCAGCCCCGCAACTGCTGATCGGACTATGGGCAACGCTTGCACCCCACCACTGGTACGAGAACTTTCCCGGTGTCCACCCCCACCTGATCTCGGCTGAGCCGCCGTACAACGCCCACCTCGCGACCGACGCGGGAATCGGCTTCCTGTGCACCGGGGTCGGTCTGGTCGTGGCTGCCGCGTGGGCACGGCGATCAGGCGTCTACGTCGCCCTGATCACGTTCGGCGCTTTCGCGGTGCCCCACCTCCTGTACCACGCGCTCCACCCCGCACCAGCACTGACGGGCAGCGAAGACCTCACCGAGGTGCTCTTCCTCCTCTCCGGCGTCGTCTTCGCGGCGGTGGTCGCGTGGGGAGCGAGAGGCGCTGACGAGATCACGTCGGTGGAGGGTGCGGCCTTCGTACACTCCGCGCGTGATCCGGCGGGCCCTTGATCAGCTCATCCTGCGCATCGCGAAGATCGCGACGCGAGGCTTCTACCGCAAGGTCGAGACAGCCGGGTTCGATCGGCTCGACAGCCGGCGGCCGACGCTCATCGTCGCGAACCACTTCAACGGCTTCGCCGATCCCGTGCTCGTCGTCTCCGCGTTGGGACGGCTGCCGCGGTTCCTGGCGAAGGCGACGCTCTGGAAGGTCGTCCTGGTGCGGCCACTCCTCGCGCTCGCCGGCGTGATCCCGATCCACCGGCAGGTCGACGGGGGAGCAGGGGAAGCGAACCGGCGCGCGTTCGAGGACGCCGAGGACGACCTCCGCGCGGGCGGCACGATCGCCGTCTTCCCCGAAGGCACCACGCACGACATCCCGCGCCTCGCGCCGATCCGCACCGGCGCCGCGCGGATTGCGCTGGGCGCAAAGGCGCACGGGGTCGTCGACCTCCAGATCGTGCCGGTCGGCCTCTGGTTCGAGGACAAGGTCGCTCTGCGGTCTCGGGTGCTCGTCCGCGCCGGTGAGCCACTCGACCTCGACCACGAGCTGTGGGCGATCCTGCCGGAAGGCGCGGACGCAACCGACGAGGACCACGAGTCGGTGCGCGCGCTGACGTCGGTGATCACCGAGCGTCTGCGAGCGGTGTCACCCGACTTCGAGACCTTCCTCGACAGCGCCGCCTTCTCGTGGGCCGCCGACATCGCTCTTCGCGAGGGCATGGAGCGACCACAGCAGTCGGTTCCGCTGGCGAAGCGCGAGCCCCTTGCGGCCCGGCTCGCTCGATCCGACGTCGACGGCCGCACTCGGCTCAGCGGCGAGCTCGGCCGATACAGCCTTGCGCTCGACGCGCTCGGCGTCACCGACGAGGAGCTCGTTCCCAAGCCGACGCCCACGAGTCTGTTCAAGCGCGCCGTGTGGCTGGCGATCGGCGTGCTCTTGCTCGCACCGTTCGCAATCGCCGGGTTCCTCATCAACGCAGTGCCTGCGCTGTTGGTCGTGGTCGCCGGTGTCACCGTGAAGTCCCCGGTGACGAAGGGAACGGTGCGCATCCTCGTCGCGATTCTGGTGTTCCCTCTGACGTGGCTGCTCGTCGCCTGGTTCGACGTGGGCGGCGCCGTGATCTCCGAAGTGCTCGCAGCGCTTTCGTTCCCGTTGTCGCCCTTGATCGCCGTCGTGTTCGACAACCGCTCCGGGTTCTGGGCCGGTCTGCTCGTGTTCGCGACTGCACCCGTCTTCGGCCTCTGCGCGATCTTGATCCTCGAATGGGTGGTGGGCCTCGTGCGCCTTGCCCGCGGTTGGTACGCGGTCTACGCGTGCCGGGCGCAGCTCGACGAGGTCATGGCCCAGCGCTCAGTGCTCGTGCAAGAGGTGCAGCGAGTCGCCGGTCACGGCGCGAAGTCGACGTAGGACTCGGTCAGCCATTGCTTCACCTGCTCATCGACCTCGGCTGGCTCCCGGATGTTGACCACGTGATAGGTCCGGCGGCCGCCCTTCATCTTCCGGGCGATGCGCGGGTGGTCGATCGTGCGGGACAGGCCGAACGACAGCGCCTCCCACTTCACCATCGGACGTAGCTCGACGAACGTGTGCTCGCGTTTGATGAAGATGCCGACCGAGACCGGTTCGATGTGGATGGGACCGAGTGACTCGAGGTGTGCTCGCACGACTTCGAAGATGGGACGCTCTCGCTCAGGCCCGGTCGAGAAGTACTCCTCGAGCGACATCGCCGGCGCGCACTCGTGCGATTGCTTCACCCGGCCGAACTGGCGCTGGCACTTCGGGCAGACCCAGATCACCAGACTTTGACCGTCGGGAGGATGTCGCGGCCATAGGCCTCGAGCGTCCCGTCCTTGTCGTCGTGCTGGAGGTAGATCGCGAACTGATCGACGCCAAGTGCGCGGAGCTCGCCCAGGCGCTCGAGATGCGCGTCGACCGGGCCGAGGATGCAGAACCGCTCGACGATCTCGTCGGGCACGAACTCGGTGTGCGTGTTGCCAGCCCGACCGTGCTCGCTGTAGTCGTAGCCGGCGCGGCCCTCGATGTAGTCGGTGAGCGCCTTCGGCACCGAGCTGCCGTCGCCGCCGTAGCGGCTCACGATCTCCGCGACGTGGTTCCCGACCATGCCACCGAACCATCGACACTGGTCGCGCATGTGGTCACGGTCGCTGCCGACGTACGCCGGGGCCGCAACACACATGGTGATCGACGCCGGATCTCGACCGGCGGCGGCCGCCGCCGCCCGCACGTGGCCGATCATCCATTTCGTGACGTCGATGTCCGCGAGCTGGAGGATGAAGCCGTCGGCCACGGTGCCGCACACCTGCAGCGCCTTCGGCCCGTACGCAGCCATCCAGATCTCGAAGTCGGGGGTGCCCTCCCACCAGGGGAGGCGCACGAGCTGGCCGTTGAACTCGATCTCATCGCCGCGCACGAGCGCGCGAATCACCTCGATCGACCGTGACACCTCGCCGAGGCCGATCGGCTTCTCGCCTTGCACCCGCCGCGCCGAGTCGCCGCGGCCCATGCCGCAGACCGTGCGAGGCCCGAACATCTCGTTGAGCGTGGCGAACAGCGACGCGGTCACCGTCCAGTCGCGGCGTGCCCGGGTTCGTCACCATGGGGCCGACGACCACGTGCTGGGTCTCGCCCAGGATCTGGCTGTAGATGACATACGGCTCCTGCCAGAGCAGGTGCGAATCGAACGTCCAGACGTGCGAGAAGCCGAGGGCATCGGCGCGCTTCGCGTATTCGACGACCTGACGCGCCGGCGGATCGGTCTGCAGCACGATGCCGATGTCCATCAGCGCAGGAAGCCCGAGAGGCCTCGGCGCAGGTACTGGCCATGGCCCGGCTTCCCGAGGTACTGCCCATCCTCGATGATCACCTCGCCGCGACTGAGCACCGTGTCGACCTTGCCTTGGATGACGGTGCCCTCGTACGCGGAGTGGTCCATGTTCATGTGGTGGGTCTCGACGCTCAGCAGTGTGGAGGCGTGGGGGTCGTAGAGCACGACGTCGGCGTCGGCGCCCGGAGCGATGATGCCCTTGCGCGGATAGAGGCCGAACATGCGGGCCGGCGTCGTGGCGGACACCTCGACCCAGCGTTCGAGCGTGATCTCGCCGTCGACGACACCCTGGTAGAGCAGATCCATCCGGTGCTCGACCCCGCCGATCCCGTTCGGGATCTTCGAGAAGTCGCCGATGCCGAGCTCCTTCTGCTCCTTCATGCAGAACGGGCAGTGATCGGTCGAGACGACCTGCAGGTCGTTCGTGCGCAGGAAGCGCCACAGGTCGGCTTGGTGGTGTTCGTGCTTGGACCGCAGGGGAGTGGAACACACGTACTTCGCGCCTTCGAACCCCGGCGCGCCGAGATGGTCCTCGAGGTTCAGGTAGAGGTACTGCGGGCACGTCTCGCCGAACACGTTCGCTCCGGCATCGCGCGCCGCGACGACTTGCTCGACAGCCTCGCGGGCGGACATGTGCACGATGTAGAGCGGAGCCCCGGCCACTTCGGCGAGCTTGATCGCCCGGTGGGTGGCTTCCTCCTCGAGCGCGACAGGGCGGGTCAGGCCGTGGAAGATCGGGTCGACGTCGCCTCGAGCGAGCGACTGCGCGACGAGCACATCGATCGCGGTGCCGTTCTCGGCGTGCATCATGGTCATCGAGCCGTTCGACGCCGCCTTCTGCATCGCTCGCAAGATCTGGCCGTCGTCGCTGTAGAAGACGCCGGGGTAGGCCATGAAGAGCTTGACGCTCGAGATGCCTTCCTCGTTGACGAGCCGGTCCATCGCGGCGAGCGAGTCGTCGTCGACGCCACCCACGATCATGTGGAAGCCGTAGTCGATAGCGCAATTGCCGTCGGCCTTGCCGTGCCAGGCCTCGAGCCCGTCGAACACCCGCTCGCCCGAGCGCTGCACCGCGAAGTCGATGATCGTCGTCGTGCCGCCCCACGCCGCCGCCCGCGTGCCGGTCTCGAAGGTGTCGGACGCGAACGTGCCGCCGAACGGCAGCTCCATATGGGTGTGCGCGTCGACTCCGCCAGGCACCACGTACTTGCCGCGCGCATCGATCACTCGCTCCGCTGTGGCCGCGAGATCGCTGCCGAGCGCGCTCGACCCGGGCTGCACGAGTGCCGCGATGCGCTCTCCGTCGATGAGGACGTCCATGTCGACGGCGCCGCTCGGCGAGACGACAGTGCCGTTGGTGATCAGGGTGGTCATCGGTTCACGCCTCCGTGAGCGGGCCGTACATGTCGGGGCGACGGTCTCGATAGAACTGCCACAGGCCGCGGACCTCGGCGAGCTTGTCGAGGTCCAGGTCGCGGATGACGAGCTCCTCGACCTTGTCGCTCGCCGCCTCGCCGATGAGCTGCCCGCGCGGGTCGACGAAGTAGGTGGAGCCGTAGAAGTCGTTGTCCCCGAGGGGCTCGATGCCGACGCGGTTGATCGCGCCGATGAAGTACTCGTTCGCGACCGCTGAAGCCGGCTGCTCGAGCTGCCAGAGGTACATCGAGAGGCCGCGGCTGGTGGCCGACGGGTTGAACACGATCTGCGCCCCGGCGAGGCCGAGCGCGCGCCATCCCTCGGGGAAGTGGCGGTCGTAGCAGATGTACACGCCGACGCGGCCGACCGCGGTGTCGAAGACCGGGTATCCGAGGTTTCCCGGCCGGAAGTAGAACTTCTCCCAGAAGCCCTTCACCTGGGGGATGTGGGTCTTGCGGTACTTGCCGAGGTAGCTGCCGTCCGCGTCGATGACGGCGGCGGTGTTGTAGAGCACGCCCTCCTGCTCGCGCTCATACACGGGCAGCACGAGCACCATCCGGTGGTCGCGGGCGAGCTGCTGGAAGCGCTCGACCGTTGGTCCCGGCACCGACTCTGCGTACTCGAAGTACACCTCGTCCTGCACCTGGCAGAAGTACGGACCGTAGAACAGCTCTTGGAAGCACATGACCTGCGCGCCGGCAGACGCCGCCTCGCGGACCTTGTCTTCGTGGACCCGGATCATCGACTCCTTGTCGCCGGTCCAGGCCGTCTGCAGCAACGCGGCTCGCACGATCTGCGCCATGCCGATGCCTCCTGATCGGGGGGAACTCACGGGGGGAAGCGCCGAAGTTACTCCTCGGCAGCGGAAGGCAGAGTCGGGCGCTTGAACGTGCGCGGCCACAGGCGCTGATGCAAGACGACGTTCACCTCGCCCGCGATCAGCACCACGCGGGCGAGGAGCGCGATCCAGACGAGCAGGCCGAACACCGTCGCGAACGCTCCGTAGACGTCGCTCGCGGAGTCGATGACTCGGGTGACGTACTGACCACCCACCAGCTGGAGCAGCCACAGGGTGACCCCACCAGCGAGGGAGCCCGGCAACGCGGTCTTCAGCGTGAGGTGCGGCCCAGTCAGCAGCTTGAACGACGCGAGCAGCAACCCGACGTTCAGAGCGATCGCGACGAACCCGCCCCAGACCCTCGTGGCTCCTGCGAGATCGGCGCTGAACGCGAAGAGACCTGTCACGACGGTCGCAGCCACGATGCCGCCGCCGATGACCGCGAGCAGGGCGACACCCCGGAGCGACTTCGTGACGAGCCCCGGCTGCTGCATCCAGGGGACACCCCATTGCTCGTTGAAGGCGTCCTGGGTCGTGCGCACGACCTTCAGCCCGGCCCAAAGGAGCGTCACGACGCCGACCGCGACCGCCCATCCGTTGAGCTGCAGGCTGCTGGCGTCCCGCGTGATCTGGCCTCCCAACACGGGCAACCGGGCGATGATCGAGTCGAGGATCTTGTCCCTCAGGCTCGGCGAATCCTTGAGGAACACGCCGAGAAGCGAGACGAAGAGCAGCAGCAGCGGAAACATGGAGATGAACCCGTAGTAGGAGAGGAGCGCGGCGTACTGCCGGCCCCGGTCCTCCCGGTACTTCTGCCCGACCGCGACAGCGAACCCCGGCACGCGGCGCTGCTGCTGCCACGCGTCGAGCCTGTCGACAAATCCCGCAAGCGAGCGAGGCGCCATCCCGCGGTCACTGTACGGTCAGACCCGATGTGCGGACGCTTCGTCGCAGCGACCCCACCCGACCAGCTCGCCCGGTACTTCGGTGCGGGTCTCGCCGAGACGCTGCTGCCCGAGAACTACAACGTGGCCCCGACCACCGACATCTATGCGGTGGTCGACGGGCCGAACGGCCGCGAGCTCGCCGTCTTCCACTGGGGGCTGGTGCCGGTCTGGGCGAAGGACATCAAGATCGGCAATCGCATGATCAACGCCCGCGCCGAGACCGTCGCGACATCCAACGCGTTCAAGCATGCGCTGAAGAAGAAGCGGTGCATCATCCCGGTCGACGGCTTCTACGAGTGGAAGGCCGTGTCGGGGGAAAAGGGGCCGGGCGAGAGGCGCAAGCAGCCGTACTTCATCCACCGCCTCGATGGAGAGCCGCTCGCGTTCGCGGGGTTGTGGGAGACGTGGCGCGGCGCTGACCGCCAGGCCGAGCAGACGCTGTACTCCTCCACGATCATCACCACGTCCGCCAACGAGACGATGGCGCCGATCCACGACCGTATGCCCGTCATCCTCCCGGCGAGCGAGTGGGACGAGTGGCTCGACCCGATGAACGACGACCTCGCGTCACTTCAGGGCCTGCTGATCCCCGCGCCCGCGCATCTCCTGACGATGCATCCCGTGAGCACCGACGTGAACAAGGTCAGCAACAAGGGCCCCCACCTGATCGACCCCGCCGACCCACTCGAGCCGACCGACCCCACCTGACCCCGACCAGTGTGTGCAGTGGAGCACGGCTGGGTGCCCGTTCCCGAGGACCGGCGCGTCCTGAAGCAAGCCCCGAAGCGCAAGCCGAGGCCGACCGGCCGTCTCCGACTGAGCGTGTGAGCGCCAGCCCGACGCATCGTCGCTCTGGCGCTCAAACGGTCCCGGTCAAGCGGTGGCTTCGGAGTGACCTTGGGCGTGGAGCTGGGTGCGGATCGCTTCGGCGGCAGCTTCGAGATCGGCGGGATCGACCGAGGGAGCCGCATTGGCGAAGTTCACGTCCGCGAGCGTGTGCATCGGGATGAGGTGCAGGTGCACGTGTGGCACCTCTTCGCCGATGATCATCATCGCCACGCGCTTCGGGTTGAACGCCGCCTGCTGCGCGCGGCCGACGAACTGCGCCACGACCATGAGGTGCTGAGCGATCGGCCGTGTCGACGTCGAGCCAGTGATCGGTCTCGACTCGCGGCACGACGAGCGTGTGGCCGGTCTGCAGCGGGTTGATGGACAGGAACGCGACGCACACCTCGTCGCGCCAGACGAACGTGCCCGGGATCTCGCCTTCGATGATGCGGGAGAAGATGGTCGGCATCGTCAAATGGAATAGCCGCCCGTGAGGGTGAGGACATCACCGAAGCAGTAGGTGGCTTCGTCGCCGGCGAGGAACCGCACGAGGTTGGCGACCTCGTCTGCCTCACCGAGACGGCCGCTCGGGATCTGCATCTCGAGCATGCCGCGCATGTCGGCCATCGGCGCGAGCAGGGGGGTGTCGATGAAGCCGGGTGCGACCGCGTTCACGTGGATGCCCAGAGGCGCCACCTCGCGGCCGACCGACTTCGTGAACAGCACGATGGCGCCCTTTGCCGCTGCATAGTCGGCGGTGCCGGCCGAGCCGACGATGCCGTAGATCGAGGCAAGATTCACGATCGAGCCGGAGCGCGCGGGCTCCATGTGCCGCAACGCCGCCCGCGTGCCGTAGAAGGTGCCGTACAGATGGGTCTTGATCATCAGGTCCCACTGCTCGTCGGTGAGCGTCGATGTCGCCGCTCACGGGCTCGCTGTCGCGGCCCTCCATCCGAGCGGCCATGTTCGCCATGCTCCGCGCTCGCACCTCAGGCCGGTCGTGCACGATGCCGGCGTTGTTGACGAGCACGTCGATCCGTCCGTGACGCTCGACCGCCCCATCGACCGCTGCCGTGAACGCGGCAGAGTCGGTGACGTCGAACGGGGCGCGCCTCGCCGCCCACGTCGGCCGCGACCTTCGCCGCCGCCTCAGCCCTCAGGTCGTTCACGATGAGGTGTGCACCGTCCGCCGCCAGTCGACGCGCGATGGCCGCGCCGAGGCCCGACCCGGCACCGGTGACGAGGGCGATGCGTCCGTTCATGCGGGGATCGTAGGCTGGGGCAGTGACGCCCGCCCCCGTGGCCTCCACGCTTCCGGCGCCCGACCGCGTCCTCACCATCCCGAACGCCATCTCTTGCGCGCGCCTGCTCTGCATCCCGCTCTTCCTCTGGTTGCTCTTCGTGCAAGAGGAGCGGGCGAACGCGGCATGGCTCCTCGGCTTCGTCGGCGCGACCGACTGGGTCGACGGCTACGCCGCCCGCCATCTCCACCAGGTGTCCGAGCTCGGCAAGGTGCTTGATCCGACTGCCGACCGGCTCGTGTTCATCGTGTGTGGCGGCGCCATCCTGATCGACGGCTCGGTTCCGACCTGGTTCGGAGTGGCAGTTCTGGTGCGCGAGGTCGTGGTCGGTGCGACACTGGCGGTGCTCACCCTTTTCTTCGGGATGAAGCGGTTCGACGTCAAGTGGGTCGGAAAGGCCGGCACCTTCGCCCTCATGTTCTCCCTTCCGGCGTTTCTCCTGTCGGCGAGCGACTCGCAGCTCGCGGACGCAGCAAGGCTCGTCGCCTGGGGAACCGGCATCCCGGGCCTCGTGCTCAGCTACTACGCCGCGGTCACCTATTTGCCGGAGGCCCGCCGGGCGCTCCGCGATGGACGAGCAGAACGAGAAGGGCGGCACCCGTGAAAGCGGTGATCATGGCGGGCGGGGAGGGCACGCGGCTCCGGCCGCTCACCTCGAACGCACCGAAGCCGATGCTGCCGGTGGCCAACCGTCCGATGATGGAGCACATCGTCGGACTGCTGCGCAAGCACGGCTTCGACGAGGTCGTCGTGACGGTCGCGTTCCTGGCCCAGAACATCCAGACGTACTTCGGCGACGGCTCTGAGTTCGGCGTGAAGATGACGTACGCGACGGAGAACACGCCGCTCGGCACCGCGGGCTCGGTCGGCAACGCCCGCGAGCTGCTCGACGAGCGCTTCGTCGTGATCTCCGGCGATGTGCTCACCGACATCGACCTGAGCGCCATCGTCGCGTTCCACGACGAGCGCGACGCCATGGCCACGATCGGGCTCGCGCACGTGGAGAACCCGCTCGAGTTCGGCATCGTCATCACGCGAGAGGACGGCTCGATCGAGCGCTTCCTCGAGAAGCCCACATGGGGCCAGGTGTTCAGCGACACCATCAACACGGGCATCTACGTGCTCGACCCGAAGGTCTTCAAGTACATCGACCGTGACAAGCAGGTCGACTTCTCGAGCGACGTCTTTCCGCGCCTTCTCACCGAGGGTGAGGGGCTCGTCGGCGCGATCGCATCCGGCTATTGGGAGGATGTCGGCACGCTCGACGTGTACCTCCGATCGCACATGGACGTCCTCGACGGGCGCGGTCGCGGTCGACATCCCTGGCTTCAAGATCGCGGAGGCGGTCTGGCTGGGGGAGGGCGCCGAGGTCGATCCGGACGCCCAGGTCGTCGGACCCGCCGTGATCGGGCCTGGTTGCCGTGTCGAGGCGGGCACCCGGCTCGGTGAGTACACGGTGCTCGGATCCAACGTGCGTGTACGCGGCGACGTCGACCTCGAACGCGTCGTGATCCACGACAACGCCTACATCGGCGAAGGCGCCCGCTTGCGCGGCGCAGTGGTCGGCCGATCGTGCGACATCCGCGGGCACGCTCGCCTCGAAGAAGGAGTGGTGCTCGGCGACGAGTGCTTCGTGGGTGAAACTCGATGCTCGCCGCGGGCGTGAAGGTGTACCCGTTCAAGACCGTCGAAGCAGGAGCCGTCGTCAACTCGTCGATCGTGTGGGAGTCGCGCGGCGCTCGCTCGCTGTTCGGCCGCAACGGTGTCGCGGGCCTCGCCAACGTCGACATCACGCCTGAGCTCGCGACCCGCCTCGCCATGGCCTATGGCACCACTCTTCGAAAGGGTGACACCGTCGTCACGTCGCGCGACTCGAGCCGCTCCGCTCGAATGCTCAAGCGGGCGATGATGGCTGGGCTCAACTCGGCCGGGGTCAACACGATGGACCTCGAGGTCGCGAGCATGCCGGTCACGAGGTTCGTCACGCGATCGCCACGACAGATCGGAGGGTTGTCGGTTCGTCTGGTTCCGGGCGACCCCCAATCGGTAGTGGTCCGCTTCTTCGACTCCGACGGAGCAGACATCACGGAGGACTCGCAGCGCAAGATCGAGCGGCTCTTCCAGCGGGAGGACTACCGGCGAGTGTTCGCGGCCGAGATCGGTGACATCGGCTTTCTCCCTCGAGCGGTCGAGGACTACGCGATCGCGCTCGAGGCCACCGTCGAGGTGTCGACGATCGCCGCCAGCCGATTCAAGGTCGTGATCGACCACGCGTACGGGTCGACGTCGCTCGTGATGCCGAACGTGCTGGCCAAGCTGGGGGCCGAGGTCCTCGCCGTGAACCCCTACACCTCGACGATGGGGGCCATCGCGTTCGATCCCGACGAGCACGCCGAGAACGTGGCGAACCTGGTCAGGGCCTCGGGTGCGCACGTGGGCGCCGTGATCGACAAGGACGGCGAGCGCATCACCCTCATCGACGACGAAGGCCACGTGCTCACGGACACCGAGTCGTTGCTCGCTCTCGTCACCCTGGTCACCGACCACCTCCTCGGCGACAGCATCGCCCTTCCCGTGAACGTGACCTCGAAGGCAACCGAGATCGCGACCTCGAAGGGCATCAAGGTGCTCACCACAAAGCTGTCGGTGCCTGCGCTCATGGACGCTGCCAACGAGCCCGGCGTCGGCTTCGCGGCGAGCGGCGACGGGGGGTTCATCCTCCCGGGCTTTCTGCCCGCGTTCGACGCGGCGGCGACCTTCGTGAAGGTGCTCGATCTCATGGGACGCAGCGCAGTGAGGCTGTCGTCCGTCGTCGCCTCGCTGCCCCGCACCCACATCGCACACGAGACGCTCGTGACGCCGTGGGAGCAGAAGGGCACCGTCATGCGCAGCCTCGTCGAGCACGCGAAGGACCGCGAGCTCGTGCTCGTCGACGGCGTGAAGGTGATCCACGACGACGGCTGGGTCCTCGCCCTGCCCGACCCCGAGGAGCCGATCACCCACGTGTGGGCCGAGGCCGGCTCGGACACCGACGCGCGACGGTTGGCGCAGGAGTACGGCCGCCGCATCCGTCAGATGCTGCGCTGACCCGGAAGGCAGTGCTGACATCCCTCAACGTCACGTGCAGGTTTCTTGTAGCGTCAGCGCCCGTGAACGTGCCGGAGGACCTCCGCTACTCGGCCGACCACGAATGGGTCAAGGTCGAGGGTGAGCGCGCCCGCATCGGCATCACCGACTACGCGCAAGACGCGCTGGGCGACGTCGTCTACGTCCAGGTGCCGCCCGCGGGTGCCGCGGTGAAGGCCGGCGAGGCGTTCAGCGAGATCGAGTCGACGAAGTCGGTATCCGACATCTACGCGCCGGTCAGCGGCGTCGTCGTCGACGTGAACGCCGACCTGGCTGACGCCCCCGAGCGGGTCAACGATGACCCGTATGGCGAGGGCTGGCTCTGTGTGATCGCGATGACCGATCCGGGTGAGATCGACGGCCTGCTCGGTGCCGCCGCCTACCTGGCGCTCGTGGAGAGCTGAGGCAAGGCGTCGTTGGCCGAGAGCATCGTCTGTGCCGAGTGCGGTCACCGCAACCCTGTCGACGCGAACTTCTGCTCGTCCTGTGGCGCGCCCGTGCCCAGGGAGGAGCACACCGGCGTCTTCCACCCGGACGACCTCGTCGTCGACCCATCCGATGACGATGTCCGCATCGATCGCGGCGAGCTGCCCCCCGGCGCGGCAGTGCTGGTGCTCAAGTCCGGAGCCGACCCGGGCATCCGCCATCTCCTGACCGGGCCCTTGACCACGGCGGGTCGCCACCCCCGCAGCGACATCTTCCTCGACGACATCACGGTGTCTCGACGTCACGTCGAGGTCTCGCACGCGCCGACGGGCGAGTACGTCCTCCGGGACGTCGGCTCGCTCAACGGCACGTACGTGAACCGGCACCGGATCGACGAGATCACCCTCACGGACGGTGACGAGGTGCAGATCGGGAAGTTCAAGCTCATCTTCTTCACCGGCCGGCCGGCCTGATGACCGACCGGGCGTACATGTCGATCGGCGAGGTGCTCGCGCTCCTGCAGAGCGAGTTCCCCGACGTCACGATCTCGAAGATCCGGTTTCTCGAGAGCCAAGGGCTGATCGACCCGGAGCGCACACCCTCGGGGTACCGAAAGTTCTATCCGTCCGACATCGAGCGGCTGCGCTGGATCCTGCGCGAGCAGCGGGAGAACTTCCTCCCGCTCAAGGTCATCAAGGACCGCCTCGACAGCGGCGAGCCGCTCGTCGAAGGCGAGCCCACGATCGCGATGCCCGCAACCGCCGAGGTCGACCTCGAGGAGCCCGTGCCAGCCTGGCTGCCGAAGCCGCCGCGCCCTGGCCCGCCCGCGCCGCCGCCGGCCCGTCCCGCGGCAACCCCCGGGGTGCCCGCGCCCAGGCCTGCGGGAAGCGGGTACACGTTCGACGAGGTCGTCGCGGAAAGCGGGCTCACCGCCGCGCAGCTGAAAGAGGTCGAGGGATACGGCCTCGTCGCCGGCAAGTCGGTCGGACGCGACACGTACTACGACGAGGATGCGGTCGGTGTGGCGAAGCTGGCCGCGCAGTTCCTGGAATTCGGGGTCGAGGCCCGTCACCTGCGCATGTACCGCACCGAGCGCGGAGCGGGAGGCCGGCTTCGTCGAGAGCGTGGTCATGCCACTCGTCAAGCAACGCAACCCGCGAGCGCGCGAGCAAGCGGCGGAGACGGTCGAGACGCTCTTGAGGCTCGGCGACAGCATGCGCGCCACGATGCTGCGGCGGGCACTCAGCGACTACTCCGCACCCTGACCTTGGCGAAGGCGCGGGTGCTCCTCGATCGCGAGGCGTTGCGCGCGATCGTTTCCCGCCTGGGCGACGAGATCTCGTCTGCGTATGGAGGCGACCGCGACGCCCGTGGTGACGTCGTCGTGGTCGGCCTGCTGCGGGGGAGCGTGATGTTCCTCGCTGACCTCGTGCGCTCGCTCTCGATCGACTGCGCCGTGGACTTCCTGGCGGTCTCGACCTACACGCGCGGCTCGGGCCGCATCAGGCTGCTCAAGGATCTGGACATCGACATCGCCGGTCGCGACGTCGTGCTCGTCGAAGACGTCGTCGACACCGGCTTGACCCTGGCCTACTTGCTCGGCGAGCTTCGTCAGCGCCAGCCCGCGTCACTCCAGGTGTGCGCGCTGATCGACAAGCGCTCGCGACGCATCGTGCCCGTGCCGCTCGGGTTCGTCGGAGCGGCGATCGACGACGCGTTCGTGCTGGGCTACGGGCTCGACATGGCGGGGCGCTACCGCAACCTCGAGATGATCGCGTCGACGCCGTTCGAGGAGGTGCGCGCCGATCCCGATCTGCTCATCGACGAGCTGTACCCCGACCCGCCAGGGCGATGACGGCTCCACCGGACCGGGGGTAGGGTGACTTCGTGGTCGAGATGGAGCTGCTCGGAGTCCGGGTGGAGCTTCCGGCCAACGCCCCGATCGTGCTCCTGCGTGAATCCAGTGGGTCGCATCGAGTGCTCCCCATCTACATCGGCAGCTCTGAGGCGACGGCCATCGCGTACGCGTTGGAAGGGGTTCCCGTCGCACGGCCGATGACCCACGACCTCCTGCGCAACATCCTCGACGAGCTCGGGGCCGAGCCCCTGCGCATCGTGGTCACCGAACTGCGAGACCACACGTTCTACGCCGAGATCGAGCTCGTTGTAGGGAAGGCGACGCACCGAGTCTCGAGCCGACCGTCTGACGCGATCGCCCTGGCAGCCCGCACCGGCACCCCGATCTTCGCTGCCGAACAGGTGCTCGACGAGGCCGGCCAACTCGCCGCCGAGGAGCCCGAAGGCGAGTCCGAGGAGCTCGTCGACGAGTTTCGAGAGTTCATCGAGCACGTCAGCCCCGAAGACTTCGGGTGAACGACTTCGGGTGAACCTGAAGCGTTCGTTGACGTTGATCTGACCCTCAGCCTAACCTTGCATCACAACGGCGTAGTTACGTGGCTGTGATGGGTGGAGGTCCCCAACGTGGTGGACGCAGTGGGTCAGGGCTTCAGCGGCAAGCGGGCCGCGCTCGTCGTCGGCATCACGTATCGACAGCTCGACTACTGGGCTCGCACCGACCTGGTGCGCCCGAGCCTCGCTGATGCGAACGGCAGCGGCACGCGTCGCAAGTACTCCTACCGAGACCTGCTCGAGCTGAAGATCATCAAGAACCTGCTCGACGCGGGCATTCGGCTCGAGTCGGTGCGCCTCGCGTTCACCGAGCTCCGCCAACGCGTCGGCCTCGACATCGCGTCCGCGCATCTCGTCATCAGCGGCAGCACCGTGGTGCTCTGCCGAGGTGATGAGCTCACCGACCTCGTGCAGCGCGGCCAAGGCGTGTTCAACATCCTCCCGCTCGGAGGCGTGAAGCAACAGCTCGACGCGGCGATCCTCGACATCACCGCTGATGGCGAGGACGATGGCCAGCTCGCGTTCGGCACAGGAGGCTGACCGTCCTGGATGCGGCCGGGGGCACCCGCTTCGCCCATCACTCCGAGCGCCGGTTCGCCGAGCTCCTCGACTTCTACGGCATCGAGTGGCACTACGAGCCGCACACGTTCGTGCTCGATGAGGACGAATCCGGCCGGCCCCTCGAGGCCTTCACCCCCGACTTCTACCTGCCGGCATTCGATCTGTACCTCGAGCTCACCACTCTTCGCCAGCAACTGGTGACCCGCAAGAACCGCAAGGTGCGCCTGCTCGAGGCCCGCTATCCCGACGTGCGGGTGAAGATCATCTATCGAGGCGACTACGCGGCGCTCGTCCAACGATTCGGCATGGAGGACACGCCGGCGCTTCCCGGCTCGTGAGCGACCTGCGCCACTCGCCACTCGACGCAGCACATCGCGCGCTCGGCGCCAAGATGGTCGACTTCGGCGGTTGGGAGATGCCGCTCGCGTATCCCTCGGGCACGATCGCGGAGCACATGGCGTGCCGTCACGACGCGGTCGCCTTCGACGTCAGCCATCTCGGCACCGTCCGTGTCACGAGTGCAGACGCCCGCGAGCGGCTTCAGGACGCGTTGACCAACGACCTCGGCAAGATCGCCCCGGGTCGCGCGCAGTACACCCATCTGCTCGACGACGACGGTTCGGTGCTCGACGACATCATCGTGTGGTGGGTGCATGAGGAGTCATTCGACGTGATGCCGAATGCATCGAACACGCAGCGGGTGCGCGGCGCGATCGGTGGCGAGGACGTCACCTCGACACGGGCGATCATCGCCGTGCAGGGACCACGCGCCCGTGAGCGCCTTGCGAACGTGAGTCCGGAGGCGGCGGCCATCCCTCGGTTCGAGGTCGGGGTGGTGGGGTGGCGCGGCATCGACATGACGGTCGCGGGCACGGGCTACACGGGAGAGGACGGCGTCGAGCTCGCGGTGCCGGTCGCGGCCGCCGCAGCGCTCTGGCAGGCACTCGGCGATGTGGGTGTCGTTCCCGCCGGGCTCGGCGCGCGAGACACCCTGCGCCTCGAGGCGGGGCTCCCGCTGCACGGCCACGAGCTCGGTCCCGGCATCACCCCTCTGCAGGCGGGGCTGGGATGGGTCGTCGCGTGGGCCAAGCCCAGGTTTCGGGGCCGAGACGCACTCGCGGTCGAGAAGGACCGGGGAGTGACCCGACGCCTGCGAGGTCTGCGCGTCGACGGACGCCGTCCACCACAGCGCGGAGCAGACGATCCTGGTCGGGGGAGAAGCTGTCGGGGTCGTGACGAGCGGCAACTTCTCGCCGATCCTGCAGTGCGGCATCGCACTCGGGTTCGTGCCGCCCTCGGTCGAGATCGGCGACGTGGTGGAGATCGATGTCCGCGGCGACCGCATCCCCGCCGAGGTCGTCAAGACCCCGTTCGTGTCCCGCTAGCTCGTGCCGCGGGCCTCGCGCTCGGCTTGGTACTCGCCCATCGACTTCATCTGCGCGGTGAGCGTCGCCGTGACGAACGTGTCGCCGGCACCCATCACCGAGTCGTAGGAGGCCTGCACCGGCGCGAGCTGCCCCTGGAAGTGAGGCATCACGTATTGCGCGAAGAGCTCGTACGAGCGCAGCGTGGCCTTCCAGTCGGCGAGGTCGGCTCCGAGGAACAGGTAGCACCCGAAGCCGCCCGACTCGTCGATCAACCGCTGTATCTGCGCGATGGCCATCTCGGGCGTGCCAACGACGCCGGATCCCGTCTCGTTGAGCTGCTGCACGACCTCCTCGTAGGTGGTCGCCGTCGACGGCTGCGTGGGGATGATGTGGGACAGGTAGTCGAACACCCACGCAAGCCCGTACCGGCAGTTGTCGAGCGCTTGCTCTTCGGTCTCCGCGAGATGCATCGGGCCCATCATCCGCCACTTGCGGCGGTCGACCGTCGTGCCGTAGTAGCCCGCCTGCTCCTCCATCACCTTCCAGTGTCCCGCCAGCATCTCGAACCCGAGGGGATTCGTCGCAGCGATCGAGAGCAGTCCCGCGCCGTGCTTGCCTGCAGTCTTCGGGCCAGCCGGCGAGAGGGACGCGGCGACGGCGACGTCGAACAGGGGATCGCTGTAGGGACGCATCTGGAGGCGGGCGCCCTCGCACGTGAACCAGTCGGTATGGGACGTGACGGTCTCGCCCTTGAAGAGCGCCATCAACACGTCGAAGCTCTCCTCCATCATCCGACGCTGCTCGTTTGTGTCGATGCCGAGCATGCGAGCGTCGGTCGTGAGCTGGCCCGGACCGACCCCGAACATCATGCGTCCGCGGGTGAGGTGATCGAGCATGACGATGCGGTCGGCGAGCACGAGCGGATGGTGATACGGGAGCGAGCTCACGCCGGTTCCGAGCTTGATGCGACGGGTGCGCTCCGCGGCGGCGGCGATCATGACCTCGGGTGAGGCGATCGTCTCGGCCCCTGCGGAATGGTGTTCACCGATCCAGGCTTCGTCGAAGCCCAGGCGATCGAGATGCTCGATCAGCTCGAGGTCACGTTGCAGGTTGAGCGTCGGGTTCGTGCCGACCAGGTGCATCGGCGGCAGGAAGATCCCGAATCGAAGCGGCCATGACTGCATCAGTCGATGATGGCAGACCCGGGTCGCCCGAACCCTGCTCGGGATGGCGCCAGCGAGTCCACGCTCGTTCGAGGTACGGCATCCCCGCACAGATCAGCGCAAGGTAGATCCATCCGACGATGGCATCGATGACGTAGTGCTCGCCCGTGTAGACGAGCGTGAGCGCCATCGCTGCGGGATAGACGTAGACGAGCCATCGAATGGGGCTCTTGATGCGCCGCCACACTGCCGTCGCGCACAACGCCGCCCACGCCGCGTGCAGGGAGGGGATCGCGGCGTACACGTTGCCGACGAGCTGTCCCTTGTGGATCAGTGTCGCCGCGGCGTGGACGTGCACGACCTGCCAGCCACGACCCGTGGACCGGACCACGTGCCCGATCTGTCCGATCTGGCTGGCGTACCAGGGCGGCGCGGTCGGAAGGAGGGCGAAGGTCACGCAGGCGAGGAAGCAGAGGACGAGGAAGCGACTCGCGAACCACCCCCACTCCTTGCGATTCGTCGCGTAGAGGATGCCCGCGACCACGAACGGCAGGATGAAGTGGGTCGCGTAGATGATGCTCGCGGCGGCGTCCCACCATCGGGGCTGCGCCTCGAGGAAGTGCTGCTGCAGCCACACCGTCGGCACCTGCCCGAGCCCGATGATGCGATCGATGTCGGCTTGCGGCGTGACCTGAATCGGGGCGTCGACGAAGCGTGCCGCGCCCCGGGCGAAGTCGTAGAGCGTCACCCCGAGGATGAAGATCGACCAATCGAGCAACATCCGCGGCAGCGTGCGCCATGGACGGCCGATGCACGCGATGAACAGCCCGCCGACGATCCAGAGCAAGAGGCGCTCGCGGTCGAACGGGATGCCCGTGCGGCCCATGAACCACACGAAGACGCAGAGGTACACGAAGAACGCCGCCCATCGCACCACCGACCATGCGCTGACGCGCCCCGCGGAGGTGGCGTCGACCAGTGCGGTCGAGGGAGGGAGGGTGGAAGTGCTAATCGAGCAGGTCCGGTTGCTGGGCCACGATCATCTCGTACATCGGCTGGAACGAGAACCAGCCGGCGAGGTGCGACCCGACCTGGGTGTAGGTCAGCCGGGCGTTGTCGTCGTCGATGACGATCGGCTTGCCCGCCGCCTCGGCAAGCAGCTGCGCCTGGCACGTCCGATCCATCGTGATGAACCACCACACCGCTTCGTCGACCGACTCACCGACCGTGAGCAGCCCGTGGTTGCGCAGGATCGCAGCCTTCGCTCCGCCGAGCGCGTGAGCGATGCGCTTGCCCTCCTCGGTGTCGAGGACCACGCCCGTGTAGTCCTCGAACACGACGTGGTCGTCGTAGAACGCGCACGCGTCCTGCGTGATCGGGTCGAGCGTGCGACCGAGCGAGGACCACGCCTTGCCGTGCATCGAGTGGCAGTGGGCAGCCGCGATGACATCGGGCCTTGCTGCGTGGATCTGGGAGTGGATCGCGAACGCCGCTCGGTTCACGATGTCGTTGCCCTCGACCACCTCGCCGTGGTGGTTCACGAGCAGCAGGTCGGAGACACTGATCATGCTGAAGTGCTTCCCGAAGGGATTCACCCAGAAGTGGTCGAGCAGCTCAGGGTCTCGCGCCGTGATGTGTCCGGCCGGGCCCTCGTCGTAGCCGAGCTTTGCCCAGAGCCGGAACGCCGCCGCGAGGCGCTGCTTGCGGTGGACCCGCTCCTCGATCGTGGTTCTGGACGCGGGCTGACGCGTGTTGGTCTGCTGCATGAACGGGAGTTTACGGCGGGCTACTCCGCATGTCCGTACGCGCCCTGATCGCCGCGGGAGCCAGCGTCGCGCACCTCCTCAGCGGCCGCCCGCAGATCGTGCACGAAGTCGGACATGACCGTCGCATGCACCGCATTCACGGTGGCGTGCAGGCTCGCGGGCGGCCCCTGACGATCGAGGTACCAACCGCGCTGCCACAGCGCATCGCCGAGCGCGAAGACGTCGAGCGCCTCGTCGACGGACCCGAAGGCGACGAGGGTCGCGTCCGGCTCGCCCCGGATCACGAGGCCGGGGATCGCACGGACCGCCGCCATCAGATCCTCTGCGGCTCGTCGCGCGTCAGCGGTGAGGCGGAGATAGCCGTCCTCGCCCAGGTGCTGCATCACTGCCCACGCCGCCGCCCACGGGCCGACCGACTTCGTGCCGAGCACCGCGGACGAGCCGTATGCACCGCCCAACCAATTGTCGGTGAAGAAGGTCTGGTACGAGCGGAGCTCGCGTGAGCGATGCACGATGACCGACGCGCCCTTCGCGGTGTATCCGTACTTGTGGAGATCGACGGAGATCGACGTCACGCCAGGGACGCGGAAGCTCCACGGTGGCACGGGATGACCGAGGCGCTCGAGCATCGGAAGCGTGATGCCTCCCATGCACGCGTCGACATGGCAGCTGATGTCGCGGTCCGCGGCGATCGCTGCGATGTCTTCGATCGGATCGATCACACCCTGCGGGTATTGCGGGGCCGATCCGACGACGAGCACCGTGCGGTCCGTCACCGCGTCGGCAATGGCACTCGGGTCGGCTCGATAGTCGTCGCCGACCTCGACCCGCACCGACTTCACTCCGAAGTAGTGCGCACCCTTCTCGAACGCCGCATGCGCTGTGGTCGGCAGCACCATCTCCGGCTCGGTCACGCCGCGGGCGCGGCCGCGCTCTCGTGCTGCTTTCACCGCCATCAGCAAGCTCTCTGTGCCGCCGGTCGTCAGGAAGCCGGCGGCGTCGGGCCCCCCATCGAGCAGGCCACTCACCATCGACACGACATCGGCTTGCAGCTGGCGGCTGCTCGGGAAGGCGTCGGGGTTGAGCCCGTTGTCGTCCATGAACTTGACGTACGCGTCGGCCTGGAGCTCGAGCACCTCCTCACCTGCGTGGTAGGCGAGCGTGAACGCGCGTCCGCTTCGCCAGTCGACGTCATGGGCCCGCATCGCGTCGAGCTGTGCGAGGACCTCGTCTCGCCCGAGTCCGTGCTCAGGCAGGATCATGGCGACTCCGAGAGCGTGAGGTGGAGGCCGGGGAACGCTGCCGCGAGATCGGCTTCACCGAAGTCGAGTGCGTGGCTGTCGACGCCGAGCGTGGCTTCGAGATGCGCCGTCGTGAGCTCATCGAGCGCTGGCCACACCACCTGTGCGGCGGTGTGCTTCGGGTCGCACCCGTCCGCGAACACCGCCGCGACGATCGGCGGCACCGGGATGCCGGCCGCCGTCGCGGTGCTCAGCACGTCTGGCGTGCCTGGGGGTGTCGACGCGCAGATGTCGGTGAACCCGAGATGGGTCATCCCGCTGATGACCGAGAGCCGCTTGGGTGACGGGAGACTGGCGTATGCGGCCTCGACGCGGGGGAGCGGGGCGATGGCGTCATCCGTCCCAGCGATCAGCAGCGAGGGCTTGTCGGGGGGCGCCGGCCCGCCGATGGTCGTCGGGGACGTCGGCTCGACGAATGATCCGCCGACGGGGAATGCGAGTGCGACGTAGCTGTCGACGCGGGGATCGCGCGCCGCCGCGAACACCGCGAAGCCGCCCAGAGAGTGCCCGACCGCGCCGATGTGCTCGATGTCCACCGGGAGGCCGTAGATCGTGCTTGCGGGCTCGTTGCTCGCGGCCTCCACGACGTCGATTGCACCGAGCAGCTGGCCGACGTCGGGAGATCCATCGGTGCCGATCGTGTCGGCGAACGCACTCAAGTCGCCGAACACCGCGGTCAGGTTGCGATACGGATGCTCGACGGTGGCGACCACGAAACCCCACGAGGCGAGGTGAGTCGTGAGGAACGTCGACTGCAGCCGATAGCCAGCGAACCCAGGGCTGAAGAGCACGAGCGGGAAGGGACCGTCCTCGCCGCGAGCGGGCGGCAGGTCGGCGGTCGCGTCCATCTCGAAGTCGGGAAGCCCGCTGACCTTCGCCGCATCCTCGGGGCGCAGCCAGTCTCGAAGGTCATAGGTGGCGGGCAGTTTGCCTTCCTGAGAGCCGTCGAGCGCAGGATAGAAGACGGTGATGGGGGTCAGGCCACTCGTGATCTCGGTGACCCCGACCGGATACGGACCGCGCCCGCCATAGACCGAGGCCTCGTTACGCGGGAGCGACGGTGCGGGCTCGATCACTCTTGCTTCGACCGAAGGGGACGCGCTGCCGGTCGACTCGCTCGCGCACGCTGTGAAACCGGCTGCGGCGAGCACGATGATGATCCCCACCCGAGACACCTTCCCCACCCTCGAAAGGTGCCATACAAGGTGGCGACCGACCCAATCAGACCGCGCGAGGTCACGGCTCCCTCGACAGCGTGATGTGGAGATCGGGAAACGCGGCGTCGAGCTCGGCTTGATCGATCTCGACCGGAGGATCGTCGAGACCGAGCGCGCCGCGCAGCTGCGCCGTCGTCGAGCGCGTTGATCGGCCCCCACGCGACGCTCGCCGTCGTGTACTTCGGATCGCATCCGTCGGCGAAGAGCCGAAGGATGATGTCGGGCACCGCGACACCGGCATCCTTCGCGACCTGCAAGACGTTCGCTTCGCCGGGCGGGGTGATCATGCAGACGTCCATGAAGCCGAGGTGGGTGACGCCGTCGATCACTGCGAGGGCCTTCGGCGTGGGGAGCGCGTCATACGCGGCCTGGACGCGGGGCAGCGGCGCGATCACGTCAGCGCTTCCCGCGATCAGCAGCGAGGGCTTGTCAGGTGGCGTGATCGCGGGTGTCGTCGTCGGGGTCGCGCTGCTGAACGAGCCACCGGCGGGCGATGCCAGCGCGACATAGGTGAGGATGCGGGGGTCGGTCGCGGCGGCCGCGTACGCGGCGAACCCACCGGCGGAGTGCCCGACCGCGCCGACGGTCGTGGTGTCGACCGTGAGTCCCGCAAGTGGCCCGGTCGACAGCGACGCGGCGGATGCCACTTGGTCGATCGCCGCGACGAGCTGACCGACGTCGGGCGCATCGGTCGTTCCGAAGCCCGCTACCACCGAGCCGAGGTCGCCGAAGGCGGCGGTCAGGTTTCGATAGGGATGTTCCACAGTCGCGACGACGAAGCCCCACGAGGCGAGATGGGTCGTGAGGAAGGTCGACTGCAGCCGGTAGCCGGCGAGGCCGGGGCTGAAGACGACGAGCGGATACGGACCGCCGTCGGGGTCGGCGGGCGTGAGACCTGCATAGGCATGCATGTCGACCATCGCGACTTGCCCCACCTTCGCGGCCTCGGCGGGCGGGAGCCACGCCCGCAGGTCGTAGGTCGCGTCCGGCCTGCCCACCTCCGCTCCGTCGAGCCCCGGATAGAAGACGGTGATGGGCACCGGTCCGTCGGTGAGCTCCGCGACGCCGACAGGGAACGGGCCGGGCTGGGAGTACACGACCGCCTGGTTCGCACGTGCGCTCGTCGTCGTCGTTGCCTGCGAGGTCGCTGCGCTGGTGCTCGACGACCGCGAGGACGACCGTCGTCGAGGTCGATGACGCAGCCGTGACCGCTGACGAGGAGTCATCCCCACTCGCGTCGCCGCTCGCACCGCCGCACCCGGCCAGGCCGAGGGCGAGCGCGATGGCCACCACGAGTCGAGTGCGCACCCCGGCAAGGTGCCACACTCACGGCCGACGATCCATCGACCGAGAGGACCCCTCGTGCGCACTCCTGCCGTCTCCCTCGCCGCGGTCCCCGGAAAGCGCCAGCGTGCGCTCGAGATGGCGGCCGAGATCGAGCGCCGGGGGTTCCCCGGCATCTACTGCCCAAGCCTCGGCGATGCCCTCGGGCTGTGCACGTCGCTGGCGCACGTCACGACGACGATCCGGTTCGGTACGTCCATCGAGCCCATCTACTTCCGCCATCCGACCTCGATGGCCCAGACCGCCTCGTACATCCACGAGGTCAGCGGCGGCCGCTTCGATCTCGGTCTCGGCGTGAGCCACGGTCCGGTGCACGAGCGCCTGCAGCTCGAGGTCGGGCGGCCGCTCTCGGACATGCGCGACTACGTGGGGGCGATGCGGGCTGCAGGCGACCGGATCGGCGAGCTGCCGCCGATCGTGCTGGCGACCTTCCGCGAGCGCATGGTTGCCCTCGCCGCCGAAGTGGCCGACGGCGCGGTGTGGGCGAACGCGTCTCGCAGCCACATGGCCGCGAGCCTGCGCACGATCCCCGATGACCGTCGGGCCAAGGGCTTCTTCGTGGGCAACATGATCCCGACCGTGATCGACGACGATCGCGACGCCGCGGCAGCGATCAACCGGCGCACCCTCACCGGATACGTCGCGCTGCCGAACTATCGCAACTACTGGAAGGCCGCCGGCTACGTCGAGGAGATGGACGCGATCGAGCAGGCCATCGCGGCGGGGCAGCGCGAGAAGGTGCCCGATCTGATGAGCGACCGATGGCTCGCGGACTGCACCCTGTCCGGCTCAGCCACGGAGGTGCGTGACGGCGTGGAGGCATGGTTCGACGCCGGCGTCACGACTCCCATCCTCGTGATGTCATCGACGAAGGGCGGGCAGTTCGTCGCGTTGCAGGAGCTGTTCGACGCCTACGCCTGAGCGTCGTACGCGCTGAGCGGCGGGCACGAGCACATCAGGTTGCGATCACCCTGAGCGCCGTCGATGCGCCCGACCGGAGACCAGTACTTTGCTCGACGCAAGGACGCAACCGGGTACGCGGCAAGCGCGCGCGAGTAGGCGTGCGGCCAGTCGTCTGCCGTCACCGCCTCCGCTGTGTGCGGAGCATGTACGAGGGGGTTGTCCGTGGGATCGAGCGTCCCGTTCGCGACCTGGTTGATCTCCTCGCGGATCGCGATCATCGCGTCGCAGAAGCGATCGATCTCTTCGAGGTTCTCGCTCTCGGTGGGTTCGACCATCAGGGTGCCGGCGACGGGGAACGACATCGTCGGCGCGTGGATGCCGTAGTCGATCAGCCTCTTCGCGACGTCGTCGACGGTGACGCCCGTCCGCTTCGTGATCGCGCGGAGGTCGAGGATGCACTCGTGGGCCACGAGCCCTGCGGCCCCGGTGTAGAGGATCGGGTAGTGCGGCGCGAGACGTTGAGCGATGAAATTCGCGTTCAGGATCGCGACCTGTGTCGCGGTACGTAGCCCATCGGGTCCCATCGCCCGCATGTACGCCCAGGGGATCGTGAGGATCAGCGCGGACCCCCACGGCGCTCCCGCAATCGGGCCCACGCCCGTCACCGGTCCGGCTTCGGGTACCAGGGGGTGGTTGGGGAGGAACGGAGCGAGGTGGGAGCGCACCCCGATCGGTCCGACGCCGGGTCCTCCGCCGCCGTGGGGGATGCAGAAGGTCTTGTGCAGGTTGAGGTGCGATACGTCGGCTCCGAACTTGCCGGGTCGTGCGAGGCCGACCATCGCGTTGAGGTTCGCTCCGTCGAGGTACACCTGACCGCCGGCCTCGTGGACCACCGCGCAGATGTCCGTGATTGCCTCCTCGAACACACCATGCGTCGAGGGATAGGTGATCATCAGCGCGCCGAGCCGAGCGCGGTGCACCGCGATCTTGGCTCGCAGATCCTGGAGATCGACGTTGCCGTCGTCGTCGCAGGCCACGACGACCACGTCGAACCCTGCCGTCACCGCGCTCGCGGGATTCGTGCCGTGCGCGGACGAGGGGATGAGGCACACCGTGCGGTCGACGTCACCGCGACTGCGGTGGAACGCTCGGATCGCGAGCAGGCCTGCGTACTCACCTTGGGAGCCCGCATTCGGCTGCAGCGAGACGGCGTCGTAGCCGGTGATCTCGCACAGCCACGCCTCGAGGTCGGCGAACAGCTGCCGGTAGCCGTCGGCCTGATCGAGGGGCGCGAACGGATGGATCGACGCCCACTCGGGCCAGCTGATCGGCGCCATCTCCGTCGTCGCGTTGAGCTTCATCGTGCACGAACCGAGCGGGATCATCGAGCGATCGAGCGCGATGTCACGGTCGCTCAAGAACCGGAGGTAGCGCAGCATCGACGTCTCGGAATGGTGAGCGTGGAAGACGGGGTGGGTCAGGTACTCGGACATGCGGTCGAGACCGGCGGGGATCGCCGGCGGAGCCGACACCGACCACTCGCCCTCGACCCCGAACGCCCGGGCGACCTGGCGCAGCACATCCACGGTCGTGGTCTCGTCACACGCGATCGCGACGCTGTCGGCGTCGACCCGCCTGATGTTCACGCCGTTCTCCAGAGCCGCGCGCACGACCTCGTCGGCGCGTCCGGGAACGATGGCGGTGATCGTGTCGAAGAACGCGTCGTGGGCGAGGTCGATACCTGCATCGCGCAGGTTCGCGGCCAGCGTCGCTGCGTGCGCATGCACGCGCGTCGCGATGCGCTCGAGGCCATCGGGGCCGTGGTACACGGCGTACATCGACGCGACGACAGCGAGCAGCACCTGCGCGGTGCAGATGTTGCTCGTCGCCTTCTCGCGCCGGATGTGCTGCTCGCGGGTTTGTAGCGCGAGCCGCAGCGCCATCCGACCGGCATCGTCCTTCGACACGCCGACGAGACGACCGGGAAGCGAGCGGGCATTCGCCGTCTCGGTCGCGATGAAGCCCGCGTGCGGACCACCGAAGCCGACGGGGACGCCGAATCGCTGCGCCGATCCGACGACGATGTCCGCGCCCTGCTCTCCGGGCGGCGTCGTGAGGCAGCACGCGAGCAGATCGGTGGCGACGATCGCGAGCGCACCCCGTTCGTGGGTCTCATCGACGAGGGCGTTCACGTCGCGCAGCTCGCCCGTGGTCGACGGTGTCTGAAGGAGGACGCCGAACGGGGCCTCGCCCCGCGCGACGAGGACGCTCGCGTCGCCGACCTCCACGGTGATGCCGAGCGGCTCGGCGCGCGTGCGCACGACCGCGATCGTGTGCGGATGGCAGCCCTCGTCGACCACGAAGCGCGACGTCGCCCCACCGGGGGAGAGGCGCCTCGCCATCGCCATCGCTTCGGCCGCCGCAGTGGGCTCGTCGAGCAGGGAGGCGTTCGCGAGCTCGCAGCCGGTGAGGTCGCTCACCATCGTCTGGAAGTTGAGCAGCGCCTCCAGCCGGCCCTGCGAGATCTCGGGCTGGTACGGCGTGTACGCCGTGTACCAACCGGGGGCCTCGAGCACGTTGCGCTGGATGACGGGCGGGGTGATCGTGCCGTGGTAGCCGAGCCCGATCAGCGATGGCACCACTCGATTGCGCGACGCCAGCTCGCGGAGACTGGCCGTCGTCTCCGACTCACCGAGCGCGGCGGGCAGATCGAGGGGATCGTCTGATCGGATGGCAGCCGGCACGGCTGCGGCCGAGAGCTCGTCGAGCGACGCGAAGCCCAGATCGGACAGCATCTTCGCCTGCTCGGCCGGTGAGGGTCCCAGGTGCCGTTCGGGGAACGTGTCGGTCGGCGTCAGATCTGCCATGGCTGCCTCGCTCTGGGTGCGGACGCGTCGGGGTGACCTTCCCCCTCTGTCGCGGGACCTGAGAGATTCGCCGGAGGACCGGCTTTCCCCGTCGGTGAGGCCGCCCCGCCAGGGGAGACCTGCTCTCCAGAGTTGCCTTGCCCACGCGGTCCTGGGGCCTGAGAGATTCCGGGGAGGTTGCTCCTTCGGCGTCCCTTCGGAGCAGTGCTCCTCGAGACTCTCCCGCGCGGGTTCGACGGCAGCGCCGACTCTACCGCCGGGGGGCTCCAGATGGAGGCACGCGGCACGGGGCGATCCCTCAACCAGCCATGATCTCTGCCGACCGGCAACACATGACGGCGGATCGCCCCCTTCCCCAAGAACATTGCCCCACCTGTGGCCAGGCCCGCGTGAGCATCCTGCTCACCACCACCCCGGCACGAGTCGAGCGCCACGGTTGTTCCACTGAATCGTGCATCGCCGAGTGGTGGCTCGATGGCGAGGTCGCCGATCGCGCCTTCGCACTCTCGCATCTGGTCTGAGCACTCTCAGTTGACATCCCAGTTGACATAACGATCATTCTGGGCGGTAGGCCGAGAGTGGGCGAGCGGCGTCGAGCAGCCAGGCCAACGCTTCCCGAAGGTCGTTGACCGACACCTTCCCTGCGGGCCACTCCAGATCCCGCTCGACGTCGTCGATTGCGCACCGCAGCACGTAGACGAGGTCGCCCAGGCGCTCGAGCTCTCGTCGCGCGATCACGACGTCGGATTCCGCAAGCCCGAGCTCCTGGCTGCGACGGCGCGCCTCGTAGTCGCGCTGACGGCAGCTGCGGCGGCAATACAGCGCCGGACGACCCGGCCCGGCGGTGAACGCGAACGGCCGACTGCACCACCGGCACCGTCGAGTGTCCTCTGGTTTCGTCACTGTGACGAAACGTACTGGGATCGACGATGCGGGCCGCGGACGCTTCTCGCGACCATGACCACTAGGTTTGCGCCCCGATGCCGCGCCGGATCGAGATCGAGCTCACCAGCGCGCGCCCCGACGGCACCTGGACATGGCGTGCAGCGGGAGCGCGCGAGCCCCGTGGCGTCCTCGCGGGCGACCTGCTGTCGTCTGGCGCGAAGGTCGGCGACGTGTTGAAGGCCGAGGCCGAGGTCGACCTCGAGGGAATCTCGATCCTGCACGTCCTCGCCGACCGCAGCCCGCGGAGCGAGCCCGAGCTGCTCGAGCTCATCGGGTCGTCGCAGCCGTTCGAGCCCGTCGTCACGACGCTGGCGACGAGGTCGCGCACCGATCGACCGCCGCGCCGTGATCGACCCCCGCGGGCGGGCGACAGCCCCGGAGACGATGCTCGCCGCACCCGACCGCGGCGCGAGCCAACGGGACGTACGGACGGGCCTCCGGGTCGCGACCGTCGTCCGGCGGGACCGCGCCCGTCGGGCCCTGAGGGCGAAGCAGGCGGGCCGGGTGCTGGGACCGCGTCTCGTCCCGCTCGTCCGCCTCGCACCCGTACTGCGCGGCCAGCGCGGCCGCCTCGCGAGGTCGTCACTCCGGAACCCAAGCCGAAGGCCAAGCGACTGCGCGCTGGGCGCACGCATCGCAAGGCGTTGCTCGCGTCGATGCCACCCGAGCAGGTGCCGATCGCGGAGCAGCTGCTCGCGGGAGGGCTGCCCGCGGTACGACAGGCGATCGCCACACAGAACGAAGCGCTGAAGGCGGAGGGCAAGCCCGAGGTCTCGTCGAAGAGCCTCATCGGCTTGGCCGAGCAGATGCTGCCGCAGGTGCGTTCCGCTGAGTGGAGGGACAAGGCCGAGGCGGCGCTCGCCGACGTCGCCGAGCTCGACCTGCGAGACCTTCGCTCGGTCGTCGGCGCGGATGATGCTGCGCGTGACGAAGAGTCGCGCGCGCTCGCTGCGCAGCTCCGCGAGGCGTTGACGACGCGGGTGGAGAAAGAGCACGCGGCGTGGCTCGATGAGATCGGCACCGCGCTCGACGAGTCGAGGGTCGTGCGGGCACTGCGGCTGAGCACCCGACCGCCGAAGGCAGGCGCTCGGTTCCCGGCGCCGCTCGCGACACGGCTCGCCGAAGCCGCCGGCGCGGCACTCCACGCGACGGCCACGTCCGACCGATGGGTCGCCGTGCTCGAGGCGATCGCCTTCTCTCCCGTGCGCAGCTCGGTGGTCGCCGTCAGCGTGCCCGACCCTGTGCCCGACGACCTTCGCGTCGCGGTCACGCGATCGGCTGGCGCGCTCCCCCAGATCGCTGCGCAGTTCGGCATCGAGCCCCCTTCAGTGACCGGACCCCCGAAGCCGCGCCGCCCCGTGCCGCCGCGCCGTCCTCCCAAGCCGCCCTCGTCCGGCGCAGCGAAGCCGGCCGCGCCCGCGCCTCCCGTCGAGGTTCCGGCCACCGTCGCCGTCGAAGCGCGAGCCGCAGTCGAAGTGCCGGTCGAAGCGCCGACGATCGAAGCCGAAGCGCCAGCCGAGGTCGAAGCGCCAGCCGAGGCACCGGCCGAACCGGGGACGCCGGCGGCAGTCGACGCGACCCCGCTGGACGCCGAGGTTGCTGCTCCTACCGACCAGCCTGACTAGCCTGCGCCGCCATGGCCATGGTCGAGTACGAGACACGCGGGCGCGTCGGCATCTTCACGCTGAACCGCCCCGAGGCACGCAACGCGGTCAACGGTGAGGTAGCGGCCGACATGGAGGCGGCGGTCGATCGCTTCGAGGAAGACCCAGATGTCTGGGTGGGTGTGATCACGGCAACGCTCGCCGGTGACCGCCCCGTCTTCAGCGCCGGCGCCGACTTGAAGGCCGTGAACACCGCTGCTGGCGGCGGCATCTCGACGAAGAAGGGCGGCTTCGCTGGCTTCGCCTATCGCGAACGCACCAAGCCCGTGATCGCCGCCGTCGACGGACTCGCTACCGCAGGGGGATGCGAGATCGTGCTCGCATGCGACCTCGTGGTCGCATCGACGCGGTCGTCGTTCGGGCTCGCCGAAGTGAAGCGCAACCTGGTTGCCGGCGCCGGTGGGCTCTTCCGCCTGCCCCGGGCGATCGGTCGCGCCGCGGCGATGGAGGTCATCCTCACCGGCGAGCCGCTCACTGCGCAGCGTGCCTACGACCTCGGCCTCGTGAACCGTCTCTGCGAGCCTGAGCAGTCCCTGGAGACCGCGGTGGCGCTCGCCGAGCAGATCTGCCTGTCTGCACCGATGGCCGTACGGGAGAGCCGCAAGGTCGTGCTCGCGTCGGACTACGAGAACGACGAGACCCTCAAGAAGATGACGAACGCCGCGATGGCCGAGATCATGGCCTCCGAAGACCTGAAGGAAGGCCTCGCCGCGTTCGTCGAGAAGCGCGCGCCCAACTGGCAAGGTCGCTGAGCGACGTCAGCGGTTCAGCGCCCCGTGTTCCGTGAGGAACGCGAGCAGGCCATCCACGAGTGGTAGCTCGTCAAGCGCACTGATCGAAACCCAGCGCGCACCGTCGGCATCGTCACCGGCCACTGGCTCCCCATCGACGCGCACGGCGAAGTCGAGGATCACGAAGTGGTGTTCGGTGGTGATGCGCTCCACCCACCCGACGAACGATCCGCACTCACCCTCGAGACCGGTCTCCTCGCGCAGCTCGCGCACGACCGCGTCCGCTACCGTCTCGCCCGCTTCGACGCGGCCACCCGGCACCGACCACAGCCCGCGACCGGGCTCGGTGCCGCGACGCACCAACAGGATGTCGGCGCCACGCCGTGCGATCGCTCCGACGCAGAGCTCAGGGCGCATCAGAAGCATCGGGCGCGTCGCCGAGCGAGCGGTGCACGACGATGGCACGAGCCACGAGTCCGAACCTCTCGAAGAAGTTCTTCGTCTCTCGATTGCCCGGAAGGGCAAGGCCGTCGATGCCGAAGCAGCCCCGTGCGCGACACCACGCCTCGATGACGTCCATCAGGGCCTCTCCCACCCCGACCTGCCGAGCCTCGGGCTCGACGTAGAGATCGTCGATGATGCCGATGACACTGCCATCGCGGCAGGGGCTCTACCCGTACGACCGCATAGCCGACGATCGCGCCCAGGATCTCGCCGACGAGCACACAGCGATCGCCGGCCTCGAGATCGGCGCGAAGGGAGTCCGCGTACGGCGCGCATCGCGCCTCTCGGCGACCCCACACTGCTCCGCCCTTGGTCGGCGTGAGCTCGTCGACGGCACGTTCGGCCAGTTCTGCGAGCCGAGGGAGGTCTGTGAGGCTCGCGGGCCGAGCCGACTCCATCAGGCGCTCTGCTGCAGCTGGGCCACCCGGCCGAGGATCGTGCGACGCGCTCGGTGCGCCGCTTCGTATAGCCGGACGGCCTCGAGCTCGGGCGGGGTGAGACCGGCGAGCCGAGGGATGACCTGCGACGCGGCGAGCGAGTCGTAGTCGGGGATCGCGAGCAGCGCCGCTTCTGAGAGGTCGTACGCGCTGCGCAGGTGCCGCACGACGATGGGCTGCTCGACGTCGTCATCGGACACGATCACTTCGGCGGCCACGTCGTCCACCACATCGGGCATCGCGAGGTCAGGTGCAACGTCAGTGGTCTCCAGTGATTGGGAGCCGCCCGGCGACAGCACTTGATCGATCACCTGGCCGACCTTGTGTTGACCCTTCTCCACCGCGACGTGCCCGACGAGACGCACGAGCTTGACCTGCTCGCGTCCTTTGCTCACGAGGTGAGGGAACGTCTCGAGTACCTCGCTCGCGAGCCCGATGGGCGCGTACACGAAGAGGTCGGCCAAGAGGCCGGATCGCCGGCGCGGCCCGCGCTCGTCAGACGCAGTCACTGCAGTACATGTGGGTCGGGTCAGCCAGCTGGCTCGGATGCTTCACGAGGAAGCAAGACTGACAGACGAACTCCCCCGGGCGCTTGGGCAGGATGCGGTCGACCGGGTCGCCACGGTCGTCGACCTCGACCTCTTCGTCTTCCTCGTCCGCATCCTCCTCGACGGCAACCAGGCGGTCCTTGAGGATCGTGTCGAGCGCGGCCTCGACGTCGTCGGGTTCGACCAGGTCGTCGTCGTCGTCCTCTTCCTCAGCGCCCTCCTCGACGACGACCGGTCGGCGAGTCGGCTCGATGACGTCCGTGTCGATGATGTCGACATCGACCTCGATGACGTCGTCCTCATCTCCGATGACGTCGTCGACGATCGCCTCGTCGAGGTCCTCGAGATCGGGCTCGGCCTCGTCGAGGTCGTCGTCCTCCAGCTCGTCCTCGGGGAACTCGGTGCCCTCTTCCTCAGCGAACTCGTCTTCGTCTGCCATCAGGTCCTTGCGAAGCGGAGTTCGGGGGGGGAGAAGGGCCGCTTCGCGCGCCGGGGATCATACGCAACGAGACACCGAGTTCCACCCACCGCCCTGAGAACTTGTTCAGAACCGAGCCTCGAGGGCGATGACCACCGTGACGTAGGCCGCCGTGGTGGCCTTCATCCCGTCCCGACTGACCGAGGTGAGGCCCTGGTAGTAGCCGGCCAGGGCCAGGCTCACATCGCCGCCCGTGAGGCCCAGCAGGTGGGCCAGGAACCGCGCGCTCATGCGGATGTTGTCGTCCGGGACGTTGGGGTCGAGGGGCGCCCCGATCAGCACCGAAGCCACGAACGCGGCGGTCGCCGGCAGGAGCTGACCGATGCCGATGGCGCCGGACGGGGACACGACGCTCGCCTGCCATCCGGACTCCATGAAGGCGAGTGCCTTGAGCAGGGCCGGAGGGACGCCGTACTCCGCCGCCCAGCGATCGAAGGACGGGATCAGCGCGAGGCGCTCAGGGAACCCAAGCAGGGCCGCGGGCAGGCGGGCGAGCTGGTCAGCAGTGAGCGAGGGTGCGACGGCCGATGCAGCCGCCACTGGAGTGACCGGTACCGGGGCAAGCGTCGTGGACGTCGAATCGGCGCTCACCGCGGCGATCAGAGCCGAGTCGCTCATCGGTGGTGTGCTGGGGACAGTCGGGGCAGGTGCCTCGGTCGTAGTCGGTGCGGGCGCGCCGGGGATGAAGACGCGAAGCCCCACCGGCACGCGATTCGGGTTGCGGATGTTGTTGGCCGCGACGATCGCAGCCACGGTCACCTTGAACATG
The DNA here is from genome assembly GCA_963847855.1 of uncultured Acidimicrobiales bacterium. Lineage (GTDB taxonomy): Bacteria > Actinomycetota > Acidimicrobiia > Acidimicrobiales > DATKAS01 > DATKAS01. The sequence continues at coordinate 449,073 of CAWKBM010000009.1, forward strand.
CGGGCCACGGCGTTGAGGCTGTCCCCTCGGCGGAGCACGTAGCTCGCCGAGCTCACGGGGGCGGGAGCGGCGGGTGGAGGTGGCGTCGCGCTGGGCACGAGGACTGCGGCAGTGGGGATGACGAGCCACTGGCCGACCACGATCAGGTGCACGTTCGAGATGCCGTTGGCCGCCGCCAACGTAGGCACGGACACCCCGTTTCGGCGAGCGATCGCCGACAGCGAGTCGCCCTTCTTCACCTGATATCGCACGGAGGCGCTTGCGGGCTGGCCGGAGCTCGGTGCGTCAGCACCGAACGCGGTGCCGACGTCGACAGCACACAGAGAAAGCACGACGGACACGCCGATGGCGACCCGAAAAGACGTGGCTGTCCAAATCGTGGCGATGCGCGCACGGGGCATGAGACCTCCGCCGCCCGCTCGCCGGGCAGTGTACCGACCGAGCCGCTCAGAGGAAAGAGTGCGATCGGGGGGTCAGCGCCCGAGCCGTCGGGCTTCTGCCCGTCGTTCGGCATCGAGGCGCTCGAGCTCGGACTCCCGGTGGTCGACGAATCGCATGGTCTCCGCGATCGCCCGGTGGCCCGCTTGCTCCGCGATCAGGCGGTGCATCTCCTGACCGACGCGGCGATACGCGGGATGGCCCTGCGGACCCGTGCGCAGCTCGAGCATGTGCATCGCCTCGCGCGCGTTCATCTGCATCGAGAACCGGATGCGGTACGCCATCGACAGGGCGTAGGGGGCTTGCTGAGGGAACTCCTCGACCATGGCCGCATACAAGCTCGCCGACCGCTCCATCGCCGCGTCGAACTCGGCGCCGTGGCCAGCGGCATCGACCTGGTCGGGTCGCTCGAACCCGTGACGGGGCGAGAGCGGCTGCCACTCGATCGTGAGCATCCGGTGACGTTGGAGGTCTCGGAATGCGCCGTAGTCCGCGAGCACGTCGAAGCGGTAATCCACGCGGTCGAAGGCGCGTCCCGGCTTGTGCCGCCGATTCGTGCGCTCACCGACGTACGCGCGCAGCAACGTCATGCGCTCGTCGACCGTGAGGCGGCGCACCCGCGCGAGCAGCTGATGGTCGGGCAAGTCGGAATGTGGATACAGGATCGCGGCGAGAAGCTTGTCCTCCGCCTCGGGATCGAAGTCGGTGAGGGTGACCGAGGGAACCGGCTCCTCGATCTCCCCCGCGAGCAGCTCGTCGGCGCACTGCTGGGTCTCGACCCTCGTCTGCTCGAGGTAGGACGCCCACGCTCCCCCGCGGTCCGCAACGTCGACGCGCTTGAGGAACGAAGGGATCACCTTGCGCAGCTCGTCCAGCATCAGCTCCGCGTACGCGCGCGCCTCGGGCAGCGGGTGCGCGCGCATCCGCAGCAGGAGCATCTCGAACGCTTGGCCGCTCGCGTAGATGCCGACATTGGAGATCGCCGCCGCGGGAAGCACGCCACGGGCCGAGTCGAAGGCCTTTGCGCGCACGGCCTGGCGGTACACGAAGTCGGAGTCGTTCGGGTTCTTCGGGTGGATCTCGCGAAACCACTCGGTCATCGCGGTGACGAGCGCTCCGTAGGTGTCGAAGAGCCGATCGAGATCGCCCACGTACCGCGTGCCGAGCGACGAGGTGAGCACCGCAGGGTCGCGAAAGTACCGGTAGCGACCGCCGAGGCGGACGTCGTATGCGATGTACCTCGTCGACTGCTCTAGGTAGGACGCGATGCGACCCCACTCCAACACCTTCGTGAGGAGGTTCGACGCCTGCTCGCACGCGAGGTGCACTCCGCCGAGCTGCGCAACCGAGTCGTCGCCGTACTCGAAGAAGACTCGGTCGTAGAGCTCCTCGGCGCGACGGAGGCCCACGGTGGCGTCGACGGTCGCATCGCCGCTGATGTCGAGGTCGCCGACGAACTCGTCGAGGAACAGGCGCCTCAGGCTCTTGTTCGACCGGGAGTAGCGAGCGAAGAGGGCGCCCTTCACGACCTCGGGCAGATTGACGAGAGCGAAGACCGGTCGATCGAGGTTGGTCACGTATCGCCGAAGGATGTCCTCCTCTTCCGGAGAGAACTCTTCAGCGACGTACACGGACACCGAGCCAGACTACGGCCCCGCCGCGCCCGCACCGGTGAACGAGCACCCCCGCTGACCTGCATTGATGCGGTCAGCGCGCGGCGGTCAGTGTGAGAGCACGATCTTGCCGAGCTGGCTCCCGTTCTCGAGGCGGGCGAGCGCGTCGGGGTAGTCGGTCAGCGGATACACCTCGTCGACGAGCACGGGAAGGCCGTTCGCCACCATCGCGGTGACCTCGGCGAACTCCAGGTACGAACCCATCGTCGACCCGATGATCTCGATCTGCTTGAAGAAGAGCCGCGGGAGGTTGAGCTCCACCGACGGACCGGACGTTCCGCCACAGAGCACGAGCCGTCCCCCCGCCTTCAGTGCGCGCACTGACTGGTCCCACGTCGCTGGGCCGACCGTCTCCACGACCACGTCAGCCGAGATCGGCCACTTCGAGTCGATGGAGTCGAACGCGGCGACCGCACCGAGCGACAGGGCGCGGTCACGCTTCGCTCCATCACGTGAGGTGACCGCGACGTGCGCGCCCATCGCGTTGCCGAGCGCGAGTGCGGCCGTGGCTACTCCCCCGCCGATGCCGACGACGAGGAGCGTGTCGCCAGCGGCCAGGCGTGCCCGTCGCAACATGCGCCACGCGGTCAGGTAGCAGAGCGGGTAGGCCGCGCACTCCTCCCACGTGCGTCCCGCGGGCCGCGCGACGATGTTGCGGGACGGCGCGATCGGCGAGGTTCGCGTGGCCTCCGCGGTCGTGTTCACCCCAAATGCCGAAGCCGGCGCCCATCGGGCTGTCGTTGCCGAGCGCGATGATCTCGGCGACGGGCGAGACCCCGGGGTTCACGACGACCTCGTCACCCACCGCGACGTTCGTGACCTCGCTGCCGATGGCATGCACCACGCCGGCGACATCACAGCCCGGGATGTGAGGAAGCGTGGGCTTGGGCATGCCGCGCGTGAGCCAGAGGTCCATGTGGTTGAGCGCGCTGGCCACCACGCTCACGACCACGTCGTCCGGGCCGGGCTCGGGGTCGGGCATCTCGCCCCAGCGATAGGAACCGGGTGACTCGTCGAGGATCCACGCGTACATGGGTCGGAACCTAGACCACGACGTCGACCAGCTGTCCCGTGACTCTGACGCTGATCGACTGCGCGTCCCCGACCTTCACTCCGTCGATCCACACGCCGGTCGGCCGCGCGAACTCGACGCGCGCCGCGGCAGCGCGCCGCTGGTCGATCGCGGGATGGGGGAGGTGCGTGCCGGTAGGGAGTCGCCCGCGCGCCTTCATGCGGTCTCGGATGCTCATGGTGACGTCGAAGACATCGAGAAGTCCATCGCCGGGGTGCGATCGGGGCGCGACGTCCCAGTCGCCGATCCATTCGGCGTTCATCGCGGCCCAGACCTCGCCATGCCACCAGGAGCGCCGGGCTACCACGTGCGCGACGAACATCTTCCGCTGCCCGTCGAGTTCGACTTCGGCGACGTCGATGGGCAACGTGACCGCGTCGGCGCTGCGGAGCCTGGGCTCGTCGCCGCTGCCGCCCACGGTCCGGCACAGATCTCCCCCGAGCAGCCCGATGGTCGGAAGCGGGGCGGCGCTCTCGAGCGCGCGAGCGACCACCGCGCTCACCTCGGCGTCGCTGCGGACGACGACGCCGTCGGCGGGAAGCGGCGCCGCACTCCCCCACCGCTGCCCGCGCTCGATCGTCATGTCACCGACGCGACCACGGAGGATGCAGACACCACTCCCCTGAACAGACGGGCAGCCGCTTCTCTGGCGGAAGCCGACGTCGCTCCGTCGGTGACGTCCGCGATCTGGCCCAACAGGTCGATGATCTGCTTGACGTTGCGGACGAAGTCACCCGCGGCAAGGTCTTCGTCCTCGAGGACCTCGTCGAGCGACTCCCCCGATGCCCACGCGTGCGCGATCGGCATGAACGTCGGCTCGGGTGGGCGGGTCATGTCCAGACCCGCCTCGTCCTCGATCGCGTTGAGCTCGGTTGCGAGCTTGGCGAGCGATCGCCAGCGGTCGCGCACTTTGTTCGACGGGAACGACGGAGTTGGCGGCGCATCGGGGCTGCGGTGCTCGTACGTGAAGCAGGACACCACGCCCGCCAGGGAGGCGGGATCGAGGTCGTCGAGCAGCCCCTGCCCGATCGCTTCGGACAGCAGTAGGTCGCTCTCGTGGAAGAGCGCGGCGAGCCGCTCGCCGGCTGGGGTCAGGGACCAGCCTTCCAGGTATCCCCACGTCTCGAGGATGCGAGCCACGCGGTCGAAGCGCCGCGCGAGCGAGCCGACCCGGCTGCCGATTCGATTCTCGATCTCCTGCACCTCGCGAGCGACGCGCTCCGCTTGCGCGGAGGCCCGCATCCGCTCGTCGAGCTGCGGGTCACGCAGGATCGGGTCGGCCGGTCCCTCGTCCTCAGCGGTCGAGTGCGAGGAGGAGCGCGCGGGCTCTGGGCCGAGTCGCGCTCGCTCGAGCTGTCGGGCCACCTCTCGTTGGTAAGACTGGCGGTTCGGAGCGAAAGGAGTGGGCAGCTCGACGAAGGCGACGGGCTGGACCGCGTCGTCGAAGTCGGGCTCGGAGAGCGACACGAGGATCCGACCCGGCGTGATCACCCGCACGCGCACGCCGCCGCCGCGCCGCTGGGCGACGGTGAGCACCGCCACCCGTCCGGCGTGCTTCCCGCTCGTCAGCATGATGACGTCCCCGGGCTTCAGTCGTGCGAGCGACGCGACGACTTGATCTCGACTCGATGCGTCGGGCCGGCGTTCCCGGCGAGGCCGGTTGCGGCGGTACTCCTCGATGTCCCCGTAGGGGCTCGTCGCCGCCGCACGCAGGTCGGCGAGCACACCTCGGCGTCGTTCGAGCCGAGCCTCGAGCCGGACGACGTCTCGGTCGGCCTGGTACTGCCCGAACGAGAGGTTCAGCAGGTGGTGGGCTTGCTCGGGGGGATAGGTGCGGACGAGGTTCGCCGCCATGTTGTAGGTCGGGCGGAACGCCGAGGTGAGACGAAAGGTGCGGCTCGAGGCGAGCCCCGCGACTTGGTCGAATGGGACGAACGGGGACCACAGGACGATGGCGTGCCCGAGGGTGTCGATGCCCCTGCGGCCCGCTCGACCCGTGAGCTGTGTGTACTCCCCCGGGGTGAGGAACTGGTGTCGTTCGCCGGTGAACTTCGTGAGCTTCTCGATCACCACCGAGCGCGCAGGCATGTTGATCCCGAGTGCGAGCGTCTCAGTCGCGAAGACGACCTTGACCAACCCCTCGACGAAGCAGGCTTCGACTGCCTCCTTGAACGGGGGCACGAGACCCGCGTGGTGCGGCGCGATGCCGGCTTCGAGTCCCGCCATCCAACGCGCGTAGCCGAGCACCGCGAGATCCGAGTCGTCGATGCCCCGCAACCGAGCGCCGACGATCTCGCGGATGCGATCGCGCTCCGCCGCGGTCGTGAGTCGGAGGCCGGCATCCAGGCACGCGGCCGCTGCGTCTGAGCAGGCCGCGCGGCTGAAGATGAAGTAGATCGCCGGGAGCATGCCCTGGTCTTCGAGGAGCTCGACGACCTCGATGCGGCGCGGCGTGTACAACCGGCGGCGACCCGGGCCACGGCCCGCCCAGCGAGTGCGCAGGGCTTCGGAGTCGAGCCGGCTGGCCTCGGGATTGGGCCGGCCGTCCACGAGCGTGGGCAGGAGGTGCAGGCGGTCGGAGGTGCGGTCGCCGATCAGGTAGAGGTTCTGCAGCTCGACCGGCCGGCGCTCCTCGATGACCGTTGCGGTCGCGCCACGCACGGTGCTCATCCAGTCCGCGAGCTCTTCCGCATTGCTGACCGTTGCGGACAGGCACACGAGGCGCGCCGATTGCGGCGTGTGGATGATCACCTCCTCCCACACCGGACCCCGGTACGCATCCTGCAGGTAGTGGACCTCGTCGAGGATCACATAGCGGAGGTCGCGCAACGCGCCGGAGCCCGCGTAGATCATGTTGCGCAGGACCTCGGTCGTCATCACGACGATCGGCGCGTCGCCATTGATCGCGTTGTCACCGGTGAGCAGGCCCACGTTGGCTTTGCCGTGACGGCGGACGAGGTCGGTGTACTTCTGATTGGACAAGGCCTTGATCGGCGCGGTGTAGAACGCCTTCGTGCCTTCGGCGACGGCGCGGGCCGCTGCGTACTCGGCGACGACGGTCTTCCCCGAGGACGTCGGCGCCGCGACGAGCACCGACTCTCCCGCGTCGACCGCATCGAGCGCGCGGAGCTGAAAGTCGTCGAGGCCGAACCCGTAGCCGGCGACGAATGCGGCGCGCAGCGCCTTCGCGTCGAGCGACGTCACGCGGGCGCCGGTGCGCTGCGCGTGCGATGTCGAAGCACCAGCTTCCCGATCACGATCGCGACCTCGTAGAAGATGATGAGCGGGATCGACAGCGCGAGAAGGCTGTAGGGGTCGCCGCTCGGTGTCGCGACAGCGACGACGACGACGATGCCCACGATCGCAAAGCGTCGTGCTCCGGAGAGCTGAGCGGGAGTGAGCACGCCGACCATCTCGAGCGCGACCAGGAACACGGGGAACTCGAACCCGAGGCCGAACCCCAGCATCATCAGCATGATGAGGTTCAGGTACGCGCCGGGAGCGAAGAGGGGTTGCACGTCGCCCGACCACGAGATCAGGAACTGCAGCGCCTTCGGGAAGGTCCAGAGCGCGATCGCGGCACCCATGAGGAAGAGCGCCATCGATGCGAAGACGAATGGGATCGCGTAGCGCTTCTCGTTCTCGTAGAGGCCAGGTGTCACGAACTTCCAGAGCTGCCAGAGGATGACCGGGAGGGCGAGCACGACGCCGCCGTACCCCGTGACCTTCATCCGGACCGCGAAGCCCTCGAGCGGATCGGTGATGACGAGCTTGCCGGGGCACGTCAGGTTCTTCGCCGCGCAGACGTCGCGGTAGGGCCCAGTGAGGAAGTTGAGGATCTCTGGATAGAAGATGAACGCGATCACGCCGCCGAGCGCGATCGCCACGAGGCAGACGATCAGCCGCCTCCGCAGCTCGCCGAGGTGCTCGGCCAACGTCATGCGGTCATGGACAGTCGGTCGGGGCTTCGCACCCCACCGACGGAGCTTCACCACGTCAGGCGGCGGGCTCGCCCGGGGACGGCTGATCCTCCGAGACGTCCGATGTGCTCGGCGCCGGTTCGGGCACCGCCGTCGGGTTGGCGGGCGAGGCTGCGGCGGCCGGTTCGCCCGTGGACGAGGTCGTCCACTCGGGTGCGTTCGGCTTTGGGGCCTCGACGGGCTCGCTCAGCGCGTCACGCATCTCCGCTTCGAAGCCCGAGGTGATGCGACGGATCTCGCCGCGTCGCTCGACCGAGCTTGCGCATCGCGTCGGGGAGCTTGTCCGGGCCGAGCACGAGCAACGCCACCACGGCGATGACGAGCAGCTCGGTCGCGGAGATGTTGAACACGGCCGAAGTCTACGGCGCAGGCCCCTCCGCCAGATTGCGCAGCGGCGAGCAATGCGGGCCTGTCAGACCAGGTCGTCGTCCTGCCTCGGGTCCGCAAACGGCCGTTCGGCGAGGCGTTGGAACCAGTCGTCGCGGCCCAGCAGCTCGTGGAATTCGAGGAGGTCGTCGTGGGTGAGCGGAGCGCCCGGAGGCCGCTCCCGGAGCTCGGCGGGCCGACTCCACGTCGACCACGCGACACCCGCGGCGAGCAGGAGCTCGACGATGTGGGGCTCGGCCGGCTTCGCGACCAGCGTCGAGCAGACGGGGCACCGGAAGTGATAGGTCCCCTCGTCGTCGTCGTCGCAAAGGCGGACCCACACGTCAGCGGTCGTCATCTCGACATCGCCGCACTCCGTGCAGGTCGCTCGGATCGTCGCCATGGTCGTTCGGGTGCCTCCGGATGTGACCCTCGTGCAAGTGTCCCCCGCGTCATCGGCCCTCCAGATCGCCGCCTTGAGCACGGGTGGTGGGAGAATTCGGGTCGTGCAGCAGCGGCTCCCGTCCCTCCGCGTGCCGCCCATCGGTTTCGCGCACCGGGGGGCCCGGGCACATGCCCAGGAGAACACGCTCGAAGCCTTCCGCCTGGCCTTGCGACTAGGGGCTCCCGGGCTCGAGAGCGACGTGTGGCTGACCAAGGACGGCGAAGCGGTGCTCGATCACGACGGCCTGGTCAAGAGCCGGTGGCTGGGCCGCCAGCCCATCGGTCAGCGGCATCGGGCCGGCCTGCCCGAGCACATCCCGACCCTGGCCGAGCTCTATGACGAGTGCGGCACAGACTTCGAGCTGTCGCTCGACCTGAAGGACGACGCCGCCTTCGACGCCGTCCTGGGCACCGCGCGCAACGCCGGCGGCGACGCGGTCGGACGGCTGTGGATCTGTCACCCCTCGTGGCAGCTGCTCGCCTCGCTCCGCGAACGGGATGCGGACGTGAAGCTCGTGGACTCGACGCGCATCAGGGCGATCCGGGAGGGACCCGAGCGGCGGGCGGCGAGTCTCGCCGAGGTCGGGATCGACGCGCTGAACATGCACCACACCGACTGGACAGGCGGGCTCACCACGTTGCTGCACCGCTTCGATCGGCTCGCGTTCGCGTGGGACCTCCAGCAGGAGTACGCGCTGCGCACCTCGCTGCGCATGGGCATCGACGGGATCTACAGCGATTACATCGACCGGATGATGGAGGCGCTGGAGGCGGAGTAGCTACAACAGCCCGAGGTGGGACAGCGGCCAGATGCGGACGAACGCGCGGCCGACGATGAGGCCCTGGTCGATCGGCCCGAAGAAGCGCGAGTCGCGGGAATCACCGCGGTTGTCACCCATGACGAACACTTCGCCGTCGGGCACCTTCGTCGGAGGGAGGTTGTCGGTGACCGTGCCCGTCGGAAGGTACGGCTCGCTGAGCGGGCGGCCGTCGATGAAGACCTGGCCGTTCTGCGTGGAGATCGTCTCACCCGGGAGGCCGATCACCCGCTTGATGAGGTCCTTGATCGCGTCGGGTGGCTCATCCTTGGGTCGTTCGAACACGACGATGTCGCCCCGATTCACATCGTGGACCTTGTAGGAGAGCTTGTTCACGAGCACCCGGTCACCGATGCGCAGCGTTGGCTCCATCGACCGCGACGGGATGTAGAACGCTTGGAGCAGGAACGTCTTGATGACGAGTGCGACGAGCAGCGCACCGACGATCACGCCGACCCACTCGAGGATCGACTTCGCGTTCGAGCGCGTGGCGGGGGCGTCGGGCTCGGGCAGCTCGGCAGAGGGGGCTGAATCGGATTCGATCACGACGTTTCGCAGGGTAGTGGGACCGCGGAGCGTCAGAGCGACGCGATCAGCTTCTCGACGCGTTCATCCCTCGACTTGAACGGGTCTTTGCACAGCACCGTGCGCTGGGCCTGGTCGTTCAGCTTCAGGTGCACCCAGTCGACCGTGTAGTCGCGCTTGCGTTCCTTGGCTCGCCGGATGAATTCCCCCCGCAGGCGGGCTCTCGTGGTCTGCGGAGGCGTGTCGACCGCGGTGTCGATGTCCGCGTCGGTGCACATGCGCTCGACGAACCCCTTCTGCTGCATCCGGTAGAAGAGGCTGCGGGAACGGTTGACGTCGTGGTACTGCAGGTCCATGAGCGCGACCTTCGGGTGGCTCAGGGGAAGGTCGTGCTTGGCCCGGTACGCCTCGATGAGCCGGTGCTTGATGACCCAGTCGCATTCCCGGTCGAGCGACAGCGGGTCTTCCTCGATCTTGGTGAGGCAGTGCTCCCACATCTTGAGCGCCTGCATCTCGAGCGGGCTGAAGCCCTTGGCATCGGCGTAGCGCATCGCCCGCCCGAGGTACTCACCTTGGATCTCGAGCGCGCTGGCCTCGCGGCCGTTCGCGAGGCGCACGCGTCGGGTGCACGTCATGTCATGGCTGATCTCGCGGATCGCCCGGATCGGGTTCTCGAGCGTCATGTCGCGCAACACGCAGGACGGATCTTCGAGCATGCGCAGAAGGATGCTCGTCGTGCCGACCTTGAGGAATGTGGCGTACTCGCTCATGTTCGAATCGCCGACGATGACGTGAAGCCGGCGGAAGCGCTCGGCGTCCGCGTGGGGCTCGTCACGCGTGTTGATGATCGGGCGACTGCGAGTCGTCGCGCTCGACACGCCCTCCCAGATGTGCTCGGCGCGCTGGCTGACGCAGTACATCGCGCCGCGTGCGGTCTGCAGCACCTTTCCTGCGCCCGCGAAGATCTGACGGCTCACGAAGAACGGGATGAGCACCTCGGCGTAGTGGCCGAAGTCGTCGCGTCTGCTCGTGAGGTAGTTCTCGTGGCAGCCGTAGGAGTTGCCGGCGGAGTCGGTGTTGTTCTTGAAGAGGTAGATGACACCGCGGATGCCCTCTTCACGCAGTCGTTGCTCGGCGCTCGCGAGGAGCTGCTCGAGGATGCGCTCCCCCGCCTTGTCGTGCACGACGAGGTCGTAGATGGAGTCGCACTCGGGCGTGGCGTACTCGGGATGGCTGCCGACGTCGAGGTAGAGACGGGCACCGTTGGCGAGGAAGACGTTCGACGACCGACCCCACGAGACCACGCGACGGAACAGATATCGGGCGACCTCATCGGGGCTGAGGCGACGTTGCCCGCGCAGTGTGCAAGTGACGCCGTACTCGTTCTCGAGGCCGAAGATCCGGCGCTCCACGGGGCCAACCTATCGGGGCACACCCGAAGGCGGTTGCACCCCCGGCTACGCTCCCACCGATGCAGCAGGGCCGCATGGTGCACCTGGCAACGGTCCAGTCCAGCTTCGAGGCGAAGGTGATCGCCGCCCGTCTGGGCGCGGAAGGCATCGTCTGGGAGCTTCGGGGCAACGTCGACGGCCCCTACCCGATGGGTCCGGTCGCCGTGCTGGTCGATGCAGATGACCTCGATTTCGCGCGCGAGCTGTTGCTCGTCGAAGACGTCGAGTCGTCATTCGGGGACGCCAGCGATCACTCGGCGCGACCTCCGCTCTTCATCTGGCTGGCCGTCGCGGCGGTCGTCGTGGTTCTGGCGAGCACGCTGTTGCGCATGCTCGTTGCGACCCTCTGACCGATCAGGAGACCGTGAACTCCCCGCTGACGATCGTCTTGCCGGAGTCGTCGGTGTTCCCGCCCATCAGGTATCGGCCCTTCGCGGGATCGATCACGATGTAGCCCGTTGCCCCGGCGGGCATCGTCTCGCTGAAACCCGCGATGAGCGGCGCGGGAAGCTTGAAGTCGGGCACGTCGCCCGTGCCGATCGCACCGAAGTACGCGCCGATCGCGGCGTCGACGTCGGCCGGTGTCGCGTCGGTGGGACCGAGGACGTTGAAGTCGCTCGGATCCTCGCCGCTGTTCGTGACGGCATACGTCCCCGAGGTGACGCCGTCAGGCGCGGTGATCTTGTCGGACGTGATCTCGATCGTGCCTTTGGACTCGGGAGCCGTCGAGTTGTCTCCCGCGCCGACCGTGAAGTCCTTGGCCATGCCGAGTGACGCGTGGAGCTTGCCATCCGGGGTGGGGAGGAAGCAGGCGAGGACGTAGTTCCCCGCAGGGAGGTCCGCGATCGTCGTCTCCGATCCGCCCGGCTCGAGCAGCCCAGGCGTGCCATAGAACGAGGTCGTGGGATCGCCGTCGAAGACCGCAGCGATCACCTCGGGATCGGGCTGACCTTCCGACTCGAGGATCGGAAGCGCGTCAGCCGCTGTCTTGCCCGCTTGCAGCTTCAACGGCACGAGGATGTGCGGCTCCTTGCCGTCGTTCTTGAAGGTCACCTGCGCGAAGCCGCCGGTGATGTCACCGGAGACCTCGAACTTGTACTCGCTCGCCGTGATGGTCACGGCGTTGCCGCTCGCCGAGGACCCGCTGCTGCTGCTGTTGCTGCCGGAGTCGTCACCGCAGGCAGTGAGCGTGGCACCGGAGAGCAACGCGACTCCCGAGGCGAGAACCAACCACCGACGGATCATCACGACACCTCGAACTCGCCGCTGACGAGCGTCTTGCCGGTGTCCTGGTCGGAGTTACCGGCCATGAGGTAGCGCCCCTTCTCGAGCTTGAGGACGATGTAGCCGGACTTGCCGGGTGGGAGGGAGTCGCTGAAACCGCCCAGGAGCGGAGCGGGAACGCTGAACGGCTTCGTCTCGCCGGTGCCGATCGAGTTGAAGTAGCCGTTCACCGCGTCGTCGAAGTCGCTGATCTGCTTGTCGGTCGGGCCCGCCATGTTGAAGTCGGACGGGTCAGCTCCGGAGTTCGTGACCGCGTACGTCCCCGACTTCATCCCGTCGGGCGCGGTGATCTTGTCAGCGCTGATGGTGATGGTCCCGTCGGTCTCGGGCGGGGTCGACGTGCCGCCGCTGTCGGCGACGGTGAAGTCCTTCGCCATGCCGAGCGAGAAATGCGGCTGGCCGTCGGGCGACGGCAGAAAGCACACGAACGCGTAGTTGCCGGCCGGAAGGTCGGCGATCGTCGTCTCGCTGCCGCCCGGAGCCAGGAGGCCCGGCGTGCCGTAGAACGCCGTGTCCGGATCCCCGTCGAAGACCGCGGCAGCGGCCTCGGGGTCAGGCTCGCTCTGCTGCTCGAGCAAAGGCAGCGCGTCCGCGACCGTCTTGCCCGGCTGCAGCTTCAACGCGACGAGGATGTGCGGCTCCTTGCCGTCGTTCTCGAACGTGACCTTGTTGAAGCCGCCTGCGGCGGTGCCCGAGACGTCGAAGTTGTATTCGGTCGCCTTCACGGTGAGGCCACTGGCTTCGGACGACCCTCCGCTTTCCGTCGTCGCGCTGCTCGATCCCGAGTCGTCGCCACAGGCCGCCAGAGCAGTACCCGTCAGCAGCACGCCCGCGAGCAGTACAGCAGGGAACCTTCGCATCCCGACACCTCACTTCGCCCGGTGACAAGTCGGCTGACTGTAGGCCGCGACGGCGTCACCTCAAGTGCGTCGCAACCTGATTGTCATCGTGGCGACGAGCATCCTGCCCCGAGGGTGCTCGTCGCCACCTGACGACACGACGTCCGCGGGCTAGGAGACGTCGAAAGAGCCGCTGACGAGCGTGTTGCCGTTGTCGTCGGAGTTACCCGCCATGAGGTAGTGGCCCGTGTCGAGGTCGAGCACGACGTAGCCCGACTTGCCGGCGGGGATCGAGTCGGTGAACCCTCCGATGATCGGGGCGGGCAACACGAACGGCGGCGTCTCCCCGGTGCCGATCGTCGAGAAGTAGCTGTTGAAGGCATTGTCTATGTCGGTGATCGTCTTATCGGTCGGACCCGCCACATGGAACTCCGACGGGTCAGACCCGGTGTTGGTGACCTCGTACGTGCCTGACTTCATGCCATCCGGCGCCGTGATGCCGTCGGCGCTGATGGTGATGGTGCCGTCGGTCTGCGGCGGGGTCGAGGTGCCGCCGCTGTCGGCGACTGCGAGTTCCGCCGTCATGCCGAGCATGAAGTGGGGTTGGCCATCGGGCGCCGGCATGTAGCAGACGACGGCGTAGTTCCCGGCCGGGAAGTCCGCGATCGTCGTCGTGGAGTCCCCGGGCCCGATGAGTCCCGGCGTGCCGTAGAACGAGCTGTTGGGATCGCCGTCGAAGACTTCGGCCGCGGCAACGGGGTCGGGCTCGCCCTGCACGGAGATCACAGCGAGCGCGTCGGCGACCGTCTTCCCCGGCTTGAGCTTGAGCGCTTCGACGACATGCGGTTCCTTGCCGTCGTTTTCGAACGTGACTTTCGTGTAGCCCGCTGTCGCGGTGCCGGAGATGTCGAACTCGTACTCAGTCGCCTTGATTGTCAGGCCGGCATCGGTGTTGCTCAAGTTGCCTGTCGTCGCCGCGCCGGATGCCGGCAACGGCAAGAGGGAGGGAACGTCGCATCATGAAAGCTCCAAACGATTCGATGAGTGGGTTGAGATCGAGAGCGCGCGCGACGAACCGGGGCGCGCGCGTGCTCGCCCGCGCAGTCGCCGCGCAGCAGTGAGATGCCCGAGCTAGTCGGTCGGGCGGGATGACGTCGCGGGAGGCGCTCTCGAGGGTGCAGTTCGCTGTCTGAGCAGCGACCCGCGCCCGCACAAAGGGACATCCGCGACAATGCCCAGACCGAAGCCGGAGACGGCGTCAGCGCTCGGGAGGATGCACAACAGCTCGTGAGCGGCGGGCGAGAAGTCTTGGGAATCTTCCGGATCGAGGGCGGCAGGCGTCGGGATCCGCCGGTTCGCCGTCGAAGGCTGACCCGCGGTCAGGTCGACATGCGCGAGAGCAGCTCGGTGCGAGAAGGAGAGCTCGGGACGATCCCTCGCGGGGGGCACATGTGCACGGCTGGCTGCGAACGGAACGATGAGAAGGGCAGCGACCGTGGACACGACCGCTGCACGCCTTCTCGACACTCGCCGCCTCCCGATCGTCTGCGTGTGGTGCCGGTGACAAGTCGAATGATTTATGTCGCGACGGCGTCAGCTCAAATGTTCTGCAACCTGGTTGTCATCGAGGCGACGGAACGCACGACGGCCGTTGCTGCGGGCGAGCATGGCGACCTCGAGGTCGTCGGGTGCGAGGGTGCGATCGGGACCGGCCAGCGCGCCGACGGCGACCCGCACGGCGTCGCGCAGAGAGAGACCGTCGGACCATGTCTGACCCACACGCTCGGCGATCACCTCGCTCTCGCCGCCCAGGACGCTGAACTTGTGCTCGTCGACGACGGTGCCGTCGTAGAGCACGTGGAACATCTGGTCGGCCGCGGGTTGCTCTCGGACTTCGGCAATCAGGATCTCGACCTCCATGGGCTTCACCTCGTGGGTGAAGATCTGGCCGAGGATCTGCGAGTACTGGTTCGCGAGCGACCGGGCGTCGACGTCGTCCCTGCTGTACGAGTAGCCCTTGAGATCTGCCGCGCGCACGCCGGCAACGCGGAGCTGGTCGTACTCGTTGTAACGACCCACTCCTCCGAACGCGATGCGGTCGTAGATCTCGCTCACCTTGCGCAGCGTGTTGCTCGGGTTCTCCGCGACGATGAGGATGCCGTCTTGGTAGGTCAGCGCGGTGAGGCTGCGTCCGCGCGCGATGCCCTTGCGCGCGTAGTCCGCGCGGTCCTTCATCATCTGCTCGGGAGCGACGTAGAACGGCATGCTCATTGTGCAGGCCCTCCGTTCGCCGCGAGAGCCTCGAGGAGCGCACGGAAGCGCTCGGCGAGCTCGTCGTCACCCACGCGGGTGAACCCGTCGAAGGTGATGGTGGCGACGACCGGGAAGATGCCGCGCATGAGATCGGGACCGCCGGTCGCCGAGTCTTCGTCGGCGGCTTCGAACAAGGCCCGGAGGCACAGGTCGACGGCCTCGTCGCGAGCGATCCCATCGCGATAGCCGACCTTGATCACCGTGCCGGCATGAAGGCTGCCCGACCCCGTGGCCGTGTGATCTCGCTCCTCGTAGCGACCGCCGGTGACGTCGTAGGTGAAGAGCCGGCCGGTGTTTCGCTTCATGTCGAAGCCGGCGAAGATCGGCACGACCACGAGACCCTGCATCGCTGCGGGGAGGTTCGAGCGCACCATCTGGCTGAGCTGGTTCGCCTTGCCGTCGAGGCTCAGCTCGCCGCCTTCGACCTTCTCGTAGTGCTCGAGCTGCAGCTGGAAGAGCTTCACCATCTCCATCGCCGGACCGGCTGCTCCGGCGATCGCAATGCCCGAGTGACGGTCGGCCGCGAAGACCTTCTCCATCGCTCGGTGGCTGATGAGGTTGCCCGACGTCGCTCGTCGGTCGCCCGCCATGATCACGCCATCGGCGTAGCGCATCGCGACGCAGGTGGTGGCGTGGGTCACTGGCACGGCGACGCCCGGATCAGGCAAGGGGTGTTGCCCGATCCGTTCGAGGAGGTGGGAGAAGCTCGGGCCGGGATCGTCGGCCGGCGGAAAGAAGGGCATCGACATGGTGTCGCCGAGGCTACAGAGGGCGGCGCAACGCCGCGACACGGCGTTTGGTGGCCACGTAGGTGAGCGCGCGCTCGATGCGCGGGATGTCGTCGTCCAGCTGGCCGAGCGCCGCGTTGCACTTGAAGCACAGAAGCCCCCGGACATAGCCGGTCTCGTGGTCGTGGTCGACATGCAGCGACTTACCCGGCTTCGGCGGCTGCTCGCACACCGCGCACCCACCGCCCTGCTCCCGCAAACGCGCCTCGTACTCGTCGACCGTGATCCCGAACGTCCGCTTCAGATGCGATCTACGGGAGGAGGCTGAGTAGCGACCGGAGGCAATGTAGGCCTTGCGCGTGGCCTCGAAACGCTGCCGGTTGTCAATGCGCCACTGCTTTGCGCGTAGGCGAGCCTTTGCCTGCATGTCGGCGTCACCGGCGTACTTGACCGCCCGCGCTGCGAGGTTGCACGCCTTGCATTCGTTTCGATAGCCGTCGCGCATCTCCGCCATTCGGTAGAACGCGTCGAGCGGCTTCGTCTCGTTGCAGATCCGGCAGCGCTTCATCCGGCTAACCGTACGAGGGGGGTGATCAGCGGGAGTTGTACGTAACTACTCCCCGCCCTTCTGGACGTACGATTTTACAAATTCCTCCGCGTTCTCCTCGAGGACGCCGTCGATCTCATCGAGCAGCTCGTCGAGATCCGCCTTGATCGCCTCACCCGACTTCGCCGCGGGAGGGGCCTCTTCGACCACCTCGTCGGACCGGGCCGGCGCCGCCTTCTTCTTCTCGATTCGCTCAGCCATGTTCAGCTCTCCGCTCGTCGATCACGACCCCAACCGGTCAAGCAGCTCGGCTGCGGTCTCACACTCTTCGATCAACCTACCCACATGGGCCTCCGTTCCACGCAAGGGTTCCATCATGGGCACCCGCCGCAAGGGATCTGCCCCTACGTCGAACACCAGTGAATCCCAGTTCGCGGCCACGATGTCGGCACCCCACTTCTGCAGGCATTTTCCTCTGAAGAACGCGCGAGTCGTGCCGGGCGGCTCCGTCGTCGCCTCCTCGACCTCAGCGTCGGTGACGAGGCGCTGCATGCCGACCCGAGCGAAGAGCGACTTCTCAGGACGCAGGTCGTGGTACTGCAGGTCCATCGCTCGCAGCCGCGCGTCGTTCCAGGCGAGACCGTTGCGCTCGCGGTACGCGTCGAACAAGCGGTACTTCGCGACCCAGTCGAGCTGATCGGCCAAAGACATGAAGTCACTCTCGAGCGCGGTCAGCACCGCACCCCATCGCGCGAGCACATCGGCTCCGACTTCCTCGCCGACCGACGCGAGGCCGTGTTCGAGCTCGTACTTCTTCGCGCGGTCGAACAGCTCCCATTGGATGTCGAGCGCCGTGACCTTGCGGCCATCGAGGAGATCGAGCGGTCTCGCCAACGTCAGGTCGTGAGACACCTCACGCATCGCGAGGACCGGCTTCGCCAGGCTCAGGTCGCCCGGAAGCACGTCATCCTCGATCATCGACAGCACGATGGCCGTCGTGCCCACCTTCAGGTACGTGGCGATCTCGGACAGGTTCGCGTCGCCGGTGATGACATGCAGCCGCCGGTACTTCTGCGAGTCGCAATGGGGCTCGTCGCGGGTGTTCACGATCGGCCGCTTCAGCGTCGTCTCGAGCCCGACCTCCTCTTCGAAGAAGTCGGCACGCTGAGTCAGCTGGAACGGCACCTCGGCTGAGGTCAGGCCGGGTGCCTCGACCCCGACCTTGCCGGCACCCGTGAAGATCTGCCGGGTCACGAAGTGCGGGATCACCTGGGCCACGATCCGCGAGAACGGCACAGCTCGGTCCATCAAGTAGTTCTCGTGGCAGCCGTACGAGTTGCCTTTGCCGTCGGAGTTGTTCTTGTAGACCACGATCTCGCCGCCGGCCGGAAGGGTGCGGGCGGCAGCCTCCATCGACTGGATCAGGACGAGCTCTGCCGCTTTGTCGTACCGCACGATCTCGAGCGCGTCGGCGCACTCTGGGGTGGAGATCTCGGGATGGGCGTGGTCGACGTAGTACCGCGCGCCGTTGGTGAGCACGGCGTTCACGAGATGCGTCTCGACCTCGGGCGCCATCGTGCCGTCGGGCGAGAAGCCACGCGCATCACGGCCAGGCGACTCGTCCTCGAAGTCCCACCCGACCTTGCGATGCTGCTGCGCGACGTAGGCGTTGATGAGCATCGAAGACGCCGCGATCGGGTTCGACTCGCCGGCTCCTCGGAGCTGGATGCCGTACTCGGTCTCGACGCCCAAGACCTTGCGTATCGCCACAGATCGACCCTACTGCGCGCCGTGCGACGCGCCGCCCCCTGCCATCGCGGTCAGAGGTACTGCCCCGTGGCCACCCGCTCGATGGCGCGACCGCCCTCGCCGTCTGGCGAGCTGGACTTCACGAGCGTGCGGATGAACACGATGCGCTCACCCTTCTTGCCCGAGATCTTCGCCCAGTCGTCGGGGTTCGTCGTGTTCGGCAGGTCCTCGTGCTCCTTGTACTCCTGGCGGATCGACACGATGAGGTCGTCGGTGCGAATGCCCTTGGCGCCACCCGCGATGAGTCGCTTGATCGCGACCTTCTTGGCGCGGCGCACGATGTTCTCGATCATCGCCCCGGACGAGAAGTCCTTGAAGTACATGACCTCTTTGTCACCGTTCTGATAGGTGACCTCGAGGAACCGGTTGTCGTCGTCGGAGCGATACATCTCCGCGACGGTGCGCTCGATCATCACGTCGACGGCCTTCTGCCGATCACCGCCACCGAGGTCGCGCACCTCGTCCTCCGCGAGCGGCAAGTCCGCCGTGAGGTACCGCCCGAAGATCTGTGCGGCGGCGGTGACATCCGGCCGCTCGATCTTGATCTTCACGTCGAGGCGTCCGGGTCGCAGGATCGCCGGGTCGATCAGGTCCTCACGGTTCGACGCGCCGATCACGATCACGTTCTTGAGCGCCTCGACGCCGTCGATCTCCGCGAGGAGCTGCGGCACGATCGTCGACTCCATGTCGGACGAGATGCCTGAACCACGCGTGCGGAACATCGAATCCATCTCGTCGAAGAAGACGATGACCGGCCAACCCTCTTCGCTCTTCTCACGAGCACGCTGGAAGACGAGGCGGATCTGACGCTCGGTCTCCCCCACGTACTTGTTCAGGAGCTCCGGGCCCTTGATGTTCAGGAAGTAGCTCTTCGCGTGCTTGTCGCCCGAGACGTCGGCGACCTTCTTGGCCAGCGAGTTCGCCACCGCCTTGGCGATGAGCGTCTTGCCGCACCCGGGAGGCCCGTAGAGCAGGATGCCCTTCGGTGCCGGCAACCGGTGCTCGGCGAACAGCTCGTGGTGGACGAACGGCAGCTCGACCGCATCGGCGATCTGCTCGATCTGCTCGTCGAGGCCGCCGACATCGGCGTAGCTGATGTCGGGCACCTCTTCGAGGACGAGCTCCTCGACCTCGGGCCGCGGCAGCTTCTCGAGCAACAGGCCCGACCGGGAGTCCATCAGGATGTGGTCGCCTGCCCTCAGCTTCTCGCCGATGAGCACGTCGGCGAGCTCGCACACCCGCTCCTCGTCCGCCCGCCCGACGATCAGCGCCCGGCGGCCGTCCTCGAGGACGTCCTTGATCGTGACGACCTCACCCGACACCTCATTGCCCCGAGCGAGCACCACGTTGAGCGACTCGTTGAGCACGACCTCCTGGCCCCGCTCGAGCGCGTCGAGATCGACCTCAGGGCTCGAACGCGACGCGCATCTTGCGTCCGCCGGACAGCACGTCGACGGTGCCGTCGTCGTTGCGCCCGACGACGACGCCGTACGCCGACGGCGGCTGGGTCAGCTTGTCGACCTCCTCGCGAAGGGCTGCGATGTGCTCGCGCGCCTCACGCAAGGTGTAGGAGAGCTTCTCGTTCTGCGACACGGCCTGGGCGAGCTGACCCTTCGACTCGAGGAGTCGCTCCTCGAGCGTGCGAACCCGCTTCGGTGCGTCCTGCAGCTTGCGTCGCAGCGACAGGACCTCCTCCTCGAGGAGCTTCGCCTGCTCGCGCAGCGCCGCGAGCTCAGTGTCGTACGCCGTGAGGCGCCGTTCGTACTCGGTCTCCTCCACGAGGGTTCACCTCCCTTTGCAGCGACCCTTGCAGCGACCCGTTCGGGACGCTACCTCAGGCGTCGCAGAACCCTGTGCCATGCCACACAGCCGTAGCATTGCGTTGTTTCACCGGCCTTCGCCGTGTAAATTGCGCAGACCGACGCCGGTTCGAGGCGCCATATAGGAAGGCTCAACGAGGCCATGAAGGTCTGGATCGATCAGGATCTCTGCACTGGCGACGGGCTCTGCGAAGAGATCGCCCCCGACGTGTTCACCCTGCTCGACGACGGGCTCGCCTATGTGAAGGAGGGCGACAAGGTGTACGCGACGGCGAAGGGCAACGCCCAGGGCGCCGACGGGATGGCAGACATCCCCGACGGCCAGCTCGACGCCGTGATCGAGTCCGCCGAGGAGTGCCCCGGCGAGTGCATCTTCATCGAGGCCTGAGCACCCGCCTCGGCGCTCAGCGCAAGCAGCGCCCGGTCGACACCGTGGTCTCGTGCGGGCTTGCCAACACCGCCTCCAGCTCGTCGCTCGTGAGCGCGTAGCCAACCGACGACCGGTCAGGCGCGACTGCGAACGCGACACCGATCACGATGCCGTCGTCTCGCACGACGGGAGCGCCCGAGTCTCCCGGCCGCAACGTGGACGACAACACCAGGACGTCGCGCACGATCCGCTTGTCGCCGAACAGGTCCTTGCCTTCGGCCTGCACGCGCTCGGCCACGTCGAAAGGCGTGGCCCGCAGATCGCCGCCGCCGGGGTGTCCGTAGATCGCCCCTTGATCATCGACTGAGGGCTCCCCGAGCACGAGCGGCGCGCTGTCGATGCCGTCGACTCGCAGCAACGCGATGTCGCGGAACGGATCGAACGCGACGACCGTCGCCGACCGCTCCTCGCCGCGCTCCCCCTGCACGGAGACGTCCTTCGAGCCCACGACCACGTGTGCGTTCGTCGCGATCAGCCCGTTGTCGACCAAGAACCCGCTGCCCTCCTGGATGCGCCCGCACGCCGGAGCGTCCACCCGGAACACGGCGTCGGTCACCTGCTGGTTCACGACCGCCGCGACGACGACCGAGTCGGGGGGAGCGGGCACATCTGGCGCGGGCTTCAGCCCGGAGAACACCTGTGGCGAGTTGTCGTCCACCATCTGGCGGATCGCATCGACCGCGTCCGGGGGCGTGGGAAACAGACCGTCGATCGCGCGAGCGATCGACGACGTGCGGGCCTGACGAGCAGGCCAGTCGGGCACCTCCACGATCGCCGGCAGCAGCAGCCAGAGCGCGACGAACACGCCGAGCATCCCCGCGAGCGCACCCCCCGCCCGGTCAACCGTGCCCACCGAGTCGTAGGGCAGGGTGCGTCGGAGACGGCTGCCGATGAACATCCCGAGCGCCTGGCCGGCAAGGCCACCGATCACGAGGATGCTCGCCGCCGCGAGCAAGAGGCGTCCCTCGGGCGCCGCTTCGTGACCGTCGAGCAGACGGGGGATCAGGCGCGTGGCCACATAGAGCCCGAGCGCCAACCCGAGCCACGACACGGCGCGCGCGATGAGGCCCATGCGATACCCGGCCGCGCCGGCCATCGCGGCCAGCACGATGATGAGCACGTCCAGCCAGTTCACGAGCGTCCTGCCGTCACGAGGCGACGAGTCGTGCGGACGTCAGGAAGCCCGTGTGCGCGACCATCCGATGGTCCGGACGCACCGACTGCCCGTCGATGTGCCATCCGCGATGCAGCACCTCGATCGTCGATGTCTGAAGGAACGGCCGATCGGCAAGCGACTCGCGCAGCTGCGCGGCCTGGACGATCGTCGGCGTGTACACGACGAGGATGCCGCCAGGGCAGAGAGCGCGCTCCGCGTGCTTGACCACCTGCCAGGGCTCGGGGAGATCGAGCACGATGCGATCGAGTGCAGTCTCCTCGATCCCTTCGTAGCAGTCTCGGATCTCGACCCGATAGCGAGCGAGCACCTCGTCCCCGGAGAAGGCGACGACGTTCTGCTGCGCCTTTGCGGCGAAGTCCTCGCGCAGCTCATAGCCGACGATGTCAGCCCCGGCACGGAGCAGCCCGAGCGAGAGCGCCCCGGAACCGACGCCCGACTCGAGCACGCGCGCGCCGGGAAACACGTCCGCGATCATCAAGATCGTCGCGATGTCCTTGGGGTAGATGACCTGGGCTCCGCGGGGCATCTTCAGCACGAAGTCGGCGAGCGTCGGCCGCAGCGCCGTGTAGGCGAGTCCTTTCGTGGCCCGCACGCTCGTGCCCTCGGAACGACCGATGAGCTCGTCGTGGGGGATGTAGCCGCCATGGGAGTGGAACTCGCCACCGACCTTCAACAGCACCAGGTAGCGCCGCCCCTTCGGGTCGATGAGCAGTGCCCGCTCTCCCGGCGTGAACGCCCCCCTCACGACCGGGCCCCGCTCGCCCGATCGACCAAGCGGCAGAAGCTGCAGATCTCTCCCGCGCTCGGCGCGTCGCAGCGCACGCACCGCCCGAGCGTGTCCTTGTCGTCGCCGGCTGTGCCCTCGAGCAACGGCGCGACCTTGTCGAGGAAGCCGAAGTAGAACGCGTGCTTCGACCCAGGCGACTGCACCTCGATCGCGTTCAGCGCGTCCTTGTACCCGAGATGCCGGTTGCCCGCGGCCATCGGGCACTCCTCGACTTGGTAGTCGATGCCGCGCAGCACGCAGTACGCCGCCATCTCGCGCTCGCCGAGGCGCACGAGCGGCTTGACCTTCCGCGGGAAGCCCGCGCGCGCCTGCAACACAGGATGTTGCCGCGCGAGGTAGTCGGTGTTCCATCGCAAGACGTTGCCGAAGAGCACCGCGGCCTCGTCGTCGAGGTTGTGGCCGGTCGCGACCACGTCATATCCACCGTCGACCGCGGCCTTGTCGAACAGATGGCGCTTCGAGAGCCCACATGCCGAGCACGGCACACGCTTCGCGGCCTTGGCGCCGTTCGGCACGTCGAAGCCATAGTCGTCCACGAGGTCGACCTCGACGAGCTTCACGTCGCGCTCGCGCGCGAACGCGCGCGCATACGCGCCCGACTCGTCGCTGTAGCCGTCGATGCCGAGACCGATGTACAGGCCGTCGACTGCGTAGCCGAGCCTCAGCAGGAGATCCCAGAGACCGAGGGAGTCCTTGCCGCCCGACACGGCGACGAGCACGCGGTCGCCCGTGCGCATCATCTCGAGCTCCTCGATCGTCTTCGCGACCTGCTCCTCACAGTGGTGCAAGAAGTGCGGAGCGCAGAAGTTCGCGTTGTGTCGTCGGATGTCGATCACCGCGTCGCCCCGGCACACTCGGCACTTCATGTCGCGCCGCCCGAGATGACGGGACGGATCTCGACCAATGCATCCGCGGGAAGCAGTCCGTCGCCCGGCACCAAGGTGCCCTCGCTGATGACGAGCACGGACTCACGGTTGAGCTCGAGGCGATCGAGCAGCGCGTGGACCCGGATCGGGCCGGGCACCTCGAGCTCGCGGCGGGGATTCCGCAGGACCACCTTCACCTGCAAATGATGGCCGGTGAGCCCGTCACACTCCATCCACGAGCGGGGGCCGCTAGCGACGTCGCTTGCCCACCGTCTCTTTGGTCTGCGTGATCGTGATGGTGTCGCCGGGCTTCAGCACCTCTCGGGCGACGAGCACCTGCACCGGTTTCGTCCACTTGATGGCCCTCATGAGCAGCAACCCGTACCAAAGTCCCTTCCACAGGACCTGATGGTCGCGAAACCCGCGTCGGTACGCCGTGAGCACCAGCCTCCGCCACGCGTACGAGCGATAGGTGCTCTGGCCGTCCGCAGCCGGAGCCATCTCAGATGCGCCTGATCTCGACGATCGTCGTCTGGTGGCGGCCCTTGCGCCGGCCGATCAGGAACGACGCCACGACGACCACGACGGCGACGGCAACCGCGACCTTGAGCACCGTCGCGCCCGCGGCTTCGGCGCGCTGGGTCGCGCCGCCCTGCAGCTCGCGGAACTTCGCTTCGATGTCGGCTCGAGTGATCTGCGATGCCGGGGCTGCTGCACTCATGCTCGACCTCCCTTCGAGGGCTTGATGAAGCTCAGGAACAACGCGGCGACGAGCAACGTGCCGACGATCACGATCGCATACGGAGCCCACGACCAGCTACCCGTGAACGTCGAGCCCGTCTCGGTCTGCAGGGCGCGCAGGGCCGCCAGCATCAGGAGGAACAACCCAGTCGCGATCAGGATCGAGCCCGCGACCCCGAAGCCGAGGTAGCGCCCCAGCCGCTTGAGCGGCTCGACCGTCTCCTGCTTGGCGTAGGCCTTGAGGAGCTCGACGATGTCGCTGACGGTCTCGCCGAGGCTCTTCGGCTTCGCACTCTTCGGTTTCAGCTCCGCGTCGGCCACCCACCCTCCTTGGGAGGCTTCTTCCTATCACCTGCGGCGAAATTCACCTGAGGCGAAACGACAGAAGCTCTAGTTGGTCGGCAAGCAACGTACACAGATCCGCCGCGCGAGCGTCGGGTGACTCCGCCGCCAGCAGTCGCTGATGGTCGGCAGGTCCGATCGGCGCGACCGCTGCCGCTTGGTACCCGGCGAGCACGAGGTCGGTCG
Source organism: uncultured Acidimicrobiales bacterium (assembly GCA_963847855.1). GTDB lineage: Bacteria > Actinomycetota > Acidimicrobiia > Acidimicrobiales > DATKAS01 > DATKAS01. The sequence goes on from CAWKBM010000009.1 coordinate 473,709, forward strand.
AGAGCTCGATCGTCGCGGGCGCAGCGAGATCTCGAAGCTCGGCCTTCATCGCCAGCACTCGCCGGAGCAGCGCGACGCTCTGCTCGTGCACGGCGTCGAGCCCGTCGGAGGGCGGTGGGTCGGGCCACGGCTCGACCTCGGCCCGCGGATAGGGGTCGTCGTCGAGCCAGGACAGCACCCGGATCCGTTCGACGCCGACGGTGCCGAGCGCGAACCGCCCGTCGGGGAGCTCTGCCGCCTCGACGATGTGCGCAACCGTGCCCACCGTGAACCGCACGTCGCCCCCGCCCACCTCGCTGCCGCGCTCGATGAGCACGACACCGAACCGCCGATCTCCCTCCAGGCACGCGAGCGTCAGGGCTCGATACCGAGGCTCGAACACGTGCAATGGGAGCACCATCGATGGGAAGAGCACGGAACCCAGGGGGAACATCGGCAGCGTGGCGCTCACCTCCCCGTGGGCGGCAACGGTCCGAGGTCAGCGAGCCCAGTGAGATCGGGGTAGCCGATGAGCGTCGTGAGCAACGAGACCCAGATCCCGAACCCGTCGTTCGACTGATCGCCGTTCAGCAGGATCGCGAACGTGACCTCCGTGCCGTCGCTCGCCTGCGCGAAGCCGGCGAGTCCGACGACACCCGTGAGGGTGCCCGTCTTGGCTCGCACCTTCCCCGAGAGCACCGTGTTCGCGAGGCGTCGATCGAGCGTGCCGGTCTCCCCCGCGATCGAGAGGTCGTTCGTGAGGTCGGAATGCGGCCCGGCGCGATCGAGCACCGAGGTGAGGAGGTTGCACGTCACCCGATTCCCCCGGTCGAGGCCGGAGCCGTCGATCATCGTGAAGCCGTCGACGGGCATCCCCTCGTCTCGCAGGTGCGACGTCACCGCCGCTGCTCCGGAAGCAGTCACACCCGAGCCCGACTCCTCGTGCCCGATCTCCTTCAGCAACAGCTCGGCCGTGCCGTTGTCGCTGATCCGCAGCTCCTCGCCGACGATCGCCGGCAGCGGCGCGCTCTCGATCGACGTGATCTCCACGGTGCCCGCGGGGACGACGCCCGACCCGACGCCACCCACCGTCACGCCGCGCTCGGCGAGCAGATCGACGAGGGTCTGCGCGCCCGACTCCGCGGGGTTGGCCGCGGCGTGGAACGCGCTGTCGTGCATGAACCCGTCGTTCACCGAGAGCGCGCTCATCGGACCGATCTCCGCGCTCCGGATGTACCGGGACGGCCATGAGGGCACGTACCGCTGCGCGTCGTAGCGCGACTCGTCGCCGATGATGCGGCCAGTGACTTGAGTGACACCCGCGGCCACGATCTTGTCGGCCAACGTCTCCAGCGGTGTGGCGGGCTCGGGCGGGCGGCGGAACGTGTGGACGTAGTCCTGCGTCGCGAGCAGCGGATCGCCACTTCCCACGAGCCACACGTCGCCGTTCACGACACCGCCGACCGGCGCCACAGCCGCTTGCACCGACGTCTTGTAGGTGTAGGTGGGTCCGAGCACGTCGAGCGCGACGCTCGACGTGAGCAGCTTCAAGGTCGAGGCCGGGATCAGCGGCGTGTCCCCGTGCACATCGACCACTGGCTGGCCGCCGACGGTGACCTTCAGGCAGCTCGAGTCCCCGAGCGACGCCGCCAACGGCTGCAGCGCGTCGGCGAGCCGCGCCTCACCCACAGGCTCGACGAGCTCGTCGACGACGCGGCGAGCCGACAGCACTGGCGTGGCCAGATGAGTCGTGAGCCCCGACGCGGCGGGAGGCGGAGCGTCAGACGCCCGTGCCACGCGAGCGAGCGCGCCGGCGCCGACGAGCACGGCGAGAAGAGCAGGCAACACGCGCACCGCGATGCGGGCGAACGTCCTCATGACCGGGAGGCGCGATGACGCGCGTAGCGCCACAGATGCTCGAGCGCTCTCACCGCGCGATCGGCGCTCGGATAGCAGAGCTTCCCGCTCGCCCGTACCGTGGCGGGGCCGGGGTTGTCCGGCGAGGTGATGCCGAGCTCGGACGCGGTGAGCACCGGCTTGCCGGTCTCGGCCGAGATGTCCGCGGCCGCCTGCGCGTACCGGGCGTCCTGGCGTTCGTGGAACTCGACGATGCGCTCGAGGCCGTGATCGGGGTGGAACGGCCCCGTCTTCATGAGGTTCGCCTCATTCGACTGGATGCCGAGCCCGAGATACACCACCGCGTCGATCGACGGATGCCGAGCGACCATCTCGAGCACCTCGGGAATGGTGTCGCGCGTCTCTGCGCCCGCGAGGTCGACGGGGTTGTTGCGACTCCACCGCGGCGGCAGCTTCTGGTCGATCGTCTCACGCAGGTCGTCGGCGAGCGGCGCGAGGTGCAGCTCGCTGCGCACGATCGCGTCCACGGTGATGACGCCCCACCCTCCAGCGGTCGTGACCACCGCGGTGTTCGGGCCTTTGGGAAGGGGTTGCGTCGCGAACGTCGCCGCCGCCTCGAACGCCTCCTCGATCGTCGCGGCACGGGTGACGCCTGCCTGCCGGCACATGCCCTCGAAGACGCGGTCGTCGGTCGCGAGCGCGCCGGTGTGAGACGCGGCGGCTCGCGCTCCCCCGCTGGTCACGCCGCCCTTCACCAGCACGACCGGCTTCACACGCGCGACCGCTCTCACCCGCTCGAAGAACACGCGACCGTCGCCGATTCCCTCGACGTACGCGAGGCCGACGGCCGTCGCCTCATCTCGGGCGAACCAGTCCAGGTAGTCGGCCACCGACGCCATCGCTGCGTTGCCGGCAGAGATCGCGCGGCTGATGCCGACGCCGCTCAGCACCGACATGTTCATGAGCGCGGACGCGAGGTTGCCGCTCTGGCTCGCGAGGCCGATGCGGCCGGCGGGCGGGTAGGGCGCGACGATCTGGGCACAGAGGCGGGCGGGCGTCGAGACGAGCCCCTGGCCGTTCGGGCCTGCGATCAAGATCCCGAGCTCGGCCGCGACCGCCACGAGCTCGGCCTGCGCCGCCTCGCCGTCACCCCCGGCCTCTGCGTAGCCAGCCGACGTGATGAACGCAGCCTTCACTCCGCGCGCGGCGCACGCCTTCAGCAACGCGACGTTCGCGGCTGCTGGCGTGCAGACGAACACCAGGTCGGCGAGGCCCTCGGGTATCTGGTCGACGGACTTGACGGTCTCGATGCCGAGGACCTCGCCCCCCTCGAGGTTCGTCGCGAACACCGCGCCCTCGTACCCGCACCGCAGGATGTTGTGGAGCGCGACGAAGCCGAACTTGCCCGGATGCGCGCTCGCTCCCGCGACGATCACGCCACGGGGATCGAAGAGCGCGCGGAAGTGCTCGTCGTCCAACGGTGGTGTCACCGACTCACCTCGAGCTCACCTCGACGAGCGCGTCGACGGCGATGGGGACACCGTCCACCACGATGAGTGGGTTCAGATCGATCGACGACACGGCGGGTTCTTCGCCCGCGACGCGCGACAACGCCATGAGGATGTCCGCCAGTCGCTCACGGTCGACGGGCGGCTCGCCCCGCAGAGCACCGAGCAAGGGTTGCGCCCGAAGCTCGTCGATCATGTCGCAGGCGTCGACGCGCTCGATCGGCGCGAGACGGAAGCTCACATCGGCCACCGCCTCCGCGAGGATGCCACCGACGCCGAGCATCACCGTCATGCCGAACTGCGCATCGCGATGCAGGCCAGCGATGAGCTCACGCTTTCCCGAGAGCATGGGCGCGACGAGCAGGTCGACCGGGCCGTCGTCCGGATGAGCAGCGGCCAAGAGCTCGGCTGCCGCGGTCATGACGTCAGCGGGGTTCGTGAGGCCGAGGCGCACCAGGCCGCGCTCGGTCTTGTGTGCGATCGACGGGCCGCACAGCTTCACCACGACCGGGAACCCGATCTCGGTCGCCGCCTCCCGCGCACCGTCGGCGTCTGCCGCCGATCTCTCGGCCGGCACGGGGATGCCGAAGCGGGCGACGAGCGCCTTGGACTCGGCCTCGGAGAGGGTCGAAACGGCGCCAGCCCCAGGATGACCAGCCCGAGCCACGGATGCCTACCCTACCGACGTGACTGTGTCGTCTGAGGGCGGGTCGTCTCAGGGTGGGCCACCCCGGACGGGACGATGACCGGCCTCTCGATGACCGGCATCGTCGAAGGGTTCTACGGCGCGCCGTGGTCGTGGGCCGATCGCCTCGAGGTGCTGCAGTGGTCGGCAGCGCGTGGTCTCACCGACTACGTGTACGCGCCGAAGGACGACCCGAAGCACCGCAAAGACTGGCGGGAGCCATACGACGAGACGGAGCTCGCGGGCTTTCGATCCCTCGTCGACCACTCCGGCCTGCGAGTGGGGGTGGCGATCTCGCCGGGGCTGTCGATGGACGAGTCATCGAGCTCGGACAGGAGCGCGCTGGCCCAGAAGCTCGCACCGCTCGTCGGCCTCGGGATCACGCACATCGGTCTGTTCGTCGACGACCTGCCCCCCGACCCTGGGCGGAGTGCCGCGGAATGCGGCGAAGCACACGCAGATCTCGCGACGTGGCTCGACGAACGACTCGGCGACCCGGTCCTGGTGTCACTGGTGCCGACCGAGTACATCGGCACCCACCCGTCTCCCTACCTCGATGCCCTCGCGCGCGTGCTCCCACCTTCCATTCCCGTCGGCTGGACCGGTGCGTCAGTGGTGAACGACGAGATCACGGGTGCAGACGCGCGATCTCGTGCGGCCGCGCTCGGGGGCCGCGCTCCCCTGCTCTGGGACAACGTCCCGGTGAACGACGCGGTCATGGCCGACCGTCTCTTCATGGGGCCTCTGCGGGGACGCGACCCGGAGCTGCGAGATCTGTGCTGCGGCTACTTCGCGAACCCGATGGTGCAGCCCCGCGCATCGATGCTTCCACTCGCGTCGATCGCGGCGTGGTGCCGTGGCGACGATCCGATCACCGCGTGGCGGGTCGCCGCGGATGAGCTCGGATGGCGCGTCTTCGCCGAGGCATGCGACGGTGAGCTGCCCCAGCGCCTCGTCGCCGAGCTCGTCAACGACGCGGACGGTCCCGAATGGGCCGCGCCAGCAGACGCGCTCGACGACTGGCTGACCGCCGCCGGCACGTGCGAGGCACCCAGTCTCGAGCAGGAAGCCGGGGCGTGGTTCGAGCAGACCCGCGCCGAGGCAAGGCTCGCGCGACGGGCACTGCGCTTGTTCCGCTCGACACGACCCTCGTTCGAGGCGGCGGGCCACGACGCGTGGCGCGCCGTTGCGCCCGATCCTGATCACGTGCTCTCGCAGGCGTTCCGAGTGGCCTCCGCCTGGCCGGCGGTGCGCCGAGCCGTGCCAAGCGTGTTCGGTCCGCGCCTCGCCGTGCGGCCGGCAGTGCAGCAAACCGCTTCCGGGGTGTGGGCCTGGCGGCCCGATGCGATCACCGAGGACGCGAACGCCACCGACGACCTCGTGCGCCTGGCGCTCGACGCCGCGTCGAAGATCGAGCCCGGGGCAAGGTTGGTCGTCGAGGTCGACGGCATCGAGCCGACCTCATTCGACGGTGTCTTCACGGCGAAGCCGGGCAGCATGGTGCTCGTCCGTCAAGGCCGCGCGCTTCACCGCATCCGGTGCTAGCGCGACGACTGCCTCAGTCGTCAGGTCGAGGCTCGAGCGCGGCGTGGAAGAACGAGCGGACATGCTCGGCGCGCCGGTCGAGGGCGTCTGACTCGAGGGGATCGCGGTCGATGAGCTCCTGGAGGAACGGAAGATCGCTGAAGTAGGTGAGCAACGCGCCGTACCCGGTGATGAGGGTCTGCACTGCGTCGTGGCGCCGGAACGTGCCGTTGTCCATCTCCCGCTCGAGGTAGCCCACTGCTCGATCGAAGAGCGGGCGCAGCGCCGCGCCGAGATCGATGCCGAGGTGCCCCTCGCCGTCGAGGGCCTCTCGCCTCATGATGCGGACGAACTCGGGGTTCTCCTTGAAGAAGAGAAAGCTGACGTCGAGGACGAAGTCGACCTGCTCCCAACCACCCCGATCGCGGCCCGCGGCCTGCTCGACCTGGAGGAACCAATCGGACAGCGCCCGCTCGAAGACCTCGCGGTAGAGCGCCTCCTTCGACGGGAAGTGATGGAGGAGGCTCGGCCGGCGGATCCCGACACCGGCAGCGATGTCGTTCAGCGACGTGCCCTCGTAGCCCTGGTCAGCGAAGCAGCGGAGCGCCTCAGCGAGGATCGCCTCACGCGTCGAAGGCACGTGCTCGCTGTCGGGCATGTCCCCGCGAGGTTATCCCGTCGGCGCTGCCTACCGACCGGTAGGTAGGCGCGCTAGCCTGTGCTTGCCATGTGGGTCCACCTCCTCATCGCATTGGTCGTCGGGTTCGCGGTCACGATGCTGGCCAACCTCGCGACGACGATCTACCTGCACCGCACGCTCGCTCACCGGTCGATGACCATGCGTCCCGGGCTGGCGTGGTTCTTCCGCCTCGTCGTGTGGATGACGGTGGGCATCAAGCCCCGCCAGTGGGTCGCGGTGCACCGCAAGCACCACGCGTTCACGGACATCGAGGGCGATCCGCACTCCCCGGCGCTCCTCGGCTGGGTGAGGGTGCAGCTCACGAACGCCGCGCTGTACCGCAAGGTGGCTGCGGACCCCGAGCAGGTCTCGCGCTACGCCCGCGACCTTCCGCCTGACAAGTGGGATCGCTACCTCTTCGACCACGCCTTCGTCGGCCTCGGCATCGGCATTGCTTTTCTTTGCGTCGTGCTCGGTCCGGTGTGGGGCATCATCGCCGCGCTGTTCCATGCCGTGACGTACCTCGCGCTGAGCGGGGCCGTGAACTCGGTCGGGCACCACTTCGGCCGCAAGCCCTACGAGAACACTGCGACCAACCTTCAGTGGCTCGCGTTCCTGACTGCCGGAGAGGGCCTGCACAACAACCACCACGCCGCGCCGACCTCGGCCAAGCTCGCGCTCCGCAGACCCGAGGTCGATCCCGCCTGGTGGTTCATCTCGGCGTTCCGGCGACTGGGCTGGGTCACGATCCGGCTCGACAAGGTCGTCCTCGCGCCCGCCTCGGCGGGCCGCACCGCGGCCTGACCTCTCATGGCCGCCATCGCTGCGGCGCGCGTCGTCGCCCCGGCCGGCATCTTCGCTCCCGGCGTCGTCGACGTCGACGAGGCGACCGGGCTGATCATCGATGTGGCGGCGACCACCGGACCTGCCCGCGACGTGACCCTCGTCCCCGGCTTCGTCGACGTCCAGGTCAACGGAATCGACGACCTCGACGTTGCTCACGCGACTGGCGCCGACTGGGATCGACTCGACGCGCTGCTCATCCGGCAAGGCACCACGACGTGGTGCCCGACCCTCGTGACCGCTCCGCTGCAGTCGTACGCACCCCGCCTCGAGTCCATCACCGCCGCGCGAGGGCGTTCGGGTGCTCGCCCCGCGATCGCCGGAGCCCATCTCGAAGGTCCGTTCCTGGGCGGCGCGCCGGGAGCGCATCGTCGCGAATTCGATCATCGAGCCCGACCTGAAGTGGATCGCGGCCCTCCCCGAGGTAGTCGCGCTCACGACGCTCGCGCCCGAGACCGACGGTGCGGTCGAGGCGATCGAAGCGTTCGTCCGCAGGCACGTGGTCGTGTCTCTGGGCCACTCCACCGCGAGCTTCGAGCAAGCGACCGCGGGTGCAGACGCGGGAGCCACGCTCGTCACCCATCTCTTCAACGGCATGGGGCCCCTCCACCATCGAGAGCCCGGCTTGCTCGGCGGGGCGCTCAGCGACGACCGACTCACTGTTTCGGTCATCGCGGACCTCGTGCATGTGCATCCCGGTGCGATCCGCTTCGCCTTCGCGGCGAAGACCGCTGCTCGTGTCGCGCTCGTGACCGACGCGGTCGCTTGGCAGGCGGGTGCCGTCGGTGGTTCTGCGCTGCGCCTCGTCGACGGCGCGCCCCGCCTCGAGGACGGCACGCTGGCCGGCAGCGTGCTCACGATGGATCGGGCGATCGCCAACGTGGTGCAACGGTGTGGCGTATCTCTGGAGGACGCCCTGCGCGCCGCGGCGACCACGCCGGCCGCCCTGCTGGGTCTCGCCGACCGGGGAGAGCTCGCCGTCGGGAGACGCGCCGACCTCGTGGCCCTCGACGGTGAGCTGCAGTGCGCAGCGACCTGGATCGGCGGCGCTCTCGTCCACGGCTGAGGCTGGCGCATACGGTGGGCCGATGGAGATCGTGTCGGCGCTGTTCGTCGAGTCCTTCAACATGCGTCAAGCCCCTGGACCGTCGACGCGGATCGACATCACTGGCGCCTTCTTCTCGATGGCATCTCCGGCGCCAGTGCCGGTCACGATCGAGCCGCATCTCCTCGTGCTCGTGCGCTGCTATCCCGACGAGCCAGGCAACGGGATCCTCGAGGTGATCTTCCGTCGAGGCGAGGAGCAGATCGCCCGCAACGTCTCGCCGTTCACGGTCGAACCCGGCAAGTTCACGTATCGCCTCGTGCGCGGCGAGCTCGAGTTCACCGATTACGTGACGATCGACGCGCACTGTCGTCTCGGCCAAGGCCCGTTCACCGTCGTGCCCCTGACCCTGCTGCCGCCGGCCTGACCGGCCGATCTCGCACGCATGCCCTTCGCCGGATCTCTCTCAGAGCATCCCCTCGCGACCCACGCGACAGGTGAGGTCGTCGGCGACCTGCTCGATCAGCTCGGACTCGACGCCGGCGAGTCCGTCGACTTGGTGATGCTCTTCGCGACCGCGCCTCACGTCGGAGTCGTGGAGGACATCGCGGCCACCGTGCGCTCCCTCCTCCGGCCGCGAACCATGCTCGGTGCGACCGCAGTGTCAGTGCTCGCGGGAGCCCACGAGGCCGAGGAGTCAGCGGCCGTGTCGGTGTTCGCCGCCCGCTGGCGTCGACCGGAGACGATCGAGCTGACTCCGGTGCGCATCGAAGAGCTCGTCGACGCCGATCGCTGGGTCGCGTCCGCCGTTGCGGACTGCGCGCCCGGCGCGACCCTGCTGCTGCTCGCGGATCCGTTCAGCGTGCAGATCCGCGAGGTGCTCGCGTCCCTCGCCGAGCAACGACCCGACATCGCGGTCATCGGAGGGATGGCATCCGCCGCGCAGGGCCCGGGCGGCAACCGACTCGTTCTCGACGGAGCCATCACGGACTCTGGCGCGGTCGGTGTCCTCGTCGGTCCCGAGGCCCACATCCGCACGGTGGTGTCGCAGGGGTGCCGCCCGATCGGCGAACCGCTCATCGTCACGAAGTCAGAGCGCAACATCCTCTACGAGATCGGTGGCGAGAAGGCTCTCGACCGGCTCATGGAGAGCCTGCGGACGCTCCCTCCCGATGAGATCGCACTTGCCTCCAACGGGCTCCACCTCGGTCGGGCCGTAGACGAGTCGAAGGCGGAGTTCGATCGCGGTGACTTCGTCGTGCGCAACGTGCTCGGCGTGGACAAGGAGGTTGGCGCCGTCGCCGTCGGCGACCTCGTCGACATCGGCACCACGGTGCAGTTCGAGATCCGCGACGCGGTCTCGGCCGACGAGGACATCCGCGAGCTCATGTCCGACGTGTCGGCCGACGGGGCGCTCGTGTTCACCTGCAACGGGCGCGGGGTGCGCTTCTTCGGCGAACCAGACCACGATGCGGCGATCGTGGCCGAGGCCCTGGGCCATCGGGCACTCGCAGGCATGTTCTGCGCGGGCGAGCTCGGGCCGGTGGGAGGTCACAACTTCCTGCACGGCTACACCGCGTCGATGGCCCTCTTCACCGAGTGAGCGATTGACAACGCCTGGATAGGGTACGAATCGACCACCGAAAGGGGTGCCCAGTGGCCGTGACCGACGTCGAACACCTCGGCATCAATGTGATCCGCGGGTTCGCGATGGACGCGCCCCAGCGCGCCAACTCGGGCCACCCGGGCACCGCGATGGCGCTTGCTCCGCTCGCCCACGTCCTGTGGACCCGCGTGATGAAGTACGACCCCACGGACCCGCAGTGGCCCGACCGCGACCGGTTCGTGCTGTCCGCTGGTCACGCGTCGATCCTGCTCTACTCGATGCTCTGCCTCACGGGGTTCGGCCTCGAGGTGGAAGACCTCCGCCAGTTCCGCCAGTGGGGCAGCAAGACCCCGGGCCATCCCGAGAACCTCGACACGCCGGGTGTCGAGGTCACGACCGGCCCTCTCGGCCAGGGCTTCGCGAACGGTGTCGGGATGGGAATCGCAGAGCGCTACCTACGATCACGCTTCGGTTCCGACATCGTCAGCCACCACACGTTCGTGATCGCGAGCGACGGAGACCTCGAGGAGGGCATCAGCCACGAGGCGGCCTCGCTCGCCGGGCACCTCCAGCTCGGGCGACTGGTCTACGTCTACGACGACAACCACATCACGATCGACGGACCGACGGAGCTCTCCTACAGCGACGACACCGGCAAGCGATTCGAGGCCTACGGCTGGCACGTCGAGCGCGTCGGTGAAGCGGCGAACGACGTCGACGTGCTCGAAGAAGCCGTGCGCCGCGCGATGGCCGAGGAGGAGCGACCCTCGCTGATCATCCTGCGCAGCCACATCGGGTGGCCTTCGCCGAACAAGACCGACACAGCCGAAGCCCACGGCAACCCGCTCGGAGCGGAAGAGATCGCGCGGACCAAGGCGCGGCTCGGGATCCCGAACGAGGACTTCTACTGCCCGCCCGAGGTGCTCGATTGGTACCGGGGTGTGGGTCTGCGGCAGCGCCTGCACCGGGTCGCGTGGGACGAGCGGTTGACCGAGTGGAAGGGCGACCGTGCCGAGCTCGACGCGGCTCTCGAGCGTCGCGGGGTGACCGGATGGGCGGTGAAGCTGCCGTCGTTCAACGTCGGCGAGAAGGTCGCCACTCGCGCTGCACTGTCGACCTGTCTGAACGCGACGCTCGACGTGATCCCCGGCGTCCTCGCAGGCGGGGCCGATCTCACCGAGAACACCGGCACCGAGCTGAAGGACGAGAAGCGACAGTCGGCCGAAGCGCCCGCGGGCCGACAGATTCGGTTCGGGATCCGTGAGCACGGCATGGGCGGGATCATGGTCGGGATGGCGAGCCACGGCGGCGTGCTCCCCGTGGGTGGCACATTCTTCGTCTTCAGCGACTACATGCGGGGATCGGTCCGGATCGCAGCACTGTCGCATGCCAAGGTCGTCTTCGTCTGGACGCATGACTCCGTCGGCCTCGGACAGGACGGCCCGACGCACCAGCCAATCGAGCATTTGGCGTCGCTGCGCGCGATGCCCGGCCTTCGCCTGATCCGGCCCGCCGACGCGAACGAGACCGCGCAGGCGTGGCGCATCGCCGTCGACTCGTCCGGTCCGACCGCGCTGGTCCTCACCCGCCAGGCCGTGCCGGTGCTCGAGGGCACCGCCGACGGCGAGGTCGACCGAGGTGCGTACGTGCTCTCCGAGGCGCCGCGCCGCCAACCCGCGCTCGTGCTCGTCGGCACGGGCAGCGAGGTCTCCGTGTGCCTCGCCGCCGCGGGGACCCTGCGGGACGAAGGGGTCGCGGTGCGGGTCGTCTCGATGCCCTCGTGGGACCTCTTTGCCGCGCAGCCTGCCTCCTACCGAGAGGCCGTCCTCCCGCCTGATGTGCCCAGCCTCTCCGTCGAGGCCGCGGCCACGCTCGGATGGGAGCGGTACGTGAGTGCGTCCGTCGGCATCGATCGCTTCGGCGCCTCGGCACCGGGCGACGTCGTGCTCGATCAGCTCGGCATCAACCCGACGCACGTCGCCGAACGTGCCCGAGCGCTGTTGGAAGGCAGGACCCCATGAACCGACTGCGCGCGCTGTTCGAGGAACAGGGCCAGAGCCCCTGGCTCGACAACCTCAAGCGCGGGTACATCACCAGCGGCCAGCTGGCCTCGATGGTGAACCAGGGCATCCGAGGGCTCACCTCGAACCCGACGATCTTGCAGAGGGCGATCCAGGGTTCTGTCGACTACGACGAGCAGTTCAAGCTCCTGGCCGTCGACGATCACCCCGTGCTCGACGACTACTGGGCGCTCGTGCTGCAGGACATCAACAGCGCGCTCGACGTCTTCACCCCGCTCTACGAGGCGAGCGGTGGTCGTGACGGGTTCGCCTCGGTAGAGGTTGCGCCCGGGCTTGCCCGTGATACGCAAGGGACGATCGACGCGGCCCGCGAGCTGCACGCACGGATCGAGCGACCCAACGTCTTGGTCAAGATCCCGGGGACCACTGAATGCGTGCCGGCGATCAAGCAAATGATCAGCGAGGGCCGCAGCATCAACGTGACCCTGATCTTCAGCCTGAAGGGATACGCAGACGTGATGGAGGCCTATCTCTCGGGCCTCGAGGCGTGCCCGGGTGACCTCTCGCGCGTCGCCAGCGTCGCGTCCTTCTTCATCAGCCGGGTCGACACCGAGGTCGACCGTCGGCTCGAGGCGATCGGCACTCCCGACGCCCTGGCGCAGCGAGGCAAGGCCGCGGTCGCACAGGGGAAGCTTGCCTACCAGCTCTTCACCCAGACGTTCAGCGGGTCTCGATGGGACGCGCTCGCAGCTCGCGGCGCTCAGCTGCAACGACCCCTGTGGGCATCGACGTCGACGAAGAACCCGGCCTATCCGGACACGCTCTACGTCGATCAGCTGGTCGGGCCCGACACCGTGAACACGATGCCCGACGAGACCATCGCAAAGTTCGAAGATCACGGCACCGTGGCCCGCACGGTCGACGCGGGCATGGACGACGCCCACCGCGATTGGGAGGCCTTGGCGGGCTTCGGCATCGACGTGGACGATGTCGCCCGCGTCCTCGAGGAAGAGGGCATCGCGAGCTTCTGCAAGTCGTTCGACGAGCTCCTCGCCGCCCTTCAGACGAAGGCGGACGAGGTCGCCGCGCAGAACTGATCGACCGGGCCGATAGCGTGCGCCCATGACGGCAGACCTGCTCGATCTCCCCCTGCCCGCGCTCCTGGCAAGGGCCCGTCAGATCCGCGACGACACCCACGGCGGGCGAGTGACCTTCTCGCCCAAGGTGTTCATCCCGCTGACGATGCTCTGTCGCGACAAGTGCGGGTATTGCACCTTCGCGCAGCCACCCGCCCGGCTCGAGTCGCCGTTCCTCACACCCGACCAGGTGCGGGCGATCGCGCGTGCGGGTGCCGCTTCCGGGTGCCACGAGGCGTTGTTCACGTTGGGTGAGCGGCCGGAGCTGCGGTATCCCGTCGCCGCCGAGTGGCTGGCAGAGCAGGGCTACGCGTCCACCGTCGACTACCTGGTGGCGATGGCCCGCCTGGCCGTCGAGGAGACCGGGCTGCTGCCGCACGCGAACGCGGGCGCGCTGTACGCAGACGAGCTCGCCGTGTTGCGAGCGGTGGCCCCGAGCCAGGGGATGATGCTCGAGTCGCTACGCGAGGACCTCGACTGTCATCGAGGCTCGCCCGACAAGACCCCCGAACGACGCCTCGCGACCCTCGACGCAGCTGGCCTGCAGCAGATCCCGTTCACGACTGGCATCCTCGTCGGCATCGGCGAGACGCGGGCAGACCGCGTCGCGGCACTCGAGGCGATCGCGGCGTCGCACCGCACCCACGGCCACGTGCAAGAGGTGATCGTCCAGAACTTCCTGCCGAAGCCCGGCACTGCGATGCACCTCTCCCCGGCGTGCCCGAGCGACGAGTACCTGTGGTCGATCGCGGCGGCGCGCATCATCCTCCCGCCGGAGATCCATGTGCAGGCGCCACCGAACCTCTCGGACGACTTCGGCGTGCTGCTCGACGCCGGCATCGACGACTGGGGTGGGGTCTCGCCGGTCACCGCGGATCACGTGAACCCCGAACGGCCGTGGCCCGCCCTCGACCGCCTGCGCGAAGTGACCGAGGCGAAGGGCTTCGTGCTCGCCCCGCGTCTCACCGTGTATCCCGAGTTCGTACGAGAGCCGTCGAGGTGGTTCGACCCCGCGATGGTGTTCCCGGTGATGGACCGTTCCGACGCCGAAGGCCTCGGGCGTGACGATCCCGGCGCCGTGTTCCCTGAACGAGTGGAGTTCGTACGCCGGCCCGACGAGGGTGCAGACGTCGAGGTCGTCGGCGACCGCTCGACTGCCTGGTACTCCGGAGCCGAAGTGCACCCGGTCGTGTTGGTGCCGGGCGTGGCGCGCGCCGATGGTGCGGTCCGCCCAGGTGGTGGAGTGCGAGAGGTGCTCGACGGCGTCCTGCTCGGCCAGGAGCCCGACATCGAGGAGCTCGTCACGCTGTTCTCGGCACGCGGCCCCGAGGTCGCCGCGGTCGCAGAGGTGGCCGACGACCTCCGACGGGCCACTGTCGGCGACGTCGTGACCTGGGTGCACAACCGCAACATCAACTACACGAACGTGTGCACCTTCAAGTGCCGCTTCTGCGGCTTCTCGAAGGGCCCGCTCTCCCTGAACCTTCGGGGCACGCCCTACCTCCTCACGCTCGAGGACATCCAGGAGCGTGTCGCCGAAGCGGCGGCGCTCGGCGCGACCGAGGTGTGCCTCCAAGGCGGCATCCATCCCGACTTCGACGGCGACTACTACATCGACGTGTGCCGCGCGGTGAAGGAAGCGGCGCCAGACATCCACGTGCACGGCTTCACCGCCCTCGAGGTCACCGAGGGCGCGAAGCGGCTCGGGGAACCTCTCGACCAGTACCTCGTCCGGCTCATGGACGCCGGGCTGCGCACGCTTCCCGGCACCGCGGCCGAGATCCTCGACGACGAGGTGCGGGCGATCCTGTGCCCCGACAAGGTGAACACCGAGGAGTGGCTCGACGCCCATCGCATCGCGCACTCTGTCGGGCTTCGATCGAACATCACGATCATGTTCGGCTCGGTCGAGCGACCGCGGTCGTGGGCGAAGCACCTCGTCGTGACACGCGACCTGCAGAAGGAGACGGGCGGGTTCACCGAGTTCGTGCCGTTGCCCTTCGTCCACATGGCCGCGCCGATCTACCTCCAACGCAAGGCGCGCCGCGGGCCCACGTTCCGCGAGGTCGTGCTGATGCACGCGGTCGGGCGCATCGCCTATCACGGGCACATCGAGAACATCCAAGCGTCGTGGGTGAAGCTCGGCCTCGACGGCGTGGCGCAGCTGCTGCAGTCAGGATGCAACGACCTCGGCGGCACCCTCATGGACGAGAACATCTCCCGCGCTGCGGGTGCCTCTCACGGTCAGGAGATGGACGAAGCCGCGTTCCGCGCGCTCGTCACCCCGCTCGGCCGCATCCTCGAGCAGCGCACCACGATCTACGGCCGGGTCGAGCCCGTCTCCTGACCGTGTGAGCGCTGCTCACCACCAGGATTCGTCGAGCTTGGCCTCGATGGATCTGACGTGCTCGCGCACGCACCTCGGGCAGGTGAAGACCATGCCGCGGTCTGAGGAGGACGTCGACCAGCCGAGGGGGATCTCGTCGAGAGGCCCGTCGGCGATCGCGCCGCAGACCACGCACGTGACGGCCATCGGCCCCGCAGGTTACGTGCCAGGCTGACGTCGACATGGCCCGCCCCGCCCGACTCCCCCGGTACCGCAGCGGCAACCCGGCCCTCGACGAGAAGATCGTCGAGCTGCTCGACGCCACCGGCGTCACCCGCGACCGCGACCTTCTCTTCGAGATGATCGCCACGACCGTGCGGCTCGCGGGCGACGGCGCCGACCGGCTCAACCTGAAGATCACGAACGCTGCGCTGAAGGAGATGCGGGCCGCGTTCCGCACGTTCGCGCCGTACCACGCCACACCGAAGGTCACGATGTTCGGCTCGGCCCGCACCCATCCCGACGACCCGCTGTACTCACAGGCCCGGAGCATGGCGGCAGCGCTCGCCCAGCGTGGGTGGATGGTGGTCACCGGCGCGGGCCCGGGGATCATGGCCGCGGGCATGGAGGGCGCCGGCCGCGACATGTCGTTCGGCGTGACGATACGCCTGCCCTTCGAGAACGAGCCGAACCCGGTCATCGCGGGTGATCCGAAGCTCGTCTCGATGAAGTACTTCTTCACCCGCAAGCTGATGCTGATCAAGGAGTCCCGCGCGTTCGTGTGCCTGCCCGGCGGCTTCGGCACGCTCGACGAAGCCTTCGAGCTGCTGACGCTCGTGCAGACCGGCAAGTCGACCCCCGCGCCGATCGTCATGCTCGACGTGCCGAACGGCACGTATTGGACGCACTGGAAGGAGTTCGTCGTCGACGAGCTCGCCACGAGAGACCTGATCACCGCGTCCGACGTCGACCTCTTCCTGGTGACCGACGACGTCGACGCGGCGTGCGACGAGATCGTCGGGTTCTACGCGAACTACGACTCGATGCGCTACGTCGGCGATCGCCTCGTGATACGGCTCACTCGTGCACCCGGTCCTGAAGAGCTCGGGAAGCTGAACGAGGAGTTCGCCGACATCTCCCATGCGGAGGGCTTCGAGGTCATCGCTCCGCTGAAGGAGGAGATCGAGGACTCCGATCAGCTCGACAAGCAGCGCGTCGCATTCCGATTCAATCGCAACCACTTCGCACGACTGCGCGCATTGATCGACACGCTGAACCGGCTCCGTTAGTCGAGGTCGTCGGGCTCGCGGAGGATGGCGATCGCCTTCTCGACCGAACGTCGGGCGCGAGTGAGGCGGCGCTCGTCGACCGGCAGCTCAGTGCCGCCCGCGTCGATCGACTCTCGCAACCGCAGGATCGCGAGGTCGGCGAGCTCCTCGGCGATCACTTCGAGGCGAGCCCGGAGCTCGTCGAACTCACCCGCCATCGATCACCGCGCCTCTCAATGCCGTGTCGACGACCTCCATGGGATGACGGACGGACGCGCCTCCGGCCGTGAGGTGCAGCGCGCAGCCAGGGTTCGCGCTGACCACGACCTCCGCACGCGCTCGCGCGATGGATTCGAGCTTGCGGGCTCTGATCGCCGAGGCCATGTCGGGATGCAGGCTCGAGTAGGCGCCGCCCGCGCCACAGCACAGTCCCTCGTCGTCGAGCTCGACGATCACGACGTACGGCTCGAGCACGGTGCGCACCGCGAGATGGGTGCGCTGCACATGGCGCAGGTGGCAGGGATCTTGGACCGCGACTCGAAGCGGGGAAGGTGACGCGGGACGCGGCAGCGTGTGCATCCGCGTCGCGAGCCACTCGTGCACGTCGAACACCCGAGCCGCGAACGCAACAGCGTCGGGCGTCTTGAGCAGGTGGCCGTAGTCCTTGAGGGCCGCGCCGCATCCGGCCGAGTCGACGAGGATCGGTGCCGTGCCGGGCATCGAGCCCATCACACGCCGAGCGAGGCGCGCCGCGTCAGCAGTCAGTCCGGCATGGACGTGGAGCGCGCCACAGCAATCGCCTCCCGATCCGGGAAGCGCGACCCCGACGCCGGCGCGGGCGAGCACCCGGATCACGGCGGCGTGGACCGGGCGCAGCCACGCATCCATCACACAGCCGGTGAACAGGAACACGTCGTCGCCCGTGGGCACGAGAGGCTCGGGACGCAGCTCGAGCCGCGGCACGCCGAACCGGGTGGCGAGGCGCTTCGGCACGAGGTGAGCCCGCTGTGCGGCGGCGAGAGTGCGAGAGCCGGCGAGCAGCAACCCGTGATGTCCAAGTCCCTTCATCGCGACTCGCTGCCACCACGGGGTGAACCGGCCGGCAGCAGCGAGCGAGTCACGCGTGCCTTCCATCAAGCGCCCGAAGGGGACACTCGAAGGACACGCGGTCTCGCAACCGCGGCACTGCACGCAGGCGTCCATGAAGCTCACGAACGCGGCGTCGGGCTCTGCTCCCTCCCATTGCACCTCGCGCATCGCGGCGATGCGACCACGAGGAGACGCGGCCTCCTCACCCGTCACCCGATACGTGGGGCAATGGGGAAGGCAGAGCCCGCACGCGACGCACGCGGCAAGCTCGTCGTCAACGACGCCCAGCTTCACGGTGCGAGCACGTCGCGGCCCGGGTTGAGGCGCCGGGTCGCGTCGAACGCGTCACGGATGCGGGTCGTGAGATCGGCGACGACCGGATCGACGGCGCGGCGTGGCTGGGGCTCGGCGTGGTGGACGACACCGACGCCGACCTCCGCGACGAACGTGCCCGACAGCGAGGCGATCGCTGTCGGGGGGATCGACCACCGGTGAGGCGGCAGGCTTGGTGGTGCGTCCGTCTCACGAAGACCCGCAGCCCCCGCCTGTGCGTCGATGTCGGTGGGATGCCCTTCTACGAGGACCCACGCGGTGGTGCCGTCCCAAAGGACGCTCACAGGACGGTGCACCTTCGCCGCCACCGTCACGGGGTCGTCCGTCTCGAGAGCGAACCATCGCGATGTCGAGGGCACGGGGCGAGTGCGGAGCAGCACCTCGCCGACGAGACCGACGGTGCCGAGCGATCCGACGAGGAGCCGGCACAGGTCATAGCCGCTCACATTCTTCACCGTGGGTCCGCCGGCCTTCACCAGCCGGCCCTCGGCCGACACGTACCGCGCTTGGAGGAGGGCGTCGCGCACGGGTCCGTAGCCGAGGCGACGGATGCCGCTGCGCCCCACGGCCAAGACGCCGCCGACAGTCGCGCCGGCCCAGCTCGGGAGGGCCACGCACTGCCCCTGCTCTGCGAGCGCCGCGTCGAGGTCGGTGACGAGCGTGCCCGCGCCGCAGCAGACCGTCATCTCCTCGGCGGCGATCCACGCGATGCCTGCGGGGGCGGAGATGAACCGTGTGCCGGCCGCGGGCGGGCCGCCGACATCCCACTGCGTGCGCCCACCGGCCACCGCGACGGGACCTTCCGTGCCGACCTCGTCGACGAACGAGGCGAGGTCGATGGCCGACTCGGTGACGCTCACCGCGGTGCCCGTGTCACACCCACGCTCCCGCGGGGATGCTCTGCAGGTCGCCACAACACGAGCCCGCGGGGAGCACCTTCTGGGGATTCGCGACTCCGTCGGGATCGAACGCCTCCCTCAGCCTCGCCTGCGCATCGAGGTCGTCGGGACCGAAGAGCATCGGCATGAAGTCGCGCTTCTCCATCCCGATGCCGTGCTCCCCCGACAGCACCCCACCGGCGGCGACCGATGCCTGCACGATCTCCTTGCCGGCCGCGAGCACGCGTTCCATCACGCCCGGCACCCGCCGGTCGAACGACAGCAGCGGATGGAGGTTGCCGTCACCCGCATGGAACACGTTCATCACGATGAGGTCGTAGCGGTCGGCGATCGCGTAGACCTCGCGCAGCACCTCGACGAGTCGCCGCCTCGGCACCACGGTGTCGTGGAGGTAGTAGTCGGGGTTGATGCGAGCGATCGCGCCGAACGCGCTCTTGCGGGCCTTCCACCAGAGCGCCGCGCTCGGCGTCGGACGCCGCGACCCGAACCGATCTCGCGCCGTGGGCGAGCCCGATCGACCGCACCCGCTCGACGGCATCCTCGACCCCGGCCGGTGGGCCGTCGACCTCGACGATCAGCACCGCCGCAGCATCGAGCGGAAGCCCGGCGTGCACGAACGCCTCGACCGCCGCGGTGATGCGGGCGTCCATCATCTCGATCGCCGCAGGCACGAGGCCGCCAGCGATGATCGCGCTCACCGTCTCGGCTCCGTCGTCGACGCTCGAGAAGTCGAGCAGGAGGGTGCGCACGACCGGAGGGATCGGGGTCAGTCGTACCGCGATCTTCGTCGCGACCCCGAGCGTGCCCTCTCCGCCGATGAACGCGCCGCGCAGGTCGTAGCCGACGGGTTCGGGCTCGAGCCCACCGAGCGTGGTGACCCGGCCGTCGGGCAACACGACCTCGATGGCGAGGACGTGCGTGCTCGTCACGCCATAGAGCAGGCAGTGCGGACCACCCGAGTTCGTGGCGACGTTTCCGCCGACGGAGCACGACTGCTGGCTCGACGGATCAGGCGCGAAGTGCAGACCGAGATGGGCGACCGCGCGACTGAGGTCGAGGTTGAGGACGCCCGGCTCGACCCACACGACACGAGCATCCGGATCGACGGAGAGGACGCGGTTCATCTTCGTCGTGACGATCACGACGGGGTCGCCGAGCGGCACCGCTCCGCCCGCCAACCCCGTGCCCGACCCGCGCGTCACGAACGGACGACCGTGCTGCACCGCGGCGCGGACGCAGGACTGCACCTCCTCGGTCGAGAGTGGGAAGCACACGACCGCGGCATGACCCGCGAGACCCGATGCGTCGCGCCCGTACAGCGAGAGCTCGAGCGGTTCGGCCCTCACCCGATCAGGGGAGAGCGCCGCGCGGAGATCGTCGACGAGGGTGTTCAACACCGCCAAGGTAGCCCCGTAGTCTCGCGGGGCATGGACGATCAGCACGAGTGGTTCTCGTTCGAGGACCCGGACGAAGACCGCACTTGGCTGTTCGACGTCTCGTTCCTGATGAGCAACTGGACATGCATCTGGGGTGCCGGATGCCAAGGCGTGCTCACGGGCCCCGCAGAGGAGCTGAACCAGGGGTGCTGCTCCTACGGCGCGCACTTCCGGGATGACGACGACTACAAGAGGGTCGTCCCGTACGCCGCCCGCCTGACTCCTGAGCAGTGGCAATTCCACGACGTCGCGCAGAAGCGCGGCGGGTTCGCGATCCTCCAGAAGAACGGCGATTGGCGCACACGGCTCGTGAAGGACGCCTGCATCTTCCTGAACCGCCCGGGATTCGAGGGCGGCGAGGGCTGCGCCTTGCACTCGGCCGCGATGCAGGCGGGTGAGCGCTTCATCGACTGGAAGCCCGAGGTGTGCTGGCAGCTGCCCATCCGCCAGGTGGACAGCACCGACGAGAACGGGCACGTCACGTCGGCCGTCCGCGAGTGGAAGCGCCGAGATTGGGGCGACGGAGGTCTCGAGTTCCACTGGTGGTGCACCGACTCACCCGAGGCGTTCGTCGGGCGCGAGCCTGTCTACATCTCGGCGGCTGACGAACTGCGCGCGACGGTGGGCAAGAAGGTCTACAAGGCCCTGGCCGAGCACCTGGACGAGAAGCGCGAGCAGAAGACCTACCTCCCCCACCCCCAGGTGCGGGGACGCTGAAGCGGCGCCTCTACGGGAGCACCTACGCGAGCATCGGCCGAACCCCGGAAAGGGCGACGGCCGCATTGATCAGACCCGCGTGGGAATAGGCCTGGGGGAAGTTTCCGAGGGCGATCTCGTGCACGGGGTCGAACTCCTCTGACAGCAGTCCCGTCGGCCCCGCCATGTCGATGTATCGGTCGAAGAGCTCGCGGGCGTCTTCGAGCCGTCCGATCGCAACGAACGCTTCGATGAGCCACGCGGTGCACAACAGGAACCCGCCTTCTCCACCGGCGAGGCCGTCATCGTGCCGATACCTGAACACCACCTCGCCGTCGCGCAGGACGTGCTCCACTCGGAGCACGGTCGCGATGACACGAGGATCATCAGGCGGAAGCAGACCCGTGAGCACGACTTGGAGGATGCCCGCGTCGACGTCGGAGTCGCCGTAGCTTGCCGAGAAGGAGCCGATCTCCGGGTTCCACCCTTCGCGCAGCACCTCGTCTTTGATCTGCGTCCTCGCCTCGACCCAGGCGTCGGGAGGAGGACGTCCGATACGAGACGCGATCGCGATGCCACGATCGACCGCCGTCCAGCACATGACCTTCGAGACCACGAAGTGGCGTGGAGCCCGACGCTCTTCCCAGATCCCGTGATCCGGCTCGCGCCAGCGGCGACAGACCGCATCGACGATGGCCCTCGTGAGCTCCCAATGCCGATCTGTGAGGTACACGCCCGCGCCGCCCAAGCGATGGACGAGATCGACGACGGGACCGAACATGTCCAGCTGCAGCTGGTGTTCCGCCAAGTTGCCGATGCGGACCGGCCGTGACCCGCGGTATCCGTTGAGCGTCGGGATGACCGCCTCGGAGAGAAACTCGTCACCCGCGGGGGGGTACACAGGCCGCAGGCGCTCGGCCGACGGGACATGGGTGACTCGATCGATCAACCAATCGAGATACGCGAGCGCCTCCCGGGTGCTTCCCACCCTCAACAACGAGTGCGCCGCCACCGCTGCGTCTCGCACCCAGCAGTACCGGTAGTCCCAGTTCCGAGAGCCGCGGATCTCCTCCGGAAGACTCGTGGTGGCGGCCGCGAGGATCGCTCCCGTGGGTTGGTAGCAAAGGGCCTTGAGGGTCAGCGCGCTCCGACAGACCATCCGCGGCGAAACCGATGGCAAGCGCAGTGTCGACGCCCACCCGCTCCAGTACTCCATCGTCGCGCGCCGGCGCTCCGGCTCATCGGCCCGCCACGGAACGGTGCCTTCGACACCGACCTGCATCTCACACACGAGCGGCTCGCCCGCACGCAGGTCGACGACCGCGACCGCGCGCTGGTGTGCTCCGTCTTCGAGGATCGTCCACGAGATCCCAGGCGCGACGAGCTGGACGCTGTCACCGGCACCGAGCACGCGGAGGATGTCGTCCTGCACCTCGAGCCGGGTCGGCACGCGACCGAAGTCGACTCTCGGACTGAACTCGATCACCGCGGGGGTGTCCCCTTCGATGACGCGAACGAGATCCGTACGCCCCGCTGGTTCGTACGCTCGACCATGGGCCACATCGAGGTAGTCGATGACGCGCAGGCCCGGCCACCGCGTCTCGACCACCAGGGAGTCGGCCAGGTACCGCTGCGCCAGCGGGGCACGCGGGGGGTCGGGTCGAATCACGAAGGACCCCGCGGTCGGACCACCGAGCAGCTCGGCAAAGACCGCCGGCGAATCTGCGCGGGGGTGGCAGAACCAGGAGATCCGCGCGTCAGGCGTGACGAGCGCGACCGTGCGCTGATCGGAGAGAAGCGTGTGCCGCTCGATCGGCGGCGCCGAGTCGCCTTCCAGCCAGCCTCGACGGCGATCGAAGAGATCGGCGAGGAAGCGGGCGACCGCATCCGTGCCCGCGAGTCGAGACGACGCACATGTCGGTCCTGGCCCGACCTTGATGCCGAGATCAGGGCCGGTCAGCGTCGCAAACGCTGTCCTCGTCGGTCAGGTCGTCGCCGACGAAGATGACACCGTCGGCTCCGACCAGCTGGCGGATGCGGGTCAGCGCGGCACCCTTGTCGGTCTCGATGAGCGACAGCTCGATGACCATCTTCCCCCGCTTCGCGGTCACCCCCGGCAGCAGTGCAGGCCCCGCAAGGACCTCTGCGACGAGAGCGTCGGCCAAGTTCGGCTCGACCAGCCGGTAGTGGAACGCGACGCTCGCGGGCTTGCGCTCCACGATCGTGCCCTGTGCCCGCGCGCCGATCTCTTCGAGCTGTCGGATCACCTCGGCGCGGCGTTCGCGAATCTGTTCGGGGAGGGCAGTCGCAAAGCCTGGTTCGAACTCGGATCCATGCGAGCCGACGAGATGAACCTCGGGGGGAAGGCGGCTCAGCGCGGCGAGGTCGCGGAGAGAGCGGCCCGAGATGACCGCGACGTGGGTGTCCGGGATGGACGTGAGCGACCGCAGCGCGACGATCGACTCTCGAACCGGCAATGCTCGGGTTGGGTCATCGACATGGGGAGAGATGGTGCCGTCGTAGTCGCACGCCACGAGCAGCACGGGAACGGAGATGACGTCCTCGAGGACCGGCGCAGTCGTCCCGTCGTCCCCTTCGGCATCACCGAGCTCGTTCTGCATGTCTCATTGAACAGGGACGAGGTCGTCGAGGAATCGTCGAGCCCAGTCGTGGACGGTGTGGTTCTCGACGGTCGATCGCAAGATCCGCATCCTTCTACTGACTTCGCCTTCAGGCAAAGACAGCGCGTTGAGGATGGCCCGTTTCATGCCTTCGATGTCGTGCGGGTTGACGAGCAATGCCTCGGTGAGCTCGTGCGCCGCTCCGGCGAACTCGCTGAGCACCAGCACACCGCGGTCAGCCACCCGACTCGCCACGAACTCCTTCGCGACCAGGTTCATCCCGTCGTGCAGCGGCGTCACGAGCATCACATCGGCGGCGCGGTAGAGCGCCGCGACCTCGACGGGCTCGAGCGGCTGGTGGATGTAGTGGACCGCCGGTGCCCCGACTTGGGAGAAATCGCCGTTGATCTCGCCCACGAGCTGCTCGATGCGGCTGCGTTCGTTGCGATACGCCGTGACACGGTCACGGCTCGGGCTCGCGACCTGGACGAGCACTGACTCGGGCACCGTGAGCCGTCTCTCCACCAAGAGCTCCCGGAACGCGCGGAGCCGGTGCTCGATGCCCTTGGTGTAGTCGAGCCGATCGACCCCGAGCAGCACCGCGTTCGGATTGCCGAGGTTGCGGCGCAGCTCCACGACGCGTTCTTCGACCTCGGGGAGGCCGGCGAGATGGTTCCAGTGCTCGTAGTCGATCGACACCGGGTACGCCCCGACTCGCTGGCTGCCAAACGGACGACGGAGGTGATCCGCGCGGTCGGGTCGGCCGAGGCGCGACTCGGCTTCGCAGAAGTTCGCCGCGTCTCGAGGAGTCTGAAAGCCGATCAAGTCGGCGCCGGCGATTCCGTCGAGCACCTGACTTCGCCAAGGGAGGCGAGCGAAGAGATCCGCGGGGGGGAACGGGATGTGGAGGAAGAAGCCGATGCGCAGATCCGGTCTGCGTTCGCGCACCATCGAAGGGACGAGCTGCAGGTGGTAGTCGTGGACCCAGACTTCGGTGCCGGGGTCTGCGGTCTCCGCGACCGCATCCGCGAACCGTCGGTTGACGCGCACGTAGTCGTCCCACCACGCGCGGTGATAGACGGGCGGACGAATGAGGTCGTGGTACAGCGGCCACAGGGTCGCGTTCGCGAACCCGTCGTAGTACCCGCGGAGATCAGCGGCGTCGAGCGCGACCGGAAGGAGGTCGTAGCCGAGGTTGGTGGGCAGCCCAGTGGCGTTCCGGCCACCGGGCCACCCAATCCAGGTTCCGCCACGAGTTTCGAGCGTGCGGTGCAGCGCTTCCGCAAGCCCTCCGGGGGACCGCGTCCAAGGTCCCCGCCCACGACCCGGCGCCTGGACGGGAAGGCGGTTGGCGACGATGACCAGTGCAGACACCGTGCTTCCCTCCTTCTGGGCCGAGCCGGGCACTTCGGGGGTATGTGCCCCGAAATCGCTTTCGCAAGACGACGGCCGTCACCAACGTTCCATACGGGTGAGGTACTCGTGCAGATGACGGATCGCGCGGGCGCGCTCCCTTTTCCGCCACCTTTCGTACACCACGATCAGTCCGGCCGCCCAGGCCAAGACGGTCAGCGGGAGCCAGACGAGGCTCATGACTCCAGCGCACCGCCATCGCGACCGACAGTCGACAGAGGCGGTCGGCGATGGGGCCGGTCGGCGGCAGCGAGGCGGTTGCCCCGTTCGAGGATGGTGCGGGCGACGCTGTCCGCCTGAGTCGTGAGCTCGTCGAGCGAGCGGCACGGATGACGGAACTCGCCCAAGAAGACCTGCGCGATCGCGTCGCAACCGGCGAAGTCCGCGACATCCATCAGCAATCCGACATCGACGCCGAAGTCCACCTCGAAGCAGAGCTGCTCCAGCGTGGATCGCCGGCCGGCATAGCTACCCGACAGCGGCTGCTCGATGAATGCGAGCTCGGGACGAAGAAGAGAGAGGAGCGGCCGAGCCAAGAGCTGAGTGACACGACCACCCCCCAGAGCTCCCTGCGCCGGACGGTCGAACGCTCCCTTCACGAACTCGATTCGATCGTCGGTGAGCAAGGGACCGAGGAGCCCGTAGACGAACTGGGACCCGAAGTCGACGATGTCGCCATCGCACCACACGACGAGGTCGCCGGTCGACGCCGCGAGCGAGCGCCAGAGCGCGTCGCCCTTCCCGAGACCGGGGCCGAAGCGCTCCAGCACCTCGTCGACCGCGATCACGACCGCACCTGCGCGGGTGGCGGCGAGCGCTGTCGCGTCCGTGGACCCGTCGTCGAGCACGATCAGCTCGTCGACGAGGGCGACGTCGTCCAGGAGGTGGGATTTGATCGTCTCCACGATGGGCCCGATGGTGGCCTCCTCGTTCCGCGCGGGGACGCACACCGAGATGCTCACACCGGCCCGTTGCTTGATCCACGCCAGGTCGGCAGGTCGGTAGGACCACGCTGACGTCATGCGGCTCTCGGGGCTCGGAAGTCGGAGAACAGGACGAAGATGCCGGGTCCTTCGCCCGAGCTCGCCGAGCGGCTCGGGTGGATCGACGACGGTCGGATTCAGCATCGGGCCGCTCCCTTTGACGGGGGGCCGGGAGCGCGACTGGTCCCCGGCTGAGCGGCATCGTGTCCCCGCAGTACGCGGTTGTGCCGTTTTCCCCGGTGACGATCCCGTGACGATGCCGACGGCGCGGATCTCGCGCACAACCGTCACGCGGCCACAACAATCCCAGGTCACAGTGGATGCGGTGGTCTCCGGTGGGGGGAACGTCCGATTCGTCCGCGACCGATCAGAATGGAGTCGTGCTGACCCGCATTCTCGTCGTGGAAGACGACCACGACCTCCGGATGCTTCTCAGGCTGTTGTTGGAGGACGAAGGGTACGCCGTGGTGGAGGCCGCCACAGGCGACCAGGCCCTCGAGCGCTTCGCTCGTGAGCCGCCGCACCTCGTGCTTCTCGACGTCAGGTTGCCGGGCCTCAGCGGCCTCGAGGTGTGTCGTGCGGTACGGGCCCAGACCGACGCCCCGGTGATCATGGTGACCGCGCACGCAGACAGCCACGACGTCGTTGCCGGTCTCGAGGCCGGCGCTGACGACTACGTCACGAAGCCGTTCATCGAGAAGGAGCTTCTGGCGAGGATCCGTGCACAGCTGAGGAAGTCGGTCCGCGGTCGTGAGCCTGACGCCCTGATGATCGCTGACATCGAGATCCGACCGACCGAGGCCCGCGTCCTGCGTGACGGTGAGGACATCCATCTCACAAGGACCGAGTTCAACCTCCTTTGCTTTCTGGCCGAGAACCCGAACCGCTTGCTCTCGCGTGACTCCCTGCTCTCGCAGGTGTGGGGCTACGACCACATGGGGGACGGTCGACTCGTCGACGCGCACATTCGTCGTCTTCGCACGAAAGTCGAGCGAGACCCGAGCAACCCTCGCCTCATCCAGACCATCCGCGGTCTGGGTTACAAGCTCGCCACGTGAGCGGGACGACAGGCACCCGCCCGCGCCTACGGATCCGCGCCGCGACTGCCTTTGCCCTTCTTGCCCTTGTGCTCTCGGTCTCGCTGTCAGCGCTCACCTTCCAGCTCGCGCGCCGGTTCCTGCTCAATCAGCGCGAGGATCTCGCGGTTCGCCAAGCCGTCGTGAACGCAGGAGTGGTTCGGTCGACTCTGTCGGACCCGACAAGCGACGTCCGTGAGCTCCTCGTCTCGCTCGACGGGTCTTCGTCATCGAGGCCTCTGCTGCAGCGCGGCGGCGACTGGTTCGCGGCAACCGTCGAAGTAGGCCGCGACAACGTCCCGGTCTCTCTTCAACAGATGGTCTCCAAGGGAACCGCTGGCGTCGAACGGATCCGTGCCGGAGGCGTCCCCTACGTCGCCGTCGGCGTCCCACTCCCGGCGGTCGACGCCCGGTACTACGAGTTCGCGCCGATGACCGAGCTCAATCGCACGCTTCAGACCCTCGCCAGCGCGTTGGCCGCGGCCGCGTTCATCACCACCCTCGCCGGCGCGGGTGCCGGCTGGTGGGTCAGCGGACGGGTCATCCGACCGTTGAGTGATGTCGCGACGGCCGCGCGCGCGATCAGCGCGGGGGATCTCCAAACCCGGCTGCCCGAAACCGACCGAGACCTCACGCCCCTCACCGTTGCGTTCAACGACATGGCGACAGCGTTGGAAGGCCGCATCGAGCGTGAGACCAGATTCACATCCGACGTGAGCCACGAGCTACGAACGCCGCTCACCGCGATCACGTCGGCCGTGCAGCTCGCGCGGTCGATCTGAGGACCCGGCCCGCACGAGGCTCGCCCTTGACGTCGTCGGTGAACGAGTCGAACACCTGCGCAAGCTCGTCCTCGACCTACTCGAGATCTCGCGCTTCGATGCCGGGGCGGTGGAGCTGGACGTCCAATCGACGGACGTGCTCGCGCTCGTGACGGGCACGGCGGAAGCAGCCGGCGTGTCCGACGACCTCATCGTCGACGAGACCAACGGTGACGGCACACTTCTCCTCGATCGCCGGCGTATCGACCGGGTGCTCGCCAACCTGCTCGTCAATTCCCAGCAGTACGCCGGTGGGCCCACTCAGATCCTCGTGCGCGTGCGTCACGAGGACCTCACACTCGCCGTCGAGGACGCGGGTCCCGGCGTGTCGCTCGAAGAACGCGAGGCGATCTTCGGACGCTTCCATCGAGGCCGCGCCGCGAACAGCCCCGACGCGCCGATCGGCACTGGCCTGGGTCTCGCGATCGCCGAGGAGCACGTCCACTTCCATGGAGGAACGATTCGAGTCGAGCCCTCGGCCTTCGGGGGAGCTCGGTTCGTCGTGCGAGTTCCCGCGGTGCGCCCGTGAGCAACACGCGAAGGCTCTGCTTCGTCGTCCTGCTCGCAGCGGTGTGCGCGTCATGTGCCCTCCCCGTCGACGATCATGCCCGGGCCATCGGGGCCGAACAGCTGCCGCCTGCGCTCGCGGCAACGTCGATACCGGACACCACGGCGGCGGCTACGACGGATGATGCCGGCCCGACGACGACGCAGATCGAGAGCGCTCCGTACCGTGTGTGGTTCATCACGGGCGCCCAGCTCCAACCAGTCACGCGACGGCTGGCGACCGGCTCGTCGTCCCAGCAGCTGATCGCCCAGCTGCTCGCCGGACCGTCGTCAGACGAGGTCGACGAAGCAGGTATGCGCAGCGCGATACCGGCCGGAGCGATCATCTCGACGGACGTGCGTGGCGGCGTCGCCCTCGTCGACCTCGATCCGAGCTTCGTCGCGATCCCGACGGGCGATCAGATCCTCGCGGTGGGTCAGCTGGTGCTCACGTTCACCGGGTTCCCCGGCGTGGGACAGGTGCGCTTCGCCATCGACGGCGTGACTGTGCAGGTGCCACGCGCCGATGGGAGCCAGGCCGAGGGTGCGGTCACTCGAGACGATTACCTGCCGTTGACCCAGGCTCACTAACGGCCGAGCCGACGCCTGTCCTGCTCACGCAGCACCCGCTTGCGGATGCGGATCGCGTCGGGGGTCACCTCGACGAGCTCGTCGTCGGCGATGAACTCGATCGAAGTCTCGAGCGTGTGCACGATCGGGGGGGTGAGCTTGATCGCATCATCCGCGGCGTGCGTGCGGATGTTGGTCTTCTGCTTCTCGCGGGTGACGTTGACCATCATGTCTCCCGCTCGTGAGTTCTCGCCGACGACCATGCCCTCGTACACCTCCTCACCCGGGCCGATGAAGAGCGTGCCGCGCAGCTGCAGGTTGTCGAGCGCGTAGCCGCTGGACGCGCCAGCACGGTCGGCGACCATGGTGCCGGTCTGGCGGTGCGGGAGCTCCCCCGCCCAGGGGATCCATCCGCCGTGGTGTTGGTGCAGGAGCGCGGTTCCGCGGGTCGCAGTCATGAGCAACGAGCGGAAGCCGATGAGCCCGCGAGCGGGTGCCTCGAAGGTGACGATGCTGCGCCCGGGGTCTCCGGGGCGCAGATCGATGACCCGGCCGCGTCGCGGCGCGAGCGCCTGCGTCACGGTGCCGACATGCTCCTCGGGCACGTCGACCACGCCGCGCTCCAGCGGCTCGCACAGCTTGCCGTCGATCTCGCGAGTGATGACCTCGGGGCGACTGACCTCGAGCTCGTATCCCTCACGTCGCATCGACTCGATCAGCACCGCGAGCTGCAGCTCACCGCGGCCGGCGACCTCGAGCACGTCGGGCGACTCGGTGTCGGCGAGCTCGATCGACACGTTGCCCAACACCTCGCGATCGAGGCGTTCGCGCAGGTGCCTCGACGTGACGTACCGCCCGCTCTTGCCTGAGGTCGGCGCGGTGTTCACGCCGAAGGTCATCCGCAGCACCGGCTCGTCGACTGCCAGGCGAGGCAGGGGTCGGGGTGTGTCCGGATCGGCGAGGGTGTCACCGATCTCGACCTCGGGGAAGCCAGCGACGACGAAGAGATCGCCGGCCCCGAGCTCGTCGACGTCGACGCGGCTGATCCCCTCGAACGCCATCATCTGCGCGAGGCGGCGCTTGAGGGGGCTCACCGCCACGCCATCGTCGTCGACCGCGGTCTCCTCTTCACACAGCGCGATCTGCTGACCCCGGCGCAAGGTGCCCTCGACGACGCGCCCGATCGCGAGTCGGCCGAGGTAGTCGGAGGCATCGAGGTTGGTGACCAGCGCCTGGAGCGGCGCGGTCGGATCGCCCTCCGGCGCCGGGATCGTCTCCAGGATCGTGTCCATCAGCGACGACAAGTCGTCGGACGCGCTCGGGATGCCGACGCCCCGCATCGTGAGACCGTCACGGGCGATCGCGGAGATGATCGGGAACTCGATGTGATGCTCGGCCGCGTCGAGGTCGAAGAACAGCTCATAGATCTCGTCGAGCACCTCGTGGGGGCGGGCGTCGCTGCGATCCACCTTGTTCAGCACGACCACCGCGGGCAGGTGCTGCGCGAGCGCCTTCGACAGGACGTACCGGGTCTGGGGAAGCGGGCCTTCAGCGGCATCGACGAGGAGCACGACACCGTCGACCATCGTGAGCGCACGCTCGACCTCGCCCCCGAAGTCCGCGTGGCCGGGGGTGTCGACCAGGTTGATCTTGGTGCCGCGCCAAGTCACCGACGCTGCCTTCGCCAGGATCGTGATGCCCCGCTCGCGCTCCTGGTCGTTCGAGTCCATCACGCGGTCGACGAGGGCCTGGTTGGCACGAAACACGCCGGTGGCGCGCAACATCGCATCGACGAGGGTGGTCTTCCCATGATCGACGTGGGCGACGAGCGCGACGTTGCGGATGGCGGGGGGAGGCATTGGCATGGGTGCGCCCGAAGCGGGGCGCGGCGCACTGTGGGGCTAGTCGTCCTCGTCGTCGACGTCTTCGTCGTCGTCGAACTCGACCCCGTACTTCGCTGCGAGCGCCGCGTACTCGTCATCCTCGGTGGTCGTGGTCTGCGGCGAATCGGTGTCAGGGCGGCCAAAGACACCGAAGGCCTCAGGACCGGACTGCTTGAGCTTGCGGGCTTCTTCGAAGCGCCGGTGGCGACCCTTCTTCACGGGCGTGCTCCCCGGGCGGACGCGGCAATGGGAAGCCCAGTGTAGCGCCCTGCGGAGCCCTTCGGTCGGATCTGGAGGTCCTGAATTGGGCCGCCGGGGCGGGTTGACCAGGACCGATCGGGCCTATCGTCGTCCTCCATGACGCCTCCGTGGTGGCACTCGGCGGTGATCTACCAGGTGTATCCGAGGTCTTTCGCCGACGCGAGCGGCGACGGCGTCGGCGACCTTCGAGGCCTGGTGGCGCACCTCGACCACCTCAGCTGGCTCGGGGTCGACGCGGTGTGGCTGTCCCCGATCTTCCGGTCCCCCATGGCCGACTACGGCTACGACGTCGCCGACTACCGCGACGTCGATCCGCTCTTCGGTGACCTCGGTGACCTCGATCACCTCATGTCAGAGCTGCACGAGCGCGGCATGCGACTGCTCCTCGACCTGGTGCCCAACCACACCTCCTCCCACCATCCCTGGTTCCTCGAGAGCCGTTCCTCCCGGGACAACCCGAAGCGGGACTGGTACTGGTGGCGAGACCCGGCTCCCGATGGAGGTCCTCCGAACAACTGGATCGCCGAGTTCACCCGTGGGCCTGCCTGGACGCTCGACGAGACTTCCGGTCAGTACTACCTGCACTCCTTCCTCCCCGACCAACCCGATCTGAACTGGGGGAATCCGGAGGTGGAGGCGGCGATGCACGACGTCGTGCGCTTCTGGCTCGACCGTGGCATCGACGGCTTTCGCATCGACGTCGTGCACCTGATCGGCAAGGACCCCGCGTTGCCCGACGATCCTCCCGAGCGCGCCGGATGGCAGCACGTCGTGTTGCACGACGACGAGTCGACCCACGTCCTGCTCCGCCGGTTACGCCGACTCGTCGACTCCTACGCCCCCGACCGGGTCACCGTCGGCGAGGTCGTGCTCTCGACTCGCCGGGTCGCGGCGTACTACGGCGAGGCGGATGAGCTTCACCTCGTGTTCAACTTTCCGCCGCTCCGCGCCCCCTGGGGTGCCGACGAATGGAGAGCGGCCATCGATCGCACGATCGCAGTGCTCGACCCGGTCGACGCGTGGCCGACGTGGGTGCTCGGCAACCACGATCTCCCTCGGCTGCGCACTCGGTATGGCACCGACTCCCGCGCCCGCGCCGCAGCCGTGTTGCTGCTCACCTTGCGAGGCACCCCGTTCCTGTACGCGGGCGACGAGCTCGGCCTCGAGGATGCGGTCGTCGCGGGCTCGCAGGTGCTCGATCCCGGAGGACGGGACGGGTGTCGTGCCCCGATCCCTTGGGAACCAGTCCCTCCGCATGGATGGGAAGGAGCGACGCCCTGGCTGCCGTTCCCGCCGAGGTCATCCGCGACCAATGCTGCCGTCGAGCGCGAGGACCCCGGCTCGACGCTGTGGCTGCACCGCGACCTGCTCGCGGCTCGCCGAGCTTCAGACGCCCTGCGAACCGGCAGCTTCATGTGGCGCGACGCTCCCGAAGGCGTGCTCGTCTACGAGAGGGCGACCGAGGCGGATCGGCGGATCGTGTGCGTGAGCTTCGTCGCCGAAAGCCGGGCGGTGGAAGTGCAGGGCACGATCGAGGTGTCGAGCATCCCGGGCCGTGCGGGCACGCAGCTGGACGGCTTGCTGTTACCCGATGAGGCGGTCGTGCTCGCCGTCTGAGACGCCGATGCGAGGCTCGAGCACCAGCCCGCCCGCACCGTTGAACGCGAGCGCCGCTTCCCCATCCACGAGCCGCCTGATCTGGTCACCGACCATCTCGGCCCGCCAGCCCTCGGCAAGGCGCGCATCGGGCGCGCCGATGAGCAAAGCGACCAGATCGGTGCGGGTCGCCAGCAGCGTCGTATCGATGTGCAGGTCTCGCGCGAGCTGGCTGACCCAGGCCGACACCAGCGTCACCGCCGGGCGTAGGTCACGCGGGATCTCCTCGGTGTCGGCCTGCGAGATCGCATCCGGATCGAGCTCGACGCCGCGGCGTATCGCGTCGAGCAGCTCGTCGACCACCGGCTTCTTCAGTGCCCGCTCGTCGAGGCCACGGACGCGACGCAGGCCCGCGACATCGGACGGTGGGCGCTGGGCGATGCCCAAGATCGCGAGGTCGGCGAGCACGAACCGAACCGGCTGGTCGAGCGATGCCGCTCTGCGCTCCCGCCACGCCGCGACCTCCTGGGCCACCCCGCGGCTCGCACCCCGAAGGTGACGATGGTCTTTGATCCGCAGCCAGGCCCGCTCGGGTTCGGGGGGGCCGGCCGGCCGCGTGCGCAGCTCTTCGCACTCGTCGAGCGCCCATTGATACCGGCCGTTGGCGAGGAGCCGAGTGACGAGGTTGTCTCGAAGCTCGAGCAGATGGGCCACGTCGGACGCGGCGTACTCGCACTGCTCGGTGGACAGCGGACGGGCGAGCCAGTCGGTGAGGCGGTCGCCTTTGAGAAGCTTCACCGACAGCTCGGCGGCGAGCAGGTTGGTCAGCGCGGGTGAGCTGTAGCCCACGAACCCCGCAGCGAGCTGGGTGTCGAACAGGGTGCGCGGCACCGTGCCGCACGCTCGAGTGAGCACCTCGAGGTCCTGCTGCGCGGCGTGCACGACTGCGATCGCGTCGCTGTCGAACAAGGTCGAGAGCGGCGCGATGTCGACCGCGAGCGGATCGATGAGCGCGATGAGGTCGTCGACCCCCAGCTGGATGAGGGCGGCCTTCGGGTAGTAGGTGCGCTCGCGATGGAACTCGGTGTCGAGGGCATAGGCGGGCACCGTCGCGAGGTGTTCGATCGTCTCGGCCAGCGCCTCCTCGGTGTCGACCCAGCGAACGGGGGGCGGCGTCACGCGGGGGTCACGACGGGTCGGCTCCCGTCACGACGTCATGGCCGGCACGCACCCACGCGAGCGTGCCACCTGCGATGTTGATCGCATCGATGTGCTGCTCGGCGAGGAAGTCGACCGCCGTCGCACTGCGACTGCCGCTGCGGCAGATCACGTACAAGGGTCCCGGAGGCAGCTCGTCGATGCGGTCTGGGAGCTCCTGAAGCGGGATGAGGACGGCCCCGGCGACGTGACCCTCTTCGTACTCATCGGGACGACGGACGTCGACGAGCGACACGGCGCCGGCCTCGCGCACCCGGGCCAGCTCCTCGACATCGACTTCTGCAGTCACCGCGTCAGGCTATCGGCAGGTCGCTGGGGCTGTCGGCGTCGCGCAAGGCGTCGCGCTCCGAGATCCGGACCTGCACGACCGCCAGCCCCTCGACCGCGCGGTGCGGTGCGCGCTCGCCGGCGTCGAGCTCGTCGCGGAGATGGCCGAGGCATCGGCGTCGGTAGGCGGCCATGAGTGGCTCGAGGCGATCACTCCGCGGGATCACCGCGTCCGCATCCGAGGTGAGCGCCGCGAGCACCTCGGTGATCGCGCCCGAAGTGAGGCCGACGAGGTCGCAGGCCGCAACGACGAGCAGGTCTGCCTCGACCTCCTCGAGCGCGGTGACGATTCCTCCGAGTGGGCCTTGGCCGGGCTCGCGATCGGGTCGGGCGTCCAGCCCGAGCCCTCGCAGACGGTCGAGGTCTCCTCCGATCGCGACGACCTCTGACGCGCCCGCTTGCTCGAGCGCATCGCGTACCCGAAGGACGAGTGGTCGGCCTCCGACCTCGACGAATGCCTTGTCGGTGCCCATCCGAGAGCTCGCGCCTCCAGTGAGCACGATCCCTGCGAACGGCTCGGCGGGTGTCACGCCCGAACCGCGGCGACCCGCTCGGCGTGGACGACGAGGTCGACCGGAGCGAAGACACGCACGGTGCTGGCGGGGTGGAGCGCGAGCTTCGCCGCCGGCCGAATGGGCCGAGGGACGAAGTTGCCGGTGCAGTTGGGGCAGACCCCCTGCAGCACGACCTCCGCGCAGGCAGCGCACCACGTGCACTCGTAGGTGCAGATGCGCGCTTCGGCACTCTCCGGGGGCAGATCGACGTCGCAGTTCTCACAGGAAGGTCGCAGCTCGAGCATGCGGTCCATCGTGCTCACCGGCACGTGCTCCTGTCGACTGATCGCAGTCCGGGCGGCGAGGGATACGGTGGCGCGGTGGCGAAGGAGGCGAAGGACGGCGTACGCCTCGCGGGACACGCCGGCGTCCACCTCGCCGGGAACCAGCGAGTCGCCTTCTCGCCCAAGTCGGTGCTGATCGCGGTCGACGAGGATCACGGCGCGATGCGCATCCGCAACAAGGCGATCCCGGTCGAAGTCGTCGAACGCGGACTCGACGCCGGACCGTTGACTCTCACGTTCAAGGGCCGACTCTTCGAGGCGAACGTGCTGCAGTACGTCAGCCGGCCGCTCAAGCAGGGTGGATCCGAGACCGTCGTGCTCTTCGAGCTCCGCTGATCAGCCCTCGGCGGGTCGTCAATTCGCAGCGTTTCGGGACGTTCTGAGGACTGGCTGAGGACTGGACTAGGCGGCTTCGCTTCGTCGGCTCGAGCAGGTGACGGTGACGTCAGATACTCTCCGGCCGCTGGGGCGAACCCGCCGTCGTCCGGCACACGGGCACCGCTCCCGCAAGAAGCGGCGCCCTGGGGATGGTGCCGGCTCCGTCCGTCCCTGCTTCACTCGCATCGCGGGCGAAGCCGGCACACCCTTCCTCTCACAGCGACGCTCGCGGGTACCCACGCAATAGGCCGGTCGGCCCATGGAGAACGCCGCGCGGCATGCCGACCGGTTCGTAGTCGAGCGGGGCCGGCGCGGGTCTTGCGGTGACCCCCGGCCCCCCTTGACTACGCGGCCTCGCTTCGACGGCTGACAATCACGTAGCCGCGTTCGATACGCAACCTGCGCCGCGTGCGGCCGCCGAGTCCGCCCCACACCCCATGCTCGGTGCCACGCTCGAGCGCGTCCTGCAGACATTCCTCGCGGACAAGACACGACGCGCAGACAGCCTTCGCCGAAGCCAGACGGCCGGGTCGACAGTGGCCGTCCCCCACGAAAAACTGGCTTCGTGACGGCCGTTGAGACTTTGACGGTGGCAGTAGTGCCGGCGGTGAGTGTCGTGGGGGGCGGCGTCGTGGTCGCCGTTGCGCTGCTCGTCTTCCTCGTCGAGGACCGACGCAGGAAATAGAACGCGGCGGTCATGTCGGCTTCCAGTCGTCGAGGGTGTCGCGCGAGGCGCCGAACTCGTCGTCGATGAGAGTTCTGGTCTCACTGTTCGGAGGCCGATTGCTCTCACTCTCGTCACTCTCTATAGAGAGTGATGATGAGAGTGATGTGGGAGCACTCTCGCTGCTCTCATGGGAGCCGTTGAGAGTGCCGTGAGAGTGAGAGTCGATGGTGAGCTGATAGCGGGCACCGTTCTTGGTGACGCGGTTGTCGGTGACGAGCTGTTTGCGCACACGGAAGAACGACGATTCGGGGATGCCGGAGACGGTCTTCCATTGGCTCGTGATGAGCCCTGAGCCGTCGTCTGCGTCACGCAACGCGTCGAGCGCTACCTGTTCCGCGCCGGACGTCTCGTGAACGCCGGAGACGGCGACGACGGACCCGGCGACTGGCAGGAGGCGCGCGGCGATAGGCGGAAACGGTTCGGCGTCCTTCTGGAACGCGCAGGTGAGAGTGAGCCGCGGTCCGTCCGCTTGGAGCTCGATGGCGACGTCGGCGCCGGCCATCAGCGCCGTCGACCCTCGAGCTCCACGCGCGGCGTCCTTGCCGAGATGGTGCACGGCGAGCACAAACCGGTTGCCGGCGCGGAGCATGTCCAGCCCGGCGATGACGAAGCTGGCGTCCTTGGAGCTGTTCTCGTCGAGGCCGAGCGGGCACCGGGCCAACGTGTCGACCACGACCATGCTCGAGAGGTCGTCGGCGACCGCGGCGAGCTCGCGGACGGCGGCGACGTTGCCGAGGTTCACGGGTTCGGGAAGGAACAGGAGCCGGCTGAGGTCGTCTTGGCGGTGATGTGCACACCAGGCATTCACACGCGCGCCGAGCCCGGCGACGCCTTCGGCCGCGACATACAGCACCGAACCCTTGCGTGACCGGCGCCGAGCCACGGAATCCCGGTCGCGACCGAACTTGACAGGCCGGTCGCGACGACAGTCTTCCCGGCCTTGTACTTCGCCCAGAACGTGCCGACACCAGGCGCGAACACTCGCCCCGCGGCGAGCGGCCTCAGCGCCGGGACGGCGCACACGTCGCGGCCGACAATGAGCCGGTGACCAGGTGAGAGCCCTATCCCTCGGCGGGAACTCCCGTGGGGTCGCACTGCGCGAGGAAGTGCGCGCACCGTTCGGCCTCGTCGTGCTCGCCGATGCGGTCTGCGGTCTGCCCCAGCCCGCGGAGCGCGCGCAGGAAGCCGCGGTTCTCCTCGTGCACCCACCGCACGTAGCCACTCCCCCGCCACCCGTTGGCGCGCAGCCGATCGAGGCCGCGGTGATACCCGACCCGGTAGCACGCGTACGCCTCGGCGTCGTCACGGGCGAGCATGCCGAGCCGTGCCCATGCGTCGAGGTCGCGCGGCCAGCGCACCGCGACCGCGGCGACCGCACCACGGCGTGATGCCTCAGGCTGCGCGAGCGCGTCGGCGAGGGCGGCGCGCGCTCCAGAGGGCTCGGGATCGAGCACGGTCTCGGGGGGACCGGATGCGGACAAGTTGACCGGGCGGGAGTCGCTCACCCAGCCGAATGTAGGTGTTCGATCGCCGCGAGCCATCGCTCGGCGAACGCATCACCGTCGACGTCGGTGACCACGTTGCCCTCGATGGTCACGCCAACCCAACCGACCGCGACCGCTGCCGCGAGCGGATCGTGGTGGAAGTTGAGGAGGTCGTCGGGCAGCTTCGGGTACGCGTCGGCGAGCCCCGCCGCGTCGATCCACGGCGTACGCCTCGGCTTGACGCGCCATCAGATCGCCAACCGGCCCGGCCGCCCGCAGCCTCGGGAGGTGGGCTGCGCGAAGGTGCACCTTCACCGTCGCGGCAAGTGGCACGATCGTCAGCTGCGAAAGCCCGTTCACGATCTCCGCCGCTCGGGTGTCGCACTGCACGTTCCAGTCGTAGTCCTCGGGCCACTGTGGATAGCCCGGCTCTGGTGTGCGGTAGCCACCGCCCATCACGACGACGGGCACGGTGTCGAGCAGCCCCGGCCGAGCGACTTCGAACAGCCCCAGGTTCGTGAAGGGACCGATGGCGACCACGGTGGCGCCGAGCTGAATGCTGCGCTCGAGTAGATCGAGCGCAGCCCCCGCTGGCGCGCCCCTCGGCTCGATCAGACGTCCCCAGTAGCGCAGGTCGTCCGGGAAGCCGCCGGGCTGCAGGAGCGTCGTCATCGAGTGCTCTGCTCCCGCGGCGACGGGGATGCCGCTGCGTCCCGCGACGCGCAACACCTCGTGCGCGAACCCGGCTCGACGACCTCCGCCCTCATGGGTCGTGGTGATGCCGGCGATCTCGACGTCGGGCCACCCGAGCAACATCGCCAGCGCGCAGACGTCGTCAGGATCGCCACCGATGTCGGTGTCGAGATGCACCAGCACGGCGCGAGTGTCTCAGTAGCGTGCGGCGCCGTGCTCGCGATCTCGTTGCCGGACTGGCTCGATCAACCCACGCTCCGCAATGTCGCACTCGGCACGATGGCGGGCCTCGCCGTCCTCGCGTTCCTTGTGGCGTGGCTGGTGCGGAAGGTCGTCGTGAAGCTGTTCCTCGTCGTCGTGCTCGTGGGGACGGGGTTCGCGATCTACAACCAGCGCGAGGAGCTCGCCACCTGCGCGAAGGACTGCGATTGCCGGTTCTTCGGCATGGATGTCACGCTGCCGGAGGCGGCGGCGGACGCCTGCGCCATCGTCAACCACAGGTAGCGACGGCGAGACGGACGATCGCGGCGAACTCGTCAGGGTGGGACGTGTGCGCGCCGTGTCCCGCGCCGCTGATGGTGACCAGCGTCGGGTTGGGAAGGGTCGAGAACAGGAAGTCGGTCGACTGCCGGTGATGGTCTGCCCCGTTCTCGCCGCGAGCGATGACCGCCGGCGCCATGATCGCCGCGGCGTCGTAGGGAGCGGCCCTCCCGAGGTCCGTGATCTCACCGACCAGCGCGGGGCCCTCTGACCGACGGCTCTCCCGGGTCGCGGCGTTCAGGCGCTCCCACCGCTCGTCGCCGATCATCCGGCGCATGAATCGCTCGGAGATGTCGCCTGGGTCGTCTTGCGCGCGCGACTGCCTCACGATGCTGTAACCGCCCGACGTGGGCGGCCACCAATCAGTCCACGGCATCGGCGCCTCGAAGACGACGAGGGCGCTGACGAGGTCGGGACGTGCCTGCGCGGCGGCGAGCGCGACGTTGCCCCCGTAGCTGTGCCCGACCAGCACTGCGGTGCGCTCTTGCATCACGAAGAGCAGATCGTCGACCTGGCTGGCGACGGAGAACGGAGGCCCGACGTCGATCGAGCCCGCGTACCCCCGGCGGTCGTACACGACGGTGTGGAGGTCTCTCAGGCGGCGTACGACCTTCGAGAAGCTCGACGCGCGATCCAGCGATCCGTGCACGAACACGACAAGTGGTGCGTCGGAAGGTCCCGCTTCTTCGACCCACAGCCCCGGCATCGGGGCACCCTATGCTCCGACCGATGGAGCTCCTGCTCATCCGCCACGCGCTGCCGATCCGTCGAGAAGAGGTCGAAGGCGCCGCAGA
This sequence comes from uncultured Acidimicrobiales bacterium, assembly GCA_963847855.1. Classification (GTDB taxonomy): domain Bacteria; phylum Actinomycetota; class Acidimicrobiia; order Acidimicrobiales; family DATKAS01; genus DATKAS01. The sequence goes on from CAWKBM010000009.1 coordinate 513,408, forward strand.
CCCCGAGCTCTCCGAGGCCGGACGCGATCAAGCCGTGCACCTCGCGAATTGGCTGGCCGACGAGAGGCTCGACGCCGTGTACTCGAGCCCGATGCAACGTGCGCGCGAGACAGCCGCGCCGCTCGCCGCGATCCACGGGCTCGAAGTCCTCGTCGACGACGAGCTCGCCGAGTACGACCGCAACAGCCACTGGTACGTGCCGGTCGAAGAGCTGAAGGCAGCGGGAGACCCGCGCTGGCGCGAGATCGTCGCAGGCGAGTGGGGCGACATCGAGGTCGACCCCGAGACCTTCCGTGACGTCGTCTACAAGGCCGTCGAGCGGCTCATCGACGCGAATCCCTCGAAGCGGATCGCGGCGGTGTGCCACGGCGGGGTGATCAACGCGTACCTCTCGAAGATCCTCGGCATCGACAACCCAACTGGGTTCTTCTATCCCAACTACACGAGCATCCATCGGGTCATGGCGGCCCGGAGCGGGGAGCGCACCGTGCACACGCTCAACGAGACCGCGCACCTCCGCGGCACGGGACTGATCGCAGGGCTCTTCGGATGATCGATCTGCTCGACTTCCTCGGTCGATCGCCCTCGCCGTACCACGCGGCCGAGTCGGTAGCCGCAGCGCTCACCGAGGCGGGTTTCCGCCGACAGTCGCTCAGCGAGCCGCTCGATGGCGCTCCCGGAGGCGGGTTCGTGGTGCGGGGTGGCGCGATCGTCGCGTGGCACATCCCCGACGACCCCTCACCGGGCTTCGTCGTCATCGGCGCACACACCGACAGCCCGAACCTGCGCGTGAAGCCTCGTCCGGACACGGGCGCCGCCGGGTATCGCCAGCTCGGCGTCGACGTGTACGGCGGCCCCCTCCTCAACTCGTGGCTCGACCGCGACCTCGGTCTCTCGGGGCGTGTCGCGCTCCGGTCGGGTGAGGTGCGCCTCGTCGAGGTCGATCGCGCGGTGCTCCGACTGTCGCAGCTGGCGATCCACCTCGACCGCGATGTGAACGAGAAGGGCCTCGTGCTCGATCGCCAGCAGCACGTGGTGCCGATGTGGGGCCTGGGGCAGCCGGAGGAGGGAGCGTTCGCCGCGTTCCTCGGCAAGGAGCTCGGTGTGGCGGTCGACGACGTGGTCGCATGGGACGTGATGACCCACGATCTCGCCCCGCCCGCGATCCTCGGCGTGGACGGCGAGCTCATCGCTTCGGGTCGGCTCGACAACTTGGTGTCGGTCTGGTGCGGCGCGGCCGCGCTCGCCCGACAGGAGTCCTCGCGCATCGCGGTGCTCGCCGCGTTCGACCACGAAGAGGTCGGTAGCGAGACGAGCACCGGCGCGGCGAGCCCGATCCTGGGCGACGTGCTCGAGCGCATCACCGCGGCGCGAGGCGGCAGCCGACCCGACCATCTCGCCTCGCTGCCCGCGTCGCTGTGCGTGTCGGCGGACATGGCCCACGCGGTGCATCCCAACTACCTCGACCGCTACGAGCCGCACCACCTCGTGCATCCGAACCGTGGGCCCGTCATCAAGACAAACGTCGGACAGCGCTACGCCACTGACGCTGCCACCGCGGCCGAGTTCGTCGCCGCGTGCGAGCGCGCCGGCGTGCCGTGGCAGGTGTACTCACACCGCAGCAACATGGCGTGCGGCTCGACGATCGGCCCGATCACCGCGATGCGGCTGGGCATCGCGACCGTCGACGTCGGCAACCCGATGCTCTCCATGCACTCGGCGAGGGAGATGGCCGGACGCGACGACGCCGGCTTCATGGTCGAGGCGATGACCGAGGTGCTGCGAGGCGCGTGAGCGCCCATCGGCACGGCGCGTGAAAGCCGCTGAGGTTTCGCGTGCGATGGCCGCCGCGATCTCGACTGCTCTCGACCTCGATCTGCCGGCCGACACCGCGATCGTCGTGCAGAACTCGAACAAGGTCGCGCTCCGTCTGCTGCCGTGCGATGTCTTCGCCCGGGTCGCTTGGGCAGGGAGTGAGGTTGCGGCGTTCGAAGTCGACCTCGCGCAACGGCTCGCCGCGGCCGACAGCCCCGTAGCCGCGCTCGATCCGCGAGTAGAACCGCGCGTCTACCAGCGGGACGGCTTCGCGTTGACACTCTGGACCTACTACGCGCCGGGCACATCCCCGGACGCCTCTCCAACCGAATACGCAGACGCGCTCGAGCGGCTGCATGTGGGGATGCGAAAGCTCGAGCTTCCGACACCTCACTTCACCGATCGAGTCGCGGAGGCGCAACAGCTCGTTGCGAGCAGCGAGCTCACACCTGCCCTCGCCGACGAAGACCGAGCCCTCCTGATCGGCACCCTCCGAGACCTGCGACACACGGTCGGAGGCAGCGGCTCGGCCGAGCAGGTGCTGCACGGGGAGCCGCACGCAGGGAATCTCCTCAGCACTCAGAAGGGCCTGGTCTTCATCGACCTCGAGACGTGTTGCCGTGGCCCGATCGAATTCGACCTGGCCCATGCCCCCGAAGCGGTGAGCGAGTGCTACCCGGGTGCTGATCACGCGCTGGTGAGCAGCTGCCGGCAGCTCGTGCTGGCGATGGTTGCCGCGTGGCGATGGGATCGAGACGACGAGTTCCCCAACGGGGAAAGCGCCGGGCGAGCGATCCTGAAGCTGCTGCGCGACGGGCCTCCGTGGCCGACTCTCGGCGACCTGAGCGACGACGTCTAGTTGCGCGGGACGGAGCTCCAGGAGACGTCCTTGTCTACCCGCACGTCGCCGGGCAGGCCGAGCACACGCTCGCCGAGGATGTTGCGCATCACTTCGGAGGTGCCGCCCTCGATCGAGTTCGCACGAGAGCGCAAGAACGCCTTCTGCAAGGTGCTCGCTTCCATCGCGTGATCGGGGCGGCGCATCGTGTATTCGCCGTAGAGCATGCCGTTCGCGCCCATGAGGTTCATCGTGAACTCGTAGATGCGCTTGTTCGACTCTGCGTACGCGAGCTTGCCGGTCGAGCCCTCGGGACCGGGCGTGCCCATCTTGCGGGCGGCGCCGGCCCGGAGGTTCGTGAGCCGATTGACCTCGGCCTCGATCCAGAGCTTCATCAGCTCGTCTTTCATCGCCGGATCACGCTGATCGGGCGGCGTGTCCTGCCACACCTTGACCGCGGCGCCGATGGCACCCGAGCCCTTGGGGGCGATCGCGCCACCGATCGACACGCGCTCGTTCATCAGCGTCGTGAGAGAGACACGCCATCCCGCGCCCGGATCGCCGAGGCGCTCAGCGTCGGGGATGCGCACGTCGGTGAAGTACACCTCGTTGAACTCGGCCTCGCCGGTCATCTGGCGCAGCGGACGCACCTCGACGCCCGGTGCGTGCATGTCGACGACCCATGCCGTGAGACCCGCGTGCTTGGGGACGTCGGCGTCGGTGCGGAAGACGAGCAGGCCCCAGCGGCTGATGTGCGCAAGCGTCGTCCACACCTTCTGGCCGTTGACGATCCACTCGTCGCCGTCGCGCACGCCCTTGCCGGACAGGCCTGCGAAGTCACTGCCGGAGCCCGGCTCGGAGAACAGCTGGCACCACACCTCTTCGCCGGTGAAGAGCGGACGCAGGTAGCGCTTCTTCTGATCGTCGCTGCCCCACACCTCGACCGTCGGGCCACACATGCCGTAGCCGATCGGGTTGCGGTAGTAGGGGTTCGGACCACCCGCCGCGAAGATCCGTTCGTTGATGATCTTCTGGTGCTTCGGATTGACCCCGAGGCCCCCGTCGCCGTCGGCGAAGTGCACCCAGGCGAGTCCGAGATCGAACTGCGCACCGAGGAACGTGACCACATCGGTCTTGTCGGCGGGGAACTCGGAGAGCAGCTTGTCGACTGCCTCGTTGACCCTGGCCTCTTCGGAGTCGATGGTGCGCGCTTCGACGGTCGTCATGCTCGCATCGTACCGATCCGCCGGAGGCTGGCCCTAGTTCGGCGTGGGCCTAGTTGAGCGGGGCCATCAACCGGGCGAGCTCCTGGCGTTCCGCCGCGGGAACCCCGGGGACGAGCACCCGCAGCCGCATCACCCAGCGCAACGACTCCGCATCGCCCCGCTGGGCGTAGATGCCCTTCAGGTTGGCGAGCATCCGGGCGACGATGGCGTAGGTACCCACCGAGTCCAGGGGGGCGAGGCCGTACTGCCGGACCCGATCCTCGAGGTCGAGCGCACGGCCACCCGCGAAGGGGTCGAAGTACGTGCCGTCCGCCTCATCGCGGACGATGAAGTGCGCCGGGGCCGAGACGCCCACGAGTGGGATGCCGAGGCGGCGGGCCACCTCGATCAGCAGCACCGACAACGTGATCGGGATGCCCATCCGCCGATCGAGCACCGAGTCGAGCATCGAGTTCTCGGGGTCGTAGTAGTCGGCCTCGTTGCCCTGGAACCCCTCGTCACGAAACAGATGTGCGAGCACACCGGCGCGGGTGTGCATCGGGCAGCGCGCCGCAAGGGCGTCGAGTCGGGCGAGCTGCGCATCCACGTCGAGGCCAGGGTGCGCATGCGCGGCAATCAAGAACGAGACCTCGTCGAGCGGAACCGATGCCTCGGGCCGTTGCAGGAGCGACGCGAACCGCTCGATCGCCTCCACGACCGCCAAGGTAACCCGGCTACCGTCCGCGCCATGTTTCCCGGCGCGCACGCGGCTGCTCATCCCGACAAGCCCGCCCAGATCATGGGCGGCACCGGCGAGGTGATGACGTTCAAGGAGCTGGACGACGTGGCGAACCGCGTCTCTCGCGTGTTCGCTGGTCTCGGGCTCCAGCCCGGCGACCACATCGCTCTCTGCATGGAGAACCACCCGCTCTTCCTCGCCATCGCGTGGGGGGCGCACTACGCGGGTCTCTACTACACGGCCGCGAGCTCACGGCTCACGACCGCGGAGCTCGAGTACATCGTCGACGACTGCGAAGCGCAGGTGTTCATCACGTCGGGGTACAAGGCCGAGCAGGCCGCCGAGCTCGAGATCCCGAACGTCCGCCTCAAGCTCATGGTCGACGGTCTCCTCGACGGCTACGAGCGGTTCGAGGACATCGTCGCGCGCCATCCCGCTGATCCACTCCCCGATCGCGTCGAGGGCAACGACATGCTCTACTCCTCGGGCACGACCGGCCGCCCGAAGGGCGTACGGCCGCCGCTGTCGGGAGCGCCGCTCGGCACAGGGACGCCGCTCACGCAGCTCGTGTCGTTTCTCTTCGGCGTCGAGGAGACATCGACCTACTTGTCCCCTGCGCCGCTCTATCACGCCGCGCCGCTCCGCTTCTCCATGAGCTGCCAACGCCTCGGCGCCACGGTCGTCGTGATGGAGCACTTCGACCCCGAGGAGTTCCTCGCCCTGGTCGATCGCTACAAGGTGACGACCACGCAAGTCGTGCCGACGATGTTCATCCGCATGTTGAAGCTGCCGCAGGAGGTGCGAGACCGCTACGACGTTTCGTCGTTGAAGACGTGCATCCACGCCGCCGCGCCGTGTCCGGTCGCGGTGAAGCAGCAGATCATCGAATGGTGGGGCCCCGTGCTGCACGAGTACTACGCGGGCACCGAGGGCAATGGGTTCGTGTACTGCAACTCTGAGCAGTGGCTCGCTCACCCGGGCACCGTCGGCAGCGCACTGTCCGGTCAGCTGCACATCGTCGGCGAGGACGGCGAGGAGCTGCCGCCCGGCGAACCGGGCACGATCTACTTCTCCGACGGCGCACCGTTCGAGTATCACAACGACCCCGAGAAGACGAAGTCCTCGTACAACGACAGGGGATGGTCGACGCTCGGCGACGTCGGCTACCTCGACGAGGACGGGTACCTCTACCTCACCGACCGCAAGGCCTACATGATCATCTCGGGCGGGGTGAACATCTATCCGCAAGAGGCGGAGAACGTGCTCTCCATGCACCCGAAGGTCTTCGACGTGGCGGTGTTCGGCGTGCCCAACGAGGACTTCGGCGAAGAGGTCAAGGCCGTCGTGCAACCCGTCGACGCGGGCGAAGCCGGTGCCGAGCTCGAGCGCCAGCTGATTGCTTACTGCCGCTCACACCTCGCCGACGTGAAGTGTCCCCGGTCGATCGACTTCCGGGACGAGCTGCCCCGTCATCCGACCGGCAAGCTCTACAAGCGCCTGCTGAAGGACGAGTACTGGGCCGGCCACGGCCAGAGTCGCATCATCTGACCCGACCGGAGCCTTGCAGCGGGTCTACACCCGCTCGATCACGTCTGTGGGGGCCATCGGGAGGAAGGGCACGAGCTTCACGTAGACGACGGGACAGCCCGAGGCCTCGAGCTGCGCGGCGCTGCGGCGGCCGGCGAGGGAGCGGAACAGCTCGAACCGCTCGATGTCCCATCGGTCGACCACGTCGTTCGACCCCGCGACGAAACCTTCGTCCTCCATCGCGATCTCGAGCGCGGGCAAGTCGGCTTCGTCGATCACCTGACCGAGTCGTTGCAGCGCGATCTCCGTCAACATGCGCACGCCCGCGCTGTCACGGGCACCCGGCACCCCGAGCGCGCCGCGCATGTCTTGCTCGTGCACGACGATGTCGTAGACGGGCCGAGGCGGGTCGATCATCGGGATGATCGCCTCGAACGCCGGTGCCTCGCGCTGCCACTCCTCCAGCAGGACGTCGCGATCGCAGGTCGTGCGCGACGCGAGCTGAGCCGCCGTCCACGGATCGGTGCCCGCGCCTTCGATGCGTCCGGCGTTCACGTCCGTCGGCAAGCCGACCATGTGACAGAGGAGGTCGCGCACGGTCCAGCCCGGGCACGCGGGCACCGGTGTTGCGAGGGAGTCCGCGTCGAGGGCACGCACGAGCTCGGTGACCCGCCCTCGCCCTTCCCGATAGATCTCGACGGGATCGGCGTTCATGCCGAGATCACGATCAGACGGGACTCGGTCATCTCGTGGACGGCGTACGCGGGCCCTTCGCGCGTGTTGCCGCTGTCGCGCACGCCGCCATAGGGCATCTGGTCCGGCGCGCCACGTGGGCACTTCATTGATGAGGACGCCGCCGAAGTCGAGGCTCCGCGCGGCCTTCATCGCCTTGCCGAGGTCGGACGTGAAGATCGCGGCCTGCAGCCCGTACTCGGTGTCGTTCGAAAGGGCGATCGCCTCGTCGAGGTCGTCATACGCCTGGATCGTCACGACCGGGCCGAAGACCTCCTTGCGGCACACCTTCATGTCGGGCGTCACGCCGGAGAGCACCGTCGGCATCAGCATCCCGTCCGCGCCGACCTCTCCGCCGACGACCACCTTGGCTCCGCCCGCGGTGGCCTCGTCGATCCAGGCCGTCACCCGATCGCGCTCTCCGGTGGAGATCAGCGCCGAGACCTCGGTCGCCTCGTCGAGCGGGGGGCCGACGACAAGCGTCGCGACGCGCTCCGCGAGCGCGGCTGTGAAGTCGTCGGCCAGGGCACGTTGGACGTAGATGCGCTGCGTGGAGATGCACGACTGGCCGGCGTGGCTGAACCCGGCGACCCGGATCTTGTCGGCCGCGGCCGTCCAGTTGCCGTCCGGCTCGATGATCACGGGGGCGTTGTTGCCGAGCTCGAGGCCGACGCGCTTGCGGGGCGCTCGGGCCTTGATGCCCCAGCCGACCTCCGGCGAACCCGTGAACGTGATGAGCGCGACGTCGGGATCGTCGACCAGCGCGTTGCCCACCGTGCCCCCTCCTCCGGTGACCACGTTGAGATGTCCGAGCGGGAGGCCACACTCTTGGAGCAACATCTCCGCCAAGGTGATGGCCGAGAAGGGCGTCTGGCTGGCCGGCTTGAGCACGACCGGGCAGCCAGCGGCAATCGCGGGCGCCACCTTGTGGGCGACGAGGTTGAGCGGAAAGTTGAAGGGGCTGATGGCACCGACGACGCCGATCGGCACACGGAGGGTGAAGCCGAGCTTCCCCTCTCCCGGCGCGGACGCATCGAGAGGGACCATCTCCCCCACGAGCTTGCGAGCCTCGACCGCGGAGAACATGAACGTGCCGACCGCCCGCTCGGCCTCGACCCGCGCGGTGCGGATCGGCTTCGCCGACTCCTCGGCGATGATGCGAGCGAACTCCTCGACCCGCTCGCTCAGCCGCCTCGCCGCCGCGTCCAAGATCTCGGCCCGCCGCCAGGGCGGAAGCGTCGTCGCACCCTTTGCGGCGACGACTGCCCTTCGGACCTCTTCGGGTCCGCACGACGGCACCCGGCCGAGCTCGCTTCCATCGAACGGCGAGCGCACTGAGATCGATTCGGTCCCGGTGAATTGCTCGTCGCCGATCGGCACCGCCCTGGTGTCTGACATCCATCCCCCTCGTCTGGAGGTGACCAATGACTGTGACTGATCACGCGCTCTCGTCGGTGCTCGAAGACCTGCTCGGCCCCGACCTTCCGATCGCGATTCGAGCCTACGACGGAAGTCGACTCGGGCCGCCCGAAGACCAAGCGCCCGCGACGATCGTCGTGCAATCGCCGAACGCCCTTCGCCGCATCGTGACGGCGCCGGGAGAGCTCGGCTTCGGGCGCGCGTATGTCGCCGGCGACCTCGACGTGGAGGGCGACATCTACGAGGCCCTCCGCCTCGGCGACGCGATGCCGAGGCTCAAGCTGAGCCCGAAGCAGTGGACTGCGCTCGTGAAGCTCATCGGAGTCGAGGGACTGAAGCCGCTGGCACCACCGCCCGAGGAAGCGCATCTCACCGGGCGACGGCACAGCAAGGAGCGCGACGCCGCCGCGATCAGACATCACTACGACGTCTCGAACGAGTTCTACGAGCTCGTGCTCGGGCCGACCATGACGTACTCGTGCGCGGTGTTCGAGAAGCCCGGCGACGCGCTCGACGTCGCGCAGGAGCAGAAGTACGAGCTCATCTGCCGCAAGCTCGACCTCCAGCCCGGGCAGCGCCTGCTCGACGTCGGTTGCGGCTGGGGTGGCATGGTCATGCACGCGGCCGCGCATCACGGCGTGCGCGCCGTCGGCGTGACGATCTCGCCCTCGCAGGCCGACAAGGCACGCGAGCGCGTCGCCGCCGCGGGGCTCGCCGACCGCGTCGACATCCGGATGCTCGACTATCGCGACGTCGTCGACGGCCCGTACGACGCGATCAGCTCGATCGGCATGTTCGAGCATGTCGGCGTGGCCAAGCTCGGCGAGTACTTCGCACGTCTCCGCGGCGTCGTCGTGCCGGGTGGTCGTGTGCTGAACCACGGCATCAGCCGTCCGTGGAGCGCCGGGCTCCTCGTCGCTTCTCCCGAGCGAAGCTTCATCGACCGGTACGTCTTCCCGGACGGCGAGCTGCACGAGGTCGGCACTGTCGTGTCGGCGATGCAGAAGCACGGGCCTCGAGGTTCGGCACGTCGAGAGCCTCCGCGAGCACTACGCGCTCACGTTGCGGCACTGGGTCGCGAACCTCGAGGCGAACTGGGACGAAGCGGTGCGTCACGTGGGGCCCGGACGGGCGCGGGTCTGGCGTCTCTACATGGCGGCGTCGGCGCTCAACTTCGAGAAGGGCAACGCCCAGATCCACCAGGTGCTTGCCGTCCGGCCCGATGCCGGAGCCGCGCACATGCCGCTCCGTCCTGATTGGGGGTCCTGACCAGCGTTAGTTTCGGCGGGTGGCGTTCGCGTTCCTCGATCATCCCGGCCCGATCCCGTTCGCCCATCGGGGCGGCGCGGGCGAATGGCCCGAGAACACGCTGCCCGCGTTCGAGGGTGCCGTGCGCCTCGGCTACCGGTACGTCGAGACCGACGTGCACGCAACCTCCGACGGCGTGCTGCTCGCCTTCCACGACGACGTCCTCGATCGCGTCACCGATCACTCGGGTGAGATCGCAGCCCTCCCGTTCGATGTCGTGCGCCACGCGCTCGTCGGCGGCAAGGAGCCGATCCTGCTGCTCGACGACCTGCTCGCGACGTTCCCCGACCTGCGGGTGAACATCGACCCGAAGCACGACGCCGCCGTGGCACCCCTCATCGAGGCGATCGCGAAGCACGACGCGGTCGACCGCGTGTGCATCGGCTCGTTCTCGGACAAGCGCGTCGCGTCCCTGCGCAAGGGCCTCGGGCCTGAGCTCTGCACCGCGCTCGGCCCCAAGGCCGTGCGCCGGCTCGTGGTCGCCTCGCACGGGGTGCCCGCGGGGCGGTTCTCGCAGCCCTGCGCGCAGGTGCCCCCTTCGCGAGGGTCAGTGACGATCGTGAACGAGAAGCTGCTCGCCGCGGCTCACAAGCGAGGCATCGCCGTGCATGTCTGGACGATCGACGACGACCTCGAGATGGAGCGTCTGCTCGACCTCGGCGTCGACGGGATCATGACCGACCGCCCGGCGGTGCTGCGCGCGGTGCTCGAGCGCCGCGGCGAGTGGGTGTCCTGAGGGATGGAGCTTCCGCTCACCCCGATCGACTTCTTGCTGCGAGCCCGGACCCTGTTCCCGGATCGGCAAGGGGTGATCCAGCATGCCCATGGCGAACGCTCGCTCGTCTTCACCTACGCCGAGATGGCGGAGCGTGCGGCTCGCCTCGCGCAGATGCTGCAGCACGACTTCGGTGTGGAGCCGGGCGACCGAGTCGCGTGGCTGTGCGGCAATCGCCACGAGCTCCTCGAGGCCTACTACGGCGTGCTGCTCGCCGGGGCAGTCCTGCTCCCTCTGAACATCCGGCTCTCGGCGGCCGAGCTGCGCGGCCAGCTCGACGACAGCCGGGCGTCGGTGTTGGTGCGTGACCCCTCGCTCACCGAGGTCGAGCATGCCGTGCGTGAGGTCACGCTCGGCGAGAAGTACGAAGCACGTCTTGCCGCGCAGCCCAGGTCATGGGTCGAGCCACCCGAGGTCGACGAGCGCGCGGTCGCCGAGATCTTCTACACGAGTGGGTCGACGGGAAAGCCGAAGGGAGCGATGCTCACCCATCGCGGGCTCTACCTCCACGCGATCCACTCTGCGCTGACGCTGAACATCAGCGGGAACGACATCGTGCTGCACACCATCCCGCTCTTCCACGTGAACGGATGGGGCACACCGCACTACGTGACGGGTCTCGGCGGCGTGCACATCATGCTTCCCCGCTTCGACGCCGCGGAGGTGCTCAGGCTCGTCGAAGCCGAGCGAGTCACCCGGCTCTACCTCGTGCCCGCGATGCTCACCGCACTCCTCAGCGATCCGTCCTTCGACCACCGCGACCTGTCGAGCGTCACGCAGCTGTCGGTCGGCGGTGCTCCCGACACCCCCGGCGCTGCTCGCTGAGGCCGAACGACGGTTCGGGTGCGAGTGCATCTGCGGGTACGGCATGACCGAGAGCGGTCCGCAGATGACCAAGGCGATCGACAAGCCCGGCGAGCCGAAGACCGCGCGGCGCCGCGGCACGACGGGCATGCCGATCCTCGGCGTCGACCTGCGCATCTTCGACGACGACGACCACGAGCTGCCGTGGGACGGCGTCACCCCCGGCGAGATCAGATCGCGGTCGAACCACGTGATGGCGGGGTACTGGGAGAGCGCCGAAGAGACCGAGCGGGTGCTCGCCGGAGGCTGGCTCCACACCGGCGACGTGGCCACGATCTCGCCCGACGGCTTCCTCACGATCGTCGACCGGAAGAAGGACCTCATCATCTCCGGCGGCGAGAACATCAGCTCGGTCGAGGTCGAACACGCGCTAGCGGACCATCCCGCGGTGCTCGAAGCCGCGGTCGTGGGTGTGCCCGACGAACGGTGGGGCGAAGTGCCGCGCGCGTACGTCGCGCTCCGGCCCGGAGCGCACGCGACGCCCGATGAGCTCATCGCGTTCGTGCGCGAACGGCTCGCGCACTTCAAGGCACCCAAGGAGGTGCGCCTCGTCGACGCACTCCCTCGCGGTGGCACGGGCAAGGTGCTGAAGAACGTGCTGCGCGAGGCCCGCTGAGACGTGGCCGCTAGAGCGCTCGTGGTACCAGTGTTCAACGAAGCGCCGCGCGTTGGCCGATGTGTCGGGGAGCTGTCGAGGGAGCTCGATGCGTCGAAGTGGAGCCTCGTGTTCGTGGACGACGGAAGCACCGATCAGACCATTCTGCTTCTCGGCGACGCGTTGGCAGCGTCGTGTCTTCGCTCCGAAGTGATCGAGCTCGGCACGCACCGCGGGAAGGGTGCTGCACTACGCGCGGGCATGCTCGCTACTGACGCTTCGACTGTCGGGTTCGTCGACGCGGACCTTTCGACACCGGTTGGAGAGATTGAGCGGTGCTTCGCGATCGCCGAGACCGGCGAGGCCGATGTGGTGATAGCGACACGCGCACGACCCGCGAGTGTGATCGTGGAGCGTCAATCGCTTGCCCGTGAGCTCGCGGGCAAGTCATTCAACCTCTGGGTGCGAGGGCTCGGGTTGACCTCGATGCCTGACACCCAGTGCGGGCTCAAGGTGTTCGACGGCTCGATCGCGCGAGCGCTCTTCGAGCCACTGGTCACGGAGGGCTTCGCCTTCGATGTCGAGGTCCTCGCACGGGCGCGACGATTGGGCGCCCGGATCGTGGAGGTGCCGGTCGAGTGGCGCCACGTCGTGCCGAGTCGGGTTCACCCTTTGCGTGACGGAGGCCGGATGGCGTTCGACGCCCTGCGCATCAGGCGCGAGATGTGGCGGCTCGATCGCCGGGCGTAGCGTGCTCGATGGTGGGGGTTCAGCAACGTCAACGCGCGCAGGGGGCCGTGTCTCCCCTGAGCCGCTTGGCGCGATGTGCGGGCTGGCTTGGCGGCCGTGTCGATGTGGTCGCGGTGGTGGGGGCAACGCTTCTGATCGGCGCGCAGCTCGCGCCGAATGAGTGGTTCCGCTCGACCACGGCGACGGGCGGCGATCTGGGCGGGCATTGGTGGTGGCCGCGGTTCTTGAGTGCGCATGCGTTCGCCCACGGCTGGCCGTCGGCATGGTCGGACTGGACGGCGGCCGGCCTGCCTCTCGGCTGGTTCTACTTTCCGACACCCGCGCTGCTGATCGCTTCTCTCGCGCACGTGACCGGTTACGACGTCGCGTTCAAGCTGATCGCAGTATCGGGCCTTCTGCTGATGCCGCTCGGTGCAGCGGTGTGGGTGTGGGGTTGGGGCGGCGACCGCGTCCAGTCAGCCACGGCCGCGGTCTCGATGGTCGTGCTCGTGGTTGCGACGCCGTCCATCGTGCTGATCGGCGGTGATATCCACTCGGCGGTCCTGGGCGAGTTCTCCTATCAGCTCGCCCTGGCGTTGGGGATGTGCGCGCTGGGCGCGCTCGGGCGAGTTGCACGCGGCCATGGCCGGGGACTGCTCGCAGCAGCGTTGATCGCAGCGACCCTGACCTCACATGTGGTGGCCTCGCTGCTGGTCGTCGTCGGGAGCGTCGTCGTGATCGTGAGCTGGTGGCGGCGCTCGGGATTTCGAGCTGTCGCGGCGGCAGGTATCGGCGTGGCGCTGGCAGGCGTGTGGCAGGTGCCCGCGTTGATGCGGTCGGGGTGGGCCACCGACATAGGCCCTGAGCGGTGGACCGCGACGACCTCGGCGCTTTTCCCTGCCGACTATCGCTGGTTCTCGCTCTTCGCCGCGGCAGCGGTGTTGGCCGCGGTGATCGGGCGCGATCGACTCGTGCTCATGATCGGGGCGACTGGCGTCCTGATTGCCGCGGCGTACCTGTTCTTCCCTGCGGGTCATCACCTGTGGAACGCCAGGCTGCTGGGTGTCTGGTACGCAACTTTGGTCGTGCTCGGCGCGCTCGGCGTCGTCGCCGTCGCACGGCTCGCGCGGCCGCTGCTTCCGCCGGTATCGGGCCTCGCCACTGGCATCGCAGTCGCCGTCGTGGTCGGCGTGGCGGTGTGGACGATCGACGCGGGCGTGATCCCCCGCATCGAGGCGCGGCGCTCGTTCGCGGGCTTCGAGGCGACGGCCGCGTGGCCCGAGCTCGACCGCCTCCTCGACACTATCGCCGCGCTCCCACCGGGCCGCCTCGCCGCGGAGAACACCGACGCGCTGACGATCTATGGCTCGTGGCGCGCGTTGGACCTGATCCCGGTGCGCAGCGACGGACGAGTGCAGGTGCTCGACACCTTGTACGCGGAATCGTCGGCGACGACCCCGTTCATCTACCAGAACATGTCGCTGATCTCGGCGGAGGCGGCGCAGCGCATCCCGAATCTGAAGCTCGGTTCGCCCGCCGACTTCGACCGCGGTATCGCCCAGCTCCGTCTCCTCGGCGTTCGCTATCTGCTCGTGTCGTCCGATGAGATCGCGGCGCGCGCGGATGCCGAGTCGTCGCTTCGTCGTGTCGCGGATCTCCCCACGCTCACAGAGCACAGCATCCGTTGGCGTCTGTTCGAAATCGACGGTGCCTCGCTTGTGGCACCGTTGACGACGTCGCCGGTCGTCACCGGGAATTGGAGTACAGCCGCGCAGGACTGGTTCTTGCATGGCGACCTATCGAGGCTGCCCGCGGCGAGCGGCCCGGCCGCATGGCAGAAGCCTTCGTCTTCCTCGTTGCCGGTAGTCGCAGTGTCCGATGTGGTGTCGACGGGGACGGAGGTGTCGTTCACCGTGTCGCGGCCGGGTGTACCGGTGCTGGTGAAGATGTCGTCGTTCCCGGGCTGGCGCGCGGAAGGCGCCGATGGTCCGTACCGGGCCGGACCGAACCTGATGGTCGTGGTCCCCACCGACAGTCACGTCAGGTTGTCGTTCGAACATGGAGGAGCGGAGTGGGCGGGCCGGCTGCTCACCGTCGCCGGTCTCGGCGGACTGATCGGCCTGTGGCTGTGGAGACTCCCCGCCGAGGCGGATGTCAAGGTCACGCCGGAACGAGCTGTCCGACCCCCTGGTCGGTCACGACCATCACCTCACCGTCGAGGCCCGTCGCGAAGGAAGTGACCTGCCCCGCGAACACCGGCAGGCGCAGCACGCCCATCGTCCGCGGGTCGAAACGCGAACACTTCGCCGGTGCAGTAGTCAGCGAACAGCACGCGGCCGTCGAGTTCCGCGATCGCTCTGCCGTGGTAGATCGGGCCGGCGACGATCGCGCATCGCGGCCCATGGGAATACGCGAACGTCGGGTCCACCAGTTCCGAGCTCGAATGATCAGCCTCGTCCGCGAGGGTGGCTTCGCGTAGCGGCCACCCGAAGTTCACCGGGCGTGGTGCGTCGGCGGAGAGATGGTTGAGCTCCTCGGCGCACCGCTCGCCGACATCGCCGATCCACAGCGACCCGTCGGCGTCGGCGCTGAACCGCCACGGGTTCCGCAACCCCATCGCGATGACCTCGACAGGCCGTGAGGGGTCCGCGGGGTCGAGCTCGACGATCTTGCCGTAAGGGGTCGCCGGGTCTTGTGCGCGCCCGTCGTTGACGGTGTCGGGCGGGTTGTCGTCGCCGATCCCGACCAGCACCCGCCGGCCGGGCTCGACGAGCAGTCCGCCGCCGTTGTGGAATGGCGACCGTTTCGACACCTCGAGCAGTGTCGCGACGCGGATGCCGTCGGCGGTGTCGAGCGCGTCGACAACGACGGTGCCGTCGGTCGCGGTGAAGGACACATAGACCTGTGTGTGGTCGAGCGAGACACGAGCGCGAGCAGGCCTTGCTCATCGCCGGTGTCGGTGATCGACGCTGACAGGTCCACCCATTTCATCGGCGGGGAGTCGTCATGCTTGCGCCAGATGACGCCATCACGGGTGGTGACATAGAGGTCGCCCGTGCCAGGATCGACGGCCGCATCGGTCGCATCCGCGACCCGCGCGATCGGCGCTATCGCGACGGGCGTCTGGCTCGATGACGACGTCGAGGGCGGCGGCGTGAACGGGAGTTCACCGCACGTCGAAGCCACTGTCGTCGTGTCGGAATCTCGGGCACACGAGCCGAGAAGAACGCACAGTGCGAACAATCCCGACACACGCAAAGCACGCGAGTGTCGTCGGGACATTTGGGCGTTGACGATCATGGGCGGATGGTGTTCTACTCCGCGTCACTAATCGTTTCGCAGGCACGCGGAGTGGGGGGCAGCCATGCGGATCTGGTGGGAGTCGGTCGGCCGTCGTGCCGTCATCTTGCTCGTGGTCGCCGCGCTGCTCGGGATTGCTCCGATCGTTGCCGGGCCCGCGGGGCCGGCAGCTGCGACGACATACCAAGAGCTCATCCTGAACGACGACCCGGTCGGGTTCTGGCGGCTCGACGACTCGCCGCCGAGCACGGCGGTGGTCGATTCGGCCGGGCACGGCACGCGGCGACGGGGACACTGTTCGGGACTTGGACGTTGGGCGCGCCGGGCGTGACGGGTACGGGCGCCACCTCGACCTCGGCGGCAATCAGTGCCGCTGGCAGCTTCGTGCACATCCCACCGCCCACCTCTGATCTAGGCCGCTACCTCACCCCGACGATCACGATCGAGATGTGGGTGCACACGACCGGTCTATTTGGGTCGCTGCTTCGTTCAGGCTCTGGCGGTTACAGCTTCGACCTGTCGAACGGCTACCCGGTCGCGGACATCAGCGGTAGCACTGCGCTCGTCGCTTCCACACCGATCAACGACCGCCGGTGGCATCACCTCGCGCTCGTTGCGGGCGCCGACGGGGGCGGCCAGATCAAGCTGTATGTCGACGGTCACCTCGACGCGACCGAGTCGCGCCCGAACGATCCGATCTTCTACGACACAGCTCGTGTGGCAGCTCGCCGAACATCACCGTCGCCCAGGGTGTCGCCGGCGGTATCGACGAAGTCGCGATCTACGACCACGCCCTCACCGGCGGCGACATCTTGAATCGTTGGCTGGCGCACACGCCGTACCTGTTCCGGGTGTTCGACAAGCTCGGGCTGCTGGGCAGCATTGCGCAGGTCGGCGACCCGGTGAACACTGCGATCGGTTCGCTCACCGACGCCCAGGTCGACTTGTCGAGCCCGTCGGGGACGTTCGGGTTGGATTGGACTCGCGTGTACAACTCGGCCGACACGACGGTGTCCTCGCTCGGTCGGGGGTGGATGCCCGGGTTCACGCAGACCGCGAAGCTCCTGTCGTCGGGCGAGGTCGAGGTCACGATGCCCGACGGCCGTCGGGCCCGGTTCACGCCTGACGGTGGCGGCTTCGACCGCCCCGCGGAGCTGCCGGCGTCGTTGACCGATCTCGGTGGCGGCGCGTACCGGGTCGACTTCACCGACGGGACAAGGTGGACGTTCGACACGGCGGGCCGGCTCGCGTCGATGGCCGACGCCTCGGGCCAGACCGTCACCATCACCCGAAACACAAACGGTGACCCGACGACGGCAGTGTCATCGACGGGTGCGTCGCTCACGTTCACCTACACCACCGACTCGTACAACCGGCCCCGGTTGACACAGGTGGCGACCGGCGACGGCCGCACCGTCACCTACGCCTACAGCCCGGTCACGTTCGACGGGCAGGCCGACCTGGTGTCGGTGACCGACCCGAACGCGAAGACGTCGCACTACACGGTGGACTCGACAGGGCTGATCACCGCGATGGTCGACGCGACCGGGATCACGACACTGTCGCTGACCTATGACGATCAAGGCCGCGTCGCGACGCAGACGACCCCGTCGGGAGGCACGACCACCCTCACCTACGACGACCAGGCCCAGGAGACGTCGGCGCATGACTCGGTCACCGACACTTCGCTGACCTACGGCATGGACGACCAGGGCCGCGTCAACGACATCACCGACCCGGCCGGGCACACCGCGACCCGCGGCTATGACGACAAGGGCAACCTCACCTCCGCAGTCGGCCGGCTCGGCGGCGCGACATCCCAGACGTTCGACGAGCTCGGCAACCTGCTCACCTCGATCCAGCCCGGTATCGGCACGACGACCTACACCTACGACGGGTCGTCGCGGGTGCTCACCGTCAACGCTCCATCGGGGGGCACGACCACCTACACCTACACCGGCACCGACCGAATCCCAACCACGATCACCGACGCCGCCGGAGGCGTCACGACCCAGACGGTGTCTGGCGGTCTCGTCACGCACGTCACCGACCCCGACGGTGTCGACAGCACCTTCGGCTACGACTCGAACCGTCGGCTCACGACAGTGACCGACGAAACCAGCCACATCACGACATACGACTACGACAGCGCGGGCCGTCGTACCAAAATGCGCACCCCGCTCGGCTACGAGACCATCACGGCCTATGACGCCGCAGGACAGGTAACTGCGGCGACCGCGCCCGACGGCGGCGTCACCGCGTACTCCTATGACAACGCCGGCCGAGTGCTCACGACGACCGACCCGGCGTCCGCGGTCACCACGAACACTTATGACACTGCGGGCCGGCTCGCGTCGACCACCAAGCCCGGTGGCGCGGTCACCACCTATGACTACGACGGGCTCGGCCAGCTGACCGTCACGCACGAGCCGGGCGGCGGCACGCTCACGAACACCTACGGGATCTTGGGTCGGTTGGTGTCGACAACCGATCAGGTCGGCCGCACGACGAGCTACGGCTACGACGCCGACGGGAACCAGACCACCGTCAGCACCCCCGACGGCGGCACCACCACCACCGTGTACGACGGGTTCGGGCGGGTGACGTCGGTGACCGACCCGCTCAACCGCACGACCACCACCGCGTATGACACGTTCGGGAGGGTCGCGTCGACCACCACTCCCGGCGGGCACACGACCAGCACGCGTACGACAGTCTCGATCGGCCGTTCAAGACGACCAATCCCCGCGGGGGTGACACGACCACCTTCTACACGCCCGGCGGCCGCGTCTCTCAGGTCCTCACGCCCGACGGGCTCACCACCACCTCCGCGTACGACACGGTTGGCCGTCTCGCGTCCACGACCGTCGGCGGGCTCACCACGACCTATGGGTACGACGTCGACGGCCGCCAGACCACGGTCACGACACCGGGCGGGCTCACCACCACGACGGGATACGACCCGGTAGGCCGAGTCGTATCGGTCACCGACCCCGCCGGAGTCACGTCAACCAAGACGTGGACGTTGCGAGGCGAGCTCCCACCGAGCACGCCGCGGGGGCGGGCACGGTCACCTATACCTACAACCCGGCCGGCACCCTCGCGTCGGTCGTTGACGCAGTCGGCAACACCACCAGCTTCGGCTACGACGGCCGCGACAACCGCACGTCGCGCACCAACGCCGCGAGCGGGGTCGACCAGTGGATCTACGACCCGGCGAACCAAGTCACCTCGACCAAAGACCCCCTCCTGCGCACCACCAGCTACACCTACGACCCGACCGGCCGGCAAGCCACCATCACCGACCCGACCGGCCGCGTCACCACAAACACCTACGACCTCGCGGGGCAACTGACCTCGATCGCCTACGCAGGCGGCGGCACATCGACGTTCACCTACGACGCTGACGGCAACCGGATCACCGCGACAGACGCCTCCGGCACGACGACCTACACGTACGGTCCTGATTCGACGCTCGAGTCGATGGTGCGGCCCGACCATCATCGCCTCGCCTGGACCTACGACGCCGCGGGCCGCCAGACGTCGCGGACCGATCCGGACGGCACCCGCTACGGCTACACCTACGACACCGCCGGCAGGCTCGCGTCGATCACCGCGCTCGACATCCTCGCCGACGGCTTCGATGTCGGCCCCGACGGTGCGATCCCGAACAACAAGCACTGGACCATCTCCAAGACCAACGGCGGCACCGCCACCATCGCCGGCAGCAAACTCGGCCTCGCCGTGACCGATCAGGCCAACAGCCAAGCCACCGTCGTCTCCAAGGCCGCGGACCTCACCGACGAAGACCTGCTGTTCGGCTACCAGTTCTCCTCCGCCGGCGCGGTGGGGGTGCTGTCCGCGACCGCTCGGAATGCGGGCACGTCGAACTACCGGATCGAGATCAACTCCAACTCGCCGACCGGCACGCTGATCCGCAAGGTCGGGTCGACCAACACCACGCTCGGCACGTTCACCGTGCCCGTCGGGACAGGCGCAAGGTGGGTGCGGTTCCAGCTCCAAGGCACCACGCTGCGCGTGCGCACGTGGAACGACGGCACAGCCGAACCTTCCACCTGGGCTGTCAACGTGACCGACAGCGGTGTCATCCAGGCCGGCGACACCCGCCTCAAGTACGCCCGCACCTCCGGCGCATCTTCTGCGTCTATCGACCTCGCCCGCCAAGCCCCGCTCACCGGTCCGGCGTCAACCGTGGTCGCTTACGGCTACGACACGAACAGCAATCTGACCGGCGAGACGCTCCCCGCCGGCACGTCGCCGCAGCGTGGGCGTACACGGCCGGGAGACTCACCGGGCTCACCCAAGCCGTCACCGGCCAGAACTTCACCACCACCCTCGCCTACGACAGCACGGGCCGAGTCGCGAACGAAACGACCGGCACCGCGTCGACCGTCTACGGCTACGACAACGCCAGCCAGCTCAAAACCATCACCCCATCATCGGGCGCCGCGACCACCTACACCTACGACGTGCTCGGCCGGCACGCCACCGAGAAGGTCGGCACCAAAACCACCACCTACGGCTACGACACCGCCAGCCAGCTCCTCACCGCAGGCACCACGACGCTCACCTACGACACGGCCGGCCGCCGGCTCACCTCCACCACCGGTACGAACACGACCACCTACACCTACGACCCCGCCGGACGGCTCGCCACCCTCACCGTCGGCACCACCACCCAAACCCGCGCCTACGACCCCGACAGCCGACTCACCGCCATCGCCAACACCACCGGCGCCACGACCGACACCACCAGCCTCGATTGGGACCCCACCATCGCCGTGCCCCAACTCGTCGACCTCACCGACGACACCACCGCCACCAACCTCATCGGAACCGATGGGCGGTGGGCCACGATGAGCAAGAACCTCGACAACATCGCCCTCGCTCTTGACGTCCGCGGCTCCATCCTGTCCACCACCGCCACATCCACTCTCGCCCGCGGCGCCAGCTACGACATCTGGGGGGTCCCCAAAGGCGCCGCCACCACCGACCCGCAACTCGGCTACCGCGGCGAACTCACCATCGACACCCTCATCCACCTCCGCAACCGCGACTACAACCCCGCCAACCCCGAATTCACGAGCCGAGACCGCATCACCGGCCAAGCCGGCCAACCCGCCATCGCCAACCCCTACCAATACGCACTCAACGACCCGGTCGCCAACACCGACCCACTCGGGCTGTTCCCCAGCGACCGCGATCTCAACGAGACCGCGTGTGGGCGAGCTGGCGGCATCCAATACAACGCCCACAGCCACACCTGCTACCTCCCTCCCGTAGGCCTCTCCGCCGGAGCACCGTGTCGCCCACCCGTTACCCCCGACGGCAAACCCGTCGTGTGGGGGCCCGACGGGGGCTGCGGCGTGTGGGTCGCTACCAACGGAGGTGTGTGCCTGACGCCCCTCAACTCCAAATGTCGTTCGCTCGGCGAGCAGCACCCCCTACTGACCGAGGCGCTGATTGACACAGCCTTCCTCAGCCTCACCGTCGCCAGCTTCGGTCTTAGCGCCGAACTCGCCGCCGGTGCGCTCCCCGGCGTCGTAGCCGTCAACGCCACGGAAGGTGGGGTCGCGGTTGGCGAACCGACCGGGAGGCTTGTGATCGGCAAGGTACCTGATCTCCAGGCGGATGGCACGCTGAACCCGGGCGAACGCACGTTGTTGGATCAGCTGCCGAAACAGCCTTCGCCGGCAACGAACTGGTCGCAGAATGCCGGTTCGTTGCGGTATGAGATGGGGCTGGGCCACGCGATCCGGGACGCAACAGTTGATCCGATCACTGGTGAACTCGTGAACAACACTGGCTTCCTTCGAGCGGAGCGCTCTCTGCTCGAGGCTCACGGCTGGACCTTCGACCCCAAGACGATGTTGTGGAGCCCGCCGTGAGTCGGGAAGGTCGTATGCCCGCTACGGCGCCGGGTCCGGATCGGTGGCGCCTTGGGTTTGCGGAGTCCGTCAAGGCGAGCTTCGCGTTCTTGGTTAGCGCGCTTGGTTTCCGGCTCGTTGATGAACAGCCAACGTTCGTGCGTTACGAGTCCGAGTGCGCGTTTGTCAACGTGTTCCATGGCCGCGGCTCCTACGAGCTCGGTGTAGAGATTGGCCGACGGATCGATCTTGACGGTGAGCGCGTCGAGCAAAGATTTCCGCTTGGTGATGTGATTGCGCTTGACCACGATCCGACGGCGGTGGGCTACCGCAGTTTCGCGACCACGGAGAGCGAGCCACTCGGTCGTTTCGTCGCACAGCTCGCCGAGTGGACGGAGCGTTTCGCGCCAGCTGCTCTGCAAGGTGACGCGAGGACCTTCGAGCGCCTAAGTGTTTAGAACACGCGTCGCTCGCAGGCAACGCGGGAGGGATGGCGGGCGGCGCGGTTGCGTTCCGCCGCGCACGAGGCCTGGCACCGCAAGGATTGGGGTCGTGTGGTCGACACGTATGGCGAGCTGGTGAGCGAGTTGCGCACCGTCGAGCTGAAGCCGTCGGAGCTTCGGCGGCTTCGCTACGCCCAGGAGCAGCTCGACTCGCCGCCCCAATCCTGACAATTCGTGGTCGGTCTGGCCCTGATCACCCTGGCTGACCTTGACCCGGTTCGGTGGACACCTGATTCTGGTGTGAGGCCAGAGGAAGGAGCCCACGTTGGGGCGTTCTTCGAAGTATCCGCCCGAGTTTCGGGCTGAGGCGGTCGCATTGGTGCGCTCCGCGAGGCCGGCCGGTCCCAGGCCGAGGTGCTCGGAGCTTGGGCATCAACAGCACACCTTGTCGGGATGGCTGCTCGCCGACCGCGACGAGCAGGTCCGCGCCTCTCATCCCGAGGCACTGTCGCAGTCTGAGCGCGACGAGCTCAAACGGTGCGCAAGGAAAACGCGGAACTTCGGACCGACCGTGAGATCCTGCAAGGCCGCCGCGTATTTCGCCCGGGAGACGATGCGGTGAGCCGCTTCCGCTTCGTCGACGATCATCGGGCCACCTATCAGGTGAAGCGGCCGTGTGAGCTCGCGGGCGTGTCTCGGTCGGGCTACTACGCGTGGGCCCGGCGGGCACCGTCGCCCCTGGCGATCGCCAACGAAGCGCTCCTGGACGAGATCCACGCGATCCGCACCACCTCCCGCCGGACCTCCGGGGCACCGCGGATCACTGGCCAGCTGCTGCGCCGCGGCGTAAGGCGTCGCGGCAGGTGCCGTCGAACATCACGTATGCGTTGAAGCTCGTCATGTCCCGATTGTTCCCGGCGGGGAGCCGCCGTAGTCAAGGCTCGGAGTGGGTGTCGATCTGCGCCTTCTGCAGGCGTCCGGAGTAGTCGACGTAGACCGTCTTGACCTGGCTGAACTGCTCGATGCCCCGCGTGCCGGCCTCGCGAAAGCCGTTTCCCGTGTGCTTGGTGCCACCGAAGGGCAGCGGGATCTCGGCTCCGATCGTCGGTGCATTCACGTACACGATGCCCGTGTCGATGCGATCGACGAGCTGCAGGGCGGCGTTGATGTCTCGTGTGTAGACGGCAGCGGAGAGGCCGTACTCCGATGCGTTGACGATGTCGACCGCCTCGTCTCGGTCTGAGACCTCGATGACGGACAGCACCGGACCGAAGACCTCCTGCCGAGCGATCGCGTGATCCGGCCGAACTCCGGTGAGCACGGTGGGCGCGACGAACGCCCCGCCGTCACATCCCTCGACCTCGACCAGACGACCTCCGGTCACGAGCGTCGCCCCCTCGGTGATCGCGGCCTCGACCATCGACAGGATCCGCTCAGCGGACCGCCGATCGATGACCGGGCCGACGTCAGTCGTCGGAGCGATCGGGTCGCCGAGCACGAGCGCCTCGGCCCGCTTCACGATTCCCTCGACGACATCGCCCGCCACGGACCGATGGACGACGAGGCGCGACGTCGAGGTGCACCTCTGTCCCGACGTGCCGAAGGCACCGAAGAGCGCACCATCGATCACGAGGTCGATGTCTGCGTCCGCGAGCACGACCATCGCGTTCTTGCCGCCGAGCTCGAGGGACACGACGCGAGGGCCGGTCTCCATCGCCGCGCGCGGCGACCATGCGACCGGTCGGCACCGAGCCCGTGAACGAGAGCGCGCCGACGCCGGGGTGCACCGCGAGCGCAGCGCCCGGCTCGCCCGCGCCGTGCACGACCTGCAGAAGCGCCGCGGGGATGCCTGCGCTCACCAGCGCATCGACGAACGCGTCGGCACACAGTCGGCGCGTGCTCGGACGGCTTGAGCACGATCCCGTTGCCAGCGAGCAACGCGGGAAAGCACTTCCACGACGGGATGGCGACCGGGAAGTTCCACGGAGTGATCATCCCGACGACGCCGATCGGCTGCCGCGTCGTCCAGGCCATCTTGTCGACGAGCTCGGACGGCACGACGCCACCCAGCGCCCCGCGGCCCTGACCGGCGACGAACCGGCCCATGTCGATGGCCTCCTGCACGTCGCCGCCGGCCTCGACGAGGACCTTGCCGGCCTCTCGGGCCACCGAGCGCGGCGAGCTCGCCCTTGCGCTCGGCGATCACCTCCGCGGCTCGGGCGATCAGATCGGCGCGGGCAGGGATCGGACGGCGCGGCCCACTCACGCTGTGCCTCACTCGCGGCGGCGACGGCGCGGTCGACGTCTTCGTCGGTGGCCGAGATGACGTGCCCAGCACCTCGGACGGCCGGGCCGGGTTCACGGAATCGAAGTGGGCCATGAACCCATTGTGTCCCGCGCCTCCGCGGTTCCCCCTAGCGTGCCGTCCGGTGGCAGAGCCGCTCGTTCCGTTCGCAACCCGATTCGCCCCGACCGCGATGGTCTCGACCATCGATCACCTCGCAACCGAGGCGGGGCTCGGCGCGCTGCCGCGACGGCGGAGGCGCAGTCGACGCCGCGATCACGGCGAACGCCGTCCTCGCGGTGACGATGCCGAACCTCTGCGGCATGGGCGGCGACCTCTTCGCTCTGGTGTCCCAGGACGGCGACGCGCCCGCGACGCTCAACGCCGCCGGACGCGCCGGTGCAGGTGCCGACGCGACGACCGTGCGAACCGAGGGACGAGTCGAGATGCCGTTCCGCAACGACATCCGATCGGTCACCGTGCCCGGCTGCGTCGACGGATGGATCGCGCTCCACGAGCGGTTCGGCCGGCTCCCGCTCGATCGTGTCCTCGCACCCGCCATCGGCTACGCCCACGACGGCTTCCCCGCGTCGGCGATGCTCGCCGCGTCGGTCGCGACGCTTCCGGACGTACCGGGAGCGCAAGACCTCCGCGGCGCGACGGGCATCCGCCGGATCGGCGAGCTCATTCGTCGTCCGGGCGTCGCCCGCGCCCTCGAAGCGATCGTCGCCGCGGGCGCGGAACGGGTTCTACGAGGCCGAGTTCGGGGAAGGCCTCCTCGCGCTCGGCGCCGGCGAGTACGCGCCATCAGACCTCGAGACGCCGGGCACGCGCTGGGTCGATCCGATCCAGCGCCGAGGCGTTCGGCCACGTCCTGTGGAGCATCCCGCCGAGCTCGCAGGGCTACGTGCTCCTGGCGAGCGCCTGGATCGCGGACGGGCTGCCGTTGCCCGGCGATCCCGACGATCCGCTCTGGGCCCATCTGCTCATCGAGGCGTCGAAGCAGGCGGGCCACGACCGGCCCGAGGTGTTGCACGATCGCGCCGACGGTTCGGCGCTCGTCGCCACCTCGCGCCTCGAGCCGCGACGCGCCGCCATCGATCGCGCTCACGCCTCGACACTCCGCGCGCCCGCACAGACCGGCGACACGACGGCACTGTGCGTCATCGACGGCGACGGAGTGGGCGTGTCGCTCATCCAGTCGAACGCGTCGGGCTTCGGCAGCCACCTGTTCGAGCCGTCGACGGGCATCAACCTCCACAACCGCGGCATCGGCTTCTCCGTGGAGGAAGGGCATCCCGCGGAGTACGCGCCCGGTCGCCAGCCTCCGCACACGCTCTCACCGGCGCTCGTCACCCATCCCGACGGACGCCTCGCCGCGGTGACCGCGACGATGGGAGGCGACTCGCAGCCCCAGATCCTGTTGCAGGTGCTGGCCCGTGCGCTTGCACTCGGCGAGTCGCCCGCCCGCGCGATCGCCTCGGGTCGGTTCCGCCTGATCGCCAAGGAGCAGACCACGGGCTTTGCGATCTGGACGGATCCTGCGGGCACCGCGGTCGCCGTCGAGGGCCAGGCTCCCTCGACTTGGGCGGACGGGCTCCGCTCGCGGGGCCATGACGTCATGTCGACGGAGTCGTTCGACCACGGTTTCGGCCACGCCCACCTCATCGTCACGAGCGACGGTCGCCACCTCGGCGCCTCCGACCCGAGAGCGCGATCGGGTCTCTGCTCCGGCTTCTAGCGGCGCTACGGTCGCGGCGCAGTGAGCATCCTCTTGATCGGTGCAACCGCTGCGGACGGCACGCAGGTCGACGTACGCCTGGAGGGCGACCGGATCGCCGCCGTCGGTTCGCTCGACCGGCTTCCCGACGACGAGGTCAAAGACCTCGCGGGCTACCTGCTGTTGCCCGCGCCCGCCGAGCCTCACGCGCACCTCGACAAGGCGCTCACCGCGGACCGGGTGGTGAACCGCACGGGGGATCTGCTCGGGGCCATCGAGGCGTGGCACGCCACATGGCCGACCCTGACCAAGCCCGACATCGTCGACCGAGCGCGCCGCGCTGCGCTCGCCGGCGTCGCAAACGGCTACACCGCGATCCGATCCCACGGCGACCTGAGCAGCGTGATCGGGCTTCGCAGCATGGAGGCGCTCGTACAGGTCCGCGAGGAGCTGCGCGACCTCGTCGACATCCAAGTCGTCGCGCTGATCGCGCTGCCCACCGCCGGTCCGGCCGGCGCGGATCACCGCGCCCTGCTGCGCGACGCACTCGCGATGGGCGTCGACATCACCGGCGGGTGCCCGCACCTCGACGCCGACCAGCTCGGCTGCCTCGAGGCGTGCCTGGAAGCGGCGGCCGAGGCCGGCCGTCCGATCGACCTCCACACCGACGAGACGCTGAGCCCCGAGGTGCTCGGCCTGCGGGACTTCGCCCGACTCGTGTCGAGCACCGGCTTTCCCCACGGAGCGACCGCGAGCCACTGCGTGAGCCTCGGGATGCAGGAGGAATACGTGCAAAAGGCCGTCGCGGCCGAGGTCGCCGAAGCGGGCATCGCCGTCGTCACGTTGCCCCAGACCAATCTGTTCCTGCAGGGCCACGGCCACGCGACGGCGATGCCACGCGGGCTGACCGCGCTGCGTCCGCTGCTCGACGCGGGCGTGACCCTTGCGGGTGGCGCCGACAACGTGCAAGACCCGTTCAACACCATGGGCCGGTCAGACCCGCTCGAGACCGCGGCGCTGCTCGTCATGGCCGGCCACCTCCTCCCGCACGAGGCGTACGACGCGGTCACGAAGGGAGCACGGGCGGCGATGGGCCTCGAACCCGTCGATCTCGTTGCGGGCTCGCCCGCGGAGCTCCTCGCGGTGCAGGCCACGACGTTGCGCCAAGCGCTCGCTCACGCACCGGCCGACCGCCTCGTGTACCACCGGGGACGGCTGGTCGCCGAGACCCATTCGAGCACGGTGTATCCGGGCACCGTCCATGACGACACAGAGCGTTCACATGACTGACGCCGTTCCTACATCGGCCATCCCTAGGGTGCCCGGCGTGGAGACCCTGGCTCCTGAGGGGGAGCGGGCGCGTCCCAGCGTCGATGCCGCCCTCACCTTCGACAACGTCTCGAAGGCTTTCGCCGACGGCACGATCGCGCTCACGAACGTGAGCTTCGAAGTGCGGCCGAGAGAGTTCGTGACCGTCGTCGGCCCATCGGGATGCGGGAAGTCGACCTTGCTGCGCATCGCCTCGGGCCTCACGAACGCATCGACGGGCGCGGTGCGAGTCGACCGCAACAGCCTCGGCTACGTCTTCCAGGACCCGACGCTGCTGCAGTGGCGAACCGTCGTGCGCAACGTCGAGCTCCTCGCGCAGCTCCACGGGGTCACCAAGGCCGAGCGGCGCCGGCTCGCCCAGGAGGCGATCGACCTCGTCGGCCTGACGGGGTTCGAGGACAAGTACCCCAAGCAGCTGTCCGGCGGCATGAAGATGCGGGCCTCGCTGGCGAGGTCGCTGACGCTCAACCCCAAGGTGTTCCTGTTCGACGAGCCTTTCGGCGCTCTCGACGAGATCACCCGCGAGCGCCTGAACGACGAGCTGCTCGCGCTGTTCCACTCCGAGGGCTTCGCGTCGCTTTTCATCACGCACTCGATCTACGAGGCGGTCTTCCTTTCGACCCGCGTGATCGTGATGTCGGGACGTCCCGGGCGCCTCATCGGTGACTTCGACGTGCCCGTTCCCCTACCCCCGCTCGCACGAGCTCAGGTTCGAGCCCGAATTCGCCGAGCTGACCGGACAGGTCTCGCACACGCGGTCAGAGGAGCACACTCGTGACATCGGTCGAGATCGTGCGACCTGCGCCAGTCGAGGACGACGACAGCCGCCGCACGCTCATCGAGTCACCGACGCCGCGCCGGTCGGCGTGGAAGTCGTTCCTCATCGAAGTCATCGGCCCGTTCATCGTGTTCTGGATCGTGATCGGCGTCTGGTACTTCATCTCCTATCGCCTCCTGAAGCCCCACCGCCGGTTCCTCATGCCGCCCCCTCACCGGGTGCTCGACGTGGCGTTCCTCAACAGCCGTAACCGCGACGAGCTGCTGCAGGGGCTCTGGAGCTCGACGAAGGTCGCGATGGTCGGCCTCGCGATCGCCATCGTCCTCGGCATGCTCTTCGCGATCATCATGAGCCAAGCGAAGTGGATCGAGCGCTCGCTGTTCCCCTACGCCGTGGTGCTCCAGACGATCCCGATCCTCGCGCTCGTGCCGCTGATCGGCTTCTGGTTCGACTTCAACTTCCGCAGCCGTGTCATCGTCTGCGTGCTCATCGCCATCTTCCCGATCATCAACAACACGCTCTTCGGGTTGTTATCGGCTGACCAAGGCCAGCACGACCTGTTCACGTTGCACGACTCGAGTCGATTCACGCGCCTGTGGCGCTTGCAGCTGCCGGCGGGCATGCCTGCGATCTTCGCCGGCTTCCGAATCTCTGCCGGCCTGGCCGTGATCGGTGCGATCGTCGGCGACTTCTTCTTCCGCCAAGGGCAGCCGGGCATCGGGAAGCTCATCGACAACTACCGCTCGCGCCTCGAGTCGGAGAAGCTCTTCGGGGCGATCATCCTCTCGTCGCTGCTCGGCCTGGTCGTGTTCTGGATCTTCGGTTTCATCGGCAACCGCGTGGTCGGTGCCTGGCACGAGACCGCACGCAAGCAGAGCTGATCTCAGCACCACAGCAGCACCCAACAAGGAGGGCACATGCGCAAGTCCACCAAGGCAGCCTGGCTCGCGGTTCCGCTCGCCGGCTTCCTGTTCCTCGCAGCATGCGGGGACGACAGCGGCTCGTCGTCGGCGACGACGGGAGGTGCGGCGACGACGGGAGGTGGGGCGGCCACCACAGGCGGCGGCGCAGCGACAACAGGCGCAGCCGGAGGCGACGCGACATCGCTCGCCAGCGTGTGCCCCGCGACCGTCGTCGTGCAGACCGACTGGAACCCCGAGGCGGAGCACGGCGGGCTGTACAAGCTCCTCGGCGCGAACCCGAGCGTCGACACCGACAAGAAGGTCGTGACGGGTGAGCTGACCGCGAGCGGCGGCGTCGACACCGGCGTCAAGATCGAGATCCGCGTCGGCGGCCCGGCCATCGGCTTCCAGCAGGTGACCGCGCAGATGTACACGGACGACTCGATCTTGCTCGGCTACGTGAGCACCGACGAGCAGGTGCAGAACTCGGCGGACAAGCCCACGGTGTCGCTGATGGCTCCGCTCAAGAAGAACCCGCAGATCATCATGTGGGATCCGGCGACCTATCCCGACGCGAAGACGATCGCGGACCTGCCGAAGGACACGACGCTCCTCGTCTTCGACGGCGGCGTCTTCTCCGACTACTTGGTCGGCAAGGGCATCGTGCAGCAAAGCCAGATCGAGGGTGGCTACGACGGCACCCCCGCTCGGTTCGTCGCTGCGGACGGCAAGCTCGCCCAGCAGGGCTTCGCATCGGCGGAGCCCTACATCTACGAGCACGAGGTGCCCGAGTGGGGCAAGCCCGTCGCGTTCCAGCTGATCCACGACACGGGTCTGGAGATCTACTCCCAGACGATCGGGACGAAGCCCGAGAACATCACGAAGTTCGCGGACTGCTTCAAGAAGCTGATCCCGATCATGCAGCAGGCTGACGTCGACTACGCGAAGGACCCGGCGGCGACCAACACGCTCATCGTCGACCTCGTGAAGCAGTACGACACGGGCTGGGTGTACAGCGAAGGCGTCGCCGACTTCTCGGTCGAGCAGCAGGTGAAGCTCGAGCTCGTCGGCAACGAGGACGGGTTCTCGGGCGGCATGGACGAGGCTCGCGTGCAAGGCGTCATCGACAACCTGCTCCCGATCTTCGCCAAGCAGAACGTCACGGTGAAGGAAGGCGTGAGCCCCGCGGACATCATGGACCTGCAGTTCGTGGACAAGAACATCAAGTTCTGATCGACCGCTGACGGCGCAATGCGCCGCCGGGTGCGCGGAGCACCCATTGTCGAGCAAAGCGAGCAGGAGCCGGCCGAAGCGACAGCGGAGGACGGCGACGTGAGAACACGGAGCCGGCACTCGGGGGGGTGCCGGCTCCGGCGCGTCTCAGGGCGAGACGACGGCGGTGCGCACCGGCCCCGCGAGCAGCGCGAGCGCCGCGTGCGGATCGGGGCCGAGCGTGTGCCACGCGAGCGGTAGGTCGAGACCCGCCTCAGCGAAGGCGCCGAGGTCGGCAACGACGTCGTCAACAGTCCCTGCGCAGGCGAACGTGTCGACGAGGTGCTCGGATACCCGCGCCGCGCCGGCGGCCGGCCCATCCGCCGCGACGGCGTCCCTCACCGCAGCGACGTCGTCGGGGTCGGCGCCGGAGGTCTCGACCACGACGCCCTCGACGCGCCACAGGTAGTAGGCGAGCACTTCGCGGACCGCGGCCCTCGCCTCGGTGCGATCAGGGCCGACGCTGCAGAGCACGTTGGACGAGATGAGGAGCTCGCGGGTGTCCCGGCTCGCGCGGGCCGCGCCCGCAGCGAGCCGCTCACGTGACCACCGCACGTACCCCGGGCTGACGAGCGCGCCCAGCTGCACCCCGTCGGCGAGCTCTCCCGCGGCCTCCATCATCCGGCCGTTCACCGCGCCCACGTCGATGCGGATCGGGCCCGACGGCGTGAAGTCGAGCCGGTTGGTCGGATCGGCGGCGAACGTCGTGGGAACAAAGCCCAGCTCCTCCCCTGCGAGCCACCGTCGCAGCGCCCGCACGGTCTCGACGACATGCGTGTACGGCTGCCATCCGGGCGGCTCGTAGCCGAGCGCTCGCATCGTCCACACCGCGGCGCCGACACCGAGGGCGAGCCGCTGAGGTCCGCCGATCTCCGCGAGCGTTGCCGCCTCCATCGCGAGCACCGAAGGGTGACGAGTGACGGGGTTCGCGATGCCGATGCGCACGCGGACCCGATCGGTGGTCGCGAGCGTCGCCGCAGCGGCGCTGAAGACGGCTCGATGCTGGCGGCTCTCGGGCAGCGACACCTCGTCGAAGCCGAGCGCATCGGCGCGTTGCGCGAGCGCGAGCGTCTCCGGCAACGGGCCTTCGTTCGACAGTGAGAGCCCGAGGCCGACGAACGCCGTCACGTCACGCCGCCGATAATCGCCGCGCTGGCGACGATGTGCTCCTCGCAGTGGTCCACGTCGTTCATGGGCAGCATGAACAGGTCGAAGCTGGAGGCGAGCGAGGCGATCGTCGACGCGCACGCACCCGGATCGCCCGCGACCGCGTACTCGTCGACCAGCGCGTCGGGAAGCAACCTTGCTGCAGCGTCGAGCCGACCCGCGAGCATCTCACCGCGAATCGCCGCGACCGCGGCGTCGTCGAGGCCGGCTCGCTGTCGGATCTCGGGTGGTGCGTCGAGGGCCATGTAGGAGAAGTGGCCGAGCACCCGCGCCCGCTCGTCGGGCGAGTACGCGAGGTACGCGGACCAGGCGACTTTGGCGCCGGCGGCCCGCAGACGGTCGGCGGCCTTCGGGAGTGACGCCGGCGGCTCGGCCGACAGGATCACCCAATCCGCCTCGGCCGCTGCGAGCGCCTGCACCCGCGGTCCCCGGCCCGCGATGGCGATCGGCACCGCCTCCTTGGCCCACGGCAGCCGGGCAGCACCGACCTCACCGCCCTGGAGCAACGAGCGGTTGACCTCGAAGGCCTCGCGCAGCGCGGAGAACGGCCGGTCAGGGATCAGCCCGAGCGGCGCGAGCACGCGGCTGCCGCCCACGCCGAGCCCGTGCCACACCCGTCCGGGTGCGAGCTCGGCGAGCGTCGCGATCGCAGCGGCGGTCGTCACCGGATGGCGAGAGAACGGGTTGGTGATCGCCGGAGCCACCGTCATGCGGTCGGTGCCGAGCAACACCGCGGTGAGCGCGACATACAGATCTCGATCGGTGCCCTCGTCGGCGAGGAAGCACACCGAGGCGCCGTGGCGCTCCGCGAGCTGGGCGAGCTCGACGATGCGAGCGACCGGTTGCACCGGCTCGAACCACACACCCCACGGAAAGCCCACCGATGCTCTCTAGCATGTCGCCCGATGAGCGCTCGTCTGCCGCCCTCAGGACCATTGGTGTCGACCACATGGCTCGCAGAGCATCTCGGCGACGAGCGAGTGCGCGTCGTGGACTGCCGTTGGTACCTGCGACCGTTCGACGACCGCTGCGGAGACGACGAGTACCGACAGGGGCACATCCCCG
The DNA here is from genome assembly GCA_963847855.1 of uncultured Acidimicrobiales bacterium. GTDB lineage: Bacteria > Actinomycetota > Acidimicrobiia > Acidimicrobiales > DATKAS01 > DATKAS01. The sequence goes on from CAWKBM010000009.1 coordinate 546,102, forward strand.
GCGCAGTGCATCTCCGGTGGGACACGCAGCTCGCCGATCCCGATCGCCCCGCCCACATGCTGGCTCCGCCACCGCGATTCGCGGATGCGATGAGCGCCGCGGGCATCGGCGACGACACGTTCGTGGTCACCTACGACGACCACCATGTTCCCGTGGCCGCGAGGGTCTGGTGGGCGTTGCGTGCGTACGGACACGACGACGTCGCCGTCCTCGATGGGGGCATCACCCGTTGGGTGGCCGAGGGGCGCGCGATCGAGACCGCGATCCCGGTCGTCTCGCCGGCCACGTTCACGGCCGAGTTGCGCGCCGATCGGTACGCGACCAAGCACGATGTGCTCGCCGCAGTGCACTCGGGGTCGACCACGCTCATCGACGCCCGTATGGACAAGGCCTACGACTCCGCGAGTGGCCACATCCCCGGCGCCCGCCGGCTCACTGGGCTGGGCTTCCTCGGCGACGGCGAGCGGTGGATGCAGCCCGAGGAGGCCGCCGCCCGCATCGATGCGCTCGACCTCGATCCGGATGCCCCGGTCATCGCCTACTGCGGCGGCGGCGTCGCCGCGACCGGCACTGCGCTCGGCTTCGTGCTCGCCGGTCGGCCGCAGCCGCAGGTGTACGACGGCTCGTGGTCCGAGTGGTCCGACGACCCGACGACGCCCAAGGTCGCCCACTGATGCGCAGCGTCGTGGTGACAGGTGGCGCAGGAGCGATCGGCGCGGCCGTCATCGCTCACTTCGGCAGGCTTGGCGATGCGGTGCTCGGCCTGGATCTCCGCGCCGCCGACGGCATGGTCGCCTGCGACGTCGCCGACGAAGCCTCCGTCGCATCCGCCTTCGCGGAGGTCCGCACACGGCAGGGGCCCGTCGAGGTGCTGGTGCATGCCGCGGGCATCACGGGGCAAGGCACGGTCACCGAGGAAGACCCGGCGACGTGGAGACGCATCCTCGAGGTCAACCTCACGTCCGCATACCTGTGCGCCCGCGAGGCGATCCCCGACATGCGGAGTCTGCGGACGGGTCGCATCGTGCTCGTGGCCTCGGTCAACGGACGGTTCGGGGGCAGCGCCCTCTCGGGGCCGGCGTACGCGGCCTCCAAGGGTGGCCTGATCACCCTCGGCCGCTTCCTCGCTCGTGAGCACGCCGCCGACGGGATCACGGTGAACTCGGTCGCGCCCGGACCGCACGACACGCCCATGTGGACTGCCCTCGACGCGGATCGAAGGGAGCGCATCCTCGGGATGATCCCTGGAGGCGAGGGGCCGGGCGATCCTGCGGATCTCGCGGCGACGATCGTCCATCTCTGCTCGCCGGCAGCCCGGTACATCAACGGGGCGACGATCGACATCAACGGCGGTCAGTGGATGGGCTGACCCGCGCAACAGTTGGTGTTGCGCGGATAGGATGAACTCGTGACCGTTGATGGTGCTCGTCGCCCCCGCGAGCCGTCGGTCGGCGACCGCGTGGCGCTCGCCGCTGCCCGCCTCGGCGGTCAGAACGAGCTCGCCCGCCTGCTACAGGTGTCGAAGTCGGCGCCGAGTCGATGGCGCACGGGAGCCGACCATCCCTCGCCGGAGGCGATGCGCTCTCTGCTCGCGCTCGACTACGTGCTGGCCCGCCTCGCTGAGGTCATGACGCCCGCGCAGAGCCAGGTGTGGCTCACCAGCCCCAACCCGCATCTCGCCGGTACCCGGCCCATCGACGTCGTGGTCACGCGTGGTCCCCTTGCGGTCGACGATGCCATCGCCGCCTTCGAGGACAACGCGCCAGTGTGATCGTCTGGCGAGTCGCCCCGATCGACCCCCAGGCCCGCCGAGGCCGTCCCTTCCATCCGCTGTACGTGCCGCCGCCGTCGGGTCGCCACCGCCTCGACAACGAGGGCCTCTACTCCGTCCTCTATGCGTCGGGCGAGCCTGCGGGCGCCGTCGCGGAGACCTTCGCTGCGTTCAGCCGCTGGGGCGACTTCCTGCTCGACCATCCTCGGGGTGCTCGACGTCGCCTCGTCGCACTCGAGGTGCCCGACGAGGAGGCGCTGCTCGACCTCGACGACGCACGCGCCCTCGTGCGACGGCGGCTGCGCCCGAGCGAGGTCGTCACCCGCGACCGCTCGGTGACCCAGACATGGGCGAGGAGGGTGTGGGAGGAAGGAGCGTGGGGCGGGGTGCGCTGGTGGTCGTACCACGATCCCCGCTGGACGACGCTCGGGGTCTGGACGACGACGGGCGTCACCGTTGCCGGTCTCGAGGACCTGACGGCGACACATCCCGCGGTGATCGAAGCCTCCGAGGTCATGCTGCGGCCGTGGACTTGAACGCCGTGGAGTTGAACAGCCTTGGACCTGACCAGCCAAGATGCGGCATGACGATCAGGTGGGATGCGCAGCGCTACGCGACGGCCCTGCGCCGCGACAACGAGCGTCTCGCGCGCGCCGCAGCGCGCGGCCTCGATCTCACGGTGCCGTCGTGTCCGGGCTGGGCGATGAGCGACCTCGTCTGGCACCTCGGCGAGATCGAGAGCGTCTGGAGCCAGATCGTCGCAGGGCGCCTCACCGATTGGCGAGACGTCGTCGGGCCTGATCGACCCGATGACCTCGAGATGCTCGACTGGTTCCGCGCGACTTCGACGGGCCTGGCCGACCTGCTCGAGCACGCCGATCCTCGCGAGGAGGTGTGGTCCTGGTCAGCACAGAAGGACGTCGCGTTCGTGCAGCGGCGAGTCGCCCATGAGGCAGCCGTGCACACGTGGGACGCCGTCAGCGCCGTGGGCCCGAGAGAACCAATCGACGCCGACCTCGCAGCGGACGGCATCGACGAGCTCATCGAGATCTTCCTGCCGCTAGGCGTCACACGCTCCATGGATCCGGGCCCCTACTCGGTCTCGCTGCGGGCGAACGACGGACCGTCCCGTTGGTGGCTCGAGGTGCGGGGAGGCGAGCTCAGCACCTCCCGCGGCGAGCTGGTCGCCGATGTCGTCGTGTCGGGCTCGGCGTCCGACCTCCTGCTGTTGCTCTGGCGGCGCGTCAAGCCCACCGACGTCAGCGTGGAGGGCGAGCTGACTGCGCTCGACCGCCTCGTCGCCCGAACCGGGTCGGAATGACCGTCACGAAGGCGGCGGTTCGGCGCCGCGCTGCGCGGTGATGCGGCCGTAGTGCTCGATCTGGCGGTGGCGGCCGAAGTCGAACACCGTGCGCTTGTAGCTGTCGCAGAGGGACAGGTCGCATCGGGCGACCGCGACCTCGTCGCCCAACGTGGTGCACAGTGCCGCGATCTCACCGCTCGGGGCAATGATCGCGGAGCCGCCGATCATGGGAACCCCCGCCTCGTCACCGGCCTTGGCTACACCGACCACCCACGTGCCGTTCTGGTACGCGCCGGACTGCATGACGAGGTGGTTGTGGAAGTCGCTCAGCCGGTCGTGCTCCGGCGCCGGCGGGTTGTGGACCGGCGTGTTGTACCCGATGAGCACGAGCTCGACTCCTTGCAACCCGAGCACGCGATACGCCTCGGGCCATCGGCGGTCGTTGCAGATCGCCATCCCGACGACGCCCCCGAACGCGCGCCAGACCTGGAACCCGTCGGGGCCGATCTCGAAGTAGCGCTTCTCGAGGTGCTGGAACGCGCGCCAGGGCTCGTGCTGGTCGTGGCCCGGGAGGTGCACTTTCCGGTAGCGGCCGATCTCGCGGCCATCCGGCGCGACGAGGATCTGCGTGTTGTACCGATGGCCATCGGAGGTCAGCTCGGCGAAGCCCAGGCAGAAGCCGACACCGAGGCGGGCCGCTTCGTCGAACAGCGGCTTCGTGTCGACCGAGGGCATCTCGGTCTCGAACCAGGCGTCCAGCTCGCGGTCGTCCTCGAAGTACCAGCGCGGGAAGAAGGTCGTGAGTGCGAGCTCGGGGTAGACGACGAGCTCGGCGCCCATCCTGTGCGCGTCGTGCATGAGCGTCAGCATGCGGTCGACGACATCGGCACGGGTGTCGTCTCGTTGCACGGGACCCATCTGGGCGGCGGCGACGGTGAGGGCACGAGTCACGCGTGGGCTCCTTCGACGATCTCGGCTTCGGCCAGCTCGAGCAGGACCTGCAGCAGCACGTTCGCTCCGGCCTCGAGGTCCTCCGGATCGGTGTGCTCGGCCGGGTTGTGGCTGATGCCGGCATGGCTCGGCGTGAAGACCATGGCCACCGGGCACACGCGTGCCAGCATCTGCGCGTCATGGCCGGCCCCTGAGGGCAGGCGGCAGACGGAGTAGCCCAGCCGCTTCGCGGTCTGCTCGACGAGCAGGACGGTCTCGGGATCGAACGTCACCGGTTCGAAGCGAGCGAGCGACCGGCTCGTGATCGTCACTCCCTCGCGCCGCTCGAGGTCGGCGCAGAAGTCGGCAAGGGCGGCCTCGGCCCACGCGAGGAGCGACTCGTCGGTGTTGCGCAGATCGACGGTCAGCACCGCTCGGCCGGGGATCACGTTCACGAGATCAGGATGGAGATCGAGACGCCCGACCGTCGCGACCTGGTGCTCGCCCATCTCGGCCGTGAGCCGCCGGAGGTACGAGACGACTTCGGCTGCCGCGAACCCCGCGTCGCGCCGCATCGACATCGGCGTCGTGCCCGCGTGGTTCGACTGGCCGACGATCGTGAGCTCCTGCCACGAGATCCCCTGCACTCCCTCGACCGCGGCAATCGTCACGCCGCGCGCTTCCAGCACGGGCCCTTGTTCGATGTGCAGCTCGATGAACGCCGCGGGCGCCGGTCCTGGGCACGGCAGCGCTCCTGCGTAGCCGATGCGCACCAGCTCGCTGCCGACTGTTGGCCCGTCGATCGACGAGATGTCGAGCGCCTCCTCGAGCGGAAGGCCGCCGACGTAGGTGAGCGAACCCATCATGTCGGGTTGGAAGCGCGAGCCCTCCTCGTTCGTGAAGAACGCGACGGCGAGCGGACGCCGGGTCGTGACGGCCGCGGCTTCGAGCACTTCGATCACTTCGAGACCGGCCAGCACGCCGAGGTTGCCGTCGTAGCGGCCACCGGTCCGCACGGTGTCTATGTGCGAGCCCGTCATGACGGGCGGGCCGGGCTCGCGCCCCGTGCGGGTGCCGACGACGTTGCCGATCTCGTCGATGCCCACGTCGAGACCCAGGTCGCGCATCCACGCGACCACGAGGTCCCGACCGTCCTTGTCCGCATCGGTCAGCGCAAGCCGGTTGTTGCCGCCGCCTTCGATCGGACCGATCTCGGCCAAGGCGGCGATGCGACGAAGAAGCCGAGGCCCGTCGATGCGCAGATCGGGGTGGGTCGGCTGCATCAGGGGCGAGGCAGCGTGAACGCGCTCACCTCGACGAGGGAGGCGCCGACCGCCGCGACCGCCGCCTCGAACAACGCCTTCCCTCGCTCCGCCGTCGCCCCAGTGGGGTCGCCGATGTGTCCGCTCGGCCCGAAGTCGTTCGACAACCACCCGAAGCTCACCTGACCGCCGAAGCGGACGAAGCGGTTCGCCGCGAGATCTTCCGGCACGTTGCGGACCGCCGCGTCCATGTCGACGAGGTCGGGGCGCAGATGCAGGATGAGCGACGTCTCGTCGATGCCGGCGTGGACCCCCATGCCGCGCTCGTCGGCCGGATCGGTCTCCTTCTTGCCGCCTTGGTCGGGTGGGACGAACGGGTGGGCGAGGAACGTCATGAGGCCGTACTTGAGACGCAGCTCGCGACAGGCCACGTTCAGCAACGACGAGTTGCCGCCGTGACCGTTCAGGAAGACGAGCCGCTTCGCCGGCAACGTCGCGAGCGACCGACCGATGTCGTCGAGCACCGCGAGCAGCGTCGTCGCGGAGAGCCACACGGTGCCCGCCGACCACGCGTGCTCGTTCGACTTCGTGTACGCGAGGGGCGGAAGCAGCCACAGGTCCAGCTCATCGCCCCGTTCCGTGACCACGGCCTCGGCAACTTCCTGCGCCACGACGAGGTCGGTGGAGAACGGAAGATGAGGCCCGTGCTGCTCGATGGCTCCGAGCGGCTGCACGAGCACCGAGTCGGCACTGACGCGCTGCGCCACCTCGGGAGCTCGAAGATCAGCGAGATGTCGTGTTCGGGACGCCATCGTCAGCATCGTACGATGCCCGATGGACTACGGCGCGATCGTCGTCGGCGCGGGGCACAACGGCCTCATCTGTGCTGCGTACCTCGCCAAGGCAGGAATCCCCACGTTGCTGGTCGAAGCACGTGACGGAGTCGGCGGCTGCGCGTCCACAGTCGACGCGCTCGGCGCGCGGGTGAACATCTGCAACTGCGATCACGTCGTGTTCAGGACCACACCGGTGATCGAGGAGCTCGACCTCGGCCGTCACGGTCTGCGCTACCTCGATCCGGACCCGTCGCAGGTGCAGGCCTCGTGGACAGGAGAGGCCGCCTGGCCGGTCTTCCACGACCTCGACCGCACGATCGAGGCGCTCGAGCTGATCCATCCGGACGAAGCCGACGGCTACCGCCACTATGCGCAAGCCGCGATCCCCGTCGCCGAGCTCGTGCTGGAGATGGCGTCTGCGCCGCCGACGCCAGGGGGCGTCTTCAAGCGGCTCGCGCAACGCCGCGCTCGCGGCGCCGCGACGATGCTGCGATGGAGCCGGCTGACGGCCGCCGATGTGCTGCGGTCGTTCTTCTCCCGCGAGGTCGTCATGGGCCCTGCGGTCACGACCGGTCCGGCGGTGTGGGGGCTGTCGCCGTTCACCCCGCACACCGGTCTGGGCGCGCTCACCTACGCGATGAAGCACGCGGGTCACACCGGCCGCCCGGTGGGGGGCAGCGGCGCGGTGCCATCCAGCGTCCTCGCCGCGTTCACCGAGGCAGGTGGCACGGTGCGCACGGGCTGTCGAGTCACGGGCATCACGTGTGAGGGCGACCACGTGCGCGGCATCGAGCTCGCCGACGGCACGATGATCGAGGCGCCCCTCGTCGTGTCGGCCTGCGACCCGCGCGAGACCTTCGTGCACTGGCTCGCCGGTGCGCCCGCGTCGGCGACCTCGATGATCGAACGGTGGCGCACCGCGCCCGTCGAGGACGGCTACGAGTCGAAGATCGACGCCGTCGTCTCGACGATCCCGCGCCTGCGATCGCTCGACCTGGGCCAGTTCGCCCGACTCGGCATCGACGAACCCACAATCGGCACCACGATCGTGTCGCCCTCCCTCGCGGACATCGCTGCGGCACATCGTCTGATCGATGACGGGCGCATCACCGACCGGCCGATGTTCTTCGTCAACATCCCCTCGGTGCTCGACGAGACGATGCGGGTCGGCGGCTCCCACGTCCTCAGCCTCGAGACGCTTTACACGCCCTATGCGCTCCGTGACGGATGGGAGGGCTCGAAGGAGCCCGAACGGTGGCTGCACGCCTTCGCCTCGCTGCTCGACAGCAGCTTTCTCGACACCAGCTTCCTGGACACGGTCGAGCAGTGGCGAGCCATGACTCCGCTCAGCTACGAGCGCGAGTTCAACCTGCCTCGCGGCCACGCGTCGTCGTTCGGAGGTTCGCCGCTCACCGCGATGCTCGGACGGCAGCCCGAGCTCACTCGGTATGAGACGCCGATCAGGGGCCTCTACCTCACGGGCGCCGCGACCTATCCCGGCGCCGGGGTGTGGGGGGCGAGCGGCCGCAACACGGCGACAGTGATCCTCCGTAGCTGAATTTCTTGGTGATTCTCACTGCGGGCGCGGCAGTTGCACCAAGAAAACCGGCTTCGCGGGCTCACGCGATCGGCTCTTGGGAGCTCCAGGGGAACTCGATCCACTTGTCGGTCTCGCGCCAGACGTACTCACACTTCACGACCGAGCGCGGCTTCTCGTAGAGGACCGCGCACCGCACCTCGGACACCTTGCCGAGACAGAAGTCCTTCACCAGCGCGAGGGTGTGCCCGGTGTCGGCGACATCATCGGCAACGAGCACCCTCGCCTCGGTGAGATCGACCAGCTCAGGAGTCGGCGGCAGGATCATCGGCACGTCGAGGCGCTCGTCGATGCCCGTGTAGTACTCGACGTTCATCGTGTACAGGTTCTTGACGGACAAGGCGTAGCCGAGTGTCGCGGCCACCAGCAGGCCACCGCGAGCGATGGCGAGGATGATGTTCGGTTCGAACCCATCCTTGTGGACCATGCGGGCGAGATCGCGGGAGCCCTCACCGAAGTCAGGCCACGTGAGGATCTCCTTGTCGGTGCTCATGCAACCTCCGCGCTCATTGGCCGAACCTACTCGCGAGCGCGATGTCCTGAGGACGCACGGGCACCCGCGTGAGAGGCGCGCCTGTCGCATCACGGATGGCCGCGACGACGGCGGGCGTCGCCGCGATGCAGGGCGGCTCACCGACGCCCTTCGCGCCGAGGGGGGCTTGCGGGTCGGGCTCCTCGATCAGTGACACGAGCACGTCCGGCGCGTCGAGCGCAGTGGGCAGCAGGTAGTCGGTGAACGAAGCGTTGCGGATGAGGCCGTCCCGCACGACGATCTCCTCCATCACCGCGAGGCCCATGCCCTGGGCGATACCGCCTTCGATCTGGCCGACGACCGACAGTGGGTTCAGTGCCCTGCCGACGTCCTGGGCCGTGGCGATCTGGATCACTCGCACGAGCCCCAGGTCGAGGTCGACGTCGACGACCGCCCGCTGGGCGACGAAGGCGAAGGCCACGTGGCACGCGCCCTGTCCCTTCTCGTCGAGCTCCTCGGTCGCGCGGTGGCGATACGTCACGGTCTCCTCGAGCTGGATGCCGCGGCTCGCGTCGGCGACCGACACCCGCTCGCCGCTGACCGTGTCGACGACGTCCGTGCCTTCGATCGCCAGCCGCACCGCGTCGACGCCGAGACGCACCGCAACCCGCTCGAACAGACGCTCACGCACGGCTCGGCACGCCATGTCGGTCGCGCCCCCGGACATCCAGGTCTGACGCGACGCCGACGTCGAACCCGCGGACCCAATCGTCGTGTCGGCCGCCTCGAGCACCACGTCGTCGACACCCAAGATGTCACGCGCGATCTGCGCCGCGATCGTCACGAAGCCCTGGCCGACCTCTGCAGTCGCGAGCTTGAGCGAGACCGCGCCGTCGGCGAGCCGGCAGAGAGCGGTGGCCGAGTCGTCGAAGCCCTCCGAGTACATGAGGTTCTTGATCGCGAGCGCGTAGCCCACCCCGCGCCGCACGTTCGCGGCGTCAGCGGTGCGACCCGCACCGCCCGGTCGGGCCAGCCACTCGGCGTCGATCGAGGGCGCCGGAAGGGGCAGCGCCGCCGTCTCGTGCAGGCAGCGAGCAGTGGGAGCAACGCTCTCGAGGGTCTGTCCGGTCACGAGGATGTCGCCCGTCTCGATCGCGTTCCGCAACCTGAGCTCGACCGGATCCATGCCGAGCGCGGCGGCGAGCTTGTCGATCTGGCTCTCGTGCGCGAAGCACGCCTGTTGCACGCCGAAGCCGCGCATCGCGCCGCATGGCGGGTTGTTGGTGCGCACGGCCCACCCGTCGATGCGCGCGTGGGGCAAGCGGTACGGGCCTTGCACGTGGGTGATGGCGTTGATCAGCACGGCGCTCGACGTCGACGCGTACGCACCCCCGTCGAGCACGACTCGGCACTCGAGGTTCACGAGGGTGCCGTCAGCGCGGGCATGGTGGCGCATCCAGATGCGACCGGGATGGCGATGTACGTGCCCGACGAACGACTCGTCGCGGCCGTAGACCATCTTCACCGGACGTCCCGTGCGCAACGCGAGGAGGCAGACGTGGACCTGAAGGCTCACGTCTTCGCGTGCCCCGAACGCGCCGCCGACGCCCGCGAGCTGCAGGCGCACGCTCTCTTCCGGCAACCCGAGGCAGTCCGCGATCTGGCGGCGGTCCTCGTGCAGCCACTGCGTCGAGATGAAGAGCTCGACCCCGCGCCCGTCAGGGTCGGGCAGCGCGAGCGCAGACTCGAGACCCAGGAAGGCCTGGTCCTGCATCCCGATCTCGTAGATGCCTTCGACGACGACGTCGCCGACGACGCCTTCGTCACCGTGCTCGATGCGTTGGTGCCGGAACACGTTGCCGTCCGGATGCAGCGGCGGCGCCTCGATCGCACGCTCTGGATCAGTGAGCGGCGCGAGCACCTCGTACTCCACGACGATCGCATCACACGCGCGCCTCGCGGTCTCGGGATGATCCGCCGCCACCGCGGCGATCGCCTGGCCGGCATAGAGGACCCTGTCGGAAGCGAACACCGGCTGGTCCGCCGTGACCAGGCCATAGGCCGCGCCGGGCACGTCATCGGCAGTCACGATCACCTCGACACCGGGGATCTGCCACGCCGCACTCACGTCCAGCCGCAGGATGCGGGCGTGCGGATGGGGCGAGCGCAGCGTCTTCCCCCACACCATGCCTTCGGCCCAGAGGTCAGACGAGAAGGCGAACCGTCCCTGCACCTTCGGTGTCGCGTCTGGACGAGTCGGGCTCGTGCCGAGCACCGCCCGGTCGCTCGCGATGCGGGTCGACGTGTCGGTCGACGTGTCGGTCACGTCGTGCCGCCGCGTGCGGTGATCGCGGCTTCGACCGCCGCAAAGATCCGCCCGTAACCCGTGCAACGGCAGAGGTTGCCCGAGAGCGCCTCGCGGATCGCGAGGGGATCGGGCGCCGGGTTGCGTTCCAGCAAGTCGTGCACCGCGACGATCAGGCCCGGGGTGCAGAAGCCGCACTGCACCGCGCCCTCGGAGACGAATGCCGCTTGCACGTCGCTCAGCGACCCGTCGGTCGTGAGGCCTTCGACCGTCGTGATCTCGCTGCCGACCGCCGACGCGGCGAGCACCAGACACGAGCACAGCAGCGTGTCGTCGACCATCACCGAGCACGATCCGCACTCGCCTTGCTCACACGCACCCTTCGCGCCCGGGAGTCCGAGGCGCTCGCGCAGCACGTAGAGCAGGCTCTCCCCCGGCCACGCGTCGTTGACCTCGTGTCGCTCACCGTTGACGGTCAGCCGGTAGTGCTCACTCACGCAGAAGCCACCCGGCGCAACGCGCGTGCGGCCATCACCTCGACTGCACGACGCCGGTACTCGGCGGTCGACCGATGATCGTCGATCGGTCGCACCTCGGCCGCGACCCTCCGGCCGAACTCGTCGGGGTCGGCCTGCGTCCCACCGTTGGCCTCGGCCCACTCCTCCGCATCACGAGCGCGCATGACTGTCGGCCCAACCGAGCCCGCCGCGACGCGGAGGCCTCCGTGATCCACGACGAACGCGAGATTCGCGATCGCGATGACCATCGCGTTTCGCACGCCCACCTTCATGAACTCCTGCGGTCCCTTGGGCAGCGCGACCACCACCTCGGTCACGAGCTCACCGGGCTGGAGGGCGGTGCGCTTCGGCCCGACCAGGAAGTCGTGGATCGACAGCTTCCGGGAGCCACCCACCGACCGCACCACAATCTCGGCATCGAGGGCCGACAGCACGGGGAGGAGGTCGCCTGCGGGCGAACCAGTGCCCAGGTTCCCTCCGATCGTCGCGGCGTTGCGGATCTGCGGCGAGCCGACCGTGCGGGCGGCCTGAGCCAGGGCCGGCAGCGCCTCGGCCAGCGGCGGCAGCATCAGCTGCGCGCACGTGACGCCCGAGCCCAGCCGCGCGGTCTCGCCATCGATGTCCCCACGTCGCAGCTCCGGGACCTGCGCCAGCGCGACGACGTCGTCAGGCCGCCGGTGCCCAAAGTTCACCTCGACCATGAAGTCGGTGCCCCCAGCGAGGACGTGCGCGCCGGGGTGCTCGGCGAGCGCCGCGAGGGCGTCGTCCAGCGTCGTCGGGCTCACCACGGCCATCGGGAGATTCTTGTCGATGCCGTCACACCGTTTGAGCAGCGGAGCGACGCATCGTCGCTCTGGCGCTCAATCGGTCTGAAAGCGCCCGGCGACTTGCCGGTGCCAGCGCCAGCATCTCCTCGACCCGATCGTCGACGAGAGCGGCGTCGCGCACCACGACCTGACCGGCGACGACGGTGTGGCGCGCGCCGCTCGGGCCGCACCGCAGCCACGCCTCGACGGGATCGCTGAGCGCGCCCGCGTGCGCGACGTCACCGGCCACCGGCCACACGACGAGGTCGCCCACCGCGCCGACCGACAGCTCGCCGAGCTCGCCTGTGCGACCGAGGCACCCGGCTCCCCCGCGCGTCGCGATCTCGAGCGCGTCCCGCGCACCCGTCGACGCGGGGCCGCCCCGCAGGCGGCCGAGGAGCATCGCGTTCCGCGCTTCCATCCAGAGCGACGCCGAGTCGGTCGACGACGAGCCGTCGCACCCGAGCCCGACCGGTGAGCCGGCGGCGCGCATCGCCGCCACCGGAGCGATGCCGCCCCCGCCGATCATCATGTTCGAGCTCGGGCAGTGCGCGACGCCGACGCCGGCTCGGCCCAGCCGGGCGACCTCGTCGTCGTTCGGGTAGATGCAATGGGCGACCCAGGTGCGGTCAGTCATCCATCCCACGGACTCGAAGTGGTCGATCGTGCGGCGTCCGAGCTTCTCCGCCGCGAACGCGTCCTCGTCGGGATCCTCCGCGAGATGGGTGTGCAGCCGCACATCGACGCGCTCTGCGAGCTCCGCCGTGCGACGCATCAGATCCGAGGTGACGCTGAACGGGGAGCAGGGCGCGAGCGCGATTCGCACCATCGCTCCAGCTGCTCGGTCGTGATGCAGGGCGACGAGTCGCTCGGAGTCGGCGAGGATCTCGTCGTCGTCCTGCACGACCGAGTCGGGAGGTAAGCCGCCGTCCTTCTGCGACAGGCTCATCGATCCGCGCGTCGGGTGGAACCGCATGCCGAGCTCAGCCGCCGCTCTGATCTCCGCGCTGATCAAGTCGCCGCTTCCGCGGGGATGCACGTAGAGGTGGTCGGTGGATGTCGTGCACCCGCTGAGCGCGAGCTCGGCGAGCCCGATCCACGCCGAGACGTACGCGGCCTCTTCGTCGAGGCGGCTCCAAAGGGGATACAGCGCGGTCAGCCAGTCGAACAGTGAGGCGACCGTCGCCGGACGGTAGGCGCGGGTGAGGTTCTGGTAGATGTGGTGATGGGTGTTGACGAGGCCGGGAGTGACGAGGCAGTCGCCGGCTTCGAGCACCGTGACTGCCTCGGGCATCGCGTCGCCCGGCCCGCCGACTCCGCTCACGAAGCCATCGGTCACCGCGACCCACCCGCCCGTGATCTCGCGGCGCGCGTCGTCCATCGTCGCCACGAGGTCGGCGCCGCGGACGAGCAGATCGGCGCCCGCGTCGGCCACGGGTCAGACCCGCATCGCGGCGACGGCCTCGACCTCGATCTCGACCTTCCAGGCCGGATCGAGCAGCGCCTTCACCACCAGCGTCGTGTTGGCCGGCCGGGTCTCAGCGAACAGCTCGCCGTGCACGGCACCGATCTCGTCGAAGTCCTTCGCCTCGATGAGGAAGATGCGAGTGCGCACGACATCGGCGAGCGTCGCGCCCGCCTCCCGCAGCGCGGACTCGATGATCTCGAAGCAGCGGCGAGCCTGCACCGTCGGGCTCGGATCGATGTGACCATCGGGCCACTGCGGAGCGGTGCCGGCCACGAAGATGCGGTCGCCGACGCGCACCGCTCGGCTGTATCCCACGATGAGCTCGTACGGGCCGCCCGATGACACCAGCTGGCGATGTTCGGTCATATGTCCCACTCCGCGAAGGTGTCGATCATGAGCCGGACATCATCGCCCAACGGGTACAGGATCGGGCACGTACATCCCGCCGCCACGTACTCGGCGACCTTCGCTCGGCACTCTTCCGCGGTTCCCGACGCGGTGATCATCTGCACGATGTCGTCGGCAACGAGCTTCGACGCGGCGACGATCTCCTCGTGCGTCGCGGGCCACGTCAGCACCTTCCCGATGTCGTCGAGAAGGGTCTCGGGCACGCCACTCGCCTTCATGATGTGGGGCTGCTGGCCGAGGTACTGCGTCACGAGCAGTCGGGCCGCGTCGAGCGCCCGGTCACGGTCCTGGTCGAGCGAGCACACGACGAGCTGCGGGCGATCGAGGGCGTCCAGGTCGCGGCCCGCCTTCGCCGCGCCTCGCGCGAGATGGTCGAGGGCCGTCGCGTTGTAGGACGGCGACACGAGGTAGTTGAGGACGGCGCCGTCGGCGATCTCGCCGGTGAGCTCCATCATCTGCATGCCGGTGGCCCCGATGTAGATCGGCACGTCCTTGGGGCGGCGCTCTTGGTGCACGTAGTCGAGCTCGACGCCGTCGAAGTGCACGAACTCACCCTCGTAGGTGACGGTCTCGTTCGCGAGGAGCATGCGTACCGACTCGACGATCTCGCGCATCGCCCTCAACGGCTTCGCCCGGTCGACGCCGACTTTGCGGGCCAGTGGATCCCACCATGCGCCGATCCCGAGGATCACACGGCCCGGGGCGAGGTCGTCGAGCGTCGAGAAGGTCGAGGCGAGGAGGGCCGGGTTGCGAGTCCACATCGCGACCACACCGCTGCCGACCTTGATCCGATTGGTCACCGCAGCGAACGCGGCCATCGGCACGGTCGCCTCGCGCACGAGCCGGCTCTCTGCCTGCCAGACCGCCTCGAAGCCTCGCTCCTCGGCGTAGCGCACATGGTCCATCGCCTCGCGCAGCGGGTGAGCGTCCTGGAGGTAGAGGGCGACGGGGGCGGGCATCAGATGGTCATAGCAGCCGGTGGAGCCGCTGAGCCTGCTCCGCTGCCCGCGCTCGCACTTCGACGCCGTCGACCCGGGTCGCGACACCGTCGCGCAGCACGTCCTCGCCCTCGACCTCGACGTCGATCGCTCGCACGTCGGTCGTGTACGCGAGCTGCCACGGATCCATGCCCTCATAGGACCAGCGCACGACGTCGCCGCGTGCCTCCGGCACGATCTGCCAACCGTTCGCGAGCCAGGACCACGCCGTCTCGGGCGAGGCTCGCACGTCGTCCTCACGGTGTCGCACGTACGCGACCCGGAACTCGTCGAGCATGTCGGCGCCGATGCCGTCGGTGCCGAGCACGATCGGGTTCGTGCGCTCGGCTGGCCGCGCGTACCCGACACCGTTGTGCATGTTCGAGCGCGGGTTGTGCGCGATCGTGCCGGGCAGGTCGGTTACGAGGTGCACCGCGTGCACCAAGAGCCACGAGTCGTCGGCGAGGGGGGCGAGACGCGCACCGGCGTCGCGGTCGACCTCGCCCTCGGCGACGTGGATGTGGACGCCCACACCGAGGTCACGGGCCAGGCCGGCCGCAGCATCCAACGTCTCGGCGCCACACGTGAACGCCGCGTGCACGCCCACCATGCCTCGGCCACCGGCACGCAGGAACCGCTCGTTCTCCTGCAGGCCCCGACGCGCGCCGTCCGCGCCGTGCCGGTCGGTGACGCCGTACGCACAGACCACCCGCACCCCTACCTCGCGGCACGCGTCTGCGATGACGTCGAGCGAGCCCTCGATCGCGTTCGGCGACTCGTGATGATCGACGATCGCAGTGGTGCCGCTCTCGAGCGCCTCGAGCGCTCCGAGCATCGCCGACCACCTGATCATCTCGAGGTCGAGCACGACGTCGAGCCGCCACCAGACCTGCTCGAGGATGTCGACGAACCCAGTGGGCGGCACGGGCGGCGCAGGCATGCCGCGCGCGAGCGCCGAGTACAGATGGTGATGCGCGCATACGAGGCCGGGCGTCGTCGCGCTCACGGGTCGTTCACTCGTCGGCGGCGGCGGACGCCTTGCGGCGCATCGGGAGGGTGGATCGCCACCCGCCGTCGAGATCGTGCAGTGCCGCGGCGACTGCTCCGGCTGTCGGCACGAGACCGATCTCGCCGACGCCCTTGATGCCGTACGGCGCGTTCGGCTGCGGCGACTCGACGAGGATCACCTCGACCGGCGGCATGTCCTTCGGCCGGATGATGCCGAGGCTCCGCAGCGTCATGTGCGTCGGACGGCCGGTGTCGTCCGAGGGGAACTCCTCGGTGAGCGCGTAGCCCAGACCCATGTGCACCGAGCCCTCGATCTGGCCTTCGCACAGCAGCGGGTTGACCGCACGACCGACGTCGTGTGCGGCGACGACCTTCTCGACGTTGCCGCTCTCGCGGTCGATGACAACGAGCTGCGAGGCATAGCCGAACGTCGAGTGGATGATCGGGTTCGCGAGGCCCTCAGCGAGCGAGTTCGTCCAGTCCACTCGGTACTCGCCCTCGTAGTCGACGCCCGGCTGGCAGCCCGCAGCGAGCGCGGCCTCGCACGCGGCTTTGACCGACCCCGCGCCCATCAAGGTGCCGCGGCTGCCCGTCGTCTGTCCCGCGCCGAGCTCGCGCGTCGTGTCGACGACAACCCGCACACGCTCGGGATCGACACCGAGCTCCTCGACCGCGACCTGGCGAGCGACGGTGTGCACGCCTTGACCCATCTCGGTCCAGCAATGGCGCACCTCGACCGATCCGTCGTCCTCGAATCGCACGACCGCCTTGGCGATCTCCTTGAAGCCGTTGCCGAGCCCGGAGTTCTTGAGACCGAGCCCGAGGCCCACCGCAGCGCCCGACTCGATCGCGGCGTCGTACGCGGGCTTGATCGCGTCGAGGCACGCGCGTGCCCCCAGAGACCCATCGTCCATGACCTGACCCGGCCCCCACACCGCACCGGGCGACACGACGTTGCGAGCGCGCATCTCCCAACCCGAGATGCCGACCTGCGCGGCGAGCCGGTCGAGGACGCCCTCCATCGCGAACTGCGCCTGGTTGGCGCCGAAGCCGCGGAACGCGCCGCACACCGGGTTGTTCGTGCGCGCGGCGATCGACTCGACGTCGATGGTGGGCAGCACGTAGGGCCCGCTCGCATGCCCGGCGGACCGTTCGAGCACCTTCATGCCCACCGAGGCGTAGGGCCCGGAATCGCCGATCATGCGAGCGCGCAGCCCCGTGAGCTGACCCTCTTCGTCACAGCCGGCCCAGTACTCCATCCGGATCGGATGACGCTTCGGGTGCAGGAGCAGCGACTCCTCGCGGGACAGCGTGCACTTCACCGGCCGGCCGGTGAGCCACGCAGCGAGCGCCGTCTGGGCCTGGTTCGACATGTCCTCCTTGCCGCCGAAGGCACCGCCGTTCGCGACGAGCTCGACGGTCACCCTTCCCGCGTCGATCCCGAGCACTGACGCGATCTGGTCTCGGTCGTCCCAGACGCCCTGGCCGCCAGACCAGACGTACAGCCCATCTGACCCGTCCGGCAGCTGCACGGGCGCGACGAGCGTCGACTCGGGCTCGAGAAACGCGTGCTCGATGCGCTGCGTCTGGAAGATCTCGTGCACGACGTGCGCGCTCACTGCCAACGCCGCATCGACGTCGCCCCGCGCGTAGGTCGAGCGAGACAGGACGTTGCCCTCGAGGCCCCACACGGCGTCATCGGCAGCCGGATCGATCGCGGCCTGGGCGTCGACGATGGGCGCGAGCGGCCGGTACTGGACTTCCACGAGCTGCGCCGCGGCACGCGCCGTCTCGCGGTCCGTGGCGACCACCATCGCGAGGACGTCGCCGAGGTAGGAGGTGCGGCCACCCTCGGGGATGAAGACAGGCCAGTCCTTGTGGATCAGACCGACCCGGAGCGCTCCCGGCACGTCGGCGGCAGTCAACACCCGCACGACGCCGGGCATCGCGGCGGCGGCGGCGACGTCGATGGTCACCACGTCGGCGCGTGCGTGCGCGGCGAGATGGAACGCGCCGTGGAGCGTGTCGGGCAACAGCATGTCGTCGACGTAGGGTTTGTCACCGAGCGAGAGCTCCAGCCCCTCGTAGCGCAACCCGCTCGTGCCCACGCCTCCGCATTGCGGCACCTCGACGTCCGCACCCGAGGCGAGCAGCTGCATCGCGTCGAGGATCTTCACGTAGCCCGTGCAACGACAGAGGTGCGCGCCGAGATGGCGGGCCGCGTCTTGCCGAGTGAGGTCGGCGCCCTTCTTCTCGATGAGAGCTTTGGTGCGCATCACGATGCCGGGCGTGCAGAACCCGCACTGCAGCGCGCCGGTCGAGGCAAAGACACGCGCGGACCGCTCGCGCTCCGCGGTCCCCAGCCCTTCGAGCGTCGTGATCGCGCGGCCCGACGCCTTCGCGAGCGAGGTCTGACAGCTCACCTGCGCCTTGCCGTCGAGCAGCACGGTGCAACAGCCGCACTGCCCCGATGGCGCGCAACCGTCTTTCGCCGACAACATCCCGAGCTCCTCGCGGAGCGCGTTCAGGAGATGAGGGTGGTCGCCGCGACACGAGACTTGCGTGCCATTCAGGATGAAGGTGACGCGCTCGGGAGACTCGATCAGGACAGTCTACGAACCGTCACGCACTGAATCGTCACGCACTGAATCGTCACGGAGCGTCGGGTCAGACGCTCCGAGCACGATGGCCAGATTCGCGTCACACCACGCCACCGCGGTCCAGTGCGCGGCCGCGCGATAGCGGTCCTGCGCACCCACGAGACGGTCCGCGGCCTCGCGCAGGTGGCCGAGCGACGCGAGCAGCACGCCCAGGTTCTGATCGCACCAGGCAATCTCCATCTCCGCCTCTGCTCCGACGAACGCAGCTCGCGCCTCGCGGAGCCTCTCGACCGCGGCGCCACATTGGCCGTGATCCCACAGTGCGATCGCTTCGTTGAACGCGACGACCGCGAGGTCGCGCTCGCTCGCGCCAAACGACTCGCGCGCATCCGCGAAGTGATCGAGGGCGAGGTCGAGATCGCCCTTCTTCGCCCGCAGCACGCCGAGGTCGTTGTCGCACGACCCCGCCTCACGAAGCCGGTCGGCCTTGGTGAAGAGCTCACGAGCGCTCGCGAGCAGCGCGACGACATCGCGATCGCGGCCAAGCGCGTGGAGCACCGAGGCGAGCTGTTGCTCACATGAGGCGAGCTCAGCCGGGTCGCTCTGTCCGTCGAGCAGCTTGCGACGCGCCGCGGTGAGGCGCTTGCTCGCGTCGAGCGGGCGACCGAGCCCGAGCAGCAGGCGCGCGGCGAGCCGATCGCAGAGGATCTCCCCCTGAGAGTCGCCGGACGCAAAGAACGCCGACTGCGCCGCGTCGATGGCCTCGAGCGCTTCGGCCGGCCGCTGCCGGCCCTGCAGACCCACGGCGAGGCGGGCCAACGCCCGCGCTCGGCGGGCCGGATCTTCGGCGCGAGCCTCGTCTTGGAGCCTCGCCAGCTCGGCGAGCGCGTCGGGGCTCTCGCCGTCGCCGTCCGCGCCCGTCTGATCCACCGCAGCCCCTTCGACCCTCTCCGCTCGGCGGGGAAGTCTCGCACCGCGACGGCGCCGGTGTCGTCATGACAGAACCATGACGATCGGCTATGGTGCGCACCTCTCTCCGGCTCCACCTCACTCCCCGGGGGCTTTGCATGAGCCGTCTGCCCAGGCTGGTCATCTTCGGTCGCCAAGGCGCGGGCAAAGGAACCGTGGGCTATCGGGTCGCCGCACATCTCGGCATCCACCACATCTCGACTGGCGAGATCCTGCGCCGCGAGATGGCGGAAGCGACCTCCCTCGGGCTCGAGGTGCAAGCCTTCGTCGACAACGGCGAGCTCGTCCCCGACGCCGTGATGCTGAAGGTGATCGAGCACCGGCTCGATCACTCCGAGATCCGGCGTCGCGGCTTCCTGATGGACGGCTTCCCGCGCACGATCGACCAGGCAGAGGGCTTCGCCGCCTTGCTGGGCGACGAGCCCATCCAGGCCGCGATCCAGATCCAGGTGCCGGTCGACGTCGTGCTCGCACGGATCCTCGGCCGACGCGTATGCCCGGTGTGCGGCACGACGACATCGGCGGCACGCGAGGTCGCCTCGGTCCCGTGCCCACGGGGCGATGGCTGGGCCGTGCGCCGCAAGGACGACACCGAGTTGGCGATCCGCAGGCGGCTCGACCTCTACGACGAAGAATCCGGTCCGTTGGTCACGTGGTTCGAGGAGCGCGGGCTGCTCGTCACGGTCGATGGGGCTGCGAGCCCAGATGCCGTCTACGACGAGACGCTCTCGGTCCTGCGACCGGCGCTGTGGGGCGACGGCCTCGCCGTCGGCTGAGATTGAAGCGACGGCGCCATGCGCCGCCGAGTGGCGAAGCACCGTTTGTCGAGCACAGCGAGCAGGAGCCGGCCGAACCTTGCGGAGGACGGCGACGAGGAATAGCGGCGCCGCTACCTGACGACGATGTCTTCGATCCCGGGCTCGGCGGACGGGAGCTGCGGATCCATCGTCTCGAGCGCATCGACGAGCAGGCTGGACACGGCCACCGTGCGCACCCACTTGCGATCCGCCGGCACCACGAACCAGGGAGCCGCATCGGTCGACGTGTCGGAGAGCGCCTCCTCATACGCTTCCGCGTAGCGGTCCCACATCGCCCGGTCGTCAAGGTCGGCCTTGCGAAACTTCCACCGCTTCTCCGGGTCGTCGATTCGAGCCTGCAGCCGCTTGCGTTGCTCGTCGGGCGAGATGTGCAGGAAGACCTTCACGACGGTGGTGCCCTCGTCGACGAGCATGCGCTCGAACGCACGGATGTGGCGGAAGCGGCGGCCCCACACCGACTCGGGTGCAAGTGCTCGCACCCGCACTGCGAGGACGTCTTCGTAGTGCGAGCGGTTGAAGATGGCCATCTCACCGTGGGCGGGGCACACCGCGTGGACGCGCCACAGGTAGTCGTGCGCCGCCTCTGTCCCGAGCGGGGCCTTGAACGAGGACACCCGGCATCCCTGTGGGTTCACACCGGAGAGCACCGTGCGAATCGTGCCGTCCTTGCCCGATGCATCCATGCCTTGGAGCACGAGCAGAAGACTGCGACGGTGCTCGGCCCACAGCCGGTTCTGCAGCGCTTGCAGACGCTCGAGCAGCTCGCCATGCATCGCTGCCGCGGCCGCCTTGTCGGTCATGCCCAGCCGATCCCCAGGGTCGCGATGAGCGAGAGACGCGGGGGATCCAGGGACGACCCTGATCGTGTCGAACATGTTGCGAGGCTATGAGGCGGCGTTGACCCGCGGGCCGAGGCGTCGTACCGTCCCACGGACCGGCGTGACGGGGGTCACGCCACAACTGGGGGGAACGATGACATTGAGGAACGTTCGTCCGCGTCATCGAGCCGCAGTCGCGCTCGGGGCGTCGCTGCTCGCATTCGGGTTGCTCGCCGCCGCGTGCGGCAGCGACGACAGTGGCAGCAGCGCTGGCACGACCGCGGCGGGGGGTGGCGCGAGCACGACTGCAGCAGGTGGTGCGGCCACGACTGCAGCGGCAGCCGAAACACCCGTGCCGGGCGGCAAGCTGGTATACGGCATCGAGGCCGACACCGGCAGCCCGTGGGAGCCTTCGAAGGCGCTTCTCGCCATCTCGGGCCACACGGTGTCGCGGTCGGTGTTCGATCCGCTCGCGCTCGCAACACTTGACGGCAAGGTCGAGCCGTATCTCGCCGAGTCGATCACCCCGAACGCCGACTACACGGTGTGGACCATCAAGGCACGCTCGGGCGTGACGTTCCACGACGGCACTCCTTTCGACGGGGCAGCGATCGTCGACAACCTCACCCGACAGCAGAAGTCCTTCCTCACGGGCAAGGTCTTCAACGACGTCGCTCTGAACGCCGACGGCTCTCCGCAGATCGCGGTCGACCCGGCTGATCCCATGTCGGCGACGGTCACGATGAAGCGTTCGTGGGTGCCGTTCCCCATCTACCTGACCGGCCAGGTCGGCTACATGGCCAGCCCGACGTGGATGAAGGCAGCAGACGCGGACACGGCTCTCGAGGCGAAGCCGGTTGGCACCGGTCCGTTCGTCTTCAAGGACTACAAGCCGGGCGAGTCGTTCGACGCGACGAAGAACCCGAACTACTGGAACAAGCCCTACCCCTACCTCGACGAGGTCGAATTTCGAGTCATCCCTGACGGCAAGACGCGCGTCGCGGCACTCGAGGCCGGCGACGTGAACCTGATCCACGACGACAACGGCGAGGACATCGTGAAGTTCCGCGGTGAGGCCGACAAGTTCCCGATGACCGAGGTGACGGCGTTCGGGGAGACCGGCTACACCCTGTTGAGGGTCGACGACCCGGCGAGCCCGCTGTCCGACCAGCGTGTGCGCTGCGCGATGGCCTACGCCACCGACAACAAGGCGCTCGACGACAAGCTCGGCGGCGGCATCGGCCAGCTCGCCACCGGTCCGTTCTCCCCGACCCAGGTGGGCTTCCTGGACGACACCGGCTTCCCGTTGAAGCAGGACATGGCCAAGGCCAAGGAGCTGGTCGCCAGCTACAAGGCCGACCATCCGGGCCCGTTGAACATCACCCTGTCGACGACGCAGGACGCCACGAACCTGGTCATCGCCCAGGCTCAGCAGCAGTTCTTCACCGAGGCCGGCTTCGACAGCGTCCAGATCAGCCAGATCGAGCAGGCGAAGTACATCCTCACGGCGCTACAGGGCGACTTCCAGGCCTTCCAGTGGCGCAATCACGGCGGCCTCGACCTCGACGCCCAGTACATCTGGTGGTCGTCCGAGAACGCGCTGCCGACCGGCCAGCTCGCGCTCAACTTCGGGCGCATCAAGGACCCGGTCATCGACCAGGCGCTCGCCGACAACCGCGGGGCCACCGACCCGGCACAGAAGAAGGCGGACGCCGAGACGGTGAACAAGGAGTTCGCGACCCAGTGCTACAACCTCTGGGGCACCTACGCCCGATGGGGCCTCGCGCACACCCCTGACGTCCAGGGCATCGAGGACTTCACCCTGCCATCCGGCGACAAGGCGTGCCTTTGCAACGGCATCGCCGGCGTCTTCAACGTCCAGTCGGTCTGGATCAAGGCGTAGAGCACAAGACACGGCATGACGCGCGGCTGCGGGCGTCTCTCGGACACCCGCCGCCGCGTGTCATAGGACTGCAATCGGCCCGCGTTGACACCGTGGCAACTGCGGTCGTAGGTTCCCGCTGGACCATGCGTGTGGCGGGGGTCACACAAGCCAGCGACGTCCGCACGAATCCGCACGAAGGGGTGAAACCGCAGGGTCTCAAGAGTGGGTGTCGGCTGTCGGCGCTCCCGTCCAGTCACGCAAACAGAGGGGGAAGTGTGGTTCGAACGTCCGGAAAGTCCCGCCGAACCGTTTTCGGCTTGGCCGCAGCGCTGCTTGCGCTCGGTCTCGTCGCAGCGGCGTGCGGTAGTGATGACAGCAGCAGCGGGAGCGGCACGACTGCGTCGGGTGGCGCAGGCACGACCGCATCGGGGGGGGCCGGCACGACGGCAGCAGCGTCGACGGCGACACCCGTGCCGGGCGGCAAGCTCGTGGTCGGCATCGAGGCCGACACCGGCAGCCCGTGGACGCCATCCAAGATCCTGTGCGCCACGTCGTGCTACGTGACGATCGGCAGCATCTACGACACGCTGACCAACGTGACGGAGGACGGCAAGGTCGTTCCGTACCTCGCGGACGAGGTCACCCCGAACGCTGACTACACGGTGTGGAAGTTCCACGCTCCGCGGGCGTCACGTTCCACGACGGCACGCCGTTCGACGGGGCCGCGATGGTCGACAACATCAAGCGCCAGTACAGCTCGTTCCTCACGGCGA
Source organism: uncultured Acidimicrobiales bacterium (assembly GCA_963847855.1). GTDB lineage: Bacteria > Actinomycetota > Acidimicrobiia > Acidimicrobiales > DATKAS01 > DATKAS01. The sequence goes on from CAWKBM010000009.1 coordinate 569,626, forward strand.
AGGTGCTCTCCGACGTCGCGACGAACCCCGATGGTTCGCCGCAGATCGTGGTCGACCCGGCTGACCCCATGACGATGACGATCACGCTGAAGCGGCCTTGGGTCATCTTCCCGATCTACTTCGCCGCGCAGGTCGGCTTCATGGCGAGCCCCACGTGGCTCGCGGCCGCGGACAAGGACCCGACCCTCGAGCCCAAGCCCGTCGGCACCGGCCCGTTCGTCTTCAAGGACTACAAGCCAGGCGAGTCCTTCGATGCGACGCGCAACCCCAACTACTGGAACAAGCCGTACCCGTACCTCGATGAGTACGAGACCCGGGTCATCCCCGACGCCCTCACCCGCGCCAGCGCACTCGAGGCCGGTGACGTCGATCTCATCCAGACCACGAACGGCGACACCATCAAGAAGTTCCGTGACGAGCCCGACAAGTTCCCGATGCTCGAGGAGACCGACTACGGCGAGACGGGGTACACCCTCCTGAACGTCGGCGATCCCGCTTCTCCGCTCGCCGACCAGCGCGTGCGTTGCGCCATGGCCTACGCCACGGACGAGCAGGCGATCATCGACAAGGTCGATGCCGGCGTGTCGACGATCGCGAACGGGCCGTTCTCACCAGCGCAGGTCGGCCATCTCGACGACAGCGGCTTCCCGCAGAAGCAGGACATGGCCAAGGCTCAGGAGCTGATCAAGGCGTACAAGGCCGACCATCCCGGACCGCTGAACATCAGCCTGTCGACGACCCAGGACGCAACGAACCTGATCGTCGCCCAGGCCCAGCAGCAGTTCTTCAAGGAAGCCGGCTTCGACGACGTGCAGATCAGCCAGATCGAGCAGGCGAAGTACATCCTCACCGCCCTCCAGGGCACGTTCCAAGCGTTCCAGTGGCGCAACCACGGCGGGTACGACTTGGACAGCCAGTACATCTGGTGGACGTCTGACAACGCCCTCCCGGTCGGCCAGCTCGCGCTCAACTTCGGGCGCATCAAGGACGACGTCATCGACAAGGCACTGTCCGACAACCGCGGTGCGACCGACCCGGCACAGAAGAAGGCCGACGCCGAGACGGTCAACAAGGAGTTCGCGACCCAGTGCTACAACCTCTGGGGCTCATGGGAGGTGTGGGGTCTCCCCCACAGCCCGAAGGTGATGGACGTGGGTGTGTTCACCAACCCCGATGGCTCGAAGCAGAGCCCCGGAACCGGCGGCACCTTCAACGTCAACTCCGTGTGGATCAACCCCAACGCCTAGCAACACGCACGTAGCAAGGAACTGATGAGGAAGGTGACGGCATGAGATACGTGCGCCAGAAGCTGGTGCAGCTGGTGATCGTCGTGATCGCCGTCACCTTCCTCACCTTCATCTCGATCAACCTGTTGCCCGGGGATCCCGCCATCTTCAAGGCGGGCCCCGGTGCAACTGATGCCCAGGTCGAGCAGGTTCGACACGACCTCGGCATCGACAAGCCCATCCCGATCCAATACCTGATCTGGGTGAAGAAGATGGCGACGCTCGACTTCGGCGTGTCGCTCGGGTTCAACACCCCGGTGAGCGAGCTCGTACGCAACCGCTTGCCGGTGACGCTCGTCGTGCTCTTCTACTCGTTGGTCCTGTCGCTGCTCATCGCGGTTCCGTTAGGGGTGTTCAGCGCCTATCGCGCCGGAAGCACCTTCGACCGAGCGAGCACCACGATCTCCTTCGGGTTGTTATCCGTGCCGAGCTACATCATCGGCGTGGTGCTCCTCTACTTCTTCGCGGTGAAGTGGGGGTGGTTCCCAGCCATCTCCAAAGACGTGAGCTTGTTCCAGAACCCGGTCAAGCACTTCAAGGCCTATGGCCTCCCGGTCATCACGTTGACCGTTGCCCAGATCGCCATCTACCACAGGCTGCTGCGCACCGACATGCTCGCGACGCTGCAGATGGACTTCATCACGATGGCCCGTGCGAAGGGGATGTCCACTCGCCACATCCTCTTCCGCCATGCATTGCGGCCGTCGCTCTTCTCGCTGATCACCGCGGCGGCCGTCAACGTCGGGACCCTCATCGGCGGCGCCGTCATCGTCGAGCAGATCTTCGCCCTCAACGGCATGGGTCAGCTCACCGTCGAAGCCATCGGCCGCCGAGACTTCCCGGTGGTGCAGGTGTGCGTGACGATCTTCGCCGTCGGGTTCGTGTTCGTGAACTTCTTGGTCGACATCGCCTATGCCTTCATCGATCCGAGGATCCGCCATGCAAGAGCTCTCGCATAGCCACCAGCACGGGCTCGACCCGTCAATGCAGGACACGCCCCTCTTCGGGGCCGAGGTCGACATCGCCCCCGGCGAGGTCATGCCGCTGGGTGTCGTCACCGACGCACTCGACGAGGCCTACGTCAAGCCGAAGAAGCGCGGCCGAGTCACGTTCTGGGTCGCCTCCGGGTGGATGGCTCTCGTCATCTTCCTCGCGATTTTCGCCGACTGGCTGCCGTTCGTGCACTCCTACAGCGCGGGCAGCGTGCTCGACGGCAAGGAGCCGCCGTCGCTGCACCACTGGATGGGCACCGACGTCAACGGTCGCGACATCTTCAGCCGGTGGGTGTACGGAGCCCGCGTGTCGCTCTCGATCGGCTTGGCCGCGATCGTGCTCGGGCTGCTGGTCGGTGGCTTCCTCGGGCTGCTCGCCGGCTACCACCGCAAGCGCACCGACACCCTCATCGTCACGATCATGGACATCCTGCTCGCGTTTCCGGCGCTCGTCCTCGCGCTGATGCTCGTGACGTTCGGCCAGGCGCCAGACGGCGGCGACCGCAACATCTCCTTGGGGCCGGTCCATTTCACATTGACCCGGTTCGCTCTGGTGGTGTTCGTGCTCGGCCTCCTGTCCATCCCACCGCTCACTCGAATCGTGCGAGCGAGCACGCTCTCGTTCTCGAACCGCGAGTTCGTGATGGCGTCCCGTGCTCTCGGAGCGAAGAACAGTCGCGTCATCAGCCGGGAGATCCTCCCGAACGTGATCCCCCCGATGCTGTCGTTCGCGCTCACAGGCCTCGCTGTCCTGATCGTCGCCGAAGGTGCCCTCGCGTTCCTCGGCTTGTCGGTGCGACCGCCGACCCCCTCATGGGGATTCATGATCTTCGAAGGGAAGAACCCGCTGCAGACGGGGCAATGGTGGATCGCGTTGCTTCCCGCCCTCTTCATGTTCCTCACGATCCTCGCGATCAACATGATCGGTGACGTCCTCGCGAAGCGCTTCGACATCCGGGACGCCGTCGGGTGAGAAAGGGCGAGCTCTCCAAGAACATCGCGAGCCACCGCACCTCATCCGGCGCGCTCCTCGAGGTCGAAGACCTCAAGACCCACTTCCGCACCGATCTCGGGATGGTGCGTGCCGTCGACGGCGTGTCGTTCACGCTCGACCGCGGCAAGACGATCGGCATCGTCGGCGAGTCGGGGTCGGGAAAAACGATCCTGTCGCGCTCGGTGATGGGATTGCTGCCGAGCCGGAACGTGGTGCGTGAAGGCCGCGTGGCGTTCGAAGGCCAGGAGATCGGCAGCCTCCCCCCGCCCGCGATGCGCGAGATCTGGGGCACCGAGATGGCGATGATCTTCCAGGACCCGATGACGTCGCTCAACCCGGTCATGAAGATCGGGCGGCAGATCACCGAGTCGCTCATCTACCACCTCCACATGTCGAAGAACGACGCGAAGGCGACGGCGGTGTCGTTGCTGACCTCGGTCGGCATCCCCGAGCCGGCTCGGCGGCTCGACGAGTACCCGCATCAGCTCTCGGGCGGCATGCGACAGCGCGTCACGATCGCGATCGCGCTCGCTTGTGGTCCCACGATCCTGTTCGCCGACGAACCCACGACCGCGCTGGACGTGACGGTCCAGGCCCAGATCCTCGACCTGCTCCAAGAGCAGCAGCGAGACCGCAACATGTCGATGGTGCTCGTCACCCACGATCTCGGTGTCGTCGCTGGGCGCACCGACGACATCGCCGTCATGTACGCGGGAAAGATCGTCGAGAAGGCCCCCACGAACGCGCTCTTCTCGAACGTGCGCATGCCCTACACCGAGGCGCTGCTGCAGTCGATCCCCAAGCTCGAGAACAAGAGCCACACGCGGCTGCAGGTCATCGCGGGCCGTCCGCCCGACCTCATCCACCCGCCCAAGGGTTGCCGGTTCAGCCCGCGCTGCCCCTACGCGCAAGACCGTTGCCGCGAGGAGGAGCCCCCGTTGCAGGAGGCCGAGACACCAGGGCATCTGTTCGCGTGTTGGTACCCGGTCGGCACTCCGGAAGGCTCCGAGGCGTTGGCCCGGAACCGGGCCGCCCTCGCCGGGAACCGCGCGCCGTCCGTGCCGGCACCGACGTTGCCGACCACGGCGCCGGCGGAGGCATAGGTGGCAGGCACCGGCACTGCCCACCTCCGCGACTCCCCTGACACGCTGTTGCGGGTCGAGGGGCTCGTCGTCGAGTTCCCGCTCGGAAACACGGGCCTCAAGGTGAACGCTGTCTCGGGCGTCAGCCTCGACGTCATGAAGGGCGAGACCCTGGGACTCGTCGGCGAGTCGGGCTGCGGCAAGTCGACAACCGGTCGAGCGATCATGCAGCTGCCCCATCCGACAGGCGGCAGCATCATCTTCGACGGACACGAGATCACCTCGCTCAACGAGGAGGATGTCCGCAAGCTCCGCCCGCAGATGCAGATGATCTTCCAGGACCCGATCTCGTCGCTGAACCCAAGGCGCAAGGTCCGCGACATCGTCGGCGAGCCGTTGGCCATCTGGAAGGTGGGCTCCGAAAAGGACCGCGCCGCGCGGGTCAACGAGGTGCTCGAGGATGTGGGCATCGATCCCGCAATCGCGGCCGACCGCCGACCGCATCAGTTCTCCGGCGGACAGTGCCAGCGCATCTGTGTGGCTCGCGCACTGGTGATGGACCCGAAGCTCGTCATCTGTGACGAGCCGGTCTCCGCGCTCGACGTGTCGGTGCAGGCCCAGATCCTGAACCTGCTCGAGGACATGAAGGCCCGGTACGGGCTCACGATGATCTTCATCGCGCACGACCTCGCAGTCGTGAAGAACATCAGCGATCGCGTGTGTGTGATGTACCTGGGCAAGATCTGCGAAGTCGCACCGCCTGACGACCTCTACCTCACGCCGGCACACCCGTACACCGACCTGCTGCTGAGGTCGATCCCGGTGCCCGATCCGACGGTGAAGCCCGACCCCGAGGGCCGGATCACGGGCGAGCTGCCATCCCCGGTGTTCCCGCCGAGCGGATGCCGGTTCCGCACCCGCTGCCCGAAGGCGGCCGATCGGTGCGCAGCGGAAGAGCCTCAGATCCGCGACCTGGGCAATGGCCACTTCGTCGCCTGCCACTTCCCCATCGGCTACCCCGAAGCGCCACCCACTGCGGTCGAGGACACCGCTCCCGTGGCCGCGACTGCGTCGCCGGCGTCGACAAACGGGGACTCGCCCAGGAGCTGAACGCTCGGGAGAAGGGGAGGGCATGTGGCCCAGATGGAGCGTGTGCGCACGCGACTCACCCGAGCGACTCGGCGAGAGCAGATCATCGACGCCGCTGTCGATGTGTTCAAAGGTCGCGACCCCAACGACGTGACGTTCGAGGAGGTCGCCGACGCCGCGGGAGTGTCGCGGGCGCTGGTGTACAACTACTTCGGTGACCGCCGCGGCCTCGTCGCCGCAGTGTTCCAACGTCACACCGATCGGCTGCACGCCGCGGTCACCGCGGGCTTCGACGGCAACGAGTCGTTCCGTGAGGCGGTCGAGAAGGTCGTGCGCCAGCACTTCGCGTACACGATCGCGGATCCGGACGGCTACCGGAACGCGACCGGCGACGGCCCGTCTCGCCATCCCGAAGTGATCGAAGAGCGTCTCACCATGCTCGGTGCCGCGTTCGGCGGCGGCCCAGAGGCGCGACTCGTCGCTCGTTCGACGCTGGCACTCGTCGAGGCCGCAGCTCTGCGGTGGCTCGACCGTGGAGATCTGTCGATGGAGCGAGCGATCGAGGTCGTGACCGAGCTGATGTGGGGCGGCATCGCGGCGACCGAGCGCATCGGGCTACAGCAGTGCCGCATCTGGTCTGAGTAGCAGTCGGCGGCGCATCGCTGCGCCACTCAGCGGTTCAGATAGCTCGGCGGCCGCTTCTCGAGGAACGCACGCAGCGCCTCCTGATGGTCGGAGGTCGCGCTGGCGACGATCTGCTGGCGGTTCTCAAGGTCGATCGCCGCCTGCATCCCGGGGATCTCGAGCGCCGTCCACATGCCCTCCTTCGTGAGCGCGACGCCGAACGGCGTGTTCTTCATCACGAGCTCCGCCTCTGCATAGGCCGCGTCGAGGAGCACCTCGTCGGGTACGGCGTCGATGACGAGACCGAACTTCAGCGCCTCGGCCGCAGTGAAGATGCGTCCGGTGAGCATTAGCTCCTGGGCCCGCGCTGCGCCGATGAGCCGGGGCAGCAACCAGCTCGTGCCGATGTCGCATGCCGACAGCCCGATGCGGATGAACGCCGCGTTGAACTTCGCGGACTCGGCCGCGATGCGGATGTCTGAACCGAGCACCAGGGCGAAGCCGCCCCCCGCGGCCGGGCCGTTGACCGCGGCGATCACGGGTTGAGGTAGCGAGCGCAGGTGCGGGATGAGCGCAGCGATCTGCTTCTGCACCGCGAAGCCCGACTGCGTCGGACCGAACCCGTCGGTGTGCGGCGCCCGCCCGTAACCACCGAGGTCGAGCCCCGCGCAGAACCCTCTCCCCTGTCCGGTGAGCACGACCACCCTGCACGTGGCGTCGATCGCGACGTCGTCGAGGGCGCCGTGGAGCTGCCCGATGAGCTCCGCAGTCATCGCGTTCAGCTTGTCGGGACGGTTCAAGGTGATGAGCCGGACACCTTCACGCGGGAGTCGAGACGAGCACGGGATCCATGTCCGGGGAACCTACAGTGCGCCCATGTCGGCCGACCACGTCCAGGACACCGCTGCACTGCCTCCCCCCACGCTGCAGGAGGTGAGCGACGGCATCTTCGCCTACGTGCAGCTCGACGGCTCGTGGTGCCTCAACAACACGGGGTTCCTCGTCGGCCGTGACGGTGTCACCGCGATCGACACCTGCGCGACCGAAAGCCGGACGCGCGCGTTCCTGTCCGCGCTGACCGGCGTGACGACCGCGCCCGTGCGGGTCCTCGTGAACACCCATCACCACGGCGATCACACCCACGGAAACTGGCTGCTGCCCGCAGCCGCAGTCGTCGGTCACGAGAAGTGCCGTCACGAAGTGCTCACCACCGGTTCGGTCACCAAGGGCCTGTGGCCGTGGGTCGAGTGGGGCGAGATCGAGGTGTGGCCGCCATTTGTCACGTTCGACGACCACCTGTCGGTGTGGGTCGACGACCTCGAGGTTTCGCTGCAGCACATCGGCCCCGCGCACACGACGAACGACGTCGTCGGCTGGGTGGCCGACCGCAAGGTGCTCTTCACCGGCGACCTCGTCTTCAATGGCGGCACGCCGTTCGTCGTCATGGGGTCGGTCGCGGGGTCGCTGCAATCGATCGGACAGCTCCGAGCCTTCGGTGCCGAGACGATCGTGCCCGGGCACGGGTCGGTCTGCGGTCCCGAGGTGTTCGATCAGCTCGCCGAGTACTTCCGCTTCGTGCAGCGGATCGCCGCGGAAGGCAAAGCGGCAGGGCTCACCCCGCTCGACACCGCGCTGCAGACCGACCTCGGAGAGTTCGCCGAGTGGCACGACCGTGAGCGCATCGTCGGGAACCTCCACCGCGCGTACGCGGAGATCGACGGTGCCGAGCGTGGCGCGACGATTGACGTGATCGCCGCGCTGACCGACATGGTCACCTACAACGGCGGACAACCGTTGCGTTGCCTGGCGTGATCACGCGACGGGTCACCTCGAGGCTTCCGATCCACATCGGGCAGACGCTCCGGCCCCTTCAGCACGGTCGATACGACCCCACGACACGGGTGAGCGCCGCGATGGCGTGGCGCGCGATGCGCACACCCGAGGGCGAAGCCACCGCGCGTCTCACCGGAGGCGGACACGAGGTCGTCGTCGACGCATGGGGCCCAGGAGCGCCGTGGGTCGTCGAGCACGCTCCGTCGCTCGTCGGCGCGGTCGACGACGTGGCGGGATTCGCACCCACGGATCCGATCGTCGCCGAGCTGCATCGCCGCAATCCCGGGATGCGGATCGCGCGGTCGCACTCGGTGCTTCCCCTGCTCGTCGCGACGATCATCGGGCAGCGAGTCACGGGCGTCCAGGCCGCGCGTTCGTGGGCGTCACTGACCCGGCAGCGTCGGCGAGCCCACGCCCGGCCCACCCGGCCTTTGGCTGCCTCCCACCGCCGAGCGCCTCGCATCACTCCCCTACTACCGGTTCCATCCGCTGGGCATCGAGAAGAGCCGCGCCGACACGATCCGCCGGTCTGCCGCGGTGGCGCCCGCGCTCGAACGCCTCACCGACGATTCCGCCGCGCTGTCGACGCGACTGCGGTTCATCCCCGGGGTCGGCCCCTGGACCACGGCACTCGTCGCCGCCAGCGCCGCCGGTGACCCCGATGCAGTTCCCGTCGGCGACCTCCACCTCCCCGGCATCGTGTGCTTCACGCTCACCGGCGAGGTCGGCGACGACGACCGCATGCTCGATCTGCTCGCACCGTACGAGGGCCATCGCGGCCGCGTCGCCCGGCTCATCCTCCTCGGCGGCGTCGCCCCACCCCGCCGCGCTCCCCGCCAAGCCCTCGTGCCGATCGCCCGCCTCTGACCCCGGACCCGCCCCGGCGGGATTGATGATTGAACGGACTATGCGGCCGTCGATCCATCAATCACCACGCCCACGTGCTCGAGCAACGTGCGGGTGCTTCGCACGAAGTACTCGTCGGACATCGCGGAGGTGAACGTGAACGGCGTCCAGTGCAGGAGGACGAGCTCGTCGCGTCGGATGTGGTCGCAGTCGAACTGAGACCGGACCTGACCGTGGAACTCCCATGAGTCCACCTCGATCGCGATCTTCAGCTCCGGGTACGCGAGATCGATGCGCACCGGCCTACCCGCCAGGCGCATCCGGTACTGCTGCCTCGGGAGCGGGAGCCCCGCTCGGGCGATCGCGCGGACGGCCCGAGTCTCGAGGTCGCTCTCACCCGGGTCGTAGCCGGGCCATCGTTCTCCCAGCACCTTGTGCATCGCCTTCAGCGAACGCCCCGGCCCCGGGTGGAGCCGACCCACGCACCGCCGAACCTCGTCGAGGGTGCAGATCTTTCTTCGCAGAAGATCGTCCAGGGCCCGGCCCAGCTGATCGGGCGACATCTGCGCTGCGATGTCGACGAGCGCCCGCGGCGCCGCTCACGCAGGGGATACCGAGCCGGGAGGTGAGATCGGCGTCGAACAGCTCCCTCGAGCGGCGCCCGATCACCCCTTCGAGCGTGACACGGCGGTCGAGCGCGGTGAGCACCTCGATCGAGTCGGGCGGCGGGATCCGACGCAGTCCCCACATGTATGCCGCTGATCGATGTGACGCCCAGGCGCCCGGCCCACTCGACAGCATCGTCGCGAGGACGATCTGTTCCCACGACGGCGGCGCACCAGCGAGCGCATACACACCGGGACGCAGCTCGACCCACACTCCCGCCCGCAGCCGCGCCTGGATCTGGCCGGGAGTGAGACCCGCGTCCAGCGCCTGTTCACGCGTGATCAGCGCCCTTTGCCGCCGCATCGCGCGGTTGACTTTCCTCATGTCCGCCATTGGCGGAGCCTGGCACGAGGGTGTGACATTCCCGGATTGACGGTTCGGCGGACCATGCGTCCGTTCAATCATCAATCCGGGCGTGGGGGGCGGGGCTGCGGGGCGGGGTCAGGGGACGTAGCGGCCGAGCCACGCGGCGGAGCACATCGCCACCATCAGACCGCTCGACACGATGAGCGTCGGTAGCTCGATGCGCCATCGCCTCGCGAGCATCGCCATCGCGATCACCACGGGAAACGCGTTCAGGCCGTAGCGCTCGAGCGAGTTGAGGTTCGTGGCGGAGAGCGCGCTGAGCACCGCGACCGCCGAGTATGCGGTGTAGGACGGCGGCAGCCACCGGATGCACAGCACGACAAGCACGATCAGCAGGATCGCGAACGGCGTGTGCAGACCGTCGAGGAAGCGTTGAGGGCCGAACAGGTCGCCGATCGCGCGCGCCGTGCCTCGGAACGGGTCGAGCCACTCGCCGCGCAGATCGCCCTGCTGGTGGATCGGCTCGAGGTTGCCGATCCAGAGCAGGAACGTCGCGAGCCCGATGACGGGTGCGACGATGGCAGCCCCACGGGCGGACCGGTCGCGAGGGGTCGCCCGGCTCCAGCCCTTCAACCCCTCGATCGCCGCGGGCAGCGCGAGCACCACGCCGAACGGGCGGGTGAGTCCGGCGAGCACGCCAGCCAGCGCAGCCCACCACCACGACTGCCGCCGCAGCGCGAGGAACATCCCGATCGCGAAGACGAGGTACATCGCTTCCGCGTAGCCCCACACGAGCACGAACGCGGGAGGCGCCAACGCCAGCAGCGACGCACTGAGCCGCGCGGTGCGCCGGTCACCGACATCGACCAGCACAAGGCGATGCACGAGCGCGCCAGCAACGAGGGCTCCGACATTCGCGATGACCAACAGGGCGAGCCCCTCGTTGCCCCCCAAAAGGAACCCGAGACCACGCCCGGCCAGCGGATAGAGAGGGAAGAACCGCAGGGCCGCGTCCGGCAGTGCGTCGTAGCCCTTGGTCGCGATGTCGCGGTAGAACGCGCCGTCCCAGGCGAAGAGCCCTTGGTGGAGCTGGATCGTGAGCGCAGTGGCATGGCCGTGGTGCCAGAGCCGAGCGACGAGATACGCCCCGGCGACCAGCACCCGCGCGACGATCCACGCCGGCAAAGCGGCGCTCACGTCCTCGCCCATCCGGCGGCGAGCCGTCGCGAGCGTCACTGGGTCGGCGGGAACTCGAACAGCCAGGCGTGCTCGAAGTACGTGTTGCCGTCGTCGGTCACGCGCGCGACACCCTCTGGGCGCGCACGCAGCAGCGCGGAGTTGACCTCCTCGCACTGCCCCTCGAACGTGCGGTAGGTGCCGGCCCACACGTACCAGATCGTGTGGGTGCCGGCGCGGGCGAGCACCTCTTGCGCGATTGCGTCGGGATCCGCGCCGGCGTTGCGCTCCTCGTAGTCCGCCCAGTCGACGCGGTCGGTCGGCCCGAGCGTCGGGTAGGCGAGCGTGACGACGTCGGAGCGGAGGTGACGCGTGCCGGAGGGGCCGAGCTGGTCCGGGCAGTACAGGACGATGTCGCCCGGCTTCGCGCCTGCATTGACCGCGGGGACGACGTCGGATCCCAGCTGCGTGCGTTCGACGACGACGTTTCGGTACCCGCCGAGCAACCCACCGAGCACGAGCAGACCGAGCACCGCGAGCCGCAGTCGATCGGCGAGAAATCGAGTGACTCCGACCGCCGCCGCCAAGAGCACGAATGGCACGAACACCGCGGCGTAGCGCGACTCGTAGGTGCCCGCAGTCACGAAGATCGCGGCGAGCCCGAAGGCGACGGTGAGGCCGACGACCGCCACCTCTCTGCGCACTTGAGGGACGGTGTGGAGATCGAGGTCGATGTGACGCCGATCTCGGGCCACCCCGAACAGGGCGAGCAGCACGAGCATCGTGAGGATGAACCCGACGATCTGGCCCTCTGAGCCGATGCCGCCGAGGTCGTTCGCGGTGATCGTCAGGAGCGTCGACGGCCGAATGGGCTTGGCCCACGGCGTGCCGGTGTGCGCGGCCTGGTACGCGAACGACGGGAGCCATGGGACGAACGCGAGGCTGCCAATCCCAATCGCGATGAGAACCCGCAGTGCTGATCGCCGCGTGTCTCGGGTTCGCAGCTGCAGCCCCAGCAGCACCACCGTCGCCGCGACCAGGTAGAGCGCCCAGTAGTGGGTGAGCACCAGCGCGGCGCTCACCGCCACGATCCCGACCAACCAGCCGATCCCGTCGTCCTCGAGCGCCTTCGTCACGAGCAGATAGCCGGCGAGGGCAAGCGCGACGATGAGCGAGTACATGCGTGCTTCGGTCGCGTAGCGCAACGCCCACGGGTTGAGCGCGAGCAGCAAGACAGCGATCCACGCCACGGTTCGACCACCGACCCGCTTTCCTGCGAGCCACATGAGCGGGAGCGCGGCGACCGAGCACACTCCCGACAGCGCGCGCACCGCACGGTCGCTCTCGCCGAACACGGACATCCATCCGTGGAGGAGCACGTAGTAGAGCGGCGGATGCCCGTCGTGGCGGAGCGCCTCGGGGATGTCGCCGACCGGAAGCCGGGCGATGTTGACCGACAAGGCCTCGTCGAGCCAGAGGTGCGAGCGAGTCCAGAACCGCAGCACCAGGCCGACGGCGACGGCGATGCCGACCACAGCCCAGCCCGCCCGCGTCCAGCCGTCAGACGGGCGCTTCGTGGGGCTCACCTCAGACTCGGCGGGAGGCGCCGTGGCCTGGGTGTTCGTGACCGCCACGGCGCGCAACGGTAGCCTTCGCGCCTACTGCGGCCCAATCATCTGCCGCCGCCCACCCACTTCTCGAGCAACACCCCGACTGCAGGAGCGCGCCGACCGCGATGGCCGACAACGACACCGACACACCGGCCCGCGTAGTCGATCCAGGGGTCGACCCAGAAGTCGACTCAGAGGTCGACCACGTCGTCATCATCGGCGCCGGACCGGCCGGGCTCACTGCGGCCTGGGAGCTCACCAAGCGGGGGCATGTGGCAACCGTGCTCGAGGCCGACTCCGTGGTCGGCGGCATCAGCCGCACAGTCGAGCGAGATGGCTGGCGCTTCGACATCGGCGGCCACCGCTTCTTCACCAAGGTGCCCGAGGTCGAGGCGGTGTGGCACGAGATCCTCCCCGACGAGGACTTCTTGCTGCGTCCGCGCATGAGCCGCATCTACTACAAGAGCAAGTTCTTCGACTACCCGCTGCGTGCGATGAACGTGCTCAAGGTCGTCGGTGTGTGGGAGTCCGTTCTCTGCGGATGCTCGTACCTCGGCGTGCGGGTGAAGAAGCCGAAGGATCAGACGACGTTCGAAGGATGGGTCGCCGCCCGGTTCGGGTGGCGCCTCTATCGCATGTTCTTCAAGAGCTACACCGAGAAGGTGTGGGGCATCCCTGCCGACAAGCTCCCGGCCGACTGGGCCGCGCAGCGGATCAAGAACCTCTCGTTCGGCAAGGCGGTCGTCAACGCGATCCTCCCGAGGCGCAACCAGAAGGAGATCACCTCCCTCATCGAGGAGTTCCAGTACCCGAAGTACGGGCCGGGGATGATGTGGGAGGTGTGCACCGAGAAGGTCACCGCGGCGGGCACGAAGGTGCTCATGGAGACCGTCGTCACCAAGGTCGAGCATCGCGAAGGAAAAGCAGTCTCCGTCACGGCCGAGACCGACGGCGTCCCCACGACCTACGAGGCGACGTCGGTCATCTCGTCGATGCCGATGAGCGCCCTGCTCCGCTCGATGGATCCCCCGCCGCCCGCGGACGTCGTCGCAGCTGCCGATGCGCTCAAGTACCGCGACTTCATCACCGTCGCGCTCGTCGTCCCCGACAAGTACTCCTTCCCCGACAACTGGATCTACGTCCACTCGTCCGACGTGATCGTCGGCCGCATCCAGAACTTCCGCAACTGGTCGCCCTACATGGTGAAGCCTGGCCACACGTGCCTCGGCATGGAGTACTTCGTCAACGTGGGCGACCGCTTGTGGGAGATGCCCGACGACGAGCTCGTGAAGCTCGGCGCCGCGGAGCTCGCGCACATCGGTCTCGTCGACCCCGAAGCGGTGGAGAACGGCTACGTCGTCCGCACGCCGAAGGCGTACCCGGTCTACGACGGCACCTACGAGGCGAACGTGCTCACGATGCGGAAGTGGCTCGAGGAGCACGCGACCAACGTGTATCCCGTCGGGCGCAACGGCATGCACAAGTACAACAACCAAGACCACTCGATGTTCACGGCGATGCTCAGCGTCGAGAACATCTTGGGCGACCACCACGACACCTGGTCGGTGAACGTCGAGCAGGAGTACCACGAGGAGGGCTCGAGCGACGGTGGGGTCGGTTCGCATGCGAAGGGCACCGGGCGAAGCGCGCCCATCACCGGATGAGCAGATGACCACCACCACGGCCGCCGACCTCGGTTCCGGCCATGCAGGGTCGGTCAACCGTCACTTCGCGTGCTTCGACGGCCTGAGGGCGATCGCGGCGACGTTGATCGTCCTCCATCACACGGGCTTCGCGTCCGGCGACACGTTCCGATACAGCTGGGGTGAGTACACCGGGCGCATGGACATCGGAGTCCCGATCTTCTTCGCGCTCTCGGGATTCCTGCTCTTCCGCCCGTATGTCGCTGCTCAGTTCGCCGGGACGCAGCCGATCGGCCGAGCCGACTTCTGGGTGCGCCGAGTGCTGCGCATCTTTCCCGCCTACTGGGCGGCCCTGTTCTTGCAGCTCATCATCGGCGGGATCGTCGTGCACAGCCTGTTCGGGTTGCTCGTGTACATGAGCCTCACCCAGATCTACTTCACGCGGTTCTTCATCGGAGCGATCACGCAGTCCTGGAGCCTCGCGACTGAGATGAGCTTCTACCTCTTCTTGCCTTTCTGGGCGAGATGGATGCGCAAGCTCGCCGGTGCGGGCACGATCAACACACAGGCGCTGCGGCTGCTCGGATGGCTCGGTGGGCTCGTCGCAATGTCGTACGTCTGGCGGGTCTTCGTCAGCTGGCTCGACCCGAGCTGGAAGGGCCTGTCCGCGTACTGGCTCCCCTCGCTGATCGAGCTGTTCGCGATCGGCATGGGCCTCGCGGTGGTGTCGGCGTGGGCCGACCATCGCTCGGTCGTGCGGTCAGCCGGAGAGGCGATCGGCCGCCATCCCGCGGTCTGCTGGCTCATCGCGATCGGTCTCTTCTGGTTCGTCTCGACCCAGCTCGACCTGCAGCTCGGGCTGTTCAAGGCGAGCGACAGCCGCGAGATGATCCGCCAGACCATCTACGGACTCGTTGCCCTGTTCCTCATGCTGCCGGCCGTGTTCGGGGACCAGCGCTCCGGTCTCATCCGCCGGTTCCTCTCCAGCCGGCCGATGGTCTACATGGGTTCCATCTCCTACGGCATCTACCTGTGGCACCAGTTCTTCATCCTCCACATCACGGATTGGATGGGGTGGAGGCTGTTCCAGGCACCCATGCCGCAGCTCTTCCTCATGACGATGGTGCTCAGCAGCGTGACGGCTGCGATCAGCCTCAAGGTCCTCGAGCGGCCGGTCATGGCGCAACGCAAGCGAGTGCTCGCGCTCATCGGGAAGGGGTGACCGGTGAGGGTGAGGCTGCGTTGAAGATGAGCCGCCGGGCGTCGATGCGGTGGAACGACGTGCTCGATCGCTGGGTGCCGCCTGTGCTGCGCGACTCGTGGGTCTTCGCGCGCGCTGCCCGATCGATGTACGGCGAGCTGCCGATCCCGATCGACGAGCTGAAGGAGCGCGCGTTCACCCTCTCGCCCGAGGAGTACGGCGCGTTCTATCGGAGCCTGCAGACCCGTTTCGAGCAGGGCGACACCGACCTCACCGACGAATCGCTCGACGGAGTCGTCGCCGCGGTCGCGGGCTCGACCGTCCTCGACGTCGCGTGCGGCAAGGGCTACCTGGCGAGCATCCTGGCTCGCGACCATCGCGTGGTCGGCGTCGACGTCGCGCTCGCGACTGGTGACCGCGCGATCCGCCATCAGGGCGGGCTGCTCTGTGAGGCGAACATCGAGCGGCTGCCCTTCCGAGACGACGCGTTCGACACGGTCGTCTCCACGCACACCCTCGAGCACGTGCAGCACCTCGGGATCGCCCTCGCCGAGCTGCGCAGGGTCGCCGCGAAGCGACTCGTCGTCGTGGTGCCTCGGCAGCGGCCTTATCGGGTGACGTTCAACCCGCACATCCAGTTCTTCCCGTACAAGTTCTCGGTGCTCGCATGGACAGGCACCGACCGGCCCTATCGGTGTGACCTCGTGGGCGGCGATTGGCTGTACGTCGAAGACCAGGTCGGGTGAGCACAGATCGGGTGAGCGGCCCCCACACGCTCGTCGTCGTGCCTGCGTTCCAGGAGGAGCAAGCGCTGCCGGGCACCCTCAAGGAGCTCCGCGACGTCGTGCCCGACCTCGACGTGCTCGTCGTCGACGATGGGTCGCGAGACTCCACGGCGAAGGTGGCGGCGCTCGCCGACGTGAGGGTCGCGCGGCTGCCGTTCAACCTCGGCGTCGGCGCGGCAGTGCGCACAGGGCTGCGGTACGCGGTCGACCGCGGATATCAACGCGTCGTCGTGGTCGACGCGGACGGCCAGCACGACCCGGCGACGATCGGAGACCTCCTCGCGGGGCTCGACGCAGGCGCCGACATGGTCATCGGGTCGCGGTTCGCGACCGTGCAGGAACCGGGGGTGCACCTTGTCGGCCGCACCCGAGGCCGCGCGATGAAGTCCCTCCATCGGGTCGTGCGGTGGCAGACCGGCCAGTCGTTCACCGACACGACGTCGGGCTTTCGTGCCTTCGACGGACCGGTCGTCGCGATGCTCGCTCGCGACTACCCGGTCGAGTACCTCGCCGACACCGTCGAGGTGCTGCTGATGGTGTGCCGGGCCGGCTACCGCGTGGTCGAGGTGCCGGTCGTGATGCGCACGCGCGCCGGCGGAAAGCCGAGTGCCCGCCACCTGCAGCTCGCGTACAACTACCTGCGGCTCATGATCGGCATCGTCGCGTCCGCATCCCGGAAGGCCATCCCGCCGCCGGCGGAGCGATCGTGAGCACCCGCGCCCACATCCTGCTGATCGTCGCTGCGGGCATCAGCGTCGGGTACATCTTCTGGTTGCTCCGCCAGCATCAGCTGCGTTCGAAGTACGCGCTGCTGTGGCTCGGCATCGGCATCGTGCTCGTGCCGCTCGCGGTGTTCCCGGGCGTGCTCAACACGGTGGCTCGTTGGCTCGGCGTGCAGTACCCGCCCGCCGCGTTCCTCTTCCTCGCGGTCGGGTTCCTCTTCTTCGTGGTGGTGCACTTCTCCTGGGAGCTCTCCCGCCTCGAACGGAGGGTCCGCACGCTCGCCGAGGAGATCGCCCTGCTCCGGGCCGAGGGAGGGGCAGGCACTAGCGTCTCTGCCGATGAGCGCCCCGACGGCTGACACGCGGTCGTTCGCGCGCTGGGTAGCCCTTGTCACCGCGATCGGGTTGATCGGACGCGTCGCCTACGTGCTGCTCGTGACGCGTCACGGCGCGGTGTGGGGCGACGCGTACTTCTATCACGAGAGCTCGAACCTGATTGCGGACGGCAAAGGGTTCATCAATCCGATCGACTGGATCAACAGCCACGCTCGCGTGCAGGCCGCCGACCATCCCCCGCTCTACCTGATCTACCTCGCCGGGTGGTCGCTGCTCGGCGTGACGAGCACGACCGGGCACTTGCTCGTCTCGACCCTGCTCGGCGCCGCGACGATCGCGGTGACCGCGTACGCAGGCAAGGAGATCGCCGGGCCTCGGGTGGGGATCATCGCGGCGGTGCTCGTCGGCGTCTACCCCAACGTGTGGGCGCCCGACGGCATGTTGCTGTCAGAGACGATGGCCATTCTCGCAGTCGCAGTGACGATGCTGCTGGCCTACCGGTTCTGGCACCACCCGAGCCTGGCCCGAGCAGCCTGGATGGGCTTTGCCGTCGGCCTCGCGGCGCTGTCGCGGTCCGAGCTGATCCTGCTGTCGGTGCTCGTGATCGTGCCCCTCGTGCTCATCGTGAGATCGGTGTCGCTGCTCCGGCGCATCGGATGGATCGCGGCCGCAGGCGCGGTCTGCATTGCGACGCTCGCACCGTGGGTGGGGTTCAACATGTCGCGCTTCGACCATCCCGTGTACCTGTCGGCGGGATACGAGATCACGTTGTCCACCTCGACCTGTGACCTCACGTGGTACGGACAATTCACCGGATACTGGAACATCCAGTGCCCGATCGAGGTGTTGCAGCGCCATGGGGTGAGCGGTCAGGGAACCGATCAGTCGGTGCTGGCCAAGCTGTACCGAGACGACTCGCTCGACTACATCCGCAACCACGAGAAGCGGCTGCCCTACGTCGTCCTCGCCCGGTGGGGGCGCATCACCGGCCTCTACAAGCCGCTGCAGCAGACGGCCCTCGACCACTTCCCCGAAGGTCGCAACATCTGGGTCGCCCGCGCGGCGCTCGCGGGTTGGTACCTCATCGCGCCGCTCGCGATCGGCGGCACGCTCGTGCTGAGGAAGCGCCGCATCCCCGTTTTCCCGCTGCTCGGCCCGCCGATCGTCGTGTTCGTCGCGGTGACGATCACGTTCGCGACGACGCGCTATCGCGCCGAGGCCGAAGGCGCGCTGTGCCTGCTCGCCGCGGTCGCCGTCGAGGCGCTCATCCGCGCCTACGAGCGGCTGCGCGACGACCCCGAAGACGCCGCCGCCGCCGCACGACCGCGCACGCGAGCTCGTTCCGGCCTGACCTCAGCGCTTGGGACGCTTTGCGACCGCGAACAGCACGAGCGTCGTCGGGTCGATCGCCTCGGTGATCGAGAATTGATCCGCCGTGATCGGCGGGACCTCGGCGGCCTTGCGGTTCAAGAACGGGTAGGTCAGACGCCGGGCGGCCGCGTGGAGCCACACGAACCACGACCGCGGCAGCTTGTGGCGCAGCCCCCACGGATCGAGCTTGAGGAGCGTGCGGGCGAACTTGCGGCGGCGCTCGAAGTCGGCCTTCACGGCCGCATCCCCATCGAGCCCGAGCACCGTGACGTCCTCGAAGTGGCGGCCGAGCATCTGGCGGAGGTCGTCGGGCTCGAACAGGTACACGTGGTACGGGTTCTCGAAGTCCGCCGGGGCGTTGGGCGTGATGAAGAAGGCGGCGCCATCCGCGTGCAGGACCCGGGCCGACTCGGCGACGTGGCCCTCGGGCGCCTCGAAGTGCTCGATGAGGTGAGACGAGCACACCCAGTCGACCGTGCCGGTGCCCACCGCCAGACGCGCCCCGTCACTCGCTGCGGTACGGAGGTCACGGCGAGCGTGATGCGCGGCGATCGCGGTCTCCGGGTCGTAGTCGACGCCAAACACCGTGCGTCCCCCGCCGAGGAAGAGCGCGCTGCCGTCACCGAGTCCACAGCCGATGTCCAGGAAGCGGCCCGACCCGATCCGTTCCAGGACCTCGCGGTAGCCGGCCCCATGGAGCGCCAACAGCGAGTCGGGGGTCTTGCCCTCGATGGGGCGCTCTCCGGTGAGTCGCAACCTTGCACCTTTCGGGCCGTACGGAGCCGGTAGTTTACGGACCCCGTGGCCGACAATCGCGCCGACACGTTGGCCAAGCTGGGTGACCTTGCCGCATCGGCTGGCCTGCGCCGTGTCCACATGCTCGCGTGGCGCGACCTCGCCGACGTCGAGGCCGGCGGATCCGAGCTCCATGCGACGACCGTCGCTCGACTTTGGGCCGAGGCGGGCATCGAAGTCACGATCCGCACCTCCTACGCGCAGGGCCATCCGCCGGAGAGCAACCGTGACGGCGTGCGGGTCATCCGCCGCGCCGGCCGCTACCTCGTCTTCCCTCGTGCGATCTTCAGCGAGGCCGTCGGCCGGCACGGCCCGCGCGACGGACTCGTCGAGATCTGGAACGGCATGCCGTTCTGGTCGCCGCTGTGGGCGACAGGTCCGCGCGTCGTGTTCCTGCACCACGTGCACGGTGCGATGTGGAAGATGGTGCTGCCGCCGAACCTCGCGAGCTTCGGCGAGATGGTCGAGAAGCGCATCGCTCCTCCGGTGTACCGACGCAGCCGTGTCATCACGCTGTCGCAGTCGTCGCGCGACGAGCTGATCAACGACCTCAAGCTCGACCCGGCCCGAGTGTCGGTCGTGCCGCCGGGCATCGATCCGCGCTTCCGTCCTGGTGGCGAGCGCTCCACGACACCGCTCGTCGTGGCGGTCGGACGTCTGATGCCGGTCAAGCGGTTCGAGGAGCTCATCCGCGTGATGGCCGAAGTGCGCCGCGCCCATCCCGACGTCGAGCTCACGATCGTGGGGGACGGTGCCGAGCGAGAGCACCTCGAAGAGCTGATCGTCGACCTCGACGCGACCGATTGGGTCTCGATGCCGGGTCGCCTCTCGGACGACGCGCTCGTCGATCTGTACCAGCGCGCCTGGGTGCTCGCCAGCGCGTCGGCCGCCGAAGGGTGGGGCATGACCGTGACCGAGGCAGCCGCGTGCGGCACTCCCGCCGTCGTCACCGACATCGCGGGTCACCGTGACGCGGTCCAGTCGGGCGTCACCGGCGTGCTCTCGCCCGACATGGCCGCGCTCGCGCGTGACATCGGCGGCTTGTTGGGCGACCGGGCACGACGCGAGCAGATGAGCGCTGCCGGGCTTGCACGCGCGGCCGAGCTCACGTGGGAGGCCACCGCCACCGGCACGTTGGCCGCGCTCGCCGCAGAGGCGACGCGCCTCCGACCTCCCGGTCGCAGGAGCTGATGCCCGCCCGCTGGCGCGGGCGCGTCCAGCACATCGCCCTGGCGCTCGTCGCGTACGTCCCTCTCCTGCTCACCCATCGCGGCGAGGTCGGAGCGGACACGAAGACCTACCTCTACCTCGATCCGGCCCGGCTGCTCGCCAAGGCGCCGTACATGTGGGACTCGGCAACGGGTCTCGGCACCGTCACCCACCAAACCCTCGGCTACCTGTTCCCGATGGGCCCGTACTACTGGCTCATGCAGGAGCTCGGCTTCCCCGACTGGGTCGCGCAGCGCATCTGGCTCGGCACGATCCTGTTCGCCGCAGGTGCGGGCGTGCTGTTCCTGATGCGCACGATGGGATGGCGCGCCTCCGAGCCCTCGTTCGCCCGGGGCATGGTGGTCGCCGCGGCCATCTACATGCTGTCGCCATACGTCCTCGACTACGCGGCGCGGATCTCGGTCATCTTGCTCCCGTGGGCCGCGCTGCCGTGGCTGATCGGAATGGCGATGCGCGCGGCGCGCGAGGGGGGCTGGCGGTGGCCCGCGTGGTTCGCGGTGATCATCGCACTGGTCGGTGGCGTCAATGCGACCGCACTGCTGTTCGCCGGCATCGGGCCAGTGCTGTGGTTCGTGTACGCGGCGTGGGTCACGAAGGAGATCGAGGTGCGGCGGGCCCTCGCCGCAGTCGGGCGCATCGGCGCCCTCACCCTCGGGGTCTCGTTCTGGTGGATCGCCGGGCTGTGGGCACAGGGCAAGTACGGCATCCCGATCCTGCGTTACACCGAGACCTACGAGACCGTCGCCAAGGTGTCGAGCGCGCCGGAGCTGCTGCGGGGGCTCGGCTACTGGTTCTTTTACGGCGACGACAAGCTCGGACCCTGGATCGAACCAAGCGTCGCCTACACCCAGCACCTGTGGCTGATCGGAGCCGGCTACCTCCTCGCGATCGGCGGCCTCCTCGCCGCTGGCGCCCTCCGGTGGAAGCAGCGCGGGTTCTTCGTCGCGATGCTCGCGATCGGCACCCTGATCGCGGTCGGATCGCATCCCTTCGACCACCCAACTCCCTACGGCTCGCTCTTCTCCCGCTTCGCCCACATGGACCTCGGGCTCGCGCTGCGCTCCACCCCGCGAGCGGTGCCGCTGATCGTGCTCGCCCTCGCGGTGATGCTCGGCGCCGGCACGCGCGCGGTCGCCCGCTGGCGTCCGACCCTCGGCCTCGGCGTCGCCGTCACTGCGGTTGCCGTCGCGGTCGTCAACCTGCCCCCGCTCTTCACTGGGCAGATGGTCGCCGACAACCTGCAGCGGCCCGAGGACATCCCCGCGTACTGGCAACAGGACGCCGACTACCTCCAGTCACAGGGGGACGCGACCCGCGTCCTCGAGATCCCCGGCGCCGACTTCGCGTCCTATCGCTGGGGCAACACGGTCGATCCCGTGCTTCCCGGACTGATGGACCGACCGTACGTCGCGCGCGAGCTCATCCCCTACGGCAGCGCGCCGAGCGCCGATCTGCTCAACGCCCTCGACCGGCGCCTGCAGGAGGGTTGGTACGAGCCCTCGTCGCTCGCGACGGTCGCTGCGCTCATGGGCGTCGGCGAGATCAACCTTCGCTCGGACCTGCAGTACGAGCGATACCGCACACCCCGGCCCCGCAACCTATGGGCCGCCATGAGCGCGACGCCGGGGCTCGGCGCGCCGAAGACGTTCGGCGACCCGGTGCCGAACGTCGCCATCCCGAGCCTCCCGCTCGTGGATGAGGTCGCGCTCGGCACTCCCCCGGGTGCCGCCGATCCCCCGCCCGTCGCCGCGTTCCCGGTCGAGCAGACGAGGCCGGTCGTGCGCGCCGAGCACGCCGACGGCGTGATGGTGATGTCGGGTAGCGGCGAGGGGATCGTCGACGCCGCCGCCGCGGGGATCATCGGCGAAGGTCAGCCCGTCCTGTACTCCGCGTCGTTCGCCAACGATCCCGATGGCCTGCAGCGAGCGCTCGACGACAACGCGCAGCTCGTGCTGACCGACACGAACCGCCGCCAGGCGCGTCGTTGGGGCACGGTGCGCGAGAACGTGGGGTACACCGAGCGCGCCGGCGAGAAGCCGTTGGTGGAGGACCCCACCGACAACCGTCTCGACGTCTTCCCGGGTGCCGGCGACGACACCAAGACCGTGGTGCAGCAACGAGGGGTCGTGCGCGTCGACGCCACGAGCTACGGCAACCCCGTGAGCTTCACTCCCGACGACCGGCCCGCGAACGCCATCGACGGTGACCCGCGCACCGCGTGGCGGGTCGGCGCGTTCTCCGACGTGACGGGTGAGCGGTGGGAGGTGCAGCTGAACGCGCCGACGACGACCGACCACCTCACTCTCCTCCAACCCATCACGGGTTCACGCAACCGGTTCATCACGAAGGTGCGACTCCGGTTCGACGGGCAAGATCCCCTCGACGTACCCCTCGACGTGTCGTCGCGGTCAACCCCCGGCCAGACCATCGACATCGGCACGCGCACGTTCACGACTCTGTCGATCGAGATCCTCGACACCGATGTCGGATACCGCCCGAGCTACCGTGGCATCAGCCCGGTCGGCTTCGCCGAGGTCGGCATCCCCGGCGTGAAGGTCGACGAGGTCATCCACCTGCCCACCGACCTGCTGACCGCCGCTGGCCCGTCGTCGATCGCTCACTCCCTCGACGTCGTCATGACACGCCAGCGCAGCAACCCGGCCGAGCCTGCCCGCACCGACGACGAAGAGACCTCGATCCAGCGAGCGTTCGACCTGCCCACTGCGCGGGGATTCGCGGTCGAGGGTGATGCTCGCCTGAGCGCCCGGGCGCCTGACGCGGTGCTCGACACGCTGCTCGGCCGGCCTGCCGCCACTGATGGCGGGGTCACCGCGACATCGACGGCTCGACTCGACGGCGATCTCAGCGCGATCGCGTCGTCCGCGATCGACGGCGATCCCACCACCGTGTGGCAGACACCGTTCGCGTTCGTGCAGGACAACGTCGCCACGTACACCTCCTCGCAACCCGTGACCTTCGACCACCTCGATCTCGTCGTCTTCGCCGATGGCCGTCACTCGGTGCCGACCGAGCTCACGATGACTGCGGACGGCGGACCGCCGATCGTCGTGCCCGTCGCACCCATCGCCGACGACGCGAGTCACGAGAACGCGACTGCGTCGCAGCGGATCGATCTGCCCCGCTCGATGACGGGGACGAAGATCGCGATCCAGCTCTCGGCGATCCGGCCGGTGACCACGATCGACTACTACTCCGAGACGCCGATCACGATGCCCGTGGCGATCGCGGAGTGGGGCATCGACGGCTTGTCGGTGCCACCGCTCGCGCCGACTGTCGACACGGGCTGCCTTCCGTTGCTGACGATCGACGGCGACACGGTGCACGTCCGGGCGACCGGCAAGACCCCCGATGTCCTCACCCGCGGCGCGATGGCGGTGACCGACTGCGACGGCAGCGGGGTGCAGGCTGACTCCGGAGAGGTACGGGTCGGTACCGCGGTGGGCAAGGACGCGGGCGTCGACATCGACCGAGTCGTCCTGCGCTCGGCTGCTGGCGGTCGCGCACTGACGACGCCGCCACCGAGCGATGCCCCCAGCGCGCCGACCGTCACGGTCAAGAGCTCGGGCCGGGTCTCGTACGACCTGCGCGTGGACGGCGCGACGGCACCGTTCTGGCTCGTGCTCGGGCAGAGCCAGAACAATGGGTGGAAGGCCACCGTGAAAGGGGTCGGATCGCTCGGCGAGCCGACACTCATCGACGGCTACGCGAACGGCTGGTACGTCACACCGACTGCATCGGGTCCGATCGAGATCACGCTCACATGGACGCCCCAACGTGTCGTCTGGATCGCCATCGGTCTGTCGGCCATCGCGCTCGTCACGTGCCTCGGTCTCATCGCGGTCGCGTGGTCGCGGCGACGGCGACGCCCGACGTCGACATTCGATGAGGATGCTCCGACGCTCACGACGCTGCGCGAGTACGGCGGAGCGAAGCCGTCGACGACAAAGGTCGTCATCGCCACCGCGGTAGTGGGCCTCGTGGCTGCGTTCGTCGCCGGCGTGCTCGTCGGCGCGCTCGCCGCGGCGACGGTGGTCGCAGGCTTGCTGTGGCCGCGCGGTGCGGCCTGCGGTGATCGTGCTCGCACCGGGCGCGCTCGGCGCCGCGGCCCTCTTCATCCTCGCGAAGCAGCTGCGCTACTCACTCGAGCCGTCGTTCGAGTGGCCGACCTACTTCGACAAGGTGCACGTGCTCGGCTGGATCGGCGTGTCGACCTTGGTGGCCGATCTCGTCGTGCGCGAAGTGCGCGCGCGATCCACAGACTTGTCCTCTTCCTCCACACAGGACGAGCGTCGTACGATCGACGAGTGACGTACGAAGTGACACTCGCTGACGAGACGACCGAGTGCGTCGACGACGCCGACGCGTATCAGCTCGAAGGTCCGCTCACGACATTCTTCCGCACCACGCCCGGTCGCATGGTCGTCGACTGTTGGAGCACGCGGCTCGCGAGCTACCGCACCGCCGACATCCGCCGCATCCGCGTCAGTCCTGCCGACTGACCCGCCGCGCTGCTTTGCGCTCACTCTGACGCCGCTTGTCCTGCAGCCGCCTCTCAACCGCAGACTTCGTCGGCTTCGAAGGACGACGAGCCGGATCGACGTGCAGCGCGGCGGCCAGCCTGCTCTTCAACCGGTCGAGCGCGAGCTCGCGGTTCTGGGCTTGCGAGCGCCGGTCGGATGCGGTGACGCGCACCATGGCACCCAGTCGCTCGACGAGGCGTGCTCGCTGCCGAGGCCCGAGCGAGGGCGACGAGGCGACGTCGAAGCGCACCTCGACCTTGGTGTTCGAGGTGTTCGCGTGCTGGCCGCCAGGGCCGCCGCTGGCCGTGAAGCGCCACTCCAGCTCATCGGCGTCGATGACGCACGACGGGGTGATGCGGATGCGCTCGGGCACAGTGCAGGATATGAGCCATGCGCAACGAGCCGGTCGTCATGGTGCACGGATGGGGCGGAAGCTACGTCCGCACATGGCAAGAGCCCGGATGGGAGGCCCTCCTCGCCGACGCGGGCCGCACGGTGATCGGAGTCGACCTGCTCGGTCACGGCACGAACGACAAGCCGCACGACCCCGAGGCGTACACGGACCTCACGCCGGCGGTGACCGACCGGCTCCCTGCTGATCCCGTCGACGCGATCGGCTTCTCGCTCGGATCGATGACATTGCTCGAGCTCGCCTGCCGCGAGCCCCACCGCCTCTCGCGGCTCGTCGTCTCTGGCGTGGGCAAGACGCTGTTCGACACCGACCGATCCGATCTGATTCGCGGGCGGTCGAAGGCGACGTGGCCGAAGACGACATCACGGCCCAGGTCTTCGTGCAGTACGCATCGTTTCCCGGCAACGACCCCAAGGCGCTCGCCGCGTGCATGCGCCGACCGAAGGTCGCCATCACGCCCGCGCGACTCGCGGCGGTCACGTGTCCGGTGCTCGTGGTGGTCGGCGAGCGCGACTTCGTCGGGTCGGGGCAACCGCTCGTCGACGCCCTACCCGACGGGCGTCTCGTGACCCTTCCCGGTACCGATCACTTCGCCACTCCCAAGGACTTCCGGTTCATCGACGCCGCCCTCGAGTTCCTCGACGCCGTCCCCACCTGAGCGGCTGAGCGACGAGGCCAGGGCCACCGTCGCGGTCCAGACGCACACCGCGCCGGCGATGTGGAAGGCGACGAGCAGCACAGGGACGCCGGTGAAGTACTGGGTGTAGCCGATCGCGGCCTGCACGCAGATCGCGTAGACGAGCCAACGGCCGCGCTGCTGCACGCGCGCTTCGGTCGCGGTGCGATGCATCAGCCACAGGGTGAGCAACGTCAACGCGAGGAAGAGCATCACGCTCGCGCCGTGCAGCCTCGCGACGTCGGGGATGAAGAAGTCGAGGCGGCGGACGTGCTCGTCGCCGCCGTGGGGCCCGCTGCCGGTCACGACCGTGCCGGTGAAGAGGACAAGGGCCGCGGCGCCGACCAAGACCCACACCGCGGTAGCGATCTCCGGGACGACGACGCGGTGGCGTGGCCCCTCGCGCTGTGACGCTCGATCGTGCAGCACCACCGCGTCGGCGAGCAGGGCCATCGAGAGCAGGAAGTGGGACATCACGAAGGGCGGTGACAGATCGACGAGGACCGTCACTCCGCCGAGCACGATCTGCGCGAGCACGCCGATCACCAGCCCCCACGACAGCCAGATGAGGTCACGCCGACGGGGCACCCGCCAGATCGACCCCAGGACCGCCATGATCACCGCGATCGAGACCAAACCGGTGATCGTGCGGTTCGTGAACTCGACGAGCGCGTGCTTCTCGATCGGCGCAACGAGCCGGCCGTTGTCGCAGTTCGGCCAGTCCGGGCAGCCCAGCCCGGAGCCCGTGAGGCGCACCGCCGCCCCACTCACCACGATCGCGGCGAGGAGCAAAGCGCGCCCAGCGTCAGTCGCTGATAGGCGCGAGGGCTGATCGTCGGGCGCGCCACCCGCCGATCGTACGGCCCGCCCAGGCGGGAATCCGTTCGACCTCGAAGAACGGCGCGAACGCCACGAGGGACAGGGGGAACGGGAAGGCGATGTACATCACCATCACCGTGCCGGCGTGGAACAGCCACGCCGCGATCACCCAGACGTTGCGCCACCAGCCGCCGAGCAGGGCGATCGGTGCGCCGAGCTCGACGAGCACAGCAGCAATCGCGATGGGGCCGAACACCCACCCGTGGCGGACGAGAAAGGCACCGAACGACGAGTAGGGATCACCCAGCACGGCTTTGCGCACGTTGTCGAACGCGATCTGGTTCCGCAGTACGTCACCGTGGAGCCATCCCCATCCGCCGTTCGAGATCTTCGCCCACCCCGCCAACATGTACGTCAGTACGCAGATGACCGACAGGAGCACCGTGGGCCATCCGTACTGGGGTCCGGCCGCAGGCACGTCGCTCGTTCGAATCGCGGCGCGGCGGCGATCGAGCGACAACACGTCGGCTGCCGGCACCACGGCGAGCACGATCACGTACAGCACCATCAGGTTCTCGGTGTGGAACAGCTGTCCGAACGAGTCGTGGTAGGTCATGACGAAGAGCAGGACGAGCGCGGAGACGGGCGCAACGACCTTGTACCGCCATCCGATTGTGAAGCCCGCGCACAGCACGACGTTCACGATGAGCAGCGCGTGCCACAGCCCTGCTGTCAGCGGGCCATCGAGCAGACCGGTGATGCCCACCGGATGGAAGCGACTGTCCGAGAAGTCGGCGTAGGTCCACAGGTCGGAGACGCGGGCCGCGGCGTACACCGTTGCGAAGGAGCCGACCAAGATGCGGATCATCGCGAGGCGCTGCGGCGGCGCCTCGCGCAAGTACCACCGCTCGAACGCCGTCACGACGGCGCCGCGCAGCGGGCGTGCACCGTGCGCTCCTCGGGCGCACGGCCTCCGCGCAGGTAGTCGACGACGTCCCATCGCTCGGTCACGACCAGGATCTCGCCACCGGCGACCGACGCGTCGCCCTCGAGCCGCTGAGCGACCTTGTCGCACAGCTCCTCGGTGCCGGCGTCGCCGCGGTTGATCGCATTGATCACCGTCACCGATGCGAGGGTCGTCTCACTGCTGCCGCTGATCGCCTGCGACGACAGCCGGACGATCTCGCCGGAGGGCATCTGCACGACGACGGACGACAACGCCTCGACCCGATGCCGGGGAAACGAGAACATCGGGTAGTTCGAGATCGGGAAGCTGTCGCGGTGGGAAGTCCAGGTGAACGGCCACGCGACGAGGACGACCATGATCGCCCCCACCACGTACGCCCGTCGCCGGACTGCCGTCGTCACCATCAGCTCTCGAACGACCTCGCAACGACCGACCTCGACTCGCCGGCCACCTCGAGCCAACCGTACGTGCCCTGGTCGAGCAGCTCACGTCCGGCCCGGGCAACGGCGCCGAGCGCCACGAACGCGAACGCGCCCCCGACCGAGACACGGGCAACCCCGACCGAGGCAAGCTCGGCAAGGGTCGGCGCCCTGGGCACGGTGAGCACGTTGACTGGCTTGTCGAGCGACGAGACCACGCGGCGGATGTCGTCGAGCATGACGAGCCCGGGCGCGTAGAGCACATCTGCGCCGGCCTCCTGATATCGCTGCAGGCGAGCGATCGTGTCGGCGAGATCGGGGCGACCGTGAAGATGGTTCTCTGCCCTCGCCGTGAGCACGAAGCCTTCGCCGCGATGCGCGGCCTCCGCTGCGGCCGCGACGCGCTCGGTCGCATGGTCGATCGCGTAGATCGGCTCCGCGGCGTCCCCGGTGAAGTCCTCGATCGACCCACCGGCGAGACCGGTTGCCTTCGCGTCCTCGATCGTGGAGGCGACTCCGCTCGGGTCGTGCGCGAAGCAGTTCTCGAGGTCGGCCGAGACCGGCAGATCTGTCGCGGCGACGAGCGCGGCGGAGTGCGCGAGCACTTCGTCGCGGGTCACGCGGTAGTCGCGACGCCCGAGGGTTGCCGCGAAGCCACTGCTCGTCGTGGCAAGAGCCTCGAATCCCACGCCGGCGAGCAACCGGGCGCTGCCGATGTCCCACGCGTTCGCGAGGACCAGCGGTTGACCGGGGCGATGGGCGGCGCGGAACGTCGAGACCTTGTCAGCTCGGGAGACCATCCCCCGAGACTAGGAAGCGCGCCGCCCCTCTCATCTGCGATTCGAAGAACGCGTCATAGTCGTGGATCACGTTGTGGAGGTGGCCGAACAGCTCGAAGCTGATCGTGCCGAACACTTGCGTCCAGACCATCAGGCCTCGGGCGAGCACGTGCTCGGGGACGTCGAGACCGGCTTCGCTGCTGAGGCCGACGAGGTCGCTGCGCACGCTGCTCGGCATCTGTGCGGCTCCGCCCACACTGATCTCGCCCGAAGCGACGCCGTCCCGGACGATCCCGAGGGCCACCAAGCTCACGCGGGCGGCGGGCGCGATGGTCGCCTCCGGGGCGCGATAACCAGGGACCGGGCTGCCGTAGACGAGGGCGTAATCGTGCGGATGGGCGACGGCCCAGCCCCGGACCGCGCCGCACAGGGCGAGCCACTGCGCCTCGACTCCCCGGCCGGCATGGCCCACCGCATGCTCGGCCGCGGCGCCCACGGCGTCGTAGGCGTCGACGATGAGTGCGGTCAGCAGGTCATCTCGGCTGGCGAAGTAGCGGTAGACCGCAGACGAGGCCATGCCGAGCGCCCGGGCCACCGCCCGCAGCGAGAGGTCGGTGCCGTGCTCTGCGAGCTGCGTACGGGCCTCCCGCTTGATCTCGTCGGTGATCTCTGCCCGAGCGCGGGCACGGGCGGTCGTGGGGGCGCTGACAGGGCTCATGCGCCCAGTGTGCCTCAATTAGAGAGCAGTGGCAACAGTCACGAGCAGTGCTCTTGCATCGGAACGCAAGATGTGTGATCATCGCTCCATGACAAGTGCACCGCTCGCATCCCCGTCCGATGCTCGATACGTCCGCCCCGGCCGCAGCACCGCCTTGATGAATCGAGCCGTGCGCCGGCTCGTGCGCATGGGCATCAGCGTGTGGGGAGCCCGCGACCTGCGGGTGAAAGGCCGCAAGAGCGGCGAGACCCGGTCGACCGTCGTGAACCTGCTCGACCTCGACGGCCAGCAGTACCTGGTCGCCCCACGAGGCACGACCGAGTGGGTCAAGAACCTGCGGGCCGCCGGTGGTGGGGACCTGAGGGTCGGTCGGCGGGTCGAGGCCTTCGAGGCCGACGAGCTCGCCGACTCGGAGAAGGTGGTCGTGCTGCGGGCCTACCTCACGCGGTGGAAGTGGGAGATCGGCCAGTTCTTCCAGGGCGTCGGCCCCGATGCTTCGGATGCTGAGCTCTCTGCCATCGCGCCCGGCTACCCCATCTTCTTGATCACAGGTCCGTCCGCCGGCGCAGGTGCGTGAGCGCAGCGGCGTCCCCGGGGCCATCGCGGGCTGACAGTCGTGTCGCGACTGCCTCACGGTGGGCGTCGTCCACGTTCCCGCCGTACTTGAACTTGGCCCGCGCGTGCACGATCTCGATGCGCATCGCCGTGATCACCTTCAGCCGCGCGCCGTGCTCGACCGGATCGACGACGTGTTCGTCGGGCTGGAGATCGGCCAGCTGCGTGCGCAGCACCGCGGCGATGTCCTCGGGCTCTCGCAGGATCGTCGCTCGGCCGGCGAGCTGCACGGCCGCGTAGTACGTGGTCGGGATGCCGTACCGGGGATCCTCCTCGTCGATCACCTTCCAGCTCGACGGGATGAACGCCCAATCCCCGGCGACGCAGAGCAGCACGTTCGGGTTCTCGTCGATCGCGGCCCAGATCGGGTTCGTCCGCACGAGGTGCACGAGCACCTCGTCGCCCGCCACCACGAACTGAGTCGGAACCACGACGGGTAGGTCGCGGTCGCGGCCCCCGGCGACGAGGTCACCGAAACCGTGTGTCGCGACGAACGCGCGCCACTCGCTGTCGTCGGTCGATGCATCCCACTCGTGGATCAGCACGCGTCGATCATCGCGTCTGGCGGGCAGGATGGTGCACGTGAATCGGATCGGGCTCGTCACCGTGGTGGTGCGTGACTACGACGAAGCCATCGCGTGGTATGTGCGTGCCCTCGGGTTCACCATCCACGAGGACTCACTGCAGATCGACAAGAAGCGATGGGTGGTGGTCGGGCCACCGGGCGACGGCCACGCGCTGCTCCTCCTCGCGGAAGCGCACACTGCTGCAGAGCGCTCCCGGGTCGGCGACCAGACCGGAGGACGAGTCTCCTTCTTCCTCCAGACCGACGAGTTCGCGGCGGCGCACGAGCGGATGATCAAGGCCGGCGTGAAATTCACCGAAGAGCCCAGGACCGAGCGGTACGGAACCGTCGCCGTCTTCCAGGACCTGTACGGGAACCGGTGGGATCTGCTCGGACCGTAGGGTGACACGGTGCCTCGCCGCGTCGCGTTCCTCCGGGCGATCAACGTGGGCGGGCGCGTGGTGAAGATGGATTACCTCCGCACGGTCCTCACCTCGTTCGGCTTCGACAACGTGCAAACGCTCATCGCGAGCGGCAACGTGATCCTCGACGCGAAGTCGGCGTCGAGCACGACGGTCGAGGACCAGATCGAGGCCGGCCTGCTCGACGAGCTCGGGTACGAAGTCGTGACGATGGTCCGCACACCGAAGGAGCTCGCAGAGGTGGTCGCCCATCGACCGTTCAGCCTGGAGACCTCCGTCGTGGGGTTCCTCAAGCACGCGCCTGGCGCCGCAGAAACCAAGGAGGCGCTCGCTTGGGAGATCGGCGAGGAGGAGATCGCGATCCGCGGCAAGGAGCTCTACTGGCGGCACGGTGGCCGCATGAGCGAGTCCGCGCTCGGGAAGATCAAGGTCGAGCGCACACTCGGCCCGATGACGATGCGCAACCTCACCACGGTCGCGAGGATCGCGGCGAAGGTGCCCGCCTAGCCTCGCTGGGTGCTCGCTCGGCGGATCGGCCTCGGTGTCGCAGCGTGGGTGTTGGCTGCGACGGGTGTCGTCGTGCTCGTCGCCCGGCCCGAGGAGTGTCCGTCGATCACTGTGAACGACGCGCAGAAGGGCATCGATTCGGCGGTCACGTGGCTCCAAGCCAACCAGCACGCCGACGGAGGCTGGCTCTACCGCTACAACCGCGCCACTCGCACAGACCTTGGTGGGTACAACTACGCCCGACACTCAGGCGCCGTGCTCGCGCTGTACCAGGCCGGAGACATCGCGACTGCCGACAAGGGCGTCTCGTTCGCGCTCGAGCGTCTCCACCGCGAGCACGGATGGGCGGCGTTCGGGACCGGAGACTCGTTTGACGTCGGCGCGAGCGCGCTGCTGGTCGCGGCACTCGGACAACGCCGCCTCGACACGCTTGACCCGAAGTACGACGAGGTCATGGCCGACCTCGGGCGCTTCCTTGTCGCGATGACGCTGCCCGACGGCAAGGTGCAGGCGGACTGGCGGCCGTCCACCCAGACCGCCAGCGGCACACTCGCCTTCTACACCGGCGAGGCATGGTTCGCGCTCAGCCGCCTCCAGCGGCTTTTCCCCGACGCCGAATGGCGAGAGCCCTCCGAACGCATTGGCCGCTACGTGATGCTGCGTCGCGATGACGTTGAGAACATCTACCCGCCGACGTCGGACCATTGGGGCTCGTACGCGATGGACGAGACGCTGCACTGGAAGCCCGCGCCGTCCACCGAGCTCACTCAGATGATGGACGACTACGTGAAGCGCTTGGTCGGGGTCTTCGGCGTGCAGACGCGCTTCGAGTCGCAACGCACGGGTTCCGGGCTGAGCCTGTTGCTGCGCGGTCACCAGACCCTGCCCGCCGGCCTGGGCACGATCGGCGAAGGCATGGGCGCGCTCGCACGCTACGAAGCAACCCGCGGTCGCGCCGACGAGCAAGCAAAGCTCCTGAACCGCATGAGCTGTGTTGACGCGAGGCTCCTGGCGCGCCAAGTGAACGGTACTGGCGACCCGAGCGCCGACGGCGCCTGGTTCCACTCCGACGTCACCCAGGTCGACGACCAGCAGCACCCGATCGAGTCGCTCGTGGCGTATGTGCACCTCGCTTCGGCGGCCCCGAGCGGTGGCTGACTTCAACGCCGCGTCTGCGGCGGTCGAAGGCCTCGCTGTGCTGGCAGCAACGAACCCGCCGCGCGTGTGGTCTGCACTTCCGCTCGGTCCCGAGCGTCGGCACGCGGCGATGGTGGCGGGCGGTGTGACCCTCGCGGTCGCCGCCGTGCTCGCCGCCTTCGCGAGCGGCCTTCTCGACCTGCTCCACGTGAGCACGTCGACGTTCCGCGTGGGTGCCGGTCTCGTGATCGCGGTGGTCGGGGTCCACGACCTCGCCGCGGGCGCGCCGAAGCCCGAGCCCGCCCTCGCGGGGTGGAGGGCCGGCTTCGTCCCCCTCGCCTTCCCGCTGCTCGTCAACCCCGCGCTCGGCGCCGCCGCGCTGATGGGTGGCGCGGATCATGGCGTGGCGACCCCCGCCGTCGCCACCTTCGTGGGGGCCGCCATCCTCGTCGTGCTCTCAACAACGACTGAGCACGGGCGCGTCATGCGTGGCGCGGGTCGCTTCGTGGGCGCAGCTCTCGTGATCCTCGGCATCGCCCTCGCGGTGGACGGCGTGTTCTCGCTCTAGCCGCGTGCCGTCGGGTCGGGTGAAGGTGAGGGTGCCGTCGGGTGCTCGGGCCATGGTCCAGCCGCCTTCGTGAATGGCGATGTGGTGGTGGTTGCACAGCAGAGCAAGGTTGGCAATGTCGGTGGGGCCGCCGTCGGCCCAGTGGACGATGTGGTGGCCGTCGCACCAGCCGGGCGGGCGGTCGCAGCCGGGGAACACGCAGCCCCGGTCGCGCAGGGTGAGCGCTCGGCGTTGGGCGGGGGTGACGGCTCGGGCGGCGCGGCCGACGTCGATCGGTTCGCTGCGTCCGCCGAGCACGACGGGGATGATGCGGGCGTCACAGGCGAGCCGGCGGGCGGTCTCGGGGTGGACGGGTTCGCCGGTGTCGTCGATGTGGCCGCAGCCGGTGGCATCGGCGAGGTCGTCAAGGGGGATCGTGACGGTGATGGTGGGCCGGCCGGGTTCGGCGCCGACGGCCCGGCGGATCACTTCGGCGAGCGCGGCGGCCCGTCGTTGCGCGGCGGTGCGGGTCGGGCCGCCCGAGGCGCGTTCGGCTCGCCGGAGCCGTTCGTACTCGGTGTCGACGGCCGTCTTGATCCCCGCGCCGTCTTCGCTCGCGTAGACGCCGTCCAAGACGGTGGTGCCGTCGAACGTCGATGACACGTGGAGCCGGTCGCCTTCGCCCCGCTCGCGCTTCTCGCGGTCGGGGTCGGCCGCCAGCAGCCAGTGCCGCAACAGCTGTGCGGTCTGGTCGACGGTCAGGCGACAGGCGTGCTCGACGAGCACCGCCTCGTCGCGGGCGAACACGGTGATCGTCTTGTCGCTGCGATGCGCGGCCGACGCGAGCAGCACCGCCTTCGCGAACCCAAGCTCGCCGTCGGCCAGCGCGGCGTCGGTGCCCGGCATCGACCGCAATCGCCGGGCGGTGCGCACCATCGTCGCCGCCGACGACCGGCTGAGCTGACAGCGGTACGCGAGCCACGCCGCTCCCGAGGTCGCACCGTCATAGGCCCACACGCCACGCGCATCAGCCGCGGCCACCGCACGCGCCAGCGCCGCCTCGACCCGGCATCGTTCGGTGTCGAGCTCGCGCACATGCGCGGCAAGCGCAGCGTCAGGCAACGACTCAGGCTCGACCTCCCACACCTCGACGACCTCGGCCACGCGCGCCCGTCCTCACGATCAGGTCCAGCACGATCAGCATCAAGGGGAAGAACGCACATCCTAAAGAGGGGGTGTGACATTCAAAGTGGCTCAGGCGTCGAGGAAGTCGCGCTCGATCGTCACGTCAGCCCGCTGCAGCTCCACGAGGAGTCGCGCGCGCAGCTCACTGCGCAGCCCGCTGTCGGTCTCCTCGTGACCCGTCCACGCGAGCCGGAGAAAGTCGAGGTTTTCCCAGATCGGCGCGAACGGGCGAGGGTCGTCGGCGTAGCGGGGGACGAGATGCCAATGCAGATGAGGCACGGTGTTGCCGAGCATCTCGTAGTTGAGCTTCACGGGAGCGAACGCCCGGAAGACAGCGTGCGCCACCTCGGCCATCTCGTGCAGGAACAATGATCGCTCGTCGGCCGAGAGGAGGTGCAGCTCGCGCACGCACTGCTTCGCGGAGAAGAACGTGTACCCGCGGTAGTACTGGATGCGGTACAGCTGGACGTAGCCGGACTGCAGCCGGGCCACTGCCCAGGGGTCGTCCCCCGCCTCGCTCCGCGCCTGGATCTGGCAGACCTCACACCCGTCCATGCCGCGAAGCCTGTCGCGTAGCGTGCGGGCGTGCTCAGCGCCTTCGACGACTACCCCATCCACCAGACGGCGGATCCGATCGCCCACACCGCATCTGGCGACCTGAACCATTACGACCGCTACTTCTTCAACGGGTACACGACCGATGGCGCGCTCTACTTCGGTGCGGCGATGGGCCTCTACCCGAACCGTCGCGTGATCGACGCGGCGTTCAGCGTGGTGCGCGACGGCCAGCAGGTCTCGGTGCATGCGTCTGGTCTCGCGCATGCGGATCGGGGCCACACCGTCGTGGGTCCGATCACGGTCGACGTGCGCGAGCCGCTGCGCACGCTCAACCTCCGCGTCGACGCGCCCGAGCACTGCATCCGCGCCGACGTGACCTTCCGCGCCCGCACGGTCGCGATCGAGGAGCCGCGGTTCCACGTGAACGCAGGCACCCGCGTCGTCATGGACTACACGCGCCTCGCGCAGTTCGGCACCTGGGAGGGCTGGATCGAGGTGGACGGTGAGCGCCTCGAGATCGACGCGGCTGACACCTGGGGATCGAGGGATCGGTCGTGGGGCATCCGCGGTGTGGGCGAGCGCGTGCCCGGCGCCCCCGGCCCCCAGGCGCCGCAGTTCTATTGGCTGTGGGCGCCGATCAACTTCGGCGACGTGTGCACGCACTTCGACGTGAACGAGCATGCGGACGGCCAGCAGTGGCACCACAGCGGGTTCGTCGCACCGGTCCTCGGCGACCCCGCGTCCGATCCGGTGCTCGACACGGGCGGCCTCGACGTCTCTGCGCAGCCGATGGCGAGAGTCGCCTGCAACATCGACTGGGAGACGGGCACCCGTCGCGCCGCGCACGCCACCATCGAGATGACACCGTGGAACTCGTCGCCAATCACGGTCGACCTCGAGCCGATCGCCACGTTCCAGATGATGGGGATCGGGTACTTCCATCCCGAATGGTCACACGGCGTCTGGAAGGGCGATCTCGCGGTCGGAGGCGAGCGGTGGGACACCACCGCGCTCGACCCTCTCGCGATCCAGCACGTCCACATCCAGGCGCTGTGCCGCGCTCGGCTCACGGGCAGCGGCCAGGAGCGCCTCGGGATGGGCATCCTCGAGCAGCTCGTTCTCGGGCCCCACGAGCCATCGGGCTTGACGAGCATTCTCGACGGCGCGCCGTGACGGCCGGCTGATGAGGATCTGCGTTTTCTGCGGAAGCCGGCCGGGCAACGATCCCGCGATGGCGACGCTGGCCCGCGAGCTCGCGCACGCCCTCATCACGCGCGGCCATGGCGTCGTGTTCGGCGGAGGGTCAGTCGGGCTGATGGGGGTGCTCGCTGACGAGGTGCTGGCGGGCGGCGGCGAAGTGATCGGCGTGATGCCCAAGCACATGGTCGAACGTGAGGTCGCGCATGCCGGCACGCAGCTGCACATCGTCGACACGATGCACACGCGCAAGGCGCTCATGTACGACCTGTCGGAAGCGGTGATCGCGCTGCCAGGCGGCTACGGCACCCTCGACGAGCTGTTCGAGGTGCTCACTTGGAACCAGCTGGGCCTGCACGCGAAGCCTGCCGGCCTGCTCGATCACCACGGCTACTTCGCGCCGCTGGTCGCGTTCCTCGACGGCGCGGTCGACGCAGGCTTTCTCCGGGCGGAGCATCGGGCGCTCCTGCTGCACGCGACTGACCCCGATGCCTTGCTCGATGCACTCGAGACATGGGAACCTCCGACCACCTCGAAGTGGATCACCGACGCCGACCGGTAGCGCGAGGGCGGCGCAATGCGCCGCCGGGTGCGCGCAGCACCCATTGTGGAGCGCAGCGACCCGTCGGAGCGAAGCGAAGACGGTGATGTCACGTGTGGCGGATCGTCATGCCTCCGTCGACCGGCAGCACGGCCCCGTTCATGTACGACGACGCGGGCAGCACGAAGTTGAGCGTGCCGTGCGCGACCTCCTCCGGCTCGCCGTAGCGACGCAGGGGCACTCGTCGTCGGGCGTAGGTCTCCTTCGCGTCCTCTGGGATGCCGGCGGTCATACCGGTGAGGATCGGGCCCGGGCAGATGCAGTTCACCGTCACACCCGTGCGACCGAGCTCGACGGCGAGGCTCTTCGTCAGCCCGATGACGCCGTGCTTGCTCGCCGTGTAGGCCGACAGGCCGCCCGTGGCGATGATGCCCTCGGTTGAGGCGATGTTGACGATCCGGCCTGCCCCCGACGCTTGTAGGTACGGCAGCGCGGCTCGGATGAGGCGAGCGTGCGCGTCGAGGTTCACTGCGAAGGTGTGCCGCCAACCGTCCTCGAACGTGGCCTCGTCGGTGGTGGCTCCCCCGAGCACGCTCACGCCCGCGTTGTTCACGAGGATGTCGATGCCCCCGAACCGCGCCACGACGTCGTCGACGAGCTTGTGGATCTGCGCCGGGTCGCTCACGTCGGTCACGAACCCGGCCGCGTCACCGCCGGCGCCACTGATCTCGTCGACCACGGCCTGCACCCGGTCCGCGCCCAGATCGACGACGGCCACGCTCGCACCCTCGTCCGCGAAGAGGTACGCGGTCGCTCGACCCATGCCGCTGGCCGCGCCGGTGACGATCGCGACCTTGCCCGCGATGGAACGCGAGAGCTTCGAGAGCCGCGGCTCGGTCACGGGTGCTCCTAGGTGCGATCGGGGATCGGGAAGTGGACGCCGGGCAGGCCCTGCTGGTTGATCGTGTCGGGCAGCGGCGCCATGCCCGGATAGGTCTCGCCGATCGCCGATGGCACGTTCCACAGGTGCCACGGCACTTGGAATTGATTGGCGCCCATCACCGAGGAGTAGCCGCCGTCGACGAGGAGGTTCGCACCGGTGATGTACGCCGCTTCGTCCGACGCGAGGAAGACGATCGGGCCGATGAGGTCCTTGTCCTCGCCGAGGCGGCGCAGCGGTGTGCGCCCCTCGACCCACGGCGTGAGGCCGAGGTCCTCGAAGATCACGCGGGTCATCTCGGAGACGAAGTAGCCGGGCGACAGCGAGTTCACCCGCACTCCCCTGTCGCCCCACTCGGTCGCGAGGAGCCGCGTGAGGTTGTTCACCGCGGCCTTGGCGGCGTGATAGGCCGGATTCACGTACTCGGATCCCCCGCTGCCGAGCATCGACGAGATGTTGATGATCGATCCGGAGCGTCTCTCGAGCATGTGCCGACCGACCGCTTGGGCGTAGCTCCACACGCCGAACAGGTCGACCTCGATCGTGCGCCGAAACGTCTCGGCATCGACGTTCTCGCTCGCGATGCCCCGCGTGTCGCTCACACCCGCGTTGTTGACGAGGATGTCGATCTTGCGGTGGGCGGCGATCACCTCGCCGACGACGCGCTGCACGTCGGCGAGCACCGTGACATCGCCCGTGTGCGCCGTCGCCTTGCGACCCGTTGCGGTGATGTCGGCTGCGTTCTTCTCGAGCAGCTCGGTCGAGCGCGCGGTGAGCGCGATGTCTGCGCCCGCGTCGGCGAGGGCATGAGCGAACACGACGCCGAGACCGTACGAGCCGCCCGTGACGAGCGCCGTCTTTCCCGTGAGGTCGAACATCGCGGCGCAGGATACGCCTAGAGGGCTCCGGCCATCCGCGCCGCGTCGAGCGTGTTCTCGAGCAGGCATGCGATCGTCATGGGGCCAGTGCCTCCGGGCATGGGAGTGAGCCAGCCTGCGACCTGGAGAACGGCATCGAAGTCGACGTCGCCGACGATCCCTTCGGCGGTGCGCGACACCCCGACGTCGATGACCGCGGCGCCGGGCTTCACGTGGTCTCGGGTGATCATGTGCGCCGAGCCCGCTGCCGCCACGATGATGTCGGCGGCGCGGCACACCTCGAGCAGGTCGGGCGTGCGCGAGTGGGCCATCGTCACCGTGGCGTCGGTGCCCTTGCGGGCGAGCAGCAGCGAGACGGGAAGCCCGACGAGCAACGAGCGCCCGATCACGACGGCCCGCTTGCCCGACGTCGGCACGTCGTACTTCGCCAACAGCTCCATCACGCCTCGAGGCGTCGCGCCTACATGCCCCGGCACCCCCTGCACGAGCCGGCCGAGGCTCGCGTCCGTGAGCCCATCGACGTCCTTCGCCGGAGGAATGAGGTTGATGACCGGTCGAGAGTCGAGGCCATCGGGCAAGGGCAGCTGCACGAGGATGCCGTGCACGGTCGGGTCCGCGGCGAGCGCAGCGACGACATCTTCGACCTCTGCTTGCGAGCTCGTTGCCGCCAGGTCGGTGTGGCGCGAGGTGATGCCGACCTCTTGCGACGCCTTCGCCTTGCCGCGGATGTAGCGCTGGCTCGGAGGGTCCTCCCCGACAAGCACCGTGGCGAGCGTGACGCTCGGCGATCCCGCCTGTTTCATCGCCTCGGCGACGCGGGCGCGCGTCTCGGCTGCGGTCGCGGTGCCGTCGATGATCGTCGCTGTCATCGACCGGAGCGTAGTGATGACAATCTGAGCCCGTGCACGATCGAGCCGACGTCGCGATCGCTGGAATCGCCGGAGGGCTCGGGGTGGTCTTGTTGGCGACCGCCAACCGGTACGGCTTCCACCGCGACGAGCTCTACTTCATCGAAGCGGGCCACCACCTCGCATGGGGCTATGTCGATCAGCCACCGCTCACCCCATTGCTCGGCCACATCTCGCAGGCTGTGTTCGGTTCCTCGCCACGCGCCCTGCGGGTGCCGTCGGTGCTCATCGGCATGACGCTCGTCGTACTCTCGGCGTCCCTGTGCCGTCACCTCGGCGGCACCCCGAGAGCACGCATCCTCGCTGCGGCCTCGACCGCGCTCGCTGCCGTCGTCCTCGCCGTGACCCACATCCTGAGCACCACCACGTTCGACGTCCTCGCATGGGTCACGGTGCTGTGGCTCGTGACGCGCCTCCTCCAAGGAGCGGATCCCCGCCTCTGGCTCGCAGTCGGCCTCGTTGTGGGCATCGGACTCCTGAACAAGCACCTCGTCCTGTTTCTCGTCGCCTCACTCGCAGTCGGGATCGTGATCGGCCGTCGGGCTGACGTGCTCCGCTCGCGGTGGCTGGTCCTCGGCGCCGCAATCGCGCTGCTCATCTGGGCCCCGAATCTCGTCTGGCAGGCGACGCACGGCTGGCCCCAGCTCGACATGGCTCGTGCGATCGCGCGGGAGGACGGCGCCGAGAACCGCGCCGAGCTCATCCCCCTGCAGCTCCTCCTGCTCGGTCCCCTCCTCCTGCCGATCTGGGGCGCGGGTCTGTTGTGGCTGTGGCGCGCCGAGGAGACGAAGCCGCTGCGTCCCCTCGCTTTCACCTACCCGGTGCTGCTCGTCGCCGTGTTCCTCGGGGCGGGCAAGAGCTACTACGTGGCGCCCATGCTCCTCGTGTACCTCGTCGCGGGATGCGTGGTCGTCGATCGTTGGATGACCAAGCCGCGCCGGGTCATCGCGGTGGGCGCCTTGGTGACCGCGAGCGCCGTGACTTCTGCGCTGATCACGCTGCCGCTTCTGCCAGTGAAGGACGTGGGCGGCTCCCCGGTCGCGGCGTTGAACGACGACGCGCTCGAGACGATCGGCTGGCCCACGTTCATCGACCAGGTGAAGGCCGTCGTCGAGACGCTCTCTCCCGAGCAGCGCGCGAATGCGATTCTCTTCACCGCCAACTACGGCGAAGCGGGAGCGATCGACCACCTCGGTAGACCCGCCGGGCTCTCCCGCGCGTACTCCGGCCACAATTCCTACAGCGACTGGGGGATCCCGCCCGACAGCGCGAGCCCCGTCGTGGTGATCGGCTTCACGCAACGCGCATACGTCGACACGTACTGGAGCGACTGCAAGGAAGCCGCTCGCATCGACAACGGCATCGGTGCGGAGAACGAGGAGCAAGGGGTGCCCATCTGGGTCTGCGCGAGCCCCAAGCGGCCGTGGGCGGACATGTGGGGCGACCTGACGTCATACGGTTGACCGATACCCTCACCTGGATGCTTCCGGCGGCGCTCGTGTTCGACTTCGACGGCACGATGGTCGACACGGAGACTGCGGTGTACGAGGCCGTACGCCGGACCTTCGCTGACTTCGGCCTCGAGCTCGCACCCGATGCGTGGATGCAGGCGGCGGGCACCATGTGGGGTGCGAGCTGGGTCGACGATCTCGTCGAAGCGACAGGCGGAGCCGTCGACGCGCACGAGGCTCGGCGCCGCAACCGCGCCCACAGCGCGGAGATCAACGATCTGACCGTGCTCCGCCCGGGCTTGCAGGCGCTGCTCGACGACGCCCGTGCCCACGGCATCCCGATGGCGATCGCGTCGAACTCTGCGTCCGACTGGATCGAGCACCACCTCGACCGGCTCGAGCTCACCGACTTCTTCCCTGTTCTCGCCACGATCGACCGCGTCGCACGCGGCAAGCCGTTCCCCGACCCGTTTCTGACGGCGTGTCGGCTCCTCGACGCCGCACCGACGAGCAGCGTCGCGTTCGAGGACTCCGAAGCGGGCACGCAGTCAGCCGCGTCGGCGGGCATGTTCGTGATCGCCGCGCCCGGCCCCATGACGGCAGGCCACGACCTCCGCGCCGCGCATCTGCGCATCGACGGGTTCGAGGGGTTCACGCTGCTCGACGTCGCGCGCGCCTCTGACGCCGCTCGGTCGTAGCCTCCGATCGTGGCCAGAGGACGTACTCGCACGGTGCTCGTCGTCAAGCACGACGACAACGGAGCCAGGCGCGTGCCCGACGAGCTGATCGTCGAAGAACCACTCGAGATCAGGCTCGACGACCACCTCGTCGCGACCACGATGCGCACTCCCGGCAACGACTTCGAGCTCGCGGTCGGGTTCCTCCACGCCGAGGGCCTGCTCGCCGGCGCGCCCGTGAAGACCGTGCGCTACTGCGGCACGGGGTCGGCGGTCGACACCGAGTTCAACGTGGTGAGCGTCGAGAGCGGTGGGCTCGCGCCCGTTCCTGCCGCGCCCCGCCTCACGACGACGACATCCTCGTGCGGGCTCTGCGGCTCTACGACGATCGAGGACCTCTGCGCCCGGCTCGTCCCCCTGACTCCCGGCCCTGCGCTCGACCTCGACGTGCTGGCCAAGGTGCCGGGTCGCGTGCTCGCGGAGCAGCTCCTCTTCTCGACCACGGGGGGCGTGCACGCAGCCGCCTCATTCGACTCCAGGGGCGCTCCGATCGTGGTGCGCGAGGACATCGGGCGCCACAACGCCGTCGACAAGGTCGTCGGGCGCATGGTTCTCGATGATGCCCTCCCTGCCGAAGGCCTCGGCCTGTTCATCAGCGGGAGGGCGAGCTTCGAGATCGTGCAGAAGGCGTGGGCCGCCGGCTTCGCGACGATCGTTGCGGTATCCGCCCCCTCTGCCCTCGCGGTCGACACCGCCACGGCGGCGGGCATCACGCTCGTCGGGTTCGCACGTGAAGATCGGCTGAACATCTACGCGGGATGACTTTCGTTCCCGCACCTCAGCGGTAACGTTCGGCAAGTGCCACGGCCCAGCGTCGACGAACGACGCCGCGAGATCCTGGAAGCGACATGCAAGGTCGTGATCGAGCGCGGGTTCGCGAACACGCGCATCGCCGACGTGGCCAACGAGCTCGGCGTCTCGAGCGGCCTCATCCACTACCACTTCGAGTCGAAGGGCTCGCTCTTCGCCGAAGCCCTGCGGTACGCGTCGGAGTCCGACCTCGCGCGGCTGGCGTCGACTGTTGCAGAGGGTGACACGGCGGCCGAGAAGCTCGAGCGCATCTTCCAGCTCTACTCCC
Organism: uncultured Acidimicrobiales bacterium; assembly: GCA_963847855.1. Classification (GTDB taxonomy): domain Bacteria; phylum Actinomycetota; class Acidimicrobiia; order Acidimicrobiales; family DATKAS01; genus DATKAS01. The sequence goes on from CAWKBM010000009.1 coordinate 612,810, forward strand.
CGAGCGACAGCGAGCCTGGGTGGTTGCTGTGGATCGACTCGTGGGGTGAGGCGATGCGCAGCCGCGAGCTCCGCGACATCTCTCAGGAGCTCGACCTCGCGTGGCAGCAGACGATCGAGAAGATCATCGTCGAGGGCGTGCAGTCGGGCGAGTTCCGGTGCGAGGATCCGAACGGCGCGGCGTGGCGGTTGACCGCACTGCTCGACGGGCTGGGCGTGCAGCTCACTGTGCACGAAGGCGTCGTGACCCGCGCCGAGATGATCGCTTGGGTTCGAGAGGCTGCGGCGAAAGAGCTCGGCTAGAGGACCACGACGGAACGGAGCACCTCCCCGCGCTCCATGCGGTGGAAGGCGTCCTCCACGCCGTCGAGCGGGATCGTCTCGCTGACGAAGCGGTCGAGGTCGAGCCGGCCGGCGAGGTATGCGTCGATCAGCATCGGGAAGTCGCGGCTCGGCAGGCAGTCGCCGTACCAGCTCGGCTTCAGCGCGCCGCCCCGACCGAAGAACTCGATCATCGGCAGCTCGATCGTCATCGTCGGGTTCGGCACGCCCACCTGCACGAGTGTGCCCGCGAGGTCGCGCGCGAAGAACGCCTGCTTCATCACCTCGGGGTTGCCGACGGCCTCGATGCACACGTCGGCGCCGTTGCCTTCGGTCAGCTCGCGCACCGCTTCGACCGCGTCGACCTCGCGGCTGTTCACCGTGTGCGTCGCGCCGAAGGACTTTGCCCACTCGAGCTTCCGCGGGTCGACGTCGACCGCGATGATCGTGCGGGCTCCCGCGAGGGCCGCGCCCTGGATCGCCGCATCGCCGACGCCTCCGCAGCCGAACACCGCGACCGTGTCGCCCCGCTGCACGTTGCCGGTGTACATCGCCGCGCCCAGCCCGGCCATCACGCCACATCCGATGAGCCCCGCCGCTTCCGGCCGCGCTCTCGGGTTGATCGGCACGCACTGCGTGGCTGAGACGAGGGTCTTCTCGGCGAACGCGCCGATGCCGAGCGCAGGCGAGAGGTCGACTCCGTCGAGGGTCATCTTCTGCGTGGCGTTGGCGGAGTTGAAGCAGTACCAGGGGCGACCCTTCGCACAGGAACGGCAGGTGCCGCAAGGTGCCCTCCACGCGATGACGACGGTGTCGCCCGGGCTCACGTTCGTGACGCCGTCGCCCACCGCCTCGACGACCCCGGCCGCTTCGTGCCCGAGCAGGAACGGGAAGTCGTCGTTGATGCCGCCCTCGCGATAGTGGAGGTCGGTGTGGCAGACACCGCACGCCTTCACCTTCACGAGCGCCTCGCCCGGCCCGGGATCGGGGACCGAGATCGTCTCGATCGTGACCGGCTGTTGCTTGGCCTTTGCGACGACTGCCCTCACCTCGTGCGCCATGAGCCGGAGAGTAGCGTCGCCGCGCGTGAGCATCGCCGTAGCGGCTCGTCCCCGCCGGGAGGCGGTGCGAGTCGCACGCACCACTCACCCCGCGACGGTCGTGCTCGGCATCGCGATCGTGCTGTGGATCGCGGTGTTCGGTGTGCTCGTGTGGCGCCGCCAGGTCCTCTACGGCACGATCGACTTCGACCTCGGCATCCACGATCAGTCGATCTGGCAGCTGTCACGCGGCCACTGGTTCACGACCGTGCGAGGGCTGCCGATCTTCGGGCACCACGCGACGTTCGGGTACTTCCTTCTCGTCCCCTTCTACTGGCTCGGCGCGGGACCGCAGTTCATCAACTTGTTCCAGGTCGTCGTCCTCGCGCTCGGAGCGATCCCGATCTACCTCTTGGCGCGCGACCGGCTGACGAATCCCTGGGCCGCGCTCATCCCCGCGCTCGTGTGGCTGCTGCAGCCCGCGGTGCAGTGGTTCGCCTGGGAGACGTTCCATCCCGAGGTCATAGCGATCGTGGCCGTGCTGTGCGCGTACCTGGCGGCGGAACGAAATCGCGTGGGCTGGTACTGGGTGTTCGTCTTCCTTGCGATCATCTGGAAGGAAGACCTGGCGCTGCTGTTCATCGGCCTCGGTCTGCTCTACCTGCTGCGGCGCAGGTGGCGGTTGGGCGGGGCGACGATCGCCGTCGGAGCGATCTGGTTCGCAGCGTTCGCGATGGTGATGGTCCCCCATCTCGCCGGCGGTGAGACCGTCTACGGGCCGCTCTACGGCACGCTCGGCGACTCTCCCTCTCAGGTCGCGCGCACCGCGGTGACCGACCCGGGTGCCGTCGCGAGCCGGCTCAAGACGAATGGCGCCGGCAGCTACGCGGTGCAGCTCCTGGCGCCGATGGCGTTCACCCCGCTGGCCGCGCCGGGCTTGCTGCTCCTCGGCGTTCCGCAGGCCGTGGTCAACCTGCTCTCGACCGCGAACTTCACGTGGGACGTCCGCTACCACTACGCCGCGCTACCCGTCGTCGCCCTCGCCCTCGGGATGGTCGAGGGCATCGCTCTGCTCGACCGACGCTTCCGCCGAAGAGCCGGCCCACGTTGGGTGGCGCTCGGCGTCACGCTCGCGTGCGCGCTCTTCGCGACGCACGCGTGGGGACCGTCACCGGTGAGCGTGCGATACCACGACGGCTACTGGCCTGACACCCGCTACGACTACGGCACCGCTGCGAAGGATCGCGCCGTCGCGGCGATCCCCTCAGGCGCGGCCGCGAGCGCTGACTACAACCTGGTGCCCCACCTCGCGCACCGTCCGATCATCTACACGTTCCCGAACCCATGGATCTCCGTGAACTACGGCACGAGCGGAAACACCGCGCACGGCAACGCCGCCGATGTCGACTGGATCGCGGTGAACACCTACGTGCTCGACGCGCCGAGTCAGGCGCTGCTGAGCGAGCTCATCGGACGCGGTGAGTTCGTCGTCGATTCCGTCGACGACGGCGTCACGGTGGCTCACCGAGTGAAGCCGCCGCCTGGCTAGAGGCGTCGCCTCCTATTTGGTGAACGCCGTGTGGACCTCGTGGTAGGTGCGTTCGGGCGCGACGCCGGGCGGGAGGTTCGGCTTCACGTTGGTGTTGAAAAACGCGTCGCCGTCCTCCTTCGACGCCCAGATCTCGACGACTCGCCAGCCGCCCGAAGGGCTCGGGCCACCTGCATGCGACACGAAGCCCTTCGAACCGCGCAACACAGCGGTCATCTGACCCATCATCCCCGCGTACATCTCTTCGGTCAGACCCGGCACTTCACCGATCATCAGCACTGCCATGAGGGTCTCCTCGTCGTCGACGGCCGACCTTAGGCTGAGCCGCGGAGGAGCATGAGGCCGCCAAGTCGCGTTCTTCACATCCAATTGCCAGGTTGGAGTGTTAGACCCCGCCTATCAGCTCGGACCACGGGGGGTGGGAGATGATCGTCGGACGTCGCACGCGACGGCGGGCTCTGCGAGGCGTACTCGGGGTGGCACTCCCCGCACTCTGGGTGTTGTGCGTGGCTGCTGTGCCGGTATCGGCCGCGCCGACTACGTCCTACGTCGCGGTCGGCGGCGTCTCGACGAACGCGGGGCGCGGCTGCAGCACGGCGACGTTTGGGACCGTGGCCGCGGCTGTCGCGGCTGCATCTCCGGGCGACACGATCATCGTCTGCCCGGGCACATACCACGAGGACGTCGTGATCAACAAGGCACTGCACCTCATCGGGAATGAAGTGACGATCGACGCCACCGGGCTCGAGAACGCCATGCAGATCGTCGCGTCCGGTGTGTCGGTCACGGGGTTCACGTTGGCCAACGCGAACGGCGAGGGCTTGCTCGCCGGTGTCGACTCCGAAGCTGACTTCCACCTCCTCGTGCAGCCGCCTGTGCTCACGAACATCTCGGTCTTCTACGTGAAGGCGCTGAACAATGACAAGGGCTTCAACGGCACCGAGATGGGCAACTGCAAATACCCCGGTGACTGTGGAGGCGGCATCCACTTCAACGGCGTCGAGAACTCGAAGGTACAGCTCTCGGTCGTATCCGGAAACGCGGACGGCATCCTCTTGACTGATGACTACGCGCCCACCGCGCACAACCTCATCGAGCGAAACGCGGTCAACGACAACCTGACCGAATGCGGCATCGTGCTTGCCGCCCACGGCTCCAACGCAGTCAGCTTCGTGACGAACGCCGGTGGCACGATGACGGTCACCGGCCGGAACTCCAGCGTCGGCGGTGTGTACGACAACACCGTTCTCTTCAACATCACGCTCCGTAACGGGACGGCGATCGCTCCCCCGGAGTTCGGTGGTGGCGGCAGCGGGAGCGGGATCGGCATCTTCGGGTCGGGGCCAGGCACGGGCGCCTACGACAACATCGTCGAGAGCAACTACATGGAGGGCAACGGGCTCGCGGGCTTCACGATCCACGCCCACCATCCGGGCGGTGAAGACGTCAACGGCAACCAGGTGCTCAACAACGTCTTCGGCGTCAACAACGTGGGTGGCGACGGGTTCGACGGTGGAGTGACGAACTTCGCGACGACCGGCATCGCGGTGTACGCGGTGCCGCCGACCTCGATGACGATCTCCGGGAACGTCATCACGAACAACTCGATCGGCATCTGGCTCACCAACACCGTGACCGCGGCCGGCCTCGAGACCAACACGTTCCAAACGGTCACCACACCGGTGGTCGTGCAGCCCGCCACCTAGCCGACCCGCCACCTAGCCGATCAGGGGCGGACCTCGTAGAAGGCGTTCACCGGGTGGTCGATCGCGAGCCGGCGGAAGCGGGTGAAGCCGGCGTCCTCGGTCATCGAGCGGGCGAGCGACTCGGGCAGGCCGAGCGTGCCGAGGCCCGCGCCACCCGGCTCGGAGAGCGCCGACGACATGCACGACATGACCGACACGCCGTACATCATCGGGGCCATGGGGTTCTTCTCGACGTTCTCTGCGAACGAGTCGCGGCCCTTGATGTCGACCAGGAGCCACACGCCGTCGGGCGCGATCGCAGCGCGGATCGTCTCCATCATCCCAACGGGATCGGTCATGTCGTGGATGCAGTCGAACGTCGTCACGAAGTCGATCGAGCCGTCGTTCGGGATCGGGTCGCGCCGGGCGTTGTGGAAGCCCACGTTCGCGATCCCCTTCCGTTCGCGCTCCGCCTCGGCCCGAGCGAGCGCGTGCTCGGAGATGTCGTAGCCATCGAACGTCGAGCTCGGATACTGGGCGGCCATCGTGAGCACCGCGATGCCGGCGCCGCAGCCGATGTCGATCGCCTTCGCACCCGAGTCGAGTCGCGGAACGACGCCCTCGAGCGCGGGCAGCGCGACCGGCACGAGGAAGTTGCGGTACCAGGGGCCGAAGCTGCGCTCGATGCCCGCGGCACCTTCGGGTCCGAACGCGTCGTAGTCGAGGCCGACGCCGGTGCGGAACGAGTCAGCGATCTCCACGAGGATGCCCATCGTCTGCGGCAGCCGGTGGAACATGCCCATGCCGAACGCCGGATGGTCGGGATCGGACAGGACCGCGGTGGCCTCGGGAGACATCGAGAACCGCTCGACGCCCTCGCTCGCCTCAGACCACGAGAGCAGCTTCGCCGCGGCCTGGTTGTGTGCCCATTCACGCACCCAGCGCTCGTCGAGGCCGGCGGCATCGGCGAGCTCTTGCGAGGTCCACCCGCCCGCAGGCGCTGTCGCCAGCGCGGCATACAGCCCGAGCTTGTCGCCGAGGTGCACCATGCCAGAGGTCATCGCCCCCTCGAGCTTCGAGAAGAGGAGGAACGAATAGGCCTTGAGCGTGTCGGGGTCGATGGGGTCGGTCACAGGTCCTCCTTGACGCGGCGGAACACGTACTCGTCGCACCTGCTGCCGAGCAGGCCACGACTCCGAATCGGCATCACGACCGAACGGACCTCCGCGAAGCCCAACGCGGTCAACTCCACTCGGAGCGCATCCGGCTCCACCGACTCGTAGGGATACCCACCGAGCCAGTCGTGCACGTCGTGGTGGAAGTCCATGCCGCGAGCGGAGCCGTATTCGCGCACGTATCGGACCGGGTTCTGGCGCGTCGCCGCGACGCCCGCGAGGGTGGCCGACTTGTACACCCCTCGGGTCATCGCCTGAACGACCCCAGGCGCGGACGCGTAGAAGCGCTTCTCACGCCGCCACAAGTCGCAATAGCGCGTCTTCTGGTAGAGCGCGAGCACGTACACACCACCGGGCGCGACGAGACGGCCAGCCATGTCGATCGCTCGATGCATGTCGCCCGTGTGGTGTAGCACTCCCCAGCTGTGCACGACGTCGAAGGTTCCGTGCGTCGCCGGGTCGAGATCGAAGACGCTCGCCACGCTCGCAGACCACCGAGCCGCGTCCGCGGAAGCCCGCTGCTCGAGGAGCCGCCGCGCGGTGTCGACCGAGCTCGCGTCGATGTCGACACCCGTGACGCGGGCAGCACCGAGCCGCAACGCCGCGAGCATCGAAAGGCCGGAGCCACAGCCGATGTCGAGGAACGACTTCCCCTCGATCTCTTCGGGACGGAGAAGCCGCGCGAGTCCCTTGATCGCGAGCTCGACCTGCGAGCTGTCGAGCTGGTCCACGAATGACGCCCAGTTTCGCCCGAACGCGAAGTGCGAGTCGACGCCCGTGAGCCCAGAGTCCGGCTCCATCAGGCGCGTACGCCAGCCATCAAGCGTGACCGGGTCGATTCATCGGTCGCGGCGTCGATGACCGTCCAGGCCATGCCCAGGGCACCGTCGATGACCGCCTGATCGGCCTTTGGGGTGATGCAGGCCGCGGTGAACTCGGGTTGGTGGTTCGACGCTGGGAAGCAGTCGAGCCCGAGCATGGGGTGGATGGTCGGGATTGCCAGCGAGACGTTCGCCATGTCGGTCGAGCCAGCGAAGCGCTCCGCGATCTCGGCGGGGAGATCGACGAACTTCCGGCCGAGCGCTTGCGCATTGGCGCGGTAGAGCCGGGCGAGCGCGGCGTCGTGCTCCATCTCGCTGTACGCGGGGCCGGCCTTGATCACGTCGACGGTGCAGCCGGTCGCGAGGGCGCCGGCCTCGAAGCACCGGGCGACCTTCGGCTCGAGATCGGCGAGCTCGCGCAAGTTCCGCGACCGCACGTACCAGCGGCCCGCGGTCTCGTGAGGAACGACGTTCGGCGCATCGCCGCCGTGCAGGACGATGCCGTGGATACGGTCGGTCTGCTTGATGTGCTGCCGGAGCAGGCCGATCGCGGTTTGGGCGATGGTCAGCGCATCGGCGGCGTTCACACCGAGCTCGGGGAAGGCCGACGCGTGCGCGGTCTTGCCGTGGTAGTGCACTTCGAAGTCCTGGATCGCGAGGCAGGGCATGTGGTCGAGGTCGTCCTGTGCGGTGGGGTGCACCATCATCGCGGCGTGGACGCCGGCGAACGCTCCCCGCTCGAGCAGCAGCACCTTGCCTCCGCCGCGCTCCTCGGCCGGCGTGCCGATGACCTTCACCGTGATGCCCAGCTCGTCGGCCAACGGGGCGAGCGCGAGGCCCGCTCCGACGGCCGCGGCAGCGATGACGTTGTGCCCACACGCGTGGCCCACGCTCGGCAACGCGTCGTACTCGGCACAGATCGCGATGGTGAGCGGACCGGAGCCCGCTGAGGCGACGAACGCGGTGGGCAGATCGCACACCCCAGCTTCGATGGTGAACGGTCCGCTCAGCGCGTCGGCCACCCACTCGGCCGCGCGCTCCTCCTCGAAGGCCAGCTCGGGATGCGCATGCACCGTGTGCGAGAGCTCGACGAGCGCCTGGCTCGCTCCGGTCACCTCGCGCTGTGCGACAGCCTTGACGTCCATGACGCGAACCTAGCCATGACCCTGACGCACGTACCATCCTCGCTGTGAGAGTCGCCGCGGCCGTCGCTCTCGCCGCGCTCCTGCTGAGCGGCTGCAGCAAGGTCATCGACGAGAAGGACATCCCTGTCGTCACCGTGCCCGGCACGGACGGCACCGGTTCGACCACCACGACCGTGGCCGGCGCACTCGACGTCACGAAGCCCTTGACGCTCGGCTCGGTGACCCTCGATCCCTGCACTGACGTCACCGGAGCGTGGTGCGGGTCCATCAAGGTGCCCCTCGACCGCGCGGCGCCCGAGAGCGACCAGATCTCCGTCGGGTTCGAGCTGCACCCACGGTCCGACTCGAGCACCGCCTCGCAAGGCACGATCGTCGCGATCGAAGGCGGCCCCGGCTTCTCGTCCACCGGCTCGCGTGACTCCTACCTGGCGCTCTTCGACCCGATCATGGATCACCACGACCTCCTGCTCGTCGACGATCGCGGCACAGGTCGGTCGTCACCTCTCAACTGCAGCGACCTGCAACAGGGGGACGACTCGCTCGGCGCCGCGGCGGCGTGCATGAAGCAGCTGGGGTCCGCAGCGGATGACTACGGAGCGGCCGCTGTGGCCGACGATCTCGCCGCCGTGCTCGACGCGCTCGGGGCCGGCCACATCGACCTGTACGGGGACTCCTACGGCACGTTCGTCGCCCAAGCGTTCGCCGCTCGTCACGGCGACCGGCTGACGAGCCTCGTGCTCGACAGCGCGTTTCCCGTCGTCGGTGGCGACCCGTTCCACGCCGACCGCGTCCCTTCGATGCTCAGGGCGTTCGACACAGTGTGTGCCCGCTCGGTGACGTGCGCCGCGCAGGGCACGCCCACGTCGGATCGGATCCGCGCTCTCCTCGCGTCGCTGCGGGAGTCACCGGTGCGGCTGTCGACGACCGACGCCGACGGACAGACCGTCGAGGTCTCGGCAGACCCTGTGAGCCTCCTGTCCCTCACGCTTTCGGCCGCGACCGACTGGACTGTGTACCGCGAGCTCGATGCCGCCGCGACCTCATGGCTCGCCGGCGATCATGACCCGCTCATCCGGCTGCTCACCCACGATGCCTCGTACACGAGTGACGACTCACTGTCGGTCTACTCGGCGGGCGTCGCGCTCTCCGCGACGTGCTCCGATTACCCCACTGTCTTCGACCCCACGAGCTCGAACACTGACCGGCTGACCCAGATCGACCGTGCAGTCGGCACCCAGGCGGCTGCTCATCCGGAGACCTTCGAGCCCTGGACCGAGAACGAGTGGCACGCGTCGACCGCCGACGAGCTCGATCAGTGCGCCACCTGGCCCGCGCCAGACCGCGTCGATCCCCCGGCCGGGAACGCGCCGAAGTTCCCCGACGTGCCGACCCTCGTGTTGGCCGGCGACCTCGACACCCTCACGCCGCCATCAGAGGGGGAGGCAGCTGCGGCCCTGTTCCCCGACGCGACGTTCGTGAAGCTGGCGAACACGGGCCACGTCACGGCCCTCGACGACACGTGGGGATGCGCATCGGTGATCGTCACCGACTTCGTCGCAGCCGGGAAGGTGGGTGACACCACGTGCGCGAGCACGATCCCCGAGATCCGCACGGTCGACCGCTTCCCGTTGCACGCCGCCGACGCCACGGCGGCAACCGCGGCTCCGGGTGACGCGTCGACCGATGCAGATCGCCAGATCGCGGCAGTCGCGGTCGGACAGGTCGGCGACAGCCTGGCCCAATGGGGCGTCATGACCGGCGACGACGGCACCGGTCTGCGGGGTGGCACGTTCAGGGTCGACGAAGGCGACACGCTGACCCTGCACTTCAAGGGAACGAAGCTCGCGGACGACGTCACCGTCGATGGCACTGCCACCATCGATCAGGCAACGGGGAAGATCGACGCCAACCTCGACGTCACCAGCGGCTCGACCACCGGCACGATCGTCGCGTCGTGGAACGCGTCAGACGTAGAGGCGAGCGCCACGGCTCGAGGAACGCTCGACGGACGTCCGGTCAGCGTGACGATGCCCGCACCTTGAACCGGCGAGCGCGCTCGTCCCGAGCGATCTGGCGCACGACGTTCATCGCCGGGAGGCCGGTCACTCCTCCCCCGCCGTGGGTCGCGGAGCCGGCTTGGTAGAGGCCGGCAATCGGGCTGCGGAAGTCCGCGTAGCCGGGCGCGGGGCGCATGTGGAAGAGCTGGTCGGGCGAGAGCTCCCCGTGGAAGATGTTGCCTCCGACGAGGCCGTACTCCCGCTCCATCTCGTGCGGACCGATGACCGTGCGGTGCAGGATCGACGACGTGAAGCCGGGCGCCACCTCCTCGAGGCTCGCGACGACGCGGTCCGCGTAGGCATCGAGCTCTGCCGGCATCGGCTTGTCGGCCCACTCGTGAGGAACCCACTGGGTGAACAACGAGACGATGTGATGGCCCTCGGGCGCGAGGGTGGGATCGAACACCGAGGGGATGCAGATGTCGGCGAAGGGCCGCGATGCGGCGCGCCCGTCGACTGCATCCTGGAACGCGGTCTCGACCTCGTCGAGCGAGCGCGCCAGCACGATCGTGCCACCGTGCACCTCAGCGTCGAAGCCCGGCTTCGACGAGAACTCGGGGAGTCGATCGACGGCGAGGTTGATCTTCACGGTGCCGCTCCGCGTGTTCCACCTTTCGATGTCGCGCACGAAGTCGGCCGGCAGGTCCGCGCGATCGACGAGATCCAGGAACGCGATCTTCGGATGCACGGTCGTGACCACTGTGGGGGCATGCAGCTCTTCGCCCGAGGGGAGCACGACACCGCGGACGCGGCCTCCCTTCGCGAGGATGCTCGCGACCGGAGCGTCGACGCGCACCTCTGCGCCGAACGAGCGCGCCGCGTCCGCGATCGCGGTGGTGAGGCCACCCATCCCGCCACGGGGGAAGCCCCACGACCCGAGCGAGCCATCGCCTACGTCGCCCACCTTGTGATGCGCCATGACGAACGCGGTGCCGGGTCGAGCGCGGCCCCGCCCACGTGCCGATGACGCCGCTCACCGAGAGCACACCGAGCACCTGGGGCGACTCGAAGTAGTCCTCGAGCAGATCGGCGATGCTCATCGAGAACAGGCGCGTGACGTCGGCGCTGCCGCGGACACCCAGGCGACGGAGTCGCCACGCGAGCGCGGCCTGATCGACGAGGTCACGCGGACGGCGGCTGCCGACTGCCGGCGGCACCGCCGTGAGGAGCGGGCCGAGCACCGCCGCGAGCCCTTCGAGCCACCGGTCCCAATCTTCGATGGCATCGGCATCACGACTCGAGAACTTCTCGATCTCCCGTCGCCGGCGAGCGTGATCGCTCGGCAGCTGCAACGAGCGCCCGTCGGCATACGGCACGAAGTACGGACCCTGCGGGTACACGTGGTAGCCGTGGCGCACGAGGTCGAGGTCGCGCACGAGCGAAGGCGGCAGCAGGCTCACGACGTACGACAGCATCGTCACTCGGTAGTCGGGGCCCCACGGCTGCTCGGTGACCGCGGCACCGCCCACGATCGAGCGGCGCTCGAGGACGACGACGCGCTTGCCTGCTCTCGCGAGGTAGGCAGCAGCGACGAGGCCGTTGTGACCGCCTCCGATGACGATCGCGTCGTACTGATTCGAATCGGGCACGGGTGACGAGGCTACGGTGCGACAGCCGGAGAGGGGGATCGGATGGCGGAGCCTCTGGACACGGGTGGCCTGACATGGACGCTCGAGCCGAGCCACTTTCCCGCGTCGCTCACGCGGTGGAGCGCTGAGCTGAGTGCGACCGGACAGACCGACGCCATCCGACGCGTGGTCGCCGAGGCCGGGCTGCCGATCGACGGGCTGGCGTTCCGCGAGCTCGACGGTCGCGTCTACACGACGATCGTGCCGCTCGGTGGCAAGGCTCGTCGCCCCCCTCCCAAGGCCCTTCTGCCGGTGCTCCTCAAGGTCGTCCCCGAGCTCCGCCGGCGCGTCGCGGCGAGTCGGGCCTGGTCGTCGGACGACCGTCCGGCGAAGATCATCGACGAGTGGCTCGGCGGCAAGGAGGAGGAGGTGCGAGCCGAGGGTCGACGGCTCATCGCGATCGATGCCGACGCGCTCCCGGGACCCCGCCTGGCGGACCTGATCGACGAGGCGTTCCTGTACGCGACCGACGCCTGGTACTGGCACTTCCGGCTGCATGGCGCCGCGGTGTGGCAGATCGGCCTGCTCGGCCTCGAGCTCGAGCGCGACCACGGGTGGACCGACATCGAATTCGCCCAGCTGTTCACGGGCCTGTCCGACGCCAGCACCGCACCGAGCCGCGCACAGGACGCGATCGTCGAGGCCGTCACCGCCGACGGCGGGATCGATGCCCTCGCCGCGGCGACCTCGCTCGACGATGTGCGCCGCATCTCGACCGCGATCGGCCAACAGGTCGACGAGTACCTCGACACCTGGGGTCTGCGCGCGGTGCGCTACGAGATCGCCTACCCCACCGTCGCGGAACGACCGGAGTGGCTCCTCCGTCAGCTGCAGGAGCGCCACCCGCGATCCCACGAAGACGACAAGGCGCGGCGCGAGCAAGCCGAGCAGAAGCTGTATGGCGCCCTCGGCGACACCGAGGCGACGAGGACGCGGCTCGCGGCGGCGCGGCGCACGTTTCCCGTGCGCGAGGGCAACGAGGCGGCCACCGTCGGCCTGCCGATCGCGGTGCTGCGCCGAGTCGGGCTGAGCGCGGGACGACGCCTCGCCCGAGCGGGAAACCTCGAGCGCCCTGAAGACGTGTTCGACCTGACCCACGCGGAGGTCACGGCGATCCTGCGCTCTGCCGCGGTCGTGCCCGCCGACCCGGCACTGCGCGCGAGCGGGCGACGCGCCACGCGCGAGGCGGTCGACGAGCGTGAGTCGCCGGTGACCCTCGGTCCTCCATCGAGCGGCGGGCTCGAGGCACCCGACCTGAGCGGCTTCCCGATCGAGATCCAGAAGGGCACCCAGGCGATGATCTGGTACACGACCAAGATCATCGGCGCGCCCACCGCGCGCCCCGAAGGCTCTACGGAGGTGAAAGGCGAACCGGTCTCACCCGGCGTCTACGAGGGGACGGCGCGGGTGATCCTCGACGAGTCCGAGCTCGATCGCATCGAGGCCGGCGACGTGCTCGTGTGCCCGATCACGTCACCCGTCTGGTCGATGGTGTTCCCCGCGCTCGGCGCGCTGGTGTGCGACTCAGGCGGTGCGCTGAGCCACCCGGCGATCATCGCTCGAGAGTTCGGGATCCCCGCGGTGGTGAACACGGGCAACGCGACCAGCGCGATCGCCGACGGTGCGACGGTGCGCGTCGATGGCGACGCAGGAACCGTGACGCTGACTGAACCGTGACGCTGACTTAGGAAGCCGCGGCGTGACTCGCCGTCGCGTCGAGCCAGCTGGCGTGCAGCCGCGCGTAGACGCCTCCGAGCGCGAGGAGCTCGCGGTGGCTGCCCCGCTCGACGAGCCGACCCTGATCGAACACGAGGACGACGTCAGACCGCTCCGCCGTCGAGAGGCGGTGCGCGATCGTCACCGCCGTGCGGCCCCGCGCCAGGCTCTCCACCGCGCGGGCGAGGCGAGCCTCGATCGCGGCGTCGACTGCCGAGGTGGCCTCGTCGAGGATCAGGCACACCGGGTTCGCGACATAGGCCCGAGCGAGCGCGACGAGCTGACGCTCACCTACCGACAGGTGCTCACCGCGCTCACCCACCCTCGTCTCGAGGCCGTCGGCGAGTCCGTCGACCCAGGCCTCCAGCCCGAGCTCGACGAACGCGAGCCGTACCGCGTCGCTGTCCGCGGTAGGGCGGCCGAACCGCACGTTCTCAGCGATTGTCGTGTCGAAGAGGAACGCGTCCTGCGGCACCATCACGAGCGAAGAACGCAACGAGGTGCGCTCGATCTCGCGAAGATCGATGCCAGCGACGAGGATGCGGCCGGAGGTCGGGTCGGCGAGCCGCGTCAGGAGCTTCGCGAACGTCGTCTTGCCAGATCCCGTGGCCCCGACGATCGCCACGCTCGTGCCCGGATCAATGACGACGGACACGTCGGCGAGCGCGGCGGGGGGCGTCTCGTTCGACCCCGGACGGGGGCGGTAGGAGAACGAGACCTGCTCCACGGTGAGCGAGGGCGGGCCGGGCGGGAGAGCGACGCCGGGGCTGGGTTCGATGATGTCGACGGGCGTGTCGAGCAGGTCGAGCACGCGGCGCCATCCCGAGACCGCGGTCTGGGTCTCATCCAGGATCTCGGTGACCTCGGCCACCGGCTCGAGGAACCGGTTGACGAGCAACATGAACCCGACGAGCTCGCCGGCCGTGAGACCCGACGCCGGCCCCATGACCACGCCGACCACGACCACGGCACACACGGTGAGGACCGCGAAGAGCTCGCCGGAGGGGAACATGAGCGCGTTCAGCGTGCTCGCGCGGACGCCCGCCCGACGTTCGGCCTCGATCGCCTCGGCGATGTGCTCGGTCGTCGATTCCGTCGTGCCGTAGCTGCGGATGACTGCTGCGCCCATCACGACCTCGGACACCGCAGTGAGCAGGTCGGCGACGCGGATGCGCAGGATGTCGTACGCGGCGACGAGCCGCTTCTGCAGCACCCGCAGCAGGAACGGGAGTGGCGCGCTCATCAGCAGCGCGACGAGGGCCAGCTTCCAGTTGAAGATGAACATCGTGATGAGGACGGCGAAGATCACGAGGCCGTTGACGACCCACGCGATGCCTCCCCACTTGAAGAATTGGCTGAGCGTCTCGACGTCGGAGGTGACCCGGCTCACCAGCGAACCGCGCCGCTCTTCCCGTGTGATGAGCGATCGAGAGCCGGTGGATGTGGCGGAACGCTCGGGTGCGCAGCCCGAAGAGGGCGTGCTCGCCCGACCGGGCGAGCCGGCGCGCCCGTGAACATCGTGGCGACCGAGGCGACGACCGCGACCACCGCTCCAGCGAGGGACAGGGTCAGCACCCGAGCCACGTCGACTTGGCCGTCGTGGAACCCCTTGTCGATCACCTGCTGCACGAGCACGGGGATCACGACGCGCCCGGCCGCACCCAACGACGCGAGGGCGATCGTGCCCCACATGCCCTCACGGAGCTCGGGGCTCGCATGCCAGCCCCGGCGCATGATCGCCAAGACCGAGTTCGGCTGTCCCTCCACGGCCGGATCGAGCGGATCGGCGGTCATCGGCCCGCGCGCTCCTTCTCGTAGGACTCCACGAGCCGTCGGTACCCGGCCTCGCGAGCGAACAGCTCGCGGTGCGACCCGTACCCGGCGACGCGGCCGCGCTCGATGAAGAGCACGTCGTCGGCGAGGGCGATCGTCGAGGGACGCGACGCGATCGTGATGACCGTGCCGGACAGGATGCTCGAGAGGCCGGTGAGGATGCGGGCCTCGGTCGTCGGGTCGACGCTGGACGTCGCGTCGTCGAGGAGCAACAGCCGAGGTTCCCGGGCGAGGGCTCGGGCGAGCGCGACGCGGTCGACGTTGTCCGCCCGACAACGTGACGCCCCGCTCGCCGATGACCGTCGCCCAGCCATGCGGGAGGTCGTCCACGAACTCGTCGACCTGGGCGATCGCGGTGGCACGAGCGATCGCGTCCGCGTCGAGACCGGCGCCGAGGTCGACGTTCTCGAGCAACGACCCGGCGAAGAGGAACGGCTCTTGGAACACGAGTGCCACTGCCCGGCGCAGCTCGGCGTCAGGGATCGCAGCGAGCCCGAGTCCGTTGAGCGCGATGGAGCCCTGGTCGGGCACGAGCAGGCGGTCGAGCATCGCCATGAACGTGCTCTTCCCGGAGCCGGTCGCTCCGACGACGGCCACGATGCGTCCGGGGGCGATGGTGACGTCGAAGTGGTCGAGCACGTCGCGGGTCGCGTCGTAGCTGAACGTCACGTCGTCGAACCGCACCGCGAGAGGCCCGGGCGGGAGCACCGGCGACTCTGCACCCGCGAGGCCGAGGTGGCGAGCGCGGTCGACATCGCCGGAGAGCACCGCCCGCACCCGATCATCGCCCGCGACCGATCTCGGCAGGTCACCGAGGACGAACCCGATGAGCCTGAGCGGCCAGACCATGAAGCCGAAGAGCGTGACGAAGCTCACGATCTCGCCCGCGGTGGCGGCACCCTGCGCGACACGCCACGCCCCGAGAGCGACGAGCAGGATCGTCGCCAGCGACGGAAGCGCGTCGAGGATCGCGTCGAAGCCCGCCCGCAGCATCGCAACGCGGATGTTCGCGTCGCGCAGGCGCTCGGCCTGGACGGCGAAACGGGCCGCTTCTGACTCCTCGGCGCCCAGCGCCTTCACCACGATGACGCCGTCGACGCTCTCGTGGACGACGTTCGACACGTCGCCGATGAGGCTCTGCGCGTGCGCCGCCGGACCTTCGGTGCGCCGCTGGTACAGCACGTTGAGCGCGGTGATCGCGGGGAAGAGCAGCAGGGCGACGAACCCGAGCACCCAGTCGGTCGCGAACATCCAGACGGTCGCGATGACCACGAGCATCACGGTGCCGCACGCGTAGGGCAGCGGACCGAGCACCTGGGACGACGCTTCCGCATCGGACTGCACGTGCGCGAGCAGCTCGCCGGTCGGGTTGTCGTGGAAGTACGCGAGGGGCTCGTCCTGATAGCGATCGACGACGCGGCGCCGCAGGACCGCAGCGACGCCCATCTGCGTGCGGCCCACGTTGACCCGTCGCAGCACGACGCCGACCGCACGGACCGCGCCGACGACCATGAGCGCGACGACCCCGCCGATCAGCGCACCGACCTCGATGTCGCCGTCCGTGAACCGCGGCGTGATGACGTGGTCGACGATCCATCCGAACACGAACGACTGGGCGACCGTGCCGACCGCGAAGATCGCGGCACCGCATACGGCGATCGTAAAGGTCTTGGGCTTGAGCCTGACGTGGCGGGCCACCATCTGCGCGCCGCGGCGCACCATCGCACCGCTCACCCCATCCGGAGGCGCGTCGGGGGAAGGGACAGCGTCCGGCACGTCTCCCATTCTCCCAGCCTCGAGGCTCCGGCCGCAGGTGATTCGGTCGGCGAGGAGGGTCCGTGACAACCTTGGCCCGTGACCGCCGCGGACTTCGGCCTGCTCATGTTGCGCGCCACGGTCGGTCTGACCGTCATGGCCCACGGCTACAACAAGCTGTTCGGGGGAGGCCGGCTGCCTGGGACTGCACGGTGGTTCGAGAGCATGGGGCTCCGCAACGGCTGGCTGCAGGCTCGCATGGCGTGCACGACCGAGCTCAGCGCCGGGCTGCTCTTCGCACTCGGACTGATCACGCCGCTCGCTGCCGCCGGGCTCGTGGGGCTGATGTCCGTCGCGATCCTGGTCGACCACCGCTTCAACGGGTTCTTCGTCTTCCGCAAGGGAGAGGGTGTCGAATACGTGCTTGTCCTCGCAATCGCCGCCGCGTCGGTCGCCGCAACCGGACCGGGCGAGGCCTCCCTCGACCATGCGTTCGGCTGGGACGAACGCAACGGCTGGACAAGCCTGGCGATCGCGGCCGGCCTCGGCGTGGGTGCGGCACTCCTCCAGGTCGCGGTCTTCTGGCGCAACCCGCGCAAAGCGGCGAACACTCCGTGAGCGACACGTGAGCGACACGAAGTTCCGCTGGACCGCCGGCAGTGTCGGTCTGCTCGTCGCGGTCATCCTCATCGCGCTGATGTGGGCCTACATCCTGTCGCCGTTCTCGAAGCACCCCGGCACGCCAACCACCCTGAAGGACACGTCCTTCACGGCCGCAGCCGAGCAGGCGTGCGCGACAGCGGAAGCCAAGATCGGGAAGCTGCCCAAAGCCCAGACGGCCGAGTCACCCGAGCAGCGCGCCCTGGTGCTGACGAAGGCGAACGCGATCGTCGCCGACCTCGTCAAGAGCCTCGAGGAGCTCGCGCCCAAGACCGTCGCAGATCGACAATTCACCGATCAATGGCTCGCCGACTGGAACAGCTACCTCGCGTCGAGACAGGCGTACGCGGCAGAAGCTCGCGGCAGGCGAAGACGATCGGTTCGCCGTGCAGGCCGAGGGCGGGCATCCGATCACGGAACGGATGGACGGCTTCGCGCAGATCAACGCCATGCCGTCCTGTCAGACGCCGCTCGACGTCTGAGCGGTCAGGAGGTCACGCACGCGGCCACCCGGATCCGTCCCACTCTCGGATGGGCTTCGCGGGTGCGCCGGCGGCAACGCAGTTGTCGGGCAGCTCGCCCGAGACCACCGATCCGGCGGCGACCGCGACGTGACGGCCGATGCGTGCGCCGGGCAGCACCACGGTGCCATGCCCCAACCACGAGCCGTCACCGATCTTCACCGGGCGCTCGGGCTGGCTCTGCTGTGAGATCGGGAGGGTGACGTCTTCGTACGCATGGTTCTGATCGGTGACGTAGACGTAGTGGCCCGTCCACACGTCATCGCCGATCTCGATCGACAGATGGCCGACGATGCCACTCCCCTTGCCGATGAGGCAGCGGTCACCGATCGAGATCACCGGATCGCTCACGGGGACCTGACCCGGGACCATGCCGGCCGACAAGCTCACGTGCGGGCCGATCAGCGTGCCTGTCCCGATGCGGATCCACCGTTCGTTGAAGATCGCGACCGCGGGGAAGCAGATGACGCTCCCCTCGCCGAACGCGCCGAACCGCCGCCCCCGGCGGCTGCGCGGGCCGATGGACCCGAGCTCGACGATCGTTTCCCAACCCCACTGCACCGCCTCGGCCGCTCCGCGCTTCATCGCGCCACGGAGGTGGTCGATCGGGCCGGGGGCCGGGTCGTCCCGATGCAGCATGGGCGGCGAATGTACCGGTCGCCAGCCCCCCTATCCTGCGGCCATGCACGCGGTGACGATCGAGACGACCCACGGCACGCTCCTCGGTGACGCTCACCGTGGCGTCCAGGTGTTCCGCGGAGTCCCGTTCGCGGCACCGCCGATCGGTCCACTGCGGTTCCGTCCGCCGCAGCCCCTCGCCCCGTGGACCGGAGTGCGGGAGGCAACGACCTTCGGCCCGATGGCGCCGCAGCTGCCATCCGCGCTCGAGGCGCTCGCGGGCAGCACGCCGCTCGGACAGAGCGAGGACTGCCTCACGCTCAACGTCTGGACGCCAGGGTGCGACGATGCGAAGCGCCCGGTCATGGTGTGGATCCATGGCGGTGGCTTCACGACCGGCACGGCCGCGAGCCCGTGGTACAGCGGCACGAACTTCGCCCTGCAAGGCGACGTCGTGGTGGTCACCGCGAACTACCGCCTCGGCGCGCTCGGGTTCACTCACCTCGCGGACGTCGGTGGTGAGGCGTGGGCGTCCTCGGCGAACTGCGGCATCCTCGATCAGGTCGCCGCGCTCACATGGGTACGGGACAACATCGCGGCCTTCGGCGGTGATCCGGGCAACGTCACGATCTTCGGCGAGTCGGCGGGCGGCTGCAGCGTGGTGACGCTGCTCGCGACGCCATCGGCGAAGCCTCTCTTCCACAAGGCGATCGCGCAGAGCGCGTCGATCGGGCAGGTCCGCGCTCGTGACGCGGCCGACGAGCGGGCGCGGCGGCTGCTCGACGAGCTCGGGATCACGGGCACCCAGCTCGAGCAGCTCGCCGATGTGCCGCTCGATGCGATCCTGGCGGCCCAGGGACAGGTGACCACGCGGCGCTCTGGGGGCGGGTTCAGCGGCGCAGACATGCAGGCATTCAGCCCGACGCCCGACGGCACCTCACTGCTCGAGATGCCTCTCGATGCGATTGCATCCGGGTCGGCGACGGACATCCCGATGATCGTCGGAACCAACCGGGACGAGATCAAGCTCTTCGCCGTGTGGGACACCGCGCTGCAGACGCTCGACCGAGAGGGCGCGATCAATCGGTTGCGCCCTTCGCTCGGCGCGGACGCCAGCCCCGTCTACGACGCGTATGCAGTGACGCGACCAGACCAGCCGGCGAGCGAGGTCGCGATGGCCATCGCGACAGACCAGACGTTCCGCATCCCGGCGCTCCAAATGGCCGACGCGCAGCACGCGCTCGGTGCCGACACGTACGTCTACCTCTTCGCCTGGCCGAGTCCCGCCCTCGGTGGGCGGTTGGGCGCGTGTCACGCGCTGGAGATCCCGTTCGTGTTCGACAACGTCCACCAGCCCGGCGTCGAGCTGCTGACGGGCACCGGAGACGACCGAGCCCCCCTCGCCACCGTCATGCACGCGGCGTGGATTGCCTTCGCCCGCAGCGGATCGCCGAACCACCCGGGTCTCGCGACCTGGCCCTCGTACGACCCGGCTCGCCGGCCGACGATGGTGTTCGACGAGCTCACCGAGGTCGTCGACGATCCTCAGGCGAGTGACCGAATCGCCTGGTCAGGCTGAGGCGACGACCATCGCCGAGCCGGGCGCTCAAGGACCAATACGCTCGGAGCCGAAGTGTTGAGAGTGAGCTCCATCCGCCGGCCGGCCGTTGCCGCCACATTGGCGCTCGGCTTCCTGGCAGCGTCGATCCTCGCGGATGGCGCCGGCGCGCAAGAAGTGCCCGGTCCGTCCAGCTCTGAGCCCGCTGCGTCGACCTCGGTGACCGAGCCGGCCGCCGAGCCGACCACTGCACCCGTACCGACATCGGTCCTCGCGCCGGACACGACGGCTCCGAGCGGTCCGGAGGAGACGGCGGCGCCCTCGGCGAGCACGTCTGCAGCGGACAGCACCACCACGTTGGTGCCTCCCCCGCCGGCTGACGGCGTCGTCGAGGGGCAGACCGAAAGCGTGCCGATCGTCGCACCGGCGATCGTCGACCTCCCCGTGCGGGGGAGCCGTCCGGCACGCGTGGTCGCCGGTGTGGCGACGCGGGTCACCGCGCTGATCCGGGCGGCGACCGATGCGAACACCGAGACGCTCGCGAAGCTCAGCGACGCTGAGATGCGCAACGCGGCGGCCCAGGCCGTGGTCGACACCGCGCAGCAGCGCGTCGACCGCCTCTCGGTGAAGGAAAGGGCGGCGCTGAGCCAGCTCGCCGAGGCCCGGAGCGCGTTCGAGCAGCGCGTGCGGTGGGCCTACACGCGAGGGCCGACCGCGACACTCGAGGGCTTCCTCCAGTCCCGAGATGCCGCGCAGCTCACCGACCGTCGAGCGATGGTGCAGTTCGTGCTCGAGGGCGACGCGGATGCCATCAACCGGTATCTGTCGATGCGCGACTCGGTCGATGCGGCAGTGTCGACCGCGGACGACATCCTCAGCGGGGCGGAGCGCGAGCACGCGACCACACAGATCGAGGAGAACTCGGCGCGCGCCGACGCCGCGCTCACGACGATGACCGTGGGCTTCTGGAATCGGGCGAAACGAGGGCTGCGCGATCTCGTGTTCCCCGTTATGGGCGCGCACACGTTCGGATCGGACTTCGGCGCGCCTCGCATGGTCGGCACGCCCGACGAGCACACCCACGAAGGCAACGACATCGTTGCGCCTCTCGGTGCACAGCTGGTCGCCGTCGAGCCGGGGATGATCGTTGCCATGGGCACCGACCGGCTCGGGGGGATCAAGCTGTGGCTCGCGGGTCGGAGCGGCACCTACTACTACTACGCGCACCTCTCGAGGTTTGCCGACAACGTGCACGAAGGGGACATCGTCCCGGCCGGCACGGTGGTCGGCTTCGTCGGCAACACGGGCAACGCGAAGGGCGGCATCCCGCACCTGCACTTCGAGATCCATCCGAACGGAGGGCCGGCGGTCGACCCGTATCCGTACCTCGCTGCGGCGGATCGCCGGCAGAAGCTCGAGAAGTGGCCGTGAGCCGGTCTTCGGCGAAGTCGGGCAGCTCGGGATACCACCCCGTCATGCATCCGCTGGCGCCAGGCGGGCGGGCGGCCGCGAGCGGCGCCCTCAGCGGCGGGCGATGCCGAGCATGTGCGCCGACACCGGGATGAAGTCCGGCTCGGACTCGACAGTCCGCGCCGCCCACAGCGCGGCCTCCCGCCACTGTGCATCATCGGGCTCCAGCCCACGATCGCCCCACAGCCACGCCGGCCCTTCGACGCCGACGACGTCCGCGGCCTCGAGCCCCGCGGCCTCGATCTCCGCGCGCAGCTGCTCGGGTGCGTGAAAGAACGCCGTCGTGAACCACCCGCGTATGCGCTCGGGGTTGCGGTGGCACCCGTCGGCCAGGTCGCGAGCCACGATCGCTCGGAACCGCTCGTCACGGATGGCCCCATCGGAGAAGCCGCCGAGCATCGACGCCAGCCGCGAGATCGCTGCCACCACCACGACGCCCCCCGCCCGTACGACCCGGCGTGCCTCGCGCAGCACTGCGACCCGATCGGCCGTTTCGGCCAAGTGGTAGAGCGGACCGAGGACGAGCACATTGTCGAACGTCTCGTCAGGATGGGGCACCGACCGAGCGTCGCCGAGCTCCACACAGCCAGGCACGACCTCAGATGCCTGCGTGGTGTGCAGCGGCACAGGGTCGAGCAACGTGACCTGCCATCCGTTCGCCGCCAGCCACCCCGCGTAGCGCCCCGGACCACCCCCGAGATCGAGCACGCGCCCAGGCGCTGGCGCGAGATGGCGGGCCAACAGCTCCTCGGTGCGCAGCCTTTCGAGCGACCATCCCGCGAGGCGCGCCTCCTCGGCTCCCTCGCCGTAGTAGGCGATCACGTCGTGGTCCATCGAGAGACGGTACGAGCACCAGCGACGAGCGGGGTGATCCTTTTCGCGTGCATCGACCGGGCACCATGACGGGGTGCTGCGTCCCATCGCCATCGCCCTCGTCGTCGCCGCGCTCGCCGCCGGCTGCGCGTCCGACGACTCGAGCGCATCGTCGTCGACCACCGCGGCACCCGCGACCTCCGGGGCACCCGCGACCTCCGGGGCACCCGCGACCTCCGGGGCACCCGCGACCTCCGGGGCACCGCAAACGGCGCCTGGCACGCTCGGCTGGAAGCCGTGCAAGACCCAACCGAAGTTCGACTGCGCGACCCTCGACGTTCCCCTTGACTATGACAAGCCCTCGGGCGACACCATCTCGCTCGCGCTCATCCGCAAGCGGGCCGGCGACCCGTCGCAGCGCATCGGCTCACTCCTCATGAACCCAGGCGGACCCGGCGGCAGCGGCGTCGAGTTCCTGCCCCAGATCGCCTTCTCCATGGACAGCACGATCACCGATCGGTTCGACCTCGTCAGCTTCGACCCCCGAGGTGTCGGCGAGAGCGACCCCATCCAGTGCCTCACGGACGCGCAGAAGGACACGTACGCCGCGTTCGACGCGGTGCCCACGCCTGCGGAGGTCCCCCAGCTCGAGTCGCTGAACAAGCAGTTCGCAGACAGCTGCGCCAAGAAGTACGGCGACTCGTTGGCGCACTTCGGCACCATCGACGCCGCCCGCGACATGGACCGCATCCGCGAGGCCGTCGGCGACGACAAGCTCACCTACCTCGGCTTCTCGTACGGCACCCGTCTCGGGAGCGTCTACGCCCAGCTGTTCCCCGACAAGGTCCGCGCCCTCGCCCTCGACGGTGCCGTCGATCCCGACCCCGCCGCCACCGACTTCCCGGCCAAGCAGGCCCAAGGGTTCTCCGACGCATTCGACGCATTCGTCGCCGATTGCAACGCCAACCCCAAGTGCCCCGCCGGCCCCGACGCCGCGGGTCTCTACGAAGAGCTGCTGAAGCGAGTCGACGCGAAGCCCATCGCGGCCGCACACGACGACCGGGTGCTCACGGAGGGATACCTCGTGTCGGGCGTGCTGAGCGCGCTCTACGCCAAGGAGCTGTGGTCGTCGCTCGCGACGGGGATGCGCCAAGCACAGCAGGGTGACGGCAGCCTCCTGCTGCAGCTCGCAGACCTGCTGTCCGGACGCGCGAACGACGGCACCTGGAACAACCAGTGGGACGTCAACACGGCGGTGAACTGCCTCGACGACCCGAAGCGGGAGTCCCTCGACCAGGTCGAGTCGGAGGCGAGCAGCCTCAAGGCCGCGTCGCCGAGGTTCGGTGAGGTCATCGGCTGGTTCGACCTCTCCTGCACCTACTGGCCCGTGCCCCCGAACCCGATCCCGGTGGCCGTTGCCGCAGGCGCGCCGCCGATCGTGGTGGTCGGCACGACTCGCGATCCCGCTACGCCCTACGTCTGGGCCGAACGCATGGCATCGACCCTCGCCTCGGGAGTGCTCATCACCCGCGACGGCGACGGGCACACCGGTTACATCGAGAGCCCGTGCGTCGCCCAGATGGTGAACGACTACCTCGTGAACCTCACGGTGCCGCCCGACAAGGCGTTCTGCGCGAGCTGACCGTCACGCGGTGGCGGTCGCCGCGGCCGCCTGCTCGGGCGTGAGGCCCGACTCCTTGAGCTTCGACGACGGCGTCTGGTTCGTCGGCGCGTTGTACGGCTGCGTGTCGATCTCCTCGAGCTCGATCTCACCCCCGAGAACCTTGCGCTTCCACTCCTGATGGTCGGGTTCACGATCGTGGAACTCCGGCATGATCTCGCGGGCGAAGAGCTCGAGGCTCTCGCAGATGTCGGAGTGCAGGTTCTTGCCGGCTTGGTTGAGGAGGATGACCTGATCGACGTTCGAGTCTTCGAACTGCTGCAGCCGGCGCCGCACCGTGTCGACCGACCCGATGAGCCCGTGACCGGCGACCGCCGCCTGGCCCTTGGGTGACTGCTTCCACGCGAGGTACTCGTCCCACAGGTTCACGGTGCCAGGCTCGACAGGGCCGTGCGTGTTGTAGAAGACCAGCGCGAACTGGAAGAACGTCCACCCCTCGGCGCGGCGCTGCGCCTCTTCGTCCGTGTCGGCGACCATGAAGCCCGACACGACCGCGATGTTCGGATTGGTCGCGTAGTCGCAGAGCTTCTCGAGGTGCTTCGTGTACGCGTTGTAGTACGCGTGCACCCAGGCGCGCGCCGCTTCGGCCGAAACGAACTGGAACCCGAGCGCGCCCATCCCCCGTGTACCCGCCATCACGATCGTGTCGAGCTGACTGCACGCGACCCACAACGGCGGATGCGGCTTCTGCAGAGGCTTCGGCACCACGTTGCGCAGCGGGAAGTCGAACCACTCGCCGTGGTACTCCCATCCCTCCTCGGTGAACATCGGCAGCACGCACCGGACACCGTCTTCCCAGATCGACCGCTTGTCGCGGAACCGCCGATCGAACGGGTGCAGCTCGGTGACCGAGCTCGCTTCGCCGATCCCCATCTCGACGCGACCCCGGCTCACGAGGTCGAGCGTCGACACCCGCTCAGCGACCCGCGCGGGATGATTGGTCGTCAGCTGCACGATGCCGTGACCGAGGCGGATGTTCTTCGTCCGCTGGCTCGCCGCTGCGAGGAACACCTCAGGTGCAGACGAGTGCGAGTACTCCTCCAAGAAGTGGTGCTCGACCTCCCACGCGTAGTCGAACCCGAGCTTGTCGGCGAGCTCGATCTGGTCGAGCGCGTTCTGCACCAGCTGATACTCGGAATCGGCCTCCCAAGGTCGCGGGAGCTGCAGCTCATAGAAGATGCCGAACTTCAAAGGGACCTCCCCCAGGCCTGCGTGGAGGCCAGCGTACCCTTGCGGCGTGCCGCCGCCGCCGTCGTACGCCTCGCGCAGCCTCTGGCTCGACACCGTTCCGGGTTCGCTCGACCCCCGGCCGTCGTTGCCCGGAGACCTCCAATGCGACGTGGCCATCGTCGGCGCGGGCTACACCGGCCTCTGGACCGCGTACTACCTCCATCGCGCGGATCCGTCGCTACGCATCGCGGTGCTCGAGGCCGAGATCGCGGGCTTCGGTGCATCGGGACGCAACGGCGGCTGGTGCTCCGCCCTGTTCGCCGCTGAGCCCACACGGCTCGTACGCGAGCACGGACGGGAGGCCGCGATCGCCATGCAGCGGGAGATGTTCGACACCGTCGACGAGGTCGGCAAGGTCAGTGCCGGCGAGGGGATCGACTGTCACTTCGTGAAGGGCGGCACGACCCGCTTCGCGACGTCGCCCGCCCACCTCCCTCGCCTGCAACACGACATCGAGACCGCGCACGCGCTCGGCTTCACCGAGGAGGACGACCGCTGGCTCGACGTCGACGCGGCCCGAGCCCGGATCGCGATTGCCGGTCAGCTCGGCGCGGCCTACACGCCACATTGCGCCTCGATCCATCCCGCCCGCCTCGCTCGCGGCCTCGCCGACGTTGTCGAGCAAAACGGTGTCGCCATCTACGAGCGCACGACCGTGGGCGCGATCGAAGGGCGCACGGTGCGCACCGAGCACGGCTCGGTCGTCGCCGACGTGGTCGTCCGCGCGACCGAGGCCTGGACCTCCACCCTTCCGGACAGTCGCCGCGCGATCGTGCCCATCTACTCGCTGATGCTGGCAACCGAGCCGCTCCCGGCATCGGTGTGGGACGAGGTCGGGTGGTCGGGGCGCGACACGATCACCGACGGGCGCCACATGATCATCTACGGCCAGCGCACGGCGGATGACCGCATCGCGTTCGGCGGGCGTGGAGCGCCGTACCACTTCGGGTCCGCGATCCGTCCCGAGTTCGACCGCGTCGAGCAAGTCTTCGTCGACCTGCGCCGCGTCCTCGCCGACCTCGTGCCCGCGACCAACGATGCACGCATCACACATGCCTGGGGAGGACCGCTCGGGATACCCCGCGACTGGCATCCGTCCTGCGGATACGACCGGTCGTCAGGTGTGGCGTGGGCGGGCGGGTATGTGGGCGACGGCGTCGCGACCACGAACCTCGCCGGACGCACGCTCGCCGACCTCATCATGGGCGCCGACACTGCGATCGTCGACCTGCCCTGGGTGCAGCACCGATCTCCGGACTGGGGACCCGAGCCGACGCGCTGGGTCGGCCATCGTGCACTGAGTGCGCTCGCGCGCAGCGCCGACAAGGCGGAACGTCGGACCGGTCGTCCGGCCCGAAGGATCGCCGTGCTGGACCGGCTTCTCCGCTAGCAGCTAGCGGGCAGCGAGCGAGTGAGCGGCCGCGGCACGCGTGATCGCGTGCTGCGTCATCTCGAGCAGCGCGAGCTTCACCGACTGGCGGGTGCGCGCATCGCACAGCACGATCGGCACGTCGCCAGGCACGTCGAGCGCCTCGCGCACATCGTCGATCTTGTGCTCCACGACGCCGTCGAAGCAGTTCACTGCGACGATGAACGGGAGTCCGCGGCTCTCGAAGTAGTCGACGGCCGGGAAGCACTCGTCGAGGCGGCGAGTATCGACCAACACGACGCCACCGATGGCACCACGGACGAGCTCGTCCCACATGAAGAAGAACCGGTCCTGACCCGGCGTACCGAACAGGTACAGGATCAGGTCGCTGCCGAGAGTGATGCGGCCGAAGTCGAGCGCGACCGTCGTCGTGGTCTTGCCCGCCTGGCGCTTGGAGTTGTCGTCGACGCCGACGCTGACCGACGTCATGGCGGCCTCGGTCGACAGCGGGACGATCTCAGAGATGGCGGCGACGAATGTCGTCTTCCCGGCACCGAAGCCGCCCGCGATGACGATCTTGACCGGAGTGGGCGCGTGCCCCGCCGACCGATCAGAGGGCACGAAGGCCATTGAGCACCCTTTCAAGGAGGTTCAGGTCGTTCGGGGCGTCCTCGCTCCCGCTCGCGCCACTCATCTCGACCAAGCCCTCGGCGGCCATGTCGCCGATGAGGACTCGGGCCACCCCGAGCGGCACCTTCAGGTGAGCCGAGATCTCGGCCACCGACATCGGCGAAGCACACAGCTCCGCGATCGCGCGCTGTTCCCATGCGAGTCCGGCAGCGCGGAAACGTCCTTCGTCGTTGATGATGACGAGGGCTTCGAGAGGGATCTCGGCGCCGTCGGCGCCGGCAGACCGCGTCCGCCCGCCCGTCATCGCGTAGGGCCGAACCATCCGGCCCGGCCCGTCCTCGCCGAGCTCCTGCGGGCGCGGCGTGAACGTCGGCGCAGGCGCCTCAACGGGGGCGGGAGTCTCGTCCGCGGGTTGTGCGTACGTCGCGAGCGCCTCGCTCACGACGTCCGAGGGCGGCGAAGCCGAGCTCACCGGTTCGGAGCTCATGGTGGGCCTGATCGACTCTTCGGAGGGATCCTGCTGCTGGACCTGACCCGCCGCGTCTCGATCCCACATCTCGTCGTGCGACGCCGAGCGCGGGATGTCGAGCGGCAACGCGGCGCGCAGGTTTCCGCGATCGCCGCGGGGTGGAGCGTCGCCGTCCCCCGCCAGGTCGGCCAGAACCCGATCGTTCACGCCGGAAGGGCCCCTTGGAGCTCCGCCCGCAACGCCGGCGTGAGGACCGGACCGGCTCGCTCGACGAGCACGGCCATCTCGTAGCCGACGAGACCGACATCGCAGCCGGCCTGGGCGACGACCGCGAGGCATGAGCCGTCGCTGATGCCGGTCACGAAGAGGAAGGCGCGCTCCATCTCGATGATGATCTCGTGGACCGAGCCGCCCCCGAAGGGACCGGCGACACCGTTCGCGAGGCCGATGAGACCACACGCGACGGCGGCGAACCGATCAGCCGCCTCGCGGTCGAGGCCCTCGGAGACCGCCATGGGGAGGCCGTCAGATGACACGACGATCGCGTGAGCGACGCCGGGAACCCGCTGCACGAAGCTCGAGACGAGCCAGCTGATGTTGCGGGCATCGGGGCTGAGGCCCGTCATGACTGCTCTCCGTTCTCAGCATTCGCTGAACCATTGGTGCGGGACTTGAGTGCATCGCTCAGGCGACCCTGGGTGAGGCCGCTGCGGTAGCTGGAGAGCAACGACCGGATCTCCTCGGGCGACCGACTCGAGGCCCGAGCAGTCGACTGGTCACCGAACACGGGGGGCGTCGAGAACGAACGGGCGCCGCTCGAGTTGCGTCGGGGTAGCGGCGAGGCAGCGGGAACGTCGAGCGGACTCGAGGTCAGCAGGCCATCGGCTGCGCCGTCGCCGTTCGGGAGGTTGTCGGCCGAACGTCGACGCGGCAACCCGCTCGGCGTGAGCGGCGACTCGGGTTCGCCGATCTGCGCGAGCTCGGCGTCGATCGCCGGGCCCGCCGGGATCGCCTCGGCGAGCGTCGCTGCCGCAGCGACCGCTGGGGCGGGCGCCTCGGGCGCCCTCGCAACCGGCACGGCCGGAGTCGACGGCGGCGCGTCAGACCAAGGGCCTGAAGTCGAGTCGCCCTCGTCCCAGCCGGTCGCCACCGTGTGACGATCCGACTCGACACCTTGCTCGGGGCTGATCTCGATGAGCCGTTCCCACACCGCGTCGGGCTCTTCCTCGGCCCTCGTCCATTCGGGCGCCTTGCTGGCCGTGGCGACCAGAGGACCGACCGGCGGCTGAGGATCGAGCGTCGCGAGCAGCGACAGCGACGTCACGTCGTTCGGGTCGGGAGTGAAGCCATCGCCCGACGACGGTGCAGTGAGCAGTGACGGCGGCAGGTCGACAAGTGCAGTGAGGCCGCCGACCGCCGCGGTGGTGACCTCGACCGTGACGCCATAGCGCTTGGCGAGACGGCCCACCACGATGAAGCCGAGCGAGCGTGACAGCGTGAGGCCGGTGACAGGCGGATGTGTGAGCAGCTCGTTGTACTCGCTGAGCTGCGCCGGCGTCATGCCGATGCCGAGGTCGGACACCGACAGCAGGTAGCCGCCGCCCTTGCGCCGGCCGATGACCTCGACCCGAGTGCCAGGAGCGGAGAACTGCGTGGCGTTGTCGAGCAGCTCGGACAGGAGGTGGGCGACGTCGGCGGCCGCGTTCCCCTGGACGTACACGTCGTCGAGGGCCGCGACGTGCACCCGGGAGTAGTCCTCGACCTCACCGACCGCGGCACGCACGACGTCGCCGAGAGCGACCGGCTTGCCCCAGCGGCGGGGCGCTTCGATGCCGGCCAGCACGAGCAGGGACTCGGCGTTGCGCCGCATCCGGGTCGCGAGGTGGTCGAGCTTGAAGAGGTTCTCGAGTGCGTCCGGATCCGTCTCCGCCGCCTCGAGCTGGTCGAGGAAGCCGATCTGACGGTCGAGGAGGCTCTGGTTGCGGCGAGCGAGGTTCACGAAGAGCTCGCCGATGCCCTTGCGGAGCAGGTTCGACTGCTCGATGGCGACCGAGACCGCCGTCTCCTGGATCGAGGCGAACGCCTCGGCGAGATCGCCCACCTCGTCTCGAGATGTGCGTTCCACCGGAGTCATCATCGGGAGGTTGACCGAACCGTCTTCGCTCGGGTTGCGCAGTGCCTCGACAAGGCTGGGCAGTTGCTCGTCGGCCACCTCGTGGGCGGCGACGGCGAGACGGCGCAGCGGGCGGGTGATGGCTCGCCCGAGGAGAGCGGCCGAGGCGATGGCGAACGCTGCGGCAGAGAGTGCGAGCAAGCTGTAGGCGATCACGTCTCGGTGAGCAGCCGACTCCTGGTGGCTCGCTTGCGAGAGGAGGTCGTTCTCTACGGTCGTCTCGACCTGGCGGCCGAGGTTGAGCGTCGTGATGGTGTTCTGCTGCCACGAGGTGGGATCGAGCGTGATCGTTGCACCGGCTCCGGCGCTGATCACTTCGTTGACGCCATCCGTCGTGGCGGAGACCGCGGGACCGGACACCGTGTTTCGGTAGAGCTCCTTCTGCGCGGGAGTGGCAAGCGAGAGGAACACGCCGAGCTGTGTCTGATGGTCGAGCTGCGAGCGCACCAGCTGGCTGTAGTGCTGGTCACTGAGCACTCCGCCACCGAGGCTCTCGGTGATGAGGGAGAACGAGTCGCTGCTGAACTGCTGCGCCTTCGAGCCGGCGACATACGAGCTGAATGCGCCCGAGAGCGAATCGTCAGGGCTCTCGTCGGCAATGGCGGTGTTGAGGTCGAGCAGCTGGCTGCCGGAGAGCGCGTAGAGCGCGACCGGATCGGATCCGTTCTGCGCGAGTCCGTCGACCGACGGGCGGATCAGCTGGTATCCCGACATGCGGTCGGCAGTGAGGGTCAGCTTCGCACTGAAGTCGTCGCTGAAGCCGCTCGTGTCGAAGGCGACGAGCGAGTCGTGCAGGGTCGCCATCGCCGCGTCTGTGGCGACCCGTTGCGCCTTGAGCGCGTCCCCACCCTGCAGTCCTCCTGTGGTGATGAACCACGCAGACCAGTTTGCCTCGAGCTGAAGGTCGGCGGCTGCGGCCGTCACCTTCGAGGCCAGCACGGTGAGCTGTGCGGCTTCCGCGGCGTCCTTTGCGTCGCCATTGCGCTGCGCGACCCCCAGCCCGGCAAGGCCGAGCAGGGCGGCCAATGGCACCGCCAAGATGGCAACCAGCTTCCAGCGAACCTTCATCGGCTGTATTCACCCCGTCGTGCGGTAGGCAACGGTGACCTATCGACCCGGGACCCTGCACTCTTAAGGCGACGGAATCAGGAAAACCGGTCACGCGACGTCGATGGCAGCCGATCTAGAGCAGGCATGACGACCGCCACGAGCGCCACGCTCCGCGGCACCCTTCAAGACTTCGGTGCAGAGGAGATCCTCCAATTCCTCGCGGGCACCAAGAAGTCCGGCGCGCTGGTGCTGAGCGGCGACTGCAGCGGAACCGTGTGGTTCGACGAGGGCACGATCTACGGCGCCGATGCGACCACGAGCCTGCCGTTGGCCGACGCATTCATCGCCACCGGGCTCGTGACCGCTGAGCAGTGGCAGGCCGCTTGGACCGAAGCATCGGAAGGCACTCCGTTCGCCGCCGCGCTCGAGACACATGCGTCCCTCGATCAAGCCCAGACCGACCGGCTCGTGGAATCCCGCATCATCGATGCGGTGTTCGAGCTGACCGTCACCTCCGCCGCGGACTTCGAGTTCCGGGGAGACGAGCATCACCCGCTCATCGGCGGCCGGCGCCACACAGTGGAGTCGGTGATCGCCGCGAGCCGCGAACGACTCGATCGCTGGCGGGAAGTCGCCACGGTGCTCCCGTCCATCGCAGTCGTCGTCGCGATCGCTGCGGATGTCCCGACCGACGGGCCCGACCTCGTGCTCTCGCCGAGCGACTGGAGCGTGGTCGCCCACCTCGACGGCCGCCGATCCATCGCCGACATCACTCGTCTTCTCGGCGCCAGCGCCTTCGACGTGTGCGCAACGCTGCATCGCCTCGTCATCGCCGGCGCAGCCCGCGTCGTCGACTAAGGCTGACCAGGCGGCACGGACGGCACCAAGAGGAGCGTCGTCGTCTGTGGGAGCACCGTCGACGGAGGAGCTGTGGGTGGAGGCACGGTCGTCGGAGCGACCGTTGTCGCAGCGACCGTGGTCTCTGCCGCGACAGTCGACGATGTCGTGGTCGTCGTGCCGGGGCCCGACCCGTCGCAGTTGATCCCCTCGCTCGGCCGGTACCGAGCGCGGACCGCGTCCACCTTCTTCGTGCCGTCCAGGTAAATCCGCGTGCGCTCGGTGGTGACCGACGTG
This sequence comes from uncultured Acidimicrobiales bacterium, assembly GCA_963847855.1. Taxonomy (GTDB): domain Bacteria; phylum Actinomycetota; class Acidimicrobiia; order Acidimicrobiales; family DATKAS01; genus DATKAS01. Next base: position 644,910 of record CAWKBM010000009.1, read on the forward strand.
CACACGCCGCTCGTCCCCGTCGTCTGGTTCGTCTGATCGACACTGGTGAAGTACTTCGTGGAGAAGAGGGTGACGGTCAGGCTGGTGTTCGTGTACGACGGCCAGATCAGGATGCCGTAGGGGGTGGTGTTGCGGATCTGCAGGTCCGGGCCCGGCCATCCGAGGGTCGCTTCCCGCCCGTACGGATAGCGGGAGATGTAGAGGCTGTGGCTCTGGTACTGCACGAAGTCCAGTCCTGCAAAGAACGACACGTTGAAGAGCGTCGTGGCGAACTGCGACACGCCGCCGCCGACCTCATCCTCATGGACCCCCTCGGCGATCGCCGGTGCGAACACGAAGCCCTTGTCTTCCGTGCGCTGACCGACGAGCTCGTTGATCGAGAAGACGTCCCCCGGCCGGATGATCGTGCCGCGCACGATGTCGGCCATCCGGTGGATGTTCTTGACCCGAGGCTCGCCCGCTTTGTGCTTCGTCGTGAAGGTCGCCACGACCTCCTTGATGCCGAGCGCGTCGAGCTGCTCGGTGGAGAGGGTCGGCGGGACCTCCTCGAGCGGGAGGTCGACCGGATCGCTCGCACGCGCGTGCAACGCCGCGAACAGCACATCGGGAGCCGACGCCGCGCAGCACTTCGCGCCCGGATGGCCCGGCGCAGGTGTCGGCACCCCGTTGACGATGGTGATCGACGCGTCCTGGGGCGGAGTGCTGGCTGCGGCCAAGGCGGTCGCCAGTGTCTGACTCGTGGTCGTGGGATCGAGCCCGATCGCGAGTCCGTCTGCGTTCGCGGCGCCGACGAGAAGCGATCGCAGGGTCGGCACGTCGAGCGAGGCGGTGGCGTCGCCGGCCTTCACCATGATCGGATCGGCCGTCAGCTCGTTCGCCTCGTCGACCAGGTCCTGCGCGTCCTTCACCGAGTACCGCGGCTGCACCGTGTGGCTCGCGACCTCGACGCGCAGGCGGCTCGTCGAGTACCGCAACCGGTGGAGGCCGGCAACGACGTCGGCGGTCTCGATCCCCAGGCCCGGGTGGCCGGCGATCGCGACCAGCGTGCCGTCCTTCTGCTCGAACGACGGCTCGACCGGACCGCCGGTCTTGCCGGCGAGCAGGCGGTTCACCTCCGCGGTCGCGACCGTGTCGTCGACGACGACTGTGGGCTCGACGTCCGAGTCGGAGACGTACGACCAGACCCACCGGAAGAAGCGACCGACCGGGAACCCGTCCTCGCCATGGTCCATCACGGCCGCGACCGTCGTCGGCTCGTCGACCGAGACACCGAGCGCCCCGGCAGTCGAGGTGACGGTCACGTCACCCGCGACAACCGTCACGGGCACTGCGGCATAGGCGGTGGCAAGGGCATCGACTGCCTCCGTCACCTCGGCGCGCGAGTCACCCCCGACGGCCTGACCAGCGACGTCGAGGTTTTGGGCAGCGCGATCTCCACGTGCGCTCGTCGACGCGATCCAGCCGGCGATGGGAGCCACCGCAACTACGAGCGCGCACAGGACCAACGCGGCGCGTCGCGACAGGCGCACCGAAGGCACCCGTGGATTCTTCCATGGAGGCACCACAGTCTTGTAGGCGGGCGCCGGTAACGTCGGCGGCCGTGCCGAGCACAGACATCCCGGGAATCGATCAGGTGAAGGTGACGCCATGGCTTGTCGATCACGTTGATGGGCTGACTCCCCCCTTTGCGTTTGCCCTGGTCGCGGGGGGTCGATCGAACCTCACGTTCAAGGTCGACGATGCGAACGGTCGCTCGGTCGTTCTGCGTAGACCGCCGCTCAGCTCGCTACTCGCGACCGCGCACGACGTCGGACGCGAGCACAAGATCATCGCCGCGCTCGGGCCAACTGCGGTCCCGGTGCCCGACGCGCTCGCCTACTGCGATGACATCGAGGTGAACGGCGCACCGTTCTATGTCATGTCGTTCGTGGACGGCATCATCGTCCGCGACGTCGAAGTCGGCCGGACGCTGACGTCGCCCGAGACCCGAGCCGTGATGGGCGCCTCCCTCGTGGATGTCCTCGCCGACCTGCACGCCGTCGACCCCGACGCGGTGGGCCTCGGCGACCTCGGACGCAAGGAGGGCTACATCGAGCGGCAGCTGAAGCGCTGGTCAACCCAGTTCGAGGCGTCGCGGACGCGGGAGCTCCCCCTCGTCGCGGAGGTGCACCAGCGACTCGCCGCCCGCGTCCCCGCGCAGGGCCCCGCCGCGATCGCGCACGGCGACTATCGGCTCGACAACTGCGTGTGCTCTCCGGCGGGGCCACTCGCGGCCGTCCTCGATTGGGAGCTGTGCACGCTCGGCGATCCGCTCGCCGACCTCGGCATGCTCGTCATCACGTGGGCGCAGGAGGGAGACACCCGCACCGCGCGTCCCGACGCCGCGACTCAGCTTCCTGGCTTCCCGACGCGCGACGAGGCCGTCGAGCGGTACGTCGCGCGGACGCAGCGCGACGTCGACGACTTGGCCTACTACTGCGCCTTCCAGTACTGGCGGCTCGCGTGCATCTCCGAAGGTGTCTACGCGCGCTACGCGGCGGGAGCGATGGGCGACCAAGGAGATGTCGACGTCGACGCGCTCTCGCAGGGCACGCCTCGCCTCGCCTCGCTCGCAGCAGAAGAGCTCGCCCGGCGCTGAGCCCGTGGGAAGGGTCAGCCGAAGCAGCCACGCGACGCGCCGAGCGCGATCGCCCGCACAACGTCGACGACGATCGGGCCGTCCAGTGCGACGTGCACGCGCGCCCGTTGACCGTCGGCGAGCTTGCGGTTGCGCTCCCCGTCGAACGCCAAGATGCCGGGGCCGACCCACTCGACGCACTCGCCGAGTGAGAGCTTGGTGGCCCGTGCGACCTCGACCGTCTCGAACGCACCGGGAGCGAGCGGGACAGCGACGTTGCGCCCCGCACCGAATTCGATCGACACGGGACGCGGATCGTCGGGGTGCAACACCGAGGCGAGGCCGCACATCCCGAGCGAGCCAGCGGTCGCCCGCGCGACGACCGCCGCGGACAGCCGGTCGGGTTCGAACAGCAGCATCGACCCGACCAGGCCGCCTCCGAGCAACACGGCGTCGATGACCGCGAGATCGGTGCCCTCGCCTTCGATGTCGACGTGCACGACCGGAGCAGGCGCGCCGACCTCGTCGAGCGCGACCACACCGGCGGCAAGCATTCCCGCCGCCGCGCCCGCGAGCGTCGGCTCGACCGTGAGGGGAACGCGTTGTTGGTGCCGGTCGAGATCGGGATGACAGGCACCGACGGCCAGCCCAACGCGACGGCGCGGTTCGTACCGTCGCCCCCGAGCACCACGACAGCCGCGCACCCGACCTCACCCATAGCGCGCGCCGCCGCGATGGTGTCTCGCACGTCGTGATGCAGCGGGGTGGCGAGCTCCTCGACGAGGTGACCGAGCTCGACGGGCGCTGCGGCTCGACGCGCGCGATTCGAGGCGCATCACCGAGCACCACGATGCGGTCCGCCCCGCACTGGGCCGCACCGATCAACACCCTTCGCACCGCGGTGACCTTGTCGTTCAACGTCGACGTCGAGGCGTTCGCCACCAGCCGGCGGATGTCGCGCCCTGACGCGGGGTTCGCGATGAGACCGATCGGCGCGGGCACGGGCGCCGACCCTACCGAACCTCGCCCTAAGGTCACCGACCGTGCTGTGCGCAGTCGGCGACCTCGTCGAAGACGTCGTGGTGTGGCTCTCGGGGCCTCCCGGCGAGGGGACGGATGTCGGGGTGAGGGTGTTTCGGCGTCGGGGAGGCAGCGCCGCGAACGTCGCCGCCTTGTGTGCCGCGACGGGCACTCCCGCTCGCTTCGTCGGCAACGTCGGAGACGACGGCCTCGGAGACCGCCTCCTCGCCACGCTCGCAGGGCTCGGTGTCGACGTGCGGGTCACCCGGGGCGGGCGCACCGGCACGATCGTGGTCCTCGTGGCGAAGGACGGCGAGCGCACGATGCTCACCGATCGCGGTGCCGCGCTCGACCTTGACGTCGTAGACGACCGCTGGCTCGACGGGATCACCGTGCTCCACCTCCCCGCCTACTCGCTCACCACGGGCCACCTCGCGGATGCCGCGTCCGAGCTCGCTCGCCGAGCACGCGACCGCGGCATCGTCGTCAGCGTCGATGCGTCATCGGTTGCCGCGCTCGAGGAATACGGGCCGGCGCGCTTCCTCGATCTCATGAGCGAACTCCGTCCGAGGGTGCTGCTCACGAACGATGCCGAGGCGCGTCTCCTCGGCATCGGAGACCGGGCCCCCGAAGGGGTCGAGCTGGTCGTCGTGCATCGCGGCCGCGGTCCTGCGAGCGCGGCGACTCGAGACGAGGTGGTCGCGGTAGTGCCTCCCCCATCGGTGAAGGATGCGGCCGACACGACCGGCGCCGGCGATGCCTTCGCGGCCGGCTTCCTGCCCGCGCTGCAGCGGGGCGAGTCGGCGGCAGCTGCCATGGCCGTGGGTCACGCGTGCGCTGCGCACACCCTCGACGTGCCCGGCGCAAACGTGAGTGGTCGCGCGTGACCGTCAGGCCCGGGGTCCTGGTCTCCCCCGAGGTGGCGTCGGCACTCGCCGAGCGCCGAGCCGTCGTGGCGCTCGAGTCGACGATCTTCTCGACGCTCGGCCTGCCCGCCCCGGCGAATGCGGAAGCGCTCGAGCGCTGTCTCGCGGCGATCTACGAGCACGGCGCCGTCCCCGCCCTCACCGCGGTGGTCGACGGGGCCGCCCGCGTGGGTGTCGATGCCGCCGAGCATCCTCGGGTGCTCTCGGGTTCTCGCAAGGTCGCCGCGCGAGACCTCCCCGTCGCCGTCGCGCAGGGCTGGGACTTCGGCGCGACCACCGTGTCGGCGTCGCTCGCACTCGCGGCTCGCGCCGGAGTCGCGGTGTTCGCCACCGGCGGCATCGGCGGTGTCCATCGCGGCGCAGAGGTGTCAGGCGACGTGAGTGCCGACCTCGGCGCGCTCGCCGCGCACCCTGTCGTCACGGTGTGCGCGGGGGCCAAGGCATTCCTCGACCTCGCCCGCACGCTCGAGCATCTGGAGATGATCAGTGTGCCCGTGCTCGGCTACGGCACCGACGAGCTGCCGGCCTTTTGGATGCGCACGAGTGGCGTCGCGCTCTCGCACAGGGTCGACACCCCGCATGACGCGGCAGCCGTTGCGGTCGCTGCCTGGGAGCTCGGCTACGAGGGAGGTGTGCTGGTCGCGGCGCCGATCCCCGAGGCCGACGCGTTGCCGGCGGAGCTGATCGATGCCGCGATCGCGGCCGCCGAAGACGAGGCCGCCCGTCTGGGGATCCGCGGACCCGCGGTCACGCCGTTCGTGCTGGCGCGCATCGGGGAGTCAACCGAAGGTCGCAGCCTGCCCGCGAACCTCGCACTCGCCGAGCACAACGCGTCGATCGCCGCACAGATCGCGGTCGAGCTCGCGGCGATGGTCTGAACGGCCGCCTCAACGGCGGCGGCGGAAGCCCTTCCAGCGACTGTCCTCGAGCTCGCGTCCGTAGAAGTCGGCCATCGCGTCGTCGGGCTCGTAGTCGTCACGCGGACCGAGCGGCGAAGGATCGACGATCGCACGGCGCAGCTCGGCGATGTAGGGATCATCGTCGTCGAGGAGCTCGGCGGCGGGCACCTCCATCGTCGGGGGTCCTGAGTCGTCCCAGTCGAGTGCGGGCTGCTCGGCGGCTTCGGCCCCGCTTGCCTCGGCCCCGCTTGCTTCGACCTCGGTGGCTTCGAGCTCGGCGACGACGATCGCGGGGAACTCGCCGGTCACCTCGTCCTCGACGGGGATCTCGAGCACGTCGATCTCCGTCGATTCCGCGCTCGACTCTTCGACCGACTCCGTAGTCGACTTTTCGACCGACTCGGCGCTCGATGCCGCGAACGCTTCCTCGATCGCCGCCTCCTCGACCGGCGCATCGGTGGGCTCGTCGATCTCCCCTGCGTCGACCTCGTCGTGGATCTCGTCGTGGATCTCGACGTCGGCCTCGTCGAGCGCGTGCACCGGCGGCGGCGGCGCGGGCGGAGCAGGCGGCGCGCCGCCGCCCAGCGCCTCGGCGGTCGGGGGTGACTCGACCGGCTTGAACTCGGGAACCGGTGCCTCGCGCAGCGCCTCGGGATCAGAGGACAGGCGCTGCAACGCCTCGACGGTCGCAACGACGCGCTGACGCTGGATCGCGATGTGTGCCTCGAGTCGTCCGGCGTCGGTGCGGAGGTGCTCCCGCAACGCCTCGAGCGCGCTGACTTCAGTGCGCAGGCGCTGACGAAGATCCTCCGCGCCCTCCCGCGCCTCGCGCTCGGCACTCGCCATCATGTCGGCGACGATCGCTTCGGTCTCGCTGAGCTTCGTCGACGCGTGCGCATCGGCTTGTTCACGCGTGCGGGATGCGTAGGCCTCGGCTTCGCCACGCACCACCGCGGCCTGGCGGTCAGAGTCGGACGTCACGGTCGCGGCCTTGCCCTCGGCCTCCGCGAGCAGCGCAGCGGCGCGGGTCTCGGCTTCGCTCACCGCAGCGTCGGCGGTGCGCTGCGCGAGCACCAGGGTGCGCCTCAGCGCCTCGTCGGCATCACCGGCCTCTCGGGCGCGGGCTTCGGCCTTTTCGGCCCGGTCGATCGAATCCTTCAGCTTCTGGTCGAGCTCCTGCACGGCCCGCGCAACCTGCTCGAGAAACGCATCGACCTCGTCGGGGTCATAGCCCCGGAACCGCTCGCGGAACTCGACGTCGTCGAACACCTTCGGGGTGAGCTCCATGGGGATCACTGTACCGACGACCCTCCTACCCGCCGGGTATCTCGCCCGACCCCCCAGCATCGGCACGAAATGGCCGGGGCTTGACCGTCACCCGCAACGCAGGATCAGGCCTTTCACGACGAT
>CAWKBM010000010.1:0-57452 GCA_963847855.1 uncultured Acidimicrobiales bacterium
GGTATCGCTGGGTAGACGGCGAACCCAGTGGGCACGTCGACGTGAGGCCGACTGCCGCGCCCGAAGCTCTCCCAGTAGATGCGAGCGGACGAGGTCGCCGTTCCGGTCGCCCAGTAGAGCATCACGTTGTCGAGCATCTCGTCGCGACTCAACGCGTTCTCGGGGTGGCCGTCGCAGTCGGTCCAGGCCCAGAGCTTCTCGAGGATCCACGCGAGCTGCCCCGCGGGCGAGTCGCTGAGCCCGTAGCCGACGGTCTGGGGCCGGGTCCGTTGCTGCGTGGAGTAACCCGAGTCCCATTCCATGTAGTACTGCGCACGCTCGATCGCGTGCAGCTCCTCGGGCGTCGTCGGCTGGCCTGACGGACGTGACGACATCGCCAACGTGAGGTGCACCGCCGCGCAGTGGGCCGGATCGGTGCCCCCGATGACCGACGTGATCGCCGAGCCCCAGTCACCGCCTTGCGCGACGTAGCGGTCGTAGCCGAGACGCCCCATCAGCTCGGAGAACGCCGCGCCGATGCGCTCGACGCCCCACCCCACGACGGTCGGACGGCCCGAAAACCCGAAGCCGGGCAGCGATGGCGCGACGACGTGGAAGGCATCGGCGGCGTCACCGCCGAACGCGGTCGGGTTGGTGAGCGGCTCGATCACTTTGTGGAACTCGACGATCGAACCCGGCCATCCGTGCGAGAGGACGAGCGGCAACGCATCGTCGTGGGGTGACCGGACATGCAGGAAGTGGATGTCGACGTCATCGATCTCGGTGACGAATTGCGGAAACCGGTTCAGGAGTACCTCGCGGGCGCGCCAGTCGTACTCGTCAGCCCAGTACGCGGCGACCTCCTGCATGTACGCGAGCGGGACGCCTTGCGACCAATCGTCGACGACCTCAGCGTCTGGCCACCGCGTGTTGTGGAGCCGCGCGCGAAGGTCGTCGAGCACCGCCTCGTCGAGCGACAGAGTGAAGGGGCGAACGTCGCCTGTCACGCGAGGGCTTCCTCTCGGCGTGACACTCGAAGGCATTCCTCGACGCCGAAGATGCGCAGGGCCCGCGCCGCGCCCGCCGGAAAATCTCGCTCCGCCGTCTCGCGAGACACGATCTCGGGCCGCTCGACTGCGACCGTCTCTCCATCGGTGACGATCGTCGCGGTGCCGCTTGCGACCACGTTCTTGAGCCAGTCGGTGTTCGGCCCGTAAGGCAGCGCGATCAGGAACCCCGTCTCGGTCGGCACGGCGGTGATCGGGGTCTCGTACTCCTTGCCCGAGACGCGGCCGACGTGACGGACGACAGATGTGGGAGACCCCGCCGTGCCGGCTGACTTCAGCACCGTCGGCTTGGTCGCGCGGCTGATCCGGCGGACGGTGTCCAAGACCGGGGGCGACTTGGTACGCATCCCATACAGGAGGACGGTGAACAGTGCGGCCACTGCCAGCAGCAGGGCGCCGAACAGCTTGACGATCGCTCTGACCATGGGCCGAACCTAGTCACCCACGGGGTGCAGCCGTTCCGAACGCAGCTGAGCGCGGCGAACTTTGCCCGCGTCGTCGCGCAACGGTGTCTCCACGAACTCGACGGTGCGCGGCAGCTTGTACTTCGCGAGGCGCTCGGCCGCGAACGTCAGCAGCTCGTGCTCGCTGATCGTCCCCGCGTCGGCCTCGACGATCGCGTGGACCACGTTGCCCTTGTCCTCGTCGGGCAACCCGATGACGCACACCGATTTCACCGCCGGATGCTCCTGGATCGCGGCCTCGACCTCCGCGGGATAGATGTTCGCTCCACCCGACAGGATCATGTCCTGCATGCGGTCGCCGAGGTACAGGTAGCCGTCGGCGTCGAACCAGCCCATGTCGCCGAGCGACTCCCAGCCGCCCTCGCTCGTCCGGGCCTCGGCGCCCTTGTAGTAGTAGGTCGCCTGCTCGCGCGTGTTGCGGATCCAGATCTCGCCCATCTCGCCGGCGGGAAGCGGGTTGCCGTCGATGTCGGTGACCTTGAACTCGCCTGCGCTCGGGCGGCCGACCGAGCCGCGATGTTCGAGCCACTCGGGCCCGGTGATCACCGTGATGCCCTGTGCCTCCGTGCCCGCGTAGAGCTCGAAGATCTTCTCGGCGCCGAGCCAGTCGATCCAGGCCTCCTTCAGCCACATCGGGCATGGCTCTGCGAGGTGCCACACGACCTGCAACGACGAGAGGTCGTACTTCAACCGCACCTCGTCGGGCAGCCGGATGATCCGCTTCATCATCGTCGGGACCAGGTAGACGAGGTTGGCCCGGTAGGTCTCGATGTCGGCGAGCACGCCCTCGGCGTCGAACCGCTCCTGCAGCACGACGTGACTGCCGGCGAGGAGGGACTGGCACGACCACACCGCAGGACCGTTGTGATAGAGCGGTCCGGGCATGACCATGCACCCGTCGCGCTGATAGCCGAGTGCGGAAGGCGCCTCGTCATCGGTGAGCGAAGGGTCGCCCGCGACGATCAGCTTCGGTCGGCCGGTGGAGCCGCCCGACGTCGGTGCCTTCCATGCGGGTGAGACCGCGTCGGGCAGCGAGCTGTCGTCGTGATCCGCCGGCGGCTCGTAGCCGACGGGCAGGCAGATCGTGTCGGGGAGGCTGCCGGGCTCGGCGCCGACGACGACCTTCGACTCGGCAAGGGCGACGATCTCCGCGAGCTCGCGCGCCGGCAGCTTGGCCGACACCGGCTGAGGCACGGCGCCGATCTTCCAACAGCCGACATAGGCGATGAACCAGTCGACGGAGTTCGGCAGGGCCACGGTCACGAAGTCGCCGACTCCGACGCCCCTCGACTGCAGGTCGCGGGCGAATCGGTTGCCGAGCCGCTCGAGCTCGGCTCGTGACACGGTGCGCCCTGCACACGTGACCGCCGGGAAGTCCGGCTTGGCTTCCGCGAGATCGGACAGGCGCTTGGCGAAGGACACGAGGGCCATGTCCCTGAGTCTGGCGCGTACGATGCCGCCGATGTCGCAACGCGACCTGATGGCGATGTCAGAGGACGAGATCGCGGCGTTCCTGTCCGAGGAACGCCGAGCCGACATCGGCACGATCAACGCGGACGGCACGCCGCACCTCGTGCCCATGTCGTTCGTGGTGGTCGAAGGGCTCCTCACCGTCTGGACCGATCCTCGGTCGAGGAAGGTCGCCAACCTCCGCCGGGACCCCCGCATCACCTGTCTCGTCGAAGAGGGCGCCACGTTCGCCGAGATGCGGGCGGTGCAGCTGTCCGGACGCGCCGAGATCACGAGCGATGCCGAGGGCTCCCGCCGCGTCGGCCTTGCCTTGTTCGAGCGAGCAGCGGGAAGGCTCGACGACGACCTTCGGGCGGCGGTCGACGCACTCGTCCCCGAGCGCATCGGGATCACGGTTCACCCTGAACGAGTCGTCTCCTGGGACCACAGAAAGCTCGCAGGTGTTCGTCCGAGCGAGATCGGCAACTGAGGGCCTCGACGCGTACGCTTGAGGCATGACAAAGCAGAATCCAGAGTTCCAGCTCGGCGGCATCAACCACCTCGCCCTCGTGTGTCGGGACATGGAGAAGACCGTTGACTTCTACACGAACGTCCTCGGGATGCCGCTCATCAAGACGATCGAGTTCCCCGGCGGGGCCGGGCAGCACTTCTTCTTCGACATCGGCAACGGCGACTGCCTCGCCTTCTTCTGGTTCCCGAACGCGCCGGAGCCGGTGCCGGGCGTCTCGTCCGCGGCCGCGCTGCCGGGCCTGGGTGATCTCACGACGGCCATCGCGTCGATGAACCATGTCGCGTTCGGCGTGCCGGCCGACAAGATCGAGGACTACCGCAACAAGCTCGTCGACAAGGGCATCAAGTGCAGCCCGGTCATCAACCACGATCGCAGCGAGCGCGGCGTCACCGAGCAGATGACCGACGACGTGTTCATCCGGTCGGTGTACTTCTTCGATCCCGACGGTGCTCTGCTCGAGTTCGCGTGCTGGACGGGCGAGCTGACCGAGGCCGACGTGAGTCATGCACCGGCGCGTGCGATCCAGGCCGCCGGCGTCTGACCCCGTTCGTCGCTACCGCGCTGCGGAGAGCTCGGCGAGCAACGCGTCGTCCGCCGAGAAGTCGTACTCGAAGAGATCACGGCCCTCACGGTCGAACCAGGCGTACGAGTCGGTGTAGGCGGCCTCGAGGCCGTAGCTCGGTGCCCAGTCGAGGTCGCTGAGCGCCTTCTCGATCGAGAACATCGCTCCACCCACGATGGCCTCGCCCCAGTGCACGAGAGCGTGAGGAGCGCGACGCGCGACGTCGAGCGGAACGTGCACGACATCGGGCCGCACACCAGCGGCGCGTGCCATCAGCTCGATGCACCCGAGCACGCTCGTGATCTCGCTGCCCGCCACGTTGTAGATCTGGTGAGCCGCGTGCGGGTTCCCGATCAACGAGACCATCAACCTGGCGACGTCCTCCACGTGCACGAGGTGCACGAAGGGAAAGCCCTCCCCAGGCACGAGGATCGGCCGTCCGAGCTCGAGGCGGCGGAAGAAGATCGGCTCTCGCGTCACGAGGGGCGAGTGCGGACCGATCGTGTGCGTGACCCGCAACGACGTCGCGTTGAGCTCCGGGATGTCGAGGAGGTACTGCTCACACCTCACCTTCCCGACGCCGTATCCCTTGCGGGGATCGCGGTCGTCGGCGGCGTGCGTCGAACGGGCTTCGGTGACGGGCTGGATGAAGCTTCGCTTGTACACGGCAACTGAGCTCGTGAACACGAACTGTGCGACACGACCTCGGAACAGGTCCACCATCGGCTCGAGATCACGCGGGCTGTATGCGGTGTTGTCGAACACGACGTCGAAGTCGTCGCGATGCGCTCCGAGTGCTTCGACGATCGCACCGGGCACCTGACGATCGGCGTGGATGCGCCGAGCGCCAGGCGGCATCGGCGCCTCGTGGCTGTTCATCACCGTGACGTCGTGGCCCTGTCGAGCCAGCTCGAAGACGAGATGACGGCCGATGTACCGGTTGCCACCCATGACCAGTGCGCGCACGCCGTGACGCTAACCAGCGCGGCACTAGGGTCGGCGCCCCGACAGGTGGAGGTGCATCGTGGCCGTGTCTGACCTCCCCATCGAGGGGGGAGTCCTGAGTCGAGCGGGTCAAGATGACGCGGCCGAGCTGTTGGTGCTCCAACGGTGCTGCTGGGTCGACGAGGCCATCGCCAACGACACCCTCGACATCGCAGCGCTGCACGAGTCGCTCGACGACGTGCGGGCGTGGCTCGACGAGTGGGAGACCTGGGGTCTGCGGCTCGGCGGCCGGCTCGTCGGCGCCGTGCGCGCTCGGCGTGAGGACTCCACCTGGGACATCGGCCGCCTCATGGTCGCACCCGATCTCGCGGGTCGCGGGCTCGGAGGATGGTTGCTCCGATTCGCCGAGTCCCTCGCTCCAGAGGACGTGGAGTCGGTCACGCTGTTCACGGGAGCCCGCAGCACGCGCAACATCGCGATCTACGAGCACGCCGGCTTCAGCCTCTCCGGCGGGCCTGCACCGCCGAACGCCGTGCGGCTCGAGAAGCGGCTCGACCGCGGTTAGAGAGCGAGCTGCTCGAGGTCGCGCCGCGCGTAACGGTTGTGCCAGAACTCTTCCTCGAAGACGGTGTAGAGGCACTCGCGTAGCGGATGCGTGCCGTTCTCGAGCACCTCGATCGGTCGCTCGAAGTTCTCCGTCGTCAGTGTCGTGAGGTACTGGCGAAGACGAGTCGCCCGATCGGCGCGCACCGCGAGCGCCTCCGAGACCGACGGCGTCAGATGCTGGTCGAGACCGGGCCAGGGGAAGTCGACGGAGCCGGAGTTCGGCAACCCCATCGGGTCGAAGGCTTGCCCGAGGATCGGCACGGTGAACCACTTGTCCATCGCGAACACGAGGTGTCGCAGGGTCTGCACGAACGTCCACTCCCCGTCTACCGACTCGTACAACTTCGCTTCAGGAAGCGCGTGCGCCAGCGAGGTCGTCTTCGCCCATTCGCCTTCGAGTGCCGCCCACGCGGCCCGCATCCCCTCGGGCGTCGGAGGACGGAGCATCGAGCGCAACGGGTACCAGCGGTCGCGCTCGTTCACGAAGTTCGTGACGTCGACGCCGTTGATCACGACTTTGTCGATCAGCGCGTCGATGTCGACGTTGACGAGCCAGGCGTGACTGATCTTCGCATCCGTAAGGTTGACGTCACGAAAACGAGCGCGGCTGAGATCGGCACCCCAGAACACTGCTCCCGCGAGATCGCCCTCGAACTCCTGCGGCATGGCAGCTCCTTTCAGGTCAGCTCATGTCGACGGCGTGCCGGGGCTGCTGCGAAGCAACGCGAGCGCGGCCAACCCGAGCAGGGCACCAGCGGCAAACGCGCCTCGATAGCCAGCGAGCGCAGCGACGACGCCGAGGAGGAGCGCGCCGACTCCCTGAGAGAGATCGAAAAGCTGCTCACCGTGCCCACCGCCGAGCCCCGCTCGTTGTCGGCGAGACCCGTGAGGGCGAGCGTGAGCATGGCCGGGTACAGAAACGCCATCCCGATCGAGAACACGACCGTGCCGGCGTACAGGCCCGCGGGCTCGGCGAAGGCCGCCATGATCAACAACCCCACGGCCGAGGTTGCGGTCGCGATGGTGCCGGCGGTGCGGGGACCAATGCGGTCGGGAACCTTCGCCCCCAGGAGGCGCATGCCCAGGATGAGGCAGCCGTAAAGCACGAACACGCCGCTCGAGTCGTGCAGGCCGATCTCCTTGACGTACAGCGGCACGAACTCGGTGAATCCCGCGAGGCCGATGAGCCCGAGGAACAGGACCGTGCCCGGGCCGATCGCCGGCCGGCTGATCAACGGGGGCCGCGGCGCCGACGAGGCCGTCTCGCGGTCGAATGAGACCACCTCGTGCGTACACAACCCGATGGCAGCGGCGAGGAAGGCAAGCGACGCAGAGGCCACCCACACCCGGTCGAAGTGGTCGTCGTCGAGGAGCAGGTTCCCGATGAGCGGGCCGAAGGCGAGGCCGCCGTACACGGCGATCGACCAGTAGCTGATGGCTTCCCCTCGCCTCGATTCGGGTGCCAGGTCGGTGATCATCGACGCGGCGCCCACGAAGAAGGCCGCCTCTCCGATGCCGGCGAGCAGCCGCACGAGGACGAGTGGCACGAGTGCCGACGCGAGGAGGTAGAGGAGGCCGGCCGAGCCGACGATGACACCACCCACGACGATGAGGACCCGACGGCCGAAGCGGTCGCCGATCCGACCGGCGAACGGTCGCAAGATCACCGCCCCCAACGAGAACGCACCGACCGCCACCCCGACGGCGACGTCGTTGCCCCCGAGCTCGTGCTTCACGAACAACGGCACGATCGGCAGCAGGACGCCGAGCGCCATGAAGTAGCAGAGACCCGACGCCACCACGAGCGCGAAGCGCAGGGTGAACACGCGCTCGTCGGTCGTCGACATCAGATGCCCGAGCCTAGGAGTCGCGCCCGAGCGCGACCCGGGTCGCCGCTTGCCCTACTCCTCGGGGAACCCGACGATCTCGACGGTCCCGGCTTTGCCGTCCACGCGCACGAGCACGCCGTTCGGGATCCGTTGGGTGCCGTCCACGGTGCCGACGACCGCCGGGAAGCCCATCTCGCGGCCCATGATCGCGGCGTGTGAAGCGAAGCTGCCGTGGTCGGTGACGATCGCTCCGACGACGTGGAGGAACGAATTGAACGACTCGCCCGTCGCCGAGGTGACGAGCACCTCGCCGTCTCGCAGCTCCATGAGATCGTCGAAGTTCTTCACGATGCGGGCCGGGCCGACGTAGGTGCCGGCGCTGCCCCCGATGCCCATGATGATGTGGTCGTCACCCGCGGGAGCAGGAGCCTCGCCGGTGACGCCACCGATCACGAAGCCGAGCGCGCTCATCACGCGGGCGAGCGGCGGCGGAAGACCGTCGACGGGGGGCGGCGGCGGAGGCGGGGGCCCGAGCAGGGGCGGCGCGCCGGCCTTGCTCGCCGCCTTGCGCGCGGCGACCCGCGTCGCGAGCTCGTCCGCAGTGGGGGACGCCGAGCCGGCGAGGATCGCGTCGATCTCGGCCGCGCGCAGGTCGAGGGTGTCGTACTTGAACCCGATGCGGCCGCGCTCGAACAGCCGACTACCGAGCTCGATCAGAGCGAGGCGGGTCAGGCCCACAGCCGACGAGTCGCTGTAGAGGCCGCGCTCGTCGCGCAACCGGTACACCAGGCGCGACTCGGCGAGGAGGTCGTCGAAGGTGGCGCGCTCCTCCTCTGGCACCGCCTCACGAAGCTCGGCCGCCAGAGCATCGGCGCGTGCCGTCGAGTGGTCGGCCTCGTATCCAACGGCGGATAAGAGCCGCCCGAGCACCAGGTCGGGCCGTTCGACAACGGTCGGGTTCGTGAGGTCGAAACCAGCCGCGATGCGGAAGCCGACCGTACGGACGTAGTCGTCGACAGCGGGCACCCGCGCGCGGAGTTGCGCGAGGCGATCAGCGGCGGGCTCTTCCCCGGAGAGGAGCGCCGCGGCAGTCGGATCCGCGCGGATGGCCTCGACTGCAGGCGTGATCTCGGGGTTGAGCACTCCGGATGACGGCGACCAGCCGTCATAGACAGCGAAGATCGGCACCGGGTCGCGTTGCGTCCATGTCGCCGCGTGGAGCACGAAGTCGCCAACCGGCACGAGCGCGGCAGCGTTGTACGTGTGGTGCTGCTGCCACATCTTCGCCATGTGGTCGAAGCACCGGTGGAGGTGAGCGCCGAGCTGCTCGTCGTCGAGACTGGGCAAGTCGACCGCCGCGAGCTCGCGGTGCTGCTCGATGGCGCGGGGCTTCGCTTCCTCGTCCCAGTACTTCAGGGTGTCTCGCCAGATGCGTTGGGTGAACGCCACGTCGGCCAGCGCGGTGCGGCGACCTATCTCAGCGCCGAGCTGCTCCGGAGTCTTCGGACCGTCGGGTCCTGGGGCGTCGAACGGCACCGGTTGTATGTAGGAGAACCCGTTGACGAACCGGAGCTGCATGGTGTCGAGCAGCACGCCGTAGGGAGAGAGCGCTGCGGAGAAGCCCTTCGCGAACCCCTCCGGGTAGATCTCCTGCAGCAGGGGTGTCACCGATGCGGGCAGATGCGCCCGATCCTGCATCCACGGACCCGGACCCGGTGCTTCCCAATCGTCGTTCATGCCACCCCTCTCGCCCAGGCCGAACAGGTGTCCCAGCCGCGGTGCACCGTACCGCTCCGCGGTCATCGGATGAACTCAGCCGCGCTCCTCGAGGTGGACGCCGCGACGCTCGTAGAAGTCGGCGAGGTCTCCGAACTCGGGCTCGTCGGCGAAGGCCGCTCGGGTCATCGCGACGATCTCGTCGTTCGACTTCCCGAGGTCGAGCGGCTTCCCCTGCGGCTGTTGCACATGCCAGGGAGTGTCGATGAAGACCTCGACCCCGTTGTGCTCGGGATCTTCGAAGTAGATCGACCACGCGTTGCCGTGGGTCAGTGGCATGATCGCGCTCACGTCAGGATGCGCTTCGAGCGTGGAGAGGAGCGCTCTGAGGTCGTCGAGCGTCCCCGCGGAGCGGTACGCCGTGTGGTGCATGTTGTTCGACTTGTCGACCTTCGGTCGACCCGTGACCAGGGCCAGCTGGTGATGGTGGTTGGCGACCTGCGACATGAACACGATCTCCGAGGGGCCGAGCGGCCCTCGGTCGGCGACCTCGAAGCCGAGGACTTCGGTGTAGAACGCGATCATCTTGTCGACGTCGTGCACGTAGACGACGGTGTGGGCGACCTCGAGGTGAAGCGGGGCAGGCGTGCTCATTGCGGGAGTCTCGCGCTCCCACAGTGTGCGAGCGTGGGCGGATGAGCAATGGCGTGACGACGGCGCATCTGATCGCCCTATCCGAGAAGGCATACGACCGGCTCCGCTCTCGCCTCGACGATCTCACCGACGAGGAGTACCTGTGGGAACCAGCGCCTCTCGCGTGGTCGGTCCGGGACACGCCCGAAGGCGTGCGGTTCGACTTCGGCCTGAGACCTGTCGCGCCTGCGCCGATCACGACGATCGCGTGGCGGCTCACGCACATCATCGACCTGCTCCGCGAGGACCGGTGCCACCGCGTGCTCGGCGTGCCGCCCACCGCCGATGTCGACGAGGTCTGGATCACGATGTCGGCTGCCGAAGCGATCTCGATGCTCGAGCGAGCGTTTGCGACATGGCGCGGCTACCTCGCTGCGACCGACCCCGCGCAGCTTCTCGATCCCTCCGAGGGCTGGCCCGATCGCTTGACGTTCGCGCTGCACATCATCGACGAGCTCATCCATCACGGCGCCGAGGTCGGCGTGCTGCGCGACCTGTACCTCGCCGCTCGGGCGACAGACGACGGGCTCATGGAAGTCCTCGCGGGCGACACCTCACGACTCGACGACCTGCGTGAGCGACGGCCCGCGGTGGTCGCCGACCTCGCGTCTGCCGGGCACTGGCTCGCCGCCGCGCGCCTCGTCGAGCTGGGGTTCGAGGTGAACCCCGAGGGCGTCGTCGCATCTCCGCTGCATCACGCCGCGGTCCTCGGCCGCATCGACCTCGTCCGCACGCTCGTCGATCACGGAGCGGATACCGACGCGGTCGACACCGTGTACAAAGTCAGTCCCCTCGTCTGGGCCCAGACGATGTCGACGAGGATGGGCGGCCCGAACAGCCTCGGCAGCGACTACAACGCGGTGATCGAGCTCCTCAGCTCAGGGCGCTGAGCGGCCGCGCCACGCCGGCGTCGATGCGATGATGCGCTCATGGCACGGTTTGCTCACGCATTCGGCCCCCACTCCCCCGACGCCACCTATGTGAGTCACGCGTTTCCCGAGCAGCTCTCGGACCTCGGCGAGGTGCAGATGAACTACGTGTCGGTCGGCGATCCATCGAAGCCGGCGCTGCTGCTCGTGCCCGGCCAGACAGAGTCGTGGTGGGGATACGAGGGCGCGCTTCCCCTGCTCGCCGAGCACTACCACGCGTTCGCAGTCGATCTTCGCGGCCAGGGCCGCTCGACGAGAACACCGGGGCGCTACACGCTCGACAACATGGGCAACGACCTCGTGCGCTTCATCGACGTCGTCATCGGCCGACCCGTCATCGTGAGCGGGCTCTCGTCGGGCGGGGTGCTCTCGGCTTGGCTCTCCGCGTACGCCAAGACAGGACAAGTCCTCGCCGCTCACTACGAGGATCCCCCCCTGTTCGCTTCGCAGGTGAATCCGCCGACCGGCCAAGGGATGCGTCAGACGATCGGGCCGGTGTTCAAGCTCTGGAGCACCTACCTCGGTCCTCAATGGTCGATCGGTGATTGGGACGGGGTGCGGGCCGCGGCGCCCGACGCGCTCCCGTCGTGGATGACGGCCATCTTCAGCATCCCGGCCGAACCACCGCAGAACCTCAAGGAGTACGACCCCGAATGGGGCGCCGCGTTCTGGAGCGGACAGGTCGCTGCCTCGTGCGATCACGAAGCGATGTTGAGATCTGTACGCGTGCCGGTGCTCTTCACCCACCACTTCCGACATGTCGACGACGTGACCGGGCAGCTGATGGGCGCGAGCTCCGACGTCCAAGCCCAACGGGTCGTCGAGCTACTTCGGGCCGCCGATGTCGAGGTCGATTACCGATCCTTCGAAGCCATGGGCCACTCCATGCACGGACAGGACCCGAAGCTGTTCACTGACACGCTCGTCGACTGGTCGTCGAAGCTCAGTCGCTGAGCCGCTTCTCCCAAGTGAGGAGCGTGTCATCGATCTCGATAGGTCCCGTGCGGGCCTGGATCGTGCCCTTGACGCGTCTCGGCGCAGCACCCGAATCGGCGTAGCCACACCGACGGTAGAGGGCCTGGGCAGTCACATTGTCGGCACCGACCAAGAGAGTGACCCGATCGAAGCCGGGGGCCTGGGCCTCTTCGAGCATGGCGAACCAGTGCCCCCGGGCCTTGACGCCGACGCCGAACCTCCGGACGTGCTGAAGCTCGGGAGGATCGGTGCGCGCGGGCCGACGATGTCGGCCGAGCGGCCGCGTTCTCGCTAAGCACGTCGGCTACGAGCCATCGCCACTGATCCAGGCGTACCGACCGAGAACGACTTCACGAATCGACTCGTCCCGCCCGAGGGCGGATGTCGAGCATGGCAAACACTTGCCCCGGCGCGACGCAGCGCCAATCGTTCCGTGCTGACACCGGGCGTCCAGGAGCACCCGCGGGTGCATCTCGATCTCCTGGTCGACAGCGCGGCTGAGCAGACGTCAGAGGTCGAGCGGCTGGTCGCGCTCGGCGCGGCTCGGGTGGAGTGGGGGTACCCCAGCGATCCTGACTTCGTGATGTTGGCCGATCCAGAGGGCAACCGCTTCTGCGTCGTCGACACCAGCCACGGCTGACCCCCGTCCATCAGGTCCTCTCTTCGATGACGTCGAGGTCGATGAAGCTCGGCGGCGCGTCCACCGACGCCATCTGCTTCTCTGCGCGCTCGGCGGTCTCCGGCAGGTTGAGTTCTCCATGGCCGCCTCGTACGAGTCGAAGAACGCCAGGATGAACTGGCGGTCCGGTCGTCGCAGTCGCGCGCGACGATCGAGCGCCGGAGCGTTCGTTTGCCCTCGGTCACTGCGAAGAACTCATCGCCGAGAGCTCGCAGCTCGTACTCATTCTTGGAGGGCGGCGTAACAGCGCTGGTCGCCGGCGGACTACGAAAGGTGGGCCGGTCGAGCTCTCCCATGATGGATCGCCGCGCCAGTACGGTTCGCTGCGCGATGGCGGTGGATCCGGACACGACATTGGTCGACACGCAGCGCGCCGGCGACGAGTCGGCGTTCGCCGCCCTCGTCACGAAGTACCACCCGCGGCTTTTGCGCTTCGCCGAGTCGATGGTCCCCAGCCGCGCGGTCGCCGAAGAGGTGGTGCAAGACACCTGGCTGGCGTCGTCCGAGGGATAGATCGCTTCGAGGGCCGCTCCTCGGTGAAGACCTGGCTCTTCAACGTCCTCGCCAACCGCGCCCGCACCACCGGAGCGCGAGAAGCCCGCTCCGTGCCCGTGGGTGACCCGCTCGAAGGGCGCTTCGCGTCCTCAGGGGCGTGGAGCCAGCCGCCGGAGCCGTGGTCAGACTCCGTCGACTCCCGAGTCGCCGCAGAGACCGTCGCGGCGCGCCTCAAAGAGTGGCTCCCTGCGTTGCCCGCGGGGCAACGGCAGGTCCTGGTGCTCGACGACATCGAGGGCTCGACTCCGCCGAGGTGTGCGACCTGATCGGCATCTCCGCGGGAAATCAGCGGGTGCTCCTCCACCGTGCCCGAGCGCAGCTCCGGGCATGATCGAAGCCGAGATGGGAGGGCGCTGACCGTGTTGTTCCGCCGTCGCCGTGCCCTGGTCTGCCGACAAGCCGTCGCGTTGATGACCGACTACCTCGAAGGCGCGCTCTCCCCGCGCGACCGCTCGCGCCTCGAGGCGCATCTCGTCGCGTGCCCCCACTGCAGCGAGTACCTCGCCCAGATCCGGGCGGTGATCGACGCCGCCGGTCGCGTCGAGCCCGACAACCTGTCCGAGCAGTCGCTCGACGACCTGGTGACCCTCTACCGCAGCTGGCAGCAGGACTGACATCGTCGGCACGACCGGGGTACGTTCGGCGCATGACTGACGTCGCCAACGACCCCCGCATCGATCCTCGGCTCAAGGCCATGATCAACGGCTTTGGAACGCCTGAAGCAGTTGGCGACGCAGAGAGCCGCGACCAGCTGTTGGCGGAGGCGAACACCGACGCAGCAATCGCGCAGCGGGAGATGATCGCGACGCTCCTGGGCGCCGCGGACAACGAGGAGATCGCGCCGTCGAAGGGCCTCAACATCACGGAGCACTCGGTCGTGTCGCAACCAGACGGCAACACCATCAACGTCCGTCTCATCCGCCCGGACGCACCAGGGTCGCTCCCCGCGGTGTACTACATCCACGGTGGCGGCATGCAGTCGATGTCGTGCTACGACGGCAACTACCGCGCGTGGGGCCGCATCATCGCCGCGCAGGGCCTCGCGGTCGCGATGGTCGACTTTCGCAACGCGCTCGACGCCCTCGTCGGTCGACGAGGTGGCACCGTTCCCCGCGGGGCTGAACGACTGCGTGTCGGGCCTGCGCTGGCTCATCGCCCACGCGTCAGACCTCGGCATCGATCCGGCCCGCGTGATCGTCGGCGGCGAGAGCGGAGGCGGCAACCTCACGCTCGCCACCGGGCTCAAGCTCAAGCAGGACGGCGACATCGGCCTCATCAAGGGCCTCTACGCGCTCTGTCCCTACATCGCCGGAAGCTGGCCGCTCCCGCAGTACCCGTCGTCGACCGAGAACAACGGCATCCTGCTCGACCTGCACAGCAACCGGGGTGCGATGGCGTATGGCATCGAAGAGCTCGAGCGGCGCAACCCGCTCGCGTGGCCGAGCTTTGCAACCGAGGACGATGTGCGAGGCCTGCCGCCAGTGATGATCAGCGTCAACGAGTGCGACCCGCTGCGTGACGAGGGCATCGAGTTCTACCGACTGCTCCTCCGTGCCGGTGTCCCCGCGCGTTGTCGGCAGGTCATGGGCACCGTCCACGGCACCGAGGTCTTCCCATTCGTGTGTCCTGAGATCAGCCGGGACACGGCAGCCAGCATCGCTGCCTTCGTCGCGTCGCTGTAGGACGGTCCGCGTGGAGACCTGGGACGCGATCCGGGCGCGGCGCAACGTGCGCACGTACACCGACCAATCGATCAGCGACGAGGACCTCGACCGAGTCCTCGAGGCGGCCTGGCGCGCGCCCTCGGCGTCGAACCGACAGCGCTGGGAGTTCGTCGTCATCACCGAAAGGGCGCAGCTCGAGGCGCTCGGGGGCGTGTGGCAGGGCGCGCGCCACATACCGGGAGCGCAGGCCGCGATCGTGCTCCTTCTGCCCGAGCCCCCCGAGGAGCGGTTCCTCACCCTCGACCGGTACGACCTCGGCCAGGCGACGTACGCGATGCTGCTCGCCGCGACCGACCTCGGCATCGGCACCGCCCACTCGTCGATCGGTGACCAAGACAAGGCGCGCGCCATCCTCGGATTTCCCGACGGCTACATCGCCGCGTACATGATCGGCCTCGGGTATCCAGCGGATCGACCCCTCCGCCCGATCGTCAAGCCCGATCGCCGCCCGTTCGACGAGGTCGTACACCGCGGCGGTTGGTGACAGGAGGCGGAGTTGGAAGTAGCGGACGGCGGGGTGACCCTTCACTACGACTGCCTCGGCGCGGCGAGCGCGCCACTCGTCATCCTCATCGGCGGCATCGGACAGCAGATAGCGGACGTCGAGCTATGCGACGAGTTCGCAGAGCGTTTCGCGAGCGCGGGCCTCCGCGTCGCGCGCATGGACAACCGCGACGCAGGATTGTCCAGCTCGTTCGACCACGCCGGGCGGCCCGACATGGACGCTCTGCTCACCGCGCTCTTCGCGGGCGAACCGCCACCGGTGCCGTATTCCTTCCTCGACATGGCGGACGATATCCTCCGAGTCGCCAACGCGATCGGCGATCGAGAAGTGCACCTCGTGGGGGCGTCGATGGGGTCTTGGATCGCGCGTTGGGCGGCACTCCGCCATCCCCTCAGGGTTCGCTCGCTCACGGTGGTGATGGGCTTCTCGGGCGCCATCCCCGGCGACGACGGACCACAGATGGCGACGGGCGACCTCGATGACCTCGTTGCGATGTCCGCCCCGCGGACCCGCGAGGAGCACATCGCCTACACCGTCGAGCTGTGGCGGGCCGATTGGGGTACGTCGTTTCCGTTCGACGAGGAATGGGTGCGCGAACGAGTGGCATCGTCGTATGACCGCTCGTACCGACCGGACGGGCTGTACCGCCAGATGGCCGCGGGGTTCGCGACTCCGAGCGTCTGGGAGGCACAGCAATCGATCGCCTGCCCCACGCTCGTGATGCACGGCACCGAGGATCCGTTCTTCCCGATCGAGCATGGCGAAGCGACGGCCGCACAGATCCCCGGCGCGACGCTCTGGCGCGTCGAAGGCATGGGCCACACGATGCACCGCGAGCTCTGGGACGAGATGATCGACCGCGTCGGGGTGCTGGCCCGGCGCTGAAGGTGCCTCCCGTTACGAGTAGATCTCGAAGAGGCCGGCTGCGCCCTGGCCGCCGCCGATGCACATCGTGACGACACCCCACTTCGCCTTGCGGCGAATGCCCTCCTGAAGGATGTGGCCGGCGCAACGGGCGCCGGTCATGCCGAAGGGGTGGCCGATGGCGATCGATCCGCCATTGACGTTGTACTTCGCCGGATCGATGCCGAGCGTGTCACGGGAGTACAGGCACTGTGAGGCGAAGGCTTCGTTCAGCTCCCACAGGTCGATGTCGTCGACTTTGAGGCTGTGGCGAGCGAGCAGCTTCGGCACCGCGTAGATCGGCCCGATGCCCATCTCGTCGGGCTCGCACCCAGCGACGGCCCAGCCCTTGAACGCACCGAGCGGGGTGAGGCCGCGCTTGGTCGCCTCTTCATCCGACATGAGGACGACCGCCGCCGCGCCGTCTGACAGCTGGCTGGCGTTGCCGGCGGTGATGAAGTTGCCTTCGCCGCGGACCGGCTGCAGCGATGCAAGGCCTTCGAGCGTCGTGTCGGGACGATTGCACTCGTCGCGATCGACGACGTAGTCCACGAACGACTCTTCCTTCGTCTCCTTGTCGACCTTCTTCATCGTGGTCTTCATCGGAACGATCTCGTCCGCGAAGAGGCCGGCGGCCTGCGCCGCGGCCATCCGCTGCTGCGACTGCAACGAGTACTCGTCCTGGTACTCCCGGCTCACGTCGTAGCGCTTTGCCACGATGTCGGCGGTCTCGATCATCGGCATGAAGATCGCCGGGTACATCTCGAGGAGCTTCTGGTCGATGTTCGCCGAGCCGCCCATCCCTCCGCCCGGCATGGTGATGGATTCGACGCCGCCGGCCACGACGACGTCGGCGCCGTCGGTCTTGATGTAGTTCGCGCCCAGCGCGATCGCGTTCAGGCCCGACGAGCAGTGACGCTGGATCGTGGCGCCACCCGTGGTGACGGGCAGGCCGGCGAGGAGGCCGGCGAGCCGGGCGAGGTTCGCCGCGCCATGCGCACCGTTGCCGAGGTAGACGTCCTCGACGGCCTCTGGCTCGACACCGGACTTGTCGACCGCGTGGCTGATGGCGTGGGCCGCCATGCTCATGGCGGGGGTGTGGTTGAACCCACCGCGGCCCGACTTGGCGAGCCCGGTGCGGGCGTAGCTGACGATCACGGCTTCACGCATGGCGAATTTCCCCTCGGCTTTCGCAGCCGCAGCATGCGGCTGGGTCGATCTCGACGTCTCCACCCTAGAAACGTCAGCCCGTTCACGTCGAAACCGCTCGCCACGGCCCGAGCGCGGGCCCCCGGCTGTGAGGCCGTGTACTGCCTGCGCCAGTATGAGGTCGTGATCCCCACATGACCGACTCCCGGGCCACCTACGGCATCGAGGTCCATGACGCCGACGAGGTCGCGCTGGTCGCGCGTGGCATCGCGACGGCGGTCGCACCGGAGAGCGGCCTCACCGATGTGCAGACAGAGCTGCTGGCGGCGATCGCCGGCGCGCTGACGGGCGTGGCGATCGACTACCAGGCGCTCGAACCGCTCGGACCGGACGAGCTCGCTGATGTCCTCGCGGGGCGCGAGCTCGACTATCGACGACGGATCGTGCATCACATGGTGCTCGGGGAGCTCGTCTTGCAGCCGATACCCGTCGTCGTCGCCCACCGCGTCGCTACCTACGCCGACGCGCTCGGCATCAAGGATGACTTCGTGCGTGTGGCGCGCCGCTATGCGCAGGGTGCCTATGGGCTCGCGTGGATCGACCTCCAACGCAACGGCTTCGTCGAGGACGTCCGCCTCGCCAGTGGCGCTGACGAGCCCGCGAAGGTCGACCCCGAGCTCGAGGCGAAGTGGCTGGCCTTCGCCGAGCTTCCCGAGGAGACCCTCGGGCGCTCCGTCTACGAGATGTACACGGGTCGCGGCTTCGGGTTGCCCGGAACCCCGAAGGGTGCACCCGTCTACCTCGCCCAGCACGACTTCGTGCATGTGCTCGCCGACTTCGGCACGAACCTGAAGGGCGAGCTCGAGGTCTTCGGACTCATCGGTCGCGCGGATCCCGACCCGAAGGGCTTCGCGTGGCTCGCGACGCTCGTCGGCTTGTTCGAGACGGGTTACATCTCGAGCTCAGGGTTCTTCGACCGAGACGTGCGCGAACCCGTGATCCGAGCGCCCGGCATGCACGAGCGCGTCGCCGACGCCATCCGGCGCGGCAAGGTGGTGTGCGATCGCTACGGCATCGACTTGTTCGACGTCGACTACTACGCGCTCGCGGATCGGCCTGTCCAGGAGGTACGCCGGCTGCTCCGCGTGCCACCGAAGTCGCAACGCGCGATCGAGAGCGGATCGGCGGGTCTCTTCGACCTCGAAGGCATGACCGAGAACCAGCGCCTCTTTGTCGCGCAACGTCGCGAAGGCGACAGGTGAACCAGAACTTCGCACAGACGATCAGGGTGCGATGCCGTGAGCCGGAGAGGCTCGTCGAGCTGATCGCCCAGTGGGATCGTGATCAGGCGACCGCCGACTTCGACGAGATGTACCGCACGGATCAGTAGCCCGACCGGCGCAGACCCAATTGTAAGGCAACGGAGCCGCTTGCTTCCAACGGCGTCGGCAGCGACGATCCCCGCCGTGCTAGGTGACGACGAGCTGCGCCTGGAGCGGGACTACCTCGATGCCGCGTACGACCGGGTGGTGGCCATGCGCGGCTCGGCCGAGCGCATGGCCGGCACGGCCCGGCAAACCGAGAGCAGGAGCGCGCAGGCGTTGTTCGAGCGCGACAGCACCATCGCCCATGCGGGCCACCGCCTCGCGGCGCTCGACATCGCGAAGGACCGCCTGCTCGTGGGTCGTCTCGACCTTGCCGACGGGAGCTGCCTGTACGTAGGGCGTGCGGCCGTCGCCGACGAACACGGCGATCCGCTCGTCGTCGATTGGCGCGCGCCGGCGGCCGAGCCGTTCTATCGGGCCCTGCCCCACGACCCGATGGGCGTCGTGCGGCGACGCCACTTCCGTTGGCGTCACGGCGAGCTGATCGGGCTGGAGGACGAGGTGTTCGACGTCTCCGCGGCGAGCGAAGCCGGGCTCCATCTCGTCGGCGAGGGTGCGCTCATGGCGGCGCTCGACGCTCCGCGGACCGGTCGGATGCAGGACGTGGTGGCGACGATCCAGGCGGAGCAAGACATCGTGATCCGTCGCCCCCGCGCAGGCGTCACGGTTGTCCAAGGCGCACCCGGCACCGGCAAGACCGCAGTGGCACTTCACCGCGCCGCGTACCTTCTCTATGCCGAACGCACCCACCTCGCCGGAGCAGTGCTCTTCGTCGGTCCGTCGACGACGTTCTTGCGGTACGTCGAGGACGTGGTGCCCTCGCTCGGTGAGGACCGGGTCGTGCTCGCGACGCCGGCGGATCTGGGCCCGGCCGTCGCCGTGTCGAAAGTCGACCGGCCCGAGGTCGCCGCGGTGAAGGGCGACCTGCGCATGGTCGACGTCCTTGCCCGCGCGGTGCGGGCGCACGAGCGCGCACCGAGGGCGGGCATCGAGGTGTGGGCGGGACGCTTCCGACTCGCCGTCGATCACGACCACCTCGCCGCGATCGTCGACGACGGCGAGGCGACGATCGACGACGCACAACGGCGGCCGCCCGTTGGTCGAGCGAATGGTGCTGCGGTCGCTGGAGAGCGCGTATCGGCGAAGGCCTCGAACGCGACCATCGGATCGGTCGCATCGGAGAAGAGGCAGTCCAGTACGCGTCACCGCTCCTCGACGTCGTCGACCGAGACGCACTCGCACAGGCAATCCACGCCATGTGGCCGTTGCTCACTCCCGAGCTGCTCGTGCGCCGTCTCCTCGCGTCGCCTCGACGGCTCGCAAACGCAGGGCGCGACGTGCTCGCGCCCGCCGAGCTCGACGTCCTCTCCGCGTCGGAGGAGGCGGACCAGGGATGGAGCGAAGCCGATGTCGCCCTGCTCGACGAGGCGGACGTCCTGCTCGGGCCCGTGCCGACAGGCCGGCGCAGCAGCGGCGGGCGGCGACCCACGCTCGACCACGTGGCCGAGCGGATCTTGGAGGAGCGGCTCCCGGACTGCCCGCGGTGCGGGCGGTCGCTCCAGTACCTGCCCGGTGACGCATCGGGCAGCGACCGGCTCGACTGCCGGGAGTGCAAGGTCACGTACGCGACGACCACGCTCATGGGGGATGCCGCGGCAAACGAGCTGCACGGCGTGTACGAGGAGCTCAGCAGCCAGTTCGACTTCGCCGACACGCCGGTCGTGCGCCCTGCCGACGCGCGCTACGGCCATGTGGTGGTCGACGAGGCCCAGGATCTCTCACCGATGCAGTGGCGGGCGATCGCGCGGCGGTGCCCGACGCAGTCGTTCACCTTGGCTGGCGACGAGGCGCAGGCAGTCCGCGCCGGCTCGGCGGCGACGTGGGACCGCATCCTCGATGCACTCGACGTCGCGGAGGGTTCGGTCACGCGCCACGAGCTCACGGTCAACTACCGCACCCCCGCCGAGGTGATGGAGCTGGCGGCGAGGCTGCTCGAGCAGTTCGCGCCACACCTGCGTCCGGCCCGCTCGGTCAGGACCGCCGGGATCGACCCTCGCCGCGTCCACACCCGAGGCCGGACGCTGCACACGGCCGACATCGCGAACGCTGTGGCAGCGATCCGGCGCGAGGTCGGCACGGGGCTCGTCGCGGTGATCACGCCCGAGCGCCTCGCCGCCGACCGCAATGGGGGTGCTGAACACCTCACTGCCGTCGACGCGAAGGGGTTGGAGTTCGACGGAGTGGTCGTCGTCGATCCCGAAGCGATCATCCGCGAGTCAGCGGGAGCGACAGGCATGGCCCGCCTCTATGTGGCGCTCACCCGGGCGACGACGAGGCTGACGATCCTGGCACCGACGCCGCCGGGCCCGCCCCTCGACGATGTGCTCGGAACGTTTGAGCCGGTCGACTGACACACGGCGCTCGCGTCCGTGTCAGCGCGTCGCGGCGAGCATGGCGTCGCTGGCTTCGACGCTCATCGGCGGGCCAACCGGCGTGAGGTCGTGGGAGGCGGCGATGCGCGCCAGCTCGTCCATCGGAGGGAACACCGGTGTCGTCGGCACGATGCGCTCGAGTGCCGGCACCCCGAGGTCGCGCACGAGGTCGAGAAACGTGGCGTTGTCGTGGACGAGCAGGATCCGCGCCTCACGGTCACCGACGACTCGGAAGCTGTGGGGGACGCCACGCGGCATCGACACCCAATGGCCCGCGCCGACGATCGCTTGGTCGTCGCCGCAGCGCACGACCATCTCGCCTTCGAGGATGTACCACGTGTCGTCGAGATCGTGATGGACGTGCAGAGGCGGCGCCGAGCCGACCGGCAACGTCATCTCCAGAGCCACCGTGCTCATTCCAGGAGCGCTCCGGTGCTCGACGACGAGTGTGTCGAGGAACCACCATGCATCGGCGTGCTCGCTGCCGGGATCGTCGATCACTGCTGAGCTCATGTCCGTCTCCGTTCGCGACCACTTCAAGATGGTCAGGTTTCCGTACGACATGATCGTATGGTAACCTTACGATTGTGTCAAGCGACCATCCGAACCCCGGGCCCTACTTGGGAGCGATGCTGCGCGTCGGATGGCAGTTCGTTTGGGACCAGATCTTCTCCGCTGTGCTCGCCGCCGGCTATGACGATCTCAATCCCGCGCACATCGGCGCGTTCCGCTACCCCACGCTCGACCGTCAGCGTCCGACCGAGCTCGCCGACCAGCTGCAGATCACCAAGCAGTCGGTGAATGATCTCCTCGCGCACCTCGAACAGCGCGGATACGTGACGCGTGAGCCCGACCCGACCGACGGCCGAGCTCGGATCCTCCGCCTGACCGCGAGGGGACGCAGGCTCGAGAAGACCGTCAACGGCGCTGCCCGAGACGCTGAGCTCACGATCGCAGAGCTGCTCGGACCGCGTGAGTTCTCACAGCTCAGGCACACGCTCGAAGACCTCGTCGCGAAGCTGGCGTAGCAAGCCCGCGGTCTCGGCGGTTCTTGTCGACCCATCGAAAATGATGAACCATCGCTGAATGACCTCCGAAGATGCGCTGGCCCAGGCCGCATTGATCGAAAGGACCAGGGCCCTCATCCCCGAACTTCGGGGTCGAACAGAGCAGACCGCGGCCGAGCGCCGCGTACCGATGGAGAACATCCGCCTCCTCCAACTCGCCGGCTCGTTGAAGACGGTGCAGTCGACCCGGAATGGTGGCTACGGCTTGGGCATGCACGCTCACCTCGACACGATCTCGTCGCTCGCCGAGGGATGCGGCTCGACCGCGTGGGTGGCCGGCGTCGTACACGCGCACTCGTGGCTGCTGTCGCACTTTCCGGGCGAGGCACAAGACGACATCTACGGCAACGACCCGAACACGGTCGTCTCCGCGGTGATCGGCCCACGCGGCAACGCCACGCGCTTCGCCGACGGGTCGTACGTGCTCTCCGGGTTCTGGCCGTTCGCGTCGGGAAACGAGGACGCCGACTGGCTGCTGCTCGGAGCGGTCGTCAGAGACGAAGCCGGAGTCGTGCTCGACGAGGGCGACTTCGCAGTGCCCATCTCGGCGGTCGAGCGAAAAGACGATTGGTTCGTCAACGGCCTGACCGGCACGGGCTCGTGCTCGGTCGCGGTCGACGCCCTCGCGATCCCTGCACACCGGTTCCTGTCGCTCCCCGCTCTCATCCTGGGCTCGAGCCCGGGCCGCGACCTCCACGAGGGATGGAACCACCGGTGCGCTCCGGTGCCGGTGCTCGCGCTCGCGCTCACTGGCAGCGCGATCGGGATCGCGCGCCAAGCACTGCACGACTTCCCGTCGCTCGTGAAGGGCAAGACGATCGCGTACACCGCCGACGACCAGTGGACGCATCCCGTCACGCACATGCAGGCGGGCGAGGCGGCGATGTGCATCCACGAAGGCACCCTCGTGCTCTACCGCTGCGCCGACGAGATCGACGCCGCAGCGCGAGAGGGCCGCGAGCTCGACCCGCTCATTCGGGCGCGCATGCGACTCGACTGCGCGGAAGGGGTGCGACGGTGCCTCGATGGCGTGGAGATCCTGTTCCACGCGAGTGGCTCGTCGGGCATCCGGCTCTCCAGTCCCCTTACCCACGCGGTCGCCGATCTCCACGCGATCAACCAGCACGGCCTGCTGAACCTCGAGATGAACAGAGAGCTCTACGGACACGCGCTGCTCGGCCTCGACCAGCACACCCCGCTCGTGTGACCCTACGGTTGCATCAGCGCGAAGGAGGCTCGATGGAGTTCGGCGTGCAGTTCTTCCCGTCGGTCGGGCCGGAGACGACACCGGCGGACCAGTACTTCGACGAAGCCCTGCGCCTCACGGAGCAGGCCGAGGCGTTGGGGTTCTCGAACGTGCGCACCGTCGAGCACTACTTCCACCACTACGGGGGCTACTCCCCCAATCCCCTGATCTTCCTCGCCGCGGCCGCGGCGCGGACCACCACCATGCGGCTCATCACGGGCGCGGTGCTGCCCGTCTTCAACCACCCTTTGAAGCTCGCGGGCGAGATCGGCATGCTCGACGCGATCTCGGGCGGTCGACTCGAGGTCGGCTTCGCACGCGCGTTCCTGCCGCACGAGTTCCAACGCTTCGGGGTGAGCCTCGATGAGAGCCGCGAGCGCTTCGACGAGGGCATCGCGATCGTCGACCGGCTTCTGCGCGAGGAGGACGTCGCCTTCGAGGGTCGCTTCCACCGCTTTCCCGCGACGACCTCGCTGCCTCGGCCCACCCAGCGGCCGCGGCCTCCGTTCTGGGTCGCCGCGCTCGCGACCGAGACCTCGTTCATCAGCGCGGGCACGAACGGCTACTCGATCATGGCGATCCCGCTCGCCGGCGCCAAGCTCGCGTCGCTGTTGTCCGCCTACCGAGACGCCTGGCGCAGCGCGGGTCACCCCGGCGAGGGGAGGGTGATGCTGGCGTTCCACATGCTCTGCCATGAGGACGAGGCGGTCGCACACGACCTCGCCCGTGAGCCCATCAACCAGTACCTCGCGAGCCTGGTCGACGGCGCGAGCGGATGGCTCGACGGTTCGAGCTCCGCCGACTACCCCGGGTACGACGCGATCATCCGAGGCCTCGAGGCGGACTCATTCGAGTCGCAGCTCGCGCAGGGCGCGGTGTGGGTCGGTTCCCCCGACTCGATCTCGGAACAGATCCGCGCCTACTCCGACTCCGTCGGCGAGTTCGAGATCGCCTCGATGCAAATCAACTTTGCAGGCTTGCCCTACGAAATCGCGACGCGCTCGCTGGATCTCTTCGGGCGCAAGGTGCTTCCGGGGTTCACCGCGTGAGCGCCGACACCACCTACACCGTCGACCTCGTCGTCAAGGCCAGCCGCGCGCTCGGCGCCGCGGGGCAGACCGACCTCATCTGGGGGCACGCGTCGGTGCGCGACCCGAGCGGTCGCGGCGCGTGGATGAAGGCCGCGGGATGGGGATTCGACGAGGTCACCCGAGAGCGAGTTGTGCTCGTGTCCGATGAAGGCGAGGTGCTCGCCGGCAATGGTCGCCGACACATCGAGTACCCGATCCACAATGAGGTGTACGCGCGACGCTCCGACATCAATGCGGTGGTGCACTCGCACGCCGCCGCCGTCGTGTCGTTCGCCGCGCTCGATGTGCCGGTGCGCGCGATCTCGCACGACGGCGCGTGGTTCTCCGATCCCGACATCCCGCGGTTCCGCGACACAGGAAGCCTGATCCGCGATCGTGCTCTCGGGAGCGCGCTCGCCTCGTCGATCGGCGACGGGCCAGGGTGCCTGATACCGCACCACGGCCTCGTGACCGTCGGCTCGACGGTGGCCGAAGCGGTGATGCGGGCGGTGTGCCTCGAGCGCGCCTGCTCGATGCAGCTCGCGGCGATGGCCGCGGGCGAGCTGTCCACCTGGTCTGACGAGGCAGAGGTCGAGCTGAAACGCACCGAGATCTGGAATGAGGACCAGGTCGGCGCTGCGTTCGACTACCTCTGCCGCCTCGCTGACCGCCGGTAGCTCGGGTCGCGCTCCGGCCTCTCAGACAACGTCGGGACTGATCACTGCTCGGACGGAGCCAAGCCGCTCAATGGTCACCTCGGAACGTTGGCCCGCGGCGATCGGCGCCATGCGGCCCCACCGTGGGAACGGATGTCGGCGTCGAGTGGATGGTGACCGACCCCGGGGTCATGACCGAGCGCACTCAGGCGATCCTCGACGAGGACCCTGTGCGCCCGCGTCGAGACCGTTCTCCACGAACGTCCCGCCACTCGGCCCGGCACGAGGTCCGGGAGGAGGCTCGCACCGGGACAGAGAGCTCGGTGGTCAGGCCGGCATCAGGACGCCGTCGATGACGTGAATCACGCCGTTGCTGGTCTGGATGTCAGTCTTCACGACGGCGACGTCGTTGCCGGCGGCATCGGTGAGCGTCACGGAGCCATCGCTGGCCACGTTGACCTTGATGGACCCACCTTCGACCGTGGTGACGTCCGTGCCGTTGAGACCGGCGATGTCGGCGGCGAGCACCGCACCCGGGACCACGTGGTAGGTCAGGATCTTGGCGAGGTCACCCGTCGGGTCCTTCAGCAGAGCGTCGACGGTGCCGGGGGGCAATGCTGCGAAGGCCTCATCGGTCGGGGCGAACACGGTGAACGGGCCCTTGCCGCGCAGCGTGTCCTCGAGCCCTGCGGCTTGCACGGCGGCGATCAGGGTGGTGAAGTCGCCAGCGGCGATCGCGGTGTCGACGATGTCGCTCTCCGATGCCATCGCCGAGTCAGCAGGGGCAGCGCTGGTGACCGCCGCTCCCGGCGCAGTGCTCTGGTCCGCCGCTGCGGTGCCGGCCGTCGCACTGCTCGCATCGTCACCGCAAGCGCTCGCGAACAGGGCGAGGGCTACGGCGACACCGGCGGCGGAAAGTCGGAGGTGTTTGTTGGTCATGGGGATGAGGTCTCCTTCGGGTTGTCGAATGTTTGTAGAAGGTTATGGCATTAGTGCTAAATAGACAACCGGGTTTGTCGAAGTTATGTAGAATGTTCGTATGGAGTCTCCGGCCAGCCCGGGCGTGCTGAGGATCGGCGAGCTGAGCCGGCGCGTCGGGGTGAGCGGCCACGTGTTGCGCGGCGTGGGAGGCGCGGGTACGGCCTGCTCGACCCGGTGCGGTCCCCGGGAGGGTTCCGTCTCTACTCCGAGAGCGACGAACGCCGCGTCCGCCGGATGAAGGTCCACCT
Source organism: uncultured Acidimicrobiales bacterium (assembly GCA_963847855.1). Taxonomy (GTDB): domain Bacteria; phylum Actinomycetota; class Acidimicrobiia; order Acidimicrobiales; family DATKAS01; genus DATKAS01. Next base: position 26,347 of record CAWKBM010000010.1, read on the forward strand.
CGCGGACGGGTTGTCCGCAGCCGAAGCCGCGCGTGCCGCCATCGCCGAATCGCAGGCGCAGCCTGCCTCGGAGACCGTGACGGACCCCCCGGCGTCGGCCAGTGCGACCGACCTCGTCGAGCTCTCGAATGAATGGCAACGAGCGCTCGACGACTTCGACGAACCTGCGGCTCACGCTGCCCTCGACCGGTTGCTGTCGGAGTTCAGCGTGGCGACCGCGCTTCGAGACGTCGTGTTGCCTTACCTTCACTTGTTGGGCGAACGGTGGACGCGCGGCGATGTGACGATCGCTCAGGAGCACTTCGCCAGCAACGTGATCCGAGGGCGGCTGGCGGGGCTGGCCCGAGGCTGGGGAAGTGGACACGGCCCGAAGGCGATCCTCGCGTGCCCCCCAGGGGAGCTCCACGATCTGTCGCTGATGGTCTTCGGGATCATCCTGAACCGACACGGGTGGCGGATCCAATATCTGGGCGCCGACACTCCCGCTGACGAGCTGCTCCATGCGGCCGGCCGGTCACTACCCGACCTGGTTGTCGTGGCCGCCACGACGACAGATCGCTTCGACGCGATCCACGCGGAGCTCGCAGAGCTCGCGAAAGTCGCCCCGCTCGCAGTCGCCGGAGCGGGGGCGACAAGACGGATAGCCGATGACGCGGGCGCGCGTCTTGCTGAGCGGCGATCCCGTCACGGCTGCGCAGAACGAGCGGCCCCGATGAGCCCTGCACGAGTCGGCCGACGACCTGTCGTCCTGTGGTTCCGACGCGACCTACGGCTCTCAGACCATCCTGCGCTCGCCGAGGCCGCCAAACACGGACCGATCACCGCGCTCTTCGTGCTGGACGATGTCCTGCTCCGCCCGGCCGGCGAGCCGCGGCTCGCGTACCTCCTGCGGACGCTGCGAGCGTTGGAACAGCAGCTGCGCGCGCAGGGCGGCGCACTCACCGTCCGCGCCGGCCGACCAGAGCACGTGGTTCCCGCGGTTGCCGAGGAGGCGAAGGCGACCGCGGTTCACATCACCGCCGACTTCGCGCCCTACGGGACTGCACGCGATCAACGCGTGGCGGCGGCGCTCGGCGCGGTGCCGCTGCTGGCCACCGGCTCGCCGTACGCGGTCGCTCCGGGCCAGCTAATGAAAGCAGACGGCCGTCCGTATCAGGTGTTCACGCCCTTCTACCGGGCATGGCTCGCGCACGGGTGGGAGCGCCCCGCGTGCCTCGATCTCGATTCGATCGAATGGTGCTCGCTCGACGGGATGCCTCTCCCCGGCGATCCAACCATCAGCGTGACCTTGCCCGACGCGGGAGAACCCGCCGCATGCGCAGCGTGGGACGCCGTTCGAAGGACTCGGCTCGCGACCTACGCCAGTGCGCGCGATCATCCTGCCCTCGACGCGACTTCCCGCCTGTCACCATTCCTCAAGCTCGGCGCGCTCCACCCTCGCACGCTGCTCGCGGATCTCGGATCGCACGACGAGGCCTTTCGCCGCCAGCTGGCGTGGCGTGAGTTCTACGCCGCGGTGCTCTCTCACTGGCCATCAACGGCTCGCTCCTGCTTCCAACCGCAGATGGGAGGCATGCAGTACGACGGTGGGCGCGAGGCCGACACCCGGTTCGCAGCGTGGGCAACCGGTCGAACGGGCTATCCCCTGGTGGACGCGGGGATGCGACAGCTGCTGCGCGAAGGGTGGATGCACAACCGCCTCAGGATGATCACCGCGTCGTTCCTCGTGAAGGACCTGCACATCGACTGGACCCGCGGTGCTCGCCACTTCATGCACCACCTGATCGATGGTGATCTGGCCAGCAACCAGCACGGCTGGCAGTGGGTCGCCGGCAGCGGAACCGACGCCGCTCCGTACTTCCGGATCTTCAACCCCGTCAGCCAGGGTCGGAAGTTCGATCCGGACGGCGACTTCATCCGTCGCTGGGTGCGCGAGCTGTCGCATCTGCCGAGCACCGAGATCCACGAACCGTGGCGACGCTCCGTGGGCTTGCCGTCGGGATACCCCGCCCGCATCGTCGAGCACAGCGAGGAGCGTGCCGAATCGCTCGCGCGCTACCACGCCCTCCGTGCACGTCGACGCACCATCGACCTCTTCAGCGCTCGACCATGACGGACCGTGCAGCTGATGCACGTGGGCGCGAGGTGCTCGTGCTCGGCGCGACGGGGTATGTCGGCGGACGGCTCGTGTCTGAGCTGCTCGACGCGGGACACCGTGTGCGGGTGTCGAGCCGCTCGTCGGGCCGAGCGGAACGGTACGAGTGGGCAGACCGGGTTCAGGTGTTCACGGGCGATGTGCTCGATGCCGACACCCTTCCTCCCGCGTTCGACGGATGCGACGCGGTGTACTACCTCGTCCACTCCATCGGGACAGGCGGCGACTTCGCCGCCACCGAAGCGACCGCGGCACGAAACGTTTGCGCCGCGGCCGAGGTCGCTGGATTGAGGCGGATCGTCTACCTCGGCGGCATGGGACGCGGTGACTCGCTGTCGACACACTTGGCGAGTCGCCATCAGGTGGGCGAGATCCTGGCGTCGGGCACGACACCGACGACGGAGCTCCGCGCAGCAGTAATCATCGGAGCGGGGTCGATCTCGTTCGAGATGCTGCGCTACCTCACCGAGGTGCTCCCCGCGATGGTCACACCCCGCTGGGTGCGCACGAAGTGCCAGCCGATCGCGATCCGCGATGTCCTCTACTACCTGGCCGCGGTGCTCGACGATCCCGAGGCAGTCGACCGCGTGCTGGAGATCGGTGGCCCCGATGTGGTCACCTACGCCGAGATGATGCAGACGTACGCCGAGGTGGCGGGACTCCCCCGCCGCATCATCGTGCCGGTGCCCTTCCTCAGCCCGAGGCTCTCGTCACGGTGGGTCGGTTTGGTGACGCCGCTCCCCGCCCCGATCGCCGTCCCTCTCATCGATTCGCTTCGGCACGAGGTGGTGATGACCGGCCACGAGATCGACGAGCTCGTGCCCCATCAGCCGCTCGGGTTTCGCGACTCACTCGAACTCGCAGTCCGACTCACTCGTGCTGAGGCGATCGACACGCGGTGGACAGACGCCGGCTTCACCCCGGCCGACACCATTCCTGGCGATCCCGATTGGGCCGGAGGGTCGGTGCTCGAGGACCACCAGACGGTCGATACCGCCGCGACGCCCCAGGCGCTGTACCGCGCGTTCGCCCGGATAGGCGGGGAGCATGGCTACTACGTGTCGAACTGGGCGTGGTCACTTCGGGGACTGGCCGACAAGCTCGTTGGCGGACCAGGGTTGCGACGCGGCCGACGCCATCCGGTCGACCTCAGGCCGGGCGAAGCGCTGGACTTCTGGCGCGTGGTCGACGCCGAGCCGGGTCATCAACTCGTTCTCGAAGCCGAGATGAAGTTGCCCGGCAAGGCGTGGCTGACGTGGCGGATCGAACGCAGCGACGCGCCGGGCCTAGTGCAACTGCACCAAGTGGCGTACTTCGCTCCGAGGGGTCTCTTCGGACGCCTCTACTGGTACGCGGTACTTCCGTTTCACGCGCTCATCTTCCGCCGGATGGCGCGCGCGATCGCCGATGAGGCCCTCGCATGATGATCCGGTGACGCAGAGCGAGGGCGTGCCGCGCCGCAGGCTCACGAAGGAGTCCCGGGTGCATCAGAGCTCGTCTCTGACCGAGCGCGCCGCGTCGGCGAGCGTGCGCAGCTTCTGGAAGGCCGTTGCCCGAGGCAAGTACTTCATGCCGCAGTCCGGGGCCGCGACGAGCCGCTCGGGTGGCAGGTGCGCGAGCCCGCGGCGGATGCGGGCTTTGACGACGTCAAGCGGCTCGACGTCGGGATCGCCGAGGTCGATCACGCCCAGCACGATCACCTTGCCCGACAGATCGTCGAGGACTCCGAGGTCGAGCTTCGGCTGGGCGGCCTCGATCGAGATCTGCTCGGCGGAGCAGTCGGCCAGCTGCGGGAGGAACGAATAGCCACTGGGCTTCTCGCCGGGCACCACCGCCGCGTAGCCGAAGCACAGATGCACCGCGGTCGTGACCGTGATGCCATCGAGCGCTCGATTGATCGCCCTGATCGCGTACTGCTCGGCCGCGGTCGGGTCATTGCGAAGCCATGGTTCGTCGAGCTGGATCACATCAGCACCCGCGGACTGCAAGTCGCGGGCCTCCTCGTTGACCGCCGCGGCGAAGTCCATGGCGATGGCCTCGGGGTCTTGGTACCACTCGTCCTTCGCCTGCTGGCCCATCGTGAACGGACCGGGGAGCGTCACCTTCACCGGCCGATCGGTCATGCGCCGGAGAAACGCGAGCGAATCGACCTCGACGGCGCGGGTGCGTCGAATTGGGCCGACGACCCTCGGCACAAGGATGGCGCGCCCCGCTCGGTTGGTAACCGATGCGGGGTGCACCGCGTCCACGCCTTCGAGTGCCGTGACGAGGTGATTGGAGTAGCTCTCGCGGCGAACCTCTCCGTCGGTGATCACGTCGATGCCTGCCCGCTCCATGTCGCGGATCGCGAGCTCAGCCGCATCGTCCTGCGCACCCTCGAGCAGGTCGGCAGGCAGGGCCCACAGCTCTTGAGCGCGAGCGCGGGGCACCCCCTTCGCCAAGAACGCCCGATCGATGAGCCACGGTGGCTGTGGGTAGCTCCCGACCACTGTGGTGCTCAACGCGCTCGGGACGACTTCACGTCCCCATCGTCTCGCACTATTGGGATGTCAGCTGCAGAACGACTCGATGTTCTGCGAGGCCTCATCCAACGAGCCGTTCTCGAAGGCGCTGAAGTCGCTTGTCGAGAGCGCGGTGTCGATCGCGTCGGACATCACGCGTGTGTCGGCCTTGATCGCGTCGGGGGCCTGGGAGACGGCTTGGTCGACCTGCGGCTTCACCTTGGTGAACGCGGCGACGGCGTCGGCCTGGGAGTGGATGTCGGCGGTCGCTGCGTCGATCTCCCCCGTCGTCTTGCAGAAGGCGGCTTTGTCCGTGGCGGCGCTGTTGTCGTCGCCGCAGCTGACGGCCGCGATGGGCAGCAGAAGCGCGATTGCAATCGGAGCAAGTCGAGTGACGCGGATCATGACAGCTCGCTGACGGTTGAAGCGTGGGAGTGCCGCGTCGCGTGCCGGCGGGCGATCACGGCGACGATGCCGGTGACGATCAGGGCGATCAGTCCTACGGCGAGCAGGATCTTGGATGCGGTGTTGGCGGCGGAGGTGTCGTCACTGCTCTTTCCGGCTCCGAGGACAAGGCCGGTCACGAAGATGACCGCGCTCGCGATGAGATACGGGAGCACTGAGCGTGTGCGCATGGCAGTTCCTTTCGAATTCGTGGGACGGACGTCCCGACGTGTTCGATCGTCTGCCCACCGGAGTCTCCCGGCATCGGTGGCGACCCGACTTCTCTGGTCGGGGTTAACCCGGAGTCGTACGCGAGGCCGGCTGCTGGACCCAAGTCAGGACGGCCAGGACACGACGGTGATCGTCGGCCGCCGGTAGCAGCGTGAGCTTCGTGAAGATCGACGAGATGTGCGACTCGACCGTCTTCTCGTTGACGTGGAGCATCGTGGAGATCGCCTGGTTCGATCGTCCCTGAGCCATGAGCTCGAGTACGTCTCGTTCGCGTCCGCTCAGTTCTGTCAGCCGGTCCTTCGTCCGTTGCCGGCCCAGTAGGTGAGCGACGACGTCGGAGTCGAGAACGGTGCCGCCCGCGGCCACGCGCTCGATGGCGTCGATGAGCACGGCGACGTCCACGACCCGATCCTTGAGCAGGTACCCGAAGCCGGCCGGACTGTCTCGGGCGAGCTCGGCGGCGTACCGGCTCTCGAGGGACTGAGAGAGGAGCAGCACGCCCATGTCAGGCCGACTCTGCTTGAGCCGCACCGCGGCCTGGCTTCCCTCGTGGGTGAATGTCGGCGGCATCCGGATGTCCACCAGCGCCACGTCGGGTTGGTGCCGCTCGACGGCGCGCTCGAGCTCCTCGGCGTCCCCAACGAGCTCGCAGCTCTCCATGCCGGCTTCTGCCAAGACCCGCGCGAGACCTTCTCGAAGCAGGACCGAGTCATCGGCGATGACTACTCGCATGGCCACCTCGCCAACAGCCGTGTCCCACCAGACGGACGATCCTCGACCTCCAGCGACCCGCCCGCGGCGCTCGCTCGGTCCGTGTATGCCTTGCAAACCCGATCCATCCCGGCGAGCTCCGCCGCAACCGTCATCGTCCACCGTCAGCTCGAGCCATCCGTCGCGTGCCGTGGCGCCGACGACGATGTGGGTCCCACCTGAGTGCTTCTGCGCATTGGCGATCGCCTCACAGGCGACGAACCAGGCGCAGGCTTCGACTTCGGGATCGAAGCGGGCGTCGGTCACGTCGAGCCGAATCGCGATCGGAGACCGGCTGGCGAGATCGTCGAGTGCGGCGCCGATGCCACCGTCGACAAGTGTCGACGGGTGGAGGCCGTTTGCGAGGTCGCGCGAGCTCTCCGACCGTCGCTTGGAGCTCGCGGATGCCATCAGACAGCGCATCGCGGAGTCGGTCGTCGCTCCCGTTGAGCAGTGCTGCTTGCTGGTTCATCGCCAGGGCCAGGAGGCGTTGCTGAGCACCGTCGTGAAGGTTCCGTTCGAGCCGTCGCCGCTCGGCCGTCTGCGCCGCGGCGATGCGGGCACGGGATTCGTTCACCTCGACGAGCTGCGCGGCGACGGCCGCCCTGAGCCGAGTGTTGTCGAGCTCGGACACGGCGGCGTTGCACGCCGCGTCGACGATTGACGGGTCGGCCGTGGCGGTGTCGAAGCTGACTCGGGCAATGGCACGGCCGTCGTGCAGCACGTCGACAGCGTTTGCCGATGGGGACAGCGGCTGGCCTTCGACGGTGGTCCAGAGCCCGAGCGGCTCCGACCAGTAACCGACGGTGAGAGTCGGGTCGCCGACCGCGTGGCGCAGGACGTCGTCGATCACGACCGGTCCCGGCTCCCGGAGCGCCGACTCCGTATATCGGACGGCCTCGAAGCGGCGCCGGTTGAACCGGCGATCGAGACCATCCTGGATCGCTCCCCGAACGGGCGAAGCGATGGTGACGGCGACGAACGTTGCGAGCGCCGCGGCGATCGCCGAGGAATCGTCGAGATAGGAGAAGGCTCGTCCTGCGGCCAGCACAACCGCGACGTACGTCACCGTGAGCACCGCAGACAGGAGGGCGTATGTCAGCGCCCGGCTCAGGATGCGATCGACCTCGTAGAGGTGGAAGCGCGTGATTGGCGAGGCCTGCCGCAACGGGCACGACGACGACGAACCCGCCTGTCGCCACGAGGAGCGGAGCGGGGTGGCCGGTCCACGCCGACAGGAATGCTGCGGGGACACAAAGCGGCAAGGGCACGACCGCCAGGTACATCCATTTCAGCTGGGCGCGTTCCAACTCCAGTGCGCGCCGGTAGCGCACCACCATCGAAATGCTCGCTCCGATGAGACCAATCCCGACGACGAAGGTGGCCACGAACCCGACGAACCCAAAGACACCTGCCATCGTGTGGATCGCCCACGGGTTGCCGACACCTTCGAACGGTGGATCCAGCGCCCGCTCCCCGAACACTCCGGTCAGCACCGCAAGTGCGCCGGCGACGACCGTGGTCCACATCAGGCGACCCCAAGCCCGGTTGAGCGGATGCCCTGTCGGCGTCAGGTGCAAGATGACCGCGATGAGCACGAGCCATGGGACGAAGGTGACATCACCCAGGTGCGCGGCTCCGGCCGCGCCCGGAAGCGAACCAGGGCGACCGAGGACTCCGTAGGTCGCGTACCCGTCGATTGGGCCGGCCACGGCCATCGACAGGCCGAGCCCGAGAAAGAGCCAGCCGGCGGGATGATCGGGTCGCCGCACTGTGAGCAATGCGCCGACGACCAGCGTGCTCACCATTCCGGCCAATAGCACCGAGGTCTCCGGCGCGACTGTCCGCAGATCGCTTCGGCCGATGTGCGCGAGACGCGCGTCGAACAGCACCGCGGCGGCGAGCAATGCCGCCGAAAGCGCCCACGTTGCGCAAGGCACGATCCAACCCGACCGGCCCGCGCTCACACTTGGCATGCAGTCATGCTCCCAGGGCGCGCCAACTCGCGCCTCAGGGACAACCCCGGAAGATCGCAGCTCGCGAGCGACGGTCTAGACATCCCACGGCGGGAAGGTGTCAAGCGGCGGCGGTGATCCGGTGAGCCCAGGCGGTGTGTTCGTCATAGAGGGTGCGATGGCGGAGGCAGCCGTGGAGGATGCCGACGAGGCGGTTGGCGAGGGCTCGCAGGGCGCGTTGTGGGTGTCGCCCTTGGCTCGTCGCTCGTCGTAGAAGGCTCGGGCGCCGGGACTGGCGGTCAGCGCGGCGAACGCCCAGAGGAAGCAGGCGTCGGCCAGTCTTTTGTTGCGGGCGTAGCGGGCGAGCACGACGTGGTGCTTGCCCGACGCTCGGGTGATCGGTGACATGCCGGAGTAGTTCTTGCGAGATTGGGTATCGTGTGTGGGAGGGGCTAGGATAGAGTTTGGCAGGGAGCGGAAGATCTTGGCGTCCGGGTGCTGTTCAAAATGTCCGCGAGCTCCTGCTCGAGGACGGCGATCTGGGCGACGAGCTCGGCGGTGACAGCGACGAGCGCGGCGACCGATGCGCCCATGGCATCCGCGATGATCGGCGGCGCTTCGAGCTGCTCGGTTCGCAGCGCCGTTTGGATCTCGGCCGCTCGTTCCTCGACCCGGCGTTGCCGACCGCCGCGTCGGAGCGCGGCGGCGATCTTGGACCGCGACAGGCCTCGCCCGAGCGCAGGTGTCGGAGCGATCCTCAGCACTGCGATCGCGTCGCCGCTGCTCAGGTCGTCGAACGCTTGGAGCGCTCCGGGATAGAACTCCCGCAGCGTCGAGCGGATCTGGTTGGCGTGCCGCTGCCGAGTCCAGATCATCGTCTGATGGGCGTGGGCCAGGACCTTCACTGCTTCGGCCAGATCGCTGTCCCCGGCGATCGGGCGGTGGTTGTGCCCATCGAGACGTGCCAGCTCAGCCAGGACCCGAGCATCGCCTGGATCGGACTTCGCGCCCGACGTCGAGAGCCGTTCCCGATAGCGCGACGTCGACATCGGGTTCACGGCCAGCACCCGATACCCGACCGCGACCATCGCTCCCACGAACAAGCCACGATCGGTCTCGGTCGCGACCGTGACCTCGCCGGGTTCGTCCGTGTGCGCGGCCACCAGCTCATGGAACCGACGGACACCTTCGAGTCCGTCGGGCAACCGGCCCGCTGCGAGCCGCCTGCCGGTCTCATCTTCGACGAACACGTCGTGATGCGCCTCGGCCCAATCGTGGCCCACGAACACCTTGCCCAACTCGCACCTCCTGGTCGTCATCCGGTTCGAGCCCGAGGCGACCAGCAGCTCGCTAATGGTTCAGTGCTCCAAGCACGTCATCCCACCAGCCGTCCAAGGCCGACCTCACCGACCAACAGGCGCACGATCTAGACCTAGAGCTCAACGCTCAGCGCAAGTAAGTGCTGACCTGCCGGCGGCTCGGGACCATCTTCACCGATCAACGGCCGAGACGATCGCCCCCCATTAGGGCTGTCCCTAGGCGGACGATGATCGCCAGTTGGTCGTCCGTCAGCGGCACGACCGAGAGCCTCGACTGGCGGACGAGCGGACTGGTCGCGAACAGCTCCTGCGCCTTCATCTCTGCGAGCGTGACCGCGCGGGCCAGAGCGCGGACCGGTGCGATGTCGACCCAGACGCGCTTGCCGTTCGCATCCGTCGGATCCGGGTACCCGGCCTTCACCACCTTCGCCAGGCCGACCGCCGCCTTGTCGGTCTGCGAGTGGTACACGACGACGGTGTCGCCCTTCGCCATCGTGCGCAGGTTGAGCTGCGCCTGCGGGTTGGTGACGCCATCCCAGTGCGTCTTGCGATCCCGAACGAGGTCAGCCCAGCTGTACTCGCCGGGTTCGGTCTTCACGAGCCAGCTCGCCATCCGCGTCAGCCGAGCGATGACGCGTAGAGCGCTTCGAGCGCCTGCCAGTGTCGCTCGGCCGCGTCATTGTCGAAGGTCGGGTTGTCAGGAACGGCGAAGCCGTGCGCGGCCGGATAGGTGAGCAGCGTGTGCGTCACCCCCGCCGCAGTGAGCGCGTCCGACATCAGCGCGAACTGCTCGTCGTCGAACGACGCGTCGTCCTTCGCACCCGCGATGTAGATCGTCGCCTTCATGGCACCCGCGAGCAGGTGGGGACTGTCGGGCGCGGCGCTCGCGATGTTGCCACCATGAAACGAGGCCGCCGCGCCGACTCGGTCGGGAAACCGACCGGCAGCGTTCAGCGCGAGCCCTCCCCCGAGGCAGTAGCCCGTCGTTCCGACTGTCGTGTCGGCGACCTCCGGCTGATCCGCGAGGAACTGCAACATGGCGCCGGTGTCGCGGGTGGCGACCTCCTTCGTGACGCTGCCAGCCAGGCTCATGAGCCGAGTGCGCTCCTCGGGCACCGTGAACACGGTGGCGAGATCGAAGGGCTCGTACCCGCCCGACCGGTAGTAGATGTTCGGCAACAACACCGCGTAGCCGAGGTCGGCCAGACGCTGTGCCATCTCGTGGAAGGTGCCTCGCACTCCCCCAGCGTCGGGGAACATGATCACCGCGGGCCAAGGTCCCGGTCCCTCTGGCGTGTGCAACGTCGAGTCGCAGGTGCCGTCGGGGGTCGGGATCAACACGTCACGCTCGGGCACGGTTCCTCCTGGCTCAGGTCGACCCATCATGTCGCAGCCGTGTCGAACCAGGCTTGTGCGAAACTCCGCGGGAGCGCCCGGAGGTTGGAGGGCGAGAACAGGGGGACTGGGATGGCAGCCGAAGCCTTTGACTTCGTCGTGGTCGGGGGCGGGTCGGCCGGAGCGGTCATCGCCTCACGGCTGTCCGAAGATCCCACGATCACGGTGGCACTGGTCGAGGCGGGCGGCCCACCACCGGCCGCCGAGTCGATGCCCGCGGCGGTCGCCACGCTTCAGCTCGATCCCGAGACCGACTGGATGTACACCGCCGATGCCGGCAAGGCCGGGCGCGGCCTGACCGACGGGCGAATGATGATGCCGCGGGGCCGGATGCTCGGAGGCAGCTCGGGCATCAACTACATGGCCTACGTGCGCGGTCACCCGGGCGACTTCGACGCGTGGAACGCTGCGGGCGCCTCTGGTTGGAGCTACGCCGACGTGCTCGCGTACTTCAAGAAGAGCGAAGGCCTGGCTCCGAGCGGCGACATCGTGGTCGACGCCGACGCGCACAGCACGACCGGCCCCCTCGGCGTCTCTGTGCGAGCGCCGGTGATCGCTGGCGCGCAAGAGTTCGTCGACGCTGCGGCTGCGGCCGGGATCCCGATCGGCGACTACAACGGCCGTGACCGCGGTGGGCCTGACGGCGTCGTGTCGCTCCTGCAGACGACCACGCGGGAGGGGAAGCGGTCGAGCACCTACCACGCGTTCATCGAGGGGGCGGTCGCGGAGCGACCAAACCTCACGGTGATCACCGGAGCCCAGGTGAGCCGAGTGCTCCTCGACGACGCCGGTCCACTGAAGGCACGCGGCATCGAGTACCGCACCGCCGACGGCGCGACCCAGACGATCAGCGCCGAGAAGGAGGTCGTGCTGAGTGCCGGCGCCATTGGCTCGCCGCACATCCTCATGCTCTCGGGCGTCGGCCCGCGTCGCGAGCTCGAGGCGGCCGGAGTCAAGTGTCAGCTCGACGCGCCCGATGTCGGCAAGCACCTCAAAGACCATCTGCAGGTCGCGCTGTTCTTCCCTGCGCCGGGCGTCGGCGTCTCGATGACCCAGCTCGGCATGTCGCTGGGTCCCGACGCCCTCCGCGCTCCGAACGGTCCCCTGCCCGCCGATCCGGCCGACGACGCAAACATGCCCGACGAGCTGAAGGAGCTGAAGGCCGAGGCCGAGCGGCGCCTCGTCGAGTGGGCAACTACGGGACGCAGCTTGGTGTCCTCGTCGCTGTACGAGGCGTGCGCCTGGTACTCCACCGGGCTCGGCGACCATCACACCCACGACGCGCAGATCGGCTTCTTCTGCTGCGGCTACACACCCGACCTGTGGCGGTGGGTGCTGCGCGTAGATCCCGACGAGTACTTCGACAACCCGGCCGAGCGGCTCGGGCCAGACGCCGAGTCGATGATCGTCCTCGCGAACCCGGTCCAACCCCACAGCGAGGGCGAGATCGTGTTGCAGACATCCGATCCCGGTGTCCACCCCGACATCCGCATGAACTACTTCGACGATCCGCACGACATCCGCGTGATGATCGCGACGCTTCGCAAAGCTCTGGACGTCGTGGCGAACTGGCCAGCGCATCGCGAGATCGGGCCGTTGCTGGTGCCGCCCACGCTCGCGGCCAAGCACTCCTACTCGCCTGGCGACACGCCGAGCGACGAACTGCTCGAGGACCTCGCACTCCACTACTCGTGGACCGTGTACCACCCGACGTCGACCTGCCGCATCGGCAGCGTGGTCGACGAGCGTCTCCGAGTCGCGGGTGTGTCGGGCCTGCGGGTCGCCGACGCCAGCGTGATGCCCGACGTCGTGAGCGGCAACACCAACGCGGCGTGCATCATGATCGGCGAAAAGGGCGCAGAGATGATCGCCGCTGACCACGGCGTGAAGCTCGCCGAGTTCGTTCACACGACTCCCTGACACCGCCGGCCCAGATGGTGCGGCGATGAGCGACGACGTCCGCCCGTTCATCATCGACGTGCCCGACGAGGTCCTCGTCGACTTGCGCACCCGCCTGCGACAGACGCGCTGGCCCGATGCGGAAGTGGTCGACGACTGGACCCAAGGTGTACCCCTCGCCTACCTGCAGGACGTGTGCAGGTACTGGGCCGACGAGTACGACTGGCGAGCGCCGCGAAGCAGCCCTGAACCGATTCGACCAGTACGTCACCGCGATCGACGGCGTCGACATCCACTTCATCCACCAGCGTTCGCCTCACCCCGACGCGTTGCCGATCATCCTGACCCATGGGTGGCCCGGGTCGATCGTCGAGTTCCAGAAGGTGATCGAGCCGCTCACCAACCCCACCGAGCACAGTGGAACGGTCGACCAAGCGTTCCACGTCGTCGCACCGTCGATCCCCGGGTATGGCTTCTCAAGCAAGCCCACCGAGGTCGGCTGGGGTGTCGAACGGATCGGTGATGCCTGGGCACGGCTGATGGCTCGCCTCGGTTACGAGCGCTACGTAGCCCAAGGCGGCGACTGGGGCTACGTGATCACGTCGGCTCTCGCGTCGCACCATCCCGACCGCTGCGTCGGCATCCACCTCAACTTCGCGATGATCATCGGCAAGCCCAGTGATCCCCCCACGGCTGCGCAGCAATTCGCGTTGGAGCGGGCGAAGTACTACCAAGACTGGGATGCCGGCTATCGCGTGCAGCAGAAGACCCGGCCGCAGACGCTTGGCTATGGGCTCGCGGACTCGCCGGCAGGCCAAGCCGCGTGGATCCTCGAGAAGCTCTGGTCGTGGACGGACAACGACGGGCTGCCGGAAGACGCGTTGACGCGCGACGAGATGCTCGACGACATCACCGTCTATTGGGTGACGAACTCAGCCACGTCGTCGGCGCGGCTCTACTGGGAGAGCACCGGAGGCCCACGTCCCGTGGTGACCGTCCCGACCGGCTTCGCCGTGTTCCACCGCGAGATCGTTCCGCCGGTGCGCGAGTGGGTGGAGCAGAGCTACCTCGACATCCATCACTGGTCGACGTTCGACCGCGGCGGACACTTCGCCGCGCTCGAGCAACCCGACTCCTACGTGGCTGACCTCAGGGCGTGCTTCGCCGCGCTTTCGCTGACCCCGGTCAGTTTGCGTGGATCGTGAGGTCGAGGTGGGAGAGACCTTGCATGGTGGAGTTGATCCCCCATTCGTGATCTCGGATCTCGAAGCGCTCGACCCGCTCGGCGAAACGGGCGAGAAGGCCACCGAGCTCGAGCCTGGCGAGACCCGCTCCCACGCAGTGGTGGAGGCCGCGGCCGAAGCTCAGCTGATCGATCGGGTTGCGGGTGACATCAAAGCGGTCAGGGTCGTCGAAACGCCTCTCGTCGCGGTTCCCCGCTCCTATCAGCACGACGACGCGGCTGTCGGCGGGAACGCTGACACCACCGACCTCGATGTCGTGAGTCGCGACGCGTGTGTAGCGCTGCAGGGGCGAGTAGTAGCGCAGTACCTCGTTGATCGCCGACGGGATGAACTCGGGGTCGCGGCGCACCTGGTCCCATTGGTCGGGGTGCTGCGCGAACAGGTAGAGGGCCGAGCCGATGGCGTTCACCGTCGTGTCCATGCCCGCTTGCAGGTAGGCGAACACCACGCCGTGGATCGCCTCGGGTTCGAGCTCACCCCGATCGACGGCTTCGTAGATGCCAGCCCCCCAGCGGCCGGGCTCGAGGTGCTCGGGCACCGAGACCGTGTTGGAGTAGTCGACCAGACACTGGTAGCCACCCGCAGCTGCCTCGGCTCGAGCTCCGGGCGGTCCCCAGCTGTCGAAGCCCAGTCGCGCCCAAGGCAGCAGCCGATCGCGGCCTTCCTCGGGGAGTCCGACGAGGTCGCAGACGAGCGACACACTGAACGGCACCGCCAGGTCGGCAACGACCTCCAGGTCGCGACTCTCGACTGCCTGATCTGCGAACTCGACGGCGCGCGTCTCGATGAAGTCCTCGTGAGGTTTGAGCGCCGCGGGCAGAAGCTGACCGTTGAGCACGCGCCGTCGGGAGTCGTGGATCGGCGGGTCCGAGCTGATCACGCCCCGGCCGGCGCGGGCGTTGATGAGCGGAGACATGCCTACGCCCTTCGCCGAGCTGAACGCCTCCCAGTCTTGGAGCACTGAGCGGATCTCGTGGTACCGAGTCACTGCGTAGGCATCGTGGCGCGCCAGGCGCACGATCGGCGCCAATGCTCGTAGCTCGGCGAAGAGCGGGAACGGGTCGCGCAGGTTCGCGTCTGACCACAGATCGACGTCGACCTCGACGGCTTGCGTCGCGCTCATGGACATGCGGTCACTCCCCTCACTCCACGATCGCACCAGCGTGCTGCACGGCCCACGCGATCTCAAGCGCCACCTCGTCGAGAGCCGCCGGCGTCGAGCTCACGCGGCGGCGATCTTCCCTGCTCGATCGTCAGGGGTGCCCGTTCTCGAGTTGCTGGATCAGCGTCTTCAGTGCGGCGATCTCGTTGTTGAGGGCTCGGCGTCCCGATTTGGTGATCCGCACCCAGGTACGGCCTCGTCGGCCTTCGTAGCCCTTCTCGATTGTGATCAGCTCGGCCTTCTCGAGCACGGTGAGGTGTTGGGAAAGGTTCCCGGCCGTGAGCTCGAGAGCGTCGCGGAGGTAGCCGAACTCGACTCTCCCGGCCTCGTGAGTGATGGTGAGGATGCCGAGCCTGACGCGCTGGTGGACGATGTCGTCGAGGCCGTTGACGGGGTGGTCGCTCATGCGCTGGACGGTCGCTCTGCCTCTTGCGTCGCTGCGAGAAGGATGCCGCCGATGAGCAGTACACCGCCGTCGATCAAGAGGTGCGGCAGGAACGCCCAGGGCGACGGGTGGGCGAACCGGCCGATGCCGACTGTCGCGACCGCGACGATCAAGTACGCGATGGTCACCATGAGCAGGGGCCGACTGCGCTCGATCCAGGCGAGGAACAGGAGCGCCAGACCGATGGCGCCCGCAGGGCTGGCGATCCGGTAGAGGGCTCGACTGGGTTGACTCGACTGCAGGTGCAGCGCGTCGACGAGGAAGGCGGGGTGGGAGGTCGCCCAAAAGGCCCACCCGGTGACGAGCACGGTCAGGACAGCTCCGACAGCCACGTACGGCCGCACGCGTGTGCCGACACCACGGAGCTGGGACCGGCGGACGTAGAACCAGCCGATCGCGACATACGCACCGAGGAGCGCGACCGGCCAGTACCAGAGGGCCAGCGCCGGATAGGCCAGGCAGGTCCTGCCCCCGCCATGCGTCGTACTGCAGTCGACTCGATGGGGGCCGTAGCGGTGGAAGGGAACGGCAGCGAAGGTCACTCCAGCGAACACGAGCAGCGGGAACCAGCCACCGCGTTGGGTGAGCCGAACTCGGTGGGAGAGGGCGCGGGTTTCGGTCAGCAGGCTCCGGGGGTCGTCGCTTGCTGCGTCCGGCTGATCCATCATGCGATTATGTTTGCATTACAAACCGATCTTGTCTAGAGACCAGTTCCCTTGTTGTCGCTGCGAAGGTACGCGACGACGGCCTGCACTCGGCGATGGTCGTCCTCGGTGGGCACGAGGCGCAGCTTCGTGAAGACACCGTTGACGTGTGTCTCCACCGTCCGGCGGGCCATGTGCAGCCGGCTCGAGATCGCGGAATTGGTGAGTCCCTCGGCCATCAGGCTCAACACCTCGAGCTCCCTCGGCGAGAGGGACGTGAGCCGATCAGGAGGCTGTCCGGTGCTCACGAGAGCCGAGACGATGAGGGGGTCGATGGCCGTCCCACCGTTGGCAACGCGGCGCACCGCATCGACGAACTCGTCGACGTCGAGGACACGGTCTTTGAGCAGATAGCCGAACCCCGCCGATCCGCCGGCAACGAGCTCGATCGCGCGTGCGCTCTCGATGTACTGGCTGAACAGCAGGATGGGGGTGGCGTGGCCCCGGTGACGGATCTCGATCGCCGCACGGATGCCCTCATCGGTGTGCGTGGGTGGCATCCGAACATCGACGATCGCGACGTCGGGAGGCAATAGCTCGATGCAGTCCAGGAGCTCATCTGGGGTGCCGACGGCGGACACCTCGAACCCCTCGTCGACGAGGATCCGGGCGAGCCCTTCGCGCAGGATGACCGAGTCCTCGGCGATCACGACGCGCAGGGGATCACCGCCGAGACCGTGGTGCCGGCACCTGCCGCGCTCGAGACCTCGAACCGTCCGTTGACAGCCTCGACGCGGTCGGCGAGACCGCGGAGGCCCGAGCCATCACCCGAGGTCGCTCCGCCGGGACCAGTGTCGGTGACCTCGGCTCGTAGCTCGTCGTCTCGCGCGACGATCGAGATCGAGATCGCGGCGCCCGGCGCGTGCTTCAGCGCGTTCGTGGTCGCTTCGCACGTGACGAACCAGAGCACTGACTCGATGCCTTCGGGAGGGCGTATCGGGACGTCGATGTCTACGGCAATGGAGCCCGGAAGCCGGGCGGCAAGCTCGGACACGGCCGCCTCGATCCCGTTCGACACGAGCAGCGGCGACATCACGCCAGAGGCAAAGCGGCGCAGCTCGGCGACGGCGTCCTGAATGCCCACCACCGCCTGGTCGATGAGCACGTCCGCCGCCTCGCCCAGGGGTGGGTCCGCGCGGCGCTGGGCGCCGCGCAACGCAAGCCCGAGCGCCACGAGCTGGCTCTGGGCACCGTCATGGATGTCGCGCTCGATGCGACGCCGCTCGGTGTCGGCGGCGGCGATGAGACGCGCTCGCGACTCGTGGAGCGCGGCCAGCTGACGTCCGAGATCGGCCTGCACTCGCCCATGCTCGAAGGCCACGACGGATTCCTCCAGGACGCGCCGCAGCCGGTTGCCATCGCCCACCGTCGTCGGGGCATGGGCGACAACCGCCTCCCCCGAGCCGAGCACAGAGACATCGAGCACAAGACCGTCGGGTGTGGGGCCGGCCGGCCGGCCCCACGGGTCGACGTGGGCCCCGTCAGCGAACCGATAGGTGAGGGAGAGGTTGGGGTCCTCGAGGACCTCGGCCAGAAGCGACTGCAGGGATCCGGGCTGAGGTGGCTCTCTGCCCGAGCTCGCGGTGAACGCGCGGAACGTGCCGAGCGGCCTCCCAGCTTCCCCGATCGAACACTCGATCGAGGCCGTCTTGGGCCCATCGGTGCACCGGTCTCAGCACGGCGAGCGCCGCGGCGGTGGCAAACGACGCGGCGACCACCGACGCGCCGGTTCCAGACTGAGACACCGAACCGACGAGCGCCGCTGTCGCTCCGACCACGACCAGCAGAGCGGCGGTCAGGGCGCCGTAGAGGATCGTGCCCTTGATCAATCGGTCGATGTCGAAGAGGCGGTATCGGAACACTGCGACGCCCACCGACGCCAGCATCACCAGGAACCCGACGAGTCGTACGACTGCGAGCGCAGGAACGACCGTGGCCACGACGTTCGTCGAGACCGCGGCCGCCACCCCGAACAGCACCCACTTCAGCTGCTGGCGCAAGACGCCCGCGCTCGAGACGCCACTTCTCCAACAGACCCACGAGCCCCAGCGCGGCGAGCCCGTACGCGCAACCAATCGCCACGTTGAGCACGGCGTCGGCGACAGAGGAGCGCGTTGTGTCCGGTCCGTTCCCAGTGAGGATCTCGGCCCCCCGCGACGGCCAGGCGAGCACCGCGACGATCGGCAGCGTCAGGGCCAGGATCGCGACAGCCCTGGGGATCCATCGAAACGACGGGGCCGCTTCGCCGTCCGGGAGCCAAACCACTATCAGCGGGAGCAGCACGATCGGCGTGGCGACGAGAGCCATGCCGCCGACGACGGACGCCAGGCCTCCCCATGGAAGCGATCCCGGCGACGCCACGAGGCCGTGATAGCTCCACGCGAGGGCAAAGATCGAGACGGCGCGGAGCATTCCGCTCCCCCCCAACACCCAGCCGACTCTGTCTCTCGGTCGCAGGGTCAGGATGGCGGCGGCCAGCAATGGCAGCGACAGGGCCATCGTCAATGACATCGACCCGAGCGCTTCGCCGCCGAAGTTCAGCGCGTACCCATCCAAGGACGCGACCCTGGCCCCCGCGAGTGCTGCTGCGACACACAGCACGGCGCCAGTCCACACACCGGCGACAGCCCATCGAGCGCCGGTCCGACGATCTGACCGCCATCGCACACCGTCATCGTCCCACGACGGCCCACCCCGCACATCGTGGCCTGCACGCAGCGACACACCGGGCCGTCCACGTAGCGGGCGCGGGTCTCGAGCCCGCACACTCAGCACACGTCCACCAGAGGAGAACCCCGATGATCGCCATCATCCCGCTCATCACCGGCATCGCCCTCGGGCTCACCGCCCCGCGCCGCACGGCCGTGATCGCGCAGATCGTGTCCTACCTCATTGCAGCAGCCGTTCTGATCGCCACGGCGCCGCGGCACGACTCCACCCACGCCCAAGGCGCCGCCTTCGCGCTCGTGTTGCTGCCACTGGCCGCACTCAGCCTCGGCGTCGGCCTCTTCATCCGCGCCCGTCGTCAGACGTCCGCGACCGCGGACGCGGCGAGCCGATGAGACGAGCACGCACCATCACCCTCGCAGTCGGCGTCCTTGCCGCGGTGGGAGCAGCGGCCTGCGCCTTCGTGATCGGGCCCGCGGCCCACGCCGATCCCAGCGGCATCCACCTCGTCGCCCACCAAGATCTCGGACTCACCGTCATCCCGTGTCCGGACTGCACCCTCCAACCGAACGGGTTCGACATCGGAGACCACATCGGCGAGTTCCTCGTCAACCACGGCACCTTGGTCGACGACAAGGGCCGCACCGTCGGGCACTACGCGGCCCACCTCTTGGGCACCACCGTCGCCACTGGGGCCGCGCCCGAGGTGCAGCTGACGACCACCCTGTCCCTCGCCGGTGGCCAGATCACCGCCCAGGGCCTCGAGGAGCCCCCGGCCGAGGGCGGCACCATCGCCATCACGGGCGGCACGGGCCGTTATGTAGGGGCAAGGGGCGAGATGAGGTTTCACGACACCGACGAGACCACGACCGACATCACGCTGATCCTGCACTGAGCCGTGCGAGTACGGTCAGGCAATGAACGCACCGGAACTGGATCAGCTCGCCGAGCGACTCTTCGCGGCATTCGTGGCCCACGACCTCGACTTGGTCCAGTCGATGATGACGCCGGATGCCACCATGAGTCAGAACGGTGCGGGCGGCAGCTTCGCGGCGGCGCGGCCGATGCTCGATGGGATCACCTCGGTGCTGGGCGATCACCGCTACGAGGACGTGCGCCGGGTCATCGGTGATCACGCCGTGGTCGAGGAGCACCGAGTCGTGTCCACGACACCGACCGGGCAGGCCGTGAACCTCGCAGCGTGCGTGGTGGTGCGCGTGAACGATACCGGGTTGATCACCTCACTCGACGAGTACGTCGACCTCTCGAGGTTCCCGGCACCCGGCTGACGAGGCAGCCCGTGTGGGACCGATGACACGTCGAACCCAGTGGTGCCGACCCGCCACGTCTGGGAGACTCCGCGCGTGAACGGAGGGCTGGTGGGCCTCCCGTCGGGCAACGTCACGTTCGTCTTCACGGACATCGAAGCCTCG
Source organism: uncultured Acidimicrobiales bacterium (assembly GCA_963847855.1). Taxonomy (GTDB): domain Bacteria; phylum Actinomycetota; class Acidimicrobiia; order Acidimicrobiales; family DATKAS01; genus DATKAS01. The sequence goes on from CAWKBM010000010.1 coordinate 46,651, forward strand.
ACGAGGATCATCAAGCGGCTACCGGACGCCTACGCCTCGATCTTCGAACGCCATACCGACCTTCTCCGCGAAGCGTGGGCAAGATTCGGCGGGCACGAGGTGAAGACGGAGGGCGATGGCTCGTTCGTCGCCTTCTCGAGCCCCGCTGATGCCGTGATCGCCTGTGCCGACGCGCAGCGCCTGATCGGTGCCGAGACGTGGCCGGATGCGGGGGTGGTTCGGGTGCGGATGGGGATCCACTCCGGCCTCGCGTTTCCCCGCAATGGCGACTACCTGGCGCTGGCCGTGAACCGCGCCAAGCGCGTGAGCGACGCGGCGCACGGCGGTCAGGTGCTGATCTCGGAGGAGTCGGCTTCCGTGGATCTTCCCGCCGCGCTGAGCCTCGTGAGCGCCGGCCGGTACCGGCTGCGCGACTTCGACGAGCCGGTGCGGTTGTTCCGGCTGCGTTCACCTCATCTCGACGACTCCCTCACCGCGGTGAGGGCGATGCCCGCCGAGGGTCACAACCTCGTGCGCCAGCCGACGTCGTTTCTCGGGCGTGACGTCGAGGTCGGCGTCGGTCGCGGCACTCGCGCCAGGCCGAGTCGTCACGTTGGTAGGACCCGGTGGTGTGGGAAAGACGCGGCATCGCAGTGGAGGTCGGCATCCAGGTCGCGCCCTCCTGGGCCGATGGAGTCTGGTTCGTCGATCTCGCAGAAGTCGAGGACCCGGTCCTCATCGCAGACGCCATCGCGGACGCGGTCGGCGTTCACGGGCAGGGCATGACCGCTGACCGATGGACCGATGTGCTCGATCACCTTCGATCTCGCTCGGCCCTCGTCTTGCTCGACAACGCGGAGAGCCACCTCGAGACTTCCGCGACGCTCGCGACTGAGCTCGTCGCGGTCTGCCCTGGCGTCGGCGTCCTCGCGACGAGCCGACGGGCCCTCGGCGTCGGCGGGGAGGTCGTCGTTCGAGTCTCGCCCCTGCCGGTCCCCGTCGCGGCGCAGCTCTTTGTCGACCGCGCACGGGCGGCTCGCGTCGACTTCGAGATCACGGATGAGACGAACAAGGTGGTCGCGGACATCTGCGAGCGGCTGGACGGGTTGCCACTCGCGCTGGAGATCGCGGCCGCCCGCGTTGCGGTCCTCGACGTCCACGAGATCCTCGAGGGGCTCGACGACCGTCTGCGATTGCTCCGCACCCGCGACCGAAACCTGCCCGAACGACAGCGATCGATGGCCGCGCTTCTCGACTGGAGCTACCGGTTGCTCGATGAGGACGAGCAGGCGGCGTTTCGTCGTCTGTCTGTGTTCGGCGGAGGTTTCTCGCGTGAGGCCGCGGGCGCGGCGGTCGCCGACGATGATCTCGACGCGGGCGACGTTGCGGAGCTGGTTTGGTCGCTGGTCGATCATTCCCTCCTGGTCGCGGACCTCGCAGCGAACGGCACCCGGTACCGGTTCCTGGAGACCGTGCAGCACTACGGCCGCAACCTCCTCGACGCGGAAAGCGCGACGGGTGAGGTCGCGACGAGATTGGCGCGTTGGTTCGTTGAGCGCCTTGGTCCCTGGCACACGCTCGACCGCACCTGGATCGGCGACATGGGCCTCGAGCTGGCAAACGTGCGCGCGCTCATCCCGGTGCTGGCCGACATCGAACCCGAGATCGCGCAGCAGCTCGCGTACGCCATCGGCCGTTACCACTCCGCCACCCAGAACATCTTGGGCGGCATCGAGGAGCTGGGCCTGTACGTCACAGAGCTGACGACTCCTTCGCCGACGCGAGTGGCGATGTTGGCGAGCCTCGGTGACCTGGAGCTCTGCACCGCGAACACCAAGGCCGCCGAGCAGGCCGTCGAGGAAGCCGACCGGCTGCGCAACGCCGTAGGTGTGCCGTCCTGGAACGACGTGTGCGTCGAGCGGACCAGTGGCGAGATCGCCCTCCGAGTGGACGACCTCGACCGGGCGATCGAGATCGCAGAGCTTGCGCTCGATCGCGACCTTTCCCCGCGGGGCCGCGCGGATGTGCAACCTCCTCGCGCTCGCGCTCGCCTCCGCGGGCGATCTCGAGGCGGCCCAGGAGGTCTTTCAAGAGGAGCTCGAGGTGCTTGTCGGCGCCGGGCAGGAAACGGAGATCAGCATCGCCCACGGGAACATCGCCGAGGCTGCGATGCGGCTGGGGCAACCGGCTCGCGCAGCGATGCACCAACGCTCGAGCCTCGACCTCGCGCTCGCGCTCGGACAGCGAGTGAGTGTCGCCTACTCGTTGATGGTGGCCGCTCGCCTCGCCGGAACGTCCGGCGACTGGCAGGTAGCCGTCGAGCTCAACGCGCACGCGGGAGCGATGCTCGAGCAGAGTGACCACCGGTTGTACGAGTCGGATCAACAGATCAGCGACGAGCTTCTCGCGGAAGCGAGAGGGCACCTTGGCGACACCGCGTTCGAATCGGCGCTCGCCGCAGGGCGGACATGGACCACGGTCGACGCCGTGCCGGTGGCGGAGCGCGTGTTTGCTGCAATCCCCGAACGCTCGGGCTCGCTGGCGCCCGTGGTGTGAGGTTGAGATCCCCTTATTGGTGGGGGCGATGAAAGGCGGTGCGCATGTCCGATTTTCCCGAAGGCGAGGTGCCCGAAGAGCTCAAGCTCAGTCCCGTGCTGTTCGATCCGGAGGAGCTGGAGGGCGCGGAGCTCCCGGATCCGCCCTCGATCGACCCGACGCGCGGTCCGTGGAACGACCGAGTCGTCTATAGCGGAACCGGCTCGAACACGCTGGCGTACCGCCCGAAAGACATCCACGTCAGAGCGCGGGACCGGGACACGCTCATCGAGGTGATGAACGCGATCGGGTACCCGGATGAGGCTCCCGAGATCCCGTTCGTGGGCAAGTGGTGGAAGGTGCCAGTGCCGAACGGCGAGGAGCTGTACTGGGTGGCACGCTTCCGCGACGAGGGCCTGCGTGCTGACGTCGACCACGTCCTTTTCGCCGACTCCATGGAAGCGGACCCGTTCATGGCCAGCCCGTTCATGGCCAGCCCGTTCATGGCCAGCCCGTTCATGGCCAGCCCGTTCATGGCCAGCCCGTTCATGGCCAGCCCCTTCATGGCCAGCCCCTTCATGGCCAGCCCCTTCATGGCCAGCGAGAACATGGCTCCGTTCATGGGGAACCCCATCTACGGCAACCCCGTCCCGTGGGAGGAGTACAAGTACTTCGGGCGCCGCCCGAGCTCGGCACACGTGCCGGTGCGCGCTCCGGTGTTCGGGTTGCTCACGAAGAGCCCCGCGAGAGTCGTCGTCATCGACACCGGGCTCGCCGCCGCGAGCTACGCGAATCCGACGCTCACCTCGCTCGGCCTACCACCTGGCTCGGACGTTCCCACCAACCCGGGACCGGCCAACTTCCTCGACCCCGTCGCCGGACACGGCACGTTCATCGCGGGGATCGTTGCCCTCCTCGGCTGGCCGACCGCCCTCGTCTCGCTGCCCGGCGTCTCGGGTCAGGGCGACGTCAGCGTCGGCACGATCGCGACCTGGCTCGAGTACCTGGCGCTCGTCCTCGACGTGATGCCCAGCGACGACGTCATCCTGAACTTGTCCTTCGGCAGCACCGCGAGTGCAGACATGCCTTTGCTTGCAGAGCAGATCGCCGAGGTGCAACGTCGGCACGTGGTGGTTGTCGCGTCAGCAGGCAATGACGCGACGTATCGGCGCGCATACCCCGCCGCGTTGACCGACGTGGTCAGCGTCGGCGGCCTCGGCGCCTACGGGCCTGCGCCGTTCACGAACTACGGAGACTGGGTGCGGGCCTGCGCACCGGCCGCCAACATCGCGAGCACCTTCTTTGTGAACTTTGACGGAGACATGCCCGTGCTCGACGCCATGGGAGACCCAGACAACTTCGACGGTGGCTCGCCCAGTGCCCCGACCGCGAGCGGGTGGGCGGTGTGGAGTGGCACCTCCTTCGCCGCCCCTGCGGTCGTCGCTGCTCTGTGCCGCACCATGGCGGATTGTGGCTGCACCGCCGTGGAGGCCGTCGAGCGCCTGATCGACAACCCTGCCGCGGAGCCGAACGCCGGGGCTCGGCACGGTGGTCAACATCGCTCTTGGGTCTGGCTGACACGTCTGGCACGAGGCCCGGCCCCCCACCGAGCGCGAGAGGGGCGGAGGACCCTTTCGGATCCCCCGCCCATGTCGTGTGACTGTCTTATGAACCCGATGGCACCTAGACGGTGACGAGATCCTTGTCATCCTTCTTGGTGTCCGTCTGGTCCGGCGGGGCGAACCTCTCGTCCTTCGAAGTGCGGAAGGCGTGGACCAAGCCGGCGATGGACAAGAGCGCGAGCAGCCCGGCGACGATGAAGGCCACGGTTGCGACCTGCTCGCCCTTCACACCGAAGACGCTGAAGCCGAACGAGGTCAGGAGCAGCCCACGCAGCGTCTCACCAGTGAACAGGCTCGTGCGCTGTGCGGTGATGTCCGTCAACTGCTTCTGAAGACCGGGCAGAGCCGGATCGTTCGCCGCCTGCGCGTCTGCGACTTGGGTTCGAAGTGCCGCCTGCGGGACGCCGAGCTCTGAGTACGTCTTGCCGTCGGCGATCGACTGCAGGTGCAGGCCGATGAAGTCATTCGCGTAGCACTCGGCTTGCTTGCCAGTGGTGAGGGGCTGACCCGCGTACTTGACGAGACACGCAGACTGCGCCTCTTCAGGGGTGAGGGTGTCGGCGGTCTTGAAGCTGATCTTCTGCTGCGTCAGCTGGTCCTTGACGTAGCTCTTCGCGAAGTTCGCGTTGCTGGTCATGACGAGCCCGAGCACGAGCAGGAGAGCCGCAAGTGCGAGCCCACCTACGCTGAAGAGCACATCGAGGGTTCTGCGTTTCATTTCTTTCGCTCCTTCAATTGTCACGAACGGGTCAGGACGACTTTCAATGCGCCGGTGTCTGCCGCGTTCGCGAAGACCTCGTACGCCTCCTCGAACTGGTCGAGGGCGAAGTGATGGGTCACGAACCGACTGGCCTCGAGCTGGTGCCCTATCAGCAGGCGAAGCAGCGTCGGAGTGGTGAACGTGTCGACGAGCCCTGTCGTGATGGTGAGATCACGGATCCACAAGTCTTCGAGGTGCAGCGTCACAGGCTCGCCGTGCACGCCGATGTTCGCGACATGCCCGCCCGGGCGCGCCAGCCGCGCTGCCTGTTCGAAGGCGGCCGGCACGCCGACTGCTTCGATGGTCACGTCGGCCCCGAGGCCACCCGTCAGCTCGGCGATGATCGCGTCAGCGTCCTCGCGCGAGTTGTTGATGGTGATGTCGGCTCCGAACTGCTTCGCGGCCTCCAACCGATTGTCACTCAGGTCGATGGCCACGATGTGACTCGGGCTGAAGAGCCGTGCACCCATGATGGCGGCGAGCCCAACCGGACCCGCTCCCACGACAGCCACGACATCGCCCGGCCGCACGGCGCCGTTGAGCACACCGACCTCGTAGCCAGTCGGAAGGATGTCGGCCAGCATCAGGATCTGCTCGTCCTCGACACCAGCGGGAACCGGGTACGTGGAGGTGTCCGCAAAGGAACCCGCACATACTCGGCCTGCGTGCCGTCGATCTTGTGGCCCAGGATCCACCCGCCGCCACCGAGGCATTGGCCATAGCGTGCTTCCCGACAGAAGCGACAGGTCCCGCAGGACGTGATGCACGAGACGAGCACACGGTCCCCGGCCTTGACCGTCTTCACGCCGTTGCCGACTGCCTCGACTGTTCCCACGGCTTCGTGCCCGAGAATTCGGCCTTCGGTCACCGCCGGAACATCGCCCTTGAGGATGTGCAGATCGCTGCCACAGATCGTGACCGCATCGACGCGGATGATCGCGTCGGTGTCGCTCAGAAGCGTCGGCTTCGGAACTTCCTCCCAAGTCTTCTGACCTGGACCGTGATACACGAGTGCCTTCATGAGCGGACCTCCTACGTCGTCGCACCCTCACCCTGAACCTGTCGAGCGCGGGCTTGTAGAGGCGAACGGCACTTCGACTCTGGAAGGTGTCGTTCGGCCCTGTTCGTTCGTGTTGTTCTCCGCTTCCATGAACCAGTGGCAAGCAACGCGCTCAATGGAGACCTGCTCGACGGCCGAGAGAGCCACATCCGGCCGATCTCACCGGCCGACAGCGATGCCCTCGTGCGGTTCCATCAAGGACTCAGCGACGAGACGACCCGGCTCCGGTTCTTCGTGTGCCACCCGGAGCTGGCGTCGAGCGAGGTCGTCTACTTCACCCACGTCGACCATCACGACCGTGAGGCGCTGCTCGCGCTCGCCGGAGACGACATCGTTGGTGTCGGGAGGTACGACCGCATTCCCCGAACGAGCGACGCAGAAGTGGCCTTCGTCGTGGCTGACGGCTGGCAAGGGACGGGGATCGGTACGCGCCTCCTCGATGCGCTCGTGCGTCGCGCCAGAGCGGAAGGTGTCACCCGACTTCTCGCGGACACACTCGCCGAGAACCACCGCATGCGCGGGGTCTTTCGCGCCTCCGGGCTACTCACCGAGTCGGTGACGCGGGCCGGTGTCGTCTATGTGGTCCTCAACCTCCGACTCGAGTCCGCGCCGCACGGCAGCAGGATCTGAGACTCGTGCAGGTCGACCGCAATGGGCTCGAGATCCTCGACCGTGAGCAGTGCGTGCGTCTTCTCGAGTCCGTGACCCTGGGTCGCATCGGGTTCACGTCGGGAGCGCTGCCGTCCGTGCTTCCCGTCACCTATCACATCGACCACGACCGCATCGTGGTGCGCACCACTCGGGGAAGCCGGCTGGATGCGGCTCTGAAAGATGCGGTGGTTGCGTTCGAGGCTGATGAGCTCGATCCGGCGGAGCACTCGGGCTGGAGCGTCGCCGTGACCGGCGTGGCCACCGAGCTCGACCCGGGAACGCTCGCGATCTCGATCGATCTGATCTCCGGTCGGCGCAGCACCACGGACGCGCCCTGGCTCAATTCCGGGACGCCCACCACTCCATGACCGAGCCGCTGGTCGCTCCGGCCCGCAGCTCGAACCTCCCGTCGTGGCGTTCGGCGCGGGCTTCCATGTTCTTCAGCCCATTGCCATGAGGCGCGTCTGGGCCTGGCGGACCGACGCCGTCATCGATGACCCTCAAGACGACGTGGTCGGTCACGATCACTTCGACGTCGACTCGTGTCGCCTGCGCGTGACGGGCGACGTTGCTGAGCGCCTCGCGCAAGGTCGCAAGGAGATCGACCGAGATGACGTCGTCAACGCCAGTGTCGATCGAGCCGTCGAAGAAGCAGCGCGGTGGGAACCCGAGGACGCCAGCCGCCTCGCGGCTCACTGCGAGCACGCGGCTTCGCAGACCGCCGCTCGAAGACACGCGAGAGGTCTCGAGCTTGAAGATCGCCGAGCGGATGTGCTTCACCGTGACGTCGAGATCATCGACCGCCGCCTCGATGCGACTCACCGCAGCATCTGGGTCAGTGCGAACGAGGCCAGCGGTGCGTTGCAGCGACAGTCCGGTCGCGAACAGCCGTTGGATCACCGTGTCGTGCAGGTCCTGGGCAATGCGCTCGCGGTCTTCGACGAGCGCGAAGGCCTGCACTCGGCTGTGCAGGCGGGCGTTCTCGATCGCGACCCCCGCCGCGGTCGCAAGCGCGACCACGAGCTCCTCGTCCACGTCGGTGAACGCCTCCGCGGTCGCCTTCTCCGTGAGATAGAGGTTGCCGAACACCGTCGTGGCGGACCTTCACCGGCACCCCAAGGAACGATCGCATGGTCGGGTGATGGGCGGGAAAGCCGAAGCTGTCCGGGTGTTCCCGCAGGTCGGGTAAGCCGCAACGGCTGGGCGTCCACGATGAGCGAACCGAGGATCCCGTGCCCCAGCGGTAGATCACCGATGAGCGCGTGCGTGTCGTCGTCGATCCCCACGGTGATGAACTGCGCGAGTCGGGTGCCCGTTTCGTCGAGCACGCCCAGCGCTCCATACCGGGCATCGACTAGGTCGACCGCCGCTTCGACGATCCGTCGCAGCATCGTCAGCGGATCGAGATCCGAGCCAAGAGCGAGCACGGCAGCAAGCAGCTCACGCAGGCTGCGCGGTCCCGCGACCTCCGACATGGGTGCACGACTACGAGCCGTGGCAACGTCGGGTGTTCCTCCTCGACGACCACGAGATCGTGCGTCGCGGCATACGCGAGCTGCTCGAGGCCGAGGACGACCTGGAGGTCGTCGGTGAAGCGAGCACCGCCGAGCAGGCCTACGAGCTCCTGCCGACGACGATCCCGAACGTGGCCGTGCTCGACGTGCGGCTGCCCGATGGTGACGGCATCGAGATCTGTCGAGACATTCGATCTGAACATCCCGAGATCGCGTGCTTGATGCTGACGTCGTTCGCCGATGACGAGGCCGTGTTCAGCGCGATCCTCGCTGGTGCAGCTGGATACGTGCTCAAGCAGGTCCGCGGCATTGATCTCGTCGACGCCGTGCGCCGTGTGCGGTCGCGGCGAGACGATCCTCGACCCCTTCTCGACCGACAGAGTGCTGGAGCGGTTGCGCCAGCCACCGCAGCCCGACGAGCTCTCCGTACTCACGAACCAAGAACGGCGGGTCCTCGACCTGATCGCTGAGGGGATGACCAATCGCCAGATCGGCGAGCAGCTCTTCCTGGCGGAGAAGACGGTCAAGAACTACGTGTCGAACCTGCTCGCGAAGCTGGGCATGAGCAGACGTGCAGAAGCGGCCGCCTACGCGGCGCGCCTGTCCGAGCGCCGCCAGCACCGCGATTCCCGGCCCTGACCGATCTCCGAGCAGCTCGTCACGGGCGCGCTGGAGCGTAGGAGGTGAGCGACTGAGCCCAAGCCTCCGCGCGCTCGGCTTCGCCGGCGACGAGCCGGTTCGAGCTGTCGACCACGAAGCTCTCGGGGTCGGCGGCGAGGTGATAGCCGAGCTCCTCGAGTCGTCGGGCGATCCCTCTCGAGGCCCGGCCGGTCAGCAACGCAGGGCCGTCGGTCCGGGTGTCGAAGGCGGCAGCGGCACGGGGGGCGGTCGCGGGCAGGCCGTGGAACCAATCTCGCAGGCCTTCACCTTCCGCGTCCGGATCGAGGTCCATCTCCTTGCCCGGCTTGACCGCCGCGTCTCGGCCGGCCTGCCTGGACCGCGTGCTCGACATGCCGTGCACGTGGGTCGGGCCTCCGACGACGATTAGGTCAGCGGCCGCCACACGAGCCGCCGTTGCGCCTTCGACGGAGACGACATCGACCTCGAACTCACGTCCGAGACCCGCCGCGATGTGGTTCGCGACGACGTGGGTGTTCCCGTAGATCGACTCGTAGACGATGAGTGCACGCATGATCCGAGCATGGGCGGGCGCCCTCTGTCGCGGTAGGGCCGAAGGTAAGTTTCACGCGTTCGGGTGCGGGAACACGGCGTTGCGGGTGGTGCTCTCCTGTGACTCCAACCCGACAGTCGAAGAACCCGACTTCGCTCGAGACCTGACTCGGCAGCTCCACTCTCGTGGCCGAACGTGTCGTCATCGGCGGTCGCTCGTCACGAGGTACAGGCGCGGCCGAACGACGTCGTTCGACGGTGGGGTCTCGACGAGTCCGGTCAGACCACACACAACAAGCAGACGCTGAGCGGACCGTGATGGCGAACGCACCGTCAGTGCACGCGATTGCGCCTGTAGGAGGTCCCTCGCTCGCACGAGGACTGCCGCGGACGCGGCGCTCATGAACTCCACCCCACTCAAGTCGACGACCACTTCGGCGTCGTCCCACGCGATCCCACGCGCGATGGCTTCGGACAGCTCGTCGAGCGTTTCGACGTCGTGCTCGCCTGACAGCGACACGACAGTGCAGTTGGCCTGGCGCTCAACAGCTATCGGATCTGGGCGGATGCCGCTCACGACGGCGAATCCCTCTCGTGCCACTGTGTTCCTCCTGGGTCGATCGAACCGATCGCGCTGCCAGGGTTCGGAGCATCGCTCGCGAGTCAGCCGAGGGGCTGGCCCGACACGTAGGGCTCTTGTCGTGTGCTCGCAACCTACACCGGGTGCCCCGAGCGGACCGCGGGTGTCGCGCAAGGGGGCGTAGGATCAGCTCGACACGAAAGAACCCTCACGTGTTGGGCCAGCGTTGCTGGCCCGGGAGCGGTGCTCCGAACCCTGGTAGCGCGTCACCACCACACCAGTCCGGAGACGCCATGAGTGTCGTTGCGCCGCCCCGCCCGACCCGCCTACGCGGTCCGCCGAGCGGAGCCGATACCGGTCTCGATCCCACGGTTGCATCGCTGCGCGGCGAGCACGACCCGCGCGCAAAGTAGTGGTCGGCCAACGCCGGCAGCGGATCATCTCTCGCTTCGAGGACGACGAGCCCGGTGCGGAGACTGCTCGGCTCTGCCGGGTGTGCGCGGAGGTGACCGGCATGACGGGCGCCGGGATCATGCTGATGTGGGGCGACGTCCCCCGGGGCTCGGTGTGCACCACCGATGAGGTCAGCGCGCTCGTCGAACAGCTGCAGTACGACCTGGGCGAAGGACCGTGCGTGGACGCGTACCACCTCGAACGACCCGTGCTGGAGCCCGATCTCGCCCACCCGATGTCCCCGCGCTGGCTCGCGTTCGCCGGGCCCGCTCTGGAAGCAGGAGTGCGCGCCGTCTTCGGGTTTCCCCTTCGAGTCGGCGCCGTGCGGCTCGGCGCGCTGAACGTCTATTCCGACCGACCCGGATCCCTCGACGACGAGCAGCACGCCGATGCCCTCGTGATGGCCGACGTCGCCGCGGAGGTGGTCCTTCTTCTGCAGGCGGACGCTCCCCCGGGCGAGATCGCCGCCGAGCTCGAG